>CP119315.1:1705000-2905000 GCA_029202845.1 Candidatus Sphingomonas colombiensis | reverse complement strand
ATGACCGTCCGTCCGTCGAAACGGCGGCGCGTGAGCAGCGTCATGCTGCCGGCTCTGCTCCTCGCCGGGTGCGCGCATTATCAGGCGGCGCCGCTCGCGGAACGCCCCGCGCTCGCCGGCGACATGCGTGAATTGCCGATTGTTCCTGCCGGGCCATTGTCGGTCGCCGATGTCACGGCGCTGGCCGTCGCGCGGTCGCCCGATCTTGTCGCGGCGCGCGCGAAGCAGGGCGTGGCCGATGCGCAGCTTGTGCAGGCTGGCGTGTTGCCCAATCCGTCGCTCACTGGCGCATTCCTGCCGCTCATTTCCGGGGCGGGGACGGTTCCCGGGTGGAATTTCGGGCTCGCGCAGGATCTGAAGGCGTTGCTGATCTACAAGCCCAAGGTGCGCGGCGCGCGCGCCTCCGCCAATCAGGTCCGCGCCGATCTGTTGTGGCAGGAATGGCAGGTCGCCGGCCGTGCGCGGCAGCTCGCGGTCGACATCATCCAGCGCGAACGGTCGCGCCCGTTGCTGGAGGAAGCCACCGCCCTCCTCCGTCATCGCTACGAAACGACGCAGCGCGCGCTGGCCGCCGGCAATGCGACGCTGGTGACGGCGGCGCCAAGCGCGGTTGGTTACCAGCAGGCGCGGGCCAATCTGCAGGCGCTCGATCAGCAGCAGTTGCAGGATCGGCATCGGCTCAACGCGCTGCTTGCGCTCGCGCCGGATGTGATCGTGCCGTTGCGCTCCACGCCCGATCTCGCCCCGCTCGATATCGCGGCGGCGCGCGCCGGCCTTGCCTCGCTTCCCGAACGGCGCCCCGATCTGCTCGCGCTGCGCTTCGGCTATGCCTCGCAGGATGAGGCGCTGCGTGCGGCGATCCTTGCGCAATTCCCCGATTTCATCCTCGGCGGCAGCGTGTCCAGCGACAACAGCAAGGTGGTGAATGGCGGCCCGACTGTGCAGGTAAGCGTGCCCCTGTTCGATCGTAATCAGGGCAATGTGGCGATCGCCCGCGCCACCCGCGAACAACTCCGCACCGAATACACCGCCCGGCTCGATGCCGCGACGGGCGAGGTCGGCGCGCTGCTATCCGAGATGGAGCAGCTTCGCGCGCAGCTCGCGACGGTCGAGCGTGATCTTCCCGCCGCCCGCAGCGCGGCAGCGCGGGCGAGCAGTGCATTCGCCGCATCGGCGCTCGACGAGCGCGCCTATGTCGATCTCGTCACCAACCGCTTCACCAAGGAACAAGAAGTGTTCACGCTGCAACTCGCGCTGCTCGATCGGCAGGTCGCGATCGAGGCATTGCTCGGCACCGGACTGCCGGGCGTCGATACCCTCGGCACGCCCGATCCCGGCACGAAGGGCGCCGCGCGATGAGGCGCGCGATCCCGTTGCTCGCGCTGGCGCTCTGCGGATGCGGCGCGACCGAACCCGCTGACGAGGCGGCGCAATCGACCACGCTCGTCTCAACGATGCCCGCGCGACAGGGCAGCCTTCCAAAGGTCATCGAGGGCTATGGCCAAGCGACCCCGGCGGCGAACGGCGTGACAACGCTCAGCGTCCAGCAGCCGGGACAGGTCGTCGCGATCCCCACCGTCGCGGGCGCGCAGGTCGCGGCGGGTCAGCCGGTGATCGTGTTCGCGGTCGCCCCGATCGCGCGGAGCAACTACCTTCAGGCGCAGGGCGCTGTAAAAGCCGCGGAATCGCAACGCGCAACCACCGCGCAGCTCGTCACGCAGCAACTCGCGACACGCGATCAGCTCGTGCAGGCGGAAAAGGCGCTAGCCGACGCCCGCGTCGCGCTAGCCGCGCTGGCAAAGGAGGGCGCAGGCGCGGCGACGATCACGCTGCGTGCGCCTTTTGCCGGCGTCGTCAGCACCGTTCCTGTCGCGCCGGGCGATCGCACCCAGCCGGGCCAGGCACTGGCGACGGTGGCGCGCGCCGGATCGGTGATCGTCACGGTGGGGGCCGATCCCTCGCGCCGCGCCGAACTGCATGTCGGCGCCCCGGTTTCGCTGGCCCGGCTCGATGGCGGCGCGAGCATTGCCGGGCACGTTCAGCGCGTCGATGCGATGCTCAACTCGCGCACACGCCTGATCGATGTCGATATCGCTTATCCCGCCGGCGCGATCCTGCCCGGCGAAGCGACGCGGGTGGAGATAGAAACTGGTCGCGCAGCGGGCTGGCTGGTGCCGCATCGCGCGGTGGTGATCGACAGCGACGGCAAGGCGCGCGTGTTCCAGATCGCTGCCGGCAAAGCGAAGGCGGTGCCGGTGACGGTAGAGGTGTCACACCCGGACAATGATCTCGTTTCCGGCCGCATCGATCCCAACGCCCGGCTGATCGTCGATGGCGCCTATCAGCTCGCGGACGGCGACGCGGTGCGGGTCGCACGGTCGCGATGAACTACGCCACGCTGCTCCAGCGGCAGTCGCGCGCCTTTCTGACGATCGCCATCGCACTGGCGATCGCGGGCATCGTCGCCGCATTCGCGCTGCCGATCGGGCTGTTCCCCCAAGTCTCCTTCCCGCGCGTCGTGGTCGATATCGACGCCGGCTCGCGCCCCGCCGATCAGACCGCGCTCACCGTCACCACCCCGGTCGAACAGGCGTTGCGCGCGGTGCAGGGTGTGCGCAGCGTACGATCGGAAACGACGCGCGGATCGGCGCAGATCTCGATCGATTTCGGCTGGGGCCGGGATATGGTGGCGAGCACCTTGCTGGTGGAGGGCGCGATGTCCCGCGCGCTCGGATCGCTGCCGCCGGGCACCACTTACAACGTCCGGCGGATGGACCCGACCGTCTTCCCGATCATCTCCTATGCGCTCGAATCGAAAGAGACGACGCCGGCGCGGCTGCAGGATTTCGCGCGCTATCAGATCGTCCCGCTGCTGAGCGACATCCCCGGCCTCGCGCGCGTCGATGTGCAGGGGGGCGAGACGGCTGAAATCGAGGTGCTGGCGGATCCTGCGCGCCTTGCCGCGCATGGCCTTGCGATAAGCGATCTTTCCGCCGCGATCGCCAACGGCAATGTGCTGAGCGCGGTCGGGCGGGTGCAGGATCGCGGGCGGCTTTCTCTCGTCATCGCCGATCGCACCCTCCCCGGCAGCGCCGCCGTCGGCGAGGTGGTGGTGAAGGCCGATCCGGCCGGCGTGGTGCGCGTGCGTGACGTGGCGACCGTCCAGCAGGGTGTGGTGCCGCAATGGCTGCGCGTCAGCGAGGATGGGCGGCCGGCGGTGTTGCTCAATATCTTCGAGCAGCCGGACGGCAATGCGGTGCAGATCGCGCAGGCCGTCGAACAGAAGCTCGCGCGTGTGAAACTGCCGCCCGGCACGCGCCTTGTCTGCTGGTACGATCAGAGCGAGCTCGTCACGGAATCGGTCGCGAGCGTGCGCGATGCGGTGTTGATCGGGCTGGTCCTCGCGGCGTTCGTCCTGCTGCTATTCCTCAAAAGCTGGCGGATCACGCTCGTTGCGGCGATCGTCGTTCCCGCGACGCTGGCGACGACCGTGCTGGTGCTGACGATCTGCGGCATGAGCTTCAACATCATGACGCTCGGCGGGATCGCCGCGGCCGTCGGGTTGCTGATCGACGATGTGATCGTGATGGTCGAACATATCGTGCGCCGCGCGGGCGCAGAAGGCGCCGGCAAGGCGGCGGTATTGCCCGCCGCGCGCGAGTTCATGACGCCGCTGACCGGATCGAGCCTCGCAACGCTGATCGTGTTCCTGCCGCTCTCGTTCCTCACCGGGGTGACCGGCGCATTTTCCAAGGCGCTATCCGTGACGATGGCGGCCGCGCTGGCGATATCCTGGGCGATGACCGCCTTTGTCGTCCCGGCGCTGACCACGCTGCTGGTCGATTTCGATACCGTGCGTGATCCCGCGAGCGCCGGCGAGGGGCGGCTCGCGCGATGGCACGATAACGGGCTGGATCGGCTGCGTGCACGGCCATGGCTGCTCGCCGCGATCGGGGTGCCGCTGCTGATCATCGGCTATATCGGTTACGCCAATGTGCCGACCGGGTTCATGCCCAAGGTCGACGAGGGCGGCTTCGTCATGGATTATTACACGCCGCCCGGCACCTCGCTCGACGAGACCGAGCGGCGGATGGGCCAGGTGGATGCGCTGCTCCGTGCGGATGCGGACGTGCTGACCTTCTCGCGCCGGCTTGGCACCGGGCTCGGTGGCGATCTCGGGCAGAGCTATCACGGCGACTATTTCGTCCGGCTGAAGCCCGATCATGCCCGCGCCACCGAGGAGGTGGCCTCCGCCGTCGCGCATCAGGTTGCCGCGAAAGTGCCGGGGGTGCAGGTCGAGGTCGCGCAGCTTATGGAGGATCTTATCGGCGATCTGACGGCGGTGCCGCAGCCGATCGAGATCAAGCTGTTCTCGTCCGACCCGACGATCCTCACCACGCAGGCGCAGAAGGTCGCCGCCGCGATCGGCAAGGTTTCCGGGGTGATCGAGGTGAAGGATGGCGTGCAGCTCGCCGGGGATGCGATCGACGTCCGCATCGATCCGATCCGATCCGCGTTCGAGGGGGTGAGCCCGGCCGAAGTGCAAAACGCGATCGACGCGGCGCTCAACGGAACGGTTGCGACCACCCTTCCCCAGGCCAGCAAGGCGATCAACGTCCGCGTTCGCCTGCCCGATGCGTTGTCGATCACCCGTGAGGGGCTGGCGCGGCTCCCGATCCGCGCGAGCGACGGGCATGTCTTTGCGCTATCGCGGGTCGCCAATCTCCAGCCGGTCACGGGCCAGCCGCAGATCGCGCGCGAAAATCTGGAGCCGATGGTCGCGGTGACGGGCCGGATCGAGGGGCGCGGGCTCGGCGCAACGATCGCGGATATCACGCGTGCCCTCGCGCAACCGGGCCTGCTCGCGCCCGGCGTGCGCTATGAGCTTGGCGGGCTTTACCAGCAGCAGCAGATCGCCTTCGCCGGGCTGACGCGGGTGTTCCTCGCCGCGCTGATCGCGGAGTTCATCCTGTTGCTGGTCCTCTATCGCCGCTTCGCGACGCCGCTCATTATCATCGGGTGCTCGCTGCTCTCGACCACCGCCGTGTTCACCGCGCTGTGGCTGACCGGCGTCGATCTCAATATCACCGCGCTGATGGGCATGACGATGATCATCGGCATCGGCACGGAAATGGCGATCTTCTACGTCAGCGAATATGAGGAACTGGCGCACCACATGCCGCACCGCGCCGCCGCGCGCGAAGCCAGCCGCAACCGACTCCGCCCGATCACGATGACGACGCTCGCGGCGATCCTGACGCTGCTGCCGCTCGCCCTGTCGATCGGGCGTGGCGCCGGAATTCAGCAACCGCTGGCGATCTCGATCATCGCGGGTCTGTTGCTGCAATATCCGTTGGTGCTGTTGGCGATGCCGGTGCTGATCGGCCTCACCGGAAGAAAAACCGCGCCCGCAAGTGGCTACACTCCCTAATCCCCCCCCAAAAAAACCCCGTTAACGCCCCTTTTTCCTGATGAGCACCGCGTCCACCGCTTTGCGAGCCAGTGGGGCAGTGAGAACATAACTCGCTTCGTTCGGAAGAACTTCTTCACCTGAAATATCCGGACGAAATCCTCCCATTCTGTCATCCAAAGCGGAATGACAATCGATCAATATCAGGCCTTTGCGCGCACGAAATGACCTAAGCGAATGATTGTAGCTCACGACCTTTTCGACCGGAGCGATCGCAGGGCGCCAGCTGAACCGTACCTCCGCGAAAGAGTGCGCAATATCACGACGACATGGTGAGTTTCGGCCAGATCGACCATAAATTCGATATTGACCTTGATCCATACCAGCGATGTTGGCCCGGTATTGCAGGCAATATCGCTGGTTCCCGCTACGAGATGAACGACCGGGGGGCAAAGTCCGATCATGTCGTGCCTGAAGCGGTAGAGCATCTGATCGGTTGTTTGCCCGCTGATACCGCGATTTATTACGTCGTTCTGAAAAAAACGCGGGGTCGGTCAGGTCCTATAATTCGGCTATCGAATCTCCGAAGTAAATTCCTCGTCAGCCTGTTGTTCGACCAAGCTTTCCATTCGCGGTATCATAATGGTAGCGCCCGGCGAAACCACTATCCAGAAGTTGTTTCGGCCAGTTTTCATAGATTTTCAAATCCGTCACCGATGAAACTTACACCTGCCGGCGCAGCGTTCTCGCTCTTGCAGCATCATGCATACAGGCGGTGACGGCTGGCCGCATCGCTCGCAAAGCCACGCATAGTGCGTCCATTGCGCCGACAGCCGGTTCGATCGAGGCGCCCGATTGCGCCATGGCCGCACCGGCGATCGCAAGCATGGCCCCAAAGATCGAATATGTGAGATTCAGCTCTCTCCCTCCGACGCGTCTTACGGCCCAGCGGATCGATCGGCGCGGATCACACCTATGCCCTGCTCGCGGCACGCTCATTGCAAAGCACGACGAAGCCCCCCGCCATGAACTTTGCCATCCGGTCCTTCACCGCAACGAAATCATCCGATTTGCACAGGCCGCCCGACAGCTTGTCGATACGCCCCGTGCGGGCGAGCGTGAGCATCAGCGCGCCGGTGACGAAGTGATAGCCCCAGAACAAATCCTCTTCGGGGCAGTCAGGCAAGGCTTGCTGCAGCAATTTGATTAGCCGCAGCACGACATCGTCGAACAACGTGTCCATCAGCTCCGCCCCCCATTCCGGGGTATTGCTGACCAGCGCGCCGAGTGCGCCATAGTGCCGCCATCCCTCATCTGGCTGGCCATAAAGATCGAGATCGGTATCGAGATAGGCGCGCAAGGCGCCCTCCACCGTTGGCCTCCCTGCCGCCTCGCGCTCATAGCTCGCCAGCGCGTCCATCCGCCGCTCGATAGTGATCGGCGCGCGGCGCGCGATGACTTTGTCGAACAGTTCTTTCTTGTCTTCGAAATAGTAGTGCAGCAGCGACGTGTGAACGCCAACGCGCTTGGCGACGTCTTTCAGCGTGACGCCGTACAAGCCGTGCTGCGAGAACAGATATTCGGCCGCGTCCATGATCTGCTCAAGGCTTTCAGCGCGTTGTTCGGCTTTGGTGCGGCGCTTGGGCTTGGGCTCGGGCATCGTCTTTTACATCTCCTTGGGCCGTTTGCGGGCCTGGCAAACGAATGTCGGATATCGCGCTCACAGACCCGTTTGTCGATCTTGCCCGCGCGAGCGATTCAGCTTCGATCGCGCGGGTGACCGCCCCGATTTGGCCGCGTTGCGTGTGATTGCTTTGGCGGGCGTCACCGTGCCGATCGACGAGAGCTCGGTCATGCCCCAACTGGTCTGAACCACGACACCAAGCCGGGCCTGGATCCGGTCCATCAGCGCTTGCGGCACCGGCGCACCGCCCAGCAGCACTCGATCGAGCGAAGGCAATTCCATGCCCATGACGTCGAGATGATCGATCAAACCCAGCCAAACGGTCGCGACGCCAACCGCGATCGTGACTTGCTCCCCCGCGATGAGCGATGCCAGACCGGCGCCGTCGAGATGCCGCCCCAGGGGATCGCGGTAGCCGGCTGATCTATCAATTCCCGCTGCGTCCAGATCCGCACGCCGTCGACAATCGGGAGCGGCACCCCCGCTGCGCCGGGCTCATCGAGGATCAGGACATGTTCGACGGCCGTGCAGAGCGCGACCAGTTCCTCAACCAGCGCAGCCTGATCCGGGCTCGCCACCAATAACCGATCGCCCGCCTGCCCCGCCATTTCCGCAAGCGCGGCGGCGCCGATGCGCGGGTTGAGCGTATGGCACACCACGCCGATGCCCGGCGCGGCATACCAGCATTCCATATGTGCCTGGCTGTTCCAGGCCCGCGTCGCGATACGATCGCCCTGACCAAGCCCAAGCGTAGCGAAGGCCGCGGACAGTTTAACGCTGCGATCGCGCAGCCTGGCATAGCCGATCGGCGTCGCCGGCGCGGTGCCGCCGCCGGTCACGATCTCGGCGTCGCCATGCCATTTCGCCGCGTGATCGGTGAACTTGTGCAACAATAGCGGATAGGGCTGCACTACTAGCTGACCTCGCGGGTAAAACGGTGGCGCTCGCGCCGGCCCGGCTCGCGGAACTGCCACGACATGAAACAATGCGAAGCGCTGGCAGGCGACTGGCAGCAGGTCGAAACTTATTCGCTATTTGACCCGTGAGCCGCCGCAGCCGCTATCTTGGACGGTGGCTGTTTCGTTCTCCATGCGTCCACGCGACCGATCGCGTTTTGGCGGAGCGCATCGTAGAAAAAGCCGTAATCGTTGAGGTGATAGCTGCCGAACACGAGGCTCAATTTGTCGATGAAGCCCGATGGCGCGGACCATGGCACGTCGACCTCAAGCAGGCTGTCGCGACATGCGGCGCCCGTCAGGTTGCGGACCAGCGGCGGAAGCGGCTTGGCGGCGCCTCCGAATGGTGCCTCCGGAAAGGGCAGACTGCCGGTATTGGCGCTTGCCGGGGCTGCGACCTGCCGTCGCCAGGTCAGCGGGTTCACGCACACCGCATTGGGCGCCCCGTTGGTGACGAGCTTCCCCCGCCACCAATAGTTTTTGCCGTCGACGATCATCCGCGCGCCGCTCCGCCCGACCTGACTGGTATTGTAAGAGATGACGCAGCCGGTTTGTCTGGCATCGTCACATACCGGCAACCCCAATTCACCAAGTGTATCGGGAACATAGCCACCGATCAGATATGCAGCGACCAGATGCTCCTTGAGCGGCTTATCGAGGATTTCCTCCTGCAACAGCCGGATCGCGTGCGCGGTGCCCTGGCTGTGCGAGGCGATGATGAGCGGGCGGCCGTTATTCAGATGGGTGATGTAATAACGGAAGGCGCTGACGATATCGCCATAAGCGACATCCATCGCCGCCGGCACCTTCAGCGCGGCCAGCGTCGCCTGACGATAATGCGGCGCATAGAGGCGGCAACACCCGTTGAACACGCTCACCTGATCGAGCAGCACCGGGGGATTGAGCGGGGCTGCTTCGTCCGATGCGTCATAGGGCGCGATCCATACGGAGCTGCCGCGAAAGGTGGTCGGGTGCACGAAAAACACGTCCGCCGGCGCATGGTCTTCGGCGACAGGCGCCACGCCCGGCGGCGTTGAGCGTTCGAGGCCATTGCGCCCCGGAAAGGCGAGCCACGCCTTTGCCTGCGCGTAGTCGGGCGCTGGCGGAACCTGCCTTGCATCGAAAGGCGATGCCGGCCCGCGCAGACGCGCCAGCGTAATCCACCCGTCGAATGCGGTGAACACGCCGAGAAGGACGACGAGGATCACGCCCAGACCGATGAGAATACGACGGAGCCACCGCCGCTTCCTGCGCGGTGCGGCGAACGGGGCGGCGGTCACAGCCGGTTCGCCCTGGCATGCGCGGCCAGGGCGAACGCGCTGGGCTTCAGCGTTCGCTTGAATGTCGTGCGATCGACGGCGACCAGCCCGAACTGCTTCGCATAGCCGGACGTCCACTCGAAATTATCGAGCAGCGACCAATAGAGATAGCCATGCACCTCGATCCCCTCGGCGATGCATTTGGCGACCTCGGCGATCGTCGCGTCGATGAATTTTGCGCGGATTGCATCATCCGTCGCCGCGATGCCGGTCTCGGTCAGGTAGATCGGACGGCCGATATGCTTGGCGGCGTAGCGGATCGTCGCCCCGATCGCGTGCGGATAATTCTCGTAGCCCATGTCGGTGAGCGCGACCCCCGGCTCGGGCGGCATCAGCCCCTTGGCGTCGATACGCAAGCGGGAGTAAGTCTGGACCCCAACGAAATCAGCCGTGCGTGCGGCCTCGATCCAGCCGCCATACATCGTCTGTTCGGCCTGCGTGGCGTGATTGCCGGGCCCCACGCCCTGAATCTCCTGCATCGACAGCGTGACGCCGACCGGGAAATCGCCCGGCCCCGCCTTGATCGCTGCATACCCCTTGGCATGGGCATCGAGCATGACTGCGCTGATCCTGTCAGGATCGCCGAACAGCATCGACGAGAATTGCGGTGACGCGGTGCGGCGCGCCGCTGCCGCGATCATCGCGCGTGCATTTGCTGCTGCGGCATCGCTCGCGAAACGCGGCAGAACCTTGCGCAGCAGAACGATATTGGCTTCGTTGAAGGTCGATGCCATGCCGATCAGATGCCCCAACCGCTCGGTCGCGCGGGCGCAGAAGCGGGCGAACAGATCGGCCCCGTCCGCCACCTCGAACCCGCCGCGCATCGCAAACCACAATGGCACCGTGAAGTGATTGTAGGTGACGATCGGCATCAGCTTGCGCGCGTGGCATGCCTCGAGCACGCGGACATAGTGATCGAGCGCCGCTTCCGAAAACATGCCTGAAGCCGGCTCGATCCGCGCCCATTCGATGCCGAAGCGATAGCAGTTCAGCCCGAGCCGGGCGGCAATGTCGAGATCTTCCTCATAACGATGATAGCTGTCGCAGGCATCGCCCGAAGGATCCAGAAACGCGGTCGGGCTGTTCGTTTCGAGATACCAGCTATCCGAATTGGTGTTCCCTCCCTCGCTTTGATGCGCCGAAATCGCCGCGCCCCACAAGAACCCCTTGGGCGCATATTTGCGCGGTGCCGAAGCGGCCACGGCCGGCGTCGCGGCGCTCAGCCCCAGCAAAGCCGCCGCGCCGGCAACCGCTTCCCGCCGTGTCGGCTTGTCGATCATGTTCCGCCCCCTTGCCGCGATAAGATTCAGGGCTTCGGCATCGCCGCCCATCTCTTCGACGAATCCGCCATCGTCTCGGCCTTCGCGCGCTCCTGAACGGGTTGCAGCCGCGCCGTATGTGTCGTGGCGCCAACCGCGAGATAGGTGGTCGGCTGCGTCGTCACTGCCGGCCAGTTCGGCGCGCCGGCGCCGTTAGGATTGCCGGTGCGGGCGAAGCGCACCCAATAATCACCCATCATCTTTGACACTTTGGCGTCCTGCGCATCCCAACGATGCTCGACGGGCTTGTTGCCGAAGACATATTCCAGCTCGCCGCCATGATCTGTCCCGGCCGCATCCGCGCGCTGATCGACCGGCACCTGATCGAAATAATAAGCATAGGTCGGCGCTCCGGCCGCAGCATGCTTGTCCGCTATCGCATAGGACGGCAGCACGAAGCCGACATCCTCCGCAAGATCGATCGCCGCCGTCGCGCTCGGTTTGCCGGTAAAGGCGATATAGCCGGCCAAAAGATCGGGAAACGCATCACCCAGCAAGCCCCTGGCGGCGGCTTCGGTCATCCCGCCAAGGCTGGATTCATTCGAATTCGCGCCGATCATCAGCGGAATGCGCATCTGCTTGCCTTGATAGAAGGAATCGCCGGGACTGCGCACCACGACCGTGCCGTCGATGAACGGAAAGGCGCGACCGTTCTTGACGACGTCGGCCAGCGGGATTGCGCGAAGCTGTTCGACCGTTGCATCCTTGAGACCGAGGCTGGTGGTCCAAAGCTCACCCAACTTCTCCGCGTTGAGCGGCCCACCCCGGATCGGGAAAAGCGCACTCCCCCCTGCCCCTGATTCCGAAATCGCCTTTTGGAACAGCCCTGCCGATGCGGGGGAGCCCATCAGGATCTGGACGGTGCCGGCCCCGGCGGATTCGCCGAACACCGTGACATTCGAGGGATCGCCGCCAAAACCGGCGATGTTGCGCTTCACCCATTGCAGCGCCGCGACCTGATCCATGATCCCGTAATTGCCGAGCAGACCGTGCGGATCTTCACGGGTCAGCGCGGGGTGAGCGAAGAAGCCAAGCCGGCCGAGGCGATAATTGACCGTGACGATCACGACATCGCGCTTCGCCAGCGCCGCGCCATCGTAAAGCGGCACCCCGGCCGCGCCATAAGTGAAGCCGCCGCCGTGCAGGAACACCATGACGGGATATTTCCCCGCGCGCTTCGGCTGCCACACGTTGAGGAACAGGCAATCCTCGCTCATCGGGCCAACCTGTGCCCATGGCTCCTTATGCTCCGGTCCTTGCGGGCAGGCTGCGCCAAAGCTGCGAGTTTCGCGGACGCCGTTCCAATGCGGCGCGGGCTGCGGCGCCTTCCAGCGCAGGGGCCCGACAGGCGCCGAAGCATAAGGGATGCCACGAAAAACGGCCAAATCGCCTTCGAACGTGCCCGATACGGTGCCGCTATCGGTATCGACCCGAGCCGCCGATGACTGAGCCATTGCGGCGGCGGGGGCAGTCAGCGCGACCGAGGTCGCGAGCAGCAGGCGCAGAAACATCAGGTCCATCTCCCTTGGCGCGGCTCATCGAGCAGCGCTCGCGATCCGTCTGCGCCCAGTAACATTTTAATTCATGTGTTAGTCAATATATGATTCGTGCGGATCATCTGCTGGGCCACCGCGTGTCGGCGCTCCACCGCGCGCGCATCGTTCTCCCGAATCACGTCGCGCGATTCGGGGTCCAGCAATCAGGGCATGCCGGGCTTGGGGAGACGGGCGAGCCTTCTGTCTCGCCCGGATACCTTACATCTTCATCGTCATGATCGCGGCCGCGGTCTCGATCGCGTTCCAGAGGTTCTGGATGCGGACATTCTCGTCCTCGGCATGTTGATTATTGTCGTAATTCGCCGAGCCGACGGAAATCAGCGGAACACCGAAATTCTGCTCGATCATGAATAGTGGCAGGCTGCCCCCAGATGTCGGGAGGGCCACCGCCGGTTGACCGTCCAGCGCGCCCAGCGCGTAAACGATCGCCTGACCGATCGGCGCGTCCATCGGCGTGCGCACCGCGTTATAGCCGCCATCGCGACGGTTGACGCGCACGATGGCGGGGTAGCGCGCGCGCTCCTCGTCGGTCGGTTCCGCGTCGGTCACATGGAAGCCCTGAGCGGCGATATGCGCGATAACTTTGTTCACCTGGCGCAGGTCGTCGGCGCCCTTGGCCAGCCGCATGTCGATCGTCGCGGAGGCAGTGGCGGGGATTACATTGCGGGCGTTCGCGCCGACATCGGCACTCATCAGCCCGTCGACATTGAGCGACGTGCGCATCAGGCTGTCGAGCAGCGCATCGCCTCCTTCTGACGCGGCGATGCCCAGATCCTTCATCACCGCCTTGTCCGAATCCGGCGCGGCGGCGATCGCCGCTCGTTCCGCCGCGCCGACCGGCGCGTCGTCATCGTAAAAGCCCTTTACCAGCACATGCCCTTTGTCGTCCTTCATCGACGCGAGCAGGCGGGAGAGCATCATCGCCGGATTGGGAGACCAATTGCCGTAATGGCCGCTGTGCAGCGGACGGCGCGCGCCATAGACGGTCAGGTCCACGCCGGTCACGCCGCGCACGCCGAACACCACCTGGCGCCGCCCGGATTGATGAACCGGCCCGTCGAAGATCACCCAGCCATCTGACGCGAGCAGCGCCTTGTTGCGCGCGAGGATATCGCCAAGATGCGGTGATCCGGCCTCTTCCTCGCCCTCGAACACGATCTTGACGTTCATCGCGGGCAGCCGCTTGTCCGCCTTCAGCGCATCGACCGCGGTGAGCAGCGCGATCACCCCGAGTTTATCATCGGAGGTGGAGCGCGCGTAGAGCCGCCATTCGGGATCGATCTTCTCTCCCGCGGCGGGCATCGGCAGGACGGTGCCGCCCGCTTCCATGGAACGCGTGCGCAGCGTCGGCTGCCACGGCGGGGACGCGGTCCATTTCGCGGGCACGGTCGGCTGCCCGTCATAGTGGGCGTAGAGCACGATCGTCTTCTTCGCGCCCGGCACCTTCCATTCGCCATAAACGACCGGCGGCACCTTGGGATCGGCGCCCTCCAAAAGGCGGGGCGCGAGGCCCCGCTTCGCCATCATCTCCATCAGCGCCTGTGCGTTGCGACGGATATTGGGAGTGTCCGACGCCACGTTGGGGATCGCGAGGAGATCGACGAACTCGCCAAGAATCTTGTGCTCGTTCGCGACGCGGTAATCACGCACTCCGGCAAAAGCCGGCATCGCCATGGTGGACGCCATCAACACGCCCAAGGCCACAAACCGCATCGCTATCCCCCGATTATTTGAATTGCCCGGACCCTAATTGGAAATGTCGCGGTTGGGCAACAAGCTTGCGCGCATCTCAGCAGGAGGGATTCGGGCGCGAACTGATGCTGGTTACCGCCCCCGTTTGAGCGGAGCGGCAGGGTTGGGCATGCCGTCTTTCGCCTATTAGCCCCCGCACAGAGGGGTCACGAATCTCGGCGGATCGAGCGGATCGGCGAGCGGCAACATGCGTGCGCCGCTTTGGCTATCGTTGTCCGTTCGGTGAGACGGCGGGCGCAGCGACTTCGGCCGCGCCCGCGCCTGTCGTCAGCGCGTGAGCTTCTTGTACGCCAGCCGCGTCGGGCGGTCGGCGGCATCGCCCATGCGGCGGCGCTTGTCTTCTTCGTAGCTTTCGAAATTGCCCTCGAACCATTCGACGTGGCTGTCGCCCTCGAACGCGAGGATGTGGGTGCAGAGGCGATCGAGGAAGAAGCGATCGTGGCTGATCACCACGGCGCAGCCCGCGAAGCTCTCCAGCGCCTCTTCAAGCGCGCGCAGCGTCTCGACGTCGAGGTCGTTGGTCGGTTCGTCGAGCAGCAGGACGTTGCCGCCCTCCTTCAGCATCTTCGCCATATGGACGCGGTTGCGCTCACCGCCGGAAAGCTGGCCGACCTTCTTCTGCTGATCCGGTCCACGGAAGTTGAACGCGCCAACATAGGCGCGCGTGCCCAGCTCCTGCTTGCCGAAGCGGAAGATATCGAGGCCGTCCGAAATCTCCTCCCACACGTTCTTATTAGGATCGAGATCGTCGCGGCTCTGATCGACATAGCCGAGTTTCACGGTCTGGCCGACGTCGATCGTGCCGCCGTCGGGCTGCTCCTGCCCGGTGATGAGCTTGAACAGCGTCGATTTGCCCGCGCCGTTCGGCCCGATCACGCCGACGATGCCGCCCGGCGGGAGCATGAAATCGAGGTTCTCGAACAGCAATTTGTCGCCGTAAGCCTTGGTCAGCCCCTTGGCTTCGATCACCTTGCCGCCGAGCCGTTCGGGGATCTGGATCAGGATCTGCGCCTTGCCGACGGCGCGGTTTTCCTGCGCAGCCATCAGCTCGTCGAACGCGCGGATACGCGCCTTTGACTTGGTCTGCCGGGCCTTGGGGGTCTGGCGCATCCAGGCGAGTTCGTCGGCGATCGCCTTCTGCTTGCCGGCCTCCTCGCGCTCCTCCTGCTCCAGCCGCTTGGCCTTCTTCTCCAGATAGCCCGAATAATTCGATTCGTAGGTGTAATAACGCCCGCGATCGAGCTCGAGCACCCAGTTCACGACATTGTCGAGGAAGTAGCGATCGTGGGTGACGAGGATGACGTTGCCGGTATATTCCTTCAGGAAATTCTCCAGCCAGCCCACGCTTTCTGCGTCGAGGTGGTTGGTCGGCTCGTCGAGCAGCAGGATATCCGGCTTCTCAAGCAGCAGCTTGCACAACGCCACGCGGCGACGCTCGCCGCCGGACAAATTGGTCACCGGATTGTCGGAGGGCGGGCAGCGCAATGCCTCCATCGCCTGTTCGAGCTGGCTGTCGAGGCTCCAGCCGTCGGCGGCGTCGATCTTCGCCTGAAGATCGCCCATTTCCTCCATCAGCGCGTCGAAATCGGTGTCGTCCTTCGGATCGCCCATTTCGGCCGAGATGGCGTTGAACCGCTCGATCATGCCGACAACCGGGCCGGCGCCCATGCGGACGTTCTCGATCACCGTCTTGGTGGGATCGAGCTGCGGCTCCTGCGGCAGATAGCCGACGCGGATTCCGTCGGCCGCCCAGGCTTCGCCGCTGAACTCGGTATCGATCCCGCCCATGATCTTCATGAGCGTCGATTTGCCCGCGCCGTTCGGCCCGATGATCGCGATTTTCGCGCCGGGAATGAACTGCAGATGGATATTGTTGAGTACCGGCTTGTTGGCGCCGGGGAAGGTCTTGGTCAGACCCTTCATGACATAGGTATATTGCACGGCCATGGCGGTTCGGTCGCTCCGTCGATCAGGTCTTGTCTGCTGGATTTGAGCGCCATGTAAGCGCGCGCGCGCCCGTTGGCAATTCGGCCGCGCCGCGATCAGCGGGTGCGGTCGATCTCACACCCCACGGCGGCATCTGGATACACATCCGGCTTCATCGAACGGACCCGCACCCGCCGCACGCGCGGATCATCGAAGCACAGCGCCGCGACCGCCTCCACCAGCGTTTCCTGCAACGCGAAGCCGCGCTTCTCCGTCAGCGCGCGAATGCCCTCACGCACGAAATCGTAGTCGAGCACCTCGCCGATCTCGTCGCAGTGCGGCGGCGCGGGATAATCGACCGTCATCTCCACTGTCAGGAAAACCCGCTGCGGCACCGCTTCATGGGGATGGATGCCGAGTTGCATCTGCAGTTCTAGCCCATCCAGGATCGTCGTATATTCAGCCATCACGCCCTTCGAACATCACGTCACCATCGCGTTTCAGGAATCGCTGCCCGCAATCGACGAACAAATTCTGGCCGGTGACGCTGGGCGCGTCGAGCAGATAGACGATCGCGCGCGCCACTTCCGCCGCCCCCACCGGACGCTTGAGCAGGTTGGCGCGGGCGACACGATCGAACTCCGCCGCGCTTTGATCGCCGCTCGGCAAGGTCAGCCCCGGCGATACGGCGTTAACCCGCACGTGCGGTGCCAGTGCCTGCGCCATCATCTCGGTAGCCCCCGCCAACGCATATTTGGTGAGGCTGTAAGAGAAGAAATCCGGATTCGGGTTGGCCAGCTTCTGATCGAGCAGATTGACCACCGCCCCATCCTCCAGCCCCGGCTGCGCCGCAAGCGCCTGTGCGAGCAGCGCGGGCGCGATGCAATTGATCGCATGGAGACGGAGCGCCAACGCCGAATCGACCTTCTCCGGCCGATCGAACTCGAACGCCGAGGCGCTGTTCACCAGCCCGTCGATCACGCCGCCCGCCGCATTCACCGCACGGGCGAACAGCGCAGGCACGTCCGCCAGATCAGCCAGATCGCCCGAAACGGTCACCGCGCCCGTCTCGCTCGCCAGCGCTTCCGCATCAGCACACGATGTCCCGAAATGGATCACCGGCCGGTGACCCGCCGCCGCGACGGCGCGGACGATCGCCGCGCCCAGTCGCCGCGCACCGCCGGTGACCAGGACGGTGCGCCCCATCAGCCGCCCTGCCCCATCAGCGCCAGCACCTCCTTGCGGCTGCGCTCGTCATCGCGGAACACGCCCATCATTCGGCTCGTCACCATCGTCACGCCGGGGGTACGCACGCCGCGCGCGGTCATACAGGCGTGGCTGGCCTCGATCACGACGGCGACGCCCTGCGGCTTCAGCCCGTTCCAGATGCAATCGGCGACCTCCGCCGTCAGCCGCTCCTGCACTTGCAAGCGCCGCGCGAAGGCGTGGAGCACGCGCGCCAGCTTCGAAATGCCGACGACATGATTCTTGGGCAGATAGGCGATGTGCGCCTTGCCGATGATCGGCGCCATGTGATGTTCGCAATGCGATTGGAACGGAATGTCCTTCAACAGGACGATTTCGTCATAACCTCCGACCTCTTCGAACACTTTCGCCAGATGATGCGCGGGGTCGTCCGCATAGCCGGCGCAATATTCGCGCCATGCCCGCGCGACGCGATGCGGCGTATCGAGCAGCCCCTCGCGCATGGGATCATCACCGGCCCAGCGGAGCAGCGTGCGCACAGCTTCCGCTACGGCATCAGGCACTTCGATCTTGCCGTCCGGCCCCCGCCGATCGTTAGGGGTATAATCATTCACGTCCTTCTCCCCGAGCCATCATACCGCATTTGCGAAAAATACATGACAACGCCTCCGCAATTAAGTTCTTCAATGCAACTGTTTCCTTTCCATCACAGTCATAAAATCTCCGTCACGGCCAAGTCGTGATTTCGTTTGACTGTGCAATTTCCCGAGGGTTAGTCTCCATACCGCACCATCAAACCCGCGAAACCGGCAATAGACCGGCGCGGACCGTAGGAGGGGGATGCATATGACTAAATCCACGTTGCTCGCCGCGTCTGCTTTGACGTTGGCGTTTGCCGCTCCGGCCTGGGCCCAGGAAGCCCAAACAGGAACCGGCACGATGCCGCAGGACATCGTCGTCACCGCGCAGCGGCAATCGCAAACACTGCAACAGGTGCCGATCGCAGTCTCCGCCTTCACGGCCGAAGCGCTGCAGAAGCAACAGATCGACAACGCGTCCGATCTGCAGCTCACCCTGCCGAACATCACCTTCTCCAAAGGCAACTTTACCGGATCGAGCTTTACGATCCGCGGCATCGGCGATCTTTGCGTCGGCATTTCGTGCGACGCGGCGACCGCGATTCACCTGAACGGCTCCCCGCTGCTCGCCACCCGCATCTTCGAGACCGAATATTTCGATCTAGAGCGTGTCGAGGTGCTGCGCGGTCCGCAGGGCACCCTGTTCGGTCGCAACGCCACCTCGGGCGTGATCAACTTCATCACCGCAAAACCCCGCACCGATAAGTTCGCCGCTTCCGGCGATGCTGAATATGGCAATTACAACTCCGTTCGGGCCAAGGGGATGATCAACGTCCCGCTCGGCGACACGCTCGCCGTGCGCCTCGCCGGCTTCTATCTCAACCGCGATGGCTATACGACCAACGTATATAATGGCCAGAAGCTTGACGGTCGCGACATGTGGTCGGTGCGCGGCTCTATCCGCTGGGAGCCTTCGATCGATACGACCGTCGACCTGGTCGGCAGCTATTTCAGCGAAAAAGACAATCGTCTGCGCATTCAGAAGCAGCTCTGCCAGACCGATCCGACCGGTGTGCTCGGCTGCCTCAACAACCGGCTGGATGCAGGTCGAACAAATACCAATTCCACCTTTACCGGCACGCTCGGAAGCGCCCAGTTCCTCAGCTTCAACGGGATTCCGGCACCGACGGCGTTCGGCCTGAACTCGATCTATGGCGCGGACAGCTATTCCGGCAACCCGATCCTGACCGATCCTCGTCAGGTTTATACTGCTTATACGCCGACCTATTCCACCGACGAATTGCAACTGCAGGGACGCATTGAGCACAATTTCGGATCGATCAAGGCTCAGCTGACCGGTTTTTACCATACCACTTACGTCAATTCCTCGCAGGACTATAACCTCGGCGTTCAGAACCGTGCGCTGATCCAGCCCGCATTGAACACGCTGGCCGCCGCGGCCGCAGGTGGTATTCCGGGTCTTCCGGCAAGCTATTTCAGTCCGATCGCTTCGGCTTTGATCCCCAATGGTCCGGCCGGCCCGGTCTGCACGTCGTTGGCGGAAACAACCGGCCTCGGCGCCTATGGCGGCTACAAAACCTGCTCAAACGTCCCGCTCGCGTTCGACCGCTCGACGCAGAAGACGCGCGACTGGTCGGCGGAGGCGATCATCTCGTCTAACTTCGACGGGAAGTTCAACTTCCTGCTGGGCGGCATCTATGTCGACGGCAAGGTCACCAACGGCGATTACTATGTCAACGCGTTCGCTATCGACTATATCGCCGGATTGCTGGGCAGCTTTACGTCACTCGGAAATGGCTTGCCCCCCGCATATTTGGCGACCCCGTTCTTCCGCAACGCCACTGCCGAATTCGGCCTTAAGTCGTACGGGATATTCGGTGAAACTTACTACAATTTCACCGACAGGCTGAAACTGACCTTGGGTTTGCGCTACAACAACGACAAGAAAAATGTTGTCTCTCGTTCAACATTGGCAAGCTTTCTGACGCCCTATACGCAAACCGGGAGCGCATTTAATTCGCCATATTTCGCCGGCTATGATGTCGATCCGGTTACGCCTGGAATTCAACCGTTCGCCATCCGCAATAAAACTTTCGATCGCATGACCGGTCGGGCGGTGCTGAACTATGAGATCGACAAGAGCCACATGCTCTATGCGTCATATTCGCGCGGCTACAAATCGGGTGGCTTTAACCCGCCGGTGCAGGTCCCTGGCCTGACGGTGCCCGACTCCTTCGCCCCGGAACAGATCGACGCATTCGAGATCGGTTCGAAGAATACATTCGACGGCGGCAGATTCACGCTGAACCTCACTGGGTTCTACTATAAATACAAAGGCCTGCAGCTCAGCCGGATCGTGGCACGCACCTCGATCAACGACAATGTCGACGCCGACATCTATGGCGTCGAAGCGGAAGCCTTCTTCCGGCCCGCACCCGATTGGTCAATCAACATGGGAGGAAGCTACCTCCACACCAAGGTGACCTCCAGCAAGCTGTTCGTGAACCAGCGCGATCCGGGCGGCGGCCGTGCCGACGCCGTGATCATCAAGGATATCACCAACGGCTCGAACTGCGCCATCATCCCGACAGTTGCGGGGAATGCGGCCGCCAGCAACGGCTTCCTTGCCGCCGCAAACACCTATATCAACGGGAACACCTTCTCCGGTGGCGTGCCGACGCCGCGCACTGGGGCAAATCCGAATACCGCCCCACTGCAAACCAGCACATTCGCATTCCCGGCAGACGGGAACATCAAGTCGACTGGCGCATTCAGCGTCTGCTCGGTTCTATCTGCTCTCTCCGCGACGCCGGGCAGCGGCGTCCAAGTTCTAACGGACGGCGTTGCGCAAAGCATCAAGGGCAATGAACTGCCACAGGCGCCGGTGGTGAAATTCTCCGCCGGCATCGAGAAGACGTTCAACTTCTCGAACGGGATGAATATCGTCCCGCGCTTTGATGTCACCTACACCGGCGAAAGCTACGCCAACATCTTCAACGGCCGGGTCAACCGTATTCAGGGCTATGAAGTGGCCAATGCGCAAATTCAGCTCAATGGCGCGAATGACCGCTGGTATCTCCGTGGGTTCATCCAGAACATCTTCAACAATAGCGCTACCACTGGCGAATATTTGACGGATCAATCGTCCGGCCTGTTCACCAATATCTTCACGCTTGAGCCACGTCGCTATGGCGTGGCGGCTGGGTTCAAGTTCTGAACCATGTCGATCCCGACCCGCTGATGCGGGTCGGGATTTTCATTCCCTCCGCCGCCTCAGGCATCCGGCGGGGCGACGTTTCATCGCACAGGCGCAACGAAAGCCCCTTTTTCCGTCACGCTAAGGCGTGACAATGACGAAAAGGCGGCGCACAAGCGGGTGGCGCTCCAGACGGCGTGATTTCCGATAGAGGCTGGTCAACCGGCGCAACAGGAAGGAATATAATGGCTACGACTACCAAGAGCGGCGGCATCCACGCCCCCGTCCAACCCTCGGCGGAGTTGGGCGCGATCGTCGGCAACGACAAGCTGCCCCGCAGCCAGGTAATCAGCAAGGTGTGGGACTATATCAAGTCGCACAACCTGCAGAATCCGGAAAACAAGCGCGAAATCCTCGCAGACGAAAAGCTGAAAAAGGTCTTCGGCCGGGACAAGTGCACGATGTTCGAGATGAACAAGTACATCTCCCAGCACGTCAAGGCCTAACAACTCTACGCCGGCGCCGGTCGACCCGATCGGCGCCGTTTTTCTGCCACTTATCGCTCAGGCAACGGGGTGGACTTTACTCCGGATAGGCCTGTACGCCCGGAATGTCGTGCGTGCTCCGCGAGCTCAAATACATGGGCACTGCGGGCCAATGTTTCGCGGTGGCGGAAAAGCTGGCGTCCCCGAGAGGATTCGAACCTCCGACCTGCGGTTTAGGAAACCGTCGCTCTATCCTGCTGAGCTACGGGGACTTGCCGTTTCCGGCCCTATAGGTTGCTCCGGGCGCGGTCAATTGACCGGATCGGGCCGATGATTCATCGCCGATCCGGCCGACCGGCCACGCCCGAACGATCGAAGAATAAAGTTCGATCCGCCGACAAATCGCCCGTCGCAGCCCAGTTTTCAGATCAGTTCAGCGTATCTGGCGGACGCGTCGGGAATGGCAGCGGCGCGACGGGAACCCCTTCATCGACCAGCGCTTTCGCTTCTGCCGGGGTAGCCTGACCGTGAATCGGGGCATGTTCGCGCTCCCCCAGATACATCGACCGCGCCTCCTCCGCGAACCGATTCCCCACCCAGCGCGAACCTTCCAATGCCTTGGCTTGCGCCGCCGCAAGCGTTTCCAGCGCTTGCTTCACTTGTTCAGGTGCGGGCGCCGCAGCGCGATCCCCCTTCGGCGAAACGCGCGGCGCCATCACCGCTTTGGAGATATCGTTGGCCCCACATATCGGGCAGGCGATCAGCCCACGACGCTGCTGATCCTCAAACGCCTCCGACGAGGCAAACCACACTTCGAAGACATGTTCGGACGGGCAACGCAGATCGAAAACGATCACGGCATCACCTCGACGGGCGGGATCGCACGGCGATGGTCGATCACCGGAACGCGCGCGCGCACCGCGTCCACCACAGCCGGATCGAGCTCGGCAAAACCAACGCCGGGCGCGTCCTGCATATCGAGCAACACGTCGCCCCACGGATCCACCACCAGCGAATGCCCGTAGGTTTGGCGGCCATCCTCATGCGTTCCGGTCTGTGCCGCGGCGATCACGAATGCGGCGGATTCGATCGCGCGTGCGCGCATCAGCACATGCCAATGCGCCGCGCCGGTTGGGCGCGTGAACGCCGCCGGGATGCTGAGCATCGTCGCGCCCGCATCGCTCAGGGCCGCATAAAGGCCGGCGAAGCGCAAATCATAACAGATGCTCAATCCCATCCGGCCGAGCGGGGTATCCACCACCACCGCGGAGGAGCCGGGGGCATAAGCCGCTGACTCGCGCCAGCGTTCCCCCGTAGGCAGATCAACGTCGAACAGATGGAGCTTGTCGTAACGCGCCCGTATCCGGCCCGTCGCGTCGATCACAAAACTGCGGTTGGCGAAGCGCCCATCCGCCCCGCGCAGCGCGAGCGAACCGAGCTCAACCCAGATGCCAGTCTCGGCCGCTGCCGCACGAACCGCGCCGAGCACGCGATCCTCCCCTTCATCCACGATCGACACAGCGGCCCGCGCCCGATCGCGATCGAGCAGGCCGGACATTTCGGGAGTGAATAGCATCGCCGCGCCGCCGCGCGCGGCGACATGGACGGCCTCGACCAGTTCAGCGGCATTACGTGCTGGATCGATACCCGTCGTCGTCTGGGCAAGCGCGATCTTCACGACGCGAGCAGCGGGTCCAGCTTCCCGTTCGCCTCAAGCGCGGCGAGATCGTCCGATCCGCCGACATGTTGCCCGCCAATGAAAATCTGCGGAACGGTGGTGCCGCCATTCGCGCGCTCGATCATCTCCGCGCGCTTCGGGCCGCCGAGCGTGATGTCATATTCGACCGTTTCGACGCCCTTGTCCGCGAGCAACCGCTTCGCGCGCACGCAATAGGGACAAAAAGCCTTGGTGTAGATTTCGACGTTCGCCATGCCTTGTGAATTGTGGTCCATCGCCATGCTTGTCAATGCGGCCCCACGTCTTCCAGCACACGCGCCCAGCATAAAATTGTGACCGAGGCCGCGCCCGCCGCAAGTAAGGTCGCGGTCGCGGCGTTCGCGGTGGCTCCGCTAGTATGCACATCGTCGACCAACATCACCGCGCGTCCGGCGACGTGAGGCTCACGCCCCGGCACCACCCGGAACGCGCCGCGCAGGGCCGCCTGACGCCCGCGTGCGCCGAGCCCGCGCAACACCGGCGTCGCCCGGATTCTCTCCAGCGTGCGGTGATCTTGCGGAAGCGCCGTGAGACCAGCGAGCGCGTTCACGATCAGCCCGGCCTGATTGTAACCACGCCGCCACATCCGCCAGCGATGCAGCGGCACCGGCACCAGCAATTCGGCCTCCGTCGGCATCAATCGCGCCATTTGCCGTGCAATCGTTTCCGCATAAGCAGCGCGACCGCCATATTTGAGCTTTAGCGCCAGAATCCGCGCGACATCGCCATAAGCGACCGCCGCCCGCACGCCGCGATGCCGCGGGGGATTCGCGATACAGCCCGCACATTGCGCGCCATCGCCTCGCGCGAATTCGAACGGGGCATTGCAGGCCGCGCACCACGGCGGCCCGATAAAGCGAAGGTCTCCCCAGCATGCGGCGCAGAACCGGTGATCCGCCGCCGTCACCGCGCCGCATCCGGGGCAACGCGGCGGCAGCGCCAATGCCAACATTCGACGCATCGCCTCGCGCATCTCGTCCCCTTCCCCCTCCGCCCTTGTCCCGCCGATCGAGCGAGGGCACAAGCCGCCGATCGCGTACTTTTCGCGCGACCGCCTGACAGGACAGTTTTCGCCCATGCGCCCGCCTGAAATCTTCGATCGCACCGCTCGCCGGCTGCGCCGCGATCGCATTGCCGGATCTTATGCCGAGCATGATTTCCTGCGGGCCGCGATGATCGAGGGGTTGGCCGATCGACTGGCGAGCGTGAAGCGCGAATTTCGCGACGTACTCGATCTCGGCAGCTTCGAGGGAGACTTTACGCTGCCCGGCGCGCGCATCACGCGGCTCGATGCCGGCGGGCGCTTCGCGGCAATAGGCGGCGGGGTGCAGGCGGATGAGGATCGGCTGCCGTTTGCGGACGGTTCGTTCGACCTGATCGTATCGGCTGGCGTGCTCGATACGGTCAACGATCTACCGGGCGCACTGACGCTGGCGCGGCGCGCGCTGCGGCCGGATGGGCTGTTTCTTGCCGCGCTGGCCGGCGCCGGCAGCCTCCCCACGCTACGCGCGGTGTTACGCGAGGCTGAGGGCGATCGCCCGGCGCCGCGCCTGCATCCGCAAATCGACGTGCGCGCGGCCGGAGACTTATTGGTGCGCGCCGGCTTCGCGCTGCCAGTGGCGGACGTGGAGATGCTTGACGTGCGTTACGGCAGCTTCGGGCGATTGCTTGACGATCTGCGCGGGATGGGTGCCGGCAATCTGCTCACCGAGCGCCGGGCGATGCGACGCGACGTCCTCGCCCGCGCAGCCGGCGCCTTTGCGGCGAAAGCCGATCCGGACGGCCGAACGACCGAGCATTTCGCGATCCTCTATCTCACGGCCTGGGCGCCCTCCCCGGATCAACCCGTGCCGGCGCGGCGCGGCAGCGCGACGGCCTCACTCGCGGCGGCGATCGGGAAGAAAAACTAAGCCCTGTCGCCCAGCGCTTGGCCGGCGGCGGAGCCGCTGGCCCACGCCCATTGGAAATTGTAGCCGCCCAGCCAGCCCGTCACGTCCACCGCCTCGCCGATGAAGTGCAGGCCCGGCACGGCGCGCGCCTCCAGCGTCTGCGAGGATAGCGCTGCGGTGCTCACGCCACCGGCGGTCACCTCGGCCTTGGCATATCCTTCGGTCCCGTTGGGCGCGAAGCGCCATGCGGAAAGCGACTGCTCAGCGGCCGCGAGCTTCGCATCGGCGAGATTGGCCAACTCGCCGGCTAACCCAATCCGATCCGATAACGCCACCGCCAGCCGTTCGGGCAATGCCTTGCCGAGCGTTCGAACGAGCGTAGCGCGCGGGGTCGTCCGCTTGGCCTCTCTCAGCCACCCCGCTACGCGATCCGGCAGGAAGTCGATGGCGACAGGCTCGCCGTGCCGCCAATAAGACGAGGCCTGAAGGATCGCCGGGCCCGAAAGGCCGCGATGAGTGAATAGCGCGGCTTCGCGGAACGCCGCCTTGCCCGCAGTGGCGACCACCTCCGCCGACACACCCGACAATGTGCGGAACAATTGCTCGTCATTGCCGAGAGTGAGCGGCACCAGCGCCGGTCGCGGCTCGACCACCTTGAGGCGAAATTGCCGCGCGAGATCATAAGCGAAGCCAGTCGCCCCCATCTTGGGGATCGATGGCCCGCCCGTCGCCACGACCAGCGCGGGCGCCTGAGCCGCCCGCCCGCCCCACGTCACCCGGAAGTGTGCATCCGCGTGATCGACCGCCTTGACCGGCTGGCCCAGCGCCAGTTCCACCGCGCCACGATCGCATTCGTCGAGCAGCATCTCCACGATCTGCCGCGCCGAGCCATCGCAGAACAATTGCCCTAGCGTCTTTTCATGCCACGCGATGCGATGGCGCTCGACCAGTTCGAGGAAATCGGCCGGCCGGTAACGCGCGAGCGCCGAGCGCGCGAAATGCGGATTGGCCGATAGGAAGCGGTCGGGCGTTGTGCCGATATTGGTGAAATTACACCGACCGCCCCCGGAGATCAGGATTTTTTTGCCCGGACGGTCAGCGTGATCGATCAGCAGAACGCGCTGGCCACGCTGGCCAGCAACCGCTGCACACATCAGCCCGGCTGCCCCGGCGCCGAGCACGATCGCATCATAATCCTTGATAGACATTCCCTTCGATCAGCGCAGCTTGGCGATCGAAAGCCCGTCGAATTTGGCGCGATCCTTAACCGATTCCTCGCTGCGCGTCAGCGCTTTGGCGATCGCCTTTAGCGCCATGCCCTTCTTGGCGAGCGTATGGAGCTTCTGGATTTCATCGGGGCGCCACGGTTGGCGATGTCGTTCGAAGCGTTCGGCCATGACGCTCTTTAGCGGCTGATCGCCGCCGCGGCTATCACTGGATCGATGGCATGCACGAGCCGACGAGCCGCCTCACTCATATCGCCGGATCAGCGCTCGTCGCAAAATGCGATCCTCCAGCGAATAATAAAGGGCGATCCGGTCGCCCTCGATCACGGTCGATGCGGCGAAAGCGATGTCGGTCGAGTCACGATGGGTCGGTGGCGGAGGCACCAGCATCGGCTGGATTCCGCGCCCCGTCACCCGCGTGAAATCTGGATCGAAGCTCACCCAGCCGATCCTCCAGCGGGCATCATGCGTCGCACCGTTGTAGAACATCACCGGATCACGCCCCGGAAGCTGGACGACGGGGCCGGTCGAGAGATGCCAATTATCCCAGCTATCCTCGCGGATCGTGAACGGATCCGCCAGCACGGTCCATGGCCCTTCCGGCGAGGCGGAGGTCGCAAGGCCGATGCGAGAAGCCTCGTTGGCGGCATATTCATAGAACAGGCGCCAATCGCCGCTCGGCGTCTGCGCCAGCGTCGCCTCCTTGATATTCCCCTCCCCCGGCGGGGCCTTCAGCACGAGTTTGGCTTTGCTGAGGCTATCGAGCGTCGGGCCGGTCGCGAGGATCATCGAACCCTGCTTCCGCGCGGCATCGACGCCGGTATAATAGACCAGATAGCGATCGTGCAGCGGGACGACGGTGGGATCCTCGCACCCGCCGAGGTCATCCGGGCCGGGGCCCGGCGTGATCGCCAGCTTGTCGTCCATCGCGAAGCTGAGCCCGTCGCCGCCACGGCCGCTGATGACGATGCCTGTCGGGTCCGTCGGCGCGAGTGGCCATCGCAACGCGCGGACCATGATCCGATATTCGCCCTTCTCCTGCCAGACGAAGGGGCTCATCAGATCATATCCCTCGCGACATGGCCCCCCGGACAAGGTGACATGATCGAGCTGCTCGACCGAATAGGTCGCCATCTCAGGCCCCCTGCGCCACGACGAGTGAAAGCGCACCGTCGATCGTAACCGTCGTGCCGGTAATGTAATCGGCGGCGGCTGAGAGCAGGAAGCACACCAATGCCGCGACTTCATCCGGCCGCCCGACGCGGCCCCAGGGTATCGCCGCTTCCTTTGCCTTCAACTCGGCCGGGTCATCGATCGCGGACTGGTTCATCGGGGTGAGGATCATGCCCGGCGCGATGCCGTTGACCGCGATTTGCTTGGGCGCCAGTTCGAGCGCGAGCGTGGCGGTCAATTGAGCAAGACCGCCCTTGGCGGAATCGTAATCGACCCCACCCGGCCGCGGCGCCTTTTCGTGGATCGACGATATGTTGACGATCCTTCCTTTCATCCCCTTCGCCTCGAGCCCGCGGACGAACCGCCGGCAGGTCAGGAACGGACCATAAAGATCGGAGCGGATCACGCGATCAAACTGCGCCAATTCCATATCGACCAGATCGACGCCCGACATATTGAGCCCCGCCGAGTTCACCAGCAGGCTGACGGGTCCGAAGGCCCGCTCGGCGGCGGCGAAAAGCTGCTCGACCTGCGTTTCGTCACCCACGTTCGTTTGCACCGCGACGGCTCTGGTCGCGTCACCGATCGATGCGCGGATGGCGTTTGCGGCAGCCTCATCCTTGAAATAGGTCAGAACGACGCGTGCCCCTGCCGCACCCAGCGCCCTGGCGCACGCCGCGCCGATACCCGATTCGCCACCCGTAACGATGGCCACCCGATTATCGAACATCACTTCTCCAACGGGTTACCATCGTCGTCGTAACGATCCTCCCCCGTCCCCGTTCCGCGATCGATGGAGAGTCGATCGCGCGAGCGCGTTCCGTTTGGCGATATGATCAGTGTTGAATATATAATTCTATATCAATATATCCATGTCCCAAGATGCGCTCGCGAACCGGCGGGATGCGGTCACGGAGATGGCCGGATAAATCAGGGGAGAGATAATGGACGGACAATTCCGCCCGAAAAACTGGTTCGATGCTCGCCAGAAACCGCATCGCGCCGAACCTTGCGCGGGCCTCAACTGATGGCGGCGCCCGATGCCGATCTGGCCACGCTCAATGCCCGCCCCGTGCCCACATGGTATGAGGATGCGAAGTTCGGGATTTTCATCCACTGGGGCGCGTTCGCCATTCCCGGCTTCGCGCCGCGCCTCGGCTCGATCGGCGAAATCTTCGCCAAGGACTATGATCGCGCGGTCGCCATGGCGCCCTATACCGAATGGTATTGGAACGCGATCAAGGTGCCCGGAACGCCTTCGGCTGAGTTCCACACCGCCAATTACGGCGACGCGCCATATACGGATTTCAAACAACCGTTCGAAGACGGGCTGAAAAACTGGGACCCCCGCCGCCTGGGCAGAGGCCTTCCGCGATGCCGGCGCGCGCTATGTCGTGCTGGTCACCAAACACCATGACGGCCTGTGCCTCTGGCCGAGCGATATCGCCAACCGCCACGAGAGGAACTGGACCACCAGACGCGACATCGTCCGCGAATTGGCCGACGCGGTGCGCGCCGCCGGCCTGCGCTTCGGGGTCTATTATTCGGGCGGTATCGATTGGACCTTCAACCGTCGCCCGATGCGCACGCTTGGAGACTTCCTAGCCTCCACGCCCGGCGGCGATTATCCCGCTTATGCCATGGCGCAAGTCCGTGAGTTGATCGAGCGATACGAGCCTTCGGTGCTTTGGAACGACATTTCCTGGCCGACGCGCGCCGGACCATTGTATCAATTATTCGCCGATTATTATCGCGCGGTGCCGGATGGCGTGGTCAACGATCGCTGGGTTGCGACGAGCTTTCAGCGCGATTTGCTCAAGATCCCGCTCGTGCGACGCTATGTTGACTACAAGATCAAAGGCGCGATGAACCGAGCCGACGCGGGACAGTCCAAGGGAATCATTCCGCCGCCGGTGCCGCACAGCGACTTCCGCACCCCCGAATATGCGGCTTTCAGTGAAATCCAGGCGAAGAAGTGGGAATCGACCCACGGAATGAGCCATTCCTTCGGCTTCAACCGGCATGACACCGACGCCGATTATGCCAGCGCCGAAACGCTGATCCACGATTTCGTCGACGCGGTATCGCGCAACGGGAATCTGTTGCTGAACGTGGGTCCGCGCGCCGTCGACGCATCGATACCCGACGAGCAACTGAGCCGCCTCAAGCGCTTCGGCGCATGGCTGCGGGCGAATGGCGAGGCGATTTACGGCACCCGGCCGTGGACACGATCGGATGGCCAAACCGACTGCGGCCGCGCCGTTCGCTTCACCGCTTCACCCGGCCGCCTGAACCTGATCTTCAAGGGGCCAATTTCGTCACTTCAACTGACGGTGAAGGATTTGCCGATCGCGGGCACTGCCCGTCGCCTCGACGATGGCAGCCCGGTAACGTTGCAAGCACGAGGGCCGGATTTGCAGCTCACCTTCGCCAGCGCCTGTTCAGATCCGATCGGTACGGCGGTTGCCGTCGAGATATCCGGGGAGCAGCCGGGGCCGTAAGAGCTGGTAACGGCCGGCGCCGCCGACGGCGGCATGCGCAGGAAACGCTTGTCAGGAGCGCGGGTATATGACCAACGTGCAATCACGCATCGCGGTCGCCAGTCGGGCAAAACCGCGCCTCCTCCGACATGTCAGGATTTTCATTGGCCAGCTCCGCACCGCCAGCAAGCGGCGCACACGTGCCCTTTGCGCGCCCGGTTGATCCAGTGAACCATCGCATGGGGGCGCCGCTATGAAGCCGATCGAGCTTATCGACGCGGCGGAGATTCCCGGCGGTGGTCAGTTGCGGCTGCTACGCTGTGGCACCGATTTCGCGATTCAGTTCGGCGAGGACGAACTGATGGGCAGCACCGCTTTCGATACCGAGGAAGCGCTCGCCACACTCGCCATCAGCCGATTGGGCAGCCAGCGCGATCGCATCCTGATCGGTGGGCTGGGAATGGGTTTCACGCTGAGAGCCGCTTTGTCGTCGGTGCAGGAACACACGTCGATCGTTGTCGCCGAACTTGTGCCAGGCGTCGTGACATGGGCGCGCGGCCCGCTGGCTCATCTTTTCGGCGATTGCCTTGCCGATCCACGGGTTTCGATCGCAATTTGCGATGTCCATGATTTCATCGCGGACTCGCCACTCGGTTTCGATGCAATCATGCTCGATGTCGATAACGGTCCCGACGGCTTCATTCGAGACGCGAACGATCGCCTTTATTGCGACTGGGGCCTCCGCTCCACTTTCGCCGCCTTGCGGCCGGGCGGGGTGCTGGCGATATGGTCTGCCTATGACGACCCGGCCTTTGTCGGGCGGCTGAACAAAGCCGGGTTCACAGTGGAAGAGGCAAGGATCGACGACGTCTGGAGCCGCGTCAGCAAACATTACACAATCTGGCTCGCATCCAAGCCGATGATCGGGAGCGGATCGTAAACGCACAGATCTTGTGCGCTCGTCGCGTTGACAACGGCAATACCGGGCCCACTGTGGTGGGGCACACTGCCCTCTCCTCCTTGCTGCTCAAGAACATTCGGTCGGGCATTTGTCAGCCGCACTGCGTCCCCATAAGGACGATCGCGGCGATGGAAGGACGTGCTCCGTGATTCTCGAACAAGCTCGCGCAACATTGACAACGATTTTCGCGCCGCTTTCCATTGATCGCTTTTTCGACGACATGATGGGGAAATCCCTTTTTGAATTGTCGGGTGAGCCAGATCATTCGCGGCGATACCTGTTAGGGGCAGACCCCGCACAGACCGTCCTGAAAGCGTTTGCCACGCATGGCGATCAACTCGCCTGCCACGCGGAAGCGCCGACCGGTCCAGCGCCGCGCGCGCTGCCCGTTGATAGTGAGGAGGGCTTTCGAGCCTCGATCAGGGCATTCCATGAGCGCGGCTACACCGTGCGGATTCCCGATGTCACCGCGCTCTCGCCGACGCTCAATCAATTTACCCGTGCGCTGGAATTCATGCTCCATCAGCCGGTCAAGGCCTCCCTGTTCTGGAGCGCCAATGAGGCGCGGGCTCCCGTCCACTACGACGATAACGACAATATCATCATCCAGTTGGCTGGCCGAAAGCGGTGGCACATCTCGTCTGATCCCAGCGATCTGCACAACCCGTGGCGCGACGTAGCGGAGGTGCAGCCGTCGCTCGGCAATCATCGTACACTTGATTTGAACCCGGGAGATTTCCTGTATGTGCCGCGCGGGACGCCGCACACCGTGTATTCGCAGTCGGAATCTCTGCATCTTTCGATCATTTTCACGCCCGTAACGCTGCGCGATGTCGTCATCGCAGCGCTGGACCATATGTCCGACCAGAATCTTCTCCTGCGCAAAGGCGCTCTCGGAAGGGTCGACGCGAGCGCCGACAAGGCATCTCTTTCACGAGACATCGGCGACGCGCTGGAGCGTCTACTTAAGGCGACCCGCTCGTCCGATTTCATCGACTCGGCGTTGCAGCGTCGCTCATCACGCACGATCGGGAGCATGGCGAAGTTGACCGGGGGATCGCCGGCGAGCGCGCTTTCCCCGACTTCGATCGTGCAGCATAATCCGCTGGCCATGTGCTACATGCTAGCGACACCGGCGATGATCGATTTCTGTTATCCGGGCGGCCACATCAACATCCATCGCGGAGTCGAAGCAGCGCTGCGTTTCATCAGTGTCACGCCGTCATTCCGGGTCGCGGATTTGCCAGGTGAGATGCCTGATGAAATTCGCGTCGCACTCGTCGAACGCCTGATGATCAGCGGCTTTCTCGAATATCCGTCGAGCAGATCAATCTAAGCTGAAGCGCACGAGGGGATTCTTGCGCGCCCCGATTTGCGCAGGAACGACCCGCCTGCCTCCATCCTTTAGCTCGATAGCGCTGAACGGATCGCGTCAGCGATACGATGGCCGCCGAGCGCGATGCGGCGCTCTCCGATGTTTCGACGCGACGTCTCGTATCCCGGCGGGACCGGCTTGGCTGCCGCCGGTTTATCGGCGCCTTCGTAGGTTCCCGCCCGATAGGCGGCCGCACGTGCCAGTTCGAAGCTCTCGTCGGTCCACAGCCGGAATGCCTCCGCATCCGCTTTCCCGTTCAGCTCCTTGAGCGCCGATCGTGGCCACGCTTGTTCGAGCCGGAGGCGCACCGCTTCCACATTGGCATCGTCTTCATTGTCCCCGCCGATGGCGTTATCCCAATAAGCGTGCAGCGTGGTTGCATCGCCCTTGTCCGCCGGCCGGACGAAATCGCTTGTTCCCGCTCGATCGCTCAGTGGAAAGCGGCCGGAAATCAGATGGCCGGCGTGGAGCGGCTGCTGAATGTCCCCCGCCAGATGGAACAGCCAACACAGCGAGACCGCTCGATCCGCAGCCGGTGCGTATGGGTCGCGGACGGTCGCGAGGTTAAGCCGATACGCATCCACGGCCTGTCCCGTCGTCATCGCCAGCATTGCCGGCGGAAGATTGACGGGATCGGTCTGGGACGGGATGAGCCGAAGCCAGTAATGCCAGCCCGGATGATCATAGGGCCCGTCGCGCGCGTCATCCGGCCAACGCGCCATCAGCTCAAACAATCGGCGGGTGCGTGCTTCGCCCGAATACCCTGCCAGCCCGCGCTCGAAGCGCGCCTTGTCGGGGTGTTCGGCCATTATCGCCTCGATCTTGGCGACCAGCGCCGGATCGGCTTTGGCCAGATCATCATAAGCGATGGCGCCCGTGACCATATGCCCCTGATTCGACCATGCGAAGGCGTCATTCGGCCGCGCGCCCACTGCGGCAACGCACAACACGCAAGCCATCCAGCACCTGATCCGCATTTCGGACGCTCCTCATCGAAGATCTTGCCCTTGGGTTGACGATCGCCCTTTGCTGAACCGGCAATACATGAGCGCGATCCGTCAACGCCGATGTATAACATGTATCGGGACGGGAAGCCCCTGTCTCCGCCCGCGAACGGCCTATCGAACGCCCGCGCCCAGTGTGTGGCCGTCCAGTTCCTGACCATAATAATCGCCGGATGGATGGAAGCGGCTGCGGGCGTCTTCGACGGTTCCCGTTTGCCTCGGGTCACGCGGTCGCTCGCGACTGTCGATATAGGCGGCGACGTCCCAGGCCTGCTGGTTCGTAAGCGTGTTGCCCTGTCCATAAGGCATGTTCACCTTGATGAAACCAGCGGCCGAGGCCACGCCGGCCATGCCCGCGCCCCAATTGTAGGATTGCTGACCCCAGAGCGGCGGCGTCGAATAGCTGCCGTCGGGTTTGATCTGCCCTTTACCGTCGCCACCATGACAAGCCGCGCATTGGCTGGCGAAAACCTCCGCTCCGCGCACCGGATCGTGACCGAGCGGCGTGGGCGTGAGCTTTGCAAAGCCCCGCCCCGGGAGCGATCTGCCCGCCGGCGCGCCAGTCGCCAGCCACGCAAAATAGCTTTGCAGATCGCGGTAGATATCGTCCCCGAACGGCGGAGGGCCGCCCGATGGCGAGGCCGGTGCGTTCATCGAATATGTGAAACAGTCCCGGATACGATCTTCCATCGTATTCATCCGGCCGTTCTTGGCGCGATAGGCGGGATAGTTACCCCATGCCGCCCACATCGGAGCGGCATCTGCCCTCCTGCCGGCATCGAGATGGCAGTTACTGCACGTCATGCCATTGCCGACATATTTGCCGGCGTGCGCCGCAGTGGCGACGAATATCTGCTGTCCGCGCCGGATCGCATCGCCATCCGGCCCGGCGGGGATCGCCGCCTCCGCCGGGGGAGCGAATGGCATGTCCGGTGGGTCCCCGCCCGTGGGAGGCAGCCGGGGTGCTTGCGCCTCACCCAATCGATAGGTCACGCCCAGGATCAGCAATGCCGCCGAGATTGCGAGGACGATCCGTTTCGCATCGCTATCGTCGCCCGGCGGCGGCGTTTGAGCCGGATTCATGGCCGAGCGCGACGGGCCGAAATTCCCCTTCGCCTCCAATCGATCGGGTACGCCGATGAGCGCATCATTTCCCTCCCTGTCTCGCGTTCCTGCGCGGCCGAGGATCTCGCGACAGGCGCCGAAAAGCGGTCAAACGACACCGTGGGAATAGCGGTATCGCGCGCTCCCCGATCGAGCAATGGAGCGCCACGGCCGCTGAAACAATGTGGTTCCGCGTCAGGCGAACGCCCCCGCGCTCTTCCACAGCATATAGGCCGCGACGACGAAGATCAGCGCGGCGAAGACGGTGGTGAGCGCACCCCGGCTTTCCGACAGCCGGCGCGCGGCGGCGAGGCCGAGCAGGCCACCCACAATGCCGCCCGCGATGAACACGCCAGCGAGCGGCCAGTCCACCAACCCGGAAAAGGCGTAGTTGAGCGCCGTCGTCAGGCCGAAGGCGGCAACCGCCACCAGCGAGGTGCCGACCGCGTTCAGCATCGGCATCCGCGTCGACCCGATCAATCCGGGCACGATGAGGAAGCCGCCGCCAATGCCGAAGAAGCCTGAGAACAGCCCGGTGACCAGCCCATAGCCCAGCACCTTCGGGGCGTTCTCGCGGTTACATTGCGCGCCGGGCACACCTTCAGCCTTCCGGCCGCGCAACATCACCACGCCGACCAGCACCATGACGAGTGCGAACAGGAACAGCAGGCGCGCGCCGTCGAACGCTTTGCCGGCGGTCGATCCTGCCAGCGCGCCCGCCACGCCGGCCGCCGCATACATCCCGCCACACCGCCATTTGACCGTCCCGGCCCGCGCATGGCCGATCAGCCCGGTCGCCGCATTGGCCGCGACCGCGAATGCGCTGGTGCCAATCGCCATATGCGCGCTCGGCACCCCGACGAGATAGACCATCAGCGGCACGGCGAGGATCGACCCGCCGCCACCGACCAGACCAAGCGTGAAGCCGACCAGCGCGCCGGACAGGCTGCCAAGCAGGTACTGGATCGGCTCCAGCATCATGCCGCCGTGCCGACAGTGCGTGGCTTGGCCAGCAGTTCATACCCCTTGAGCATGCCGCGCCAATATAGCGGCGGCAGCATCCGTTGTTTCAGAAACCACGCCGCTCTGGTCGGGCGGGTGCCGTCGAGCAGCCACGCCGGGAAGCTCGGCAACAATTTGCCGCCATAACCGAACTCGGCGAGCACGATCTTCCCCCGCTCCACCGTGAGCGGGCACGAGCCATAACCGTCATAACCGGCGACCGGGGGCTTGCCATCGAGCGCCGCCAACACGTTGACCGCCACGATCGGCGCCTGCTTGCGCGCGGCGGCGGCAGTCTTCGCATTGCTGGTGCCCGCACCGTCGCCCAGCCCGAACACGTTGTCATAGCGTTTGTGGCGCAGCGTCCCCTCATCGACCTCGACGAAGCCACTGGCGGCAGCGAGCGCGCTCTTCGCGACCACATCATGAGACACCTGCGGCGGCACGACGTGGAGCATGTCGAACTCACGCTCGATCCGTTCGCTCGCCCCATTCCGGTTGCGCTCGAACGTAGCGACGCGGCGTTCCCCATCGACGGCGACCAGATTGGATTCGAACTGCAGGTCGATGCCGTACTTTTCGATATATCCCATCAACGCAGGCACATAGGCTGCGACGCCGAACAAGGCGGCGCCCGCATTCTGAAACTCGACGTCGATCGCCGGCAGCACGCCGGCCTCGCGCCAGATATCGCAGGACAGATACATCGCCTTTTGCGGCGCGCCTGCGCATTTGATCGGCATGGGCGGCTGCGAGAACACCGCCCGGCCCTTCTTCAGTTCCCGGACGAGTTGATAGGTATAGGGCGCCAGATCATAGCGATAATTGGACGTGACGCCGTTACGCCCCAGCGCTTCCGTCAGCCCGGCGATCTTCTCCCACGCAAGGCGCAGGCCGGGAGCAACGACGAGGACGCTGTACGTAAGGGTTCGCCCGTCCTCCAACTCCACCGCGTTGCGATCGGGATCGAAACCGGCGGCCGCCACCTGCATCCACTCGACGCCTTTCGGCATCACCTCCGCTTCCGCCCTGCGAGTCTGCTCGGGCGTGAACAGGCCGGCACCCACCATCGTCCAGCCGGGCTGATAATAATGATCCTTGGCGGGATCGACGATCGCGACAGTCACCCGCGAATTGCGCTTCAGAATGCTGGAAGCAGTGGCGATGCCAGCCGCGCCGCCCCCGATGATGACGACGTCGTAAGTCATGTTGTGAGCCTTGTTGCGGCGCCGGAGTGCGGGTTCGAGCGCGGCGATATCGTGATCGGCCCCGGCCGCCTGTCGCACGAGCACGCCGGGTTCCGAGCGCCCCGCCTGCGCCAGCGCCCACAGGGTCGTCGAGCGCGCGCCGCTGCGACAATAAGCAAGGATCGGCTTCGGCAGCGTATCCAGCGCCCGTCCCATTGCATCGGCATCGGCGTCGCTCGCTTTGCCGGGCTCGATGGGGATATGCATGAAGGCCAGACCGTGGCGCTCCGCCTCCGCCCGGATATCGTCCGCACTCGGCTGCCCCGCCTCTTCCCGGTCGGGCCGGTTCGAGATGATCGCGCAAAAGCCCTCATTCGCCGCGCGTTCGACATCGGCGAGGCTGAGTTGCGGCGACACTGAGATACTGTCGTCCAATCGCTTAAATGCCATGTCGCTGTCCTTTGTTGGCGGATCGGGGCGCCGACGAAGCCGTCAACGGAAAGCCCGGCATCAGAGCACGTCCAGCGGAATGCGCAGGTAGCGCGTGCCGTTCGCTTCGGGCTCCGGCAGTCGCCCGCCGCGCATGTTCACCTGAATGGAGGGCAGCATCAGCCGGGGCACGGCCAGCGTCGCGTCACGCGCGGCGCGCATGGTAACGAACGCATCTTCGTCCACGCCCTCATGGACATGGACATTGCCCGTGCGCTGCGCCGCAATCGTGGTTTCCCACGCATAATCCTCACGGCCCGGCGCCTTGTAATCGTGACAGAGGAACAGCCGGGTTCGATCGGGCAGCCGCAACAGGCGCCGGATCGAGCGATAGAGATCACGCGCATCTCCGCCCGGAAAATCCGCACGCGCGGTGCCATAGTCCGGCATGAACAGCGTATCGCCGATGAAAGCGGCATCGCCGATCACAAAGGCCAGGTCCGCCGGGGTATGGCCGGGAACGTGGAGCACCGTGGCTTCGAGCCCACCGATCGCGAACCGGTCTCCATCGTCGAACAGCCGGTCGAAATCGGAGCCATCGCGCGCGAACTCGGTGCCGGCGTTAAACATCTTGCCGAATACATCCTGGACACGCGTGATCGCGCGACCGATCGCGAGCTGCCCTCCGAGCGCCTTCTGGAGATATGGCGCGGCCGAAAGGTGATCGGCATGGACATGGGTTTCCAGCAGCCAATCAACAGTCAGCCCGCGATCACGCACATCGGCGATGATCGCGTCCGCTGGCGCGGTGCCCGTTCGCGCCGCCGCCGGGTCGTAATGAAGCACGCTATCGATGATCGCCGCGCGACCCGTTCCGGGATCGGAAATGACGTAACTGACGCTGTTGGTCTGCTCGTCGAAAAAGGCGCGAACATCGGGTGCAGGAGCGCCGCCGAGCGTCGCGTCGACCTGCGCAGACGCCCATTCGAGATGTGGATCGGTGGACATGGTCCGCACCATATATTCTTACCCAATGTATGTCTGTAACTATCTTGCCTCGACTAGTATGCACTGCCATGCTCGCGGCGATGGACGAAGCAACCCCACCCCTCCGCCCCCTGCGCATCGGTGACGTCGCGCCGAATTTCACCGCGCGGACCACCAAGGGCGAGGTGAGCCTCCAGCAATATCGCGGGCAATGGCTGGTATTTTTCTCGCACCCGGCGGACTTTACGCCGGTGTGCACGAGCGAGTTCATCGCGCTTGCCCGCGCGGCATCCGATTTCGCGGCGATTGACTGCGCGCTGCTGGGCCTGTCCGTCGACAGTCTTTACTCACATGTCGCCTGGCTACGCTCGATCCATGAACTGACGGGCATCGAGGTGCCCTTCCCGGTCGTCGAGGATCCTTCGATGGCCGTCGGGCGCGCCTATGGAATGCTCGATGCGAGCGCCTCCGATTCTTCCGCAGTACGCGCGACTTATTTCATCGATCCCGAAGGCGTGATCCGCGCGATGAACTGGTATCCCATGAACGTAGGGCGCTCGGTCGAAGAGATGCTGCGCACAGTTCAGGCGCTCCAGCGGGCGGCAGATGGCACCGCGTTTACGCCGGCGGGGTGGCGTCCCGGCGATGAAGTGCTCCTGCCCCCCCAGCTTCCGGTCGATGGCTCAGCGGACTGGTTCCACCGGCTAAGGCCGGATCGATGAGCAAGAACGTCGATCGCGGCCGCGCCGATGCGATGGTCGAGCGGCTACGGGCGTTCGCTCAGCCGCAGCGGCTGATGGTTCTCGCCATATTGCTCGACGGGGAGCAAACCGTGGGCGAGATCGAAACAGCAACCGGCATCGGCCAGCCGGCGCTCAGTCAGCAACTCGCCGAACTGCGTCGAGCGGGGCTGGTGGCGACACGGCGCGCGGCGCGGCAGGTTCACTACAGCATCGCCGACGAGGACACCGAGGAACGGGTGCGCATATTGTTTGCGGCATTCAGCGCGGTAAAACCCGTGGCGCGCGCCAAACACGCGGAGGCCAAGCGTCAGCGGGTACCGTCGAGCCCGATTGGCGCCGCGTCGTTCGCCCGTATCGGATGATCGAGGAGTGAGGTGGATGTACAGGAACTTATGGCTGGCCGCATCGCTGGCGCTCTGCATGTCGAGCGGAAGCGCCATGGCCGCAGACCCGCAGCACCCCGTCCTTCCAAACTATGGCACGATCGTGCCGATGCCCGATGCGAAAGAGCGGCCCGATCCGTCGCTGCGCTATCGCGTATTGTTCGAAATCACCAAGGGCGCCCCTACGCCGGATCGACTGAACCCCAGCCTTGAGAAGGTCGCGCGCTTCCTCAATCTGCTCGGCGCCGATGGCGTGCGCCCCGCACCGGGCGACGTCGTGGTCATCGTCCACGGGCCAGCTACGTCATTGGTCATGACGGATGCTGCCTATGCCGAACGGAACAAGGTCGACAAAAATCCCAATCTGCCACTGATCGATGCATTGCGCGGCGCCGGCGTTTCGGTGCGCGTCTGCAGCCAGGCGCTTGCGGGCAATCACATCGCCCCCGCCCAGGTCGCGGACAAAATCGAGATTGACGTGTCCGCGCTCACGACGCTGGCAGCGCTTCAACTCAGGGGTTGGGCGCTGATCCCGGACTGATCCGCGAAAAAATGGTCGGGGAGACAGGATTCGAACCTGCGACATCCTGCTCCCAAAGCAGGCGCGCTACCGGGCTGCGCCACTCCCCGACGCGAGGGGTGGCGTTAGGCGTGCCGCGCGGAATGTGCAAGCGCGCGTTGCATCGGCAAGCTAATCTTCTCAAGCAGCCGGCGCGATATTCGAGAGCGCGGCACGCGCTTCGTCGAGAAACGCGGAAACGAGCAGCGATCCGCGCAGGTTGATCGATGTCACAAAGGCATATTGGTGGACGATCGGCGGTGCGAAGGTACGCATCACCAGATCCTCCCGCAGATAGCTGCGGGCGAGCAGGCGGTTGACCAGCGCGATCCCCACCCCGCGCGCGGCGAGCGCGCAGGCTGAGCCATGGGTGTGCGTCTCCACCGCGACCATCGGGCGCAGGTGGTAGCCGGCGAACGCCTGATCGACCTGGATGCGCCATTGCCGCCCGGAACCGAGCAGGATCAGCGGCTCGTCACGCAGCAAATCGGGCGTCAGCACCTCATGCGCCGCAAGCGGATGACGCGCCGGCAGCACGCAGGCCGAATCGCTGGATACCAGCGGCTCGCAATGCAGGTCGTCACCCGCGACCGGCATCTTCATAAACCCGCAATCGACGACGCGCGTGGCGATCATCGCGCGGCTCGTTTCCAGGCTGCGGGTATCGAGGTTGAAGCGCACGCCAGGGTGCTTTTGCAGGAAATTGGCGACGATCGTCGGCAGCACGCCCTCAGCGAAGCTGGGGGGTGCGACGACGCTCAACTCGCCCGCAGCCGAATCGGCGATATCGGCGGCAAGATTCGCGACGCGCTGCAGCCCGGCGAGCGCGAACTCCACTTCTTCAGCGAGCAGCCGGCCGTCCTTGGTAGGCACCAATTTGCCGCGATCGCGATAGAAAAGATCGAAGCCGATCGCGCGCTCGAGCTGCGCCAGCGTGCGGCTCACCCCTGGCTGCGTCATGCCGAGGTTTGCCGCCGCCGCCGTGGCGGAACCCGTGCGCATCACCTCCGCCAGCGTTTCGAGCGCACGCACGCCTAACGTTAGCAACGGCCGGTTGGTCTCCGGCCTCATCGCTCAGCCGTCCGCGTCAGGCACGATCGGCAGGACGACGCGCGACGGATAACGGCGATCGACGAAGATGCTGTTGCGCGCGATCTGCGCCGGGGCATCGGGCACGCGCCAGTCGCTGTTCGGATTGACATCGAAGTGCGGGAAGTTGCTGCTCGACACTTCCACGCGGATGCGATTGCCCGCGCGAAACAGGTTGCTGGTGGGAAACGCCCGGATGGTGACGGCATGGACCTTTCCGGGCTCCAACGGCTGCGGATGTTCGAACGAGTTGCGGAAGCGCGCGCGCAGGATGCCATGCGCGAGGTTGAGCGCATAGCCCTCAGGATAATCCGCGTTCGCCGGATAGACATCGACCAGCTTGATCGTGAAATCGGTGTCCACGGCGGTTGAACTGACGTGGAGATGCGCGACGATGCTGCCCGTCACCTCCGTATCGCGCGCCAGCGGCTCGGTTTCGAATACCAGCACATCGTCTCGATCGGCCAGCGCACGACCGGGATGGCGTGCGCCGAACAACTCCGCCGTCTCGCGCTGGTCATAGCCACCGGCGTACATCACCGGCGCGCCGGATGCGATCGCGCCGCCGATCGTAGGCACCGGATCGGCCGGATCGAAATCGTAGGAGAGCGGCTCCGCGCCCGCCGCCGGTGGCGTCAGCCGCAACACGCCGTCACGATGCATGAACATCGCCACGTCGCCAGCGCGCGCCAGCGGCCATTCCTGCTCGTCTCGCCACGCGCCGCCATGATCGAGCCGCCCCTCCGGCGTGCGCCGACCGCTGCCGCCGCCCATCACGAAGATGCGGACCGGCGCGGGCAGATGCTCGGGGGCTTCGGCGCGGCCCAGCATATGCCGATCGAACCAGTCGCGTCGCAGCGTGAAATAGTCCGGCCCGACATTCCCGTCGAGCGTCGCGGCCGGGCCGAAATCCGCGTCACCCGAATAGGTTACCGATCGCTGACCATGAGTCCACGGCCCGAGCACCAGCTTGATCGGCCCGCGTTTGATCGGGGCGAGCCCGGTAAAATTGTCGATCGCGGTCTGCGAGTAAGGATCGTACCAGCTCGACATGTGCACCGCCGGCACGTCGGCATAGTCGCCATAGCTGTCCAGCGCGTAGATGCCGCGCTGCTTCCAGAAATCGGTCAGCCGGTCATTGTCCCACTGCTCGACGACATAGGCTTCATATTCGGGCGCGGCGGTTAGCGGCGAATATCCGAGGCGCCATCGGCGCCCGATCCATTCCTCGATCGATTCCCGCTTCAGCGCCGCGCGCCGCGCCGGATCGGCGGCGGTTTCGGGTGACAGCAGCGCATGCTTTCGCGCCCAGGTGAGCTGCTTCAGCTCGAACGCCCCACCCTGTCGCGCGCCGCCGTGATAGGCGCTGGAGAAGCCCCCGGAATCGAGGAACATCGCCGCCAGCCCTGGCGGATCAAGGCAGGCCAGCGCATTCTGGACGTGCGCGCCATAGGACAGGCCGAGCGTGCCGATGCGCCCGTCGCACCATGGCTGGGCGAGCAGCCATTCGAGCGTGTCCGCCCCGTCTTCCGCCTCGCTCAGATACTTGGTGAACACGCCTTCCGAGCGGAAGCGGCCGCGGCAATCCTGCAACACGAACGCATAGCCGGCATCCGCGAACCAGCGCGCGATTTCCGGCTTGGAGCGCGTTTCGGGGCTGTCCGCAGTTAAATCGCCGTGGTTGGTGCCGCGCTTGTCATATGGCGTGCGCTCCAGCAGCACCGGGAAGGGCCCCCGACCTTCGGGCAGATAGATGTCCGTCGCCAGATGTACGCCGTCGCGCATCGGCACCATGCGATCGCCCAGTTCACGGGCGCGCGGAATCGTCGTCATCGTCAATATCCGATCAGCACGGCGATCATCAGCGCCACGATCGAGAGCAAGGTCAGCAATCCGAACAGCGGCGCCGCAAAGCGGAACCAGCGGTTATACGGAATGCCCGCAGCCGCGAGATAGGCGAGCAGCATCCCCGAAGTCGGCGCGAGCATATTGACCAGCCCGTTGCCGAGCAGGAACGCGAGCACCGTCGTTTGCCCGGACACGCCCGCCGATGCAGCGATCGGGCCAAGCACCGGAATGCTGAGCGCGGCCTTCGCGGAGGTCGAGGGGATCAGCAGCGTAAGGATCATCTCCACGCCCATCACGATCGGCGCGACGATCACCGGCGACAGTCCGTGGATGCCCGAGGACACCGCCTCGATGATCGTATCGAGGATCTGCCCGTCGCGCAGGATCACCTCCACCGCACGGCCCATGCCCACCAGCAGTGCGGCGAGCATCATCGCCTTCATGCCGTCGACGAACAGCGTGACACCGGCACGCGCCGGCACCCGCGCCGCAACCACCATCGCGGCGGCGGCAGCGATGAACAAAGCGGTGAACTCGCCATCGTGCCAGCCGAACTTGAGCGACCCCACCACCAGCAGCGCGAGCGTCGCACCGGCGATCAGCAGGATCGACAGATGGCGCGATGACAGCCGCTCGTTCTCGATCGGTGCCGGGGTTGAGACCACGCGCCCTTCACGCAGCACATAAAGCATCGCGATCGTCAGGAAGACGACCCAGATCGCGAGCCGGAACCCCAGCCCGCTGAATACCGGCACGTTGACGATCGGCTGCGCGATCAGCAGCGCGACCGGGCTGGTGACCGAGGCGAGATATCCCACCTTTGCCGCGAGCGTCAGCAGCGCGAAGCCGAACATCGGACTGCGCCCGAGCCGTCCGGCCAGCGCGACCATCACCGGAATGAGCAACAGATATTCGGAAATCATGCCGAGGAAGGTGCTGCCCGCCGAGAAGGCGAGCATCAGCACCGGCACGAGGATCACCATCCGCCCGCGACTGACCCCGATCAGTCGCTGGATGCCGGCATCGAGCGCGCCGGTAGAGCGCATCACGCCAAACATGCCGCCGAGCGCGAGGATCATGAAGATCAGCGGCGCCGACTTCTTCAGCCCCGCCGGAATGGAGGTGGCGAGCGCGACCGGGCTTACCGGCCGCGCCTCACCTTCGCGGGGCTTTCCCGGCAACAGGCTGTCCAGCCCCACCGGCTTGGGGAGCCCCTGATAGGTGCCGGCGATCACCGGCGCGTTTTCCTTGTCGGAAACGCGCTGATGTTCACCGGACGGGATGATCCAGGTCAGCGCGATCGCGAGGATCATCGCCGCCAGCATCATCAGCACGGGATCGAGCGATCCATGGTGCCTGCCCTGCCCGCCTGCCGCCGGTCCCGTCATGGTGTCAGCGCCCCGCTATCGTCTTCGCTTACAACTTCACCGAGAAACGGGCGTAAAGGAACCGTCCACGCGCGTCATAGGTGTAGATGTCATAATTGATCGGCGCGTTGGCATAGGACGCCGGCGGCTGGGTATCGAACAGATTGTTCACGCCGAGGCCGAAGCGCGTGCGCCCCTCCGCCACGTCGAAACCGATCTCCGCATCGATATAGGTCACCGCGCTGGTACGCGCGTCCTTCACCGGGTTCACGACATCAGTGCTGCTGCCGATGTAGCGCGCGCGCAGCGTGGCGTTCGCGCCCTCGCCGTCCCAGTTGAGCGACGCCGCGCCCTTCCAGTGCGGATAGGTTGCGCGGGGTTGATCGCCCTTGCCGGCACGCTCGTCGATGATCGTGCCGCCAGTCGCCGGATCGGGCGACACGGTACGGAACGAGTTGAGATACGAGGCATCGAGCACCGCGCCGATCCGCCCGATCGAGGTCGAGAAGTCGTAACGCAACGTCGCATCCACGCCGTCGGTCTTGATCGAATTGAGGTTCTGCGATCCCTGCAACAGGTTCAGGATCGCGCCCGTGCCGGCGTCACGCTGGACGAGATCGCAGAACACGCCCGCACGCTGCGCGCAGAGTTGCAGGATCTGCGTCGCCGATTGTGCCGCGATCGCGTTCTTGATCTTGATGTTGTAATAATCGACCGTCAGCGAAAGCCCGCGCAGCGGGGTCAGCGCGATGCCGGCGCTGATGCTGTCGGAGGTTTCCGGCCGCAGGTTGCGATTGCCGCTGATCACGCCGGGGATCAGGCCGTTCAGATTGTAATTGGCCTGATTGTAGCCGGTGGGCACGCCCGCGCAGCCCGGCAGCGTCGCATGTGCCGACGCCCCGCCGTTGCACGGATCGGTGCCCTGGAAGCTGGTCTGCCGCGCGCCCTGATAGAGTTCGAGGATCGATGGTGCGCGGAAGCCCTGCGCATAGGTGCCGCGCAGCAGCACGCCCTCGATCGGGCGATAGCCGGCGCCGCCCTTGAACGTCGCCTTGCCGCCAACCGTCGAATAACGCGAATAACGCCCGGCGAGGCTCAGATCGAGGCTCTTGCCCAGCGGCGAATCCTTGAGGACCGGCACCGACAATTCGCCATAGACCTCATGCAGATCATAGCTGCCGCTGGTCGCGGTCCGGGTCTGCGCGGTGGTCTTGGTATAGAGCGCGCCGTTCAGATAGGTGGGCGCGGCATTGGCGATGGGATCGGGATTGTCGACGCCACGATTGCGGCGATATTCATAACCCACCGCGAGCGCGACCTCGCCCGCCGGCAACGAGAACAAGGTGCCAGTGGCGTTGACGGTGCCGTTCAGCAGCTCGGTATAATTCGATTCACGCGTGGTGAATCGGATATAGTTCGCTTGCGCCGCCGTCATCGGCCCGAAGAGGTTGACCGGCACGCAGCCTGCCGTGGCCGCACAGGTCGCCGGATTGCCCAGCGCCAAATACAGATTGTCGTAGTTGATGCCGTTCAGCGCGGTCGAATCAATATGGTTCTTCGAATAGCTGCCGAATGCATCCCAGTGCCAATTGTTGCCGAACAGGTTGAACGACCCGTCGAGTCCGGCGGCGATGCGCCAGGTCTGCACGTTCTGGATATTGTCGCGATTGCCGACGTCGCTCATTACCTTGCGGATGCGGAACGCGGAGTTGGCCGCGAAACCGAGCGCGTTGGCGGCGGGCACGCCATTGGCGGTCCCGAACGGATTGAACGCCTGGTTGTTCGGAATGTAGAACCCGCGCACCGTGCCGGCGGTCCCGCCGATATCGAGCAGCACCGGCGAGAACAGCTGATCCGATTTGCGCTCGTTATACATCCCCTCGAACTTGAAGTTCAGGTTGTCCGCGAGCTCATAATCGAACCGACCGTAGATCCCGTAACGCTGTGACGGGCCAGCCGAATAGATACCCTGCGCCTGCGTGTTGTAATAATCACCCGGCAGCGAAGCGGTGTGGAACGCATTGTCCGCGCTGGCGCCCGCGCCATAGATCGTGCCCGGCGAGTTGAGTGCGACCGGCGCACTCGATCCCGCAAAACCTGCAGGCGTGCCGAAATAGCCGTTCGAGGCTAGGCCCGGCAGGATATAGAGGCCGGACGGGCTGGTGCCCGGCGTCGTCACCGGCACCAGCGAGGTGGTGGTCAGCGGGCGCGCGTCGGTGCGGATCGGCTGGGACTTGTAATAGCTGCCCGACAGGATGATCGAGGCGCGGCCGAAGCGCTTGCCGACGTTCAGCGTCGCGGAATATTCGGACCCATCGCCCTTGTCGGTAACGCCCATGCGGGTCGAGCCGCGAATGCCGTCGAACGGGCGGATCGTCTTGATGTTGACGACGCCCGCGATCGCGTCCGCACCATAGATTGCCGAGGCGCCGTCCTTCAGCACCTCCATACCCTCGATCATCCCCATCGGGATCGTGTTGAGATCGACGAAGTCACGGAAACCGCGCTGACCGACCGCATCGACCCAGCGATGGCCGTCGACGAGCACGAGCACGCGGTTGCCGCTGCCCTCGCTCCCGCCGAGATAGCGCAGATTGATCGACGAAGCGCCGTAGGATGTGCCCTGCGTGCCGTTCGAGTTCAGGCTGACACCGGCGGATGGGAGCTTCTGCAACAGATCGCCCGCGCTGACGCTGCCCGACTTGGCGATATCGTCCGCCGTGATCGTGAGGAGAGGGCCGACCGCCGCCGCATCGCGCCGCTGGATGCGCGAGCCGGTGACCACGATGTCTTCCGCTGCCGCCGCCGGGCCGTCTGCCGCTGGCAGTTCCTGCGCCTGAGCCGGTGCGATCAGTGCGATCGTCATCAGGCTCGCGCCCAGCATCATCGCGCCAGCGCGCCTCGAAATTCCCCGTTCGATCATGGCCAAAGCCCCCCAATATTTTTTACTGATTCGCGGCGTTCCTATCGGATCACGTTCCGCGCGATAGCTGATGGCGTAACTTCATCAGCCCATATCAAATTCGGTATATGGTTGCCGCAATCGAGCACAAGCGGATTATGGCTGCGAAATCAGAGAGAAAATCCGGGCGATGTGGCGAAATATTGATCGGCGTCGAATGATGGGGGCGATAGGCGCGATGGGCGCAACGGCACTATTCCCGCCGATGGCGCTTGCTCGCGGTCGCCGCCCGATGCGCGTCATGCTGCTCGGCCAGTCACTGATCCAGCGAGAGATATGCCGCGAGGGCTGGCCCGGCATGACCGCGATCGCGCGGCACTTGCGGCAGGCGGATGTGGTCTTCACCGATCTCGAAACACCGATCGACGGCCCCGGCGCGGGTGCGCCGACCCGCGCCGACGCTACGCTGCACCACGCCCCAGCCACGGTAATCGATTGCCTGAAATCGCTCGGCGTGACGATGGTGACGACCGCCAACAATCATGCATGGGATCTCGGCACCGGCGGGATCGGCTCGACCATCGCGGCGCTGGATCAGCGCGGCATCGTCCACGCCGGATCGGGGCGCGATCTTACGACGGCGGCGGCCCCGGCGACCCAGCGGACGCCCGCCGGAAGCTTCGCGCTGGTCGCCGCGGCGGCAGGCGCGATCCGGCCCGGCGCGGCGGCTGCCGCCGATCATGCCGGGGTCAATGAACTCCGCCGGCGCACAGACGGCTCGCTCGAACCCGCCGACGTTGATCGCGTACTGGCGGCGATCCGCACTGCAAAGGCGTCGGGTGCGACAGTGCTGATGTGCCTCCACAATCATTATTGGGAGCCGAAACAGGCCGACACGCCGGCATGGCAACGAGAACTGGCGCGCGCCTGTGTCGATGCCGGCGCGGCGACCTTCGTCGGACATGGCACGCCATTGATGCAGGGCCATGAACTCTATCGTGGAGCGCCGCTGTTCCACGGGCTCGGCAATTTCATCTTCCAGACGCGTAAGGAGGATGGCGCTTACGGCGCGGATACGTGGCGCTCCATGATTGTGGACGCGCGCTTCGCGGATGGGCAGTTCGTCGACGCGCGACTCTATCCGATCCAGCTTGAGGCGGCAAAACGCGGCGAACTCTCCTGGGGCGTGCCCCGGCTCGTATCCGCGACCGGCGAGCGGCTCGCGCCGATCAATGCAGGTGCAGCAACGAAACCAGCGCGAAGCTGATCGCACCGAGACCGGCGAGCGACAGCATCACCGCCGCGGTCACACGACCGCCTGCCTTCGCGACCGAGCGGATATCCACCCCGAGGCCTAGCGCCGCCATCGACACGACGGTCAGCGTCGTCGCGGCGCGGCCGAGTGGTGCGACCGCCGCCTGCGGCACCAGCCCAAACGAGCGGCAGGCGACCAGCGCGAGAAAGCCGATGATAAACCACGGCACCAGCCGGCTGAACGACAGCCCCGGCGCAGCTGACGGGTCGCTCGCCGTATCCTCCGTTTCCGGGCGCCGCATGATCAACGCGAGGACTAGGCACACCGGGCCGAGCATCAACACGCGCACCAGCTTCACCAGCGTGCCCATCTGGACAGCAGCTGCCCCGATCGGCGCGGTGGCCGCGATCACTTGCGGCACGGCATAGACAGTCAGCCCGGCGAATGCGCCATAAGCGATCGTGTTCATGCTCAGCGCGATGCCCAGCAACGGCAGCCCCAGCACCACCCCCACCCCCAGCACGGCGGTAAAGGCGATCGCGGCGGCGACGTCATCGGAGTCCGCGTCGATCACCGGCGCCACGGCGGCGATTGCCGAATTGCCACAGATCGAATTGCCGCACGCGATCAGCAGCGCCATCCGCACCGGCAGCCCGAGCAATCGCCCAACTCCAAAACCGAACAGGATCGTCAGCCCAACGATCGCCGCGATCCCGCCCAACAGCGCAGGCCCGGCATGAAGGATCGTCGCCGCGCTCACCGACGCGCCGAGCAGCACCACCGCGATTTCCAGCAGATATTTGGCGCTGAAGTTGATCCCCGGCAGCCAGCGCGCCGAGGGCGTCCACAGGCTGCGCACCAGCGTGCCACCAACGATCGCCAGCACCAGCGCCTCCAGCCACGCCTTGCCGAACAGCGCCTCCTCCACACCTTCGAGCAGATAGGCGCCGGCGGTGACGATCACGCACAGGATTACCCCTGGCGCGATCTGCGACACGAAATCGATGCTGTCGCGCGGTGAGCGAGTGGCGGAAATGGCCGTGGCCATGGGGATGATCCTTTCGCCTCCCGTCTAGGCCAGTCAATTTAATCGATCCAACGCGATATTTTTGTCTTTCCAATCGTAAATCACGATGATTCATGGCAGGATCGCCGCATGACCTTGGAGCAACTTCGTATCTTCGTCGGCGTCGCCGAGCGCGAGCATGTGACGGCGGGGGCCCGCGCGTTAAACGTCACGCAATCCGCAGCCTCGGCCGCGATCGCCGCGCTGGAGGCACGCCATGCGATCAAGCTGTTCGATCGCGTCGGGCGCGGCATTCGGCTTACCGAGGCCGGCCGCGCGTTTCTGGAGGAAGCGCGCGGCGTGCTGGCGCGGGCGGCAGCGGCGGAATTGCTACTGGAGGAATTCGGCGGATTGCGCCGTGGCTCGCTACGTGTCGTGGCAAGCCAGACGATCGCCGCTTACTGGTTGCCCGCGATCCTCGCCGCCTTCCGCGATCGCTATCCCGGGATCGCGGTGAACCTCATCATCGGCAATACCGAACAGGCCGCCCATTTGATCCACGAAGGCGAGGCGGATATCGGCATCGTCGAAGGTCGCGTGGACGATCCGATGCTGGCGCACTGGCCGCTCGGCGAAGATCGTTTGGTCCTGATCGCCGCGCCGCATATCGAACCACAGCCGATAGACACTGCATGGCTACAACGGGCGCGCTGGGTGATGCGCGAGCCCGGATCGGGCACGCGATCAACGCTCAACGACAGCCTGCGCCTGCTCGGCGTCGATCCCGCCGCGCTCGATGTAGCGCTGGTGCTGCCGTCGAACGAAAGCGTGCGCACTGCGGTCGAAGTCGGAGCCGGCATCGCCGCACTGTCTTCGCTGGTGGTCGTGCCCGCGATCAACGCCGGCCGGCTTCAGGCGCTGCCGATCGACCTTGGCCCGCGATCCTTCTTCGGGCTGCGCCACAAGGAACGCTATCGCACCCGCGCGGCAGACGCGCTGCTGGAATTGATCGCCGAAATGCGCCCTTCCCTCTAGCCCCTGTCATAGGTGTCAGGGGCCGGCGGCGAGCGGGCCTGCTACCCCAAGGTCGACAATCGGCTCGTAGAAGCCGTTCATCACTGGAGGGGATCTATGAGCATGACGATCCGGCATTTTTGTACCGCGCTCTATGGCAGCACCGCCGCTGTTGCGCTGATCGGCGCTGGCGCGGCCCACGCGCAGCAAGCCGAACCGGAAACGCCCGCCAGCGCGCAGCAGACGGCGAGCGCCAACCCACAGATGCCGGGCGACATCATCGTCACCGCGCAGCGTCGCGCGGAGTCGATCAACCGCGTCGGCATCTCCGTTCAGGCGCTCACCGCCGAAACGTTGCAGGAGTTGCGCGTCAATAACGTGCGCGATCTCGCCGCCGTCGTGCCCAGCTTCACCGTCGCCCAGAGCTATCAGGGCGTGCCGACCTACACGCTGCGCGGCATCGGCTTCAACACGATCAACCTGTCGTCCACCTCCACCGTCGGCACCTATACCGACGAAGTCGCCTACGCCTATCCGATCATGAACACCGGCCCGATGATCGATATCGAGCGGGTAGAAGTGCTGAAAGGCCCGCAAGGCACGCTCTACGGCCGCAACACCACCGCCGGTCTGATCAACTTCGTTACCGGAAAACCAAGCGAAACCGCGTCGGGCGCGATGACGATCGACGTCGGGAATTATCGCACGTTCAACGTCGGCGGCTATGTCACGGGCCCGATCGCGGAGGGCGTTCAGGCGCGCCTGGGCTATCGCGCCGACATCAGCGACGAGGGCTGGCAGGTCAGCAACAGCCGTGGGGATCGGCTCGGCAAGGTAAAGCGTTACGGCGTGCGCGGTTCGCTCGCGCTTCAGCCGGGGCCGTTCAAGATCGATCTTTCGGCGACCTATTGGATCAACAAATCCGATACCGTCGCGGGGCAAGGTATCGGCTTCACCCCGGCGACCACGCCGGGCAGCGGATCGACCGCCAGCCTGTTCAACGCGCCGGGCGTGGCGAGCTATATCGCCAACAATATGCCGACTAGCGGCAGCCAGGCGGATTGGGATCCGACGGCGGCGCGATCGGCCAATATCGGGCGCGGCGCGGGCCTGTCCGGGCCGCTTGCCGAGAACAACTGGTTCCTGGGGCTGAAGGGCCGCATCCAGCTCGATCTGGGCGAGCACACGCGGATCGTCTCGCTCACCGGCTATAATGAGTTCGACCGTCAGGCGACGTTCGACTGGTCAGGCGTGCCCTATGAAATCCTGATCCAGCAGGCGGATGGCCATATCAAGAGCTTCGCGCAGGAATTGCGCGTCGAGGGCGACGGGCCGGGCTACAACTGGTTGATCGGCGGCTATTACGCCAAGGATACGATCCTCGACAGCAACCGCACGTTGCTCGGGCAGAACGCCAATGTCGGGCTGGTGCGCGCAGGCACGCTGCAATTGCTCGCCTCCCCGCTCAACACCTTCGGTTATACGATAGCCGATGCCTCCACCGCGTTCCGTACCTATCGTGACGTCGGCAATATCGACACGCGGACGTGGAGCATTTTCGCCAATGGCGATTATGCCTTCAACGATCTGCTGAAGCTGACGCTGGGCGGCCGTTACACGCGCGACAAGCAGAATTACGATGGCTGCTCGCGGGATTTCAACGGCAGCATGTTGCCCAACGTCAACCTCGCCAACCGCGCGTTGTTCCTGCAACTCTATGGCACGCTGGCCGCGCCGATCAGCGCCAATCAGTGCAACACCTATAACCCGGCGACGAACAGCTTCGGCCTCGTCAGCTCGCTGATCGATGAGGACAATTTCGCGTGGCGCGCCGCGCTGGATCTGACGCCCAGCCCCACCACCTTGTTCTATGCCTCGATCTCGCGCGGCTACAAATCGGGGACCACGCCGATCAACGCCGCGAATATCGCGCGCCAGAATGGCCCCGTGAAACAGGAACAGCTCACCGCATACGAAATCGGCGCGAAGCTCGGGATGCTGGATCGCAAGGTACAGCTCAATGTCGCCGGATTTTACTATGACTATAAGGACAAGCAGATCAGCACCTATTTCGCTGATCCGATCTACACCGCGCTGGCACGGCTCGATAACGTGCCGAAATCAAAGGCTTATGGCGTCGAGGGCGAACTGACTATCCGCCCGACCACCGCCTTCACGCTGATCGGCAATGCCCTGTGGCTGAAAACGCGGATCGACCAATATATCGGCACCAACGCCGCCGGTCAGACGCAGAACTTCGCCGGCGCGCGCTTCATCTACAGCCCCGAACTCACACTGTCGGGCACCGCATTGGTCGATCAGCCGATCACGGACCGGCTCAACCTCACCGCCAATGCCAACGTGCGCTATCAGTCTCGGCAGACGACGGTATTCGAGATCAATCCGCTTTACGACATCAAGCCCTATACCACGGTCAACGCCGGGCTTGGCGTGAAGGCGAGCGACGATAGCTGGTCGTTCAGCATCTGGGGCCGCAACCTGTTCGATCAATATTATTGGACTGCGGTGGCCAGCAACGCCAACGTGGTGGTGCGCTTCCCCGGACAGGTGCGAACCTGGGGCGCGACCGCCGGGTTCAAGTTCTGATACGATGCGTGGGAGAGGAAGCGTGATGCGATCCGCGAGGCCGGCATGACAAGCGCCCCTCTCCCGCAAACCTTCGGCGACGCGCTGCGCCATCATGCGGCCGAGCGGCCCGATGGAATCGCGCTGCGCCATGACGGCCGGGTAACGAACTACGCCCTGTTCGACGCCCATGCGGATCAGGTTGCGAATGCGCTGCTCGCGATGGGGCTCAGAAAGGGCGATCGCATCGCCTATGTCGGTAAGAACAGCGATCACGCAATCGAGCTGACGCTGGGGGCCGGGCGCGCCGGCGTGGTGTTCGTGCCGATCATCTGGCGCCTCGCTCCACCGGAGATTGATTACATCCTCGCGGATAGCGGCGCGGCGGCCCTGTTCGTCGAACCCGCCTTCGCCGCGATCGGCGAAGCGGCGGCGCGACGTGGTATGCGCGTCGTGACAATGGACGAAGCGGACTATGTAGCATTCCGCGACGCGGCTCCCGCGACCCCGCCTCCGGTTTCGGTGAACGAGGATGACATCATCCTCCAGCTCTACACCTCCGGCACGACGGGCAAGCCCAAGGGCGTGATGCTGAGCCACGCCAACGGCATCCGGCAGCGCGCCAACCAGATCGCCGCCGGCATCGAGTGGCTGCTGTCCGAACCGGGCGACCCGACGATCATCGCCATGCCTTATGGCCATATCGGCGGCGTCGGCGTCGTATTGGGGTCGATCAACAGCGGGCAGGAATTGATCGTCCACGCCGAATATGATCCCGGCGCGGTGATCGACGCGATCGCGGCGCACCGCGTAAAGCGGCTTTTCCTCGTCCCCGCCGCGATCGGCATCATGCTCCAGCATCCCAAGGCGGCGGACGCCGATTTCTCATCAATCGAAACGCTCTCTTATGGCGCCAGCCCGATTCCCTTGCCGTTGCTCAAGCAGGCGGTGGCCCGGATCGGTTGCGGCTTCGTTCAGGTTTACGGCATGACCGAGACATGGGGGGCGGTCGTTGCGCTACCGCCAGAAGATCACCTCCCCGATCGCGAGCATAAAATGGCGGCGGCGGGCAAGGCGCTGGCGGGCGTCGAGCTGAAAATCATCGACGCGGACGGCGCGACGCTGCCGCCCGGCGCGATTGGTGAAGTCGCGATCCGTAGCCCGAACAACACGCCCGGCTATTGGGGCAAGCCTGACGAGACCGCCAAGGCGCTGGTCGGCGACGGCTGGCTGCGCACCGGCGACGCCGGGCTGCTGGATGAGGAAGGCTATCTCTTCATTCAGGATCGCATCAAGGACATGATCATCACGGGCGCGGAGAATGTCTATCCGGCGGAGGTGGAAAGCGCGATCTACGGCCATCCGGCCGTCGCCGACGTGGCGGTGATCGGCATCCCCGATGCGCGCTGGGGCGAAGCGGTGAAGGCGATCGTGGTGCTCAACCCCGGCGAAAATGCCGACGCGAACGCGATCATCGCTTATGCGCGCGAGCACATCGCCGGATTCAAATGCCCCAAATCGGTCGACTTCATCGCCGCTTTGCCGCGCAATCCCTCCGGCAAGATATTGCGCCGCGAATTGCGAGAGCCATTCTGGGCCGGACACGAAAGAAGGGTGAATTGAGATGACCTTCGCGCGCACCGACGAGCAACGGATGCTCGCCGAAACGCTCGACGCCACCTTCGCGCGCGGCGCGGCGGATTGGGTGACGGCGATCGAGGCCGCGGGTCTCGATGCGCTGGGCATAGCGGAGGAGGATGGCGGCCTCGGCACCAGCCTGCGTGATGCGGCCGTGGTCGCGGCAGCATTGGGCCGGGCGAATGCCGCGCTGCCCTGGGCCGAGCATTGGGTGGCAACGCGTTACGGGCATGGCTCGAACGACGAAGCCTCTGCCGATGCGCTCGCCCTACTGCATTGCGCGGAGATCGTCGGCCTGTGCCGCACGATGCTGCGCGATACCGCATTATTCTCTCACGAGCGTCGGCAGTTCGGCGTCGCGATCGCGAGCTTTCAAGCGTTGCGGCATCGCATGGCCGACATGGCGATGATGCTCGAACAAGCAGAGGCGATCACCAGTTCCGCGACCGATGCGCTGGAAAACCATGTGCCGGAAGCCGCGCGGACAGTTAGCGCGGCGCGTGTGGTGTGCGACGATGCCGCGCGGATCGTCGGCGAGGGTGCGGTGCAGACCCATGGCGCAATGGGACTGACGGCCGAATTGCGTCTCGGTGGCTATTTCCGGCGAACATGTGCGCTGATGCAAGGCGACGGCGGCGCCCGCGCGCACCTCAGCCGCTACGCCGCCTGATCGACCACCACGCGCGCGATCAGATCGCGCTGAATCTCGTTCGACCCGGCATAGATGCTACCCGCCCGATTGTTGAGATAGCGCGGCAGGGCGACGGCGATCGCATCGGGCGCATCTTCGATCGCGCCCTCCCATGTCGCCGCCATCTCCAGCGCGAGGTGATCGAGCCGCTGCGAAGCCTCCGTCCCCAGCACCTTCAGCATCGATGGCCGCACCGCATCCGCCGGGCCGCTGCCCTCCAGCGCAGCGACCTCAATCGCGCGCAACGCATCGATCGCGATCGCCTCACGCGCCAGCCGCTCGCGATTGCCGGCATGTTCCAGCCAGCCGATCCGCTCCGCGGCTTCGTGCAACGATGAATGAAAGGCCGCGAGGTGCGGCGCGTAACGCCCTCCGCGCTCGAAGGTCAGCAGGTGCTTGGCGACCGTCCAGCCATCATTCTCAGCGCCCAGCCGCCCGGCCACCGGCACGCGCGCGTCATCGAAAAACACCTGATTAAGCTCATGGTCTCCGGCGAGCGTCAGAATTGGTGCGACGGTGATACCCAGCGTCGCCATTTCGAGCAGCAGGAAGGTTATGCCGGACTGTGGGCGTCCTTCGGTGCTCGTGCGGACGAGGCAGAACATGCGGTTGGCGAAATGGGCATGCGTCGTCCAGATCTTCGATCCGTTGAGCACATAATCGTCGCCGTCTCGTACCGCACGCATCCTGAGCGCGGCGAGATCGGAGCCGGCCCCCGGCTCCGAATAGCCCTGGCACCAATAGTCATCGCCAGACAGGATGCGCGGCAGCAGCGTCGCCTTCTGCTCGTCGCTGCCATAATACATGATCACCGGCGCAACCATCTTCAGCCCCTGCGGCGGGAGCGATGGGGCGTGCGCGCGGGCGCTTTCCTCGGCGAAGATATAGCGCCTGATGCCATCCCATCCCGGGCCGCCATGTTCGACCGGCCAGTCCGGCGCGACCCAGCCTTGCGCGTGGAGAATGCGCTGCCATGCCAGCGTTACATCGGGATGGAGGAACACGCTCGTCGCGCGGCGCGCGGCGCGGCTCAGATCAGCGGGCAGCCGCTCGTTCAGGAAAGTACGCACCTCATCGCGAAAAGCGCGTGTCTCAGGGGTCAGCAAATGATCCATTCCCGCATCATGCGTTGAACGCGCGGCCTGTCCACCTGACACACGCGTCAGGGTCAGACATGGCGGCCAAGGAACCCCATGCCGGTGGCGAGTTGAATCATCCGCGAACGCGTCGTCGCGCCTAGCTTCTCCCCGGCATTGCGCAGGTGGAAACGCACCGTCGACACCGAAAGCGACAGGATGGTCGCGATCTCCGCATTGGTTTTGCCCGCCGCCGCCCAGCGCACGCATTGCGCCTCGCGCGGGGAAAGCGTTGCCGGCGTGACCCGCTGGCGGTGGGTTACCAATTCGCTGTGCGCGGCGAGGAATTGCAGCGCGGTGGTGAACATATCGGCTGCGTGCGCCGCGAAGATCGCGGGCATGTCGATCGGCGCCGTCGTCACCCACACCACCGCCCCCACCTGTCCGCCCGCAAGGTGCGCGGGGGCGATGATCGCACCGGTAAAGCCGAACTCATCGGTCACACGGCTGCAATCGATCGCTTTCAGACTTTGCGTCGGTCGCCACGAGCCTAGCTTTCCGCCGGCGAACCAGATCGGCTCAGCAAAAACCCGTGCGGCGAGGAGAAAGCTGGAACGCAGCGCCAGCGCGCGATTGCGCCAGTAATAGGGATCAGAATCCACCCACGGCAGGGATTCAGCATAAGCACGCCCTTCGCCGTCCGTCATCGGCGCCGGATCACCAAGATCGCTCTGTGCCGCGACATAGGGAAAGCCCGCGTCACGCCCCGCCGCAACGACCGACAGCGCCAGGCGGTCCACCACCTCCCATGACAGTTCCGGCATCGACCCGACGTTCATATGATACGGATATCCGAATGGTCCCCCGCCCTGCAGTGGACGCAAAGCCGCGCCACCGCAATCATTTAGGCGGATCGGCTGGGTGGTCAGATCAGAGGAAACCGCCGCCCAGCGCGAGGCGCACGATTGCGATCAGCAGCACGAGCAAATTGAAATTGCGCCCGGAATCGCTGGAAGAGATCATGCCGAACAGCGCGCCGACCGCCGCGATCGGCAGTGCTGCCCAGTTGAGCCAGCCAAGCAAAGGCAACACGCCCGGTATCGCGAACAGCAACGCGACCAGACCGATCAGGATCGAGATGATGTTGAACATGGCGGACAACATGGCGCGGCGGCGGGTGTATTGCAAGGATAAGACGCAAGCGTGCGTCAACGCTTCCGCAATCATGATCGGGCATGGTTTGGCTGAATTGTTCAAGGGGTTTGCCATGTTCCTCCCGCGCCGCCGTGCGCCGCTATTGGCGCCGATGCTGGCGATCGCGCTCGGTGCCTGTGGTTCGGCACCCGGCAATGAGGACGCCGTGGCGGACGAACTCGATAACACGCTAGCGGCGACCAACGAATCCTCCCCCGCCAACGATCCCGCGCTCAAGAGCGCGTTGCGCGATCAGATCATGGTCGATCCCGCGCTGGTACAGCAGGCCAATGCCGATGTCGTCCGCCCACCCGCTCAACCCGCGAGCGGCATGCTGCCGCGCGACGATATCGCCGCGCGCAAAGGTCCGGCAGAGCGGGATAGCCTGCGCGCCGCGCCCGCGCCCGGCCCCTGCCCGCAATGCGCCGCCGCGCGCCGCACGCTGACGCTGGGCGCGCTCGCGGAAAGCCAACACTTCGCCGCGACCTGCTCGGGCAACGTCACTTATTCGGCGGGCTGGGCCAACCGACTGCCCGCCGTCGCGCCGCTTTATCCCGATGCACGGGTGATCGAGGCGGCCGGGGCGGACGGCAAGGGCTGCGCGTTGCGGGTCGTCAATTTCTCCAGCGCCGCGCCGCTCCAGCGCCTGCTCGACTGGTATTACACCAAGTCGGCCGACGCAGGCGTTGCCGCGCAGCACGGAATGGACGGCTCCGATCATGTGTTGGCGGGCACAACACGCGGCAAGGGCGCGCTGTTCGTCATGCTCCGCTCACGCAAAGGCGGAGGCACCGAAGTCGATCTGATGGCCGACGGCGGGAACTGATCACCGCTTCCCTTCCGCCAGCGCGCCATCCGCGCTAGGGCAGCGAAATGCAGAACCTTCTGATCGTCATGCTCGGCGGGGCCTTCGGGTCCGGCGCGCGGCATCTTACCGGGCGAATGATGCTCGGGTTGCTCGGGCCGAACTGGCCCTGGGGCACGTTGACCGTCAACGTCGTCGGCGGTTTGCTGATGGGGCTGCTCGTCGGCGTGCTGGCGCGCTTTTCCACGTTTGGTGGCGAAGGCTGGCGGCTGTTGCTCGGCGTCGGCGCGCTGGGCGGCTTCACGACCTTTTCGTCTTTCTCCCTCGAAGTGGTGACGATGATCGAGCGCAGCGCATGGACAAGCGCCATCGCTTACGTCTCCCTGTCGCTGGCCGGCGCGATCCTCGCGCTGTTCGCTGGTCTGTTCGTCGTACGGGTGGCGGCATGAGCGAGACTGTCCGCCAGTTCACCGTCGCGCCGGACGACGACGGGATCCGCGTCGATCGTTGGTTCAAGCGTCATCTGCCCGACACCAGCTTCACCATCGTCGCAAAATGGGCACGGACCGGGCAGCTTCGGCTGGATGGCGCACGCGTCGGGCCGGGGGATCGTCTGGTCGCCGGTCAGGTGCTGCGCGTGCCCCCCGCCGAGCCGGTGCGCGCCACCGCCAAGCCGGTGCGCCAGCGCCCGGCGCTGTCGGAGGACGAAGCCGCCTTCGCGCAGGAAATGGTGATCCACAAGGACGCCGCCGCACTGGTGCTCAATAAGCCGCCTGGCCTCGCGACGCAGGGCGGTACCAAGACGACCGAGCATGTCGACGGCCTGCTCGATGCGCTGCAATTCGATCTGGAGGGGCGGCCGAAGCTGGTCCACCGGCTCGATAAGGATACGTCCGGCGCGTTGCTCGTCGCGCGCACGACGCGCGCGGCTGCATTCTTTTCCAAGGCGTTTTCCAGCCGCACCGCGAAAAAGGTCTATTGGGCGCTGATCGTCGGCGTGCCCTCGATCGAGGACGGCACGATCGATCTGCCGATCGCAAAGCAGCCCGGCACCGGCGGTGAGAAGATGCACGTCGACGAAAGCGGCGAAGGTCAGCCGGCGCGCAGTCGCTATCGCGTGATCGAGCGCGCCGGCAACCATGCCGCATGGGTCGAGCTGCAACCGTTCACCGGCCGCACCCACCAGTTGCGCGTCCACATGGCGGCGATCGGCCATCCGATCGTCGGCGACGGCAAATATGGCGGCAAGGCTGCGTTCCTGACCGGCGGGATCAGCCGCAAGATGCACCTGCATGCGCGGCGCATCCGGGTCGATCACCCCGATGGCGACAAGATCGACGTCACCGCCCCGCTGCCGACGCATTTCGCGGAAAGCCTGAAAAGCCTCGGCTTCGATGCGGCGCTCGGCGACAACATGCCGCCCGATACCCCGCCCCCGCCGACCCGCGAGGATCAGAAGGCCAAGGCCCGAGCCCATGCCAAGACGGTGCGCAAGGCACGGCGCGGCGAGCGGCGCGGGCGCGGAACCGCGCGCGACTGATGCATCCAGGCGCCGCCTTCGCCATGAGCGTGGAGGCGGCGCGCGCCTTCGCCGCCGATATCGCCTTCGCGCATATCTTCCTAGCGGCGGCGGAGCGGCCGATGGTCGTGCATGCGCCCGTGGTGGTGGATGCTGCGGGCAATTTGTTCTTTCACATCGCGCGTCGCAACCGCGCGATGCCGATCGCGGCGGGCACGCGTGCGATCGCCAGCTTCGGCGGCCCCGGCGCCTATATCAGCCCCGATTGGTATAAGAGCGCGGATCAGGTGCCGACGTGGAATTATGTTGTCGCGGAGGCGGAGGGCATCGTCGCAGCGCTGGACGACGCGCAATTGATCGCACACCTCGACGCCACTTCTCATATCCATGAGCAGCGGCTCGCCCCGAAAGCCGAATGGACGCGAGACAAGATGGACCGGCGCCGTTTCGACGCGATGCGCGCGGCGATCGAGGGCTTCGTACTGACCGTGAGCGAATGGCGCGGCACCGCGAAGCTCAGCCAGAACAAATCCGTTGCCGATCTGCGCGGCGCGATTGCCGGGCTGCGCGACGCGGGCAAGCAGCATCCCGCCGATCTGGTCGAACGCGCGAACCGCGGGCGGCTGTAGCGCGTCAGATCAGGGGCGTGCCGAAGAAACCCAGCGTCGCGACGGCGAACAAGATCACGGAAAGCGCACCAGTCAACCCGCACATGATATAGCCGGTATATTGGATCATCGGCGGATTGGGCCGCCGGAGTTTCGCGTTGCGCGACGCCCCGGCAAAGATGAAGCTCATCAACAAGCCATAAGTGAACACTGCTGGGCCGACCATTCGCCCTCGTCTCCAAAAACCAATCGTGAAGAAGCTGGCGTGCCCCCCGGGCTCCGCTCGCTTCGCGCCCTTAACCATAATGAGCCGGTGTTACCAACCCGTTCACGCGGCATCCGGCGCTTGCACGGCCCGGTTCATCGCGGGTGGCGCGAGCGTCGCGGATCGGCCATATCGCGGCTATGTCCGTTCCTGATCGCGACCCCGCGAAAATCCGCTGGTTTTATATCACCCTCGCCCGGCTCGCCGCGTCGGGCGGCGCGGTGCTGGGCGTGCTGCTGCTGGCGGAGGGCGATACGACCTGGCGCAAGCTGCTCGGTGGCGCGATCATATTGTCCGCGCTGGCCATGATGGCGATCGTGCCGCGCAGCCTGGCCCGCCGCTGGCGGAGCCCGTCGGAATGAAGCGGTTCTGGAAAGACGTGGCGCTGGGCGCCGATGGCGGCGTGACGCTGGATGGCCGCCCGGTGCGCACGCCGGGCCGGGCGCCGCTCGCCTTGCCGACAGCGGCGCTGGCCGAAGCGGTGGCGGACGAATGGCGCGCAGTGGATGAAACGATCGATCCGCGCGCGATGCCGCTAACCGGGCTCGCCAATGCGGCGATCGACCGGATCGCGGCCGATCCCACGCCATTCATCACCGATATCGCCCGCTACGCAGAGACCGACCTGCTCTGTTACCGCGCCCACTCGCCATCCGAACTCGTCGCGCGGCAGGAAACCGCATGGGAGCCGCTGCTCGATTGGGCGCGGCAACGCTATGACATTCACTTCGCCACGATCCTGGGCGTGATGCATGTCGCCCAGCCCGACGCGACCCTCGCCCGGCTCGCCGAAGCGGTCGCCGCGCGCGATCCATTCACCCTCGCGGCGTTGCAGACGATCGTTTCGCTGACCGGCACTATCGTCGGCTCGCTTGCGCTGGCCGAAGGCGCGATCGACGCAGAGACCTTGTGGCGCGCCGCGCAGGTCGATGAGGATTGGCAGGCCGAACAATGGGGCGAAGACGAACTCGCCACCCGCGCCCGCGAGGCGAAACGCGCCAGCTATGACGCAGCGGTGCGTTTTCTTGCAGCGGTGAGCGCCGCCCGGCGTTGAGAGCGATTATGCCGCCGGTTCGCCGGACGCGATGAAAGCGTTAGGATAAGGGCGCGGCGAGCGTTGCCAAAAGGAATGTGGCGATGACCAAGCTTCCGACAGCGCTGTTGATCGTGGCGATGGCGGTCGTCATCATCAGCGTCGACTTCGCGTTCTTCCGCCATCGTTTCTGGGAACGCCTGATCGCGAATATCGCCATCGTGGCCACATTCGGCGCGATCTACTGGATTTTCCTCCGGCGCTCCTGACGCCTTAACCCGCGCGGCGCAGCTTGCGAATGAAGCCGATCAGCCCGGTCTGCCGCGAACGCTTCAGGCGCTCCGCCGCGAGGATCGTGCGGACGGACTCGAAGCATTCCTCGATATCGTCGTTGACGAGAACGTAGTCATAGCCGTCCCAATGGCTCACCTCATTGGCGGCGCGCGCCATGCGGCGATCGATGATCTCGGTCGAATCGGTCGCCCGCTTCAGCAGCCGCTGGTGCAATTCCTCCATGGAGGGCGGGAGGATGAACACGCGTACCACGTCGCCGCCGGCGATCTGGTAAAGCTGCTGCGCGCCCTGCCAGTCGATATCGAACAGCACATCGTTGCCCGACGCCAGCATATCGTCGACCGGCGCCTTTGGCGTGCCATAGCGTTCATCGAACACATGCGCCCATTCGAGAAATTCGTGCCCCGTCGCCATCTCGCGGAAGCGATCGAGCGAGACGAAGTGATAATCCTTCCCGTCCACCTCGCCGGGGCGCATCGGGCGCGTCGTGGCGGATACCGACATCGAAAGATCGGGTTCGGCGGCAAGCAATTTGCGCGCGATGGTGGACTTGCCCGCGCCCGACGGCGAGGACAGCACGAAAAGCACGCCGCGGCGCTTGAAACCGTGCGGATCGGGCTGAGAGGGAGCGGCCATGCGCGCTAGTGCCGCGCGCATGGGGCGGGCGTCAAGCCGACAAGCGCGGATCGGCTGCGATTGCGAGCGCGATCATCCCCCGCGCGACATCTTCGCGGTGATCAAACGCTGGTGGACGGACTCGTTTTCACCGTCCCGCCGACCTGACGCGCCTTATGCCGATCATAGGCCTTTTTCGCGACATATGCCCCGCCGACCGCCAGCCCGAGCGGACCCATCCGCGTTACCATCCGGGTCATCACCGCGCCGACGATCGCGCCCTTCACGCCACCGCCGCCTTCACGTCGATCGAGTTCGCTGCCGACAAGTGCGCCGATAATGGTACGAAGCATCTGAAACCCTTTGGAAGGTAGAGGACGATCAAGCGCGCGACGCGGGCTCAGGTTCCCAGCATCGCTTCCGGCCGGACGACGCGATCGAACGTCGCCGCATCCACCAGCCCCAGTGCGATCCCCGCCTCGCGCAGCGTAAGCCCCTCGATATGGGCGTGTTTGGCGATCTTAGCCGCATTGTCATAGCCGATTTCCGGCGCGAGCGCGGTAACCAGCATCAGCGAGCGATCGAGCAAATCGGCGATGCGCCGCTCATTCGCCTCCAGCCCGTCGACGCAGCGCTCGGCAAAGGATTCCATCCCGACCGCGAGCAGGTCGATCGAACGCAGCACCGCCGCGCCGATCATCGGCTTGAACACGTTGAGTTCCAGATGCCCCTGCGCGCCGCCGATGGTGATCGCGACGTGATTGCCCATCACCTGCGCGGCGACCATCGTAAGCATCTCGCATTGCGTGGGATTGACCTTGCCCGGCATGATCGAGCTGCCGGGCTCGTTCGCCGGCAGATCCAGTTCACCGATGCCGCAGCGCGGGCCGGAACCGAGCAGGCGGATATCGTTGGCGATCTTGGTCAGCGCCACCGCCAGCGTGTTGAGCGTGCCGGACAGATTGACCAGCGGATCGTTCGAGCCCAGCGCCTCGAAGAAATTCTCGGCCGGAATGAATGGCTCGCCGGTGATCTCACGCAGCGCGGCGCAGAAATCCTCCGCGAACCCCGCCGGAGCGTTGAGCCCCGTGCCCACCGCCGTGCCGCCCTGCGCCAGCCGGTGCGTGCCATGCTCCAGCGCGGGTTCGATCCGCCTTCGGCAGCGATAGAGCTGGTTGGCGTAGCCGGAAAATTCCTGCCCCAGCGTCAACGGAGTCGCATCCTGCAAATGTGTGCGCCCGATCTTGACGATCGCTGCCCATTTTTCGGATTTGAGCGCCAGCGCATCATGCAGCCGGGTCAACGCGGGAAGCAGGCGATCGCGCACGCCGAGCGTCGCGGCGATGTGCAGTGCGGTGGGGAAGCTGTCGTTCGAGGATTGGCCCCGGTTAACGTCATCATTGGGGTGGACCGGGACTTTGCCGCCGCGCTTGCCCGAAAGGATTTCGTTGGCGCGGCCAGCGATCACCTCATTGGCATTCATGTTCGATTGCGTGCCGCTGCCCGTCTGCCAGATGACCAGCGGGAATTGATCGTCATGCTCGCCGGCCACGACTTCGGCCGCCGCCTGTTCGATCGCGTCGGCCTTGTTCGCCGCAAGACCGTGCCGTCGGTTAACCCGTGCCGCCGCCTGTTTCACCAGCGCGAGCGCGTGGACGATACCGATCGGCATCCGCTCGCGTTCGCCGAACGGAAAATTTTCGACCGATCGCTGCGTCTGCGCGCCCCAATAAGCGATGGCGGGGACTTCGATCGGGCCGATCGAGTCGGTTTCGGTGCGCGTGTCGGTCATGTTCGCGTGCTCCACAACGAGGGCCGTCATAGGGGTAAATCCCATGACGTCGGTCGCGGCAATGCCGCGCCGGCTGGCCGTTCGCGTCGCTTTGCGAGCGCCGTGCAACGACGTTACGCGGCTCGCGTCCGGCTTACTTCTTCCGTTTGAAATCCACGGCGACGACGTTCGATCCATCCTCGATCGGCGCCGCGCTCGGCCCGTCGTTTTCGGCTGGATCATGCCCGCCGGGGCCATCCTCCGGCCCCTCCTGCGCCTGGAAGCGCAGTTCGAAATTAACCGCGGGATCGTGGAAACCGGTGATCGCCGAATAGGGAATCACCAGTTTCGACGGCACCTGATTGAAGCTCAGGCCGATCGAGAATCGGCGATCATCCACCGTCAGATCCCAGAAACGATTCTGCATGACGATCGTCATCTCGTCCGGGAACCGCTCGACGAGCCGCTTCGGGATATCGACCTCGGGCGCCTGCGTCTTGAAAGTGATATAGAAATGGTGCTCGCCCGGCAGATTGCCGCCATTTTCGGCGACCGAGCGGAGCACGCGGCCCACCACGGCGCGCAGGGCTTCCTGCACGATCTCGTCATAAGGGATCAGGCTGTCGGGCGCGTTTTCGTCCATAATGCGGCTATGGGTAGCGGCGTCGCGGGCGTGGTCAAGCAAAGCTTTACTTGCCAAATGCCGCACGCGCCTTCCCAAATGCGGCACGCGCGCTATGGAGCCCAGCATGCGCACCGCGACGATCACACGCGCCACCAGCGAAACGGATATCGCCGTTACCGTCAATCTCGACGGGACCGGCCAATATGACGTGGAGACCGGGGTCGGCTTCTTCGATCACATGCTTGAGCAGCTTGCCCGGCATTCGCTGATCGACCTTAAAGTCCGCACCAAGGGCGATCTGCATATCGATCAACACCATACGGTCGAAGATACCGCGATCGCGATCGGCCAGGCGGTGGCGCAAGCGCTCGGCGACAAGCGCGGCATCCGCCGTTACGGCGATGCACTTTCCCCGATGGACGAGACGCTGACACGCGTCGCGCTGGACATCTCGGGTCGGCCGTGGCTCGTGTGGAACACCGAATTCACCCAGAAGCGGCTGGGCGAGATGGATACCGAGTTGTTCAAACACTGGTTCCACTCGTTCGCGCAGGCCGCTGGAATCACGCTGCACGTCGAGACGCTGCACGGCGAGAACAATCATCATATCGCCGAAAGCGCCTTCAAGGGCCTCGCCCGCGCGTTGCGGCTGGCGGTGGAGATCGATTCGCGCAAGGCAGATGCGATTCCCTCGACCAAAGGCACGTTGTGACCGCGCTCAGCGAGTTTCACGTCGACGAGCATCTTTGCGTCATCCTGCTCGATTATGTCGGCCCGCTGGAGCAGGTGGACGCGCAGATCGAGGCACATCGCGCGTTCCTTGAGCGTGGCCTTGCCGAAGGCGTGTTTCTCGTCGCCGGGCGGCGTGAACCGCGCACCGGCGGCGTTATTCTGTGTCGCGGCATCGCCGAGGATATCGAGGCGGTGGCACAGACGGATCCACTCGTCACCGCCGGGCTCGCCACGGCAGAGGTGATCGAGTTCAAGGCGGCGCTTGCGGTGCCCGCGATCGCGAAGCTCGCGCAATGACGCTCGCACTGGTCGATATCCAATCAGGCAACCTGCGCTCGGTCGAAAATGCGTTGCGCGCCGCAGGAGCCAGCGACGTAACGATCACCGCCGATCCCGATCTGATCGCGCGCGCCGACCGCATCGTATTGCCCGGCGTCGGCGCGTTCGGCGCCTGCGCGGCCAACCTCCGCGCGGTGGATGGGCTGGAACAGGCGCTTTCGGCACGCGTGCTGAAAGAGGGCGCGCCGTTCCTCGGCATCTGTGTCGGCATGCAATTGATGGCCGATACCGGCGAGGAAATGGGCACGCACGCCGGGCTCGGCTGGATCGCCGGCCGCGTCCGCCTTCTCGCGCCCACCGATCCCGTCGCGAAGGTGCCGCATATGGGGTGGAACGACGTGGTTCCGCTCACCCCTCACCCGCTGCTGACGGCGGGAGAGGCCTATTTCCTGCACAGTTATGCGTTCGAGGGCGAGCATGTCCTCGCCCGCACCGATCATGCCGGCCCGGTCACCGCCGCGATCGGCCGCGACAATCTGCTCGGTGTGCAATTCCATCCCGAAAAGAGCCAGCGCTATGGCCTTGCGCTGCTCGAACACTTCCTTGCGTGGCACCCATGACCCTTATCGTTTTCCCCGCGATCGACCTCAAACAGGGGCAGGTCGTGCGCCTCGCCGAAGGCGATATGGATCGCGCCACCGTTTATGGCGACGATCCTGCCGCGCAGGCGATGCTGTTCGCCGACGCTGGCGCGGAGCATCTCCATGTCGTCGATCTCGATGGCGCCTTTGCGGGCGAGTCGGTCAATGGCGAGGCGGTGCGTGCGATCGTTGAGCGCTTCCCAGGCCACGTCCAGCTCGGCGGGGGCATCCGCACGCCCGCCGCGGTGGAGGGCTGGTTCGATCTCGGCGTTTCCCGCGTGGTGATCGGCACTGCGGCGCTAGAAAACCCGCAATTCGTCCGCGACATGGCCGGCGCCTTCCCCGGCGGCGTAGTCGTCGCGGTCGATGCGCGCGACGGCATGGTCGCGACCAAGGGCTGGGCCGAAGTGTCCACCGTCAGCGTCATCGATATGGCGCGCCGGTTCGAGGATGCGGGCGTCGCCTCCCTGCTCTTCACCGATGTCGGCCGCGACGGGCTGCTCAAGGGCTGCAATGTCGAAGCGACGGTGGACCTCGCCCGCGCAGTGGCGATCCCGGTGATCGCCAGCGGCGGGGTGAAAGGGATCAGCGACATCCACGTCCTCGCGCTCCATGCGCGGGACGGCGTGGAAGGCGTGATCACCGGCCGCGCGCTTTACGACGGCAGGCTCGATCTCGCCGCCGCGCTAGAGGTGGCGAAGGCCGCCTGATGACCGTCCGCGCACGTGTCATCCCCTGCCTGGACGTCGCCAACGGGCGCGTGGTGAAGGGCGTCAATTTCGTCGATCTCAAGGATGCGGGCGATCCGGTCGAGCAGGCCCGCGCCTATGATGCGGCCGGTGCGGACGAGCTGTGCTTCCTCGACATCACCGCAAGCCACGAGGGCCGCGACACGATCCTCGATGTGGTGCGGCGGACGGCGGCGGAATGCTTCATGCCGCTCACCGTCGGCGGCGGCGTGCGGACGGCGGAGGATGCTCGCGCGCTGCTGCTGGCCGGCGCGGACAAGGTCGCGGTGAATTCCGCCGCCGTTGCGCGGCCGGAGGTTGTATCTGACATCGCCGAGCGTTTCGGCAGCCAATGCTGCGTGGCGAGCGTCGACGCGCGGCGGAGCGGTGATCGCTGGGAGGTGTTCACCCACGGCGGCCGCCGCGCGACCGGGATCGACGCGGTGGAACATGCGCTGCACCTGGCCGCGCTGGGCGCGGGCGAATTGCTCATCACCTCGATGGACCGTGACGGCACCCGCGACGGCTATGACCTCGCGCTGATCCGCACGATCGCGGATCGCACCAGCGTGCCGGTCGTGGCATCCGGCGGCGTCGGCAGCCTCGCCGATCTCGTCGCGGGGGTGACGGAAGGCCATGCCTCGGCGGTGCTGGCCGCATCGATCTTCCACTTCGGCGAAGCGACGATCGCACAAGCGCACGCCGCGCTGGCGGCGGCTGGCGTGCCGGTGCGTTCATTCGCGGGGTAAGGCGCCGCGCGTTTTCCTTGGCGAAGTTGGGCTGATTATGGTGGATTCCGCGCGCGGCTATCCACGGATCGCGCTGAGGGAAGAGAATGACCGAATTGCGCTCTGGCCTTCCGATTGTTTCATTCGCCGATCAAATCGCGCTGGAAAGCTGGTTGGCGGAGCAGCCGAGCGATTCCAATGGTGCGTGGTTCAGGTTTCGTAAAAAAGGTTCGAGCCTCGCCAGCATCACGAAAGCGCAGGCGGTCGACAGTGCTATTTGCTATGGCTGGATCGACGGCCAGCTCGACAAATATGATGCCGAAAGCTGGTTGATACGCTTTACCCCGCGCAGACCGCGCAGCAAGTGGTCAGCGGTCAATCGGAAACGCGCGCTGGAGCTGATTTTGGCGGGCCGCATGCGGGCGTCTGGACAATTGGCAATAGATAACGCGAAGACCGACGGCAGATGGGAAGCCGCATATGCCCCGGCCAGCAAAGCTGAGGTTCCACTGGATTTGCAAAATGCGCTCGATGCGAATCCGAAGGCGGCGGCTTTCTTCGCTACGCTGACGGGCGCTAACCGATATGCGATCTTGTATCGAATTGGCGCGGCGAAGAAAGCCGAGACCAGAGCCCGAAAGATCGGGAGTTTCATTGATATGCTGGAACGCGGTGAAACTGTTCACGGCTGAAACGGCCGGTTTCAACCACATAATCCTCTGGTTCTGGCAGCCGCCATTAGGGCGCTCGCCCCCTCACTTCCGCCCGAACAGCTTTTCGATATCGCCATGCGCCAGCTTCACCCAGGTCGGCCGCCCATGATTGCACTGGCCGGAATGCGGCGTGACTTCCATTTCGCGGAGCAAGGCATTCATCTCCGCCACCGATAGCACGCGCCCCGCACGGACCGAGCCGTGGCACGCCATCGTTCCGGCCACCGCGTCCAGCCGCTCACGCAGCGACAGTGCTTCATCGAACGCGGCCAGTTCGTCGGCGAGGTCGGTAATCAGCCCCGCCGGATCGCCGCTGCCGAGCAGCGCGGGCGTCGCGCGCACCAATATCGCGCGCTGGCCGAAGCGTTCGAGATCGAGGCCCAGTTCGGACAATTCCGCCGCGCGCGCCTCCAGCCGGTCGCAGGCGGTTTCATCCAACTCGACGACCTCGGGGATCAACAACGCCTGTGATGCGACCCGCCCGTCGGCGAGCGCGCGGCGCATCCGTTCGAGCACCAGCCGCTCATGCGCGGCGTGTTGATCGACGATGATCAGACCGTCCTCAGCCTCCGCGACGATATAGGTCTTGGCCACCTGCCCGCGCGCGACGCCGAGCGGGTGATCGACGCGTTCCGGCGGCGGCGCCCAGGCCGCCTCGGCCCGCGCTTGTGGAGGCGGCGCGAAGAACGACGGGCGGCGATCCGCGACCAGCCCGCCCACCGCTTGCGGCGCGGATTGCCAGATCGTCTGCTGTTGTTCCGGCGGCGGCGCGGCGACCGGCTCGCTGCGCCACATCGCCAGCGCATCATCGGCGGGGCGATGCGAGACGCGATGCCCCGCCCCGTCCAGCGCGCGCCGGATGCCGCTGACGATCATCCCGCGGATCATCGCCGGATCGCGGAAACGCACCTCGGTCTTTGCGGGATGGACGTTCACATCGACCTGGTCCGGCGGCACTTCCAGGAACAGCGCGACCACAGCGTGCCGATCTCGCGGCATCATCTCGGCATAAGCGCCGCGAATCGCGCCAATGAGCAATCGGTCTTTCACCGGGCGGCCGTTGACGAACAGATATTGGTGATCGGCCACGCCGCGATGAAAGGTGGGCAGCCCGGCGACGCCGCCAAGCACCACCCCTTCCCGCTCCAGATCGACCGCGACCGAATTGTCGGCCAAGGCGCGATCGGTGAGCAAGGCGACGCGCGCCGGGCGATCTTCCGCCTGCAATGCAGCGAGCGCACGGCGGCCGTCATGCTCGACGGTGAAGGCGATGTCTGGCCGCGCCATCGCCAGCCGGCGCATAACATCGAGGCAGGCGGCATATTCGCCACGCGTCGAGCGCAGGAACTTGCGCCGCGCCGGAACGCGCGCGAACAGCCCCTCAACCACGATCCGCGTGCCGGGCGGCAGCGCCGCAGGGCCCTCGCGCACCAGCACGCCATTATCGATCGTCCGCGCCCAGCCGTCGCTCCCACGCGGCCGGCTTTCCAGCGTCACCCGCGCGACGCTGGCGATCGAGGGCAAAGCCTCGCCGCGAAAGCCGAGTGTCGCGACCGCGTCGATATCGTCGCCGGGCAGTTTGGAGGTCGCGTGGCGCTCGCACGCCAGCGCCATTTCCTGCGGAGACATGCCGCAGCCGTCATCGGCTACTTCGATCCGCTCGACACCACCGGCAACCAGCAGAACAGCGATGCGCGTCGCTCCAGCATCGATGGCGTTCTCAACCAGTTCCTTCAACGCGCTGGCTGGTCTTTCCACCACTTCACCGGCAGCGATGCGGTTGATCAGGTGCTCGGGTAAACGTCTTATTGACACGCCCACTCCCCTAGCCCAAGCGGCGCCATCCCGCGACCGTTAAGACGCTGATAAATTCGTGCAGAATGCGCCTTGCGGCAGCAAGCGCGGGATGGTTGGCGTATTGTACTGCGCATCTGGCGTGGCGACTCGGGGACGGAAACTAGCGCATCATGGCTTTTTCGCGATTTTTCAAGTTCATGTCGCACGACATGGCGATCGATCTGGGTACGGCAAATACGGTCGTCTATCTGCGCGGTCGCGGCATCGTGCTCAACGAACCGTCCGTCGTGGCGGTCGAGACGATCAACGGCCAGAAGAAAGTGAAGGCCGTCGGCAACGACGCCAAGCTGATGATGGGCAAGACGCCGGGCAATATCGAAGCGATTCGTCCGTTGCGGGACGGCGTGATCGCGGACATCGATGTCGCGGAACAGATGATCAAGAGCTTCATCTATAAGGTGCACGGGCAGCGCCGCTTCATGCGCTGGCCGGAGATCGTGATCTGCGTCCCCTCCGGCTCGACCAAGGTGGAACGCCGCGCGATCCGTGACGCCGCGTCGAACGCGGGCGCAAGCCAGGTGTGGCTGATCGAAGAACCGATGGCCGCCGCGATCGGCGCCGACATGCCCGTGACCGAGCCGATCGGCAGCATGATCGTCGATATCGGCGGCGGCACGACCGAAGTGGCGGTGCTGTCGCTGCGCGGCCTGGCTTATACCACCAGCGTCCGCGTCGGCGGGGACAAGATGGACGAGGCGATCGTCAGCTATGTCCGCCGCAATCACAATCTGCTGATCGGCGAAGCAACCGCCGAGCGGATCAAGCAGGAAGTCGGCATCGCCAAGCCGCCAGCCGATGGCATCGGCGCGACGATCCACATCAAGGGTCGCGATCTGGTCAATGGCGTGCCGAAGGAAATCCAGATCAACCAGGGCCAGATCGCCGAGGCATTGAGCGAGCCGGTCGCGACGATCGTCGAGGGCGTTCGCGTCGCGCTGGAAAACACCGCGCCGGAACTGGCCGCCGATATCGTCGATCAGGGCATCGTGCTGACCGGCGGCGGCGCGCTGCTTCAGGGGCTGGACGAGGTGCTGCGCGACGAGACGGGTCTCCCCGTCACGGTGGCGGAAGATCCGCTGACCTGCGTTGCGCTGGGCACCGGCCGTGCGCTGGAAGATCCGATGTATCGTGGCGTACTGACAAGCGGTTGAACGGGGAACTTTTTCTCAAAAAGGCATAGGTGATGGCGCCGTCGCGGGATCGGCGCCCGGGTTTTTCAAGGCGGGCGCAATATTCGCTATTCCTGACCTATATTCTTGCCATCGCGGGCGCGGTGGTGGGCGCGGTGTTGCTTGTCCTGTCGGCATTCAACCCCACCGCCTTCGCCGCGTTGCGCGCGACGGTTCGTGAGGTGACCACGCCGGTATCGTCGGGCGTGTCGGCGGCTTTCTCCACCGTCGCCGGGGTGCCCGATGCGATCGGCAGCTATTTTCGCGTCCATGGCGAGAATGAGGAATTGCGCGCGGAGGTGAAACGCACCCATGCCGCGATGCTTCAGGCGCAGATCATCGTGCGCGACAATCGTCGCTTGCGCGGGCTGCTGAAACTGCGCGACGGCACGCCCGGCACGGTCGTCACCGCGCGCATCGTCAGTTCCAGCGCGTCGAGCACGCGGCGCTTCGGCGTCCTCAATGCCGGAAGCTGGCAGGGAGTGCGCGAGGGGCAGCCGGTGCGCGGGCCGGACGGCCTGCTCGGCCGCATCGTGGAGACCGGACCGAATACCGCGCGGGTGCTGCTGCTCACCGATCCCACCAGTATCGTTCCGGTGCGCCGCATCAGCGACGGAATGCCCGCGCTCGCCGCCGGGCGCGGCGATGGCATGATCGATATCCGCTCGGTCAATACCGCCGACGCCAAGTTACGGCCGGGCGACCGCTTCGTCACCTCCGGCACCGGCGGCATCTATATGCCCGGCGTGCTGGTCGCCCGTGTCGTTCGCGCGGGCAGCGACGCTGCGCCCGCGCAGCCTTATGCCCGACCCGACACCTTCGATTTCGCGCTGGTGAGCGAAGCGTTCATTCCGCCGCCCCCGCCGCCCCATCCGATACCCGCCAAGGTCAAGCGATGAGCATGGCGCCGCGCAAACCGTTCGAGCCGGTCATCCCCGCCGGTCGCGCGCGTGCGATTCCATGGATCACGGTGATGGCCGGCTCGCTCGTCACAGTCGCTCCGTTCGGCGCGACGCTGGCACTGTTGCCGCCGTGCGGATTGCTGATGCTGCTCGCGTGGCGGCTGCTCGCCCCTCTCGCGCTGCGGCGTTGGGCCGCGCCGCTGCTCGGGCTGTTTGACGATCTGCTGAGCGGACAACCGATGGGCAGCGCGATGATATTGTGGGCGCTCGCTTTCTTCCTGATAGACCTGTTCGATCAGCGGACGATATTCCGCGATTTCTGGCAGGATTGGATGATTGCCGCCGCGGCGATCATTTTGTGCCTGGTCGGCGGCCGTATCGTCGCGTCGCCGCTTACCGCGCACGTCGATGGCGTGCTAGTGATCCAAATCATCGTGTCGATCCTCGCCTTCCCCCTCGCAGCGCGCATCGTCGCCTGGATCGATCGCAAGCGGGCGACCGAATGAGCCGGCCGCCCCGGATCGCAACCGAGGCGCAGCAAGGCTACACCTTCTCGCGCCGCGCCTGGCTGCTCGGCTCCGCCCAGCTCGGAGTCGGTGCGCTGCTTATCGGCCGCATGGGCTGGCTCTCGATCGCCGAGAACGAACGCTACAGCACGCTTTCCGAAAGCAATCGCGTCAACAACACGATGATCCCGCCGCGTCGGGGCTGGATCGTCGATCGCGGCGGCCATCCGATCGCGGACAATCGCACCGATTTCCGCGTCGATATCATCCCCGATCGCGTCGAGGATCTCGAACGCACGCTGGCGCTACTGCAAAAGCTGCTCGATCTGACGCCGGACGATTTGCTCCGCGTTCGTGCCGACATCAAGAAAGCCGCCGGTTTTCAGCCGGTGCAGGTGATCGACGGCATCTCATGGGAACGGTTCGCGGCGGTGCAGGTGCGCCAGCCGGAGTTGCCCGGCGTCGCGCCGACACGCGGCTTCGCGCGAAATTATCCGGCCGGCGCGGCGGTCGCGCATCTCACCGGCTATGTCGGCACCGCCACCGCCGAACAGTTCAAGAAAACACGGGAGCAACTGCTCGTCACGCCCGGTTTCAAGCTCGGCAAGGACGGGCTGGAAAAGACGCTGGAGAAGGAACTTCGCGGCTCCCCCGGCGCCAAGCGCGTCGAAGTGACGGCGCGCGGCAAGCTGGTCGCGGAGCTGGCCACCCGGCCCGATATTCCCGGCAAGACGCAAAAGCTGACGATCGACGCCGGGTTGCAGGAATATGCCGCGCGGCGGCTGGGCACCAACTCCGGCTCGGCGGTGGTGTTCGATTGCCATACCGGCGAGATGCTGGCGATGGCATCCATGCCGGCATATGATCCCAACAGTTTTTCGGCCGGGATCAGCCATCTCGAATGGCAGATGTTGAGCGCCAACGATCACGTTCCGCTGATGAACAAGGTCACGCAGGGGCTTTATCCACCGGGATCGACCGTCAAGCCGATGAACGGCCTCGCGCTGCTGGAAGCCGGGGTGAGCGCGCATGATCGCGTGGTTTGCACGGGCGCGTTGAAGGTGGGCACCGGCGTGTTCCACTGCCACAAGCGCGGCGGCCACGGCGCGCTCGATCTCAGCGGCGCGATCGCGGCGAGCTGCGACATCTATTTCTATGAGATGATACGCCGGCTTGGCTACGATCACGTCGCCCCGATCGCGCGCATGCTCGGCCTCGGGCAGAAATTCGATCTGCCGCTGTCAACGCAACGTTACGGCACTGTGCCCGACAGCGCATGGAAGCTGCGGAAATACAAAAGCAGCTGGACGGTCGCGGATTCGCTCAACGCCTCGATCGGTCAGGGTTATGTGCTGGTGAACCCGCTGCAGCTCGCGGTGATGTCGGCGCGGATCGCATCCGGGCGGATGGTGGAGCCAAGCCTGCTGGCGGATCATGTATCGCGCAATCCCGCGGCATTGCCGGTGAAGCCGGAAAACCTGCAAACCGTCCGCGACGCGATGTGGCGCGTGGTGAACGGCGGCGGCACGGGCGGCGCGGCGCGGCTGTTATTGCCCGGCATCCAGATCGCCGGAAAAACCGGCACCGCGCAGGTGCGTCGCATCACCATGGCCGAACGGCGCACCGGCGTGCTGAAAAATGGGCAGCTGCCGTTCAAGCTCAGGGATCACGCATTGTTCGTGTGCTTCGCGCCGATCGAAAACCCGCGCTATGCTGCCGCGATCGTGCTGGAGCATAACGGCCATACCGTGCGCAATCTCGACACCCCGATGATCGGCCGGGATATCATGACCTACCTGTTCGATCGCGATCGCGCGATGAAATCGCTGGCAGAGGTGGAGCCGACATGGGGCGGCGATATCCGCACCCGTATGGCGGCCGAGTCAGCCGCGTATCGCGCCGCAGCCAATGCGCAGGCGAATGAGGAAGGGATGGCGACCGAAACCGACGCCCCCGCCCCCACTGACGCCCCGGCGGTCGAAGCGGTTACCAGCGCGAGCAACGCCAATGCCGATGCGACGCCGGGCGATATCGCCAATACCGGCGGCGTGGCGGGCACCACCGGCTCGCCCGAACCGGGCACGCCCAATCAATGATGCTCAATTCGGTCATTCCCGCGCCCCTCGCGCGGCTGCCGTGGCGGATCCTCCTGCTGGTCGCCGCGATCGGCTCTTTCGGGCTGGTCGTGCTGTTTTCGGCGGCCGGAGGCAGCCTGCGTCCATGGGCGCTGCCGCAAGGCGTGCGTTTCTTCGTTTTCCTTCTCGCAGCGATCGGCGTCAGCGCGGTTCGTGAGAATGTATGGCGACGCGCCGCCTTCCCCGCCTATATCGTGCTGGTTGTGCTGCTGCTCGCGGTGGAATTGCTTGGCGCCGTGCGCGGGGGAAGCCAGCGCTGGCTCGATCTCGGCTTTATCCGCCTGCAACCTTCGGAGCTGATGAAGCCGGCGATCGTCCTCGCCTGCGCGCGCTTCTATGAGATGCTGCCCCCGTCGGAGACGCGGCGTTTCGGGGCGATCTGGCCGCCGTGCGTGCTGATCGGCATCCCGGCCGCGCTGGTGATGCTGCAACCCGATCTCGGCACCGCGCTGATGATCTCCGCCGGCGGCGTGACGGTGATGTTCCTCGCTGGTGTTCCGTTGCGGCTGTTCGTCGGCGGGGCGCTCGCGCTGGCGATCGCGGCGCCCCTCGCCTTCAACTTCGTGCTCCATGATTATCAGCGCAATCGCGTGCTGATCTTCCTCGATCCCGAAAGCGACCCGCTGCGCACCGGCTATCACATCACCCAGTCGAAGATCGCGATCGGGTCGGGCGGGATGTTCGGCAAGGGCTTCCTGAACGGCACGCAGAGCCACCTGGACTATCTCCCGGAGGGGCAGACCGATTTCGTGTTCGCCACCATGGCGGAGGAATGGGGGCTGGCTGGCGGCATCTTCATCATCGCCGCCTATCTGATGGTGATCCGCTGGGGCGTGAACGTCGGCGTGCGCGCCAAATCGCGCTTCGCCAAACTCACCGCCGCCGGGCTGTCGACGACGATCTTCTTCTATGTCGCGATCAACCTGATGATGGTGATGGGGCTCGCCCCCGTAGTCGGCATCCCGCTGCCGCTGGTCAGCTTCGGCGGCTCGGCGCAGATGACGGTGCTGCTGTCGCTCGGCATCCTGATGTCGATCGATCGCGAAAGCCGGCGAAAATCGGGCTGGTGAACAAAAATCGCGCGGTTGAGCGAAAAAAGGGTTTGCACATTCGGTTACTCCTGCTAACCGCGCGCTTCCCGATCGGAAGGCAGCCGCAACGCCGCCCCCGCCGCCGGAATGGACGCATAGCTCAGTTGGTAGAGCAGCTGACTCTTAATCAGCGGGTCCTTGGTTCGAGCCCAAGTGCGTCCACCATATTTTCACAGCAAATACAGTAATTTACCCCGAACGGGGCCAGCTTCAAAAGCTGCTTACGATTTGCTTCCTAGAGTATTTCCAGCCCCTCAAGCCGCGCCCGCCCCGCTAGGGTTCAGCGCATTGCCAATTGCTCCACCTTCCTTAAGACTGGAAATAGCCTGTCTGAGAAGCGGGGCGCTGAGATGGCGTGGTGGAATCGGCTGTTCAAGCGAACAGGGCACAAGTCACTCGATGGAGCCATGTATCGTGTGACGTCCACGCTCTACAGCAGCGATGGCAAGCGCGCTGCTGAGATACGTGAATTCGACCGCGGCGAAACTTGCCTCCTCGAAAGCGATTGGATTGAGGATACTGTGTTCAAAGAGCGGCATGGCGGTAGCCTCGTCGGCCCGTTCGCCTCTCCGACACATGCCGAACGTTTCATCGTAGCTACATCTTGGTTCAACGGTGAATAGCAGCGTCCCATGGCCGCCCGATCAGTCCGGCGCAGCCGATAACAAAAATCCTCATCTCGTGATCGCTTGCCAGTTCGCCGACCAATCAGGCGCGGAAGAGCGCCTGGAGGCCGGGAGTTGAGGGCTTCATCGACGGCGTGCGCGGGAAATCGTCGACGAACTGGATATAAACCGGAACCTGATAAGGGATCAGTCTTTCCCGGAGCCAGTTTCTGAACAAGGCCGCGTCCGGCTCCGCCGCATCTTCCTTCAGGATCACTGCTGCCGCAGGTACAGCGCCAAGCCTTTCGTCCGGCACACCCACCACCGCGGCCTCGCGAACCGCTGGGTGCTGGTTCAGCACCGCCGCGACATCGTCGGGATGGACCTTGAAGCCGCCGCGAATGATCGCGTTGTCGGCCCGGCCGCGGATATAGAGGAAACCATCGCCATCCAGCATCGCCCGATCGGTGGTCCGCAACCAGCGATCACCGCCCGCTGCATAGACCGGACCGAGTTGCTCGCCCTGCAATTCGAGCAGTCCCTCCGCGCCAGGCGGCAGTTCGATGCCGGTTTCGATATCCACTATTCGAGCGACGACGTTGCCATGCACACGGCCAACCGAGCCACGCTTGTCGCGCCAATGCGCGCGAAAATCGTCAATCGTCCAGCCCGCGACCGCACCGGCGAATTCGGTCGCGCCGTAATTGCCAAGGATCGGCACGCCGTATTTCTCATAGAACGTGTCCACCAGTTCCGGTGGGAGCGGCGCAGTACCGCTAATCATGGCGGAGAGACTGGCAAGAGCCGCTGGATCGACATTCGCTTCAAGCAACATCCGAACGGCTGAGGGCACCGCAGGCGCCACCTTCGGCCGGTTTCGGCGTACGGCATCGACCCACTCGTCGACGGTGAATTTCTCGAGCAGCGCGATCCGGCGCCCTGCCATCAGCGCACCGATACAACCGTAGATGCCGCCGATATGCGTCAAGGGGTTGGTGACCATCACAACGCCCGATCGCAATTGTGGCCGATCCTCAAATGAACGCCCGCGCTCGTAGCTCGTGAAACCTGCGAAGCTCGCGTCGAAGGCCGCGCGGCTTAGCGGTACGCGTTTCGGCGCACCTGTCGTACCGCTTGTCAGCATTTCAATCGCTATTCCCGGCGCGGTGCGGATAGGTGTTCGCGGCCGGATGTGATCATCAAGCACTCGTACGCCTTCGAGCCGCCCGCCGATCGCGACCACCGCGCTGCCGGCGACGGCGGCTGCTTCCAGGAAGCCGGCGCGCGCAATATCCTCCTCGTCCGCGACGATGACCGGCAGGTCCAGCCCGCGCAGATCATCAAAAAGCTTTGCATCAGGCAGAAGCGGATTGAGTGTGACCAGACACCGGTCCGTCGAGAGGATCGCGAGTATCGCCGCAATATGTCCTGGGCGATTGCGCAGCAGTGTGCCGACGCAGGCTTCGGATGAAAGTCCCATGCTATCGAACGCGGCCTCGATCGCATCCACTGCTCGCGATAGCTCGCCCCAGCTATAATCCCGCCGCTCGAAATCGATCTCGGCCCGCTGCGGATCGAGCGCCATGATCGTACGAAGTTTTTCGGTGATAAGTGCCATTACAACGGATACCTCCAGCCCTCAGGGATGGCGCGCGATCCGTCGATGACGACAGCGGCCGAACCTTCAACACATCTCGCGCGGGTAATCTGACACACTTATATTACCAAGTGCAACAACAGTCATTCGGTCAGATCATCGTCTGGATGAGCGCGGGGCAAGCGTGGAGATCCAGGACTGGATGACGACCGGCGAAAGGGCGTCATCGTTAGCGCCCGGCGAACACTGGCGGCCGCTTCCCCTTCACCGCCGCCAATCCTTCCTTGAAATCCTCCGTGCCGAGCAAAATCGCCTGATTGAGCAGGTTGGATGACCATTCGGCTTCCATCGAGGTTTCAAGGCCCCGATGCAGCCCCTCCTTGACTGATGCGTAAGCAAGCGGCGCGATCGCGGCCAGATCCTTCGCGAAAGCAGACCCTCGATCGGCAAGCGTGTCGACCGCGACTATTTCGCCGGCCAGCCCGATCCGCCCGGCCTCCTCGGCCTTCACTGCCTGTCCAAGCAGCACCATCTGCGCGGCGCGGCCCAATCCCACCAGACGCGGCAACAGGAACAGGCCGCCAAGCGGTGGCATGATGCCGAGTTTGATCCAGCTCTCCTGAAAGAAAGCATTCTCCGCGACAATGCGAAAATCGCAGGCCAGCGCCAGTTCGCATCCGACCGTAACGGCCGCGCCCTGGACCAGCGCGAGCGTCGGCTTGGGGCATTGATAAAGGCGCTTCGCAGCCCCTTGGAAATGCTTATAAATCTGTGCCTTGATATCGCTCGCAGGCATTTGCGTCAGATCGTCGAGAAAACTGAAATCGGCACCCGCGCAGAAATGTTTGCCCGCTGCGTCCAGCACGATGACACCAACGTCGGGATCAGCGGTCAATTCGTCCAACCCGGCGCAAATTTCCGCGAGCGTCTGCGGTCTGAGAGTATTGCCTTTTTCCGGACGATTGAGCGTCAGCGTCCCGATCCGTCCGGCGCGCCCGACAGCGATGTCCTCATATTTCATCATCAGCGATCCTGAAGAGTTAGCTATAGATCAGACCAATCGCGCTTCGCTCAAATCGCTCCCTCGCCTCGGAGCGCCGCTACCGTTTCCTCGGAATATCCAAGCAACCCGCGCAACACATCGTCGCTGTTCTCGCCCAGCCGGGGCGGCGGCGCGATGTCTTGTATCGGCGTTTCCGAGAAGCGGATCGGATTGGCGATCATTGGCATCATCACGCCCGCGCTGTCGGCAACGGTTCGCGCCAGATCGCGGCTGATCACCTGGGGATCGGTAAAGCATTGGTCGACGGTGTAGATTGGCGAGCAGATGATATTTGCGGCAACCAGTGTCTCGTAGAGATCGGTCAGCTTCCACTCGGCAAGTGTCCGCGTGATCTCGCGCTCCAGATCGACGACATGGATGAAGCGATCGGCGCGGGTCTGGAAACGCGGGTCCGCCATCAGATCTAGGCGATCGATCACGCCGCAGAAGATGCGGAATTTGTCCTCCGCACTGGCCTGAATGTTGATCATGCCGTCCTTGCAGGTGAAAGTCTGCGCGGGCGCCGATCCCGAGGCGGACGTACCCAGCCGACGCGGAATTTCCCCAGTCATCAGATAGTCGATGGCGCGGTGCGACATGGTGGCGACCGCCACGTCAAGCAGCGCCATGTCGATATGCTGGCCCGGGCCGCCCTGCTCGCGCACGCGGATCGCGGCCTGTATCGCGTTCGCGGCATATAGCCCGGTAATGAGATCGCTGATGATCAGCCCGATCTTGGTCGGCGGCTGATCCGGCTCGCCGGTAATGCTCATCATCCCGCTCATCGCCTGAAACACGCTGTCGGTGCCTGGGCGGCTGGCATATGGCCCGGTCTGCCCAAAGCCGGTGATCGAGCAGTAGATAATGTCTGGCGCGCCCTTTCGGATCGCGGAGTAGTCCAGGCCATAGCGCGCAAGATCGCCGACCTTGAAATTCTCGACCATGACATGGCTGATCGCCGCAAGATCGCGAACGATCTGCTGCGCTCCGGGCTTTGACAGATCAACCTCGACCGACTTCTTGCCGCGATTGGCGCCGATGAAATAGCTCGACAGCGGCAATTCCGCGCCATCGGCATCCTTGATGAACGGGGGGCCGTAGTGACGCATCTCGTCGCCGCGCGTCTTGCGTTCGAGCTTGATGACCTCGGCTCCCAGATCAGCAAGCATCTGGGTGCAGAATGGCGCGGCGAAGGTACGGCCGAGATCGACCACGCGGATACCCGCCAACGGCTTAGGAAACGTCATGCTTTATTGTCCCTTGGAAGCGTGCATCGCGCGCAGATTTTTACCAACCCACATCAGCATCAACACGACGAGTGGCGCGAAGATCGCCATCACCGTGACCATCGACAGCCCGATCTTGGCCTTGTCGACGAATATCGATTGCGTGATGAAGGCAGTGATCGGCGCGCCGATCAGCGACCCGATGACGGTGATGACGGCGTAGAACCATGCCGACATGCGCCCGCGCAGATGTGGTGGCGTGTGAAGCTGCAACGCGGCGACTGCGTAGCCGAGGAATGGATAGCAGAGCACCGAATAGATCGCCATCGTGCCAAGGAATATCCAGGGGTTACCAGACAGCAGCCCGATGATGGTCGCCGGCACGCCGATCAGCACGCCCACCCACTGATACCGGACATGCGCGTCCGCCATGCCGCGCGCATAGAGTCGATCGACCAGCATCGCGCCGCCGATCTGCCCGAGCGCACCCGCGAGAATATGTTCGGTTCCCCAGGCCAGCCCGATATCGGCGATGTTCCAGCCGTAAGTACGCTGCATGAAGGTGGGGACCCATGAAAGCAGCGAATTGGTAATGATGTTGAGCATCCCGAAGGCGATCGGCAGACCGAAGAACAGCCGCGGATTTTTCAGGCAAAAGGCAAAGAAAGCAGCCATCGACATGCCCGCCCCCGGCGCTTCCGCGCTCTTCTGGCGACGATCGACCCGCTCCTTCACGAGCAACGCCAACGGCGCGAGAAGTACGGTCGGGATACCCACCGCCAGAAACACCATCTGCCACGGCTGCACCGTGCCGATCACCGGCACGACCGCTGGATTGCCTTCCGCGATCAGGTGAACGAGCTGCCCCCCCAATATGGTGGCGATGCCGGTACCGATCACGGACCCCAGCGAATAGGTGGCCAGCGCGGTCGAAAGGCGTTCGCGCGGGAATTGCTCGGTAATCAGCGAATGCGCAGCCGGCGTGAGCGCGGATTCCCCAACGCCGACGCCCATCCGGCCGAGCAGCAGGATCGGAAAGGTGCCGGCCAATCCGCATAGGCATGTCGCCATACCCCAGATGATCACCGCTCCGGTCGTCAGCCAGCGGCGCGAGAAGCGATCAATCAGCCCGCCCATCAGCAGCCCGCACAATGCGAAGAACAACCCGAAGGACGGCCCCATTAGCCAGCTCATCTGAAGCTCGCTGAAGCCCATTTGCGCCTGAATCGGCTTGACCATCATGTTGATGACCTGCCGATCGATGAAGGCAACCACGTAAAAGCCCAGGAACAGCGCGACCATCGCACCGCCCTCCAGATACCCGCGCGTGGCGCCTCGCTGCCGGGATGAGGTTAGCCTGTTCGTTGACGTCAGCATGATGGCACGCAACCCCCTTGAATCCCGGAGTCGACACTTTGCCGACCCCGAACCCGCTTGGCCCGGATCAGAATTCCACGCCCAGCTTCACGCCCACCGAACGCGGCCGGGCGAACACTTGCGTGTCACCGGAGGGCGACGAGAGAATATAGAGCTGATGTTCGGCATTAAGGAGATTTTGCACCCAGACCGAGGCGCGGAAATGCCGATCGGGCGATTGCCAGCCGAGTTCGCCATTGATCAGCGTGTAGCCGGGCTGGACGACGCGATTGCTCGCCTCCCAATATTGCTTGCCGCTGTAATAGGCATTGCCCGCGATGGTGATCCGGCTCTCCCCGAGATCAAACCCGTAGTCGAAGCCCCCGCTAACCGTCACGAACGGCGTGCGGATGATGTTATTGCCGGTGGCATCGATGAAAATAGTCGAATTACCACCTACCGGAACTCCAGTTGGAGACAGCGTGGGGGTCGTCACCTGAGCGTTTTCATATTTGGTGTATTTGGCGTGAAGCAGCGACAGGCCGAAACGCAGGTTCAAACCCGCCATCGGGTTTGCGAACAGCTCGGCTTCGCCACCATAGAGTTCGGCGGAACCGGCATTCTGAAGATCGGACGCCAGCGTTACCGGGTTGCGAACGTTGACCTGCAAATCGTTGTAGTCGGTATAGAAGGCCGACAAGGTGCCACGCAGCCACGGCAGCGGGCGGAATTTGGTGCCGATCTCATATTGCGTGACGATTTCGGGATTGACCGGGGTTGGTTGCGCAGTTCCCGACGGATAGGTCGAAGCATTGAATATGCCCGATTTAAACCCCTGACCTGCCTTGGCGTATATGTTGGTATCGTCATCGAACTTATACTGGATCGTGCCGCTTGGCGTGAACTGCGTATAGCGCCGGCGACCGAATTTCTCATTCCCGACCGGAAGGTTCAGGTTGGTGATGCCGATCGAACGTACTTCATCGGTATAGCGGCCACCGACCGTAACCAGCAGTCGATCCGTCAGGTGGTACGTTCCCTGCGCATAAACCGCGACTGAATCCGTTTTCACAACAGACTGAATATTCGTCGGAATAGTGACGACACCGGCCGCGCTGGTGGTGATGACTTGCGAGGGGTTATTACCGGCGGTAGCGTTGAAATAGGTGCCGCCGACAATCCAGTCGAGTTTGCCGCTATGCCCGGTCGCGTAAAGCTCCTGTGTTATCGATCGTGAGTAATAGCCCACGGACTGGATCGAAACCGGCTGGAATGTCGCATCATTGTCTGAATAGATATTGAGTTTGGATCGATCGATCCCGGTGATCGATGTGACGTCCACCGCCCCGCCATGATATACGATGGTGAGCGAACCGCTGTTTTGGCGGAAGCGTGAATCACCGCCGTTGGTCGATGCTTCAAACGGACCAGAAGGAAGCAAGACGTTTGGATTCCGCACTCGCGCGACGGTATTTCCGTTAAGTGGTTGCGCGGACGTGGCCAGCGTGTCGCGGGTCGCATTGTGCGCCAGCGACAGCGTCATCTCCAGGTTGTCCGCCGGTGTCAGGCGCACTTTGCCGCGCAGCGACAAGCTGTTCACATCGCCACGATTGGGGCCGCCCTGCAGGTTGCGCAGGTAGCCGTTATCATCCTTGTAAAGCGCGGCGAGATCGGCGGCGACTACGTCGTTACCGCCCGTGGCATAGCCCTTTAGGACCACTTCGTCATAGCTGCCGTAACTGGCCGATGCTTTGAACGCTTCCGTTGCGCTGGGCGTGGAAGTGATGATGTTGATCGCGCCGCCAGTGCTATTGCGCCCGAGAAGCGCCCCCTGCGGCCCACGCAACACCTCGATGCGGTCGATATTGTTCAGCTCCATTACCGACGACGCCAGAAACGGCTGGTAAACGCCATCAATATAAACCGGCACCACCGATTCATCCCCAGCGCCCACGCCCCGGGTACCGATGCCGCGAATCGTCGGCTGAGGCGAAAACGAGGACTGGGCAAAATTGAAGCCGGGAACGATTTGCGCCAGTTCCTTGCTCGACTGGATGCCCGAACTTTCCAGCGTCTTGCCGCTGAATGCGGAGATTGAGATCGGTACGCTCTGGAGTCGTTCTTCACGACGTTGCGCGGTGACGACAATGTCGCCGGTGTCCGGTTGGCCGGCCGGCCCGCTCGCCTCGGGCTCAGGGGCTACCACCTGCTGCGCGATCGCCTGGGTCGAGGTTCCCCCCAGCAGGATCGCGACGATCGCGAGGCGACACGCGGACACCGTTGGAATTCTCATTTTTCCTCTCCTTCATCCGGCTTGTCTCAGGTCGGCAGGCGACCTCTCCGGTGAAGGCTCAAATTCCATAGTCAGCGCGCACGATCATCTTCGAATAGCCGCTCAATTGATCACGAAACGTGCTAGATCGGTCGCCGGGAGAGCCGCGATGATTGATCCGTCCGAGGTTAAAAGCTTTGTCACCGTCGCCGAAGAGCGCTCCTTTTCCGCCGCCGCACGGCGGCTTGATCTTGCGCAATCCGCCGTCTCGCAGAAGGTGAAGCGACTGGAGGATCAGCTTTCCCTGCACCTCCTCGAACGCACCTCACGCCGGGTCCGCCTTTCGGTCGAAGGCGAATTGTTCATGCCATATGCCCATCGGCTGCTGGAGATGCACGACGAGGCACACCGCGCCGCCGCCCTCATCCGTAGCCAGCGCGGTTCGACGCTGCTGCTCGGCGGCTACAATTTTCTAGTCGAAGAGCGGCTTAGGCTGGTGGAGCATTTCCTTGCGCTCAATCCGACGACACAGGTCGACGTCCATCACGGTACGCGGCAGGATCTCTATCACCGGTTGAGCATTGGCGGTCTCGATGCGGTGATCGCGCTGGCGCTCCCCGGGCAGACTCGATCCGATCTCGACTTCATCTGTATCGAGCGGCGTCGGTGCCACGTCGCTTTTCCGCCCGGCCACCCCCTCGCCTCCCGCGATGCGATAACATACAGCGATCTGTGCGGGCGCCAGTTGGCGATTTCACCCGGGCGACAGGACGCCGAAATCCTGAACGTGATCACCACGGAACTCACGCGACGCGGCGTCGAATTGATCTCCGCGCCCGAGGCTGATCGTCGGGCGATCGAGCAATTCGCTCAGGTGCGCGGCCTCCCGCATCTGCAATGGTATCCCAGCCAGCGCGCGCGCCACGAGCGCGGCAACTCCGTCGTGCTGCCGATCACCGACAATATGCTGCTCACCGATCTCGTCGTCTATTTCGAGAAGGGGCGCCGGCGCGACGTCGCCAGACGCTTCGCGGAAGCCATCCAGAATTACGTGGCGCTCGGACTGAACGAAGCTGTCACCTGACCGCTCATACCACCCGACGCAACAGCGGCTGTCCGGCAAAATGTCGCCGAATATTGTCGAGCGCCCCGGCAAACACCGCCGCAAACGCCTCGTGCGTAACCCCGGCAACGTGCGGCGCCATCAATACATTGGGCACGTCTGCCCATTCCGAGCCCCTGATCGGCTCATGTTCAAACACGTCCAGCGCCGCGCCACCGAGGCGGCCGTCTTTCAGCGCGGCTATCATCGCCGGCTCGTCGATCACGAAGCCACGTGACACGTTGACGATCACCCCATCGGAACCGAGCGCCTCGATCACCTTTTTGCTCACAAGCCGTCGCGTACCGGCATCTCCCCGCGCCGCCACGATCAGAATGGTCGCCCATGCAGCAAGTTCATCAATCGAATCGAACCGGGGCCATGATAGATCGGGCTTGGGTCGCGGCCCCCACCACGCGATCTCACAGCCAAACGGCGCAAGTCGGGTGGCGATAGCCTGACCGATATGACCAAGCCCCACGATGCCGACCTTATGTGTAGCAATCGAGCGCGCCGGACGACGGCGCCCTTCCGGCCAGCGATCCTCGCGTACCCAGCGGTCGTTGGCGACCACTTCACGCGCGTGCGCCAGCATCAGCGTCACCGCGAAATCGGCGACATCCCCCGCGTTGAGATCTCCGGCATTGGTGACCGCAACGCCGCGCCTCGCCGCCGCATCGAGATCGACGCCGGATACGCCCGCCGCGATCGCCGCGATCAGCCGAAGATCGGGGAGCAGGTCGAGGCGCGCCTGATCGAAACGCTCCATGCCTGACGTCAACGCGGCGGCAATTCCCGCGCCATGCTGACGGAGGAAGGCGTCGCGGTCCCTTACTCCTTCCAACCGGACGATATCAAATTCCGCCTCCGGGGGCCGCACCAGATCCTCGATCGCTTCGTTCATGACAAGCAGCCTGGGACGGATCATGATTGCTCCTCTGTTCTGTTGACGAAACGGCCGGTCACGTCGATGACGTAGTTATATATCATGGAAGACTAGCAAGGAGCGGAGAATGATGGAAACGCGTTTTCTCGGCAGGAGCGGCCTCGAGGTTTCGGTCTTCGGCTTCGGCACGATGACCTTCAGTGACGGCCAGGGCAGGTTCGCCGGCGTAGGCACGACGCAGGGTGAAGATGCCCGGCGGCAAGTCGATATGTGCATCGATGCCGGCGTAACCTTGTTCGACACCGCCGACATTTATGCCGCCGGTCGTTCCGAAGAGATACTCGGCGAGGCTCTGGGGGCTAAGAGGAAGAACCTGGTCGTCGCCACCAAAGCGTTCAGCCGGATGGGCCGCGCGGCGCACGATACCGGCCTGTCGCGCCGCCACCTGATCGACGCGTGCGACGCCAGCCTGAAACGGCTCGGCACGGATTGGATTGATCTCTATCAGGTCCACAGCTTCGACGCGCTGGTGCCGATCGAGGAGACGCTACGCGCGCTCGACCATCTCGTGACGGCCGGCAAGGTGCGTTATATCGGCTGCTCCAATTATGCCGGCTGGCAGCTGATGAAGGCGACGGCCACCGCCGAACGGCTTGGTACCGAATGCTTTATCAGCCAGCAGATTCAATATTCGCTGATGGTTCGCGATGCCGAGGATGAACTGCTCCCGTGCGGCGTCGACCAGCGGATCGGCGCACTGATCTGGAGCCCGCTCGCGCAAGGTTTCCTCTCGGGCAAGTTCCGTCGCGATGGCGCTGATATCGCGCAACGGCTGGCCCTCAACAACGGCCTGAAACTCTACGATACGCCGCGCGGCGCGACGGTGCTCGATACGCTGTTTGAGATAGCGGCCGATCATCCCGGCGCGTCGCCAAGTCAGGTTGCCCTCAACTGGTTGCTCGCCCGGCCCGGCGTCTCGACCGTGCTGATCGGCGCGCGCAGCGACGAGCAACTGGCGGACAATCTCGCCGCCGCGACCTGGTCGCTGTCGGCTGAGGAAGTCGAAAGACTCGACAAGGCGAGCCAGACGGCGATGCGCTACCCCAATTCGCACCACCGCCTGTTCACGCTGGAGCGCAACCCGCAAATTTTCCCGCGTTATAAGGATTGAAGTCTGATGCATTATACTTCGCTCGGACGAACCGGCCTTCGCGTATCGCGCCTGTGCCTAGGGTGCATGACTTATGGCATCGCACAGGCCGGCCAGCACCAATGGACGCTCGATGAGGAAACGAGCCGTCCGTTCTTTCGTCAGGCGCTGGAGGCTGGGATCAACTTCTTCGATACGGCAAACGCCTATTCGGGCGGCACGTCGGAAGAAATCACTGGCCGCGCGCTCAAAGATTTCGCGCAACGCGACGAAGTTGTGATCGCCACCAAGGCGTGGGTTCCGTGGCGCAATGCCCCTAACACGGGGGGCCTGTCCCGCAAGGCGTTGCTGCAGGCAGTGGACGACAGCCTGAAACGGCTCGGCACCGACTATATCGACCTCTATCAAATCCACCGCTTCGACCCCGACACGCCGGTCGAGGAAACGATGGAAGCGCTTCACGATATCGTGAAGGCGGGCAAGGCGCGCTACATCGGCGCCTCATCAATGGCGGCGTGGCAATTCTCCAAGATGCAATATACCGCGAGCGCGCATGGATGGACACGGTTCGTGTCGATGCAACCACAGGTCAATCTGATCTATCGCGAGGAAGAACGCGAGATGCTGCCGCTGTGCGCCGACCTGGGCGTCGGCGTGATCCCGTGGAGTCCACTCGCACGCGGCAAACTGACGCGAGCGCCCGACTCCACGACCGCTCGATCGGAAACCGACCAGTTCGGCAAGGCGATCTACGCACGCACCGCGCAGCAGGACGCGGCCATTGTCGACGCGGTGCTGAATATTGCCACCGAACGCGGCGTACCGCCGGCGCAGATCGCGCTCGCGTGGTTGCTCGCCAAGCCCGAAATCACGGCGCCGATCGTCGGCGCATCGAAACCCGCGCAACTTGCCGACGCGATCGCCGCGCTGGACTTGCGATTAAGTACCGATGAGATCGCGGCGCTCGAAGCGCCCTATGTGCCGCACGGGGTTACCGGCGTAAGCTTCCCGTCGCGCTTCAATGGCCGCGTTTCGGTGCGATCGTGAGTGCCCCGATGCGCGTCGTCGTTACCGGCAGTGCGGGGAAGATCGGTCGCGAAGCGATACGCGCACTAAAGGCGGCAGGACATCGCGTCATCGGTCTCGACCTGCGCGCCGCGACGATCGACGGGGTGCGCACCGCTGCGGTCGACTGCACTGATTTCGGCGCAGTGGTGGGCGCCCTTTCGGGCATCGATACGATGTTCGGCATGGCTCGGTTACCGCAATTGCCGGACGCGGTCGTCCACCTTGCCGGCATTCCCGCCCCCGGCCTCGCGGACGATGCACACACCTTCAACGTCAACACCATCTCGACCTACAATGTCTTCTCCGCCTGCGCGCGGCTCGGCATCAAACGGATCGTATGGGGATCGAGCGAGACGATCCTCGGGTTACCCTTCAACACGCCCCCGGTTTTCCTGCCGATCGACGAGACGCACCCCGATCTGCCCAATTGGTCCTATGCAATGGCAAAATTCCTCGGGGAACAAATGGCCGACCAGATGCCCCGGTGGCACCCCGAACTCTCAATCGTCTCACTGCGTTTCTCTAACGTGTTCGATGCCGCCGACTACGCCCAACAGCCCAGCGCCGCGGCCAACCCGCATTTCCGCAAGTTCAACCTCTGGGGTTATGTCGATGCTCGTGACGCGGGCGAAGCGTGCCGGCTCGCGGTGGAGGCGAACTTCGCCGGTCATGAGCGGATGATCGTTGCGGCAAGCGATAATATCACCGGCCATCCGAGCGCCGAGCTGGCCGCGACCCATTTCCCGGAAAGCGCCATCAGGGGCGAACTGGACGGCGATATCTCGCTCTTGTCGTCGGCCAGGGCGTACGCGGTAATCGGTTACAGATCCTGTTTCAGCTGGCGAGGCACACCAACCTGAACTTATTCGCCGCGCGCCCGCATTACCTCCACCGCGCGACGCATGCGGGCAAGGCCGAGGATGAACGCGACCATCGCGATCGGGCCGAGCGTCAACGCGCTCGCCGCGAGCGACAAATTGATCCGCCCGTCATCCCTGAACACAAAATCGGTGAACAGCCCCACGATCCCTGGCCCCACCGTTAGCGCGAATAGCCCCGTAAACAGCAAGTAGATCGCCGACATCCGCCCTCTCAATATCGGCGGAGCCACGACCTGTATCGCGCCAGCCGCAATCGCCGCCATGCCGAGCGGGACCGTCGCGATCGCAGAAAGGACGAAAAACAAGGTCGCGTTGGGCATCAAGAAGCAACCAGCGCCAGCTAAGGTCAGCGCGATGGTTCCATAGACATAGAAACGAATATGCGCATCAAGGATGCCACGATCAAACCAGCGATCAACTATCGCACCGGTAATCGGCAACGAAAGGCCGCCGACTATGAAGCCGAACATTGCAAGAGCAAGCCCGGTCTGGGCCGAAGATATAACCGGGACGGGTTGCGGCCGTCCTGGAACACCCTGGGCCTGCGCTGGCGGGCAGACAATAGCCGCGAAAGCAACCGAACACGAACCCAACGTCGCCGATCGAAGCGTTATTATGTGATCCCCTCACCCACCGCGCCACGCTCGATCCGGGGTGATTCGCACTCTCAAACGAGCTTCTCATATATATTACTTATATGACATAGATATATAAGTTTGCGTATTGTCGATACGCTCTGGTAACGGCTTGCTCGCGTCGGGCGACAAGGGGCGCACGCAAATGCGACAATCATGGAGGACCGCATGAACGACGATATCGGCCCAACCTCACATAGCTTCGTGTCCCAGCGCCTGAAGCTCAACTACCTCGATTGGGGCAATCCGAACGCGCCGGTGTTGATCCTCGTTCACGGCGGGCGGGATCATGCGCGTAGCTGGGATTGGATCGCGCGCGCGCTCCGGCGTGATTGGCACATCATCTGCCCTGATCTTCGCGGGCACGGCGACAGCGCCTGGTCGCCCGACGGCGCTTATACGATGCCCTATTATATCTGCGATCTGGCACAGCTCATTCATCAGCAGAGCGCAGCGCCGGTCACGATCGTGGCGCACTCGCTCGGCGGCGCAATCTCATTGCGATACGCAGGGCTATACCCCGAACGCGTGCGAAAGCTCGTCGCGATCGAGGGGCTGGGCCTGTCGCCCGACAGCATTGGCGAGCGCAACGCCATCGCCTTCGCCGATCGCTGGCGCGGCTGGATCGAGGAAAGGCGCGGCATGAGCGCGCGAACCTCACGCCGCTACGCCTCGATCGAGGACGCACTGGCCCGGATGCTATCCGAGAACCGCCATCTTTCAGAGGAGCAGGCGCGGCATCTGACGGTTCATGGCGTCAACCGCAACGAGGACGGCACCTTTAGCTGGAAATTCGACAATTACCTTCGCTCCTCGCCGCCCCTCGATGTGTCCGACGAAGAACTCCATGCGCTATGGGGGCGGATCGAATGCCCAACGTTACTCGCTTACGGCAATGACAGCTGGGCCTCAAATCCGGCCAAAGACGGTCGCGCCGCCTATTTCAAATCGGCCCGGATTATTGCCTATGACCATGCGGGTCACTGGCTGCACCATGATCAGTTCAACAGGTTTCTGGCGGATTTACAGGCTTTTCTGTGAGCGTCGGGACATCAATGCTGCGGCGCGGCATTTCACTTGACAGAAATACGCAAGCTTATACTAAGCTTGCGTAAGATTACTTTAGATCACGCTATCCGTATTAGATGGAGCTCTCAATGCGCCTTGTAATAGCACTTTCCGCCGCCGTATTCGTGGCAACCCCGCTTGCCGCCGCTACCCTCGACGCCACTCCAGCCACGACGGTTGCACCGAAGCGCGGTGCGACGCTGCGCGATGCGAACGCAACCCGTCTCGGCACGATCGATCGCGTCAACGCCGACGGCTCCGTTCAGATCATCTTCAATGCGAAATTCGTGACCATTCCCGCTGACAAGATCGTTGCGTCGCAGGACGGCGTCACGACGTCACTGACCAAGGCGGAAATTTCCAAGCTCCATTAAGCGCACTCAGCCCGGCGCGGCGCGCCGGGCTGAACGAACGCCTTTCATTATCAAGCATCGCAGGCAACCCGTTCGCCGACAGGATCGATTTCCACCACAGTTGGTGCAGACTCGATATTGGCAATCACGCGATCGAGTACGGCAAGCGCGACCTCCAACGCTGCGGGATCTACCCCGTCGAGCGCGAGCATGTCTTCGTCCGCGCCGAGCTCGGCGAGCTTGGCAAGCACCGGCCCGGCCAATGGGGTAAGATACAGGCGATGTGTGCGACGATCCGCTACATCGGCTCGACGCTCGACCCAGCCCTTATCGACCAGCCGATCGATCAATCGGCCTGCAGTCACGTCGCCCACCTTGATCAGTTCGGAAATCCGGCGCTGTGACGCGCCTTCATTACCGCTGATCGCGTAGATAGCGCGCCACTGCGCCCGCGTGATTCCCAAGCTGCGCGCGCGCGCATCGAACCGGGTTCGCTGGAGCCGCCCGATGACGCTAATCCGATAGCTGATAGAAGCGCCCTTCTTCATCGGCTCTCCTCGTATCGGTCGCAATATCTCTTCCACCTACCAAATATGGCCAGGCATCTTGCAACCGATGCCTTCGCCAACACCATGATAAAAAGGCGATCATAGAGGAAGGAAGGGCTCGATGGCCAGCCATGGGATCCGCGTGGAGCAAACGCGATCCAAACTTAGAATATGCGCGGCATGATCTGGTCGCGCGCGCTCGACACGATGGCGCCCGCCGATCACCGGGCATTGTGAACACCCGTTCGGCGCGCGCAATCCATTTTCCAGCTCACCCGCGAACGCCGTAATAGTCTTCAAACAGCCCTGAATTCGGCTGTGTGGCGGCGCGACGATCGGCGATCGACACCCGCAATCGAATAAGACTAAACCGTGATCTCTCGAGCCTCGCTGCGCGCCCGGGCTCGCAGCTCGTGCTTTAGCACCTTACCCATATTGTTACGTGGCAGTTCGCCGACGCATACAATCCGCTCTGGAGTCTTCTGCTTCGCCACCCCCGATGCTGCGAAGAACGAGCGCACGCTTGCGAGCGTCACATCGGCATCGACGCGCGCGACCACATAGGCGCAGACGATCTCCCCCATCCGTTCGTCGGGAAAAGCGACCACAGCCGCATCTGCGATCGCGGGATCGGCGAGCAGGATGTCTTCTACCTCGCGCGACGAGATGTTCTCGCCTCCACGAATGATGATGTCCTTCTTGCGATCCGAGATGACCAGAAAGCCATCGGCATCGAGATGCCCGATATCCCCGGTGCGATACCAACCGCCCGGCAGCATGGCGGCGGCGTTCAGTTGCGTATCGAAATAGCCCGTGAACAATTCGGGCCCGCGGGTAACGATCTCTCCGTCCACCCCGGCTGGCACTTCGCTTCCCTCGTCATCGACAAAGCGCATTTCGGAGCCGATCATCAGCCGCCCCTCAGTCGTGAGGCGCTTCGCCATTGCGTCGTCCGGATCACCAGTGGTGACGGTTGGATGTTCGCTGGAACCATAGCAGCGGAACGTGGCCAACCCCCGCGTAGCACAGCGTTCGATCAGCGTAGGCGGAACCGGTGCCGCGCCAACCAGACAGCTTGCAAGGCTCGAAAGGTCTCGGCCGTCGCGATCAGCCGCATCCAATATTCCGTTCAAGTGGAACGGTGTGAAAGACGATGCACTGATCTGATGCCGTTCGATCAGCATGGCCGCGTCCGCAGCATCCCATTGATCCATCAGGACCAGCTTTTTACCCTGCGCCAAATAGCGCATCATGGTGCACGCACCCGCGACATGCCCCGGAGGCCAGGGCGAAAAATTAGTCTCGACGATCCGACGCCGCGCGTGGGACACCGCTGCCAGCTCGGAGAGTAACGTGCGGCTGGAATGACATACGCCCTTCGGATCCGCGGTCGTGCCCGACGTATAAACCAGCATCGCCAGATCGTCGGGATCGCCCGCGGTTGGAGGCGCGCCGTCGTCATGCGCGAGCATATCGTCCCAGCCGATCGCCCCGACCGGCACATTGTCGCCGATCACGACATGGCTCGATAGCCCGGGCAGTTCACCGCAAGCCGCCAACACGTCACCATATTCAGCATCGCGCCAGCGATCCGGCGTGACGAGCAGCTTCGCGCCCGACTGTCGCAGGATGAAGCCGATCTCCTTCGCGCCGTAGATGGAGACGATCGGCAGCATGACCGCACCAATGTGGGCAATGCCAACACATGCGACCAGCCACTCGCTCCAGGCGGGCAGTTGCACCGCAACGATATCGCCCGGACCGACGCCTCGCGCGCGAAGCCCGGCCGCGAACCGGATGCCGCTCGCGACTACATCCGCGAGCCGGCTCGTCGCGGGGCGCATCGCAGAATGTACGACCAGTTCCGCATCGGGTCGACGCGACACGCCATCAAGAAACGCGTCAATCAATGTGCGATCGGCACCCTGCAAGGTCGTCATCCCTTTCCTCTCCCATACCAAGGCATCGCCGCGACCGTGAAGAATTGCGCTCTCGCACGGTCCTCGAGTGGCGGCACCCACTCAAACAACGCTTACCTAGATAGCGATGTCGCTTCAATCCGGCGTATCGATCCGATGTGGTGCCTGCGGATCTTCACCATGCTCCACCGTAGCGTCGCAGCGACGTGGGAGACGGTTCGCGTCACGGATCCTCGTTCGAAAAATTCGCGGCACAGCCTCCATGGACAGCCGTTTGCTCCGACCGCCCTGCCCGGAGGCCCATCGACTGGTCCAAACATTTTGATCCCATCTTCGCCCGCTGGGCATCGGTGAGGGAGGCGACGATCTGGTTCGTCCCTTCCTTCCAATAATGTTTGCGCAATTCCCGCTTGAGCAGTTTGCCGGTGGGCAGGCGCGGCAATTCATCGACGAAGTCGATGCTTTTCGGACATTTGAATTTCGACAGCCGCGCACGGCAATAATCGAGAATTTCCTCACCCAGTGCGTCGGTCGGTTGCAACCCGGACTTGAGCTCGACAACCGCCTTGACCGCCTCGCCGAATTCCTTGTCGGGCACACCGATCACCGCGACGTCGCGGATCGCGGGATGAAGCGTCAGTACCGCCTCCGCCTCCTGCGGATAGATATTCACCCCGCCTGAGATAATCATGTTGCTCGACCGATCGGCGAGGAAAAGATAGCCATCCGCGTCCATCCACCCCATGTCGCCGGGGCGCGACCAGCCACGCGCGTCAAAGAAGTCGGCAGTCTTCGCCGGTTCATTGTGATATTCGAAAATCTCAGGAGCCTCGAACATCAAATGGCCGACCTCACCCGGCGGTAATTCGTTGCCCGCGTCATCAACAACATGGATCGGCCCGGTCACCGTACGCCCGACGGTGCCCTTACGCACCACCCATTCCTCCGGACGGACGATCGTGAAACCGCCACCTTCGCTCAATCCGTAATATTCATAGATGATCGGACCGAGCCATTCGAGCATCCGTTCCTTGACGTCCACCGGGCACGGCGCGGCAGCGTGGACGACCATCCGCAAACTCGACAAATCATATTTCGCGCGCGTTTCGGGCGGTAGTTGCAGCATTCGCACGAAATGCGTCGGCACGAACTGCGCATGAGTGACACGGTAGCGTTCGATATGCGCAAGCGTCGCTTCGGCATCGAACCGGCGCGGCACCACCACAGTGCCCCCGAGCATCTGCGCGCCCATCGACCAGCCCATCGGCGCAGCATGATAGAGCGGGGCCGGTGAGTAGAACACGCTGGTGTCGTCGAAGGTGAACAAGCCGGCCATCATCTGCTCGATGCGCAGCGGCGTATTGAATGGATCACCCGACAGGGCACGCAGGATGCCCTTTGGCTTCCCCGTCGTGCCTGAGGAATAAAACATATAGTTGCCCTCGGTCTCGATGCCGAACGGTTCGTTAGGCTCGGTATCGATCGCCACAGGGAGGCTGGTGAACGGGCCGAACGCCTCGCCCGAACTGAACAGCAATTTGAGGTGCGGTACCACCGTCGCGAGATCGAGCGCGAGTTCGGCCAGCCCGGGCGAGACGATCAGCGCCTCGGCATCGCTATTGGTGAGGACGTAGGCGGCCTCATCTCGGCTGAGATGCCAGTTCACCGGCACAAATCGCAGCGCCGATCGACGGCAAGCCCATGCCGCAACATAGACGGCCGCGACATTTTCCATCAGCAGCGCCACGCGCGCGCCCTCGCCAAGCGAACGCCGCAGCACACGCGCCAACCGCATTGACTCCGCGTTCAGCGTAGCAAAGTCGATCGCCTCGCCGGCTTCCCCGCCGATCATCGCGGGCTTATCGGGGGTGGTGCGCGCAAAGGCCAGAATCGACACGATTTCGCTCTCCTTATGGCAGCCGTTCGCGGCCGCCTGTAATCATTATGGTATCCGCCCGAATCGAGATGCGCCTCGAGAAGAATAACCTAGATACATAGGTTGATGCCGCAGCTCGCTTAGTCAATTCCTCTCTGAAACATCCAGTGGCGCCGTCGCCTCATGGGCGTCGGTCGTCGCGGTTTTCAGGCACAAAACCGGGCGTGCGGCCATCCCGATCAGGCCAGGCAATAACGCGGCCGCGCCCTGTTTAGGCATCGTGTCGAGCTTGAGAAAATGCGAAGGAATAGCTCGATGACTCAGGACCGATCCGCCGATCGCGTGCACGAATCTGCGTGACACCCCCGCCGATCACGCCCCTGCACCACCGCGTTTACCGGCCTGGACCGGGCGACGAAGTGAAGCCGGCTATGCCCGGCCGTCATCGACAATGTCGCCATATTGGCTCGCTGGCCAGTCACCAGGCGCGAGGCTCACGGAGTGCCTTCGAGTCAACGCCGGCGCGGCTTACCAGCCCGGTTGCGGCGATTACGATCGCGCCGATTGTCGACTCCACATTTCCGCGCCGCATCCCGAGAACCCATGCGGTGCTGCGGTGCGACCGATCATAATTGGCAATCGACACCGGTCCTTCCGTCGCATAGCGGGCATAATGCTCATCGCTGCCCGAAGGTCGAACCAACGCGCTCGGCAAAATCGGGTGCGATACCAGGGCTGCGATAGATTTCATGCGCCAGCCCCTGTGCAAGAGGCAGGTCCTGCGTTTCCGTCAACAGCCGCTTGTTGCCACGATGGCTATGCCATGAGAGCGCTGTGATATCGTTCACCAGCGCCGCAAGTTCGGCTTCAAACGCATCGTCGGGAACGCAAACATTGGCGAGACCGATCCTTTCTGCGGTGCGCCCATCGACCTGGCGCGCGGTGAACATCATCTCCCGCGCTTTGTAAGCACCGATGCGGCGCGGCAGCCGCTGGCTCATTCCCCATCCGGGGACGAGCCCCCATTTCGCGTGGGTATCCGCGAAGCGCGCGGACTCGGCGGCGAGGATGATGTCCGCGCCCAATACGAGCTCAAGCCCTCCGGTAAAGCATGGACCATGAACCGCGGCGATCACCGGTTGGGGTAGTTGCGCCAGCCGCTCGATCGTTCGTGCCTGAAAATTCGTTGCCGGTGCACGTTGCTGTTTGCCAAGATCCGCGCCCGCGGAAAAAACCGGCCCGTTGGCGCGCAGCACGACCGCCCCCACACTATCGATCTGCCGTTCGAGCGTGGCGAGATGCGCGTCGAGCGCCACGAACATATCCACGTTGAGCGCGTTGCGCTTTTCGGGCCGGTTGAGCGTCAGAGTGGTGACGCCGCCGACATCGCCGCGCAGCACTAGCATCTCGTCTGACATGCATTTTTCTCCTTGCGTGGCGCTACGGAGCCGAGCGGGATCAAGCGCGCGTGAAGCTCTTGCCCTCCGCCGCCATCGTCTTGAGTAATGCAGCCGGTGCGATCCCCATCGCTTCCAACCCGGTAACGATCTTCGACAGCCCGATCGTGTCGGCCCAGAACATTGGGCCGCCAGTATAGACCGGCCAGTTGTAGCCAAGGATCGCCGCCACATCGACATCCGATGCGCGGATCGCGATTCCTTCTTCGAGTACCTTCGCGCCTTCGTTAACGACGGGATAGAGCAGCCTCGCAACGATCTCCTCCGCCGGGATCGATCCCCGCGAATTAACGCCCTTATACCGGGCGAAATCGGCGATCAGCTCGGCCGCGAGCGGCGACGGCGTGGCTTTGCGATTTTCGTCATAATCATAATAGCCGCCATTCTTCTTCTGGCCGAGCCGATCGATCTTGACGAGATCGCCGCGCACACTGCGCTCCGTCTCGTCGCGACCGATCACATCCAGCCCAACCAGATCGATCATCTGGAATGGCCCCATCGCGAACCCATAATCATAGAGCGCGTTGTCGACCTCCGCCGGACTGGGCCCTTCGAGGATCAGTGCATCGGCCTGCCGCCCGCGCGGGGACATGATACGATTGGCGATAAAGCCGTGGCACACGCGGCTCAGCACCGGCACCTTGCCGATCTGCCGCGCGAGCTTCATCGCGGTCGCGATAACCTCGATCGCGGTCGTCTCGCCGCGCACCACCTCGAGCAATCGCATCACATTGGCGGGCGAGAAGAAGTGCAGGCCAATCACCCGTTCCGGCCTTGAGGTCGCCCCCGCTATCACGTCCAGATCGAGGAACGATGTGTTTGACGCGAGAATGGCGCCCTGTTTGCAGATCTTGTCGAGCCGGCCGAAGACCTGCTGCTTGACGCTCATTTCCTCGAACACCGCTTCGATCACCAGATCCACTTCGGCGAGCGCTTCCAGCCCCAGCGCGGGGGTGATGAGCGCCATGCGCTGTTCGACCTGCTCCGCGGTCATGCGCCCCTTAGCGGCTGTATTCTCATAATTTTTTCGGATCACCGCGATACCGCGATCGAGCGCTTCCTGCTTCATCTCCACCAGCGTCACCGGGATGCCGATGTTGAGAAAGTTCATGGTTATGCCGCCACCCATCGTCCCGGCACCAATCACGCCGACCGCCTTTACTGGGATCGTAGGCGTCGCCGCGGGAACGTCGGGTATCTTTGAAGTCTCGCGCTCGGCGAAAAAATAGTAACGCTGCGCGGCGGATTCGGCGCTGGTCACGAGTTGCTGGAACAGTTCCGCCTCACGCGCGAGGCCCTTATCGAAATCCTCGATTTCGGCCGATGCCTCGATCGCCCTGACGATGTTTAAAGGCGCCTTGAAGCCGCGAAAGGCACGCGCGTTCTTCTTCAGGAAATTCGCATAGATCTCCGGGTGACCCCGCGATGGCGCGACCTTGTCCTGGCGGTCTCGCACCCGCACCAGCGGCTTGTTCAGCACCGTTCGGGCAAAGCCGACAGCATCTTCCTTCAGCCTGCCTTCCTCCGCGAGAGCGTCGATCATGCCCATATCCAACGCTTTCCGCGCGGGAACGGGGGCGCCCGTCGTCATGATCTCCAACGCCCGCTCCACGCCAACGATACGCGGCAGTCGCTGCGTACCGCCGGCGCCCGGCAGCAGGCCGAGATTGACCTCCGGCAGCCCTACTTTGGCGGACGGCACCGCGATGCGATAATGGCAGATGAGCGCAAGTTCGTAGCCGCCGCCAAGCGCGGTGCCATGGATAGCCGCAACGACCGGCTTGGCGCCGTTCTCGATGATATTGAATACCTCGTGAAGCCCCGGCCCCTGCGGAGGCTTGCCGAATTCGGAGATGTCCGCGCCGGCGAAGAAGGTACGACCACCGCAAATCAGCACAATCGCCTCGACGCTGTCGTCGGCGGCGAATTTTCGGAACCCTTCATCCAGCGCGACACGAGTCTTGAAGCCGAGCGCATTCACCGGCGGACTGTCGATCATGATGATCCCGATGCCGTCCTCGACCGTGTATGTGCCAACTTCGCTCATGATTCCCCTTCCGTAAATCCGATGGATTGGGCGCATGACGGGCGCGCCTCGACAAGGATACGCCCGTGCATGGCCGGTCTTATTTGCGCTTCGAAGCCGCCAGCAATTCCCAATGGCGCGCCATCATCGTTGCTGCCTGTTCCTGCAAATCGTGCGGTACATCGGGATAAAGCGGCAGTTTTCCGCCTGACGGCAGCGCGATCGTGGCGGTGGCGCGCACTGTCTCGTCGCCGCGCTGATTGATGAAACGCACCGCGACATCGACGAGATTCTGGCCGCCCTCCTCGCGCTTGGCGGTTACTTCGCCGGTCACGAACTGAGTGTCGCCCATATAGTTGAACTTGCGGATCTCATCATGGACGCGAAGCACGATGCCGTCGTCGCCCGCCCAATCGCTGAGATAGTGGAACAGATAGTTCTCACGCATCACGCCGTAATCATACGCCATCGGATTGCCGATCGCCTGCGCCCACTTCGGATCCCAGTGCAGCCGCTGCGCGACATCCGGGATGCCATATTCGTTCTTGACGTAGAACGGCGCGATCCGCTTGCGGTTCTTGTGGGCGAGCCGGCCGACCGTCGGCGCATAGGGCACGAAACCATAACCCCCGGCGTGGAAGCAGATCACGTCGGTGACGGTGAGCGGCCCTTTGGCCATCTTGCCTAGCGAATCCCCGACATTGACACTCGCGAAATCGCGCCTCGCTGCGCCTTGGACTTTCTCATTGGCATATACCGCGTCGATGTCCGCGATCTGTTCATCGGTATAGCTCGCCGGCTCGAGCGCGGCATATTTGCCTTTCTTGGCCGCAGTCTTGCGCTCGGTGAGCACACGCAGGATGCGATAAACGGCTACCACTTCGCCGCGCTGGTTGATCTTCACATCACGGCGGACGTTAATGACCGAACGGCCAGAAAATTCGGACTGTTTTACCTCGCAGCTCTCTTCGCCGTTATAACTGTAGAGCGTGTCGCCCGGAAAGATCGGCCGATACCAATCCCAGGTGGATCCGGACACGAAGACGTGGACACCGCGGAACAGCGACTTCTTGAGCGCTTTGATTTCGTCGGGAATTGGATCGCCCATCATCGGCGCGTTGATGATCCCGGCCATCATGCCCGGCGCGATCACGCTGCCCCAGCGGGTCGTTCTCGCATAGTCCGGTTCGCAATAGAGCGGATTGTCGTCGCCGTTGCCATGGCTGAAGTTGCGGATGTTATCGCTCGTCGCGGTCTGGATATATTCACGCGTCTTCGCTGGTTCGTAAAAACCGACGAGCTTCTTCTGCCGTTCGATATCCTCGTCGGTGATCGCGTAGTCGACGGCCTTCTTCCATTCGTCGCTCTGCAGAATATCTTCGCTCTTGCTCGCCATGATCGTCTCTTTCGTTTGAAAAGGGGTCAGCCTCAAAGCTGATCGAACGGCACGTTCTTGTCGAAGCGCACATCGCCCGGCATGCCCAGCACGCGCTCGGCGATCTGGTTCTTCAGCACCTCATCGGCGCCACCGGCGATCCGCATCACCGTCGACCAGATATAATCGTAGTGAAGCTCGCGCGTCGCGGTATCGCCAGCTGCGGGAGCCAGCGCCTCGGGGCCGCGTATCTCCATCGCGAGGCCGAGCGCGCGTTGCTGACGTCCAGCATAGGCAAGCTTGACCATACCCGCGAGCGCCCCCGGGTTTTCGCCGCGCGAGACCATCGTGCGCAACCGCGCCTCGAAATATTTGCCCCCGCGTTCCTCGGCCAACGCATCCGCCAGCGCTAGGCGTACCGCCGAGCTGTCGAGGGCGGTGCCCATACCGCGCGGCGTGGCGGCGGCGTATTCGATGATCGGGGTCATCGCGCTTTTCGAACTACCGCTGCCCAGCCGTTCCCCCATCAGCACGGTCATGCAGCATGCCCACCCCTCGCCGACGGCGCCGATGCGGTTCGCATCCGGGATCCGCACATCGGTCAGAAACGTCTCGTTGAAATCGGACGCGCCTGAAATCTGTTTGATCGGTCGAACCTCAACGCCCGGTGTCTTCATGTCGACCACGAAGAACGTCAGGCCCTTATGCTTGGGAACAGTGGGATCGGTGCGAACGACCAGAATGCCCCAGTCGCTTTCGTGTGCCCAACTCGACCATACTTTCTGGCCGTTGATGATCCAGTCATCGCCGTCGCGCACCGCTTTGGTGCGCAGATTGGCGAGATCGGAGCCGGCCGACGGTTCCGAAAAGAGCTGGCACCAGGTCAGCTCGCCCTTCAGCGTCCGGTCGATGAAGCGCGCGCGCTGCGCGTCATTGCCGTGCTTGCCGATCACCGGGATCGCCATTCCCAGCCCGATGCCCATATACGGCCCCTTCGGAAGGCGGTGTCGCGCTTCCTCCTCGGCAAAGACCACCCCTTCGATCACCGTGCCGCCCCGGCCGCCAAGCGCCTTGGGCAAGGTGATGCCGGCAAAACCGCCATCATAGAGCGCGCGTTGCCACGCGCGGCCGCGCCTGACCTCGTCGGCGTCATCCAGCTTCACGCCTTCGGCAACTTCATGCGCTGGCGCATTCGCATTGAGCCACGCGCGCGCGTCGGCGCGAAAGGCGGCTTCTTCGGGCGTATCATTGAAATCCATCGTTCAAGCCCCCTTTGCCTGCTCGGCCGGGAGGTGACTCATCAGGCGATCCGCCCATGCCTCCCTGTTGCCGAGAGAGACTGCCAGCGTGCGTTCGCGGCGGTAATAGAAGTGGCAATTGGCTTCCCAAGTGTAGCCAATGCCACCGTGAACCTGCAGATTTTCACGTGCGGCGCGCTCGAACGCGCTTATCGCAGTCAGCCGGGCCGCCGCTGCCGCCGACGGCAAATCACCCGTGGACTCGCCCGCGGCCCAACCACCGAAATAGGCATTGGAACGCGCCAGTTCGAGCGCCACCGCGATGTCCGCAAGCTTGTGCTTGATCGCCTGATAACTGGCGAGCGGGCGACCGAACATCGCGCGCTCCATCGCATAATCGCGCGCCATCGTCAGACAGGCATCGGTGCCCCCGACCGCCTCGAACGCGGCCTGCACGGCTGCGCGATCGAACAATTCCTCGATCGCCTGCCCCGCCAGCAACTCAGCCGAGGCATTGGTGAAGGTTAGCGTATAATGCGGGCGAAGCTGATCGAAGCTGTCGAGCTTCGTGCGGATCACGCCCGGCTGAGCGAGATCGACCAGCACCAGCGCAGGCTTTCCCCCCGTCTGCGCGAGCACCACCGCGACAGTGGCGATGCCGCCATCGGCCACCGGCGTCTTGGTCGCGTTCAGCGCGCCACCCTCGAATGTCGCCTTGAGCGCGGGGCCGGCCCAGCCTGCGGCGCCCTCGGCATAAGCGAAGGTACCGATCGCCTCCCCGCTCGCCAGTTTCGGCAGCCACACCGCTTTCTGTTCCTCGCTACCGGCCAGCCGGATCGCATCGGCGGCAAGCACGATCGACGAGAAGAACGGCAGTGCGACATTGGCCCGCCCCATCTCCTCGCTGATCACGCCGAGATCGAGCTCGGTCAGCCCGAGCCCGCCGAAACTCTCCGGAATGGTCGCGCCGAGGAACCCCATTTCGGCGATCTCCCGCCAGAGCGGCTCATCCCATTCAGCCCCGGAATCGATCAGCGCCCGCAATCGATCTGGCGTCGACCGCTCGCCAAGCAGCCCGCGCGCCTGCTCCGCAAGCATCTTCTGTTCGTCGGAAAGATCGAAATTCATCCTGCATCCTCGAAGGCACTGCGACGTTGACGATGTGCGCGATGTTTAGCGCGGCGGCATACGGATTGCGCCGTCGAGCCGCAGGTTCTGGCCGTTGAAATAGCTGTTACGCACCAGCTCCATGACCAGGCTACCGAACTCGCTAGGCTTGCCCAGCCGCTTCGGGAACGGAACAGAAGCCGATAACACTTCGAGCACCTTGGGCGGCACACCGAGCATCGGCGGCGTCGCGAAGATGCCGGGCATGATCGAATTGACGCGGATGCCCAGGTCCATCAGATCGCGCGCCATCGGCAGCACCAGGCCGTTTACGCCTGCTTTGGCCGAACCATAAGCCACCTGCCCGACCTGCGCATCTTGTGCCGCCGCCGATGCGGTCAACGTGATGACCCCGCGTTCGCCGTCTTCGAGCGGGTCGAGGCTCGCCATGCCGATCGCCGAGAGCGAGGCGAGCCGGTAGCTCGCGACGAGAATGCCAAGGACGGAGAATTCATAATCCTCGGTCGAGAAGCGCTTCAGGCCGCCGGTTTCCTTGTTTCTGCCAACCGTCTTGCCGCCGCGCGATACCTGCGCGCAGTGAACGAGAATGCGTTCCTGACCATGCGCCGCGCGCGCCTTTTCGAGCCCAGCGACGACGCTTTCCTCGCTGGTAATGTTAACGTTGCAGAAAAGGCCGCCAATTTCACTCGCGATCGCAGCGCCTTTTTCCTCGTTGAGATCGAAGATCGCCACCTTTACGCCGGCAGCGGCAAGCGCGCGGGCGCTGGCCTCGCCCAGGCCAGAAGCGCCACCGGTAACGACGGCTGCGGTCTCGTTGGTGATTTCCATTCTAAAACCTCCCTGAATTTCTCAATATCGGATGGGGCGATCAGGCGAGGAAGCTCGCAAGCCGGCCGCGAATGATCGCTTCGGCCTCGGCGACAATCCGATCGATCAGCACCTGGCACGTGGGAATATCGTCGATCAGACCCTGCACCATGCTCGCCCAGAACACGCCCTTCGACAGATCCCCGGTTTCGAGCAGTTCGCGCCCGGCGGTGCCCGCGACCAGCTCCTGCACGTCGGAGAATTTCGCGCCCGGCACGGCGAGACGACGCACCACTTCCTCCGACACGGCGTTCTTGCCGACGCGCGCGGTATTCTTGAAGCTGCGGAAGATCAGAAACGTGCCGCGCTCATCATTGTCGATATAGGCCTGTTTCACGTTCGCATGGATCGGTGCTTCCTGCGTCGCGCAGAAACGGGTGCCCATATTGATGCCGTCCGCGCCCAACGCCAGCGCCGCCGCCAATCCCCGCCCGTCGCCGAAGCCGCCGCTCGCCAGCATCGGGATCTTCACCTTATCGGCAGCTGCCGGAATCAGAATGAGACCCGGAATATCATCCTCGCCCGGATGGCCCGCGCATTCGAAACCGTCGATCGAGATGACATCGCACCCCGCCCGCTCGGCGGACAGCGCGTGACGGACGGCGGTGCATTTATGCAGAATGATGATGCCGTGCGGCTTCAGCTGCTCCCAAATCTCGCGCACCGCCGGTGTGCCCGCGGTTTCGACAATCCTCACGCCTCCATCGATGATCGCTTGCGCATAAGCCTTGTAATCGGGCGAGTTGATCGTCGGGAACACCGTCATGTTCACGCCGAACGGCTTCGCGGTCATCGAACGGCAACGCTCGATTTCATCGCGCAACGCCGCCGGCGTCGGCTGAGTGAGGCCGGTCAGGATGCCGAGGCCCCCCGCGTTCGAGACGGCGGAGGCCATTTCGGCGGTGCCGACACCCTGCATCCCGCCCTGCACGATCGGATGCTCGATACCCAGAAGCTCCGTGATCCGCGTTTTTATTGCCATGTCCTCCCCCGCTCCTTTGAAAACCCTGGACGGGCTTATCACACCTAGTTACCTATGACGAGCATCTCGCTAGCCGCTTTGACGGCGTTCGGCAACAGGGAGGTTCGGTGAGTATCGATTGGTCACAACTCCGGTTGCCGGTGATGCAGGCGCCGATGCTGATCTGCTCCAGTCTCGAACTGGTGATCGCCTCGTGCCGCGCCGGCGTGATCGGCGCATTCCCCAGCGGCAACCCACGTGCACCGCACAGCCTTGAATCGTGGTTGGCAACGATTCGCGAGGCGGAAGCCGAGAGCCTTGGGCGTGGCGAGCGCTTCGCGCCATTCTGCGTCAACCTTCTCGCCTCGACCGCGATCGACCAGCAGGTCCGCGCCGAGCGGCTGGCCATCTGCAAACGCGCGCGCGTGCCGCTGATCCTAACCAATCTCGGCGATCCGAAAGCGGAGGTCGAGGCCGCGCACGAATGGGGCGGCACCGTCTTTCACGATGTGACGACAATGCGTTTCGCCGAGAAGGCGATCGCGGCGGGAGTCGACGGGCTAATGCTCGTGTCCGGCGGCGCGGGCGGGCATGCCGGCACGCTCAACCCGTTCGCTTTCCTACCGCAGGTACGTCGCATTTTTGACGGCACGATCATGCTTGCGGGCGGCATTGCCGATGGCCACGGCATCGCCGCAGCACTCACCCTCGGCGCCGATATCGTCGTGATGGGCACGCGCTTCATCGCCACGCGCGAATCGGGCACCTTCGATCCGCACAAGCAGATGCTGGTAAACTCACGCAGCGAGGATGTGTTGTTTACCGACGCCATCGCCGGCATGCCTGCAAGCTTTCTACGCCCTTCGATGATCGAGAACGGGCTTGATCCAGATAATCTGCCGCCGCCCAAGGGATTTCATCGCCCTGATCTGCCCCCCGGTATCAGGGCGTGGAAGAATATCTGGAGCGGCGGCCATTCGACCGGACTGATCGACGACGTGCCGAGCGTGGCCGAGTTGATCGACCGGCTCGAAGCGGAGTTCCACGCCGCGCGCGATCCCGGCGGATGGCGCGCCGCGCTGCTCAAAAGCCTGTCGTGACGTCGGCGACCATGGATCGCGACGCGATCCGCCGTTCGATAGCGATTGATAATATCAATAGCGGCGGCGACTGTCGGCGCGACCAAGAACCCACCCCGCGCCCCTGCGAGGACAACACGATGAAATTCATCACGGTTTCCAAGGCCGATCACGTCACCTCGATAACGCTCAACCGACCCGCGGTGATGAACGCGATCAACGGCGAGATGCACCACGAACTGCAAAGCGCATTCGATGCCTTCGCCGAGGATGACGACCAGTTCGTCTGCGTTGTCACGGGCGCGGGCACCAAAGCTTTCTGCGCCGGTTCCGACCTGAAGGCGGTGGCGCTGGAGGGCGAGCGGCATGTCTATCCCCGCAACGGCTATGCTGGCCTGATCGAGCGTTTCGATTGCGCGAAGCCGATCATTGCGGCGGTCAATGGCGTGGCGCTTGGCGGTGGGTTCGAGATGGCGCTGGCCTGCGACGTTGTCATCGCCGTGGAGACGGCGAGCTTCGGCCTTCCCGAGCCGCTTGTGGGAGCAATTGCACTGGGGGGCGGGCTCCACCGGCTCGCGCGGGAGATCGGGCCGAAACGAGCCATGGGCATGATCCTCACCGGACGACGCGTAACTGCGAGCGAGGGATATCGCCTCGGCTTCGTCAACGAGGTTGTCGCGCCCGACGGTCTCGATGCCGCTGTCGTGCGCTGGGTAACCGAGATATTACGGGGGGCACCACTAGCTCTACGGGCATCGAAGGAAACGGTCTATCGCGGTCTCGACGAGCCGAGCCTCGCAGCGGCCCTGGCGCACCAATCCTCCTATCCGGCGTACATGGCATGGAGATCCAGCGCGGATCTTGCCGAAGGAGCCCTCGCCTTCGCCGAAAAACGCCCACCAAACTGGACCGGTAAATGAGCCGCGCCGTCGTCATCCACGCGTTCGGCGCGCCATCGACGTTCCGATTGGAAGAACGTGAGGTCCCCTCGCCCGGCCCTGGTAAGCTGACCATCAAGACTCACGCGGCCGGCGTCAGCTTCGTCGATGTGTTGGTCTCGGCGGGCGAATATCAGTTGAAGCCACCGCTCCCCTTCATTCCCGGCAGCGAGTTCGCCGGTATCGTCACCGCCGTCGGCGACGGAGTTGATCCCGCACGCATCGGCCAGCGCGTGCTGGCAAGCGCGTTCGGGGGCGCCTTCGCCGAAGAATCGATCGTGCCGGCCAAGCTCGCGCTGCCGATCCCCGCGGACATGAGCTTCGCCGAAGCGTCGGTGTTTCGGGTGAGCTTCGCCACTGCTTATTATGCGCTCATACAGCGCGGCAGGTTAAAGGCGGGCGAGACAGTGCTGGTGCTCGGCGCTGGAGGCGCGGTTGGTTATGCGGCGATCGAGGTTGCCAAAGCACTTGGGGCGACCGTGATCGGATCGGCCTCCTCAAATGCCAAGCGTGCGCTGGCGATTGCCGCGGGGGCCGACGCGATCGTGGATTCACGTTCCAATACATGGCGTGACGACGTGAAAGCGGCGAATGGTGGCCGCGCGATCGATGTTGTCATCGACCCCATCGGCGGCGAGGCGACCGAACGCGCTTTCCGTTCGCTCGCGTGGAATGGGCGGCTGCTGGTGATCGGGTTTGCCGGTGGATCGATCGCCAGGCTACCGGTCAATCTTGCCCTGCTAAAAGGCGCCGCGCTTGTCGGCGTCGATCTTCGCCAGTTTGGCGACAATGAACCCGAGGCGGCGGCGGCAAATGTAGCCGTCTTGTTCGAGCTATATGAAGCCGGCCGCCTGCACCCGCCAATTGCCAAGACTTACGCCCTCGACGATTTCGCCGCGGCGATGGTCGATGCGAGCACCGGTGAGACAGCGGGACGGATCGTGCTCACGATGCGCTAGCTGGCGACGCCATCGCACCGGCCTGCAGCCGATCACGCCCTACCAGCCCGCCAGATCGGCGGCGTGTGCGCGGTGGACGGCAGGGCTGCCGAGATAAGCGCGATCAAACAAAGAGCGGCGGAACCAGTTGTTCAGGCCGTACTCCCAAGTGTAGCCAATTCCACCGTGCGCGGCGATCGCGGCGCGTGCGACCGAAACAAAGCGATCCGCGAGATGGGCTTTGGCGATCGCGGCCGCGCGCGACGCATCAGGCAGATCGGCGTCATGCGCATAGCCCGCATACCAGACAAGTGCGCGTGCCGGCTCTACTTCAAGCGCCATCTGCGCAAGCTGATGCTTGAGCGCCTGAAAGCGGCCGATCGGCTGGCCGAACTGCTCACGCTCCCTGGCGTAATTTACCGACAGATCGACGCAATATTGCGCCCCGCCAAGCGCATCGGCGGCGATCAGCACCAGTGCCGCGTCGAAGATGCGGGCAACGAAGGGATCACCCGGCTCGAACAGCATATGCGCCTTGGGGTTAGCGAAACTAACGGTCGAGAGCCGGCGGCTGCGATCGCTCGACCTGACCGGCTCGACCGTAACCCCCTCGCCTGCTTCGACCAGCGCGATGCCGCCGCCCTTCGTTCCGAGCAAAAACACGTCCGCTGCGCTGGCCGACTGGACAAAGCGCACCTTACCCCCCTCCGGCGTCGCATCCCAGTTTTCGGGAAGCCAGCCGCCACCGAACGCAAAAGTCGCCACGGTGTCGCCGCTCGCCAATCCTGCGAGATGCGCCTTGCTGCTCTCATTGCCGGATTTGGCGACGATCATCGCGGTCAGCATCTGCGCGCCGATCGGCCCCGTCGCGGCAGCCTGCCCGGCAACCTCGGCGACCATCGCGGCATCGAGCAGGCCCAATCCAGCGCCGCCCTGATCCTCCGGCAACAGCAGGCCGCCAAGCCCCAGCGCCATCAGCGAACGCCAACTATCCGGATCGAAGTCGGCTTCGCCGTCGACGAAGGCATGGAGCCGTTCCGTCGGCCACACATCCGCCAGCGTTCCGCGTACCGCATCCTGAATTGCGAGCTGTTCCTCGCTCGGGTGAAACCTCACTTGCCGGTCTCCATCGCCAGATCGCGCGGCAGGCCCAGGCCTCGCTCGCTGATAATGTTGCGTTGAATGTTGGTGGTACCGCCCGCGATCGAATTGCCGAGCGACCCCATGATCTGATCGAGCCACTTTTCGGGCCCGCGGCCGCGCGTGCCCGCCGCAGCCGGCTCGATCAGTCCTTCATCGCCGATCAATTCCTGTGCGGCGAGCGCCATTTCGTGGCCCGTTTCCGTCAGCAACAGCTTCATCATCAACTGTACGATTCCGGGCTCTTCCCCCGACGCCGCCAGACTGAACAGTCGATAGCTCGTATAACGATGCGCCATCACATAGCCTTCGATGCGACTGAGCAGTTGGCGGATTTCGGGATCTTCAATCGCCGGCTTGCCGTTGCGCGTTACTTCCCGCGCCAGTTCGACCAGTTTGTCGAACTGCGAGCCAAGCCCTGTCGCCGATCCGATCGAGGCACGCTCGTGCTTCAGCGTGGTGCGCGAGACATTCCAACCATCGCCACGCTCGCCGACCAGCCATGAGGCGGGCGTCGTCGCATTGTCGAAAAAGAATTCGTAAAAACCCGATTCCCCGGTCATCTGCCGGATCGGGCGACGCGTGATGCCCGGCTGATTCAGATCGATCAGCAAATAGGAAATACCGGCGTGCTTGCTTGCCTCCGGCTCGGTCCGCACCAACGCGAACATGTGCGTCGCGCGGTCCCCCTGACTCGTCCAGATCTTCTGGCCATTGATCACCCACTGGTCGCCGACCAGCTCGCCCTTGGTGCGCACGGAGGCAAGATCGGAGCCGGTGCCGGGTTCCGAATAGCCCTGCCCCCATTGATAATCGCCCGACATGGTCTTGCGGACGAACAGTTCCTTCTGCTCGGCGGTGCCTCGTTCGAGCAAGGTGGGAACCAGCATGTTCATGCCGTTGCCCGTTATTTCCATCGGCGCGCGGGCGTGGCCGAACTCCTCCCGGATAACCTGCGCACGTACCACGTCGGCGGGTTGCTCCGCCCCCCCGAACTCCTTCGGGATGGATCGGTACAAGTAACCCGCACCAGTCGCGTCGTCGCGAAAAGCACGAACGTACGCCTTAAGCTCAGCGCCACGCAGCGCGCCCGGTTGCCACTTGGCGCGCAGGAAATCGCGTACCTCCGTGCGAAACGCCTCGGCGTCCGCGCCGTAGCTAAGGTCCATCTCGTCCTCCTCGCGCATGTTGCGCCCGTCGTCGCCATTCCATGCCCATGATAGGCAACCTAGTCAAATATGTTATCGCACCTTTCGCGAAGCACCGGGCGCGGCGCCCGTGGATGGAGCGGACTGCGAAGTTGCGCGGGATGCAACGCGTCCGCGCCCCGTTTCAACGCCTTGTGCCGATGATCTGCCCCGCTCGCGACGTCTCGCCGCCTTACTCCAGAAGATCGACCAGCCGTTCGCCATCGCCGGTATCGAGCCAGGACTGGTTCGCGTTCATCACATGCAGCCGCCAATGCGCCGCCGCGTCATCGCCCCGGCCCGCTTCGATCAATTCGATCAGCTTATGAAACGAGCGGATTCCCCACAGCGATCTCCGGCGCTGTAAATCCTCGGGCATATTGCGGCGCGACAGGGACGCGACCTGATAATGCTCGACCACGTTCTGCAAAACCGAGATCAGAAACAGCAACGTCTGATTGCCGCCGAGTTCCACCAGCAACCGGTGAAACTTGGCGAGCCCGATCATGAAGTCGACATATTGCCCGGCCTCGACAAAGGCTGTGAGGCGCATCGCTTCGGCGCGCAGCCGATCGGTGGCGCCCGGTACCGGCGCCTCGGCCAGCCGGCGCGCGATGAAAGGCTCGATCGCCAGCCGAGCCTCGTAGATGTCGGCGATCGTGGTGCCCTGCGCGGCGAGAACGAACCCGGCATAACGCGCGACGCTCTGAACGCGTGGCTGATGGACACGGGCGCCAGTGCGCGAGCCACGCACCACGCTGATGAGCAGTTCCGCTTCAAGAATACGAAACGCCTCGCGCAGGGTCGGCCGGGAAATCCCCAACGTCGCCAAGAGCTTCCCTTCGGGCGGCAGATAGTCGCCCTCTTTCAATTCGCCACGAATAATGCGTCGGCGGATGTGATCAGCCACGACCTCGGCAGTTTTGGGTACGCGGATCGCCTGCCGCACCGGATATCCGTCTTGAAAGTCAGCCGACTGTTCGGCCGGTATGTTCGCGCTGGTTTCTTCGTCCACATCGCCTCCCCGACGGTGAATCGAAATGCTACCCACGGACTGCTGGCGACGCATGGTTGCGCCGACCCGATCCACCGCATATAGCTATCTAACCTAGTTAGAGGACCGACGACAGTGCAATTCGAAACGATCCTTGTCGATAAGGCCGATCACGTCGCGACCGTCACGATCAATCGCCCCGAGGCCCTGAACTCCTTCACCAAGCGAATGCTGGAGGAATTCGATTTCCTCTGGAAAGACCTCAGCGAAGACGATTCGATCCACGCCGTCGTGCTGCGCGCGGCACCCGGCCGTGCATTTTCCACCGGGGTCGATGTCAAGCTTGCACGTGAGCCGGATCAGGCGATCATGCATGAAAATATCTGGACCGCGCGAGATCCTGGCGATTTTCTCGGCCCCAAGGCCAGTCGCTGCTGGAAGCCTGTGGTGACCGCCGTGCATGGCATGGCCGCCGGGGGTGCCTTCTACTGGATCAACGAGAGCGACATCATCATCTGTTCGGAAGAAGCGACCTTCTTCGATCCTCATGTTACTTACGGGATGACGGCCGCGTTGGAACCGATCGGCGCAACCTATCGCATGCCGCTGGGCGATGTGCTGCGCATGGCACTCCTCGGCAATGACGAACGGATCAGCGCGGAAACCGCCAAACGCATCGGCCTGGTCTCCGAAATCGTGCCAATCGACAGATTGTGGGCGCGCGCGGACGAACTGGCCCGCATCATCGCCGCCAAGCCGCCCGCCGCGACGCAAGGTACGGTGCGCGCGATCTGGGAATCGCTCGATCTGCCGCGCTCCGCCGCATTGGCGCAGGGCCTGAAATATTGTCAGGTCGGCAATCCGGTGGGGGTGCCGCAAGTCGATCGCGCCGCACTGATGGCAGACAAGGCCAAGCACTTCACCGTTCGATGAGCGCCCTGTTTTATATAATCCAGTTAAACACTTAACGAAAAACGGAGGTGGGGATGTCGTTACTTTACGACGACGGCCAGCAGGCAATCGCGACCGAATCGCGTCGTGCGCTCGAAGCAAGGATGTCGCTTGAGGCGCAAATGCCGTTACTCGACGCGCGGGGCGCCTATGATGAAGGTTTCTGGACCCTCGCCCGTGAGCAGGGCTGGACCGCGCTGACGCTTGCAGAGGAATATGGCGGGATCGGCCTCGGCCTGATCGAATTGGGGCTTGTCGCGCTTCAGGCTGGGCGTTCGCTGAGCGGCGCGCCGTTCGTCACCACCTCTCTGGGCGCCGTGTCGGCGCTCGCGGCCTATGGCGGCGATCGCCTCAAGCAGACATGGCTCGGCCCCCTTGCGAGCGGTGACGCGATCGGTGCGATCGCCTTCGCGGAAGGCCAGTCGCCGTTGCCGTCGCGGCCGGAGACCGCGCTATCGAATGGGCGGCTGACCGGGCGGAAGCCGGGCGTGACGGCAGGATTGCAAGCGGATCTGGCCATCGTTCTCGCGGTGCAGGATGGGCAACCCGTGCTCGCCGCGGCAGCACTCGACGGCGTCCGACGGGAAGCGCTCCAGACGTTCGACAACAGCCGCTGCACGGCAGACCTGATCTTCTCCGACACTCCGGCTGAGGTGCTCGTCGCAGGCCCACAAGCGGTCGACGCAGCGCTTCGGCTGCTTGCCGAGCAGGCGGTTGTGGTCGCGCACGAGCAGACGGGCGGGGCCGAAGTACTGATGGAGATCGCGCGCGATTATGCCAACACCCGGCGCGCGTTCGGCCAACCGATCGGTGCTTTCCAGTCCGTGAAACACCGCATCGCCGAACTCTACACGCTGGTCGAGCTCGCGCGCGCCAGTGCCCTCCATGCCGCGACCCGCGTCGGCCAGCCCGATTTCATCGCCGCAGCCGCCGCTGCGCGCCTTTCCGCAACCGAAGCTTACGACACCGCCGCGCGCGACTGTATCCAGGTGCATGGTGGGATCGGCGTAACCTGGGAGGCCGGGCTGCATCTTCACATGCGCCGGGCGCGAAGCCTGGCGAATGAACAAGGCAATATGATCTTCTGGGAGGACGTGCTCGTGAGCCAACTCGAAAGGCAGGCGGCGTGACCGATATCGATACTTATCGCACACAGGCGCGCGAATGGCTCACCTCGATCGCCGGGGAGTTCGGCAAGGATGCGCGCCGCGGCCTTTCGGTGGAGGATGATCTCGCACTCGGCCGCCGTTATCAGCGCGCGAAATACGAGGCGGGCTATGCCGGGATCAACTGGCCGGTCGAAATGGGTGGGCAAGGCCTCTCGCATATCGAAAAGGTCGCCTTCGACACCGAGGAAATGCCGTTCGGCATGCCGACGGCCTATTTTGGCATTTCGCTGGGCATGCCGGTCCCGATCCTGCAACGCTTCGGCGGCGACAAGGATTTCGCCCGTGAGCGCACGATCGCCGCACTGAGGGGCGAGGAAATCTGGTGTCAGCTCTTCTCCGAACCGGCGGGCGGATCAGACCTCGCCGGCCTCCGGCTGCGCGCCGAGCAGGATGGCAACGGCTGGAAACTCAACGGTCAGAAGCTTTGGACAAGCTGGGCGCAATATAGCGATTATGGCGTGATCGTTGCCCGCACCGATCCCACCGTGCCCAAGCACAAGGGCCTCACCTATTTCTGGGTCGACATGAAGGCGCCTGGCGTCTCCGTCCGGCCGATCAAGCTCGCCGGCGGCGATAGCCACGTCAACGAGGTGTTCTTCGACGATGTGCGCCTCGATGACGGCCATCGCATGAGCCCGGTCGGTGGTGGCTTCGCGGTAGCGATGGCGACCCTGATGATCGAGCGCTACGTCGCCACCGACAGCGCCGGGTTCGGCCCGCATCTCGATCTGTTCATCGACCTCGCGAAATCGGTCGAGATCAACGGCAAACCTGCGATCGAGGATGGGCGTATCCGTTCGGCGATTGCGCGCAATTACGCGATGCGCACAGCGCTCGACGCAATCACCGCACGCGCGATGCTGATGATGCAGGCGGGGATGGAGCCGGGCCCGGAAGGATCGCTCAACAAGCTCGTCTCGGTTCGTTCGCGCCAGCGCCTTTCCGAACTGGCGATCGACCTTCAGGGGCCGGCAGCATTGTCCTACGACGAACACGCGCTGGTGAAAGAAGACTGGGCGGCGAGCTGGATGAACGCGCCGACCGGCCGGATCGCGGGCGGTGCGGACGAGATGCTGCTCAACACGATCGCAGAGAAGATCCTTGGCCTGCCGCAGGATCATCGGCCGGACAAGGCGGTGCCGTTCAACGCCATCCCGGCCTGAGCGAGGTACAGGGGGGCGGTGAAGCGATTCAACCGCCCCCCGTATCAACCGACCTTGGGGTAGCCGCCCCCGCCATAAGCCGTATCGACAGCTGCGCGGTCTACAAACCCGGCTGCCGTGCGCGGCAGGCTATCGGCGAATTCGACGATTTTCGGTTTCTTGTAGCTCGCCATCCGCTCGCGGCAATGCGCGATGAACGATTCCGCATCGTGCGCGGTATCGGGCTTGCGCACGATGATAGCCTTGATGTTCTGATCCCAGGTCGGATCGGGCACGCCGATCACGCACACGTCCGCGACGCCTTCGTGACCACGCAGGCAATTTTCGACCTCCGCAGGATAGACGTTCTCGATGCCGGTCTTGATCATCGCCGTCTTCGGCCCGACGAAGATCAGACTACCATCGGGCGCGCGCCGACCGAGATCGTTGGTACGATGCCAGCCGTTTACCACCCGGCGAGCGTTCTCCTCCGGTCGATTCCAATAGCCGCACATCACCAGCGGGCCGCGTGCACAAATCTCGCCGGCTTCTCCGTGCGGGACTTCCTCCCCGTCATCATCGGCGATCATGAACTGGACGAAAGGCACTGCGCGCCCCGCACCGGTTCCCCCCATCCACAGGACCGACGACAAGCCACCGATTTCGGTCTGCCCATACCCACCCATCTTCTTCATCGACGGCGCATGGGCGGGCATCACCAGCGGGATCCGATAATCGCTCATCTGCGGATCGGCGAACAACGAGGAGACATCATAGCGTCCATCGGCATTGGCCGCGCGCATCTGCGCGATCGTCGGGGGTGCGATGAAGGCATGAGTGACACGGTTCGCGGCGATGCTCTCGAGCAGTTCAGCCGGATCGACGCGCGCGACGAACACATTCCGGCCGCCCGCGAGAAACGTCCCCAGCGTCCCCATCATCACGCCGACATGGAACATCGGCCCCGAAACGAGATAAGCGCTATCCTCATTGATAGCCTGCCCCATCATGCCCTGCCACGACATGATGATCAGCGATTCATGGCTCAGCAGCGCCGCACCGGGTCGCCCGGAAAAGCCGGCGGTGTAAACGGCCAGCAGCGGTGTCGATGTTTCAACCGGGTCGAAATCGGCGGCGACATCGGCGGCTGCCATCAGCGCCTCATATTCGTCCTCGCCCGGGCAACCATCGTGGCAAATCCAATTGCCGTTCGGGCTGGTCCAGCCGGCGCGCGCGGCGCGCATGTTGGTGCCAACCTCCGCCTCTTGCCAGAAGACGACCTTGGGATCGAAATCGTCGAGTGCGAAGGCGATTTCCTCGACCGACCAGCGCCAGTTCGCCGGGCAGAAGATCGCGCCGACACGCGCCGATGCCAGCAACGCTTCCAGCACCCGGAAGCTATTCTGCCCGAGCCACAAAATCCGGTCGCCCTTCACCACCCCTTTGGCGCGAAGAACGCCTGCGAGGCGGTTCACCCGCTCGTGGAATTCGGCATAGGTGAAGCGGTGATCGCCATCGATAACCGCCGGCATCGTCGGGCGGCTGCGCGCTTGTTCGTGGAGCAGATCGCCCAGGCCGTAAGGATGGACCGACGCATAGGGCGCGAGCGCGGCGTGCTGCGTCATGCTGCGCCATCCAGCACAATAGTCAGGTCGCGTGCGCCACAGGCGCATGGCATCGACGACACCTTGCCGGCAACGCCGGTATCCACTCGATCGAGTGGCGTGATGCGCGGCATTCGCGACGAAATCGTCAATGTCGGGTCACCCTCGAGCGTCCAGTCGCGTGAGGGATAATGAAGCCCTCCATTGGCACACTCGAACGCGATCGTTGGCCCCAGTATGACAATCCGCCGCAGATCGATGCCATCGATACGTGACAGGCTTTCGACCGCGTCAGGCCGCGCCCAGACGACGCGCCCGGCAAATACCTTCGCGGGATCGTGCCCGAACATCTTGAGGCCTTCGAGCGTCGCCTGGCCTACGCCAAATATACCGACCGGCTCGAACTGACGGCAAATTGCTTCGACGCGCCCCGCGTCGAACATGCTCGCCTCCGCATTGGTGCCGTAATGGCCGGTAATCTGGATCGCCTTTTCGAACGCAGCGAATTGCACCACCTCGCCGACCGACGAAACCGTGAGGATCACACTGCCTGGCGCGAAGAAGAACGACTGGATCAACCGCGCCATCCCGACCGCCTGCCGTTCCAGTTCGTCGAACCGCGCGGGAAAGAATTCTGGTTTGTCGTCAACATAATAGCAGCCGACGACATCTGGACGTTGCTGAGTCATGGTTATGCCTTCGTCACCCGGGGAATTTTGTGAGGGGGGCCGAGCTTGAGAAGCTCCTGCTCATCGATCAGTTCGATCGCGAGCGGAACGCCGAGCGCAGTTGCAATCTGATCGTGAAGGCGCAGGCGCAATGCATTCTCGGTACAGCCCAGCCGCGCGGTGTCGTAGCCGACGCGCAGGCGCAGCGTATCCATCTCGCGGTCTGTACGGACGATCTGGAACAGCGCGCCCCGTGTCTCGCTATGGATTTCGACCAATCCCATGATCTCGCGCGGCAGGATCGAGCGGCCCTCGACAAGAATCTGGTCGCTCGCGCGGCCAAGAACCTTGAACCGCGCATGATTACGACCGCAGCCGCAAGGGCGACGGTCAATAATCGCCAGATCACCAGTCGCGTAGCGGATCAGTGGGGTCATCCGATCGATCAGCGTCGTGACAACCAGCTCGCCGATCTGCCCGTCCGGCACCGGTTCACGCGTAACCGGGTCGATCGCCTCGATGAAGGCGATATCCTCATAGGCGTGGAAGCCATCGTGCATCCGACACTCGGTCGCGCCCGCGACATCGCCGAGACTGGTCGTTTCGAACATCTCGAAACCCCAACTCTCGGTCAGCGCTTTCAGCCTGCCGGAAAGCGGCTCACCGCCGAAGATCGCGCCCTTGTAGCTCGAGAACACGTCACGGGGATCGACCCCGGTCTTCTCGAAATACCCCTCGAGCATCAGCAGCACCGGGGTAGAACACATCGACCAGACCGTAGGGCGGAAACGCAGCGAGCCATCAACCGCACGCGCGACTTCCTCCGGCGCGATCGAGTAACAGATTTCGGCAATGCCGAGCTGCGCGTTCCCGCGCCGGCGATGCCCTCCCCGAAAGGTAAACAACATGTGGGTAAGGAAATCACCCGGCCGCGCGCCGATGTGCCAAATATCGCGCGAATAGCCCACCTCGCTCGGCGCGACGATCCAGTTTGGCACAGGCGTCGGATCGCCGGTCGTACCGCTGGTCGTGCCGATCGACATGGTTTCGCCGGGCAGCAGCTTGCCCATCCCGCCGGAGGGATCGTTGTGCGCGTCGCGAAAGCGCCGCACATCGTCCTTGTCGATCAACGGTACCTTCGCCACAAAGTCCGCCATCGACTTGATCGCCGAGGGCGTGACACCGGCCGCGTCCCATTGCTGGCGGATCAGCGGCGCATTCTCGAAAGCATGCCGCGTGATCGCCGCCAGCGCCGCCTCCTGATGCGCATCGAGCTCCGCGCGGGTCGCCTGCTCGATCGGTTCGAGTACTTCAGGATATGTCATGCCGGCACCTTCCGGAAGTTTGGCAATACCCAACCGTCGGCGATCGGCGTCCATTCGACCGCCACCTTCATGCCGATCGAAACGTCTTCCGCATCGCAGCCGGTTACGTTGGCATTGAGGCGCGCGCCCGGCGCCCCATCGAGATCGACGACCACGGGGACATAGACATAATCCTCGCCGGTCTTCGGATTCTTGTTGCAGATCGCGAAGCTGAAGACGGTGGCCGTTCCGCTAAGCGTCGGCCACTTCTTTTCAGTTGACTGGCATTCCGGGCAGTAAGGCGACGGTGGCATACGAAACGCACCGCATGCGCCGCACTGGCACGCAGTTAACCGACGCTCCTTCGCCGACTCCCAGAACGGCTCGGTATCGGGGTTGGTGGTAATGCGGATATCGTCGCCCGGTAACAGGCGTGCGGGGCCGTAAGTCATCATGCCCTCCTGAGAACCATGCCGCTGACCGGCAGAGACGCCGGTCCACCGCTAACCAGCGCGAATTCGGCGTCATCGACTTGATTGATCGCGGTGCCGCGCACCTGCTCGACCCCTTCCACGATGTGGGTCATGCCAATGATATAAGCTTCGTTGAGATTGCCGCCGTGGGTGTTGACCGGCACGCCGCCGTTGACCCCGCGCCCGCCATCATAGCGCACCTTGCCGGCGAGGACGTAGTCGTTGCCCTCACCCTTGGCGCAGAAGCCATAATCCTCAAGCTGCATGAGGACCATCGGCGAGAAATGATCGTAGAGAAGCGCGACATCCATGTCCGCGGCGCTGAGCCCGGTCTGCTCCCACAGCCGGTCACCAACCCACTTGTGGCCGGACGAGGCGAATTCCGGATCGGGCATCCCCATCCAGGCGAAGGCCCGCCCCCAACGCCGCGTCCCCCCGTGCGCGCAACCGTGAACCAGCGCGGGCGGATGGCGACAATCGCGCGCGCGTTCGGCCGTCGTTGTGATCACTGCTACCGCGCCGTCGGTTTCGAGACAAAAATCCAGCCGTCGCAGGGGATCGGCCAGCATCGGCGATGCCTCATAATCCTCTTTCGTCAACGGCGCCTTGCGCACCGCCTTGGGACGGTTCGCGGTGTTGGCGCGCGTCGCCATGACGATCTCACCGAACGCATCCTGCGTGGTGCCGTAAAGATGCATATGGCGCCGCGCGAGCACGCTCATCAGATGACCGGGACCGACCAGCCCCGACGGCTGGAGGAAGCTATTCTCGGGATTGGGCGCGCTCGCCCCGAACACGACGCCCAAGCGATGCTGCGGCAATTGCTGCAACGCCATCAGCGTGACCGTGTAGGTGCAATCCTCGTTCATCAGCCCGGCGGTGGCGAGCCCGATCGCGCCAGGACACCCCCCTCCCCCGCTCGTCAGCGAGGCAGAGAATCCCACATGCGGAATCCCCAGCGTCTCCATGAGCGAAGCCGTATCGAATTTGTCGAGATACCCCGCGCCCGCGCCGGAATAATAAGCGATGCCGTCGATCTGACGCACACTGATGCCGGCGTCGGCGCATGCCTTGAGGATCGCCTCCCCGGCCATGTCATTGATCGTGCGCGGCCAGCTCTTGCCACGAACATAATAGTCCGTCGCCCCGACCCCCACGATCGCACACTTGTCCTGATTTACCCAGACCAAGGCGACCTCTCCTATCCGATTCTACGTATATAACTAGGTTAGTTATTGTGCTCGGCGGCGCTTGTCCAGCCTCAAGCGAAATGCAGCCGGCGATATTTGCCGCGGAAATAAAGTAATGGGTCGCGGCGCGGCTCGAATGTTGCGCGTGTGACGTGACCGACGAGGATGAAATGGTCGCCGCCCTCGTGCACTGCATGGCGGGTACATTCGAACGCCGAGAGCGATCCTGCGAGAACCGGCGCGCCATTCTCTCCGCCTGTCCAGTCGGTCGCGGCGAAACGATCCTCGCCCTTGCCCGCGAAGCGGTTCGACGCGGGTTGCTGGCCGATCTGCAATACGTTTACGCAGAACCGATCCGCAACACGCAGTGCCGGCGCGCTGCCCGCGCCGTTGGCGATGCAGACGAGCAGCAACGGCGGATCAAGACTAACCGAGGTAAAGCTGTTTGCGGTCAGCCCGATCGGCGTGCCATCCGGCGCGATCGCGGTGACCACCGTCACTCCGGTCGCGAAACACCCGAGTGCATCGCGCAAGGTTCGTGCGTCCGATCCCTGCCGAAACTCGGGCGCGGCGCGTGGCAGGCGGCGCTCGAGAAAGTCGAGCAGCAGCGCGTTGAACTGATCCGTGCGATCTGCCGTGACGAGCAACCTTGCCGCATCGACTTCGGCATATTCGCAATCCGCGATCCGGGCCGCAAAGGCGCTGGCCTGCGTCGGGGTGTCGAGATCACTCGAAGCACCACGCACGAACAGCACCGGCACGCGGATCGCGTCGGCGGCATCAGCGAGAAGAGCTGGCATGGCGCCTGCGTCGATCTGTTCCAGCGCACACGGATCCCAATCGCCCGCCACCCCACGCAACCGCTCGGCCACGGCACGCGATGCCGCTGGGTCGATGTCCGGCGGCAGGTCGGCGAGTACGAGGCCCGACGCCAGTGTCGCAGCATCACCCGCCAGCGCAACCATCGCCACCCAGCCGCCGAGCGACGCGGCGACTACCACCGGGCGCGACTCAAGCTGCGCCAGCACGGCTCGCAGGTCCGCGACATAGGCTTCCAGATCATAGCGCTGGTCGGCTGGCCGCGCGCTATCGCCGTGTCCGCGCAAATCTAGGTTAATGACCCGCCGCCCCGCTGCGACCAGCGCGGTCGCGACGTCACGCCAAACCGCACGCGTCTGGCCAGCGCCGTGCACCAGCAGCACGGCGGGCGCATCGGGATCGCCCTGCGTGTCCGCGACCAGCCGGAGGCCGCCGAAACCGATGAATGCGCGCGTCGTCAACGCGCTCCCTCTCGCGCCAGCCAGCCCGTGATCAAATCAGCGCGACGGCGGATCATCAACCGTGCAATCTCGGCGTCTCCCGAGAGCACCGCGTCGACCAAATCGCGCTGCAACCCGCGCGCGCGGGCGCGATCCTCCGCGCCCTGATAAAAGCGGAGGTGATGTTCTTCGCGCCCGAAGGTGTAACCGATTTCGATGAACAGCTCCGCGGCAGGATTGCCGCTCATCCGCGCAAGCAGCCGCGCGAGATCGGTTTCGGAACGGATCATCGCCGCCACCGTATCGGCGGCGTCTATCCGATCACGGAAAGCAGCCAACTCGTCACGGGGCACGGGATCGGTCGAACGCGCCGCCAGCACCGCGACCTCTTCGGCGATCAACCGCGTGACCGCGTGGACATCGGCGATCGTCGCACCGTTGAGACGGAGATAGCGCGCAGGCGCGCGGATCACATCGGTCGCGTCCGGGCGAGCAGCGTAGAAGCCGCCGCGTATCCCGCGCCGAATTTGCAACAGCCGATCGGACTCGACGATCTTGGCCGCCTGCCGCAGCGTAGGCCGGCTGACGCCGAGCCGTTCGATCAATTCGTCTTCCGCGCCGAGATGTTCCCCCGGCGCCGATCCCAAGCTCAGTTCAGCAAGCGCGTTGGCGGTATCCGTTACGAGCGTCATGCCACGAAACGATACCTATTTAGCGAAATTGTCAAGGATATCGGCGCCCCATCTTGCACAAACCCCCTAAATCAGATACCTGTTTAACCAGGTAGAGGAGAATCGCGATGTTGATGAAGCCTTACATCTTCAGTGCCGACAGCCACATCATGGAGCCGCCGACCATCTTCCTCGATGGTCTCCCCGCGAGTTTGAAGAAGCATGCGATCCATTCGCGCCGCGAGGGTGAGTTCCTGCTCACCGGCACCGAGGAAAAGGTGATCTATCGCCTCCGCGTCGGCAAACATCGCGAGAAGGAACTGGGCGACGCCGAGCGCAAGGGCGCCCGCGAACTGCCGGGCCGGTTCGAGGATATGGAGATCGAGGGCATCGATGCCGAGATCATGTTCCCGAGCCTCGGCTTGTGGCTCTATTGCCTGGACGATCCGGAAGCCGAAGCGGCATCGGCGCGCATCTATAACGACTGGAACAACGGCTTTCTGGGCGGTCACAAAGACCGTTTCGTCCGTTGCGGCATGCTCCCGGTACGCGACCTTTCGAACACGCTCGCGGAGTTGAAATATCTCCACTCGCTCGGCGTCAGCGCCGCGATGCTGCCGGCGGCGATGCAGCCGGGATTACCCAAGTATAATGACGAAGCATGGGATCCGGTGTTCAAGCTGGCGGGCGAGCTTGGCATCGTATTCGTGATGCACACCGGCACCGGCCTGGAAACGGTGGTGCAGGAACGCGGCCCCGGCGCGGCGATCGTCAACTACACGCTCCAGATGAACGATGCGATCGAATCAGCGATGTATCTGGTCGCCGGCGGCGTGCTCGATCGCAATCCGGCCGCCCGCGTCGCCTTCATCGAATCCGGTGCAAGCTGGCTCATCGCCCTTGCCGAACGGCTCGACGAAGTACGCGAGGCGCATGCCAATTTCGTCTTCCCGAAACTCTCGCGCCTGCCGAGCGAGATCATCGACGATCAGGTCTGGGCCAGCTTCCAGCACGATCGCGGCTGCATCCTCACCTCAACGCTCAAAGGCGGCAAGAACGTGATGTGGGGATCGGATTACCCCCACAACGAGGGCACGTTCCCGATCAGCCGCCCGATCACCATCGAATTGTTCGACGGACTGGATGTCTCGCGCGAGCAACAGGAGAATATTCTCGGCCTCAATGCCGCCCGACTGTTTGGCATTGAGCCCAAGGTTCAAACCGATCCGGTATGGGCGCGTCAGCCGGCCGACGCTGCCTGAGCGGCCAATGGGCGGGCCGTTGCGCCCGCCCGCCAACCGGCCAATCCGCCAACCAGCAAGCCGACGGAAATCACCGCCAGCGAATAACGCAGCGACGCCGCGCCATAGCCCGCGAACAGATCACTGAGCGCCCCGACCAGAAAGCCACCTAACCCGGTGCCGGCGATGCCAATGAACATATTGATCGTGGCCGCCGTCATCGCGCGCATCGACGTCGGCATCTGCGCGAAGGCGAGTGCGATCGTCGGGCCGAGATAGAGTGTCATCAGGAACTTCATGACCAGGAAGCTCGCCAGCGCAACGTAACGATCATCCGCCAGCGCGAAGAGCAACGCGAACGGAAACGACAACAACAAGCTGGCGCCTGCAAGGCGGCCGTTGAAGCGCGGATTGTCCTTTCCGAACCGATCGCCGAGCCAACCGGCGACGAGGTTGCCGCTGACCAGTCCGACAAGCGTGACGCCCCCAAGCCAGAACCCCGTCTCCGCGATCGAAAGCCCGTGGACGCGCTGAAAAAATGCCGGCGACCACAGCAGATAACCCATTCCCGTCATCGGCACCGCCGCCACACTCACGCCGATCCAGCGCAGCGATGGCGCCGCGGCCATCACGCGGAACACGGCCAGCGAACCGAGCGGCGTAGCGCCCTCACCGCCGCCGGCCCGCCTAGGCTCCGCCGCGAAAAGCCAGACGGCGGCCCCGATTGCGATCCCCGGCAATCCGACGATGAAAAACACCTCCCGCCAGCCAAACATCGTCGACAACCAGCCGCCGAGCATGAGGCCGCCCGACAACCCCAGCGAACTTGCGGCAAGGATTGCCGACAGCACCATGACGCGCCGCGCGGGCGGGAAAACATCGGTGACGAGCGACTGGCCGGCGGGGCCCGCTCCCGCCTCCCCCGCCGCCAGCCCGATCCGGGCGAGCGCCATCTGCCAGAAGTTCGTCGCAAGCCCGCACGCGGCGGTGGCGAGGCTCCACACGACGACGCAGAACGCGATGACGCGCGGGCGATCGCCATGATCGGCGTAACGCGCAATCGGAAATGCCGCGAGCGCGTAGAATAAAGCGAAAGTCAGGCCGGTGAGCAGACCCAGCGCCCGGTCGGACAGCGACAGATCGCGCTTGATCGCATCCATGAACAGGGTGAACACTTGCCGGTCGACATAACTGAGCGCCGCCACAACCAGAACAAGCGCCAGCGTTCCCCACCGACGGGCAAAGGTCACATCCATCTTGTCACTCCAGTTGGTGGGCGAGCGCCGGAACGTCGGCAAGCGAACGAAGCACATCGTTCAGGTGTGTGCAGCCAAGGGTTCCGGCGAGCGTGGACAACACATCGGCACGAAAGTCCGCGACATGATGCCCGATCATCCGCGCAACATTGGCGACCGCGCCAGGGCATTCGCGATAAGGCAGGATGCGTGGATCGGCATCGATCGACACCAGCGTCATCGCGGCCGCGTCGATCACCGCGCACACACGATATTCGTGAACCGCGACGCGGCCGCCGCCGGGCGCCGCGCCGCTGTCCTGAAAGCCGAGATCGGCGTGGAGTGTCTCTCCATCGCGCCATAGATCGAGCCGGCGGGCACGGCGCATGCCGGGCGCACCACCCTGAAGCGTCATCAAATGCCAGCCATTGGGGTCAGCCGGGTTTTCGAGCGCGCCGACCTCGCACGCGCTTTGCGTCGCATGGTTGGCACCGCCGTCCACGCCAAGCGCGCTCGATCCCGGTGCGAAGCCGGTGCATACACCGACCATCTGCCCGCCACGCCCGGAATTGGCCTTCGCCCCACTCCGTTGAAGCTCGGCGCCCCAATCGGTGACCCAGCGTGACCACACCCAGCCGGCGACGAGACTTGCGCCGGCGAAGTCGTCGAGCAACTGAAAGGCGATGGAACCGCGCAGCTCGCCCAGCGCCTGGTTGAGCGTCGTCCGGCTGGCGCCTCCCGCTCGCACGCCGAGCAATTGATCGAGTCCCGCGATCGCCGGCGTACTGGTGATCGCGAGAATCTCACGCCGGATGCTCGCGGTGATCACGATTTCCGCCGCATCGAGCACGCGGGCTTCGTGAGCGGCACCCGTCGCCAGATCGCGACCCCGCGCCACCATCCGCATCGGCTGGCCGAATCCTTCCGGCCAGACGGTGTCGATCGTTGTGGTGCGGCGGATCGACGATGGCCGCCGTTCGGGCGATGGGCCCGACGGACGCCTGGGCGCCGCCTCGGCTAAAACCTGCACGGGATGGGACAAGTTTTCAGCCGCGCCATATTCGCGCACGGTTACTCTTCATCTGCATGATGATCCTTCCAGGTCGCGACCCAATCGCCAAAGTGCGCGATACGCTGCCACAGCAATGCGCGCGTGCCCGCGAAATTGTGCATGTGCCCCATATGCGGGCAAACGAAGAGATCCACCGACGGGGCCGAGCGATAAGCACGTGGCTCGCCCGCCGGATCGGCGCAAACATCCCGCTCTCCCATCGCCACGAGCACCGGCACGCCGACGACGGCCGCCTCAACCGCGACGATGCCGGGCGTAAGGCATGTTTGAGCGACCGCACCGGGGGTGGTCAGCGAATTCCAGGGATTGCACGCTACCCCGGACTGGGTGACGGGATCGTGGATATTGCGGTTGAAATGCGCGAGATCACCCTCAATCACTTCGGGTGATACATCGTCATAGTGAAATCCCCACGCCATCGCATCGCCGGCAGCGCGTCCCGAAACATTTTGTGCCAATGCCGCCAGATTGAGCGGCCGCGCGTTTGTCAACGTGTCTCGCGCGAACCAGGGCGCGATGATCGGCGGCTCGCCAGGTCGAACCGGCGGATGGGTATGGATCGCGCTATACCCGAGGCTGGCGATTCCGTGATAGCTTCCATGCCGCCCCTGCTGGACGATGGTGAGGCACCCGCCCATCGACTGCCCGATGCCGATCACGACCGGATCGACGACCGGCGGATAGCCCGGGACAAGCGTTCCTTTGGCAAGACGATCACGCACGATTGCTTCCGCCGCCGCATTCGCGGCAGCGACAACCGTGAAGGTCAATTTTTCCGGCGCATGCAGGCTGCTGTCGCCGACGCCCAAATGATCGATCGCGACAAATATCCAGCCACGCGCGGCGTGCCAGTCGGCCTGCGCGCCGCTCGTCGGCCCAGGAAGATCACAGGTGTAATAGCCACGGGAATAGCCCCCGCCGGGCTTGGCGAAGCAGATGATCGGGCGCTCGGGCGGAGCCTCGGGCAGCACGGCCGTCAGCGCGATGTGCGCCGGTTCGCCGAGCGCCGCCACCTCGGTAACGTCGATCTTGAAATCGTGACGAATCATACCGCTAACACCGCCTCCCATGGTCCATCCTCTCGTTGAACCGAGGATAGATCACCTAGTTATACTAGTGAAGCAGTATTTTGAGGATCGCAGCGAACGCCGCGATCAGCGCGTCATCAGCTTCTCAGAGAATCGACGACGCGTTCAGCCTCTCCGCGCGCGGCCCAGGTCGCGTTTGCGTTGCGCAGGTGCAGGCGCCAATGGTCGATCGCTTCTTCCACCGCGCCCGCTTCGATGAGATCGATCAGCTTGATGTAGGAGCGCGGACCAATCGTCATCGACTTGCGATGTTCGGTAGCCGGGCGTGGATGGCGCTGGATATAGTCCGCCTGATGCGCGGCAATCAGCTGGTGCAGAAGCTGATTGATGAAAATGATCGTGTTGTTGCCGCTGAGTTCGATCAGGACACGGTGAAACTCTGAAACACCGGCGATGAAGTCGACGAACTTCTCCTCGCCCAGCATCTTCTCCAGCCGCGCCACTTCCTCCCGCAGCCGGGCGATCGCCTCAGGATCGCGGGCCAGCGCGAGGCGGCGGACGACATGCGGCTCGATCGCCAGCCGGGCATCGTACAGATCGGCGATGCTGGTCCCCTTCGATTGCAGGACATAACCCGCATAGCGCGAGACCAGATCGACCGATGGCTTATGAACCTTCGCCCCGGTGCGCGATCCGCGGACGACGCTGATCAGTGCTTCGGCCTCCAGGATGCGAAACGCTTCGCGCAACGTCGGTCGCGAGATGCCGAGCGTCGTCAATAATTGTCCTTCGGGGGGAAGATAATCGCCCTCCCGCAATTCGCCGCGCACGATCTGCCCCCGTATCTGATCAGCGACGAGCTCGGAGGTCTTGGGGACGCGGATGCGGTTGGAATAGGAAATGGTGTCGCTATTGCCCATCTTGATGGATCGATTCCGTGGCCGAAGATAGCTTCAGGCACTATCACTCCCGTCAACAATCACCAACCGACCCTCGACGATTCCGGTGGCCGTGTCTTTCACGGCCCACCGGAATCGTCGCCCAGAGGATCAGAAGCGAACGGTGCCCGTCACGCCATAGGTCGCCGGATCATTGCGAAGCGCCGAGACATATTCCTGGACAAACAAGGCGTGCGTAATGACGCGCTTGTCGAAGATGTTGCGCCCCCACACCGCCAGTTCAAACCGGTCGTCGGCAAATCCGATCGTTGCGCGCGCGTTGAGGAAGCCGGCCGCCGGCTTGGTCGTCGCCGCAACGACTTTCGCGGCTTCGGCAGGGGTATATCCCGCATAGGCAAGCGTACCGACCGAATCCGGCGCAGTGGCATAAGCCCCGATCCAATTGTAGTTGACGTTCAGGCCAAGCGAATTGCCTGCCAGCTTGGTGTGATAATCCGCACCGAGCGTGAACTGCTGCTTGGCGAGACCGTCGAAGCGAACCCCCAATGCAGCCTTGTCGACCCCGGTCGTCGCGCCCGCGACACCGATATATTTCGTATATTTCGGATCATTGTAGGAATAGGTTCCTGACAACACCAATCCTCGGGCGATCTCCGCATTCAACTCCGCTTCGCCGCCATAATTCCGGGCGTTAGCGTTCTCAACGATCGTCTGAACGACGCCACCGATGCTGGTGATCACCGAACGCTGCGCATTGTTGAGCGTGTTATGATAAGCGGAGAGGTTAAGCCTTACGCGACGATCGAAGAACTCGCTCTTCAGGCCAATTTCCTGCTCGTTGACGATCTCTGGCTTGAACGGAAGCGATACGATGCCCGCCGCGCGAAGCTGCTCGCCGCCTGCTCGGAAGCCGCGGCTTTGCTTGGCATAAAGCAGCACGTCGTCAGTCAATTTGTAGTCCACACCGACCGTGTATGACACGTTGCTGAAAGTGTCGGCGCGATGTTTGTTGCAGTCGATGGCGGGGGTCGTCCCCGCGGTTATGCACGCGATCGGCGCGAGATTGGCGACCAGTACAGCCGCGCTGCGCGTATCCACACGCTTGTCGTCGATGGAATAACGTATGCCGCCGGTGATTCCGAGCCGTGGGGTAACGTGCCAGGTCGCCTGTGTGTAGAAACCGACCGCGTCGGAATCGACGAGCCCGACAAAGCGGGTCGCGATCCTCGGCGCCGGAATCGACTGGGTATCGCTGTACGAATAGGAACGATCGTAGCCATCCTCATGCAGGAAGGTGACTCCGCTGGCGAAATCGAGCGCGTCGTTGAACAGCGTGCCGGTCAACTGCCCTTCGACCGACCATTGCCGGAGATTCTGGTCGAGTGTGGTAAGCGCGATCGGGGCGCTTGACCCGTCGAGGTCGAGCGCATTCATCCCTCTGACGCGGCGATAACCGCCGATAAGCTTTGCCTGTCCGAACGGCGTATCGACCGCCAATGTCGCGTTATACGTATATGTGCGCACCGACTGATACGGCACAGGGTCACTGCGGTACGGCGCCGCCGAGACGATCATCGTATCCACATTCGTTAGATTGGCCTGGATCTCGTTGGCCAGTCCGGGGAAACGCCCCTGCGCGCTGGGCGCGGCATAGGTGATAAAACGAGCGGTATCCTGATCGAACCGGAACCATTCGCCCGAAACGACCAGGCTGATGCCGTTGGTTGGCTCGAATTTCGCCTTCACGCGCCCGGTCAGGTTATCGCGATTGCCATATGTCTGCCCCGACGCTCGATCGGTGAGATAGCCATCGCGCTTATTGATCTGGATCGCGCCACGCACCGCGAACTTATCGCCCAGACCAAGGTTGAGCACCCCCGTCCCTACGCGCTCGTTGAAGCGGCCGTAGCTGCCCTGCACCATGCCGCTGATCTCATCCATCTTCGGATCATTGGTCTGGATCAGCATCGCGCCACCGGTGGTGTTGCGTCCGAACAATGTGCCTTGCGGACCTTTCAGCACCTGCACCGACTGCACGTCGAGCAGATCCGCGTTAAGACCATATTGCCGCGCCCAATAGACACCGTCGACATAGACGCCCACCGACGGATCGAGGGTTGCGAGGCTGTCGTTCTGGAACTGCCCGCGCAGCGCGAGCGCAACGGCCGAGGAGTTGTTGGGCGATTCACGCATCACGAAGCCCGGCGTGAAATTCGCGACGTCCTTGAACGATACCGCGTTCTGCTTCTGCAGCGTCTCACCCGAAAATGCGGTGATGGCGACCGGCACGTTCTGCTGGTTCTCAGCAACTTTTCGCGCTGTCACCACGACATCCGAAAGCCCCGTCGATCTGGCCTGCTCATCCTCGTGCAAAGCGGTGGGCGCAGTCTGCGCAACAGCCTGCGCTGCGTACAAGCCACCAGCCGCGGTCCCAAGTGCGAGCATCATACGAAAACTGCGCGCAAATTGCGCAGCGCCGAAAGAATCGACCATCAAGCCCTCCCCAAATGTTCGTCTAGTTATGCTATTTATATAACTAGGTCATCTAAGATGGGCAAGCTCGATTATTTCGGATCGGCGAGCGCGGTAGCAAAAGCTTCGCCGAGCCAGCGGCTCTGCCCTTCCTCCGATGCCTCGCCGAACGCGGCCAGTGGGTAGAGAATGCGATAGGTGAAGAAACCCGCGGCGATCGCGACGAGACGGCTCGCCTTGTCTCTGGCGTCCGCCCCGCCGAGGAACGCGGCCAGCGGATCAATGATGCGCGATTCGAGTTCGCTTTGCGCAACCCTTTGCGCGTCGGGATCTGCGGCGCCAAACATCATCATCGGCAGCGGGTTCGGTGAATCCACGCGCGAGGCGACAAACGCCGCGGCGAGTTTTTCGGCGAGGCCTTCACGACCCAGTGCGGTAATGATCGTGACATCAAGCGTTGCATCTATCGCCGCGCGGAACAGGCCGAGTTTCGAGCCAAAATAGCGGTTCACGAGCGCCTGATTGACGCCCGCCGCTTCGCATATCTGGCGCACCCCAGTGGCGGCATAGCCCACCGTGGAGAACGCCGTGATCGCCTCCCGAAGAATTTTCGCCCGTGTCGCCTCTGCATCACGCTGTGCCATCACCCGCCCCTTGCCGCTGACTTGACAGATAAGTCAACGGCTGTTTACTTTTCCTCAACCGGAGAGGATGTCCCCCCATGCCTAGCGAAGAAAAGGCAGATACGCGCGCGCCCGTTGTCGCGTTCGATTTCTATGCCGAACCAGCCCTGCTCGACGACGTTCATGCGCGCTATTGGGCGCTTAAGGAAACCGCGCCTCCGGTGTTCTGGACCCCGGCGAATGGTGGCCACTGGGTCGTGACCACGGCCGCCGGCGTGATCGAAGTCTGCCGGCATCCGGAGATATTCTCCAGCCGTTACCTTTCGATCCCGAAGAATGATTTCCAGCCCCATATGATACCCGAATCGCTCGATCCGCCCGAGCACCGGGCCTACCGCCAGTTGCTACGCCCGTATTTCGAGAAAGCCGCGATCGCGCCGCTCGAGGCGCGCATTGCAGATTGGACCGAATCGCTGATCGAGGGCGTGCGCGAAAACGATGGCTGCGAGTTCGTCGCGTCGATCGGTTCGCATCTGCCGATCAGCGTGTTTATGGAGCTTTTCGGCTTTCCGCTGGAGGAATTCGACGAGTTTCGCGATCTGGTCGTCGCTTTTTTCGATTTCCAGGGGAGCGCCGAGGCGCGCATGGGGTTGGCACTCCAGATCTACGGCAAGATCAACGCGCTCATCGATGCGCGCCGGACAGAGCCGCGCGAGGATCTGATGAGCCGCCTTCTGACGACGGAGTTCGAAGGGCGCACGCTCACCGACGATGAATTGCGATCGATCGGCTTCCTGATGTTCCTTGCCGGGCTCGATACGGTGGTGAACGCGATGTCGTTCGGGATGCGGCACCTCGCCGGCGATGCAGCGTTGCGCCAGCGGATGATCGACGATCCGGCGTGTATCCCCGATGCGGTCGAGGAATTGCTGCGGCGCTACGCTTTCGTCTCAATCCCGCGCTATGTCGCGCAGGACACCGAACTGCTTGGCGTTCAACTCAAGGCCGGCGACATGATCCTCGCCCCGCTCGCGATGGTTGGCTGGGATACGGCGATGAACGGTTGCCCGGCCGACGTGGATGTCGATCGCAAACCGTGCCGGCACGCCGCTTTCGGATCGGGCATTCACACCTGCCTTGGCCTGCATCTCGCGCGGCTCGAGTTGACGGTGTTCTATCGCCAATGGTTCGCGCGGATCGGCCACTTCCGTCTCGCCGAAAACGCCCCGCCGCCGCGCACGCGCGGCGGATCGGTTTATGCGCTCAATGCGCTCCACCTCGCATGGGATCATAGAAAATGACAACAAAAACCCCCAATGTCGCGCTGCATATCGGCGCCGAGGCGCTCGTCAGCGGGTCAGGCGGCACGCACGATCACGTCAATCCGGTATCGGGCAAAGTACAAGCGACCATCCCACTCGCCGGTACCGCTGAAATAGAGCGCGCCGTCGCCGCGGCAGAAGCGGTGCGCGAGGGCTGGCGTCGCACACCGCCCGAACTGCGGCGCGACATCCTGATCCGGCTCGCCGACCTGATGACGCAGCATCGCGCCGAATTCGCACATATGGCGGCACTGGACGGTGGCACCCCGCTGGTGGCCGGCGAACGCATGACCGACACCGCGATCGCCTGGGTGCGTTATTATGCCGGCTGGTGTGACAAATTGTCGGGCGAACTGATTTCGACCTTCGATACCCGCGGCGAGTTCGCTTACACCGCGCCCGAGCCTATTGGCATCGTCGGTATCATCATCACCTGGAACGGCCCGGTAATCAGCCTTGCGATGAAAGTCGCGCCCGCGCTGGCGGCCGGCAATTGCGTGATCGTCAAGCCAGCCGAAATCACCCCCTTCGCTCCCGAGCTCTTCATGCGGCTGGCGCGCGAGGCCGGTGTGCCCGACGGCGTCCTATCAATCATGCCCGGGACCGCGGAGGCGGGAGAAGCCCTGGTTCGCCACCCCAAGGTCGGCCTTATCAGCTTCACCGGCGGACCGATCACCGCTCGCAAAATCATGGCTGCGTGCGCCGAAGCGATCAAACCGAGCGTTATGGAGCTTGGCGGCAAGTCGGCCAGCCTGTTGTTTCCCGATTGCGATATCGACGCAGCCTGCCAGCGCGCCATCTTCTGGACGATCGGGGTTTTGTCGGGACAGGGATGCGCCCTGCCGACGCGGCTGCTGGTTCATGCCGACATCTACGACGCCGTGCTGGAAAAGCTGACCGCGATCGCTCGCCAGTTTACCGTCGGGGACCCACTGCAGGAGGGCGTGATGGTTGGCCCGCTGATCAATGCCGCCGCCGCCGATCGCGTGATGGGGATGTTCGATCGCGTCCGGGAAACTCGCTCGGGACGCTTCGTGCTGGGCGGCAATCGCTGCGGCGGCGCGCTGGCCGAAGGGAATTTCATCGAGCCGACGATCATCGCCGACGTCGATCCCGAAAGCGAGATAGCGCAGGTGGAGATTTTCGGCCCGGCGCTGGTGGTGATGAAATTCCACGACGAGGACGAAGCAGTCGCGATCGCCAACAACAGCGAATATGGGCTCGCCGCGTATATTCAGTCGGATAATCTGAAGCGGGTTCACCGGCTGGCGGAACGGCTCAACGCGGGCGGCGTGTATGTGAATGGTGCGGTGCAGATCAATCCGCACACACCGTTCGGCGGGATCGGCATCTCCGGCTTTGGCAAGGAGGGAGGTCGCGCCGGGATAGACGAATTTCTCCGCTACAAGACAGTCGCGATCGCATGAGCCCTCGCGTTCGCCCCATGCCGCCGCCCAAACCGCCGCTCGCCTTGGGCGATCGCGCGACAGGTCAGCTGCGGAGTGGCCTTCGCATATCCGTTCTGTCTGGACCGCTCATGCGCAGCAATCCGCGCGCGGCGCCGTTCGGCCGTCATCATCTCGCAACCGGAGTTAATCCATGACCTTTTCGCTCGATCAGTTCCGCCTTGATGGGAAGGTGGCGATCGTCACCGGTGCAGGTGGACGCGGCAATTCGATCGGCGCGGCCTATGCCAAGGGGTTAGCGGCGGCGGGCGCCAATGTCGTGGTCGCCGATCTCAACTTCGACGGCGCCAAGGCCGTCGCCGACGAGATCGGTGTGGCGGCGTTGCCGGTTCGCGTCGACATTGCCGACCGCGCGTCGGTAGATGCGATGACGGCAGCTACGGTGGAGCGGTTCGGCGGAGTCGACATCCTCGTCAACAACGCCGCCTTGATGGTGGAGGCGGTCGGCACACCGACGATCCAAACCACGACAGAGGCATGGGAACGGCTATTGTCGGTCAATCTCACCGGCGCGCTCCACTGTGCGCAAGCGGTGGTTCCCTCGATGATCGAGCGCGGCGGCGGGCGTATCGTCAACCAGCTTTCGGCCGGCGCCTTTCCCGCGCAAACCAGCTACGGCGTCAGCAAGGTCGCGCTGCTCGGCCTCACCACTACGCTCGCAACCGAACTGGGCCATAGCGGGATCGCGGTGAACGCGATCGCGCCTGGCATGACGATGAGCGATGCCGGGCGCGCGCTTACGCCGGCCGAAAGCCCCTATGTGCAAGCCGCCGAGGCGCGCGTGGTGATGCGCCCGCGCGGCAACCCGGACGAACTGGTCGGCGCATTGCTTCTGCTTGTTTCTCCAGCGGGAGCCTGGATCAGCGGACAGGTAATCAACGTGGATGGGGGCTTCATCCTGAGGAATTGACCCTGCGGAGAGCGTTCTCATCGAACGCGCGACCGTGACGAGTGAACCACATTCGCCCGGACCGATAACAAATCGGCCGGGCCATAGAACTCCGATCAGCGGTGAGGGCCTTCACGAAGCGCAGTCTTGCGCGAATGAACGCCCTCCGCTTGCCTGGGCGTCGCCACAGCGCCTTCGGAAGTTCCGGAAGCGAACCAGCGCTCTCGAAGCAAGCGTTCGAACGCCGATGCGAGACGTTCCGCCAAGGGAGACGGATCCCGCGCAGCTAATCGCACGATCGCGATACTGGCGACCCAATCGCGTACCGCGGGAACATCGAGAACGACAAGGCGCCCACTTGCGATCTGCGCCGCCACCGCCGGTTCCATCGCAAGCAGCACCCCATCGCTTGCAGTGACCAGATCGACCAAGGTCGACAGCTGTTCGCAATGTATTTGCCCCGCGCGACTGCGCATTGTCTCGCGTAGCGCCGAATCGTCGGACCCGGCCGATGTTGGCAGATTAGGCGATGCTAACGGAAACCGCGTCAGCGTTTCCGTATCGACACCGATGCATCCGGCCAGCGGATGATCGGGGCGAACATAGTAACGGATCGCCGCCTCACCAATCGTTCGCAACCGTAATACGGGATGCCTCCGCGCTATTGATCCGTCAGCAACGAAGAAATCGAGCTCCTCCGAAAGCAAGCGATCAATGAGCGATTCGACTGGCAAGACATGAACTTGCAGTCTCATCTGCTGCATCGGCTGCCATTGATCCCGCAGAAAAGGGGCGAGAAAATCCGCAAACATCGGGCCAACGCCGATTCTTGCCAATCCCGCTTCCGCACCGGCGAGATGGCTGGCGTGCTCGACAAGTCGTACCGCATGACGCAACAGGATGCGCGCTTGCGAAACGATCTCCGCACCAGCGTTGGTCGTAGCGACACCGGCCGCAGTACGGCGGAACAACTCGATCCCAAATTCCTGCTCCAGCGCCTGGATGCTGCGGCTGAGCGCTGGCTGCGAAATATGAAGCAAAGCAGCAGCGGCGGTGAACGAGCCACTGTCCGCGAGCCCCACCGCGTGACGAAGTCTCTTGAGATCCATAAAGTTAATATGCGCAGCATGCATATTATAAGCAACAAATATGCATTGGAAATATGATGCAGCGGCTGTGATTGTCTTCCCGAAAGGAATGCCAATGCAGCCGCAATATCTGATTCTCGCCCTCGTCGTCGGCATCCTCATTGCCGAGATCTCGACCGGCCGGCATCGCAAGGTTCACCGGCGGCAGGACTTTTTCATGATTGGCGCCGTGATTGCCTCAACTCAGGTAACCCGCATCGCAATGGCGTGGCTAACCGCCACAATCATCGGCTTGCTTATTCCCGCGTACAAGGGAGCGTTGGCGGGATCACCGATTATTCCCAGCTTCCTCACGCTGCTGTTCCTCGCTGAATTCCTGCAATATTGGATCCACCGCACAGCGCACAATCCGGTTCGCCACCCAATCTTACATGGGATGCATCGGACACATCACAGCGCACCATATGTAAATGTCACGCTGATGTATCGGACCAACCTGGTCTGGCCGCTGGTCCATAGCTACACATGGATCGCTGCGGCCGGTTTCTACCTCGGCATGATCCAAGCCACGACGATATTCTACGTCACGATCATGGCGTGGAATGCGCTGACCCACAGCGATTGGCGTTGGGATGATGCGATCATCGCCCATGTTCCGGGCGGGCGGCACATGATTACCGCGCTGGAGTGGATCCTCATCACCCCGCGGATCCACCACGCGCATCATGGCTACGGTCGCGATGGGACCGCCTATCGCAACTTCTGTACGATGGTGAGCATTTACGACCGATTGTTCGGAACGCTTCACACCCCCGCCCAGCGACCATGGCGTTATGGGCTCCCCGGGGGCGAGCATGCGTGGTGGCGGCAGCTGCTATATCCGCTCGTCCCGCTTGGCATCGCCCGCAAGCGCGATCACTGATCGGAATGCTCCATGGTCCCGCGGCGTCTGAAGTCACGCATATAGGTCTTTAGTCAACCGCGCGACAAGCGCCACGCCGCCCCGCACTTTACGACACGCAGAATCCAGAACTCGGGCCCGCGTTAATCCCCTCAGAGTTCGCCGTTGGCGATCACGGTCGCCAACAGCTCTCCGACATCGCGATCGATCATTGCGCCGATCCGTGACTGAAGGCTGCGCTCAAGCCCGCTCGCAGCATGGCCATAGCCGCCATGCGCGATCGTCTTCATCACAGCGTCCATGCTGTCGAGCGTGAGCAACGAGAGGTCACGCCACCCCTTTTCGCGATCGAGGTGGATGCCGCGCCGATCGAGTTCGTCGCAATAATGATTGAACAATCCACGCTCCTGCACGCGGCGTTCGTCATCCGACAATGCCGAAAGCATGAAATAACCAAGATCGCGCAACCCCGGCCCGCGAAAGATCACCTGCCAGTCGAACAGGCCGGCGCTGCCATCGGGTTTGGCGTAGGTGTTGCCGAGGTGGCTGTCGCCGTGCAGCAATGTGGCGGGCAGGCGATCCCAATAATCGTAAACCTCCAGATCGTGCATCGACCACAGCTCAAGCGTATCACGAACGGACGCGGGCAGATTCAGCCCGCGATCGCTCGCCAGAAACGCCTTGCGCGCGTGAACAAACGAACGGCGGTGCCACGCCGCGCCCAGTTTGCGCGTGCGCGGTCTTACCCATGAAAGATCGCGATCAAAGCGATCGGATTGCCAGAACCGCGCATGTAGCGTGGCAAGCGCCGTCACCACCGCTCGCGCATGTTCAGGCGTACAATGATCCTTACTCCAGAACGGACGGCACCCGCTCGCTTCCAGATCGCCGACTACCAGCAGGAAGCGTCCGCCTGGGTAACTCCGCCCGAACCACCCACGCGGCGCGATCATCGACACTTCGGGCTGAACCTCGGCGTAGAAGCGCACTTCATGCTCAGCCATGTGGAGCATCGCGAGGGTCTCGCGTAGATACGGTCCGTCCGGCGTTGCTTTGACGAAGACCGAACCGGGCAGCCCGGCAGCTGCCCCAACGTCATTCCATTCCAGCCGCCACTTCCGGCGCTCCGTCATGCCGTCGTGTTCAGCCTCGACCACGAGATCGGTGAGCGCGGCGCCGGGTATATGGCCGCCGATCTCCGCATCGACGAACTCCCGGGTCACATGCTCTGAAAGATACGCCCCATCGATCGCGAGATCGGCATGCGCCAGCACGATGTCCGCCGCCTCGAGCGACGCCAGGGCATGAGCGTGCAGTGCGGGGGTGTCGATCATGCTTTCTGTCCCTGCGTGGCTTTCCAGATCGCCGCCGTAGCCTGTGTGGAGAGGGTCATATTGAGCGCCTCGTGATCGAGCGCCGCCTCGAATACACCATCCTCCGCCAGATTCAGGTTCGCCTTCATATAACGAAACCCCATGCGCGGCCCGTCGGCGAGCCGGCGCGCGGCCTTCATCGTCTCCGCCGCAAGGTCACCGTCCGTAAACAAGCGAGTGTAGATCCCCTTGGCGAACGCCTCCTGCGCCGACAGCTTCTCGCCCAGGAGGAACAACTCGCGCGCCGCGCCGGTGCCGAGAATCTTGGTCCAAAACCACGTCGATCCGAAGTCGCCGCCAGCGCCGATGCGATCGAACGCGGTTAGGAAGGTCGCGCTTTCGGCGGCGAAGCGGAGGTCGCACGCACCGGCGATACCGATCCCCGCGCCGGCGACCGGGCCGTTGACCATCGCTATCGTCGGCTTGGGCATCTCATGGAGCAGTCGTGCTGTTTCCATAAACCCGCGCAGGCGGGTGAAGCCCTGTTCCGTGCGCGCGCCGCTATCGCGATTGGGTGGTACGACGGCACGGTCGCCACCGCCGTCTTTTAGGTCGCCTCCTGAACAGAAACCCCTCCCCGCGCCCGTCACGATCAGGCAGCCCACGCTCTGATCGCGCGCCGCATCCGCGCACGCATCGGCGAGCGGACCCATCAGCGCCGCGTTGAGCGCATTAAGCCGATCCGGCCGGTTCAGGGTGATGGTGCGGACGCCAGCATCGTCCGCGATCAGCAGTTCTTCGCTCATTTGCCTGACAATTCCCAATGGCGCGCCATCATCTGCGCGGCTTTCTCCGCCAGCTCCTGCGGCACCTCGGGATAGAGCGGAAACGGCTGGCTTTTGGACGGCAGCGCGATCGTCGCGGTGCCGCGCACCGTTTCTTCGCCGCGCTGATTGACGAATTTCACGGCGACATCGACCAGATTGCGGCCGTCCTCCACCCGCTTCGACAGCACTTGCCCCGTAATCGTCTGAAGGTCGCCCATGTAATTGAATTTACGGATTTCATCATGAACGTGGACAACGACCCCATTGTCCCCGGCCCAGTCCGAAAGGAAATGAAACAGATAGTTTTCGCGCATCACGCCGTAATCATAAGCCATCGGATTACCGATCGCCTGCGCCCATTTCGGATCCCAGTGCAGCCGCTGCGCGACATCGGGAATGCCATGCTCGTTCTTGATATAGAATGCGGGTATGCGCTTGCGGTTCTTATAGGCCAGCCGGCCAACCGTAGGCGCATAGGGCACAAAGCCATAACCGCCAGCGTGGAAGCAGATCACATCGGTCACGGTCAACGGCCCCTTGGCCATCTTGCCGATCGCGTCGCCTACCGCGACATCCTCGAACCAACGCTTGCCCGCACCAAGCACCTGCTCGTCTGCGTAAATCGCATCGATCGCAGCGATATCGTCATCGGTGTAGGTCTGCGGCTCGATAGCGGCATATTTGCCTTTCTTCGCCGCTGTCTTACGTTCGGTCAGCACACTCAGGATGCGATAGACGGCGACCACCTCCCCGCGCTGGTTGACCTTCACATCGCGGCGAACCTTGATCACCGAACGTCCGGCGAACTCGCTCTGTTTGACCTCACAGCTTTCGTCGCCGTTAAAACTGTAAATCGTATCGCCCGGACGAACCGGACGATAGAAATCCCATGTCGAACCGGAAACGAACACATGGACGCCTTTGAATAGGCTCTTGCGCAACCGTTTGACTTCATCCGGAACAGGATCCCCTTTCATCGGGGTGTTTATCTGCGCAACCATCATCCCGGGCGCGATCACCCCACCCCAACGCGTGCCGCGCGCATAATCCGGATTGCAGAACAACGGATTGTCGTCGCCACAGCCGTGCGCGAAATTGCGGATATTATCCTCGGTCGCGGACTGGAGGTATTCGCGGGTGGACGCTGCCTGATCGAATCCGAGGAGCTGCCGCTGGCGCTCGATGTCCTCGTCCGTGATCGAGTAATCGACCGCTTTCCGCCACTCCTCGGATTCAAGAATATTCGTGGCCACTCACCCTCTCCCTTGATCGTCTTGTATAACTAGGTAATGTACGATGACACCATCGCGCAAGAGCGATCTGCCAGATTGAAGGGTTTCGGGGGCAATAGATGACAAGCAAGGTCCAGCGTATCAGCGATGCCCTGAAGGTGCGCGCCGAACATCAACGCGACGAGATCGCGCACGACGACGTACGACGGGCAATCACCTTTGCGGAATGGGATCGGGAAGCTGACGAAGTCGCCGGCGGCCTTGCCGCTGCAGGCCTGGTGTCGGGCGATCGCGTATTCCTGCCAATTAGCAACGCGAATGCGGTGGAAATGGCGATTGCGGTATTCGCGGTGTTCCGCGCCGGGGGGATTGCGGTGCCCATCAACACCCGCTTCTCGGCCAAGGAAGTGCGTGACTATGCAGCGCTGATCGAACCTCGCTTCGCGATCACGGACATTCCCGAACTCGTCAATGAACTAGGGCTCTGCCAGGTCTGGGATACAGATGCGATGCCGCGCGACATCGCTGCGCTACCAGATCAAGCGTCGCTCGACCCCACCGCCGATGCCGAGATCCTCGCAACCTCGGGAACGACGGGAAAGATCAAAGGAGTGGTCGTCTCCCACCCTGATTTAATGACCGGCATCACCGGCACCAACATGGATCGATCACGTTCAACGCTCCACGCGCTGCCGCTGACCGGATCGGGCGGCAATCTGGGCATCGTCATGCTGCCCGCGCGAGGGGGGGCAACTGCTTATACCCAGCCTAAATTCGACCCCAAGGGCTTCCTGGAACTGGTGCGTGAGAAACGGCCAAACCTCGTCTACCTCGTGCCGTCGATGCTACGGCTGATCCTCGACCATCCGGAAGTCGGCAATTACGATTTCGCCGGCGTGCGCTATTTGATGACAGGAACCGCGCCGTTGCCAAACGACTCGGTTGTTCGCGCGCTGAAGCTTTGGCCGCATGTCAGAATGCGCAATAGCTACGGTATGTCCGAAGGCGGCGTCGGCCTTGGCACATCGAGCCAGGAGCAAGTGCTGAAGCCCGGTTGCGTCGGACGATTGCCAGCCAATATGCAGATTCGCGACGAGGACGGTGTGGTGATTACCGAAACGGGCGTGATAGGCGAAATATACGGCTTCCAGAAACACGCACGTCGTTATTGGCGGGACGAGGAAGCAACTGCCGCGGCGTTCCGGGGGGGCTGGACCAAGACCGGCGATCTTGGGTTCGTCGACGCGGAGGGCGATCTCATCATCTGTGGACGTTCGAAAGAACTGATTATCCGTGGCGGATACAACATCACCCCGCTCGAAGTCGAAACGGTACTTCACCAGCATCCAGCGGTGAAGGACGCCGCCGTGGTGGGGATCGACCATCCGGTACTCGGCGAAGACATCGGGGCGGCGATCACGCTCGCGACCGGGACGAAGGTTAACGAGCAGGAATTGGCGGATTTCTGCCGCGAACACCTTGCGGACAACAAGGTGCCCCGAACGATCCTGATCCTCGATGCCCTGCCTCACAACCCGAACGGCAAGGTGCTGAAACGTGAATTGAAGCCCTTGCTTGAGGCACTAGCTCAGACACGAAGGCGCAGTTCCTAAACCAGCCGTACGGCGAACCGCTCCTATTGTGCTGGAAGGGATTATCACCAACGTCCCCGCAAGGGCGGCTCTGAACTGGCCGCGATGTCTGATCCGATTGCGCAGTTATCCCGCAACACGATTCGGAAATATCTGCGGGCGGACGCGACCGCGCCTCGGTTCCAGGTGCGGGAGCGGCCGAGCAAGCTCGACCAGTCTATCGAGCGACTGACGACCTAGCTGAAGGCGGAGATGTGGTCTCGGACGAAGCGCCCCTCAGGCATATCCTGCACCTGGACTCGCTTCGGAAAAGTGGAGAGTTTCCTTGAGGCGGGAGGCGAACTCGATGACGATGCTAGGAGCATAGCTCGTCCTCAATCTCGCTGGAACGCAAACGATGGCCGCGCGGGCGGACCGAGGCAGAAATTCGGTTTTCCGTGATTTTCGGCGAGGTTTTGTCATGTGATTACGATGATCGGCGCGCCCACAAAATTGCTGACGCGCCGATATCAGTGGCCAGCATCAGCCGCCCAGCGCTTCCTCCGAATATGCCGCAAGCGGCAACGCGTCGCCCGACTGACGGATAATCGCCTGCTTGCGCAGGAACCGCAAAAGCCCGCTATCTCCCATCCGAGACGGCCCGAGCCCACTTTTACCGAAGCTCGATTTCTCTGCCTCCCAAACAAGTCCGGTCAGCGATCCATCGTTGATCGAGACCCCGCCGGCCCTGAGCCTTACAGCCACCGCTTCGGCTTCCTCGACACTGCCCGCGATCACCGCAGCTGACAGCCCGAATATGCCGTCATTCGCCTGGGCCACCGCCTCATCGATGATGTCGAACACGGTCACCGGAATCACCGGGCCGAACGTTTCCTCAGCCATCACCGCCATGTCGGGCGTAACATCGACCAGCACGGTCGGCCGCAGATATTTGCCGCCGCCCAACGTCTCAACCTCGCCGCCCGTCAGTATCCGGGCTCCCCTGGACCTCGCGTCGGCGATTTGCGCCTGCACTATCTCCGCCTGACGCGCGAAGATGAATGGGCCGATATCCCCCTTGCCGATATCGGGATAATTGAGCCGCGCGGCCCGCGCCTTTTCGACCAGCGCCGCAACGAAAGGTTCAGCGATAGCACGCGCGACATAGATGCGCTCAATCGACTGGCACGCCTGCCCGGTGTTGAGCACGGAGGCCCGCAACGCAGTTTCCGCCGCGCGCACCGGATCGGCGCTGGCGAGGATAAGCATCGGATCCTTGCCACCCAGTTCCAGGCTGGCCGGAATGAACGCGCGCGCCGCCGCTTCGCCAACCTTGCGCCCGGTGGGAACCGATCCGGTGAAGGCAACGAAATCGATATGATCGATCATTACCGCCCCTGTCGCGCCATCCCCCTCGATCAGCGCAAGCACGGAGGCGAGCGCCGGCACTTCCGCTATCGCCATCATCAGTGGCCGGATGAAGCGCGGAGTTACCTCCGACGGCTTGATGATGACCGCGCACCCGGCTGCCAACGCCGGGATCGCGTCGATCAGCGCAAGCGTCAGCGGAAAATTCCACGGACTGATCACACCAATCAATTGATAGGGCACCAGCCGGGTGGAGGTGGTGATCGTGGGAATGCCGGTCGGCCGGTCCCTCACCTCCGCCGCAGCGAGGACGCTCTGCGCGCTGTCCGCCCAGCGAAGCAACGCGCGCGTCATCGCATCGACCTCGATGACCGAGATTGCGAAACGGCCGGTATCTGCGGCGAGCGCCGCGATCAGCGCGTCCCGGTGCCTCCCCATCGCGCCAGCCAGTGCCCTGAGCGCATCGCAACGCGCCTCGATCGATGCCGCCCACATCGGTTGCGCCGCGCGCAGATTTCCAGCCAGAGCGGCGATCGCGACCGCATCGAGCGGTTCGATCCAATAATCCGCCTCCCCGGTACGTGGATTCACGACTGGCAGGCTCATTGTTGCGCATCCCATTGCTTCACGATTTCCCCACCGGTGGCAAACCACGCCCCGGATCGCGCCGACAGGCTTTCCAGCAATGCTTCAAGCGCGGCGATCCGATAGGGTAGCCCCATGATATAAGGCGTAATATGGATCGGCAGCATACGGCCGCCATATGTCTTAGCCTCCGCCGCCAGCCAGTCGAACGCATCGATCATCTGCTGGCCGTAGCTGTCCGCCGATTGCTGCTGCACCGTGATGATCTGGCGATCCGATAGTTCGTGGTTGAGCGGCAGATTGATGAGGCCGTTGGCAAACCGCCACGGCAACTCGTCGTTCACCCAGTCGCACGTATAGCTGAGGCCGGCCTCCTGTAGCAGATCGGGCGTGCGCCAGCTTTCCGAACGCGCGATCGACAGCCAGCCGCTTGGCCGCGTGCCGGACACCGCCTCAAGCGATGCCAAGGAACGGGCAATCAACGCGCGCTCCGCATCCTCAGGCAAAGTGCTGGCGATGGTTCCGTTCATATCGGTCGAATGAGCGATGATTTCATGCCCATCCGCAACGATATCCGCGATTATCTGCGGATAGCGTTCCGCGATCGCTCCGTTGGTGGCGATCGAGGCTTTCACCCCGGCCTTCCGGAAAGCATCGAGCAGCCGGTAAAAGCCAATCCGCGTGCCATATTCGCGCGCCGTATAATGGCGGTAGTCCGGATAGCTGGTTTGCATATGCCCCGGCGCACGGAAGGGTGCGTCCGATGGAATCATCGGAAACCATTCAAGGCTGACGCACAGCCAAATCGCGACTGATTTGCCGCCCGGCCACGCCACCGGCTTGCGATCGAAGATCGACGACCAGCGATAGAGATCATGGTCATATCCCTCGCGACGCTTGGAATATTCGAGATAAGCGGGATCAAGCGCCATGGGCGGCCTCCGCATAATGATGCTGGGAATAATGATCGGCGATCTCGCCGGCACGCGCGATCCACGCTCGGCCGTCCGCCGCAATATGGCGCAACACCTCGGCGAACGGGCCGATCCGATGCGGCTGGCCGATCAAATAGGCATGAAGCGGAATGCACATCACTGTGCCCGATTGCTCGCCTTCCTCGGCCAATCGCTCATATTGGCGGATCAGCGTGTCGGCATATTCGCGGGGCGACATATTGTAGACGAAGAAACCGTAGTGATCGTTGACTTCAAGGCTGTACGGGATCGAGATCAGCCGGCCCGATTTGACCTTCACCGGCTGCGGCTGATCGTCGTGATAGAGATCGCAAGTATAATCGAGGCCATATTCCGCAATCAGATCGAGCGTGCGCGGCGTGTGCGTCAGCGCCGGCGCCAGCCAGCCACGGATGGTCTGCCCGGTAGCTTCACGGACCGTCCTGATCGAATCCTCGATGATCGCGCGTTCCTGGCGCTCATCCATGCCGTAGGTGTAACGCGTGTTGTAGATGCCATGGCTGAAGAACTCCCAGCCACGCTCATTGGCATCGCGCACCACATCCGGATGATGCTGGCACAAGGCCACCGACAGCGACACCGATCCGGGAAAGCCATATTTCGACATCGCCTCGGCCATGCGCCAGTGCGACACGCGGTTGGAATGATCGCGATGTGCATAACCAACCACATCGGGATGCGGTTTAGCCCAGCTCTTGCGGTTCGGATGCGCCGGCGGGTCGATCTCATAATATTCAAGGTTCGGCGCGACCCACACCGCGACCTTCTTCCCGCCCGGCCAGCTGATTTTCGCGCGACCGCGATAGGGTGAGAAATCATAAAGGCCTGGGTCGGCGAGTTGGATATCGGCGTCGACCATCAGCGCGCCTCCAGCCAATCGATCACCGTCTGGACCGGCTCGACGTCCGCATATTTGAGTTGCAGGTCGGTCAGGTTCGCGAAGTGGTAGCTCTCATGCTTGTCGGCGCAGGTTTCGATCGGAACGATCGCACGAAAGCCATAGGCCAGCGCGTCCACGGCGGTTGCGCGGACACAACCGGACGTGCTGCCCCCCGTCACCACCACGGTATCGACCTTGTGCCAGCGCAAATAGCTGTTGAGCGGCGTTTCGAAAAAGGCCGACGGCATGCGCTTGGTATATTGAAGGTCGTCGGGATCGATCTCGCAGCGGGGGTCGTAAGCGTGCCGTTCGCTGCCGTATTTGATGTTCTGGAGCGAATCAGGTGTGTTGGTGCGCGTGCCCCAGATCCCGGCGTCCGCCGCATCCTCCTTATAGCCCACCCTGCTCCAGATCACCGGCATGCCGCGCTCTCGCGCCAGCCGCGATATCCGGTTGGTGTATTCGATCTGAGCCGGATCGGTCTCATAAGCGGTCTTGAACAGATCGGTGCGGGTATAGGCCTGCTGAAAATCGACGTTCACGATCGCCAGTTTGTCGCCAAAGCCGAATTTGTTGCGCGCCGGATTGGCCATCACCTCTTCGAAAATCTGACGGGCGGTCTTGCCATCGCAGACCATCCTCGTGCCGATCAGCGTCATCATCGAAACTCCTGCGAAAATCTGATTCGCACACTAGTAGGCAAAAAAAACACTTGTCGAGCGGAATTTGTCCGGACAAATTGAAGGCATGTCGATCACTCGCCACTTCGTCCACGTCCGGGAACGCCGCGTCCATTATCGCAAGGCTGGTTCCGGGCCGCCCCTTTTGATGGTGCATCAAAGCCCACGAAGCTCAGCGGAATATGAGCCGCTGATGCTGAAATGGGCGGAGCATTTCACCTGCATCGCCCCAGACACTCCCGGGTTCGGCCAGTCGGATCCATTGCCGGGCGAGCCCGATATCGAGGCGTTTGCCGGGGCGCTGATCGAGTTGCTCGACGCGCTCGGTATCGATCGAACCGCAGCTTATGGTTTCCATTCCGGCGGCATCATCCTGGTGAGCGCGGTCAAACGGCATCCCGAACGATTCACCACGCTGGCGACGGGCGGCTACGCAATATGGACGCCGGAGGAGATGGCGATCTTCGATCGCGATTACCTGCCTCCGTTCCAGCCAAGCCCTTACGGCGAGCATCTTACCTGGCTCTGGAACCGTATCATCGAGCAAACCTGGTTCTTCCCCTGGTTCGACGTGCGCGACGGCGCACGGATCAGCGTGGCACACGACGATCCGATCAAGACCGACGCGGTGATCCGCGACATGCTAGACAGCGGGGATGCTTATCGCGCGGGCTATGGCGCGGTGTTGCGCGCGCCGCGTGACATTCCGGCCCCTGATGCCCCGACGATTCCAGTGTTGATCGCCGCCTATAACGGCGACCCTTTGCAGGCGCATATCGCTCGGCTCGGCACGCTACCGCCAAGCTGGCAAGCTCAGGCGGTCGCCACTCCAGCGGCCCTTGAAGCAGCCTGCCTCGCACATCTGCGCGCGGCCCCGGCCGCCGCCACGCCCACCTTGAGGGAAAGCAGCAATGGCGGGTTCGTCCATATCGCCTGCAACGGCTTCGATGGACTGATCCACTGGCAGGGCGATCCCGCCGCGGAGACCGTTCTATTGCACGCGCCGGGCCGGGCGGCGGACCTGTTCGAAACGAACGACTCGCTCGCAATCGATCTCCCCGGTCACGGCCTGTCCGATGATTGGCAGGCTGGCTTCTCAGCTGCCCTCGACGATTGGAGCGCGGTAACCGCCGCAGCAATTACGGCCATTAGTAAGGCACACCACCCGCTCATCATCGGCGAAGGCCTGTCGGCCCTGCTCGCGGCAGCCGTTTCGCGTGGGATCGCCACCGGCGGATGGGGGGCGGTAGCGGCGCATATCCCGCTCACCGAGCAATCCGAAGATTGGTGCCAGCGCGCCATCCCCGATCAAACGCCCGATCGTCACGGCACCTATCTCAACGCAGCGTGGGGCGCGGTGCGCGCGGCGCATTTCTTTTGGCCCTGGTTCGAAGCGAAGGCAGCCAACGCCATCCCTTTCGCGGCAGAAGAAATTGCGCCTGCGGCGCTGGCCACCGAGCATCACAGCATGATCCGCGCACGCGCCGGCCGCGCGCTGCTCGCCGTGCTGCTCGCCGCCAATCGCGACGCGCTGATGGCGGAGACGACCACACCGATCCGCTGGGACACCGCAGACTGGGCAAAAAAACGCGCCGATATCTGGTCACCATCCGGTCGATAGGCCGGAATAAGAGGAGAGAGTCGAATGAGTATCCGGGAAGATATGCCGCTGCTGGCCCGCCACGAAGGCGTGTGGGATGGCGTTTACACCTATTACAATGCAGCCGGCGAGAAGATCGACCAGCACACGTCCCGCCTGTTCTGCCGTTTCCCCGCCGGTGGCGAATTTCCTTACCACCAGACCAATTACTACACCTGGGACGACGGGCGCACCGAAACACGCGATTTTCCGGCGGCCTATCACGACAAGCGCGTATGGTGGGACAATGATCTGATCAAAGGTTGGGCGGCCGAAGTCGGGCTCGACGAATATAGCCGTACCGTCATGCTCTATTGGCAGCGTCAGGGCGATCCCAGCCTGTACCTATATGAGATGATCCAGATTTCGGACGACGGCCAGTCGCGCTGCCGGACCTGGCATTGGATTCGCAACGGTTTGCTCGAAACGCGTACCGCGATCCAGGAAAAGCTGGTCAGCCGCGACTGGGCGGCGCTCGACAAGGAGATGGAGGCCGGTTCTGCCTGATCCGCAAACCCTGTTCGGAAAGATCTGGAACCGCCATGTCGTGGCCGACCTCACGGGTGGCGCGAACCTGATCGCGGTCGACCGGATCTTCCTGCACGAACGGACCGGCGCCGCCGCCCTCAACAGTCTGAGAGCGGCGAACCGGCCGGTTGCCGATCCCGCCCGCGTGTTCTGCGTGATGGATCATATCGTCGATACCCGCCCGGGCCGCAGCGACCAGACGCTGATGCCCGGCGGACAGGCGTTCATCACGGAAACGCGCGCGGCAACGGTCGCCGCCGGGATCACGTTGTTCGACGTGACGGATCGCGATCAGGGCATCGTCCACGTAATCTCACCCGAACTGGGAATCGTGCTGCCGGGTTGCACGTTGATCGCGCCGGACAGCCACACTTGCACTCAAGGAGCGTTCGGCGCGCTCGCCTGGGGGATCGGATCGTCCGAGGCGGAACATGCGATGGCAACCGGCACGCTACGCCTGCCACGTCCTCAGACCATGCGCGTGGCCTTCGACAATATGCTCGCGCCTGGGGTTACGCCCAAGGATATGATCCTGGCATTGATCGCAAAATACGGTGCCGGCGGTGGCAAGGGCTATGCGATCGAGTTCACTGGCGACGCCGTCACCGCGCTCGACATGGAAGGGCGCATGACGCTCTGCAACATGGCGACGGAATTCGCCGCGATGACCGGGATAATCGCGCCCGATGACAGGACCTTCGAGTGGATACGAGGTCGCCGCTACGCACCATCCGGAATTGTGCTTGAACAGGCGATCGCCGAATGGCGGACACTGGCATCCGATCCGGACGCCACATTCGATGCCGATATCGCGATCGACGCGTCGACAATCGAACCGATGATCAGCTGGGGCACCTCGCCCGAGCATAGCATAGGGGTGTCGAGGCACGTTCCTCTCAACCCGCCCCAGCAAGCCCTTGCTTATATGGGGTTGGAGGCGGGACAGGCGCTCATCGGTTTGCCGATCGACGCCGCTTTCATCGGCAGTTGCACCAACGGGCGCCTTTCCGACCTGCGCCGCTCTGCTGCGCTTCTGCGCGGCCGGCATGTCGCGCCCGGCGTGAAGGCGCTGGTCGTACCCGGCTCGATGAGCGTCCGCCGCGCCGCCGAGGCGGAGGGGCTGGACCGTATCTTCACCGACGCTGGCTTCGAATGGCGCATGAGCGGATGCTCAATGTGCTTCTATGCCGGGGGGGAGAGCTTTCCTGCCGGTTCGCGGGTGGTTTCATCCACCAATCGCAATTTCGAAGGGCGTCAGGGCCCCAATATCCGCACACATATCGCAAGCCCCGAAACAGTGGTCGCAAGCGCGATCGCCGGTCGCATCGCCGATCCACGGGAGTTGGCGCGATGACGCCATTCACCAGGCTTTCCAGCATCGCCGCGCCATTGATCCGGAATAATATCGATACCGATGCGATCATCCCGTCGCGCGAGATGAAAAGCACCGGCAAGACCGGGCTCGCCGACGGGCTGTTCGCGGCGTGGCGCTATCTGACACCCGGCGGCCGCGATCCAAATCCTGATTTCGTGCTCAATCAGGCACGATACGCTAACGCGCATATCCTGCTTGGCGGTCACAATTTCGGTTGCGGCTCTAGCCGGGAACACGCTGTGTGGGCCTTGGCCGAATATGGCATCCGCGCGGTGATCGCGCCGAGCTTCGCGCCGATCTTCGCCGGCAATTGTACCCGCAATGGCATTGTCCCCCTGGTGCTCGACGAGAGTGCCGTGGCAGCCATCGCAGTCGCCGATGACGTGGTGGCGATCGATCTGGCCCAACAAACGGTAAGCGTGGCCGCGGGCCACCAATGGCGGTTCGAGATCGGCGCGGAAGCCAAGGCGATGCTGCTGGAAGGTCTCGACGCCATCGACCTCACTTTCAAGTACCGCGCTGAGATCGCTGCGTTCCAGCGAACTGATCGTGCGGCGCGCCCCTGGATTTATCTCGGAGATACCAAATCATGAACCGCGTCCATATCAGCGAGGTCGGTCCTCGCGATGGCTTGCAAAGCATCGCCCGCGTGATGCCCCTTGCCGCCAAAAAGGCGTGGATTCTCGCTGAAGCTGCCGCCGGCGTCCCTGAAATCGAGGTGGGCAGTTTCGTTCCACCCTCTCTGCTGCCGCAAATGGCGGACACAGCGGAACTGGTTGCCTTTGCCAAAGAGATCGATGGATTGGCGGTCGCGGTGCTGGTTCCGAACCTCAAAGGGGCCGAGCGTGCGATCGCCGCAGGCGCGCAGAAGATTTCGATGCCCTTTTCGATGTCGGAAACACACAGTCTGAAGAACGTTCGCAAGGATCATGCTGGCGTGATCGCGGAAATTCGCGCCATCGCAGAGTTGGTCGCGGCGCAGCCGAACGCGACACGCCCACATTTCGAGATCGGTTTGGCCACCGCCTTCGGCTGCACGATCGAGGGACTGGTGAGCGAGGATAGTGTGACGCGCCTCGCCGCCGCCGCAATAGAGGCGGGCGCGGCCGAGGTCGGCCTTTCGGATACTACCGGCTATGCGAACCCCGCGCAGGTGAAACGGCTGGTGCGGCGGGTGAAGGCAGAGGTGGGCCAGCATAGGCTCAACACTCTGCACCTCCATAATACCCGTGGACTTGGCCTCGCCAACGCGCTGGCCGGATTGGAGGAAGGCATCACCACGCTCGACGCGTCGCTGGGCGGCCTGGGTGGCTGCCCGTTCGCGCCCGGCGCATCGGGCAATATCGTAACGGAGGATTTGGTCTTCATGCTTGAGGCCATGGGGTACGAAACCGGAATCGACCTGGAGAAGCTGCTAAAGGTCCGGGCGATCATCGCCGAGGCGCTGCCCGGCGAGCCGCTTTACGGCTTCACGCCCGATGCCGGCCTGCCGCTCGGTTTCGCGCAGGTCGCGGCATGACGGCCCCTACTCCGCTTGCCGGCCTGAAAGTCGTTGAATTTACCCATATGGTCATGGGACCGGCCGCCGGCGCGATCCTGGCCGCCCTTGGCGCGGAGGTTATCAGGGTCGAGCCGCCAGAAGGCGACAAGACCCGCACGCTGCTTGGGTCTGGTGCCGGCTATTTCCCGATGTACAACCGGCATAAGCAAAGCGTGCACCTCGACTTAAAGACAGTCGAGGGATTGGCCGCTGCCACGCAACTTGCGGTTGAAGCCGATATCGTGATCGAGAATTTCCGCCCCGGCGCGCTCGACAAACTCGGGCTCGATTATGCGACGCTGTCGGCGCTCAATCCGCGGCTTATCTATTGCTCGGCCAAAGGCTTCCTGCCCGGCCCTTATGAAAAGCGCACCGCATTGGACGAGGTCGCCCAGATGATGGGCGGGCTCGCTTACATGACCGGGCCACCCGGGCGGCCATTGCGCGCCGGCTCCAGCGTGATCGACGTGACCGGCGGAATGTTCGGCGTCATCGGCGTGCTCGCCGCGCTTGAGGAGCGTCATCGGACCGGCAAGGGCAAACTCATTCAGGCGTCGCTGTTCGAAACGACCGTCTATCTGGTCGGGCAGCACATGGCGCAACTCGCCGTCACCGGCAAAGCCGCCGACCCGATGCCGGTGCGCATTTCCGCCTGGGCAATCTACGACGTATTCGAAACCAAAGACGAACCGGTCTTCATCGGCGTCGTTACCGACGCACTATGGGAGAAGTTCTGCAAGCTATTCGGCCTCGATGAACTTTGGGCAGACGAAAGCTTGCGCAAGAATAACGAGCGTGTCCGTCAGCGCGAACGCATCCTGCCCCAAATCCGAACGCTGATCGCCGGCTTCGCCCGCGCCGAAATCGTCGAGCGGCTTGAGGGCACTGGCCTGCCGTTCGCGCCGATCGGCAAACCTGAGGATATGTTTGACGATCCGCATCTCAACGCATCCGGCGCACTGGAAACGGTGACACTCCCGGACGGTCGCGAAACACGGTTGCCGACCCTTCCAATCGCTTTCGACGGTGCGCTGGTTAGCCGACCGGCTAACCTGTCTTAGCCCGATCCCGGCTAATCCTATGGCATCCTGAATTGGCCGCAATGACCGATCCGACATTCGGATCGGCAGCGGCGCAGCCCTATTTCGCGAAAGTCACGCTGGTCAGCGGAACTCGATGCCATCGAACTTGCCGGACATCGTCCAGTCGCCGAGATATTTGAAGTAGGCATGGGCGCCGAGCGGATAACCCACGGCATAAGCGGCGGCGGGGCCGGAATCCTTGCCTTCATTGTTGTAGTAACCCGGCGTGCAATCGGGCGCAGTCCGTAGCGAACGCGCCGAGCCCGTCAGCAGCAATGCAACCCATTCATCCTGTGCTTCGCGCGAAACCTCCACTTCCTTCGCACCAATTTCCTCAGCCCGCGCGACGACGGCGGCAATCGTACGCCCCGATGCGGTAAGATTGTGCGGCACATTGGAAATCAGATTGGCGCCTTGGGCGGGCGTCACGACGAACATATTGGGAAAGTCGTGGACGTGGATGCCGTGAAGCGATCGCATACCGTCGCCCCAAGCGTCCGACAGCTTAAGGCCACCACGACCCACCACATCGAACGCGACCAGCGCCGAAAGGTTCGCCCCGACCCGAAACCCGGAGGCATAAACGATGCAATCGACTTCATATTCGCGGCCTGCGACGACAAAGCCCTTCGCGGTGATTTTCTCGACGCCCTTTCCGTCGGTGTCGATCAGATGCGTGCCGGGTTGATTAAATGCCTGCAAATACTGATCGTGAAAACACGGCCGTTTACACAATTGTCGATACCACGCCTTCAGGTTTTCAGCTGCTTCAAGGTCTTCGACAATCGTATCTACACGGGCGCGGATTTCGTTCATTTTCTCGAAATCCGCATCCTCCCACACCGCAAGGATCTGCTCGAAACTGCGCTGATCAGGCGGCAGCATTGCTACCCGCTCCTTGATACGGCGCGAGATATCGGTCCAGCCATCCTGGACGAGATCTTCATCGATCATGAAACCTGGCGTCTGATTGGCCGTAAAGTTTTCGAGCCAACGCTGTTGCCAGCCCGGGGTCGCGATTTCCGTAAACCAATCGGGATCGATCGGCGCGTTGTCACGAACATCTACCGAAGAAGGCGTGCGCTGGACGACATAAAGCTCCTTCGCGGCACGCGCGAGATGCGGAACAATCTGCACCGCAGTTGCCCCGGTGCCGATAATCGCCACGCGCTTGTCGGCCAGTTTGTCGAGCTTCGCCCCCGCCGCATTGCCGCCGGTATAGCCATAATCCCAGCGGCTGGTGTGGAACGAATGGCCCTTGAAATCCTCAATACCCGGAATGCCAGGCAGTTTGGGAATGTGGATCGGGCCAGTGCCCAGGCCAATGTATTTGGCGGTGAAACGATCGCCACGATCCGTTGAAACCACCCATAGCGAGCGCCCTTCATCCCAATTGAGCGAGGCGATCTGCGTATGGAACAACGCCTTGTCGTATAGCCCGTATTGTCCGGCGATCCGCTGGCACTGCGCCAAAATCTCGGGACCATGGACATATTTCTCGGTAGGCATGTGCCCGGTTTCTTCGAGCAGCGGCAAATAGATCATCGACGCGGTGTCGCATTGCGCGCCGGGATAGCGATTCCAATACCAGGTGCCGCCGACGTCGCCGCCCTTCTCGATCAGCCGATAATCGGTGATCCCCGCCTCGGCGAGCCGCGCGCCCGTAACCAGCCCCGCGAAACCTGCACCAACGAATGCGAAAGTGACGTGATCGAAGACCGGCTCACGCTCGACGAAGCGCGTGTAGGGATCGGTCGCGTAATGCGCGAAAGCCCCCTCCAGATCGAGATACTGATCGTTGCCATCGTCGCGCAAGCGCTTGTCGCGTTCGGCAAGATACTTCTCAAGCAAGCCCTTCTTGTCGAGCGGCTTATCGCGCAGGGTCTGACCGTCCATGACCATACCCTATCCTTGAAAATAGATTCTTATCAAGCATGATTGCGGGCATCATCCCATACCAATCTCCCAATCTGGGGGACGCCGGCATGAAAAAACCCGCACGCGTATCCCGGCAAAGGGCAGCAAAACGATGGCCCCACGCTGTCATCGGGAGTTTGGACAAGCGGCCTTGGCGGATAATCGGCTAGTGCCCGTCAGGTCGCGGTTATACCGGGCGCCGATCGTAGCGCCGACCCGATGGGCGAACCGAGCCCCGTACAGGCATCCCACCCCTTCCCGGCCGAAAAGCCGACGCCGCCGGATTTGTTGTCGCCAGATGTTATGTCCCGAAAAACATCGGGAACGGCGTAGAGATGCGCGTGGGGCAGACCCAGCGGCGATTTCCGAATCACGTTGAGGATCGCGACGATAGCGGCCCAGAGCGGTGCAACAGCACTCGTCCCGCCGATGATCCCCACCTGCCCCGCCGTCAGGATCCGATAGCCGCTATCCGGATCGGCATTACCCGCCACATCCGGCACGCCGCGCCCGCCTGCTGAGCCGCGAGGTAACGGCACACCAGCGTTTTTCTGGTAGCCAGGGAGTGCAAAGAGCACACTGACACCGCCGCCGGTGCCGCCGCCATTGCTATTCCACACCACCTCTTTCGTGATGCCGCCTCCCGCCAGCGTAATCCTGGTGCCCCCACACCCCAGAACCGCAGGATCGGACGCAGGATAGTCGACATGCGCCTGTCCATCGTTCTCACCATCGGTCGCCAGCCCGTCGCCCGATGCGGCGCACACCGTAACGTTGAGAGTGGCGGCATCCTGAAAGGCCGCGCCCATTACTGCGATGGACTGTTGGCTCCAGCCATTTTCGCCCGATCCCCAACTGATCGAAAGTACGGAGGGTTTATTCGCATCGTCATGCACCGCCTGCGTGATCGCATCGACAAAGCCCTGGCTGGTGTTCGGCGCAAAATAGACCGCGAGCCGGGCTCCCGGCGCGACGCCGCCCGCGACCTGGATGTCCAGCGCGACTTCGCCGTCCGCATCACTCGCGCCGGGGGCGTTGCCGGCTCCGTCAACACCGATCGCAACAATATCCGGAACAGGCATGTTCATGGCTTTGAACGCAGCCTGATTGTCGGCATCCGTGAAGCCCCCGCCCAGTTCGATGATACCGATGCATTGGCCCGCCGCATCGGAACCGCCAAAACCGTAGAGCTTTGCCACGTCAGTGGGCAAAAATCCGGTTGGTGGCGTCGTTCCGCGATGCGGAACTATTTTGGGCGTCGCGATCGGGCTTGTGTCGAGCCCCAGAACGGCCGCGACACGCCCCACCACGGTCGCGGGCAAGAGCAACGGGCCGGTCCTGCCGCGATAAACCTTCCCCTTCTGCGCATAATGGTGAAGCTCGGTCCCGAAGGCCGCTTCTACGACGCTCGCCTTCCCCCGCAGCTGCACAAGGCGCCGCGCCGCATCCTTCGCCACGACCTCCAATCCCGCCTCATGCGCGAAAGCGGCAATGGCGTCGAAATCCGCCGCGTGATCCTTTTCGCGCCGCGCCCGAAGCTCCGCGCGCGACGAGACAGCAGGCGCTCCCTTTTGCGCCGTTGGCTTCAGATAAAGGCTGACGGTGATGATCTCGTCACCGGGAACTCGCCCGATCGCCTTCATGTCCCGTGGCGCGGCATGCTCACTTCCGACGAGTATCTGTCGATTATCGGCCATCCCATGTCTCCGTGCGGCGCGTTGCCGAGTTAAACGCTCGCGCCACGACGAAGGGTTCGCCCTCTACTTACGAAAATATCCTGATTTTACCGGCGCGAGGCCTCGACATGCTCCAGCAGTATGTCCGCCAGAAAATCCTGAAACGGTTGCTGCCAAATACCGCTGTGATTGTTGATGACGGCTTTGTCCGCGCCGACCACCCAATAGGGATTTTCCTGTCGCTCCCCCGGTGGATCGAGACGGAATGAAGCACCTTCGGACGAGCCGGTCAGCCGGTGCGTGCGAAACTCGGGAATGAAGCCGATCGCGTGCGTCGTGCACGCCTTTTCCAGATCGCCGATCGTCGCTTGATCGAGCCGCCGGGTAAAATTTCCTATCGGAAAGAACGTGCCGACGGGTTGGTCATTCTCCGCCTGAGCGCAGATGAACACTGGCGGCTGCGGTATATTGCGCGCCCGAAACGCCGCGCCCTTCACCAGATCGTAAATCGGCAGATAGCGAGCGCCTTCGATTGCCGGGTTCACCAGCAGCACGAGATCCGCGAAGCTCGGCGTCAATAACCCCCCCGGCGCCGACGCGGCCTCAATCAGCGACTGCGACAGGGCGGAATAGACGATCATGCCGCCAAAACTGTGACCCGCGATTACAAGCAGCGGAGAGCCGCTCCGATCGCGCGTGAGCCGATGATTGCGATAATGGCGAAGGCGACCGAACAGCTCGCGGACGGAACCCGTCGCCACCCGCTGCGCCGCCGCCTGACGTCCCCAGAAGGTGCTGTCCGCAACGATATCGCCCACGCCATATTCCGACATGCCCCGCCACCCGATGAAGATCCCCATTACCGGCCGCGCCCTTCCCGCAGCGGTATTTCGTTCATGCAGGCCGACGCGCATGAGCACTCGCCGAAACTCGGAGAGATCCTCGTCATCCGTTCGCGCGTCGTGCTTCCAGCCGTGAACGAATACCAACAGAATTACGTCGGCCTCATCGTGCATCAACTGGGTCATCACCCCGGCGACGGCGTCCATTTGGCCACGATCGTAACATCGACCCTGATCATCGAACTCCACGATCGCGAGGCAATATGCTGGCTGGGGCGCACCTGGCGCGCCCCTCATAAAGCCATGGTAAGTCTGGTGCTGTTCGTTCGGCATAAGGCCGAGCGCCGCTCTCGGCGCGATCGGCGCGAGGCCGACAAGGCCATCACCGGGCGGATCGATTGCCATTTTCAGCCCTCCATATCCGTGGCCGAATGATAGCATGGCGGGAGATCGCCGTCGCGTTCGAGATCCGCCCTCACAGGTCAGTTAGCGACGCGTTTCCAATCCGATAGTTCGTCCGGATTACCACCCGACGGCGACAGTGACGTTAAACCGACAATGCCGCCGCCGCGCGGGCGTTCCGGCACGATGCGGATCCTGCCCTCGGCCACGAAGCGTGCTCGAGCCGCGCGATCGGCCCATCCGCCAATCAATGCGGCTCGCCCGTGCCCAGTTTCCCCGCCCAGCCCGCATCAGATCATCGATCGGGCATCATTCTAGCTTTCCGTATGCCGGGAAAGGACGCGCCCGTAAGCGGCCATATCGACATTGCCGCCGGACAGAATGACCAGCATCCCCGCCTCTAGCGGCACTCGACCCGCCAGCAGGGCGGCGAGCGCCACTGCGCCACCGGGCTCGACCACCAGTCGAAGATTTTCCGCTGCCCAGCGCTGCGCGGTCGCGATCTCTTCCTCGCTCACGGCTACGCCTTTCGCATCCCGGCGTGCCAGCACCTCGAAGGTCAACGGCGACACCTCCTTCGTCTGAAGCGCGTCGCAGGCGGTCGGCGGCGGATTGGGGCCGACCGGCTCGATCCAGCTCGCCTCCAGGCTGCGGGTCATATCGTCCCACCCGGCCGGCTCGACGATGGTGATTCGCGCCTCAGGCAGCGCCAACGCGATGCCGGTCGCCAAGCCGCCACCGCCGCACGGCACGATTGCGTGAAGCGGCGCGCCGAGGCCAGCCTCAGCCATCTGTCGCGCCGCCTCGATCGCGGCGCTCCCCTGCCCTTCGATCACCCACGGATCGTCGAAGCTTGGCACCAGCGTTGCGTTCCGGGCCTTGGCGAGTCGCCCCGCGATCAATTCGCGGCTCTCGGTGGCGCGATCGTAAGCGACCACTTCCGCACCCAGCGCCAGCGTCGCCTCCCGCTTCGCGCGCGGCGCGTCGGCGGGCATCACGATCGTCGCCGCGATTCCTAGCCGCCGCGCGGCCCAGGCGATTCCCTGCGCGTGATTGCCCGAGGAGAAAGCGACGACGCCCCGCGCGCGCGCATCTTCATCCAGGGCGGTCAGGCGATGCCACGCCCCGCGGATTTTGAACGCCCCGATCGGCTGCAGAGACTCCGCCTTGAAGGCTACGTCAAACCCCTTGATATCATGCACGAATAATGGCGTCGGCGGCAGGATGGCCGCGATCTTCGCCGCCGCGTCGCGCACGCCCGCCCGGGTTGGCTGTCGCACAATTGTCACGATCGATCCTGCATCATTTGAATCCACTTTACATTCCGGGCCGGCGACCCTAACTCGCCCATCCGCTGCCCCATGGGACTTCCAACCGCAAGGCAGCTTTTTTCGCTCGACGCCGTAAGGCAATTGGAGGTCCCTTGAGTTGCACCAGCATCATAGCGCGCTGGGGCTAGCCGCCCCCTCGATTGCTCCCGCCACCACTGTCGGCGGAGCCATTGACATTGCGAAGCGGGCACCGGTTCAGCCGGTGACGCTGATCCGTCCGCACGCCGCCGCGCGGGCCGCCCGCTTCTTTTCGGAGAAGTTTCCGGGCCGGTCGATGTACGCGGTGAAGGCGAATCCCAGCCCCGAGCTGATCGCCACGCTGTTCGAGAACGGCATCACGCACTTCGACGTCGCCTCGATCGCAGAGGTGCGGCTTGTCGCGCGCACCGTGCCCGAGGCCACCTTGTGCTTCATGCACCCGGTGAAGGCCGAGGAAGCGATCGCCGAGGCGTATTTCACGCATGGCGTGCGCGTGTTCAGCCTCGATAGCCTTGAGGAGCTGGACAAGATCACCCGCGCGACGCGCAATGCGAGCGATCTCACGCTCTGCGTCCGCCTGCGCGTGTCGTCCGAGCATTCGAAGCTCAGCCTCGCTTCGAAGTTCGGCGTTCCGGCGCATGAAGCCAAGCCGCTGCTGATGGCAGCACGCCAGGCGGCCGATGCGCTGGGCATCTGCTTCCACGTCGGCAGCCAGGCGATGACGCCGGAAGCCTATGCCGACGCGATGGAGCGCGTGCGCCACGCGATCGTCGATGCGGCGGTGACGGTGGACGTGATCGACGTCGGCGGGGGCTTCCCCTCCTCCTATCCGGGGATGGAGCCGCCGCCGCTGGAGCGTTATTTCGAAACGATCCACCGCGCGTTCGAAAGCCTGCCGGTCAGCTATTCGGCTGAATTGTGGGCTGAGCCGGGCCGTGCGCTCTGCGCCGAATATAGCTCGCTGGTGGTGCGCGTGGAAAAGCGCCGCGGCAACGAGCTGTACATCAACGACGGCGCGTATGGCGCGCTGTTCGATGCCGCGCATATCGGCTGGCGTTTCCCGGTCGCGTTGTTGCGCGAACCGGAATCGACCGTGCGCGATCATCCGTTCTCGTTCTACGGCCCGACCTGTGACGATCTCGATCATATGGCTGGTCCGTTCCTGCTTCCGGCAGACGTGCAGGCCGGCGATTATATCGAGATCGGCATGCTCGGCGCCTATGGCGCGGCGATGCGCACGGCTTTCAACGGCTTCGGATCGGACGAGACGATCATCGCGACCGATGAGCCGATGATCTCCCTGTACGTCGATGGCGTACGCGAGGTCGCGAACAACGTCGTAACATTGTAATAGCCGCAAGGCAGACTTTCGGGCGACGATGCGTTTTTCGCGCATCGTCGCCCTTGGGGTTTCCGCGTCCCCTTCAATGACGACGGCATCGCATGCGGGAGTTTCCCATGACCGACACTTTGACCAAGACCGCCGCGGCCAACGCGCCGATCAACGACAATCGCAAAGCCGAGCTGCTGTCGAAGCAGGTCAAGCATATCGACATCAAGAGCTTCGACGCGCGCCCGATCGTCGATGCGATGTCGGATATGAGCTTCACCAGCCGCGATCTCGGCCGCGCGACCAACATCTACAATCAGATGCTGGCCGACAAGGATTGCACCGTGGTGCTGGTGATCGCCGGCTCGACCTCGGCGGGTGGCTGCATGGACCTCTATGCCGAGCTGGTGCGCAACAAGATGGTCGACGTGGTGGTCGCCACCGGCGCGACGATCGTCGACATGGATTTCTTCGAGGGTCTCGGCCACAAGCACTATCAGGCGCTTGAGGTGCCGGACGATGACACGCTGCGTTCGCTCTACATCGATCGTATCTACGACACCTATATCGACGAAGAGCAGCTTCAGGATTGCGACTTCACGATCAACAAGATCGCGAACGAGCTGGAGCCCAAGGCTTATTCCTCGCGCGCTTTCATCCGTGAAATGGGCCGCTACCTCGCCGAGCATGGCAAGAAGGAAAACAGCCTCGTCAAGCTCGCTTACGAGCATGACGTGCCGATCTTCTGCCCGGCGTTCGTGGACAGCTCGGCCGGCTTCGGCCTCGTCAAGCATCAGGTGGACAATGCCAAGGCCGGCAAGCCCTATCTGATGATCGACGCGGTGGCGGATTTCCGCGAACTGACCGACATCAAGATCGCGGCGGGCACCACAGGCCTGCTGATGATCGGCGGCGGCGTGCCGAAGAACTTCATTCAGGACACCGTCGTTTGCGCCGAGATCCTCGGCCATGAGGATGTCGAGGTGCATAAATATGCGGTGCAGATCACCGTCGCCGATGTGCGTGACGGCGCTTGCTCTTCCTCCACGCTGCAAGAGGCGGCGAGCTGGGGCAAGGTCAACACCGGCATCGAGCAGATGGTGTTCGCCGAAGCCGGATCGGTGATGCCGCTGCTGGCATCGGACGCCTATCATCGCGGGCTGTGGAAGGATCGCGCCGAGCGTCGCTGGTCGAAGCTGTTCGCTTAAGATCGCCTTCATGGATGCCGTCCCGTTTTGGGCCGGCATCCATGGTGCCTTTTGGCCACTAACTTCTTTCCGTCATCAAAATCGACTATCCAAACTCCCGTATGGTTAACCAAAGCTAACCAGACAGGGGAGAATCGAGATGCTGCGCATATTGATGACGCCGGCGGCGATCGCCGCTTTCGCGGCCGCGACACCGGCACTTGCCGACACTTACACCCAGGCCAATTTCTCCGGCGGCATTTTCGGCGGAAACGCGAACGTGCAATCGCCGTTCAGCGGCAACGGCTTTTCGCCGGGCCAGACGTTCGGCGGCAGCTTCGTTTTTGACAACAATCTGATCCCGGCGGCAGGCTCCGGCTTCGTCAATGTGCTGGACAACAGCTTTCCCGATTATGCCAATATTCCGGCCGCGGATCTGTTCACGTTCAATTTCGGCCCGCTGAGCTTCACCGCCGCGAATGCCGCCGCCCCGATGGCGGTTCAGTATAACAACGGCAACTTCAACGGCTTCTTCTACATCGCCGATTTCACGTTTCAGAATGCGAATTATCAGTTGCAGATTCAAGGCGGTAGCTTGACGGTCGTCGCGCTGGACGGCCAGGGCAATCCGGGCTTCAACAACCTTGTCAATGGCTATATCAACATCGGCAACCGCGCCGTCACCAACCCGACAGCTTATGTACCGAGCGGCCCCGCCCAACGGCGGCGTTCCTGAGCCTGCCATCTGGGCAATGCTGATCCTCGGCTTTGCGGCGATCGGTGGCGCGATGCGCCAGCGCAAAGCGACGGTTTCCTTCGCCTGAGCCGATACGCCGGGGCGTGGCGAGGTCCGCGCCCCGGCCGCTCAGCCGAACAGCCGGGCGAGGCTCTTTTCAAGCATGACGAACTGCCACAACGTCCGGCCATGCTCCTCGCGGCCGGCGCGATGCGTCTCCGCGAGCCGCGCGAGGCGATCGAGATCGAACCAGCCGGTGTCCCCCAAGGTTCGGGATTTCGCCAGTGCCGCCGCCTGATCAGCCAGCGCCCCGCGAAACCACGCACTGACCGGCGTTACGAAACCCATCTTGGGGCGATAGAGAATCTCGCGCGGGAGATAGCGCTCCATCGTCTTCTTCATCAGCCATTTCCCCTCGCCGTGCCGCAACCGCATCGTTGCGGGCAGCCGCGCCGCGAATTCTACCAGCCGATGATCGAGTAGCGGCTCGCGCGCCTCAAGGCTGACCGCCATGCTGGTGCGGTCGCTCTTGGTAAGGATATCGCCGGGCAGCCAGATCTTCACATCGGCATATTGCGCACGATCCAGCCCGTCCTGCGCTGGCGCGTCACGCATCGCAGCGATGTAGCGATCCTCCGCGCGATAACCGGCGAGCGCACGGCGTGCAGCATCGGTGAACAAAGATTGGCGCAGCGCAGGCGTCGTGACGCCCACCGCGCGGGCATAGGCATGCGCCCCGTCGCCCGCGAGTTCAAGAAAGGTCGTCTTCGCACGCAACGGGCGCGGCGCCCAATCGGCCTTGGGATAGAAGCGCCCGAGCGTTCCGAACAGGCTAGCCCGCATCCCGGCGGGCATCACACCGCGCACGCGCTCCTCCATCGCGTGAAAGCGATAGCGGCGATAGCCCGCGAACGCCTCATCCGCGCCGTCGCCCGACAGCGCCACCGTCACCTGCTCCCGCGCCAATGCGCACACCTGCAAGGTCGCGAGCGCGGAGGCATCGGCGAATGGCTCATCGAAGGCCCGAGCAAGCGGGTCGATCAGCCCGAAATCGCTCGCATCCACCACGCGCGCGCGGTGATCGGTCGCGAACCGCTCGGCGATGACCGCGGCATGGCCACGCTCGTCATGATCCGCGGCGGTGAAGCCGATCGTGCAGGTCTTTACCGCCTGTGATGATGCCTCCGCCATCAGCGCGACCACGGCGGAGCTATCCACGCCACCGGAGAGAAACGCGCCGAGCGGCACATCCGCGACCATGCGCGACCGCACCGCCTCCCGCAGATGCGCCAGCAACTCCTCCTCCAGCGCAGCGGCGGTGCCCGAAGCGCGATCGGCGAAGGATATGTCCCACCACTGGCGCGGCGCGGGCACCGGCTTGCCGCGCTCGACCAGCAGGAAATGACCGGCAGGAAGTTTCTTCACACCCGCGACGATACAGGCATCGTCGGGAACATAGCCGAAGGCCAGATAGTCCTCGATCGCCGTGACATCCGGGGTGCGGCGCAGCAGCGGATGCGCGAGCAGGCCTTTCAACTCTGACGCGAAGGCCAAGGCACCGTCGGCGAGTTCGACATAATGGAGCGGCTTCACCCCCAGCCGGTCGCGCGCCAGGAACAGCGTATTCGCCCGCGCATCATGTATGGCAAAGGCGAACATGCCGACCAGCCGATCGAGCATCGCCGGCCCCCATGCGGCCCAGCCGGCAAGCAGCACCTCGGTATCACCGTCGCTGTGGAACACCCAGCCGCGCGCGCCAAGTTCCTGCCTCAGCTGACGGTAGTTATAAATCTCGCCGTTGAAGACGATGGTCAGCGCCTCGTCCGCGCCGTGCATCGGTTGCGGCGAGCCCTCCACGTCGATGATCGAGAGCCGTCGATGACCCAGACCGACGCCCGGCGCGGTCCACACGCCGGAACCATCCGGCCCGCGATGCGCCATGACGTCGGCCATCGCGCGCACGCGCGCCGGATCAACCGGCTTGGGGCGTACCCGAATAATAAAGCCCCGCGATGCCGCACATCAGCGTGCCGCCGTCACGCGATCCGCGATGCGATCGATCGGTCCTAGCGCGGCAAGGAAGCGCTCGATCGGCGCGCGCGCATCGCCCCCTTCCGCCGACAAATGGATCGCAACCGCCGCCTGATCGCCGCCCAGCAAACGGGCCCTGAGGGTGGCGAATTTCACGATGACATCTTCCCCGGTGACGATTTCCGCCGGCGCGATACCATGACGCGACGATCCGCTCCACCGGGCCGGGCGCGGTGATCCGCATCGCGCTGCCGCCGGAAAAGCCCGGCACGTCGGCAACGCGCACCCACACGTCATTCTCGCGCAACACCCCGGTGCCGAACGCGGCGAGCTTCTTCCCCTCGCGCTGGCTGGCGAACACCGCGATCGCCACGTCGACCGCGCGGCCTTCCGCATCGACATAGCGACCGAACAAATAGTGATCCGCCGTCGGGTAATTGGGCTGCCAGGGTGCATGCCGGCTGAGCGGCGCGCGCCGCCACCCCGGCACCTCGGGCAAGGTAATATGCGCGGGAAGTTGAGCAGCACGAGCGGCGATCGCCGCGCTCCAGCCGGCAAACACACCTGCCGTCGCCAGCACCAGCGCGGCCGCGGGGACGAGCGCGATACGGTGGCCAAGCGGGGCGCGTCAGTTGCGTGGGATCGAACGCGGGATCATCCGGCGCGCGATCGAACCAGCGCCAGCCGATCGCCATTACGAGTGCCATGACGATGCCGAAGAACAGCCAGCCATAGACGATATGATCGAACCCGGTCGCCCGCTCGACCGAGGTGAGATGTGCGGCATAGATCGTCCCGAATGCCCGGATGCCGTTCGCAATCACCGGAACGATAAGACTGACCACAAGGAACACCGCCCGGCGCCGCCATGACGTGAAACACCAGTTCGCGACCAGCACGCCGTAAGCGAGCATGGCGATGACGAACTTCGCGCCGGAACACGCCTCAGCCACCTCGAAATAATAGCGACCAGCGTGGATCAACACGCCATCCACCACCGCCGGCACGCCGAACAGGTGGAGCAGCGGCAGCGTGATCGCCACCGTCGCCTGCTGCAGCGGCGGGCTCCAGCGCCTCACCGAACGGCACGAGGAACAAGGCGTAGCAGAGCGGGAACAACAAGCCCCGCGCGACATTCGCGCCGAGCAAGGTCACCACCGCCCCTTGCAGCATCATCACGAGCCCGAGCTGCCGCGCGAACGCGACGCCCGCCGCATCGCCAAGCAGCCAGCCGAACCCGCCCAGCGCAACGATCGCCAGCCCCGGCCACCACGCTTGCGGCTGCAACGCGGCCAACTCGCGGCGCCTGATCCACACCAGCCATGCGACCACCGGCCCGATAAACAGGCAATGGCCAAACGTGGTGCTGGTCCACCAGATCGATACGAGATGAAACAGATCGTCGCGGAAGACGGCGAGGATTAGCGTGGCCACCACCGCCAGCGCAATCAACGAGCGTCGCCACGTCTGGGAAACGACGACCGCGCTCTGGGTCATGGCGAGCGTCATGCCGCCGCCTGCGGCTCCGACGCGACCCCGATCAATCGGTCCAGCGGAGCAAGCGCCGCCGCCCAGTCGTAGCGCGCGATCACCCGTGCGCGCGCCGCTTTGCCCAGTGCGGCAGCGGCAGCCTGATCCTCAAGCAACGCGTTGACCGCCGCCACGAACGCATCTGCGTCACCCGCGACATCGATCGTGCCGTCATGGTCGATCCCCTCCGCCGCCGCTTCGGAGGCGACGACCGGGCGCGCCATCGCCATCGCCTCCAGCACCTTGTTCTGAATGCCGCGCGCCAGCTTGAGGGGGGCCACGACGACGCTCGCCGCCGCGAGCCAGCCACGCACATCTGCCACCTCGCCGGTGACGATCACGCGCTCGCCCGCCAGCGCGCGCACCTCGGTCGAAGGAGCGCGGCCGACGATCGCGAAACGGGCGCCGGGGATACGCGGCAGCATCTCGCGCGCGAACCACGTCACCGCATCAATATTCGGGCGGTAATCCATCTGCCCGGTGAAGACGAGAAGTGGCCCCTGCCCCACCACCGGAACATGCCGCGCGATCGGATCATAATGCGCGGTATCGATGCCGTTCTCGATCGCGATGCTGCCGGGAAGCAATGCCGCTTCCGCCGCGCTCACGAACAGGCTGTCATCGACGCGCCCCGCCACCTCGCGCTCGAACGCGGCGAGCATCCGCGCCTCGCGCTGCATCATGAACCGGGTCAGGCCGCTCGCATCCTCGGCATAAGCAGCGAACTTGGCCGAATCGAGATCGACGAAATCCATGATCGCGCGCGGGCCCGCGACGGGGAGATATTGCGCCATTTGCCCCGAAAAGACGTAGATCGCGTCGATCGGCCGCCGCGCGAGGATATCGCGCACCGCTTCCCCAACGCGCCGATGCGCGAAGGCGGTGAGCGACAGCGGCTGCGCCGTCGCCAGCGCCTCGATCGCGGATCGCGCGCGCGATTTGGTGCGCGGAACCACGACGCATTCGTCGACTAGCGTGCGATATTCCGGCGCCGGCGTCAGGTCGCGCGGATCGTCCGCGAACGCCACGAGATGCACCCGCGTGCGCGCCGCGAGGTGACGCAGCACATGAAAGCTGCGGATCTTGTCGCCGCGATCAGGCGGGAACGGCACGCGATGCGCGAGAAACAAAATCTCGCTCACCCCAGACCCCGGCTGATCCACGGACCGATGAGATTGGCGAGCGGCAGCGGCAGACGGCGCCATGTCCGCACCATCAGGGCATATTTCGGGTTGAGCGGGTTCACCTCACGAGCCGCGCCCTCGCTCCATCGGGCGTAAGCGAGCGGCTCGCCCTCGAACCCCCAATTCTTCTTGAACGCCGCCGCGCCGGTGCCGACTTTGGAGCGCCCGAAATCGAAGCGGGTGCAGCCCCGCGCCCGCGCATGTGCCATCAGCGCGAGATACATCCGGTCGTTGGCGCGCGACCCCCGCGCCGCCGCGGTGCCGCCGCCCCAATAGGGATAGACGGTGCCATTGAAATACAGGCTGAGCACGCTCGCCACCGCATCGCCGCGATGCCGCACCGTCAACACATCGGCGTCCATCGTCTCCAGCACGGCGCGGAATAGCGCGCGGGGAAAGACCGGAGTGCCGAGGTTACGGACGGATTCCGCATAAACCGCATAGTGCTCCGCCGCGCATTCGGCACCGCCGGTCATCACCTCCAGATCGTTCGCCAGCGCCTTGCGCACCTCGGCACGCTGCTTGCGCGGGATTGCCTTCAGCTCTGCTTCGTCATCGATCGCGAGCGGACGAACGAAGCCAAGATAGGTGGTGTCGTCGATCGTCCAGCCTGACGGTGCCGCGCCTCCACGCAGTTCGACCGACGGCAGCCCAAATGCGCAGGCGGTGGCGGCGAGCGCCTCGGCTCCCTCCCCCAGCACACCTCCATCGACAGCGAAACCGGCCGAGACGAGCGCATTGCCGAACAACGGCGAGCGCATCTCGGTCAGCGGCAACACGCCGACGATCGCGCCGCCGCGCTCCGCCAACAGATAGCGCGCGCGCTGGCCGCACCCCCGCTCCACCGCGCGGCTCCAAACGGGAAGATGGAATGGCGTCGCATCCGGCTGCGCGCGGACGAATGCATCGATCGCCGCATCATCGGCCGGCAGCGCCTCGCGCACCGTGATCGCCAGGCCGGCGCTGGCGTTCACCGCGTCGCGCCTTGCGCCACGATCGCGTCGATCCGTCCCCATTGATGCCGCGCGACGAGCCCGCGCAGCTTGCCAGCCATCGCGCCGAGCCGGCTATAATGGCGCAACTTGGAGCGCATCGGCGCATCGGCAACGCGTGGCTGCCCAGGATCGACCTCCCACGGATGGAAATAGAAAATCGCCGGCTGCTTCTCGCCGTTCACCTGTCGCACCGCGAAATTGGTGAGCGCCGACGGCAGCAGCCGAAAGAAGCCGCCCCCGGTCGCCAGCCGCCGCCCGGCGATCTCCGCTACCGTCACCGGCAATTCGACCAGCGACGCATCGGCCAGCGGCCGCCATGCGTAACGCGGGCTATCGCGCCAACCATAGTGATCGTGCGCAACCGGGGCGACGCTGGAGGAATAAGCATAGCCCTCCTCCGCCAGCACGACATGCGCCCAAGGCGTGCGCGCGTCGATCGAGAAGCTGGGCGCGCGATAACCGGTGACGGCGGCGCCGCCCGCATCTTCCAGCGCGGCGCGAGTGCGGCGCAGATCATCGCGGAAGGTGCCCGCATCCATGGTGAAGACGCGTGCGTGATCCCAGCCGTGGCTGGCGATCTCATGCCCCTCGGCCACGATCCGACGGATCAACGCTGGATGGCGCGATGCGACCCAGCCGAGCGTGAAGAACGTCGCTTTCACACCAGCTTCGGCGAACAGATCGAGCACCATGCCCGTATTGCGCTCGACGCGCGATTCCAGGCTCTCCCAGTCGCCGCGCGCGATCGTCCTTTCAAACGCGCCGACCTGAAACCATTCCTCGATATCGACCGACAGGCCGTTGATCACGCCCATCTCACGCTGCGGCGCCGCGCACCGCCTCCAGCCGGGAAGCGGGCGGGCCGACCTCATTCTCGACCCAGTCGACCAGCAGGGTCAGCACGCGGCGCAGCGCGGCATCCTGTTCCTCGATCCGGGTTTCAAGCGCAGCGATGCGCTGGACGAGCGCCGCCGCATCCTCGCCGGCGATCGCGGCCGTTACGGTGGATGGCGTCGCGGTCGGCAGATCGCGCACCGCATCGGCCTGCACCTCGTTGATCAGCGCGGCATCGATCAGCGTCGCGCCGACGATCGCGGCGTGGAGCATCACTCGCCCCATGAGCTGGTTCACGCGACGCGGAACGCCGGCAGTGATGCGGTGAAGCAGCGGGAAGGCGTCTTCGGCGAAATCCGGGCTGCCCTGCCATCCGGCGATCTGGAGCCGGTGGCCGACATATTCCGCGATCTCTTCCTCCGCCATCGGGTCGAGATGGTGGATCGCGATCACGCGCTGGCGCAATTGCTCCAGCGCCTGCGAACCGTGCAGCCGCTCCCGGAACTCGGGCTGGCCGAGCAGAAAGATCTGGAGGAGCGCGCGCCCGCCGGCCTGAAAATTGGAGAGCATCCGCAGTTCCTCGACCGCGGAGATGTCCAGCGCCTGTGCCTCGTCAACGATCAGCAAGGTGCGACGCCCGGTGCGCGCGACCGCATTCAGCCCACGCTCGATCACGGTGAGCAGCTCAGCCTTGTTGCGCGGCGCATCGGCAACACCGAGCCCCGTCGCGACGATCCGCAACAGATCGTCCGCCTGAATCGCGCTCGACACCAGCGAGATGACATTGAGGTTGGCCGGATCGATCCGCGAGGTCAGATGGCCGACAAGCGTCGTCTTGCCCGCGCCGATATCGCCGGTGATGACAATGAAGCCCTCGCCCTGCGCCAGCCCATAGCCAAGATACGCCATCGCCTTGCGGTGCGTGGCGCTATCGAACCAATATTTCGGGTCCGGCGTGAGCTGGAACGGCCGCTCGCGCAGTCCGAAATGATCCTCATACATCTTGCGATGTTCCCTGCTTGTCGTGGCGGATCGCCGCCTGTCTGTGTCGCCCCCACGCCATCAGAACGTATACCTCGCCCCAAGGAGCCCTTGCGCCGACCATTGGCTCTCGAAACCATGCTGGTCATAGGTGTAGATGCCGAGCGAGGCGATTCCGCCGATGCGCCCGAAGCGATGCTGATAGCTGCCCGTGAGGCCCGCACCGACCACGCCCTGCATCGCCGCGAGGTTGCTGTCGTAATAATTCACGAACAGATTGGCATCGATCTCCGAAACGCGGCTCAGCGCACGCGCGTAGAAAACCTGCGCATAATAGCTCTCGTCATTGTCGCCCAGGATGCTGATCCCCGGCGCGGCCGGCGGCGCATAGAGCTTGCGATTGGCATAGCCGAAGCCCAGCCCGAATCGCGTCACGCCCAGCGTGCGGGAATAGACCACGTCGATGCCGCGTGCGCGATAGGTGGCGGTGGTTACGGACTGGAATGCGCTGTTGAGGCATCCGCCCGCGCCGCCCGTTGCCGGTTGCGCCGCGAATACGCAGCCCGCGAACTGCTGCCCGAACGGATCTGCCTGCGTCTCGAAACTGGTCGGCAGGGAAGCCAGCCCGTCGCGGAGCTGGCGCCCGAACGTGCTGATCCCATCATAGACCACCGCGCGCACCGCGCTGCTTGGCGACAGACGCCACGAAAGCGATCCGAAATAGGTCGCCCCGCCATAGCGATAGCCGGCGTTGGCCTGAAGCTCGAGCCGGGCCGAGGGGCGCCACACCACGCCCGCGTCATAGATCAGGCCATCGGTGTTATAGGCGATGCGGCGCGGCGAATTGGGATCGGTGACGAACCGTCCGTTGCCATCGAGCACCGGATTGCCGTTGCCGTCGATCAGCGGGTCGCGCTGGGTCGATTGAATCTTCTCATAACCCGCCCCCGCGCGCAGCGCGACCGTGCGGCTGATCGGCTGGACCACATCGACGCGGGCGAACTCGCCTTCGTAACGTTGCGAAAGCTGGCTGGCGAAATCGCGTTCCAGCGCACCGCTGACGGTGATACCGAACGGCGCGATCTGCCCCGCGCGAACTCCTACCGAAGCCATGGCGAGATGGCTGGTGGAATCATCGAAGTAGTCGAGCCGCGGCGCGCCCGGCGCGATCCCGGTGAAGCTGGGCGCCTCCACCTTCGTATAGCCGAAGCGATAGCCGAGCATCACCTGCGCCGGCCCGGCGTTGGCAGTATATTGCGGGCCGATATAGACGGAATAGACGTTCGACACGTTTGCCGCATTGTCGCTGAACAGCCCCGGCGCGGCGCCGCGAATATCGGCGCGGGTGCGCGTCGCCAGCGCACCGGCGTCGATCGAGAAGCCCGGTGCGAGCTTCACCGATCCGCGCGCGAGGCCGGAAACCATATCCACATCGTTGAGATTGCCGTTCCACGGAATGCGGCGCTCGTAGCGAGCGCTGATCTGACCTTCCGCGCGACCGTTCGAAATGCCCGCCTCCACGCCGACCGCAACCTGTGTCCACGTCACGACATCGTCGTTGGTCAGATCGGCGCCGATCGCCTGCCCCAGCTCGACATAGGGCGCGACATAGCGCGTATCGGCAAGCGCCGGCGACGCGACGATCAGCGCACCGAACGACGCGGCGAGGAAACCGCGCTTCATGATCGATTTCCTTGCCCGTAATAGCTGCCAAAACGCCCGCGATGCGGCTCATAGGACGTCGCGTTCAGCACCAGACTGATATGCTCGCAGCCGTCGAGCAGCGCCACCGCCTCGCGCACGTCGCTATCGGTCGTGCGATCGGCCCGCACCACCAGCATCACCTGCGCGACGAGCAGCGCCAGCACCGAGGCCGGCGAAGCGGCGAGCGCGGGCGGCGAATCGAACACGATGATCCGACGCGGACTGGCGGCGAGCAACTGATCCAGCACCTGCGCGGTACGCACGCTGGCGAGCAGCTCGGTATCGGCATGGCTGCGCGCACCGGCGGGCAGCAGCGAAAGCTGTGGCACGTCCGTCTTGAGCACAAAGGCTTCTGGATCGAGCGATTGATCGCTGATGATATCCAGCAGCCCGGTCGAATCATCCAGCCCAAGCGAGGCCATGATATCGGGCTTGGCGAAATCGGCATCGACCAGCAGCACCTCAACATCGCGTTCGGCGGCAAGGCTGATCGCAAGGTTGATAGCGCAGAAGGTCTTGCCCTCCCCCGGTTTTCCCGATCCGACGAGGATCGTCCGCGCGCGGCGCTCCGGTGCGCCCGCCGCAATCGTCCGCGCGTTGAGCAGCAACTGCCGCTTCACCAGGCGGAATTCCTCGGCGAGCGCACCAACCGGCGCGCCAGGAACGAGCATCCCCTTCCCGGCCAGCATCGCGCAATCGATATGCGTGACGCCGGATGATGCCTCCCACTCGCCGCCATCATCGGTTTGCGATGCGAAATCGCGCAATTCCAGCGGGATCGCAGCTAAAGTCGCAGCGGCCTCGCGCGACATGCTCATCGCGCCCGGCGGCGCCGGCGGGGCATCGTCGAGGAAGGTGTGAACCGGCACAGTCGGCGCGTCTTCCGTCGCGTCCGGCGCTTGCGTCACCGGCGTGACAATCGGATCGGCGCGGCGCACCCGGAATTGAGCGTCGAAATCGTAGATCTGCGCGGCGCGTTCGATCAGCGACCCATCGCGAGGGGCGGACGATTTGCTCATGCTGCCATCCCCCGTTGAAGCATCTCGACCCCGAGCAGGATGACATAACTCGCCAGCAACGCGGCGGTGCCACCCGCCAGCCATTTGAGTTTCTTCGCGCGATCCTCGGACTGGGCGCGCGTCACCATTTCGCCGATCGAGCCGATCACGGCCATGCCCGACGCTTTCTCCAGCCGCTGCGCTGTTGGGAAGGTCGCCTGTACCTGCCCGAGCGCGAACGCCGCGCCCAGCCCGCCAAGCAGCCCGGCGGCAAGCACCCCGGTCAGCAGCAGCGGGCGGTTCGGCGCGGTCGGCGTGCGCGAGTTGGTCGGTGGATCGATCACGCTGAATTTCACTGCGTCGGTCTGCGTCTGCGCCTGGCTGTGCAGCGCCACCTGCTCGCGCTGGACGAGCAACTGGTCGTACTGATCCTTGAGCACGCTGTAATTGCGATCGATCCCGCCCTGTTCCGCCGCGACCGCCGGATCCTGTGCCAGTTTCGCGTTGAGCGTATCGAGATCGGACTGAAGCTGGCGCTTGCGCATCACCAGCGCGGTGACCGCCGCCTGCCGGTCCGCCCGCATCGACTGGAGCGAGAGATAGGCCGGATTGTCCGCCGATGCCGCGCCGGCCGAGGCCGGTTCGCTACGCGCATCGGCCTGCGCCTGCGCCAGCTGCGCCTTCAGGGCCACGACATCGGGGTGATTGTCCGTGTAACCGCGCGACCGCGCATCGGCGAGTTGTCCTTGGATCGCCGCGAGGCGCGCGCGCGCCGGCCCCACGCCCGGCGCAGGGCCGGCTCCGGGGATATTGCGTGGCGTCCCCGACATCTGACCGCTCAACGCCGAAAGGTTGGCCTGCGCCGCCGCAAGATCGCTGTCGACCTGCCCCATCTGCGCGCGCGCCGCGCCGATGCGGTCACTGACCGATCCCGTGCCGGGCAGCGAACCGAGGTAGCGGTTCTGGAAATTGGCGCGCTTCACTTCCGCGTCCTGAAGCTTGGCGCCGAGCGACTGAAGCTGCGAGTCGAGAAACTGCAGCGTCTGCGCGCTCTGGCTGCGATCGTCCGACAGGTTTTGCTCGACGAACAGGTCGATCAGCTTCTGCGTGATCTGCCGCGCGAGATGCGGCGAGGCCGCGGTGGTGACGATTTCGAACAGATTGTCCTGCTGCGCGGTGATCTTGATCGCATTTTGCAGGCCGGCGACGCGATCGGCGATCGCGCGATCGGTCGTCGCGCCCTGCGCCAGATCGGTGCCGCGCACCACCTTGGTGAGGTTGACCGCCGAGGTCAGCGTCTGGCGCACCGTATCGATATCGCGCGTCTGATCGCCCACCGCGGAGCCGTTGGCGCCGGCCGGCAATACCTGACGAACCTGCACGAAGATGCGCGCATGGCTTTCATAGCGGCTCGGAATCTGGCTGACGAACAGCCAGCCCAGAATGCAGACAGCCCACGCCACCGCCAGCGCGAGCCAGCGGCGGGTCCACATCATGTGGGCGGCAATCCGTATCTCTTCGAGCAATCCCGACACCCGCCGTCCTCAGAACATGCTTTCGGGGATGATGATGACGTCACCCGGTTCCAGCTTCACATTGGCCGACGGATCGCCGCTCTTGAGCAGGCGATTGATCTTGAGCTGATATTCGTGCTGCTTGCCGGTCGCGCGGTCATAGCGGATCAGCCGCGCGCGATTGCCGGCGGCATATTGCGAGAGGCCGCCCACCGCGATCATCGCATCGAGCAACGTCATGTTCGCGCGATAAGGCAGCGAGGCCGGTTTCTCGGTCGCGCCGACGATGCGCACCTGCTGGCTGTACGTGCCCGAGAAATTCTCGACGATAACCGAGACGATCGGATCCTTGATATATTCGCCCAGCGCCGCCTTCATGTCGTCGGCCAGCATCGCGGGCGTCTTGCCCACTGCCGACATATCATTGACCAGCGGCGTGGTGATGCGGCCGTCGGGGCGCACCTGCACCTTGGCCGACAATTCCGGATTGCGCCACACGAAGATCTGTAACGAATCGAGCGGCCCGATGACATATTGCTCGCCCGGCTGCTCCGCCTTGGCGACGAAAGCGGCAGGCGGAAGCCCCCCCGGGCGCCCCTTGTCCCCAGCGCAGCCCGCCAGCATCACTGATGCCAGGGTCATCATCGCCAAGCCACGGGAACCATTGCCGAAACGCATAACAACCTCCTTGGCGGGTCCGGCCTGACGGGAGACGCCTTCCCCGCCGGATGCACTTGTTTCCGGGCTATGGGGTGAAGAGGTGAAGATAGCGTTAGGAACGACTAACTATATGTTCCGCCGGCGCCGGGTGACCGAGAAATGCCGTCGGGCTGGCGGTGAGACCATAAGCGCCGGCGAGGAAGATCGCGATGACGTCACCCGCCTCCGCACGCGGCAGCGCGACGCGATCGGCCAGTCGATCGAGCGGCGTGCAGAGGCAGCCGACAACGGACACTTCATCCTCCGCCACTCCGCCCATGCGATGCGCGACCGCGATCGGATAATTGCGGCGCACCACCGTCCCGAAATTGCCGCTGGCGGCAAGCTGGTGGTGAAGCCCGCCATCGACGACGAGGAAGGTCTCGCCCCGGCTTTCCTTCCGATCCACCACGCGGGTGAGATAGATCCCGGCCTCGGCGACCAGCCATCGCCCCAGCTCGATCGCGAAACGCGCATCGCCCAGGATCTCCGCGCGCGCATCGAGCGCCTCCGTCAGCGCTCCGCCGATCCGATCGAGATCCAGCGCGACATCGCCCGGGAAATAGGGAATGCCGAACCCCCCGCCGAGATTGACCAGCGGCGGCGCTGCGCCCACCTCCTCCGCCAGCCGCGCGGCGAGCGCGATCGTTGCCGCCTGCGTATCGATGATCGCCGCGGGATCGAGCGCCTGCGAGCCGGCGAAGATATGGAAGCCGCGCCAGTCCGCCCCGCCGTCGCGGATCAGGCGCACCACGTCCGCCGCATGCTCCGCATCCACGCCAAAGGGGGACGGACGCCCCCCCATCTTCATCCCCGATCCCTTCAGCTCCATGTCGGGATTGACCCTGACGGCGAGGCGCGGACGAACACCGAGCCGATCGCCGATCGCCAGCGCGCGCTTTGCCTCGCCAGCGGATTCGACGTTGAGCGTCGCCCCGGCGGCAATCGCCGCCTCCAGTTCGGCATCGCGCTTGCCCGGCCCCGCGAAACTGATGTGGCCGGCCGGCATCTCATTGAGCGCGATCGACAATTCCCCGGCAGACGCGACGTCGACGCCATCGACCAGCGGCGCGATCGCCGCAAGCAGCATCGGGTTAGGATTTGCCTTCATCGCATAATGCAGATCAATCGCGGGCAACGCCGCGCGAAACCGCGCGACCCGCGTTGCGACAATCGCGGGATCATAAACGAAGCACGGCGACCCTGCCTCAGCCACCCAATCGACGGCGGTTCGTCCGCCGATAGTCATCTCGCCCCGCTGGCCGGCAAATTCGGGCGGGATTGGCCCCATCGGTTTCATGACGTCACCTCCGCGCGGATTTTGGCACGATCGAGCTTTCCATTCGGGTTGCGCGGCAGTTCGTCCCGCCATTCGATCCGCGCCGGCTGCATGAAATTGGGCAGATCGCGCTTCAGCCGATCGCGCAGGGCCGCCTCCTGCGCCGCATCACCGCGCAGCACCAGCACGATCGCCTGCCCGAGCCTCGTATCGGCCACGCCGATCGCCACCGCCTCCGCCGCTTCGCCGCCCGCGACGGCTGCCTCCTCCAATTCGGCGGGGCTGATACGGTTGCCCGCGCTCTTGATCATCTCGTCATCGCGCCCGACGAAGCGGAGCAGCCCCTCGGCATCGGCCATCACCGTATCGCCGGACCAAACCGCGGTGCCGCCATATCGCGAGAAGGCCGGCGCGGGGCGAAAGCGTTGCGCGGTTCGCGCGGCGTCCCGCCAATAACCCTGCGCGACCAATGGGCCGGCGTGGACCAGTTCGCCCGCCTCCCCAGCCGCAGCGCACGCGCCGTCCGGGCGGACGACCAGCACCTCGGCATGGGGAATTGCGCGACCGATCGATTCGGGATGGCTGTCGACCAGCGCCGGATCGAGGAAGGTCGAGCGAAACGCCTCGGTCAGCCCGTACATCGGATAGAGCCGCGCCGCCGGAAACGTCTGCCGCAATGCGCGCACCAGTCGCGGGGTCAGCGCGCCGCCGGAGTTGGTCAGCCGCCTGAGCCGCGCAGCCGTTTCCGCCGGCCACTCCGCCTCGACAAGTTGCACCCACAGCGGGGGGACGCCGGCGAGCGTGGTCGCCCCGATCCGCTCCACCGCCTTCACCACATCGCGCGCGGTCAGATAGTCCAGCGGCGCCACCGCCGCGCCGGCCGCCCATGACGACAGCAGCTGGCTCTGGCCATAATCGAAACTCAGTGGGAGCACGCCGAGAACGCGGTCTTCCGGTGTGATATCAAGATAGTGTGCGACAGAATTCGCACCCAACCACAGATTGGCGTGACTGAGCATCACTCCCTTGGGCCGGCCGGTCGAACCCGACGTATAGAGAATCGCCGCCAGCGCATCGGGATCGGCGGCGGAGCGTGGCAACGCGTCCCCCTCGCCCGCTTCGACCTCGATAATCACCTCGACCGCGAGGTCACCCGCTTCCAGCGTCGCGGCACGCGGTGGCTGCGTGAGCAGCAGCCGTGCGCCGCTGTCCGCCATGATATGCGCCACCTGCGCGCGCTTCAGCAGCGGATTGATCGGCACATGGGCCAGCCCCGCGCGCGGCGCGGCGAGCGGCATCAGGCACGCCATACGCGTCTTGGGCAGCCAGCTCGCCACGCGATCGCCGGGCGCGAAGCCAAAGCTCGCCAGCCAGCCCGCGAGCCGGGCCACCCCCTGCTCCACCTCGCGATAGGTCAGCGTCGCGCCACGCTCGATCAGCGCGGGCGCATCGTCCGCGCCGGCAAGGACGTGATCGATCGGTTGCGGAACAGGGTCTAGCGGCACCATGATGCTTTCCATGGCCGAACCCGTTGCGGATTTCATCCCCCCGTCCTAACGGCCCGTGCCAACGGGAAGGGATCGCGCATGAAGCGAGAAGGCATGGACGAGATCGAACAGGCGGTACGTGCGGTATTGCACCATGCGCTTGGGCTGCCCGAGGCGCAGGTCGCCACCTTCCATGCCGATACGCCATTGTTCGGCGCGCTGCCCGAACTCGATTCGATGGCGGTCGCCGGGGTGTTGACCGAGCTTGAAGATCGCCTTGGCATCACGATCGACGACGACGATGTTGATGGCGACATGCTGGAGACATTCGGTGCGCTTGCCCGCTTCGCTGCGGACAAGGTGGCGGCCTGACCGCTCCACGCATCACGCATTACGAATGGCGCGGCGGCCGCGAGGTGATGCTGCGTTTCGGGCCGGACCATGGCCCCATTATTATCGCCGCGCTCCCCTTGTTCGAGGAGGCCAATCGCACCCGCGCCGCAGTGGTGGACGTGCTCCGGCGGCTCGCCGCGCATGGTATCGGCGGCGCGTTGCCTGATCTGCCCGGCGGCGGCGAGAGCCTCGTTCCCACACAGGAAGCATCGCTGACGGATTGGCGGGCCGCCTTCGCGTCAGCGGCAGCGACATTGAGCGGGCCGCTGTTCGCGATGGCATGGCGCGGCGGTGCGCTGGTCGATGCGGAAAGCGCGCTTGCCGGCCGCTGGCACCTCTCCCCAATGAGCGGTGCCGAGCAATATCGCGAACTGGGGCGAATCCGGCAAATCGGCGGGGGCGAAGATTATGCCGGCAACCACCTGTCCCCGGCGTTGCTCGATGAACTCGATCGCGCGGAGCCGCTGACCGCCGGCGTGGTGCGCGTGGCGCGACTGGAGGGCGATCCCCGCGAAACGACGCTCCATCTTCCAGGGCGCCCGCTGTGGCGCGCAAGCGAGCCCGGGGTGGACCCGGTGTTGCAGGAAGCGATCGCCAGAGACCTCGCCGAATGGATCGCCTCATGCGCCGGCTGATCGCCTTTCCCTGCGACGGCGATATGCTGATCGGCTCACTTGATGAAGCGCGCGGCACGACCGGGCTGCTGATCGTTTCCGGCGGGAACGAGATTCGCGCGGGCGCACATCGCGGCATGGCCACGCTGGCGGCAGCGCTGGCGGCGGCCGGCGTGCCCGTGTTCCGCTACGATCGGCGCGGAATCGGCGATTCGAGCGGGGACAATCGAGGTTTCCGCGAAGCGCGAGACGATCTGCTCGCGGCCTGCGACGCCTTTCGTGCGGAAGCGCCGCACGTCACCCGACTGGTCGCGTTCGGCAATTGCGACGCCGCAACCACGTTGGCGCTCCATGGGCATGAGGCGAAGATCGCGCGCGTGCTGCTCGCCAATCCATGGGTGGTCGAGCCGGTGGACGAGTTACCCCCGGCCGCCGCGATCCGGGCGCATTATGCGGCACGGCTGCGCGATCCGACGGCATGGCGCCGCGCAATGAGCGGCGGCGTTTCGATAGTTAAATTTATCCGTGGTTTACGGCGTGTTTCGGAGAAATCTACTCAAGCCAATTCGCTCGCGGCAACCGCGCTTCCCGCCATTGCGAACTGGGGATCGAACGCAACCGTCATTCTCGCGCAGGAGGATGCCACCGCCATCGCTTATGCTGACGCAGCGCGGCGGGCGGGGATCGCGCCGCGCACGATCGCAATCCCCTCCACCTCACACAGTTTCGCGCGAACCACGGACGCCGCCGCGCTGACGGCGGCAGTCCGCGATCTTGTTACCGCTTGCGAATAAACGCGCGGATATCGTTGGAAAGTTTCTGCAAATCTTCATCACGCACGTACATCATGTGCCCGGCGTGATAATAATGCCATTCGATCCGCCCATCGGTGGGCATGCCAGTACGGCTGAATGAATATTCCGCGCCGAAGAAGGGCGTCGCGAAATCATAATAGCCCTGCCCCGCGAATACGCGCAGCCCACTGTTCTCACGCATTGCACGACCGATATAGGGCGCGACGTTGGTGTAAATCTGGCCGCCGCGCGGCCCCGGGATCTTCCAGTCCCAGTCGCGCACGCCACCAATCGAAGAATAGACCAGCTCGGGCGAATATTTCAGGCCCTCGCGCGCCCACCAGTTCATCGCCGCAGTATAGGAGCCGTCGATGCCGTAGAAGCTGGGATCGTTATCCGGCTCCTCGCCCGCATTGTCGTAATCCTTGCCGGTGTAGCGCGTATCGAGCCGCCCGATCGTCAGCCCGCGATCACGTAGCAGTTCCTTGTAGAACCGCCCCGGCGAGAGACGCAGATCGGCATTCTGAAGGAAGGTCTGCGATACGCCGGTAAAGCGCGAAAGCTGCGGCAGGATCTGCGCGCGCTCTTCGGCCGAAAGGTTGTTGCCCTTGAGCAGCGCCGACGCATAGGGCCCGATCGCCCAGGCGCGGGCCTCAGCGACGAACTCCTCTACCGTGGCAGGTTTGTTCGGCACCTTGTTGTGATACCAAGCAGTCGCAGCCATCGACGGCAGGTTGGTGACATAACCAAGCTCATTGCCGGGCGCTTCCGCCGCCTGGCTGAAATCCATGATCGAGGAGATCAGGATGATGCCGTTCACCGCAACGTCGGTGTAGCTGCCTTCCAACTCGTTGATCACAGCCGCCGAGCGCGTGGTGCCATAGCTTTCACCACCGATGAACTTGGGCGCGTTCCATCGGCCATTGGCATCGAGCCACAGCCGGATGAAACGCGCCATCGACTTGGCGTCGGCGGTAACGCCCCAATAGTCCTTGGGATCGGTTTTGCCGAGCGCGCGACTGAAGCCGGTGCCGACCGGATCGATGAAGACGATATCGGTCACATCGAGCAACGACGCGTTATTGTCGATAATCCGGTAAGGCGGCGCGCCATCGTCCTTGGCATCGGGCAGCACCACCCGCTTCGGGCCGAACGCGCCCATCTGGAGCCACAAGGAGCCGGAACCGGGGCCGCCGTTCCACAGGAAGGTAACCGGCCGGTTCGGATCGGTCGGCCCTTCCTTGATATAGCTATACGAGGTGAGCGCCGCGAGCGGCTTGCCGTCCTTGTCCTTCAGATAGGTTTCGCCCGCGATCGCGCGATAGGCGATCTTCACACCGCCGAACGTACCCGTGTGATGCGTGACGGAAACGACCGGCGGCGGGATGGTCGGATCGCCGCCCCTCTCCGCCGGCGCCTTGTCTTCAGCCTTCTTGTCCTGCGCGATGGCGGGCGTCGCCAGCACGATGCTGACCGCCGACAGCGCGAGCGCGATCCGAAACTTCATGATTCCCCCCGGTTATTTTGTTTCACGCGAAGGTGTGCGTCACCTTCGCAACTGGTGCAAGCCTACTCCGCGGCCTCGGCCAGCTTCTCGAAATCGGCTTCGGCGAGGAAGCGCTCGGCATCCAGCGCCGCCATGCAGCCGGTGCCGGCGGCGGTGACCGCCTGCCGATAGATCTTGTCCATCACGTCGCCGCACGCGAAGACGCCCGGCACGTTGGTGCGCGTCGAGCCGGTCTGCACCGCGATATAACCGTCGGCATCCAGCTCGACATGACCACGGAACAACTCGGTCGCCGGGTGATGTCCGATCGCGACGAAGCCGCCCTCCACATCGAGCCGCGACTGCTCGCCGGTCACCGTATCGTGCAGGTCGAGCGCGACCAGCCCCGCCGTGCCGCCACCGTCGACGAATTCACGCACTTCCTTGTTCCACATCACCGTGATGTTGGGATGCGCGAACAACCGCTCTTGCAGGATCTTCTCCGCACGCAGCGCATCGCGGCGGTGGATCAGCGTCACATTGTCGGAATGGTTGGTGAGGTAGAGCGCCTCTTCGACAGCGGTGTTGCCGCCGCCGATCACCGCGACCTTCTTGCCGCGATAGAAGAAGCCGTCGCAGGTTGCGCAGGCGCTGACGCCCTTGCCCTTCATCGGCTCCTCGCTGTCGATGCCGAGCCATTTGGCCTGCGCGCCGGTGGCGATCACGAGCACATCGCCTTCGTAAACGTCGCCGCCGTCACCGATCAGACGAAAGGGGCGCTTCGACAGATCGACCTCGACGATCGTATCCCACATCAGCCGCGTGCCGACATGCTCGGCCTGTTTCTGCATCTGTTCCATCAGCCACGGGCCCTGGATCACCTCCGCGAAACCGGGATAGTTTTCCACATCGGTCGTGGTGGTGAGCTGGCCGCCGGGCTGGATGCCCTGAACGACGATCGGCTGCATCCCGGCACGCGCGCCATAGATGGCGGCGGAAAGACCGGCCGGGCCGGAACCGAGAATCAGCATGCGGGTGGAGTGCGTTGTCATGCCGGTGATGTAGAATGTGCATCCGCGGTTGCAAACCGCTCGCGTTGCGCGCGGGCACAAGTCCTGCTTTGGTGACGGCATGACGGACTTTACCCCTATGCTCCAGCCCGATCGCGGCCAGCCGGCACGCACGATCCATGTCGTCCATCCAAGCGCCTTCTCCGACTGGCTCGCCGGTCAGCCGCCACGGGTGCGCAGTGCGATCGCGGCGAACCGGGTGGCCGGCAAAGCGGGCGAGCGCGCGGTGCTTCCCGGAGAGGGCGCGGAGGACTGGTCGTACCTGCTCGTCTGCCCGGAGCCGGAAAGCTCGCCGTGGCGGATCGCCTCGCTCGGCACCTCGTTGCCGGAGGGGACATATCGCCTTGCCTCCGGGGAGCCGGGCGCGGCAATGCTCGGCTGGCTGCTCGGGCAATATCGTTTCGAGCGTTACCGCGCCGATCCGGCCGAGCCGCGCGTATTGCTCTCGGGCGTGCCGGCACGGATCGAAGAGGCGCTGCGCGTCGCTGAGGCTACCGCCGTGGTGCGCGATCTGGTGAATACCGGCGCATCCGATCTTGGCCCCGCCGGGCTGGAGGAGATCGCCGAGGCGCTGGCGAAGAAACATGGCGGCACACTGACCGTCACACGCGGCGATGCGCTGGCCACCGGCTACCCGATGATCCACGCGGTCGGGCAAGCGGCGGCAAAGGAACATGCCCCGCGCCTGATCGAGCTGGAATGGGGCGATCCGGCGCATCCACGCGTCGCGCTGGTCGGCAAGGGCGTGTGCTTCGATTCGGGCGGGCTGGATATCAAGCCGGCGGCGGGCATGCGGCTGATGAAGAAGGATATGGGCGGCGCGGCGCATATGCTGGCGCTGGCCGGCCTCGTGATGAACGCGCGGCTGAAGGTGCGCCTACACCTGCTGATCCCGGCGGTGGAGAATGCGGTGGCCGGCAACGCCTTCCGTCCCGGCGACGTGCTCAAAACGCGCAAGGGGCTGACGGTGGAGAACACCAACACCGATGCGGAAGGGCGGCTGATCCTCGGCGACGCTCTCGCCAAGGCGGTGGAATCGCAGCCGTCGCTGATTATCGACTTCGCCACCCTCACCGGCGCCGCGCGCGTCGCCCTCGGGCCGGATCTGCCACCGCTGTTCGCCAATGACGAGGAGTTGGCGACGGAGCTTCTGGCGGCGGCGGAGCGCGTCAACGACCCCTTGTGGCGGATGCCGCTGTGGGACGGTTATGACGAGATGCTGAAATCCGACATCGCGGACATGGTCAATTCGCCCGACAGCGGGTTTGCCGGCGCCGTCACCGCCGCCCTGTTCCTGCGTCGATTCGTCCCAGCCACGATCGCCTGGGCGCATGTCGACACCTTCGCGTGGCGTCCTGCGGCAAAGGCTGGGCGACCGAAGGGTGGCGATGCGCTCGGCCTGCGAGCGGTGTGGGAGGTGCTGAAGGCGCGCTACGCATGAGCAACGGGCCGCTCCTGGAAATCACTTTTGAGGCGGAGGTGATCCAGTGGCGCGGCCCGGCCCCGTTTTTCTTTGTCACAATCCCCAAACGATATACCTCCGCCATCAAACGGGCCGCGCGCATCGCCAGTTATGGTTGGGGCGTCGTCCCGGTCACCGTGGAAATCGGCGCGGTCGGCTTCACCACATCACTTTTCCCGCGCGATGGCGGCTATCTCGTCCCGCTCAAGAACGCGGTTCGGGAAGAAGCGGCGGTCGTGCTGGGTGATATGGTGCGCATGGCCGTGACGATCGCGGCCCGCTGACGCGCGCTTCAGGATCGTATTCGATCGCTCACGCCGTCGCGCGTGCCGTCGATCAGCACGAACGCCACCCGCGCCATCGCGGTGCTGCGGTTTTCCCAGCCATGCGCGGTGCCGCGCTGGATCAGGATGTCGCCAGCGCGCAGCAACGTCTCGTCGCGGTCCATTACCGCCCAGATCTCGCCCGCCAGCACGATCGCGTAATCCACCGTATCGGTGGTGTGCATCCCCGCGCTGCGCTCGCTGCCCGCATGATGATCGGCATCGGGATAGAGCAACGCGAAGACCTGTGCGGCAAGCGCGGCCTGATCGGCGCGCGATCCCTCCTGCGGCGGAAAATCGATCACGCGTAGCACGGTGCCGCCCGGCGGGGGCAGCACGCCCTTGTGCTCGCCAATCGTATCCACCGCTTCCACCGGCGCGGGCGCCGCGCCGGTGCGCCAGATATTGTCGCTGCGGAACGGCGAGCCGGGCAGTGCGAAGCCTGCCGGGCTCGGCCCGTCGGCAGCGATGTGCGAACGCCCCTCCCCGTCGATCGCGGTGAGGACACGGCGAACCTGCGGGAGAGGCGCGAGGGTCATGCGCCCGCGCCCGCCGCGATGATCGGCGCGAACTTCGCCGCCGTCAGGCTCGCGCCGCCAACCAACGCACCGTCCACGTCGCTGGCATGGAACAATGCCGCGGCATTTTCCGCCGTCACCGAGCCACCATAGAGCAACCGCACGCCCGCGCCGCCTTCCGCCCCGAGCATTTCGACCAGGGTCGCGCGGATCGCGCCGTGCATCGCCTCGACATCCGCGACCGTGGCGGTGCGCCCTGTGCCGATCGCCCAGATCGGTTCATATGCGATCGCCAGCCACTCGCCGGAAGCGCCTTCGGGCAGCGATGCGCGGACCTGCGCCGTCACCACCGCGACAGCGCGGCCGCTCTCGCGCTCGTCAAGCGTTTCGCCGACACACAGGATCGCATCCATTTCATTACGGCGGAGCGCCTCCGCCTTCGCCTTCACATCGGCATCGCTCTCGCACTGGCCCTGCCGCCGCTCCGAATGGCCGACGATCGAGAAGGTGGCGCCCGCCTCCTTCGCCATCAATGCGGAGATGCAGCCGGTATGCGCGCCGCTATCCGCCGAATGGACGTCCTCCGCCCCGATCGGAAAGGAAGCGCGCGCGGCAGCAGGCCCGATCAACGTCGCCGGCAGCGCGATCGCCACGTCGACGCGAGGATCGACGGCGGCGCCGATCCCGTCGAGCTCCGCAAGACTTGCGAGCGATCCGTTCATCTTCCAGTTTCCGGCAACCAGCTTACGACGCATGTTCCTCCCCTCGATGGCGATAATCACAATTGCATAGGGCGATAGCCGCGCTCGGCGCTTGATGCCACCGGAAGGCGACCCTAAAGCCCTCCCCTGCAACTTTACGGGTTTTTACGCGCATGCTCGGCTTCTTTCGGCGGATTACCAATTCCAAGATCGGGCTTGTCATCACCTTTGGTGTCCTTGGCATGATCGCGCTGGCCTTCGCGGCCGGCGACGTCACGGGCTTGCGCTCCGGCCCCGGTGGCATGACGAAGACGACCGTCGCGCGCATCGGCAACACTTCGATCGGCGAGGCGCAGTTGAAGCAGCGCGTTACCGATCAGCTCAACGAAATCCGCCAGCAGAACCCGACGGTGGACATGGCCGCGCTCATCGCCAACGGCGGGGTGGAGAATATTCTCGATCAGCTGATCTCCGGCATCGCGCTCGAAAATTTCGGCAAGAATCAGGGCATGGCGGTCAGCCGTGCGCTGGTCGGCAGCGAGTTGCAGAGCATTCCGGCGCTGATGGGGCCAACCGGCAAGTTCGATCAGGCGACCTATGAGCGCATCCTTCAGCAGCGCCGCCTGACCGACACACAGGTGCAGGGCGAGATCGCGCAACAGACGATGGCCCGCTTCCTGGTAGGTCCGACCGTCGGCGCGACCCAGCTGCCCGAATCCGTGGCACTGCCCTATGCCTCGCTGTTGCTCGAACGCCGCGTCGGCGAGGTGGCGATCCTTCCCGCCGCCGCGATGACCGGCGGCCCGGCGCCGACCGATGCGGAAGTGCAGGATTTCTACAAGCGCAACGTCGCACGCTATACCGTGCCGGAGCGCCGCGTGATCCGCTATGCGACCGTCACGTCCGAGATGCTCAAGGCACAGGCCCAGCCCAGCGAAGCGGAAATCGCGCAAGCCTTTAACGCCGATCGCGCCAAATATGCGGCGAAGGAACGCCGCACGCTCACGCAGGTCGTCGTGCTCGATCAAAAGGGTGCAGACGCGCTCGCCGCCAAGGCCAAGGCCGGCTCGATCGCCGATGCGGCGCGCGCCGCCGGGCTGGAGCCGCGCACGATCAACGCGGTGGAGAAGACCGCTTACGCCGGCCAGACCTCCGCCGCCGCCGCCGATGCCGTGTTCGGCGCGGCCAAGGGCGCGGTGATCGGCCCGATCAAGGGCGGCATCGGCTTTATCGTCGCCAAGGTCGATGCGATCGAACAGGTGCCCGCCAAAACGCTGGCGCAGGTGCATGATGAGATCGCCAAGGCACTCGCGGCGCAGAAGACCGTGGATGCGATGAGCAAGATCCACGACAAGCTGGACGACGCGATCGCCGACAACGCCAATTTCAGCGAACTCGCCAACGACAACAAGCTCACCATGCAGGCAACGCCCGCGCTCACCGCCGCCGGCATCAATCCGGACGACGCAGCGTCGAAGCCCGATCCGGCGCTGGCCGAAATCGTCAAGGCCGGCTTTGCGGCGGAGGAAGGCGATTCGCCGACGATGGTGCAGCTTGCGCCGGACGGCAGCTTCGCGCTGGTCTCGCTCGATCGCATCGTCCACGCGGCACCCCGCCCGCTCGACAAGGTGCGTGACGCGGTGGCGAAGGATTTCGCGGCCGATCGCGCACGCAAGGCGGCGCGTCAGGCCGCATCCGCGATCCTCGCCAAGGTACAGAAGGGCACGCCGCTGGCGCAGGCCGTGGCGCAATCCGGCGCGAAGGGCGCCAGCACTCAGCCGATCGGCGCGGTGCGTGGCCAGCTCAACGATCCGCGCGGCGCCAATCCCGCGCTCGCGCTGCTGTTCAGCCTGCCCGGCGGCGGCGCGCGGTTGCTGGAAGCACCGAACAATGCGGGCTGGATGGTCGTGAAGCTCGACACGATCGTCGCCGGAGACGCCGCCAAGACACCACAGCTCGTCTCCTCCACGCGTCGCGAGCTGGGCAGCATGGTCGGCCGAGAATATGCCGAGCAATTCACCAATGCGGTGAAGGCGGAGCTGAAGGTATCGCGCAATCAGGCCGAAATCGGTCGCGTGAAGGCCGATCTCTCGGGCAAGGATGCCTCCAATCAATAACGCTGCCGAAAGCACGCTAGCGGCCGGGCGCCCCGCGCTCGTATGGCGCCGGCGCGTCGCCGATACCGAGACGCCCGTTGCCGTCGCGCTCAAGCTGATCGAGCCGGGGCGTGGCGATTTCCTGCTCGAATCGGTCGAGGGTGGATCGGTGCGCGGGCGGCACAGCCTGATCGGCCTCGCCCCCGATCTGGTCTTCCGCGCTCAGGGCAATAACGCAGCGATCAACCCGCGCTGGCTGACCGATCGCGAAGCCTTCGCCCCCTGCCCCGAACCGACGCTGGAGGCGCTGCGCCGGCTGGTCGCGGCGTGTCGCGCCGAAGTGCCGGAAGGACTGCCGCGCGCGCTGGCCTGCCTCGTCGGCTATTTTGGCTATGAAACCATGGCGCTGGCGGAAAATCTGCCGGTGCCGGAAGCGGACCCGCTCGGCCTGCCCGACATGATGTTCGTGCGGCCAACGGTGATCCTCGTGTTCGACCGGCTGGCCGACGCGCTGTTCCTCGTCGCGCCCGTATGGCCGGACGAGAGCCGCGACGCCTCGACAATCGTCGCCGAGGCCGAGGAGCGGCTCGACGCGGTGGAAGCGCGGCTGGCATCAGCCACGCTGCCGCCGCGCGCGACCGGCGAGCCGATGGAAGTCGCGCTCAATCCCGTGCTCGCACCCGGTCGCTATGGCGAAATGGTCGCGCGGGCGAAGGAATATATCGCGGCCGGCGATATCTTTCAGGTGGTGCTGGCGCAGCGCTTCACCACGCCCTTCGCGCTGCCGCCGTTCGAGCTTTACCGCGCGTTGCGGCGCATCAACCCCTCTCCGTTCCTTTATCACCTCGATCTGCCGGGCTTTGCGCTGATCGGTTCGAGCCCGGAAATTCTGGTCCGCGCACGCGATGGCGAGGTGACGATCCGTCCGATCGCCGGCACCCGCCCGCGCGGCCGCACCGCCAGCGAGGACGAAGCGAACCGCGCCAGCCTGCTCGCCGATCCCAAGGAACGCGCCGAGCATCTGATGCTGCTCGATCTCGGCCGCAACGACGTGGGCCGCGTGGCCGCAGCCGGCACCGTGACGGTGACCGACAGCTACATGGTCGAATTCTACAGCCACGTGATGCACATCGTCTCGAACGTCGTCGGCCGGCTCGATCCGTCGCACGACGCGATCGACGCGATCCTCGCGGGCTTCCCGGCCGGCACGGTGAGCGGCGCGCCAAAGGTGCGCGCATGCCAGATCATCGCCGAGCTGGAGCAGGAAAAGCGCGGCGCCTATGCCGGGGGCGTGGGTTATTTCTCGCCCGATGGCTCGATGGATTCGTGCATCGTGCTGCGCACCGCCGTGGTGAAGGACGGCACGATCCACATGCAGGCCGGCGCGGGCATCGTCGCGGATTCCGATCCGGTCTATGAGCAGCGCGAGTGTGAGGCGAAGGCCAGCGCGCTGGTCGCCGCCGCGCGTGAGGCGATCGCTCAGGCGAGTGCGGCCAGCTTCGGGCAATAACTTCTTTCGATCACGCAACGAGCCGCAGTTTTCCTCGATTTCGCGGTTGACCATGCCGCGGACGCTGGCAGAATCGCGGCCCATGAAGCGCCTGCTCCTTACCCTCGCCGCCCTGTTGCTCTCGCTCGGCGCGCTGCCCGCGCATGCCGGGGTCGTCATCACCTTCTGGAGCCACGAACTGGGCAACCATTTCCCGCACGCCTTCTTCACGCTGCGCGGCGTGCCGGATGCAGGGGGTGCGCCGGTCGACCTCAATTACGGCTTCACGCCTAAATCGATTTCACCGGCGATATTGTTCGGCGCGGTCAAAGGCCGGATCGATATCGCCAAGCTGAGCTATATCGAGGGCAGCGACGCGCAATTCTCGCTGGAGCTGAACGATGCGCAATATGCGTCGATCCTGCGCCTCGTCGATGAGTGGGACGAGAAGAAGGGCGACGGCACCTATCTGATGAACACGCGCAATTGCGTCCATTTCACGCAGGAAGCCGCGCGGCGCGCCGGCCTCTCGGGGCTGGAGCAACCCGATCTGATGAAGAAGCCGCGCTCATTCCTGAAGGCCGTCGCCGCCGCGAACGCCCGGCGCGTGGCGGTGATCGATCGCCACGGCAAGGAGCATCTCCGCTCGCTCGCACCGCTGGGCGCGCCGGCGCCAGTCCTAACGGCCAACGCGCCAGCGGCCGCCCGCTAGCGCGGATCAGCGCGCCGAAACGATCTCCATCAGTTCGACCGTCGCGTCGAAATGCGGATTGGGGGCGATCAACCGCCAACGCCGATCCCCGATGCGATCGAGATAGGCGATCATGTCGCGCCGGGAATCCAGACCATATTCCAGCGGCCTGCGCTCGTCCCCCAGCTCGAGCGTACCGAGAAAAATGCCGCGTCCCGGCGGACCGACGAAGAACCGGCCGATCGGTCGCTGCACGCCGTCATTCACCTCGAACCAGGTCTCGTCTCCATCCTTTCCGACGGTGCAGCTTGCCGCCGGCAATATGACGAAACCCTGATTCTCTTGCCGCTTCGCACCAAGCTTGATGATCCGGCAACGATAGTCGCCTGGTGGGGGGATCGGATGATCGAGCGCGCGATCGGGATCGAACAACGCATCGTCCCCCGCGATCGTAGCGGCACCGCCAGCGGCCTTGGCCTTCGCCAGCGCATCCACCCATAATGTGCGCCAGTTGCGCAGCCGCTCACGATCGTTCTGGGTGGCGGCGTGACGCCACGCCGCCTCCACGCCCGCGCAAGATGACGAGCTTGAACGTTCCGGCACCTTCCGATCCGGCACCACCTTTTCAGCGGTTGCCGCATCCTGCTGGCCGCCAGCGGGCGCGTCGACAGCGCCCGCCTGGCAAGCCGCTACCGTGGCGGCGAGCGCGATCAGCAATCCCATCGATGCCCTTCCCCGGCCAGTGTGTGCGACGCGACGCTAGCCATCGTTCAGGCCGCGGTCCATCCGCCATCCATCGACAGGTTGGCACCGGTGATCTGCGCCGCCTCATCACGACACAGGAACAGCACGAAGGCGCCGACCTGCTCGGGCGTGACGAATTGCTTGGTCGGCTGGGCGGCCAGCAGCACGTCGTTCATCACCTGCTCGCGCGTCAGCCCGCGCGCCTTCATCGTATCGGGGATCTGATTTTCGACCAGCGGCGTCCAGACATATCCCGGCGAAATACAATTGACGGTGATCCCGTCAGTCGCCGTTTCCAGCGCAACCGTCTGGGTCAGGCCGTCGATGCCATGCTTCGCGGCGACATAGGCGGATTTATTGGGGCTCGCGACCTTGCTGTGCGCCGAGGCGGTGGAGATGATCCGCCCCCATTTTTTCCCGCGCATCAGCGGCACCGCCGCGCGCATCATGTGGAAGGCACTGGTCAGGTTGATCGCGATGATCGCATTCCATTTGTCGATCGGGAACTGATCGACCGGCGCGACATGCTGGATGCCCGCGTTGTTGACGATAATGTCCGGGCCGCCCAGCTCGTCATGCGCACGCTTGATCATCGCCTCGATCTGCTCGGGCTTGGTCATGTCTGCCGCGTCATAGAGCGCCTGCGCGCCGCTCAGCGTAGCGAGCCCGGCGCGCTCCTTCTCGATCGCGTCCGCATCGCCGAAGCCGTTGATCATTACCGCGGCACCTTCCGCCGCCAGCGCCTTCGCGATGGCGAGTCCGATGCCGGAGGTCGATCCGGTGACGACCGCGCTCTTGCCCTTTAGAAACATATTTACTCCTATCTCGCCAGATCGAAGGCCGCAGTACGGCCAGTCAGGATGTTTTCGGCTACGAGTTCGGCATTGGCCATCGTCGCCTCCACCGCCTCATGCCCCGCCGCCCAATGTTCGCGCATCGTGCGGGTTGAGAACTCAAAATCGCGCGCGCCGCCTTCCCACGCATTCGCGCGGTAGATCAGATGAACGAGGCTGACCGGCTGCTCCGCCGCCATAGCCGCCAGCATCTCAACCTCCCGATCGGCGCGCAGTTCCGGCGGCAGCTTGGCGAGGACGCGGCGGACCAGCTCCCGCTCCTTGCGCAGCTTCATCAACTGGTCGGTCACCTGCCGGGTGCGGCTGGAAAAGACGATTTCCTTGGCGCGCGCCTGCACGTCCATGATCGTGCGCGGCCGCTCATCCGAGGCCGAAAACAGATCGACCTGAAAGACGATCATTTCCTCGCGCTGGTTATCCAGCACATGCTGGAGCGGCGTATTGGAAACGAGGCCGCCGTCCCAATACCAACGCCCGTCGATCTCCACCGGTGGTAACCCCGGCGGCAGCGCGCCGGACGCCATCACATGGCGTGCGTCAATCCGCTCCTCACGCGTATCGAAATAGCGGAAATTCCCGCTTTCCACATCGACCGCGCCAACCGACAGCCGCACCGGCCCGTCGTTCAACAAATCCCAGTCGACCAGTTCGTCGAGTGTTTTCCCGAGCGGCGCCGAATCGTAAAAGCTCAGCGCCTCGGGCGTCCCCGGCACAGCCATGAACGGCGGCATGAAACGGGGGCCGAAAAAGCCCGGCACGCCCGCCATTGCGACGAATCCGGCGGACCATTCATGCACGAATTCGCGCACCATATCGTCGGGCAGGATCGGGAAACTGGGCAGCCAGCTCGTCGCCTGATCCCAGAATTGGCGCAGGCGCTCGACTCGCCGCTCGGGCGGATTGCCTGCGACGATCGCTGCGTTGACCGCGCCGATCGAGATTCCGGCAACCCAATCCGGCTCTATCTGCGCGGCGGACAGCGCCTCGATCACGCCCGCCTGATAGCTGCCGAGCGCGCCACCGCCCTGCAACACCAGCGCCACGGTATCGGGCAGCGGCAATGCCCGCGCGCGGCGCCGGCGAGGTTCGACATCGGCCATGGCACGTTCCTGCACGGGCCGGCCGCCACGATCAAGCGCGGCACTTGCAACCGGCCGTCCGCTTCGCGCATTCATGGCGATGAAAAGGTAGCGGCACAGGGGATAGCGCGATGCGGCTCGACGATTTCGATCCGAATATCAATGTCGAGGATCAACGCGGCCAGAGCTTCGGCGGCGGCGCCGGCGGTGGTGGCGGGTTCATCCTCGGCCTCCTGCCGCTGATCGGCAGCCGGTTCGGCTGCGGCGGGATTATCGTCGCGCTGCTGTTGCTCGCGGTATTCGGCGGGCTCGGCAACCTTGGAGGCATGCTCGGCAGCGGTGGCGGTGGCGGCGTGCCGCAGGTGCAGACCGCGCCGCGCACCTCTGGTGCGGGCGGCGCGGCCGGCGCCTGCTCGGTCGATCAATCCAGCCGCGCGGCCTGCAATGCGTTCAGCTCCGCCGACAAAACCTGGGCGGCGCTGTTCGCGCAATCGAACGAGCGCTTCGCCCAGCCGAAGCTCGTCTTCTATTCCGGGCAGGGCCAATCGGGCTGCGGCGCCGCGCAATCTGCGATGGGGCCGTTCTATTGCCCGACCGATCAGGGCATCTACCTCGACACCAGCTTCTTTCAGGAACTGCAGGATCGCTTCCACGCGGCGGGCGATTTCGCGCAGGATTATGTGATCGCACACGAATTCGGCCATCATATCCAAACGTTGCTCGGCACCTCCGAACAGGTCCGCAACCAGCAATCGCGGATGAGCGACGTGCAGGCGAACCGCCTCTCGGTAAAGCTGGAGCTTCAGGCCGATTGCTACGCCGGCGTGTGGGCCGCGCAGAACCGCGACCGGCTCGATCCCGGCGACGTGCAGGAAGGCATGACCGCCGCGCAGGCAATCGGCGACGACACGCTACAGAAGGAAGCACAGGGCCGCGTGATGCCCGACAGCTTCACCCATGGCACCTCGGCGCAGCGCCAGGCATGGCTAAAGCGCGGGCTGGATAGCGGCGATCCAGCGCAATGCGATACGTTTTCGGGCGCGATCTGAAGGGGACAGTCCCACCGCCCTGCTTATTGGCCTGGAAGTTTCCAGTTCATGCGTAAGGTGTCGGTAGCGACGGTCGGGCTGCCGTCCTTATCCCGCGCTGGTGAGCAGCGCATGCCGCTGGTCACAATGGCGCATGTCCCATCGTCGAGGGCATCGAAGCCGCTCGTCAGAGTGGCGCGGCAGTTCTCGACATAACCATCAGGCATCACGTCCCAGACCACCTCGGTTACGCCTTGTTGATTGTTACGACGGGCAGATGCCGGGTAATTGGCATCCGAAAAAACATCGACAATCCGCCTGAATGGGATCGGTTTGGGATTTTCGACTCTTGGCAGCGCCGCGATACGCAACGCCGCCTGCCGGCGCTCATACAAATATTTATTCGCATCGGTCACACATGCACTTGCCGGATTGCGCGCAATGAACGCCTCGATCTGGTCGATGCTATTCTTATCCAATCCGCGATCAAATGCAGCGTAAGCGCTCTGATCCGCCGCCGACAGGCGTTCGTCCGTGCAGAGCTTTGAACCTACCGTCGCCGGGAGCGCTGGCGCTTGAAGGGAAACTAGCGCAGCAAGAATCGCCTCCCCAGACATCCAGCCCTCCCAACCGAACCTCACGCCGCGCGGAACATCTCCGGCGGGAGCGCCATCACCGCGTCCGCGCCGCCCTCGATCTGGCGACGCAGCGAGCCGGCCTCGGGCAGCATCCGCTCGGCAAAGAAGCGCGCGGTGACGAGCTTTGCATCGAGGAAGGCCGCATCGCCCTCACCCGCCGCCTTCAGCTCGACAGCGGCGGTCGCCATGCGCAGCCACATCAGGCCGACCGCGACCAGCCCGGTGAGGTGCATATAGGGCACCGCGCCCGCGCCGATGTTGTTCGGATTGGCGATGTTGCCCATGAACCACATCGTCGCGGCCTGCATCTCGCCTAGCGCCTTTTCCAGCCGGGTCGCGATATCGGCGGTCGCCGCATTGCCTTTCGCGGCAGCGCATTCGCCCGCGACCAGCGCAAAGAACGCCTGCACCGCGCGGCCGCCGTTCATCGCCAGCTTGCGCCCGACGAGATCCATCGCCTGCACACCGTTGGTGCCTTCGTAAATCATCGCGATCCGCGCATCGCGGACATATTGCTCCATCCCCCATTCCTGGATGTAACCGTGGCCGCCATAAACCTGCTGCGCGTTGGTGGCGATGTCATAGCCCTTGTCGGTACCGACGCCCTTGATCACCGGGGTGAGCAGACCGATCAGATCGGCGGCGGACTGGCGCTCATCCTCGGTCGCGGCGCTGTGCTCCAGATCGACCTGCAATCCGCCCCACAGGCACAGCGCGCGCAGCCCCTCGGTCCACGCCTTGCCGTGCATCAGCATCCGGCGCACGTCCGGGTGAACGAACAGCGGATCGGCCTTTTCCTGCGGCTCGGCGGGGCCGGTCAGCGCGCGGCCCTGCCGGCGATCGGCGGCATATTGCACCGCGTTCTGATAAGCCGTCTCGCCCACCGCCAGCCCTTGCAGGCCGACGCCGAGCCGTGCCGCGTTCATCATGATGAACATCGCGGCGAGACCTTTCATCTCTTCGCCGACCAGCCAGCCCTTCGCGCCGTCATAGTTCATCACGCAGGTGGCGTTGGCATGAATGCCCATCTTGTGCTCGATCGAGCCGCACGACACCGCGTTGCGCTCCCCCAGCGATCCGTCTGCGTTGACGAGGAACTTGGGAACCACGAACAGCGAGATGCCCTTCGAACTGTCCGGCGCGCCCGGCGTCTTGGCGAGGACGAGGTGGATGATGTTGTCGGTCAGGTCATGCTCGCCAGCGGAGATGAAGATCTTCGTGCCGGTGATGTTGTATGAACCATCCGCCTGTGGCTCGGCCTTGGTCTTGATCAGGCCGAGATCGGTGCCGCATTGCGGCTCCGTCAGGTTCATCGTGCCGCCCCATTCGCCCGAAACCATCTTGGGGAGATAGGTCTGCTGCTGCTCCGGCGAGCCCTTCACCTGCAGCGCGGCGATCGCCCCATGCGCCAGCCCCGGATACATGGCGAAGGCCATGTTCGATGAAACCATATATTCCTGAAATGCTGTGGAAATGACGTGCGGCATCTCTTGCCCGCCGAATGCTGCCGGCGCGGAAAGCGTGCCCCAGCCGGATTCGACGAACTTGGCATAGGCTTCCTTAAAGCCCTTGGGCGTCGTCACCGATCCATCTGGGTGGCGGGTGCAGCCCTCCAGATCGCCTGACTGGTTGATCGGGAACAGCACCTCAGCGACGAAGCGCCCCCCCTCCTCAAGCACGGCATCGACCATATCCGGCGTCGCGGCGGCGAAACCGGGCAGATTGGAATAAGCGTTCAGCTTGACCACGTGATCAAGCACGAAACGAGTGTCGCGCACGGGGGGCGTATATTGCGGCATGGTTCAGGCTTCCTTGGTTGCGCCGGTTTCGAGCAGGACGACGAACTCGCCCAATTCCTCGATCGCGGCGTCGATGTCTTTCTTCTGCGCGTCGAGCGCGGCGATGCGCGCGCGGCATCGCGCGATGGTGACGGCGCGCTGCGTGTTTCGGCCGTCGCCGATATCATAAAGGTCGATCATCTCGCGTATCTCGGCGAGGCTGAACCCCACGCGTTTGCCGCGCAATATCCACGCCAGCCGCGCACGATCGCGCTGCGTATAGATGCGGGCGGTGCCCCGCCGTTCGGGCGCGATCAGGCCCTCGTCCTCGTAGAAGCGCAATGCGCGCGCGGTGACGCCGAACTCGGCAGCCAGATCGGTGATCGTGAAGCTGGTGCGATCGGGGTGCGACGGTATCGGTGCGTAGGCGGCAACGCTCGACATGGCGCGAAAATATCGTTGCTTTACGTAAACGTCAACCGAGTGATCTTATCCACACAGAGGCTTCCCGTCGGGCCCGCGCAGGGTGGCGGCCTCGGATTTCGCCTCACTCAATCGCGCCGCGACGAGCGCGCTCAGCGAGGCGCGGCCGGTGCACAGGCTGTCGCAGCCTTCGGGCAACACAGGTGGAAAGACCAGCCGGCCGCCATCGAACCGCGCGTCGAACCGACAGCCGCCGCCAAAGGCGATCGCGAGCTTGCCCAGGCCACGGGCCGTGCCCCGCGCCACGCAGCCATGGCCCTCGCCATAATCCACGCTCGCGCCGATCCGGTATCCGCCCCGCGCGCGCAAAATGCAGATCCGATCGCTCGCGGAGCTATAGGCGCCGACGGGATCGAGCCGCGTCGGATCGGCGACCACTCCCGCCGTTATCGCGGCACGCTCCAGTTGCGCGCCCGCACCGCTCGATTGCGCGGCACGCTCATGCGACGCCCGGCCACACCCTGCCAGCGCCGCGATAAGGAAAACAACCGCGGCTCGCGTCAATCGACACGCTCCAGCGCACCATCGACGACGCGGCGATAGAAGCAACTCGTCGCACCGGTGTGGCATGCGGGGCCGGCCGGATCGACCACCAGCCACACGGCATCCTGATCGCAATCGACCCTGATTTCCGCCACGCGCAACACGTTGCCGGAGGTTTCCCCCTTCTTCCACAGCCGCCCGCGACTGCGCGACCAGAAAGTCGCCTCGCCGCTCGCCACCGTCGCCGCAAGCGCCTCGGCGTTCATATGCGCGACCATCAATACCGCGCCGCCGGCACGATCGGTGACGACTGCCGTGACAAGGCCGTTCGCATCATATTTGGGATCGAGGGCAAGCCCTGATTCGCGCGGATCACTCATGCCGCCGGGTCTAGCGCGGCGCCTCGCCGCCGGACAGAGGCGAGGCGCTTGATGGCGATCGCGCGGCCTGATAACTTTGCCGCATGAGCAAGCGCCTGCAACAAGCCAGCAAATCTCCGGCGGCGCAGGCGCGCGTGCTCGTTTCGGGAAGTTGCTGACCACCAGCCATCCCGTATTGAGGATGCCCACCACCCCGCCCGATCGGCGGGGTTTTTCATGTCGATCGGGTCTGAACGGATGACCTGCCATGACCATCGAGCATGACGATACGACGATTGAGCGCATCGCGCTCGGCCTGATCGACCGCAGCCTTCCCAAACCGGAATGGACCCATGCCGCGCATTTCGCCGCTGCGCTGTGGTTGCTTCGGCATCGCCCAGCCCTCACCGCGCCCGGGGCGATCCGCGAGGTGATCAGCGGCTATAACGCTGCGACCGGAACGCCGAACACCGATGAAGGCGGCTACCACCATACGATCACACTCGCCTCGATGCGCGCGGCGTCGGCGTGGCTGCACACCCATCCCGCGACAATTTCACTCAGCGAAATCCTCGCGCACCTGCTCGCCTCCCCGTTCGGCAAGCCCGATTGGCTTCTGGCATATTGGAGCCGCAGTCTGCTGTTCACCCCAGAGGCACGGCACGGCTGGATCGAACCGGATCTGGCATCGCTGCCTTTTTGAACGCCCCAAACGAAAAGAGGCGACCCGCAGGCCGCCTCTTTCGTGTCAGTCGCTATGCTTGCCTGCTCAGTGCGGACGACCGAGCCCGGCGATCGTGCGATCGACCATCACCTTATCGGCATCGGCGCCATGCCGTTCGCGCGATCAGCGCGGCCGCAGCCTTCGCTGCCGCGTCGGCGGTCTTGGCGCGAACCTCGGCGATCGCGGCGCGCTCTGCGGCGGCGATCTTGTCCTCCGCCATCTTCGCACGACGCTGGACCAGTTCGGCTGCATCCGTCCGGGCCTGCGCGACGATCGCTTCGGCTTCGTGTTCGGCCTGCGTCGCCATTTCGGTGGCGTTCTTTTCGGCGTCGGCGATCTTGCGCGCATATTCGTCGCGCAGTGCTTCGGCCTCGGCGCGCAGCTTCTTCGCTTCGTCGAGCTGCGAGCGGATGTCCGCGATCTGGCGATCGAGCATCCTGGTGATCGCGCGCACGCCGCCCTTCCAGATCACAATCGCGATGAACACTGCCATCGCGATCGAGACCCAGACGGTGCCGTTCAGTACACCGAACAATGCCGGATCGGCAGCGTGATGAGCGCCCTCAACGGCTGCTTCGGAGAGAAGGACCAGATCAACCATTAGCCATCGCCGTCTTCACGGCCCCCTTCGCCTCATCGACCGTCACGGTCGCGCCGGAGACGCGAGCGACGATTTCCTGCGCGGCCTCGGCGGCCACGGCCTCGATCTCGCCCAGCGCGCGGGTAGCGGCCGCACGGACCTCCGCCTCGCCAGCCGCGACCTTTGCCGCCTGCTCGTCATTGGCAGCGTGGAGCGTGGCTTCGGTTGCCTTGGCGGCCCGGCCCCGTGCTTCGGCGACGAGCGCCTGCGCCTTTTCACGATTGGCGTGATCGCGCTGACGCCACGCCTCTTCGGCCGTGTCGGCCGCATCACGCGCACGACTGGCGGCCGCGAGATCGTCGGCAACCGACTTGTCGCGTGAATCGATCGTCTTCTGCACCTTCGGCAGCATGCCGCGGCCGACGACGAAGAAGATGATGCCGAACGTCAGCAGCAGCCAGAAGATCTGGGACGCATAGGTTTCGGCGAGCTGGGATATCTGTGGCATGTTCGTCCTGCCTCGGCGGGCCGGCGCGCTTTAACCGCGCACCGGGCCACCCAAGGGAAACCTGAGGTTCGTTACGCGACGAAGATCAGGATCATCGCGACGACGAACGACAGCAGACCGAGAAGTTCGGCGGCCGCGAAGCCGATGAACAGGCGGCCCTGCTGACCATCAGCCGCACCCGGATTGCGCAGCGCGCCTTCAAGGAACGAACCGAAGACGTTGCCGACGCCGATGGCGGCCATGCCGGCGCCGATCGCGGCGAGACCAGCACCGATGAGCTTTGCTGCTGCGGGATCCATGATTAAACTCCAGTTTTTAAAAGGTTGAAACTATTACGAAAAACTCAGTGCAAATTGACCGCGTCGTTGATGTAGAGCGAGGTCAGCAGTGCAAAGACATAAGCCTGGATACCGGCCACCAGCAGCTCAAGCGCGGAGATGCCGATCATCAGGACGAAAGACGGGACGCCGACGAAAATCCCCGGCATCAGCCCGGCGGTGCCGGAATTGATGATGAAGCCCGCCAGCACCTTCAGCAGCACGTGGCCCGCCGTCATCGCGACGAACAGTCGCAGGCCGAGGCTGAACGGGCGCACCATGAACGAGACAAACTCGATCAGCGGGATGAGCGGCAGCAGCCAGATCGGCGTGCCGTGCGGCACGAACAGGCTGAAGAAGTGAAAGCCGTGACGCCAGAAGCCAACGATCAGCACGATCGAGAAGCTCATGATCGCCAGCACGCCGGTGATCGTGAAATGGCTGGTGAAGGTGAACGGATGGATGCCGAACACGCCCAGCGGCAGCAGCCCCAGCACGTTCGCGAACAGGATGAACATGAACAGCGAGAAGACGTAGGGAACGTAACGCTTCCCTTCCGGCCCGACGTTCGCCGACGAGCATATTGTCGATGAAGCGCACGAAACCTTCGACCATCACCTGGCCACGACCAGGGATCAGCGCGCCGCGCGTGCCCATCGACATGAACGCGATCAGCGCGACCACGGCGAGGCACATCCATGCCGCCGAATTGGTGAAGGCCACATTGTAGCCTGCGATCGACCAGTTCTGGGTTCCGAACAACGGCTCCACCAGGAACTGATGCATCGGGTCGATCTTGCCGCCGGCTGCCACTTCGCTCAATCCTTGAACAAAGCGCCCGAAGTCACTTCGGGCGCTGGGAAATCCGAATGATGTTCCTGAAAGCGACGATCGTCCCAAGGGCGAGCATCACCAACAGGGCCCAGGGAGTAGTGCCGGCGAACCGATCGATCACCCAACCGATCAAGGCGCCGCCCGCCATTCCCCCTACAAGCTCAGCGAGCACGCGATTGCCGAGGCGGGTAACCCGCATCGTCCGCCGTCTTGCCCGCGCCCGTCCGAAGCGCCTCGTCGTTCCGCGCCGCCTTCAGCCGCTCATCGAGCGATTTCAGGCGGGCATCTTCGCCGAGATTTTCCGGTCCGGGCTCGTTCTCAGCCATTCGCGCTCCCCGTATGACGGGCAGGCGCTGTCAGGCCGAAAGGGCGAGCCCGCCAAGGCCGGGTCCGGTTAGCCGGGGGGTCCGGGGGTGTCAACACTTCGTCACCCTTCGGTAACGGTCCACCCTAGATACGCGGGGTAACCTCGGGGCGTCACGCTAACGCGCAACCCGCGCGCCGCGTCAGATGCAGCGCGAATCGCGTTCCGGCGCGCCGGCACCGCGCGTTTCCCATGCGCCGCCCGCAGTCTTGTACTTCTCGCCCGCAGCAGTCTGCAGAATCAGGTTGCAGCCGGAGGTGAAGGCCATTTGCTCCACCGTCGCGCCTGATGCCTGCGCTTTCTGGGTATAGGCCGCCTTGCGCTGGATATTGATCGAATTGACCAGCGCGCGAAGTTCCGGCGTCCCGGCGCCGACAACGCCCAGATAGCCATCCGGCTGCTCGCCCACCTTCCCCTCCGCGCGGGCCGCGGCATAAGCCGGATCGCGCTGCGCGAAGGCGGTTGCGGAAAGGCCGGTGAGAGCCACCGCGCCGGCAACCATCAGCAAAGCCTTTTTCATCATGATCAGAATATCCCCGGATTCTGCTTGATCAGCGATTTCGCCTCACCATCGAGGCGATATACCACTTCCTGCGTCACGTTGATGTTGAGATTGATGACGATCGGCTTGTCGGGCGCGGAAACATTGATGCACGCGGTCGTGCTGCCCGCCAAAAGGATCATGATCGTTCTTTTCATCGTTCCACAGGTCGTGCGCCTCTCTCGCTTCGTCAATTCCATAATCGTCATGGCATTTTCTCGCTTGCGGGGGGCTGAACGGGCGCTGGCGGTTTTGCGCGCTTTTCCTGCTCCTCAAGAAGCGTGGGAAGATTGCGCTGGATCAGCCGTTTGGGATCATAAAAAGACGCGACCGAATCGAGCAGCCCTCGGAACGGCGCCTTGATGCGGACATTGAATACGAACGGCAGCTTCTGGAGCCGGCGGACGAGGAAATTCGATTTGGCCCCCTCACCCTGCGAAACCCCGGCGAAGCGCACCTCCGTCACCATCTCGCCGGCAAGCGGACCGTTCATCACGATATCAAGGCTGCGATAGCGCAGGGACTTGAGCGCCTGAAACGCGATATTGCCCCAGGTGCCGAGATCCTTCTCGGTCAGTTCGCCGACATAGGCGATCCCGCCCCCGCCCTCCCGCACGACGAGCTTGCCGTTTTCGATGCGGCCGCCCGACTGATCGAACGCGATCGGCAGCACACCGTCGAACGTGCCGGTAGCGTCGAGATTTTTGAAATCGAATTGTTGGAGGAATTGCGCCGCCGCCGCGCCCTTCACGCGGAAGGTAAGCCGGTGCGCCTCCGGCACCGAGAAATCGAGCAGCGACGGATCGAGCGTCAATTCACCGCCGGCAAACGGCCAGCGCGCGCCCTCGATCTGGATGCGGGTGTTGGCCAGCGTCTGATAAGTGATGCGCCCATCGTTCACGGGCACGCCGGGGTTGATCGAGGCCACCGTCGCCACCTGCCCCGCCGCGCTTTCGAGTGCGAGCAGATCGGTGAAATGAATCTCGCCCTTCAACCCAGTGACAGGGCCAAAGGCAGCAGCGAGATCGATCCCGGCGGTGCGGAAAGTGCCGGTGGAGGTGACGCCGTCGGCGTTCCAGGCGATATCGCCCTCGCCGGTCACCGTGCCGTTCACGTCCGCGATCACGCCGAAGGTAAGCCGAGTCAGCTCTTCCGGCTGGAATTGCTTGCCGAACGCGATACCCGGCACAACGAGTCGCGCCGCCCCCGCCCCGCTGCCGAGCACATGCCTGATCGTGACATCGGCGACCTTCACGCCCTTTTTCGGCTCTTGCAGAACGCCGGTGGTGGTGATCGTGCCGTCCGCGAGCCGCAGCGCCACGCCGCGCGCCGCGAGCGGGTGGAAGCGCGGGTCTGGCGCAGCATCGCTCACCGTCAGATCACCCGAGACATTGAGAGCGGCGTTAGCAAAGCGCCACCGGCCGGTCGCGTCGCTGAGCAATAACGGGACATTGCCGATCTGCCCCCCGCCGCCCGAAAAGGTGCCCCCGAGCCCCTGCCAACCGAATGCGCCCTCGATCGTCGCGAAATTCAGCGCGGTCTGCCGATCCGCGGGGCCCAGCCGCGCCTTCAGCCCGGTCGCGGCGATGCCGCTTGCACGCGCGGTCAGCGCGTCGGCGGAGAGGGTCAGCGGGCTGGAACCGAGTGTCCCCGCCAGCTGCGGCGCAGCGATATGCGCGCCATATTCGATCCCGCCCGCATTCGCGCGAAACATGGCCGTGCCGGTCGGGCAAAACGTCAGCCGCGCCGGGAGTAATTTCAGCCCGCTGACCGCCAGCCGATCGAAGGCCAGCGGCGTACAGGATGGATTGAGCGACACGCCGTCCGCCGCGATCGTGGCGACCAGCGGCACGCGCAGATTCTCCACCCGACCGTCGGCGAGCGGGCCGGAGAGCGCCGCCAGGGTGCGCAGCCCGATCTTGCCGCCGCGCTGCTCGAACAGGATCGGCGAGAGCGCCAGCCGTGCGCCGCCAGCGGCATAAGGCGCGATCGTCGCGGTGCCCGTGATCGGCGCGCCCGCTTTACGTTGCGTCACCGCGATTCGGGTCGCCGGGAAACCACCGCCGGCGAGATTCGCCACGCCGTCGATCCGCAATCCGGCCGGATCGCCCAATACGATGCCGCCGCCCTCGCCCAAAACGAAGCGCGCGCCGCTCGCCGCCCTGGCAGTGAGATTCGCGACCGTAAGAAGGTTGCCGGCCCCGCTCGCCAGCTCGGCCGTCATATCGAAACGCTGCGCGGCGCTGTTCGCCGCCTGCGCCAGCTCACGTGCGATCGGTGCAAGCGGCGTTCCGGCTGTCGCATCGGCAGCGCGTGCGATGCGGCCGCGCACATCCTGCGCGAGGGCGACGCCGTGCGCACGGGCCGTGCCGGCAAGGATCGGCTGACCATCGATCAGACGCCACTTGCCACGAAACGCAAGTTGCTCGCCCACGGCTCCCGGCAGCGTGAATACGCCGCTCGCCAGATCCGCGCTGCCCTCCGTCCGGCGCGCATTGCCCGCGAAATCGATCGTGCCGCCCGTTGCCGCCGCGCGCGCGCCACTCCCGTCGATCACCGCAGCAGCCAGCGTCGCACGCCCCGACCAGTGATCGAGCGCCGTGCCGAGCAGCACATCGAGATTGGCCCGCGCCGCCCGCGCCGTGATGCCGCCGCAACGCACATCCGCGATACGCACCGGGCCGTTGAGCCGTGGCCCATCGCGAGCGATCGCAATTTTCAAGAACGCGGTGGGCCGAGCCAGGCTACAGTCACCCGCCGAAATCTCCTCACCCAACGCGGCAATCGTCCCGTGGAAGCCATTATCCAACCAACCATTTCCACTGACCTTCGCAGCGATCACGCCATAAGGCGTCTCCAGCCGCACGCGTGCGTCCTGTACGGCGAGGTCCAGCACGGGGAGCGTGAACTTTGCGCCGTTGGCCGAAGCCGGCAGCAACCGATCGATCGCGCCAAGCGAGAGTTTGCCGTCAACCAGCCGGGCACGCAGGCGGACGTGGCCCGCGCGCAAACCGGCGAGATGCGGCCCGTTAAGGCCCAGGTCGATCCGCGTCTCCACCCAGTCCGCGACCAGATCGGGATCGCGCGGATCGCCGATCACCACATTGGTCAGCCGCTGCCGCCCAAGCCCCAGATCAGCGATCTCATAGCGTGCGGTGACCTTGCTGCGCCCCAGTTCGCGGTCGATGAAGCCCGTCGCGATCGGCACGCGTTCCAGCCACAGCGCGCCCAGCGTCGCCACGGCGATCGCACCGAGCGCGGCGCCGACACGCCGTTTACGGCTGCGACGGGGACGTGACGCTTCACCTTCCTCCACCGTCGCTCGCAACCCTTTCTCAACGCCCGATGACCGATCCATAGCCACCGACACAACGCGCGCGCAATTGCATGGAGCCATCGCGCGCCTTACGCTCAGCCCCAATGGCCGATGGCGACCCACCTTCTTCTGATGCCACCGGCCATCGCGCACGGCTGCGTGAGCGGTTGCTGGCGCGCGGCGGCGGCGATGCGCTGCTCGATCACGAACTGATCGAATATCTCCTCGCGCTCGCAATTCCCCGCCGCGACACCAAGCCGCTGGCCAAGGCACTGTTGCGCGAATTTGGCGGGATCGGCGGGCTGCTGACTGCCGACGCGGAGGCGCTGGCTCGCGTGCCCGGCATGGGCGAAACCTCCACCGCCGCGATCAAGATCGCCCATGCCGCCGCGCTCCGCCTGCTCCACGGGGAGGTTTCCGCTCGCCCGGTGCTGGCGAACTGGCAGGCGCTGCTCGACTATCTCCATGCGGACATGGCGCATCATCCGATCGAACGCTTTCGCGTGCTCCATCTCAACACGCGCAACATGCTGATCCGTGACGAGGTGATGAGCCAAGGCTCGATCGATCAGGCCCCGGTCCATGTGCGCGAGGTGATCCGCCGCGCGATCGATCTGGGATCGGCGGCGATCATCCTTGTCCACAACCACCCATCAGGTGATCCATCCCCCAGTCGCGCGGATATCGATATCACCCGCGCGATCGTCGATGCCGGACGCGGGTTGGGAATCTCGGTCCACGATCATATCGTGATCGGCTCACATGGACATGTAAGCCTGCGCTCCAAAGGATTGATCTGACGACTTAATCCATATTGGGCCGCAGCAATCGCCTGGCCCGCTCCAGATCCACCCCGCGCCGCGTGGCATAGTCCGTCACCTGATCCTCGCCGATCCGGGCCACGCCGAAATATTCGGCCTGCGGATGCCCGAAATAGAAGCCGGAAACCGCCGCGGTCGGCAGCATCGCCTGGCTTTCGGTCAGGACGATGCCGGCGTTGTCCGATGCCTTGAGCAGGTCGAAGAGGATCGGCTTGAGCGAGTGGTCGGGGCAGGCCGGGTAGCCCGGCGCGGGGCGGATGCCGCGATATTCCTCGCGGATCAGGGCCTCGTTGGTGAACTGCTCGTCGGGCGCATAGCCCCACAGCGTGGTGCGGACGTGGGCGTGCAGGCGCTCGGCGAAGGCTTCGGCGAAGCGGTCGGCGAGGGCTTTCAGCAGGATGTCCGAGTAGTCGTCGTGCGCGGCCTGGAAGCGGGCGAGGTGCGGCTCGATGCCGTGGATGCCTACCGCGAAGCCGCCGAGCCAGTCGTTTTCGGTGTCGATGAAGTCGGCGAGGCAGAAGTTGGCGCGCCCGCGCGACTTCTTGACCTGCTGGCGCAGCATCGGGATGCGCGTGCCGTCTTCGAGCAGCACGTCGTCGCCGTCGCGGTGGGCGGGCCAGAAGGCGCAGACGCCCTTCGCTGTCAGCCACTTCTCGTCGATGATCTTCGCCAGCATCGCCTGCGCATCGGCGAAGAGGTTGGTCGCGCTTTCGCCGACGACCTCGTCCGTCAGGATCGCGGGGTAGTTGCCCGCCAGCTCCCAGGCGCGGAAGAACGGCGTCCAGTCGATCGTCTCGGCGAGATCGGCAAGATCCCATTCCTCGAAGACGTGGAGGCCCGGCGCGGCCGGCGCGGCGGCCTTGAGCGCGAAGTCGGCCGGGAAGGCGTTGGCGCGCGCGTCGGCCAGCGAAAGCAGGTCGCTCTGGCCCTTGTTCGCGCGGGCCTCGCGCACCTTTTCGTAGTCGATCGAGACCGAGGCGACGAAGCCCTCCGCCTGCGTGTCCGAGAGGAGCTGCGAGGCGACGCCGACCGCGCGGCTGGCGTCGAGGACGTGGATCACAGGGCCGGTGTAGGCCGGGTCGATGCGCAGCGCGGTGTGGACCTTGGAGGTGGTCGCGCCGCCGATCAGCAGCGGGATGTTCATGCTCGGCGCGCTGCATCTCCTCGGCCACGGTCACCATCTCGTCGAGCGAGGGGTGATGAGGCCCGAGAGGCCGATGATGTCGGCCTGGTCTCGTTCGCCGACTCGAGGATCGTCGACCAGGGCACCATGACGCCGAGGTCGATGACCTCGTAGCCGTTGCACTGGAGCACGACGCCGACGATGTTCTTGCCGATGTCGTGGACGTCGCCCTTCACCGTCGCCATGATGATGCCGGCCCTTGGCCTTGGCGCCGGGCTCCTTCGCGCGCCTCGATGAAGGGCATGAGGTGGGCGACCGCCTTCTTCATCACGCGGGCCGACTTCACCACCTGCGGCAGGAACATCTTGCCCGAGCCGAACAGGTCGCCGACCACGTTCATGCCGTCCATCAGCGGGCCTTCGATGACCTCGATCGGGCGCGCGGCCGAAATTGCGGCGCGCGCTTCCTCGGTATCCTCGACGACATGCGCGTCGATGCCCTTGACCAGCGCGTGCTCCAGCCGCTTCGCGACCGGCCAGCCGCGCCATTCCTCGGCCGCCTTCTCCGCGCGACCGGTGCCGCCCTGGAAGCTCTCGGCAGGCGACCAGGCAGCTCGGTCGGTCACGCCGCTTCGCGAGCGGTCGATGAGGATCACGTCCTCGGCAGCTCGCGCGAAGTTCCGGGTCGATCGTATCGTAGACGTCGAGCTGGCCGGCGTTTACGATCGCCATGTCCATGCCCGCCGGAGATGGCGTGGTAGAGGAACACGGAGTGCATCGCGCGACGCACCGGCTCGTTGCCGCGGAACGAAAAGCTCAGGTTCGACAGGCCGCCCGAGATATGGACGTGCGGGCAGGTCGCCGGATCTCGCGCGTCGCCTCGATGAAGTCGACGCCGTAGTTGTCATGCTCCTCGATGCCGGTCGCGACCGCGAAGACGTTGGGGTCGAAGATGATGTCCTCGGGCGGGAAGCCGATCCCGGTCAGCATCTTGTAGGCGCGTGCGCAGATCTCGATCTTGCGGGCCTGGTGTCGGCCTGCCCCGTCTCGTCGAACGCCATGACGACCACGGCCGCGCCATAGGCCATGCATTTGCGCGCGGCGTCGAGGAACGGCGCCTCGCCCTCCTTCATGCGAGATCGAATTGACGATCGGCTTGCCGGAAACGCACTTCAGCCCGGCCTCGATCACGTCCCATTTCGAGCTGTCGATCATGATCGGCACGCGGGCGATGTCGGGCTCGGCGGCGATCAGCTTGAGGAACGTGGTCATCGCCTCCACAGCGTCGAGCAGGCCCTCGTCCATGTTGACGTCGATCACCTGCGCGCCGTTCTCGACCTGCTGGCGCGCGACCTCCACCGCGCGGGTATAGTCGCCGGCCATGATCAGCTTCTTGAACGCCGCCGAGCCGGTGACGTTGGTGCGCTCGCCGACGTTGACGAAGGAGGTGGAGGATGAGGTGGTCACTGTTTTTCCGAACTGCAAAGAGGATGTGCGGCGGCCGTCACGCGGCCATCGTGAAGGGCTCCAGCCCGGCGAGGCGCGTCCGCACCTGCGGCTTCGGGATCGGGCGGGTGGGTAGCCCGCTCACCGCATCGGCGATCGCCTTGATATGCGCGGGCGTGGAGCCGCAGCAGCCGCCGAGCACGTTGACCTGCCCCGCCCCGGCCCATTCGCCGACCAGCCCCGCGGTAGTCACCGGCGCCTCGTCATAGGCGCCAAGCTCATTGGGCAGTCCGGCGTTGGGATAAACCATGATCAGCGTATCAGCTATCTCGCTCAACGATTTGACATGCGGGCGCAATTGCTCCGCACCGAACGAGCAGTTGAGCCCCACCGTCAGCGGCTTCGCATGGCGGATCGCATGCCAGAACGCCTCGACCGTATGGCCGGACAGGTTGCGCCCGGAGAGATCGGTGAGCGTCATCGACAGCATGATCGGCAGATCGCGCCCCAGCGCCTCGCCCGCCTCGATCGCGGCCATGATGCCGGCCTTGGCGTTCAGCGTATCGAACACCGTTTCGATCAACACGAAATCGACGCCGCCCTCGACCAAGGCGTCGATCTGTTCGCGATAGACCCCTTTCAGATAATCGAAATCGATCTCGCGATAACCGGGATCGTTTACGTCCGGGCTGAGCGAAAGCGTCTTGTTGGTCGGCCCGATCGCCCCGGCGACGAAGCGCGGGCGGCCGTCCTTCGCGGTGAACTCATCGGCGACGCGCCGCGCCATTTTCGCGCTCTCGACGTTGATCTCGCGCACGAGATGTTCCGCGCCGTAATCGGCCTGGCTGATGCTGTTGGCGGAAAAGGTGTTCGTCTCCGCGATATCCGCCCCGGCCTCGAAATAGGCGCGGTGGATCGATTCCGGCACCTCCGGCTTGGTCAGCGCGAGGATGTCGTTATTGCCCTTCTGATCGCGCGACAGGCCGAGATTGCCGGCATAATCCGCCTCGGACAGTTTCCAGCCCTGGATCTCCGTGCCGAACGCGCCGTCGGTGATCAGGATGCGCTTCGCCGCTTCCGCGTTGAAGATATCGCGTACAGTCATGATCTACTCCATCGCCCGGCCAGTGCCGGGATATCGTTTACGCCGCGACGGCGTGCGCGCCGGCCCGCGCCCGCACACCGAGCAGGTGGCAGATCGCGAAGGAAAGCTCGGCGCGGTTCAGCGTGTAGAAGTGGAATTGCTTCACCCCGCCGGCATAAAGCTTCCGGCACAATTCGGCGGTGAGCGTCGCCGCGACGAGCTGGCGCGCGTCGGGCAGATCGTCCAGCCCCTCAAACAGGCGCCCCATCCATGGCGGGACAGCAGTGCCGCACATCGCGCTCATCCGCTGGACGGCGGCGAAATTGGATACCGGCATGATGCCCGGCACCATCTCCGCATCGATCCCCGCCGCCGCCGCGCGATCGCGGAAGCGGAAGAAGGTTTCGGGCTCGAAGAAGAATTGCGTGATCCCGCGCGTCGCCCCGGCATCGACCTTGCGCTTCAGATTGTCGAGATCGGCGGCGGCATCGGCCGAATCCGGGTGGCTTTCCGGATAAGCGGCGACCGACAGTTCGAACGGATGCAGCTTGCGCAGCCCCTCCACCAGCGCGGCGGCATTCTCATAACCGCCGGGATGCGCGGCATAACGCGCGCCCTGCACCGGCGGATCGCCACGCAATGCCACGATATGGCGCACGCCCGCCGCCCAATATTCGCGCGCGACCGCATCGATTTCCTCGCGCGTGGCCTCCACGCATGTGAGGTGCGCGGCGGCGGGGATCGCGGTTTCGCGCGCGATGCGGGCGACGGTCGCATGGGTGCGCTCGCGGGTCGAGCCGCCCGCGCCATAGGTGACCGAGACGAAGCGCGGCCCAAGCGGCGCGAGCGTGGAGATCGAGCGCCACAGCGTCTCCTCCATCTTCTCCGTCTTGGGAGGGAAAAATTCGAAGCTGATGTCGATATCGCCCGCGACATCGGCGTAAAGCGGCGCATCGAGCGCGCGGCGCGCTTCCTCAAGCTGATTGAGCGATAACGTCATGCCGCCTTCACCTCACGCAAAGCCGTGCCCTGCCGGGCCCCCAGCCACAATTTCACCGTCAGTTCCCCGCCCGCGAGCGTCTCCACCCGCGCCAGCGTCAGCCCGGCGGCGGTGAACCACCGTTCGATCTGCGCATCGGAGAAGCCGAGCCGGGTATGCGCATCACGCGCGCGCAATTCCTCGCGATCGTGCGGCGCGAAATCCGCGATCAGCAGCCGGCCGCCCGGCGCGAGCACGCGTGCGGCCTCCGCGATCGCCGCACCGGGCTGTTGCGCGAAATGCAGGACGTGATGGATGATCGCCACGTCCGCTTCGGCATCACCCATCGGCAGCGCATAAAGATCGGCCTGTCGCAGCTCGACATTAGCGAGGCCCTGCTCGCCAAGCTTGGCGCGGGCCAGCCGCAACATCTCAGAACTGCGATCGATGCCCAAAGCGGTGTCGGCGCGCGGCGCGAACAGCTCGATCATCCGCCCGGTGCCGGTGCCGATATCGATCAGCCGCCCGACCGGCGCATCGCCGAGCGCGGCGAGCATACTGGCCTCCACCTCGCTCTCGGCGACATGCATCGAGCGGATCGCATCCCATTCGCCGGCATTCGCCTCGAACCAGGCCGCCGCCGATGCCGCGCGATCGGCGCGCACCGCCGCCAGCCGCGCGACGTCCGCCGCCGCCTGGCGATCCGGGCTCGCCACCTCCCAACGATCGAGCGCCGCCGCGATCGGCGCCACCGCCTCAACCGGGCCGAGCGCCACGAATACCCAGCTCCCCTCCTTGCGCCGCTCCGCAAGCCCGGCATCGCAAAGGATCTTCACATGCCGGGAAACGCGCGGCTGGCTCTGCCCCAACACTTGCGCCAGCTCGCCCACGGAAAGCTCCATCGTGCGCAGCAGGCGCAGGATACGCAGCCGGGACGAATCTGCGAGAGCACGGAAGATTTCGAGCGCGTCGATCATGGAAATGAAGATATAAAGATATCTTTATATGAGGTCAACGCCTCATCCGACGACCGATAACTTGCGGAGCGAAACCGGCTGGGCCACGTTATCCGCCTCGAAGCCGGTGCGCCGGCATCCGACAAAGGGAGTGTTTAGATGAAGCGTATCGCCACCATCGCCGTCGCAATTGCCGCCGTTGCAAGCCTGGGCGCATGCAGCAAGAACGCGCAGGACCAGAGCGCGGAAGCCGCCAATGCGATCGGCGCGGATCTCGGCGCGACCACGCGCAACGCGGTGGACGATGTGCAGGCCGCAACCGATCAGGCGCTCGATCGCGCCGGCGCAGCGATGGACAACGCCGGCGACAAGCTGAAAGCCGGCAGCGAAAAGGCCGACAAGTCGCTCGACCGGCACCTCGACAAGGCGGGTGACGCGATCAAGAACGGCGCCGATCGCGCGCGCAACGCCACCGGCAATGCGCTGAAAGATGCTGGCAACGCGATCGACAAGAATTGATCGTGCGGTTCGCGGCGGGGGCGTCGCTGGCGCTGCTCGCCGCCTGCTCCTCTCAACCGGCGGCGCCCGGCGCGGTCACGGCGGATGAGGAACGACAGTTGAACGAGGCCGCCGCGATGCTCGACGCCAACAGCGTCAGCGCGGCGGCGGTGATCGGCAATGATGAGGATGGGCAATGACCAAATGTCGTCTCGGCGCAACAGATCTGGAAATCACCCCGCTGGTCCTGGGCGGCAACGTGTTCGGCTGGACCGCCGATCGCGCGACCAGCTTCGCGGTGCTCGACGCCTTCGTCGACGCGGGTGGCACGATGATCGACACGGCCGATGTCTATTCGGCGTGGGTGCCCGGCCATAAGGGCGGCGAATCCGAAACGGTGATCGGCGAATGGCTGCGCTCCGGCGGCAAGCGCGATCGGGTGCTGATCGCCACCAAGGTCGGCATGTTGCCCGGCGAGGGCGGCGAAAAGCTCGCGCCGGCGCGGATCGCCGCGGCCTGCGAAGCGTCGCTCAAGCGGCTCGGCACCGATCGCATAGACCTCTATTTCGCGCATCAGGACGATGAAGCGACGCCACAGGAAGCCGCGCTGGAGGCGTTCGGCAAGCTGATCGACGCAGGCAAGGTGCGTGTGCTGGGCGCATCGAACTTCCACGCTGCGCGGCTTAAATCTGCGAACGAAGCGGCGAACGCTGCCGGACTTCCGCGCTACCACGTGCTTCAGCCCGAATATAATCTCGTCAGCCGCCACAAGTTCGAGGGCGAGCTTCAGGATTATTGCGTGGAGCACAATATCGGCGTTGTGCCCTATTACGGCCTCGCCTCGGGCTTTCTGACCGGCAAATATCGCTCGCGCGACGATCTAGGCAAAAGCGTGCGTGGCGGGCGGATGGCGGAGCTGCTTGAAGGCAAGGGGCGCGCGGTGCTCGACGCGCTCGATGCCGTAGCGACGGAGACCGGTGCGTCGCTCGCACAGATCGCGCTGGCGTGGCTGATCGCGCAGCCCGGCGTCACGGCGCCGATCGCCAGCGCCACCAGCGTCGCGCAGCTCAACGATCTGATGCCCGCGACCGGATTGAAACTGTCAGGCGATCAGCTTGCCCGCCTCACGGATGCCGGCGCGTGACCAATCCCCGGCCCGGTAGCGGAATGGCAACCACTTAGCGGCTATGGCGCGCGATATGGTCCACCCCTCTTACATCGCGCTTGGTGTAGCAACGGTTTGCGCCGCGACCTCGGTGACGCTGGCGGCGTCACGCCCGGCGGCGCACCCGATCCTCGTCTCCCGCGAGTTGCCGCCGGTGGCGCGCCCGGCGCGGGAGGCGGCCCCGGCCATCAGCGATCCGGCCGCTTATACGGTCAAGCACGTCCTGCCGATCAAGGGCGTGATGCGGATGGGCGATTTCCATTGGGACGAAAGCGCCGCTCCCAAGACGGGACGGATCGTCATCACCGTCGACCTCGCGGCGCAGGTGATCAGCATCTTCCGCGACGGCTATGAGATCGGCACGGCCGCCGTCCTGTATGGCGCCGATGCCAAGCCGACGCCGACAGGGGTCTATCCGATTACGCAGAAGGATGCCGATCACGTATCGAACATCTATGATGCCCCGATGCCCTATATGCTGCGGCTGACCAACGACGGCATCTCGATCCACGCCAGCGACGTGCGTGACGGTTATATGACCCATGGTTGCATCGGCGTGCCCAAGCCGTTCGCGAAGAAACTGTTCGATGCGGTGAAGCTGGGCGACCGGGTGATCGTCACCCATGGCGAGAAGCTGAGCGTCGGCCAGCCGGTGACGGCGGCCTAAAGCGCGCGGAACATCACCAGCGCATCGACGAAGCCGTGCGCCGGATGCTCGAACGCGCCCGGCAGGCGCCCGACGATCTCGAACCCGAGCGATTGCCACAGCCGCACCGCACGTTCGTTGCTGGCGACCACGAAATTGAACTGCATCGCACGATAGCCGCGCGCCTTTGCCTGCTCGATCGAGTGAAGGCACATCGTCCGTGCCACGCCGCGCCCGGCGGCCTGGGCGGCGGTCATATATCCGCAATTGGCAACATGACGGCCGCCACCGGCCTGATTGGCGCGAAGATAATAGGTGCCGAGAATCGCACCATCTTCTTCCGCCACGAACGTCTCCTTGTCCGCCCCCAGCCAATAAGCGAGCGCGGCCTCTTCGCTCATCAGCGGATCGAGCGCATAGGTTTCGCCCGCACGGATCACCGGCGCGATGATGGACCAGATCGCGGGCGCATCGGCGGCGGTGGCGGGGCGTATCAGCATCGAATCGGTCCTCGGCTTTTCATCAATCACCGTTCAACTGACCGGCGCGCGCCGTCGATAGCTCAACGCCTCCGCGACATGCACCCGCCCAATGGTTTCGGCGCCCGCGAGATCGGCGATCGTCCGCGCGACACGCAACACGCGGGTATAGCCACGCGCCGATAGCCGCATCGTCGCGGCGGCCTGCGCCAGCAGCGCACGGCCCGCCTCGTCCGGGGTCGCCGCCTGATCGAGCACCGCGCCATCGGCCTCCGCGTTCGTCCGCGCCGAATCGTCACGATAACGCGCCGTTTGCACCGCCCGCGCCGCGGCGACCCGGGCACCGACCTCCGCCGAGCCCTCCGCCGGGGCGGGCATGACGAGATCGGCGGCGGACAGCGCCTGCACCTCCACGTGCAAATCGATTCGATCGAGCAGCGGGCCAGACACCTTCGCCTGATAATCCGCCGCGCATTTCGGCGCACGGGCGCAGGCGAGGCTCGCATCGCCGAGATGCCCGCAGCGACACGGGTTCATCGCCGCGACAAGCTGCACCCGCGCCGGAAAAGTAACATGCGCATTGGCGCGCGCGACACTCACCGTGCCGGATTCGAGCGGCTGACGGAGCGAATCGAGCACCGCGCGCTGAAACTCCGGCAGTTCATCGAGGAACAGCACGCCGAGATGCGCGAGGCTCACCTCCCCCGGCTTCACGCGCAAACCGCCGCCGGTCAGCGCGGCCATCGATGCGCTGTGATGCGGGCTGCGAAACGGGCGGGTACGCGTCAATTGACCACCGGCCAGCGTTCCAGCGACAGATTGGACCATGCTCACCTCCAGCGCCTCGCCCGCGTCGAGCGGCGGGAGGATGCCGGGCAGGCACGCCGCCATCAGCGACTTGCCCGCGCCCGGAGGCCCGACGAAAAGCAGATTGTGGCCGCCCGCCGCCGCGATCTCCAGCGCGCGCCGCGCAGTCTCCTGCCCCTTCACCTGCCGCAGATCCGGGCCGGTCCGCGACTCCTCCACTGCCCCCCTTTGCGGAGTGGCGAGCAATTGATGCCCTTTCAGGTGATTGATGAGCGAAATCAGATCGGGCGCGGCGACCACCTCGATCGATCCGCTCCACGCCGCTTCCGGCCCCTGCGCGGCGGGGCAGATCAGCCCCTTGCCCGTCTCCGCCGCATGAAGCGCCGCGAGCAGCACGCCGGGCGACGGCGCGAGCCGGCCGTCGAGCGTCAATTCGCCGACGATGACGTAATCCGCCAGCGCCTCCGCATCGACCACGCCCATCGCGGCCAGCAGCCCAAGCGCGATCGGCAGATCGAAATGCGATCCTTCCTTGGGCAGATCGGCCGGCGACAGGTTCACCGCGATCCGCTTCGGCGGCAACGCCAGCCCCATCGCGGCGATCGCCCCCCTCACCCGCTCGCGACTTTCCGCCACCGCCTTGTCCGCCAGCCCGACGAGATTGAAGGCCGGAAGCCCGGGAATGAGCTGCACCTGCACCTCAACCCCGCGCGCCTCCAGCCCGAGATATGCGACGGTCGCGACGATTGCTGCCATTTTCCCCCCGGTCGATCCCGACCGCTCCATCGCTGTTTTTCGCGAATGCCCGGCCGGACAGCGGGCATTCATACCGGTTTCGTCACGAACGAAAACCATTGTTCGCCCGTCTTGCGCTCACCCCGGACCTGCCCCAAATGCCCGCCATGCCGCAGCGCCATCCTGTGTCCCGCATCATCCAGCTCACGCTTGGCGTGCTGCTGTTGATTGGCGCGGCGGTGATGGGGCCGCTGCCCGGGCCGGGCGGCGTATTCCTGTTCGCGGGCGGAATGATTCTCATCCTGCGCAATTCGCGCTGGGCTCAGGTGCGCTGGGCGCGGCTGAAGCGGCGCTGGCCGCGCACCGGGCATCTCGTCGATCGAACGATGCGCCGCCCGAGCGCATTGCGCCGCCACGCGCGCAATCGCGCCGAGCAACGGACGCGATCACGTTGACTTGGGCGCACCATCGGCCTATGCGGCGCCCTGTTCGGGCCGTCCTGTTGTGACGGCCTTTGATTTTTTAGATTCGGGAATGAACGATGAAGCGGACCTTTCAGCCGAGCAATCTGGTGCGAGCACGCCGTCACGGCTTCCGTTCGCGGATGGCGACGGTGGGCGGTCGGGCGGTGATCCGGGCGCGTCGCGCTCGCGGCCGCAAGAAGCTGTCGGCCTGAACCTGCGGCCGCTTTCGCGGCTGACCAGGCGACCGGGATTTCTTGCCGCAAACGCCGGGCGTCGCGTGCCGATGCCCGGCTTTGTCTTGCTTGTGCACCCGCGCGACGACGGCGACGAGACGATCCGTGTCGGCTTCACCGTCACCAAGAAAATCGGCAATGCCGTGGTGCGCAACCGCATGAAACGCCGGTTGCGGGCACTCGCGCGTGAGTTGATGCCGGCGGACGGCATCGGTGGCGCGGATCATGTGCTGATCGGCCGGCAATCGGGCATCGAACGCCCCTATTCCCTGCTGCGCGACGAGCTGGCCAAGGCGCTGGCCAAGGCGCGACGGCGATGATCTCGCGCCTGCTCGTGCTGCTTGTCCGCGCGTGGCAGGTCGGGCCGTCGGTGGTGTTGCCACCCACGTGCCGCTATCAGCCTTCGTGTTCCGCCTATGCAATCGAGGCACTTCGCCGCTATGGGGCTGCGCGCGGAAGCTGGCTCGCGGCCAAACGCATCGCGCGCTGCCATCCGTGGGGCGGGCACGGCTATGACCCCGTGCCGTAACCAGAATCGCCAGAGACAGGATCTGACGTGAGCCAAGAAAACAAGAATTTCGTGCTGTTCGCGGTTATCGCCGCGCTGATCCTGTTCGGCTGGCCCGTGCTCCAGAACCGTTTCTTCCCGGCCGCCAACCCGCCGGTGACGAAGATCGAGGGCGGCAAGACCAAGGTTGTCGAGGGCCAGACCGCCGCGACCGCCGAATCCCCCGGCGCGGTCCGCGATCGCAACGTCGTGCTGGGCGAGACGCCGCGCGTGAAGATCGACACCCCCACCATGCAGGGCTCGATCAACCTGAAGGGTGCGCGGATCGACGATCTGGTGCTCACCAATTACAAGGATACGATCGCGAAGAACTCGCCGCCGATCCGTCTCCTTTCGCCGGCCGGGACGACCGACGCCAATTTCGCGGCCTTCGGCTGGCGCGACGACGGCCTCGCGCCGCCCGCCGCCGATGCGGTGTGGACGGCCTCGTCCACCGTCCTCGCGCCGGGCAAGCCGGTCACGCTCAGCGCGGCCAACGCCAACGGCCAGCGCTTCCAGATCGAGCTGTCGGTGGACAAGGACTATATGTTCGCGGTTCGCCAGACGGTCGCCAACGGCGGCCAGAACGCGGTGCCCGTCGCGACTTACGGCCTCGTCAATCGCGTCGGCGTGTCGAAGGATCCGGCAAGCTGGACGATCCACACCGGCCCGATGTCCGTCGCCAATGGCGCCGCCAACTACGCCCCGAATTTCAAGGATGTGGACAAGGAGCCGCAGAAATTCACCTCGACCGGCGGCTGGCTCGGCTTCACCGACAAATATTGGCTGACCGCGCTGCTGCCCGATCAGGCGCGCAGCTTCGACGGCCAGTTCCGCGCCGGCGCGAACAGCAGCTATCAGGCTGATTATACCGCCGCGCCCCAGTTGCTGCCGCCGGGCCGCGAACTGACGCAGACCTCGCGCTTCTTTGCCGGTGCGAAGGAAGTGAAGCTGCTCGATCGCTATACCGACAAGGAAGGCGCGACGAAGCTCGACTATGCGATCGACTGGGGCTGGTTCCGCATCATCGAAAAGCCGATCTTCTATTATCTCGACTGGCTGTTCCGCATGGTCGGCAATTTCGGCGTGGCGATCATCCTGCTGACCTTCACGATCCGCGCGCTCGTCTTCCCGATTGCGCAGCGGCAATATGCCTCGATGGCGCATATGCGTGCCGTGCAGCCGAAGATGAAGGCGATCCAGGAGCGCTTCAAGGACGACAAGCAGCGCCAGCAGCAGGAGATCATGGCGCTCTACAAGGCGGAGAAGGTCAATCCGCTCGCGGGCTGCCTACCCACGCTGCTCCAGATTCCGATCTTCTACGCGCTGTACAAGGTGCTGATGCTGACGATCGAAATGCGTCATCAGCCGTTCGTCGCGTGGATCAAGGATCTGTCGGCGCCCGATCCGCTCACCCCGGTGAACCTGTTCGGCCTCCTCAGCTTCACCCCGCCGCATTTCCTGGCGATCGGCGTGATCCCGATCATCCTGGGCATCAGCATGTACTTCCAGTTCAAGCTGAACCCGACGCCGATGGACGATACGCAGAAGCAGGTCTTCGCGCTGATGCCCTGGGTGCTGATGTTCGTGATGGCGCCGTTCGCGGTCGGCCTGCAGGTTTACTGGATCACCACCAACATCATCACGATCGTCCAGCAGCGTGTGCTCTATGCACGCCACCCGGCGTTGCTTGAGGCCACATCCAAGTGACGGCGCCTTTCGAGAACGAACAGATCGAGGCCGCGCGAAAGATTTTCGCCGGCCCGATCGAGTTCCTGAAATCGGCGCCCGCGCTGCAATTCCTGCCCGATGCGATCGTGCCGGAAGTGGCGTTCGCCGGGCGGTCGAACGTGGGCAAGTCGTCACTGATCAACGCCCTCACCGGGCGCAAGGCACTGGCGCGCACCTCGGTCACGCCGGGGCGCACGCAGGAGCTGAACTTCTTCGACGTCGGCACCCCCCTCGCCTTCCGCGTGGTCGACATGCCCGGCTATGGCTTCGCCAAGGCGCCGAAGGACATGGTGAAGAAGTGGCGCTTCCTCGTGAACGACTATCTGCGCGGGCGGCAGCAGCTCAAGCGCGCGTTGGTGCTGATCGACAGCCGCCACGGCATCAAGGAAGTCGATCGCGAAATCCTTGAGATGCTCGATCGCGCGGCGGTGAGCTATCGCCTCGTCCTCACCAAGGCGGATAAGGTGAAGGCGACCGATCTTGCCGCCGTCGCGGAGCGCACCGCAGAGGAGGTGCGCAAGCGCCCCGCCGCGCATCCCGACATCATCGCCACCTCGTCCGAAGGCGGGATGGGCATCCCCGAACTGCGCGCCGCGGTGATCGAGGCGATCAGCACCTAAGCGGGATGGTGCGCGCGCGGTTCGTTGTCGATAGTGGAGACCGATGACCTCTCACGCGACCTCCCCAGCCCTGCATCTGCGATTGACGGCGGATCAGGTCAGGCTCTTTCTCGAAGAAGCATTTCCGCCCCCCGCGCGCCCGAATCTGGGAAAGATCGAAGCGCTGCGGCTCAATCATCTGCGCATACGGCTCGATCCGGACGCTTCCATGAAGCGGCCCGGCAATATCGTTTCTGGGCCAACGCTGATGACGCTGGTCGACCTCGCCGCTTATGCGATCATCGCCGCCCACCATGGCCCGGAAGCGATGGCGGTGACCAACGCCCTGTCCATATCCTTTCTGCGCGCCTGTCGATTCGAGCCGATTTTCGCCGACGCCGCGATCCTGAAGCTCGGGCGACGACTGGCGACGGTGGATGTTCGCATCTGGCAGGGTGACGAGACCCGATTGATCGCGCAATCGACGGTGGGATATGCCCTGCCCTGAGGCGCGGCACCCTTCCGATGCGCGAAAAATGCGCTATCGCGGGCAGCAGTCTCAACCAACACGAGCCACCTGCGCATGAAGCTCATCATCGGCAACAAGGCCTATTCGTCATGGTCGCTGCGCGGCTGGCTTGCCTGCCGTCAATCCGGCCTGCCGTTCGAGGAAGTGGTCGTTCCGCTGTACGATCAGGATTGGGACACGCGCCGCGAGGGCGACGAATTCGCCCCCTCCTCCGGCAAGGTGCCGATCCTGTGGGACGACGATGCCGTGGTGTGGGACAGCCTCGCAATCGTCGAATATCTCGTCGACAAGGTCGGGCGCGAGAAATTCTGGCCCGAGGACAATGCCGCCCGCGCGATGGCTCGTTCGATGGCGGCGGAAATGCATTCGAGCTTCGCCGCGTTGCGCCGCGAATGCGGGATGAACATCCGTCAGGTCTATCCGCCCAAAAAGCCGTCGGACGAGGTGATCGCCGATCTCACGCGGATCATGGAATTGTGGGCGCAGGCGCGCGCGCGCTTCGGCGGGGACGGGGATTTTCTGTTCGGCGCGTTCGGCGCGGTGGATATCATGTTCGCCCCGGTGTGCACCCGGATCGTCACCTATTCGCTGCCCGTGGCGCGTTTCGCGACCGGCTATATCGAGGCGGTGCTCAACCATCCCTTCATGCAGGATTGGATCGCCGCCGCGCAGGAAGAGGAATGGGTGATCGAGCGATTCGAACAGCCGACGAGCGAAGCATGAGCCTCGACGCATTGGCGCTGGCCGAGTCGCTGATCGCCTGTGAAAGCGTCACGCCGGCGACCGGCCGCGTGTTCGATGTGGTGGAGGGGATGCTCGCGCCGCTGGGCTTCACGGTCGATCGCTTCGTCGTCGGGGAAGCGCCCGACGGGCCGGTCGAGAATATGATCGCGGTGCGCGGATCAAGCGGGCCGCATCTCGCCTTCGCCGGCCATCTCGATGTCGTGCCGCCCGGCGAAGGCTGGGTTTCCGGCGCTTTCGCCCCCGAAGTGCGCGGCGGCCTGCTCCACGGGCGCGGCGCGGTGGACATGAAGGGCGCCATCGCCGCCTTCATCGCCGCCGCCTCGCGCATGCCGGCCACCGGCACGATCAGCCTGTTGCTGACCGGCGACGAGGAAGGCCCGGCGATTTACGGCACGCGCGCGATCCTCGATTCGCTCGCGGCGGCGGGGCTGAAGCCCGATCTGTGCCTGGTGGGCGAGCCCACCTCGGTCGATCGGCTGGGGGACATGATCAAGATCGGGCGGCGCGGATCGGTCAACATCTGGATCGACGTGCCGGGGCGGCAGGGCCATGTCGCCTATCCGCATCTTGCGGACAATCCGATCCCGAAGCTGATCGCGATGCTGGCGGAGATCGACTCGATCGTGCTCGATCAGGGCAATGACTGGTTCCAGCCGTCTAACATCGAGATCACGGACATCACGGTCGGCAACCCCGCCACCAACGTCATCCCGCCACGCGCCACCGCGCGGCTGTCGATCCGTTTCAATGACGAGCAGAGCGGCGCAGCGCTCGCGCAACGGATCGAGCGGATCGCCCACGCCCATGCACCCGATGCCAAAGTGGACGCGCGGATTTCCGGCGAGGCTTTCCTGACCGAGCCCGGCGCGCTTTCCGCGATGGTGAGCGACGCGATCACCGCGCGCACCGGCGTGGTTCCCACGCTGTCGACGACCGGCGGCACGTCCGACGCGCGCTTCATCTCCGCGGTGTGCCCGGTGGTGGAGTTCGGCCTCATCAACGCGACGATGCACAAGCTGGACGAAGCCGTGGCGGTGGACGACCTCTACACGCTTACGGATATCTACGCCGATATCATCAACCGAGCGACGCGGGCCTGACGATCGGGCCCAGATCGGCGAGCGCGGCTGACCAGGCGAGGAAATCCGCCTCCCCCATCGGCCGCGCCACGCCGTAACCCTGGATCGCATCGCAGCCGATCACCCGCAGCAATTCGGCCTGCGCCGGGGATTCCACACCCTCCGCCACAGCCTCACAGCCAAGTCCATGGATCAGCCCGACGAGCGACCCCGTGATGAGCCGGGCTGCATGATCCTGGGTGACCGCCGCGATAAGGCTGCGATCGAGCTTGATGCGATCGATCGGCAACTGCCTCAGCCGGGCAACGCTTGAAAGGCCCGTGCCGAAGCCGTCGATCGCGATCTTCGCGCCATCATCGCGCAACTGCGCCATCGCGGCGATCGCATCCGCGCGGGCATGCGCGGCGACCGTCTCGTTGAGTTCAAGTTCCAGCAACCGGGCCGGCGCGCGCGCTTCGCGCATCGCCGCGCGCAGCCGGGTGAAAAAATCGGCGCGATCGATCTGGCGCGGGCTGACGTTGATCGCCAACCGCCCCTCGAAGCCGACCGACGCCCAGTGGGCGATGGTGCGCGCCACCTTTACCAGCACCCAATCGCCGATCTCGACCATCAGCCCGCTTTCCTCCGCGCGGCCGATGAAGGTGCCGGGAAGGCGCAGCCCGTCCGTCGGGTGCTGCCAGCGCAGCAACGCCTCCGCCGCCACGACATTACCGTTGGCGAGCGAGACTTCGGGCTGGAAGACCAGCGTGAATTCGTCGCGATCCAGCGCAGAGCGCAGCTCAGCGTCGAGCCGCACGCGGCTCGCCATCTGCTCCGCCAGTTCGTCGCTATACATTTCGAACCGGCCGCGCCCATCGGATTTGGCGCGATACATCGCGGCATCGGCGCAGCGCATCAGATCGTGGAGCGTCAGGCCATGATCGGGGCGCACCGCGATGCCGATCGAGGCACCGATCGACACCTCCCCTCCCGTCAACGGAAAGGGCGTAGCGAGCGCTTCCAGCACCTGCGTCGCGATCCATCCGGCATCGCGCTGGTCGGAAAGCACCGGAAACAGCATCGTGAACTCGTCGCCCGCGAGGCGCCCGATCAGCGGCGGATAGATATCCGCCTCCGCCACGGCGCGATCCGATACGCCGTGCAGGCGATCGGCCACCATCGCGAGCAACATGTCGCCACAGGCGTGCCCATGTGTGTCGTTGACCGTCTTGAAGCGATCGAGATCGATAAAAAACAGCGCACAAAGCCCGGGCGAGGTTTCGGACAACAAGCGTTCCGCGCTGGTGCGGAAATTGGTGCGGTTGGCGAGGCCGGTCACCGGATCGAACAGCGCTAGCCGCTGGATATTCTCCATATTGTCGGCGAGCTGCGCGAACAGCCGGTCCATCGCGGTAGCGAGCTGCGGCACGGCGACGCGAATCTCATCGGGCACGCGCGGGCTGATCGCGCCATCGGCGGCGTCCGCCAGCCGGTCCACCGCCTTGTCGATCGCCTCCGCTGTCGTGGCGACCACCCGTTGGGTCGCGGCCCAGCACATCACGGCACAAACGATCGCGGGGACCAGCGCGCGGGCATATGAACCGGGGCCGAAATTGTCCCTGCTGGTGACCAGTAACGCAAGAAAGAACGCGACGCCGCCCGCGCAAAGCGCGAACGTGACCGCCTTACTCTTCAGCGTCACCCCCTCTACCATTATGGTTACTCAATCCCCTAATGGTGCGACACGCAAATCGTGCCGCAGAGCGTTACTGCTCGCACATAAAGGTTAACGTTTCGGTCGTGTTCGGCGGAACACTACATAGATTGCGCCATTGCCGCCGTGGCGGGGGTGAGCATTGCGCAGCGCGGCGATCGACGCCGCATGGCGCGAGGCGGCGATCCAGTCCGCGATGGCGGCGCGGATCGCACCGCGCGCATGCGGCCGCTCGCTTTCCGGGCGGGGCGGCTTGCCTGTGACCAGCAGCAGCACGCGATCCCCCCGCGCCAGCGAACGCTCCAGCCCGGCATCGAGCATCGCATGCGCCGACCGCAGCGTGTGGCCGTGGAGATCGAGCGTCGCATCCGGCTGGAGCGCCCCGCGCGCGATTTTGCGATCCCAGCTACCATCGAGCGTAGCAGGGGCCGGCGGCGGCGAAGCGGCCTGCCGCATCTGCCTGGCCGGTGAAGGCGCCGGCGGCGTGGCCCGCCGCGCTTTAGCCGCGGGCGACGGTGGCGGTGGCGATGGCGCTGGTGGCACAACCGGCACCGCGACCGGCTTGCGCGCGCGCGGATGGAGCGGTCGGACGCTGGCCTTCAGCCGCGCCCACAGTGCCGCCTCTTCAGCGTCGAGGCGTCGACCCGCCACTGGTCGCCCCTCCCCGCGCGCGATCGAGCGTGCCAACCGGCAGCAGCAGGAAGGCCGTGCCACGCGCGCTCATTCCGCCCGCGATCGCCCGCGCATCATTGCCCGCGCCCCAGAAGGTATCGAAGCGATTGGCCCCCTTGATCGCGCCGCCAGTATCCTGCGCGACCCACAGGCCGGTCGCATCGGTGCGGTCCATCGACAGGAACACCGGGGCGCCCAATGGGATATAGCGCGGATCAGCGGCAACCGTCGCCCCGCCCGTCACAGGCAGGCCGAGTGCGCCGACCGGCGCTCCATCGAGCACGCGGAAGAATACGAAGCTCTTGTTCTCGCGCATGATCGCGCGGCCCTGTTCGGGATTGGCGCGCAGCCACGCCACCATGCCCTGCATCGAAAGCTGGTTCGGCCCGAGCAGGCCGCGCTGCCGCATCAGCGATCCAATGCCGGTATAATCGCGGCCGTTCTGCGAGTCATAACCGATGCGCAGCACGCGCCCATCGGGCATCCGCACCAGCCCGGAACCCTGCACCTGCAGGAAGAAGAACTCGACCGGATCGACGGCATAGCCCAGCACGCGCGCCTTGTTCTGCAACGCGCCCTGCTCGATCGCGGTACGATCGAAATAGGGAACGAACTTCGCGCCATCGACGCGGCCACGGATCGTCTTGCCCTTCAGATCGGCGGAGAAGAGGCCCAGATCCACGTCGACCAGATCGTCCGGCCGCGCATAGATCGGCGCATAGCCGTCGCGATAATTCGGCGAACCGGCGATTTCCGGGATGTAATAGCCGGTGGCAAAGGCGCGCCCGTCGCCGACCTGAACCGTTTCGAACCAGCGCGTGAAAAACGCCTGTGCATCACCCGGCGCGGTGGAGGTGGCGGCGGAACAGGCAGGCTGCCAGTCTGCGCCGTTCGTCAGCCCGGAGGCGTCCGCGCGACGCACCAGCGATGGGCAGCTCAGCTTGAACGCGGCAAGCGCCTGTGCGGCGCCATCCCGCGTGATCGGCAAAGTGGCGATGGCTGGGCCACGCACCAGCCCCGCCGTGGCGGCAGTGCTCGCGCCCGGAAGCGTAACCTGGGCCACGGGCGGCAGCGGGGTGGCCGGCGTGGGCTGGCGCACCGGCGCCTCGCCACCGCCGCGCGGCGGCTGGGCGCCCCCCGGTCGCGGTGGCGGTGCCACGCCGCCCACGCACGCGGACAAGGCAAAAGCGCCGGCCAGCGCCAGCCCTCCCCGACGGATCATGCGTTATTCCCCTTCAGGCTTCGTCGGTATCGGCGAGCTTCCAGTTCGGATCGCTGCTCTTCAGCGTCCGAACGAAGGTCCACACGTCATGCGTTTCGACCGCATCGCTGGTCGATCCGGCGACCACATGCCCATCGGCATCGCGGGTGACTGCGGCGATATCGGCGTCGAAGCGCACGGTAATGCGCGCGTCGCGGCCATCAAGCGCAGCGCCGACGATCGTCGCGCGCTCGATCGAGACCAGCCGGTTCTCCAGCACTTCGCCCGCCGCATTGCGTGCCGCGATCGAATCGATGAACGCCTGAGCCACATCAGGCTCGACCAGAGCGCTCAGCGCCCGCTCGTCGCCTCGCCAGAACGCTTCGAGAATCATGCGATAGGCGGCCTGCGATCCTTCAAGGAACCGCGCGACATCAAAGCCCGGTTCGCCGGAGACGATCGCGCGCAGGCCATTTTCGGCCGCGCCCTCGATCGGACGGACAGTCGTCTCGCGCACTTCCGGCGTCACATCGATCGCGCGTGGGAGCGAGGCCGCGGGAACGCGATCGTCCGCTGGCTTGGGCAACGGCTGCTCATGCCCGGTACGCTTCCCGAGCACCGAGTAGAGACGCAATGCCAAAAACCCGGCAACCATCGCTAGAAGGACTATATAGAACACTCGGCCTCCGATACGCTGAACGCACAACATAGGCGCGAAGCTCCCGCGATTCAATTTTTCGCGGCGTTGAAACGTCAAGATGCTGCTGCTAGGCGCGCGTTCACGGTTTTTCGGGCGCCTGATGTGCCCTTAACAGCTTTTTTCTGGGGATCGATACGAGATGGCCGAACAGGACAATGGCGTGACCACCGGCGGCGAACCGCTGCCTAATGGCGCCGACACGCTGCCGCAGGTGGGCCTGCTCTCGCAATATGTGAAGGATCTGTCGTTCGAAAACCCGAACGCCCCGGCGATCTATCAGAATCCGCAGGCGCCGGAAATCAACGTGCAGTTCGACATCGGATCGAATCAGGTCGCCGACGAAGTGCATGAAGTCGTCCTGAAGGTCGAGATTCGCGCCGAGAGCGCCGGCACCGTCGCCTTCATCGTCGAGCTTTCCTATGCCGGTCTCTTCGGGCTGCGCAATGTGCCGCTCGAAGCGGTACAGCCGTTCCTGCTCGGCGAAGGCCCGCGCCTGCTTTTCCCGTTCGCGCGCCGTGTGGTGGCCGATGCCGTTCGCGATGGCGGCTTCCCGCCGCTGCTGCTCGAGCCGGTCGATTTCAACGGCCTCTATCAGCAGCAGGCCGAAGCCCGCGCGCAGCAGGAAGCAGCGGGCAACGTCGGTAACGCCTGACGCCATCCCGCGTCGGTCGCGATCATGAATCTCACCCGTGCGCTCGGCTCGGTCGGCGGACTCACGCTGGCCAGCCGTGTGCTGGGGCTGGTGCGCGATTCGCTGTTCGCGCGCTTCGTCGGCGCCGGTTTCGCGTCGGACGCATTCCTGATCGCATTCCGGCTGCCGAATATGTTCCGCGCGCTGTTCGCGGAAGGCGCCTTCTCCGCCGCGTTCATCCCGATGTTCAACCACAAGGTCGCCAACCCGGAAGGGGGTGGCCTGAAGGACGGGGTGAGCTTCGCGGAGAACGCGCTGTCGGTGTTGCTCCCCGTCCTGATCGGCATGACCGTGCTGATGGAGCTCGCGGCATGGCCGGTGACATGGCTGCTGTCCGGTGGTTTTCATGAAGCGAACGGCGATCAGTTCGCTTTCGCCGTCCAGCTCGCGCGGATCACGTTTCCTTATCTGCTGCTGATCAGCCTCGTCTCGCTGCTCGGCGGCATCCTCAATTCGCTGCACCGCTTCTGGGTGGCCGCCGCCGCGCCGATCCTGCTCAACCTGACGCTGATCGTCGCGCTGTTGTTCTTCCACAATCACGAGCCGCTGTTCACCGCGCGCAATCAGGCGATCGCGGTGACCATATCGGGCGCGCTGCAATTGCTGTGGCTGATCTGGGCGTGCCGCCGCGCGGGCGTGCGCCTGCGCATCCGTCGCCCGACGCTCAACCCCGACGTGAAGAAGCTGCTGTCGCTGATCTGGCCAGCCGCCGCTGGCGCCGGCGCGGTGCAGATCAACCTCGTCATCTCAACCGCGCTCGCCGCCAGCCTGCTGTCGGCCGGATCGGTGAGCTACATTTATTTCGCGGACCGGCTGAACCAGCTTCCGCTCGGGCTGATCGGCATTGGCCTCGGCACGGTGCTGCTCCCCACCATCTCCTCGCAGCTTGGGCGCGGCGAGGCGGCGGCGGCGATGGAGACGCAGAACCGGGGCATGGAACTGGCGCTGTTCTTCACCCTCCCCGCCACGATCGCGCTCATCATCTGCGGCGAGCCGATCGTCGCGGCGCTGTTCCAGCACGGCAAGTTCAACCCCGCCGATACCGTCGCCACCGCGCAATCGCTCGCGGCCTTTTCGATCGGGCTGCCGAGCTACATCCTCGTGAAGGTGCTGACGCCAGGCTATTATGCGCGGCAGGATACAACGACGCCGGTGCGCTTCGCGACCATATCGATCGCGGTGAACCTCGTCCTTAACCTCGCCTTCATCCTGCCGCTCGGGCATATGGGGCCGCCGCTCGCCACCGCGCTGGCCTCCACCGTCAACGTGTGGATGCTGTGGCGTGAGCTTCGGCGGCGTGAGCATTTCATCCCCGATGCGCAACTGCGCCGACGGGCGTGGCGGCTGGCTGCGGCGGCGCTGCTGATGGGCGTTGTGATGTATTTCGCCAACGACCTGTTCCGCCCCTACACCACCGGGCCGAGCCTGGAGCGCTGGGGCGCGATGTTCGTGCTGGTAGCGGTTGGCGGGTTGGTTTACGTCGCCGCGACCTTCCTGTTCGGCGCGTTTCGGCTCGCCGACGCGCGAAGGCTGATCCGTCGATAAATCAGACAAGGGAAATCATGCGCGTCGTTTCCGGCATCAAGCCCACCGGCAATCTCCACCTCGGCAATTATCTCGGCGCGGTGAAGCAGTGGGTGGTGATGCAGAACGAGATTCAGGCTCAGGGCGGGGAGACGATGTATTTCATCGCCGATCTTCACGGCCTGACCGAGTGGATCGCCCCCGCAGACCTGACCGCCAATACGATCGAGATGACCGCCACTTTGGTCGCCGCCGGGATCGATCCCGAACGCTCGATCCTGTTCAACCAGACCCGCGTGCCGGCGCACAGCGAGCTGGCGTGGCTGCTCAACAATGTCGCACGGGTCGGCTGGCTCAACCGCATGACCCAGTTCAAGGATAAGGCCGGCAAAAACCGCGAGGGCGCCTCGGTCGGTCTCTATGACTATCCGGTGCTGATGGCGGCGGACGTGCTGCTCTATAACGCGACGCACGTGCCGGTGGGTGAGGATCAGAAACAGCATCTTGAGCTGGCGCGAGACATCGCCACCAAGTTCAACCTCGATTACGAGCGCGAGTTGTTCACCCTGCCCGAGCCGCTGGTGAGCAAGGAGGCGCCACGCATCATGAGCCTGCGCGATGCCTCGGCGAAAATGTCCAAATCCAATCCGTCGGCGCAGTCGGTGGTCAAGCTGATCGACGCGGATGACGTGATCGCCGACAAGTTCCGCAAGGCGAAGACCGATCCGGACGCGCTGCCGGATTCGTGGGAGGCGCTGGAGGGGCGGCCTGAAGCGCGCAACCTCGTCACCATCTTCGCCGCGCTGGCGGATCGCACGCCCGGCGATGTGGTTGCGGAATTCGCCGGCCAGGGATTCGGCCAGTTCAAGCCTGCGCTCGCTGATCTGGCGGTCGCCAAGCTCGGGCCGATCCGCGATGAGATGGTGCGCCTGCTGGACGATCGCGCGGCGATCGATGCGATCCTCGCACGCGGCGCGGAAAAGGCACGGGAACTGGCCGAGCCGATGCTGCGTGCCACGCAGCAGGCGATGGGCTTGCTTGCCTGAATGGATCGTCGCCGCTCGGCCCCTTGCGGATCGAGCGGCGACCCCAGGCCACGGCGAAAATCACCAACTATTGGCGACATTTTCGCGGGCGCCATCGTCTCCGCCACGCGCCTCCAAGAAATTTACATATATTTCAGCAATATACTTGATTGGCACGGCTCCTGCTTAGCAACCGGCATGATGTGGAGCATCGCTTCACAAGCCAACGGAGCCAATCAATGTCCGCCGATCACGCCGCCCCCGCCAACCAGAAAGCCGAGATTTTCGGGATCTGCCGTCGTCTCGGCGATGATTTCGGATTTCACCCGAATATTCTGCGCGTCGCGTTGGCGATCGGGCTGGTGTGGAGCATCGAAGGCGTCGCCTTCGCTTATGTCGCGATGGGTGTGATCGTGCTGCTCAGCCGGATGGTCGCGCCCGAACCCAAGCGCGCACCAGTCGCAGAGGCAAATGCCGCCACGACCTACACGCCCGTTTCCGAACAGAATAACGCGCCGGCTCCGGCGCTGTCGCAGGCGGCCTGAGCCCCCTGCCCGCCTGATGCGTCAGCCTTCGAGCTGATGCATCAGGGTGCGGACGGCGCCATCGATATCGTGGTCGCTGTCACGCAATTCCTCGATCCGCCGAACCGCATGGATCACCGTCGAGTGATCGCGCCCACCGAATTTCCGGCCGATCTCCGGCAATGAGCGCGTGGTGAGCCGCTTGGCCAGATACATTGCGATCTGGCGTGGACGTGCAACGGCGCGTGCGCGGCGCGCGGAAACCAGGTCGATCGGCTTCAGCTCGAAATGTACCGAGACCGCCTTCTGGATCTCATCGATCGTCACGCGGCGCTGGCCGCCGCGCAGCACGTCGCCGAGCACGCTGATCGCGAAATCGAGATCGATCGCGTCCCCGGTCAGCTGCGCATAGGCGACGACGCGGTTGAGCGCGCCTTCCAGTTCGCGAATGTTGCTGCGGATACGGCCGGCGAGCATGTCCAGCACTTCGCGTGGCACCCGTGCGTCCGGCAGATCGGCCAGCTTGCGATCGAGGATCGCGCGGCGCAGTTCGAGCGACGGCGCCTTGATGTCCGCGACCAGCCCGATCGCCATGCGGCCGACGATGCGCGATTCGATCCCGTCGAGCGCCTGCGGGCAACGATCGGCGGAAATCACCAGTCGTTTGCCCGCCGCCATGATCTCGTTGACGGTGTGGAAGAATTCTTCCTGCGTCGAATCCTTGCCGGCGATGAACTGAAGGTCGTCGATCAGCAGCAGATCGCAGCCACGCAGCCGCGCCTTGAACGCGAAAGTGTCGCGAGCACGCAGCGCCGAGACGAACTCGAACATGAAGCGCTCGGCCGACATGAACATCACGCGCGCGCCGGGCTGGGCGGCGAGGAATTCATGCGCGATGGCGTGCATCAGGTGGGTCTTGCCCTGCCCCGTGCCCGCATGGAGAAACAATGGGCTGAAACGCACCGGCCCCGGCGCGGCGAGCACGCGGGCGGCATTGAACGCCACTTTGTTCGACGTATCGACGACGAAGCGATCGAAGGTCAGTCGCGGATCGAGCGTCGGCCGATCGGCAGCCGCCGGGATCGGCGCGGGCGCTGGCGCGGACGCCGCTGCGGGGGCCTGCTCCACCGGCGCTGCGATCGGCGCGATCACCTCGGGCGCGGCAATCGCGCGCGCCGTTTCGATCGCCACGGTGCGCACGTCGGGCAGCACCGCGCGGAATTCGTGCAGCAGGCGATCCGCATAGTGATTGCGGACCCAGTTGGTCATGAATGCGGACGGCAGCGCCAGACGGATCGCGTCGGCATCCCCGGTCTCAACCAGCTCGATCGGCTTCAGCCATTGCTCGAACAGGCGCGCCCCGGCCGATTCGCGCAGGTTGGTGCGCACACGTGCCCAGGCACGGGCCGCGTCGCTCACCTGCTCAGAAGATCGACCATTGGATACCACGCACAAGTCTCCTGAGGCCGCGACGAGGGGGTCGCAGCCGTTTACCGAACCGTTACAAAAAGTCCCCCGAAGTGGTCCCCACCACGGTCGGAATACAACGCTGTCACATTGGGCGCGAGACGACCGTCATCGCGACGGAGCAAGGTTTAGGAACAAGCGGGTGAGTCGATCAAGACCGCGACCTGACACAATCCCGAAATAAACACGGTTGACTCGTGGCGGAGCACGCAAATCCGTCAAAAATCTCACAATCAACTGTAATATAAGGAATATTCATAACGTAGCCGAATCGGCCACTACGCGAATCGCGGGAAATCCATGACTCTTTGGTTACAGTTTCAGAAGACGACAAAAAGCCCGCCGAGAAACCCCGGCGGGCTTTTTGTCTGAAATCACCGAGCGGCGGTTAAGCCAGCGCGGCGACCCGCTTAGTCAGACGCGAGAACTTGCGGCTGGCGGTATTGCGATGGAGAACGCCACGGGCAACGCCACGCGCCATTTCCGGCTGCGCTTCGGCCAGCGCGACAACGGCGGTTGCCTTGTCGCCAGCGGCGAGCGCGGCTTCGACGCGCTTCACGAAGGTGCGGATACGGCCCACGCGGTTACCGTTGACTTCGGCCCGGCGCTGGTTGCGACGGATGCGCTTCTTCGCTTGCGGCGTGTTCGCCATTGACGTCCTCGAAATCTAGTCGATGAAAAAAGGGCGCCGGATTTCCCTTCGCCCTGGAAGCGGGCCCATTAGCGCGCAGTGCCGTCCCGGTCAACCACGCTGGCATACCGGGCACCAGAAGGTGGAGCGCCCGCCTTCCGCATATCGCTCCACCACGCCCCCGCAAGCGCACGCCAGCCCCTTTCGGCCGTAAACCGCGAACTGCTTGGAGAAATAGCCCAGCTCGCCATCGGGCTGCGCATAATCGCGCAGGCTCGATCCGCCTGCCTCGATCGCGGAGAGCAGCACGGCGCGAATCGCCTCCACCAGCCGGTTGAGCTTCACGCGCGACAAATCCCCCGCCGCCAGCGTCGGCGAGATATGCGCGAGATGCAGCGCCTCGCAGACATAGATATTGCCCAGCCCCGCGACGATTCGCTGATCGAGCAGCATCAACTTGATCGACGCGCGCCGCCCCGCGAGCACGCGATAGAGATAGGCACCGGTCAGCTCAGGCCCCAGCGGCTCCGGGCCAAGCGCGGCAAAGGCCGGAAAGGCGGCGAGCGCCTCGCTACGCCACAGATCGACCGAGCCGAATCGGCGCGGATCATTGAGCGCGATGCGCCGCCCGCTATCCGTCGCGATCAACAGATGATCGTGCAACAGCAGCTCGCCGGGATCGACGCGCCATTTGCCTGACATGCCAAGGTGGAAGATCAGCGTATCGCCACGATCGGTGTCGATCAGCCCGTATTTGGCGCGCCGCCCGAGCGCGATGACGCGCGCGCCGGTCATGCGCTGGCGCAGATCTTCCGGGAACGGGCGACGCAAATCGGCGCGCCGCGTCTCGATCGACGCGATCATCGCGCCTTCCAGCACCGGCGCGAGGCCGCGCACGGTAGTTTCTACCTCGGGAAGCTCTGGCATTGCGCTCTCCCCCTAGCCCGAGGCCACTGCCCCCGCTAGGGCTGCATTCCATGAGCGAAACCGTCTCCTTCGGCTATGAGGAAGTGGCACGCGAGGACAAGACCGCCCGCGTCGGCGGCGTCTTCACCAGCGTCGCCAGCCGCTATGATATTATGAACGATGCCATGTCGGCTGGCATGCATCGGCTGTGGAAGGATCGCTTCGTCCGGCGGGTGAAGCCGCGCACGGACGAGCAGATTCTCGACATGGCCGGTGGCACTGGCGATATCGCATTCCGGCTGGAGCGTTCCGGCGCGAGCGTGACGGTGGCCGATATCAACCCGGCGATGCTGGAAGTCGGCATGAAGCGCGCGCAGGAGCGTGGCATCGACGGCCTCGTCTGGACCGAGGCGAACGCCGAGACGCTCACCTTCCCGGATCGTTTCTTCGACGCCTACACCATCGCCTTCGGCATCCGTAACGTCACCGATATTCCGGCGGCGCTGCGTGAGGCGCATCGCGTGCTGCGACGTGGCGGACGCTTCTTCTGCCTCGAATTTTCGACCACGCAATGGCCGGGGTTCAAGGAAATCTACGACAGCTATTCGCATCATCTGGTGCCGCGCCTCGGCGAGTTGCTGGCGCATGACCGCGAGAGTTATCGTTACCTGATCGAATCGATCCGCCGATTCCCGGATATGCCGACGTTCGAGGCGATGATCCGCGACGCCGGCTTCACCCAGACGAAGGTCGAACCCCTGCTCGGCGGGCTGGTGGCGATCCACAGCGGCTGGAAGATTTGACCTCCGCCCTCGTCCATAGCTGGCGCCTCCTCAAATGGGGCCGCATCCTGGCGCGGCACGGTGCGCTGCGCGGGATCGAGCGCGATTCCAATACGCCGCCGCGCCTGCGCCGTATCCTGCGCGTCGCCCGGTTCGGCGCGCGCACCCCGGCGGTGCCGCACTATGCCGATGCGTTTCAGGCGATCGGCCCCGCCGCGATCAAGCTCGGCCAGACGCTCGCCACCCGCCCCGATCTGGTCGGCGAGGCGGCCGCGCATGATCTGCTTCGATTGCAGGATGCGGTGCCGCCGATTCCCTTCGCGGAAATCCGCCCGCAATTGCTCGCCAGCTTCGGCCGGCCGATCGAGCAGCTTTTCTCGAGCTTCGACGAGGTGCCGGTCGGCGCCGCCTCGATCGCGCAGGTCCATCGCGCGGTGACGACCGACGGGCGCGATGTGGCGGTGAAGGTGCTGCGCCCCGGCGTGGAACAGGAATTCGCCCGCGCGATCGAAACCTATGAATGGGCGGCGGCGCAGGTCGAGCCGATGGGCGGCGAACTCGCCCGGCTCCAGCCCCGCCTCGTGATCGAGACGTTCAAGCGCTGGACCGCGCGGGAACTGGATTTGCGGCGCGAGGCGGCATCCGCGTCCGAACTCGCCGAGGCGATGGCGGCCGAGCCGGACTATATCGTTCCCCAGGTCGATTGGCAGCGTACTACCGGCAAGGTGCTGACGATCGAGTGGATCGATGGCGTCAAGCTTTCCGATCGCGCCGCGTTGATCGAGCAGGGCTATGATCTTCCCGCGCTCGCCCGCACGCTCGTCCACGCCTTTCTGCGGCAGGCGATCGCGGAGGGCTTCTTCCACGCAGACATGCATCAGGGGAATCTGTTCGCGATCCCCGGCAACCGCATCGTCGCGATCGATTTCGGCATCATGGGCCGGATCGATCGCCGCGCGCGGATGTGGCTGGCGGAAATCCTCTATGGGCTGATCACCGGCAATTATCGCCGCGTCGCGGAAATCCATTTCGAGGCCGGCTACGTCCCCTCGCATCACAACGTCGCGGAATTCGCCACCGCGCTTCGAGCGGTGGGCGAGCCGATGCGCGGGCTGCCGGTCAAGGAAATGTCGATCGGGATGATGCTCGACGGGCTGTTCTCGATCACCCGCGATTTCGACATGGCCACGCAGCCGCATCTGCTGCTGCTTCAGAAGACGATGGTGATGGTGGAGGGCGTGGCCACCAGCCTCGATCCCGATATCAACATGTGGGACACCGCCGGCCCGGTAGTTGAGGAATGGATCCGCACCGAGTTGGGCCCCGAAGCGGCGGTCGCCGATCGACTGATCACCGATTTCCGCACCCTCGCCCGCCTGCCCGAACTGGTTCGCCGGATCGAGGAACGCTTTCCCGCCCCCGGCGGCGCGCCCCCCGCCCCGCCGCTGCGCGAGATCGAAGTGGTGCGCATCGGCGGCGGCTGGCGCTATGCGGTGGTCGCCGGGCTGGCGGCGATCGCCGGCGCGGGTGCTGCGCTGGCGGCGCTCCACTGGTGATGGCCACCGGCCGCACGCGCTCGCCGCTGTGGCTTGCGCGCGGATCGCGATTCGCCGGCTGGCCGCAGCGTCGCGCATGGTTCGCGCTGGCGCTGTTAGGCCTGCTCATCGCCCTGTCGCTCACCGCGCTCTCGTCCGCAGGGCCGCCCCTCGTGGATCGTGCCGCGCCGAGCAGCAACGATCGCGCCGATGTGTTGCTTTATGAATCGATCATCGACGCGGTGCGACATGGCGGCGACTATTATCTTGTAACCGCGCAGGCGCTGCGCGTCGGCAATTACCCGTTGCGCCCCTTCTTCACTTTCCGCCTGCCGACGCTGGCAGTGGTGGAGGCGCATTTGCCCCCCCGACTCGTCGTGCTGCTGCTCTACGCCCTTGCCGCTGCGGTCGTCGCCGTCTGGTATGTCCGGCTGCGTGGCGTCTTCACCCGACTACCGCCCCGAATAATCGCGACGATTCTGCTGGCCGGGAGCATGGCCGCGTTCGTGCAAGCCGATCTCGCCGTTTTTCACGAAGTTTGGGCCGGGTTGCTGATCGCGCTCAGTCTCGCCGCGCGACGGCCGGGACGCTGGATCGAATCCGTCGCGATCGCGCTGGCCGCGACGCTGATCCGCGAAACCGCAGCGCTCTATGTCGGGATGATGTTCCTGCTCGCGCTGCTGGAGGGGGAACGGCGCGAGGCGCTTGGCTGGTTTGTCGCCACACTGGTTCTAGCGGTGGTGGTGGCTTTTCATGCGCAGGCGGTTTCGGCGGTGGTGCGCCCATTCGATCCGACCTCGCCCGGCTGGGCGGGCATGCTCGGCTTTGGCTTCTTCGTGAAGACGATGGCACTGGCGACCGCGCTCAGCCTCTCGCCGCTCGCGATCGCCGCGCCGCTGGTCGCACTGGCGCTGTTCGGCTGGTCCGCCTGCCGCGATCCTTTTGCGCTGCGCGTTATCGTGACGCTAACAGGTTATGCGGTGCTGATCGGTTGTTTCGGGCGTGAAGACACCTTCTATTGGGGGCTATTGGTCGCGCCGCTGATCCTTCCCGGCCTGGCCTTCGTGCCCGATGGGCTGCGAGACCTGTTCGCACGTTCGCTGGAAACGCGGCGCATCACGGTGACGAGAGTGGTTCGATAGGGGTGATATGATGAAGCGCATCCTGCTGATCGTCGGCGGCGGCATCGCTGCCTACAAGGCGTGTGAGCTTGTCCGCCTGTTGCGCAAGGCCGGCCACGGCGTCCGCTGTGTGCTGACCGAAGGCGGCAGCCATTTCGTCACCCCGATGACGCTGGCGGCCTTGTCCGAGGACAAGGTCTATACGACGCTGTGGGATCTCAAAGACGAGGCGGAGATGGGTCACATCCAGCTCAGTCGCGAGGCCGATCTCGTGGTCGTCGCGCCCGCCACCGCCGATCTGCTCGCGCGGATGGCGGCGGGCATCGCAGACGATCTCGCCACCACGTTGTTGCTCGCAACCGACAAGCGGGTGCTCGTCGCCCCTGCGATGAACGTGCGCATGTGGCAGCATGCAGCAACCCGCCGCAACGTCGCCCAGCTTCGCGCGGACGGCGTTACGGTGATGACGCCCGACGAAGGCGCGATGGCGTGTGGCGAATTCGGCCCCGGCCGCCTGCCAGAGCCGGCAGCGATCGTCGACGCGATCGAAGCTCAGCTTGCGCCGCCATCCCCGCTAAATGCGATCCTCGCCGGGCACCATATCCTGGTTACCGCCGGGCCGACGCATGAGCCGATCGATCCGGTGCGCTACATCGCCAACCGCAGTTCGGGGAAACAGGGCTTCGCCATCGCCGGCGCGCTCGCGCGGCTAGGCGCGCGGGTGACGCTGATTGCCGGCCCCGTCGCATTGCCCACGCCGCGCGGCGTGGAGCGTATCGACGTGGAAACGGCGCGTGAGATGGCGGTGGCGGTCGATCGCGCTTTGCCCGCGGATGCGGCGGTGATGGTAGCGGCGGTGGCAGATTGGCGCGCGGAGGACGTCGCGGGGCAGAAGATCAAGAAGGCCGGCGGCGGCACGCCCACACTGCGCCTGGCGGAGAACCCGGATATCCTCGCCACGCTGGCGCAAAGCTCGCGTCGTCCACGCCTCGTCATCGGCTTCGCGGCGGAGACCGAGAATGTGCTCGATCACGCGATCGCCAAGCGCGCGCGCAAGGGTGCCGATTGGATCGTCGCCAATGACGTATCCGGGGACGTGATGGGCGGGGATGCCAATACGATCCATATCGTGACCGCCGATGGCGTGGAAAGCTGGGATCGGTTGCCCAAGGACGGTGTGGCGGATCGGCTGGCGGAGCGTATCGCTCAGGCTTTAGCCTGAAGGGATTGGGCATCCTGACCGGTGGCGAGCCGCCGCCGAGACGTTATATGGATGCCCGATGACCAATCCGATCTCAATTCAGCTGATGCGCCTGCCACATGGCGCCGACCTCCCCCTCCCCAGCTATGCCACCGCCGGTGCGGCGGGCATGGACGTGGTGGCGGCAGAGGATGTGACGCTCGCCGCGGGCGCGCGCCACGCGGTGGCGACCGGCTTCGCGATTGCCATTCCCGAAGGTTATGAGGTGCAGGTGCGCCCGCGATCAGGGCTCGCGCTCAACCATGGCGTTACCTGCCTCAATACCCCTGGCACGATCGACAGCGACTATCGCGGCGAGGTGAAGGTGATCCTCGCCAATCTCGGCGACACCGCCTTCGAAGTGACGCGCGGCCAGCGTATCGCGCAACTCGTCCCCGCGCCGGTGTTGCGTGCGGCCATGGTGGAAGTCGCGTCGCTCGACGATACCGCACGCGGCGTCGGCGGGTTCGGATCGACCGGGCGATGATCGCGTTCGCTGCCTTGGTTCTCGCGCTTCAGGCGGGGCCGCAGGAGGCGCCAGCGGGCGATATTCCCCCCGCGACCTGGAGCAAGTTGCCCGATCTGCCACTGATCCGGCGAACGGCTCTCGCGCCAGAGCTTTCCCGCTTCGTGCATGACGAGGTGGCCGCCGGCCGGTGCAACGCCGCGCAACCGGCCGCGGAGGGCTTCACGCTACACCTCGATCTGGCGTTGCTGGTGGATCACGCTGGCGAAATTCGGCGGATCCTTCCCCACGCGATCGGCTGCCCTACGGTCGAGCAATATTCAGCCGGCCTCGTTTCGCGAATGGCGCGCGCTAACGTCGCCCCGCCTGAAAATGAGACCTGGTATCGCACGAGCATCGACTTCTCGTGGAAGGAATGACGCTCGATCACGATGAACTGGCGCGGTATGCACGTCACATCGTCCTGCATGAAATCGGCGGTAGCGGCCAGTTGCGGCTGAAGCGCGCATCGGTTGCGCTGGTTGGCGTTGGCGGGATCGGTTCGCCAGCGATCCAATATCTGGCCGCGGCGGGCGTCGGCCGACTGATCCTCATCGACGATGATCGCGTCGAAGCATCCAATCTGCAACGGCAAACGATCTTTCGCACGGCGGATGTCGGAATGCCGAAGGTAACGGCTGCCGCCCGCGCCGCCGCTGAAATCAACCCACATGTCGTGATCGAGCAGCGCCCGATGCGGCTTGATGACCGCAACGCCGCAAAATTGCTCGCAGATGCGGCAGTGGTGATCGACGGCAGTGACAGCTTCGCGACGCGCCTCACGGTGGCCGACGCCGCGCTTGCCGCGCGTATCCCGCTCGTTTCGGCAGCGGTAGGGCAATTCGACGGGCAACTGGCGGTCTATCGCGGTTGGGAGGCGGACAAGCCGTGCTACCGCTGCCTTGTAGGCAATTCTCCCGCGCGAGAGGGAACTTCATGCGCCGAAGACGGCGTATTGGGCCCGATGGTCGGCATGATGGGCAGCCTCGCCGCACTGGAAGCGATTCGAGCAATCACCCGATTCGGCGCCGATTCGGCCGGCCTATTGCTGATCGCCGATCTGCTCAACTTTCGTTTCCGCTCGGTTCGACTTCAAAAAGACCCCGCCTGTCGTTGCACAATTACAACTCCGTGACGCGTTGCAGCGGAACTTTGTTAAGGAACGGGCTTTAGAGGCTTGCAAACGCCGGAGGTTGATGCAAATAAGCCCTCGGATCGGAAAGGGAGTTTACAATGCGTCTTGCTAAGTATTTTGCCGCCGCTGCTGCCGCGTCGCTCGCTGTTGCACCGGCTGTTGCCGCTTCGGCTAACCCGGCGTCGAGCCTCTCGGTTGGCCAGTCGCGCGCTGCGACCTCGACCTCGTCGAAGGACAAGGCTGCCGGTGGTGGCATCCTGATCGCCGTTCTCGCTGCTGCTGCCGTGATCGCCGGCATCGTCGTGATCGCCGACTCGAGCAACAACTCGAGCAGCAACTGATTCCTTCGGGAAATCGGAAGAAAGTAGCGGTCTTCGGGCCGCTATTTTTTTATCTGCGGTACGCGAACGCGGGCGATGATCCGCCTAACGGGCGCCGCCCACAGCTTCCTAAGCTGTATAAAACATATTGAATCTTTGGGTTTTTCGTCCGAACTCGCGCCGACACTCGGGGGCAGTCGGGCAGATCGACGCTGGATAGCTCAGCCTGCCGCTAGCAGCCGTATTGCGCCCGATACCAATCAACGAACCGACGAATCCCCTGCTCCACCGGCGTTGCCGGACTAAAGCCGAGATCGCGCGTCGAAGCCTCGATATCGGCATAGGTCGCCGAAACGTCCCCCGGCTGCATCGGATACATCTCCCGCATCGCCGCCCGCCCGCACGCCACTTCGATCGCCTCTATGAAGCGCGACAGTTCCTCCGCAGCACTATTCCCGAGATTGTAGAGCGCATGGGGCGTGACGCTTCCCCCCGGCTTGACTGCGCCATCATCAGCGGGCGGACGATCCAGCGCCGCGAGAACGCCGGCTACGATATCGTCGATATAGGTAAAATCACGCCGCATCGCGCCATTGTTGAAGACCTTGATCGGTCGCCCTTCAAGTATCGCCGACGTAAACAGCCATGGCGCCATATCCGGGCGACCCCACGGGCCGTAAACTGTAAAGAAACGTAAACCAGTCTGCGGAATGCGAAACAGATGCGCGTAGCTTTCGCTCAATAATTCATTCGATCTCTTCGTCGCCGCATAAAGCGATACCGGGTGATCGACGCGATCTTCGACACGGAACGGCAGATCGCGATTCCCGCCATAGACGGACGAGGAAGAGGCATAGACGAGATGCCGGACACCAAGCCCGCGTGCCAGTTCCAGCACGTTGACATGCCCCGCAAGATTGGAGCGAACATAGGCTCGCGGGTTTTCGAGCGAGTAGCGCACTCCAGCCTGCGCGGCGAGGTGAACGATGCGATCGACGCCCCGCCCCGCCACCGCCGTGTCGAGCGCGTCCGCATCGGCGATATCGCCGGTCACGAATTGGATCGCCCCGCCGAAGCGCTCGGCCAAATCCGCCAGCCGCGCGTGCTTGAGCGCGGGATCATAATAATCGTTGAGATTGTCGATCCCGACCACACGCTCACCGCGCGCAGCCAGCGCGCCGGCGACCGCATGGCCGATGAAACCGGCCATCCCGGTGACCAGAACGGTCAAGCGACCAGCTTCCGCGCGAAATCGCGGACGACCGGCCCAATATCCTCACGCGCTAGCGCGAGCGCCAGATTGGCCTGGATATATCCGGCCTTGTCGCCGCAATCATAGCGCTGGCCGTCGAACATCACGCTGTTGAACGGCTGGCTGCCGATCAGCTGCGCCATCGCATCGGTGAGCTGGATCTCGCCCCCGGCGCCCTTCACCGGCGTGTCCAGAATCCGCATCACTTCCGGCTGAAGGATATAACGCCCCGGAATCATCAGATTGGACGGCGCCGTGCCGATGGCCGGTTTCTCGACCAGCGCGGTAACCTCCACGACGCGGCCGTCGCGTTCGCCGGGGGAGATGATGCCATATTTGTCGGTCTGTTCGGGCGGGATTTCCAGCGCGCCGACCACGTTGCCACCGGTCCGCTGATAAACTTCTACCATCTGCGCGAGCAGACCGGGCGTACCCACCATCAATTCGTCCGGCAGGAGAACCGCGAACGGCTCGTCGCCAACGATTTCACGCGCGCACCACACGGCATGGCCAAGCCCCAATGGCTCCTGCTGCCGGATATAGACTGGCGATCCCGGTTTCTGCCGGATGCCCTCGATCGCGGCGAGCGACTTGCCGCGATCCTTGAGCGTCGCCTCCAGCTCGTATGAAATGTCGAAATGATCCTCGAGCGCGGACTTGCCGCGCCCGGTGACGAAGATGATCTGCTCGATCCCCGCCTCGATCGCCTCTTCCACCGCATATTGGATCAGCGGCTTGTCGACGACGGTCAACATCTCCTTCGGCATCGCCTTGGTCGCCGGAAGAAAGCGCGTGCCGAGCCCGGCCACTGGAAAAACGGCCTTGCGGAGTGGCTTGATCGTCATTCACTCGTCCCTGTTGCAGCGTTGCTGCCCTTATCCATCGACCGGCAACGAAACAATTCGCTTCCTTGGATGGCGGATGTTTAGCGCGTCCTTAAGGCACCGCGCATTAACGGATGCCCATGAAGATTCTGCTCATATTCGGGACACGCCCCGAAGCGATCAAGCTGTTCCCCGTCGTTCGTGCGCTGGCCGAGACGCCCGGCGTCACGCCACGCATCTGCGTTACCGCGCAGCATCGCGGCCTGCTCGATCAGGTGCTGACGATCGCCGGCCTGACCCCAGACATCGATCTTGACGTGATGGAGCCCGGCCAGACGCTAGACCGATTAACCGCGCGGTTGCTGACCGGTCTGGGCGAGGCGATGGACCGTGAGCAGCCTGATCGCGTGATCGTCCAGGGCGACACCGCGACCGCGATGGCCGGCGCTCTCGCCGCTTATTATCGCAAGATTCCAGTGGCGCATGTCGAGGCAGGGCTGCGATCGGGCAATATCTATCACCCCTGGCCGGAAGAGGTGAATCGCCGCATCGTCGCCCCGATCGCCGATCTGCATTTCGCGCCGACCGAAACCGCCGCTGAAGCGCTGCGGCGCGAAAACATCAGCGCCGGGGTTCACGTTACCGGCAATACGGTGATCGATGCGCTGCACTGGACGAGCGCGCGAATCGCCGCCGATCCGTCGCTCGCCGCCGGGCTGGATGGGATCGCGGCGCGTTTCGCGGGGAAAAAGATCGTCCTCGTCACCACGCATCGCCGGGAAAATTTCGGCGGGGGGATGGAGAATATCGCCCACGCCATCGCCGATATCGCCACGCGCGAAGATGTCGCGGTGCTGTTTCCGATGCATCCAAATCCCAATGTCGGCGCGGTGATGGACGCGATCCTTGGCGATCGTGCCAATATCGCCCGGATCGAACCGCTCGATTATCCGCATTTCATCCGGGCGCTCGGCCTGTGCCACATCGCGCTCAGCGATTCGGGCGGCGTGCAGGAGGAGGCGCCCGCGCTAGGCAAGCCCGTGCTGGTGATGCGCGATACTACAGAGCGCCCGGAGGGTATCGCGGCCGGCACCGCCCGGCTGGTCGGCACCGGGCGCGATCGCATCGTTTCCGAAGTCTTCACCCTTATCGACGACAAGGCCGCCTATTCCGCGATGGCGCGCGCCCACAACCCATTTGGCGACGGCCATGCGGCAGTACGGATTGCAGGGGTGATTGCCGATGGTGCCCGATAACGAGCTGAAGGTCGCCGTTCTCGGGCTTGGCTATATCGGCCTCCCGACAGCGGCAGTGATCGCGCGGACCGGCGCCAAAGTGGTTGGGATCGACGTCGATCGCTCGGTCGTCGAGACGGTCAATTCCGGCCATGTGCATATCGAAGAAGTCGATCTCGACGGGCTGGTTTCCGGTGTCGTCGCGCGCGGCAGCCTGCGCGCGTCGCTGGAGATCGAGCCGGCCGACGTGTTCGTCATCGCCGTCCCCACCCCTTTCGCCGCGAACCACGCGCCCGATATTGCCTATGTGCTGAAAGCCGCGACCACCATCGCTTCCGTGCTGAAGGCCGGGGATATTGTGATCCTCGAATCAACCTCTCCGGTGGGTACGACCGACCAGGTCCGCGATCTGCTCGCACAGCTCCGGCCAGATCTGAAGGTGCCGGGCACGTCGGCTGAGGCGGCCGATATCGCCATCGCTTATTGCCCGGAACGCGTATTGCCGGGCCGCATCCTCGTCGAGTTGATCGACAACGATCGCGTGATTGGCGGCATCACCCCGCGTTGCGCGCGCAAGGCGCTGACTTTCTATCGCCGCTTCGTGCGCGGCGCCTGCGTCACCACCAATGCGCGGGCGGCCGAGATGACCAAGCTCACCGAAAACGCCTTCCGCGATGTTAATATCGCCTTCGCAAACGAGCTGAGCATCGTTGCGGAGAAGATGGGCGTCGATGTTTGGGAAGTGATCCGGCTGGCCAACCGCCATCCGCGCGTAAACATCCTTCAGCCGGGGCCCGGCGTAGGCGGCCATTGCATCGCGGTCGATCCATGGTTTCTTGTCCACGCCGATCCGCAGAACACCCCGCTGATCCGCACGGCGCGCGAGGTGAATGACGGCAAGACCGATTGGGTAATCGCGCGCGCCACCGAATTGCTGGAGGCCTTGCCCGGCGTGCCGGTCGCCTGCCTTGGACTCGCCTTCAAGCCCAATATCGACGATTTCCGCGAAAGCCCGGCGGTGAAGGTGGCGGAGGCGCTGACGGCGCGCTTCGGATCACGAATCGCGGTGGTGGAGCCTTATGCCGCCGCCCTGCCGACGTCGCTCGCGGCGGCGGGAGCGCGGCTGATCGATATCGACAGCGCGATCGCGGATTGCCCGATCATGATCGTGCTGGTCGATCACGATATCTTCCGCTCGGTGCCGATCGAAGAGCGCGCGAGCAAGCATGTGCTGGATACGCGCGGCATCTGGGGGGACATGAACCTTGCGCAATTCGCGCCCGATCAACGGCGTCGCGCCGCCTGACACGGGCTGACCATCCACATAAACGCGGCCGAACGAAGCTGGCTGCCGCCGGATCGGCTTGAGCCTTGCGGTGACCGGCGTATAGCGACACCTTCCCTATAGTAGTATCCGCATGGTTCTTCGCCTTTTTCGCAAGCCTACCCCCTCGCCGATCCCCGAATCGCCGCGATTGCCGGCCGGGGTGCGCGTCTATGCGATCGGCGATATTCACGGTCGACTCGATTGCCTCGACGAATTGCTCGAAGCGATCGACCAGGATAGCGCGGGCTTTGCGGGCGAGGTACGGCTGATCTTCCTCGGAGATCTGATCGATCGCGGCCCGGAGTCGCGCGGCGTGGTGGAACGCGCCATGACGCTCGCCGCCTCCAGCCGGAACTGCGACTTCATCAAGGGCAATCATGAGGAGTTGCTGCTCCACGCCGCAGAAGGCGATCGCAGCGCATTATCGGTATTCCACCGCGCCGGTGGCCGCGAAACCGTGCTGAGCTATGGCGCGGGCGCGGACGAATATGATGCCTGCGATTTCGAACAACTCGCCGAATTGATCAAACGCGTCGTGCCGGCAGAGCATCTCGCCTTTCTCGATTCGTTCGGCCGTGGCGTCGCGCTGGGCGATTATCGCTTCGTCCATGCCGGGATGCGCCCCGGATTGCCCTTCGAAGATCAGAAAGATTCCGATCTTCGGTGGATTCGTCGCGAGTTCCTGAATCACGACGGCAGTTTCGACGGCATGGTCGTCCACGGCCACACGATCAGCGACGCGCCGGAATTCCGCCATAACCGGATCGGAATCGATACCGGCGCCTATGCCAGCGGCCGGCTCACCGCACTGGTGCTTGAGGGGCAGGAGCAACGGACGCTCGAATCCAGCGCCGCTATCGCCGCACACTGACTCCCGCGCCCGATTTAAGCATTTGCGGGAGGCGGCGGGCCCGCTTCCACCACCCGGAAAACACGAAGGGGAGGCCCGCGCCAGCGAGCCTCCCCTTCGGAAGATCGACCAGCCTTTAGAGCTTACTGATGCGCGTCAGGGCCTTGCGGCATAGCCCCCTGAGCGCCTGGAGCGCCTGGAGCGCCGCCGGCCGCGCCACCCATCTGCTGCTGCATCTGCATCTGGCGCAGCACCGCTTCAGGCAGGAAGTCGATCAGGTCGACATCGAACACCAGCACCGAATTGGCGGGGATCGGACCAGTCGCCTTGTCGCCATAGCCAAGCGACGGCTTGATCCAGAAGCGATACTTGGAACCCTTCGGCATCAGCTTCAGCCCTTCGCTGAAGCCCGGTACCACGCCCGTCACCGGGAACGGCGTCGGCTGCTGCGACTTATCGAAGGTGGTGCCGTTGAGCAGTTTGCCCTCATAATTCACCAGCACGACATCCGTGTCGGTCGGTTTTGCCCCCGTCCCTGGCGTAAGCACCTGATATTGCAGACCAGACGCCGTGGTAACGACGCCCTTCTGACGTGCATTGCGCGCCAGGAAATCGTCGCCCTGAAAGGCAAGCGCGGTCGCTGCGACCAGCGCGGCGATGATGCCGAGCACCAGCCACACGATATAGCTGCGCTTGACGGGCGGAATCGGGACGGCGGTGACGGTCGACATGTGAACCCTCAAGCATGAAGCGGGGCCGTGCCACGCACGCCCCCGTCGCGATTCGGAAAAAATCAGCGCCGGCCGATAACGGACGGCGCTGAAATCAACTTACCGTGCGCCGTCGCGCTCAGCGCGCTTGCGCTCCAGCTTGCGCGCACGACGGACGGCGGCAGCGCGCTCGCGCGCACGCTTTTCCGACGGCTTTTCGTAATGCCGACGCAGCTTCATCTCGCGATAGACGCCTTCACGCTGCAGCTTCTTCTTGAGCGCCCGCAGCGCCTGGTCGACGTTATTGTCGCGAACGATGATTTGCATAAACCCGCACTTCTCCGAATCCGTTGGCACACGCCAAATAGCCAAGTCGGCGTCGAACATGGTTCGCGCCGTGAACGGTGGCCCCCTATCAGCGCGTCACCGCGAAGGCAAGTTGGACAGCATGTTATTGCCGCCACCTGTTGCGCCGCCGTCACGACGATCGCCCGATCGTCCGAATATTACAATGCTGAAACCTTGGCGATACGTGGCTCGCCTAATCGTCAGCTCATGCTAAATGCTGCCGCAGAGATGGATCTGGAAACCCGCCTGCTGATCGTTGACGACGATCCCGGCATCCGCGAGCTGGTCGCGGGGTTCCTCACTTCGCATGGCTATGTTGTGGACACCGCTGCCGATGGCACCGAAATGCGCCGTCTGCTCGCCATCGGAAGCTATGCACTGATCGTGCTCGACGTCATGATGCCGGGCGAAGACGGGTTGTCGATCCTGCGTTCGCTCGATCGCGCCAGTTCGCCGGCAGTGATCATCCTATCGGTGATCGGTGAGGAGATCGATCGGATCGTCGGGCTGGAAATGGGCGCGGACGATTATGTCGCAAAGCCCGCCAATCCCCGCGAACTGCTCGCGCGCATCCGATCCGTGCTGCGGCGCAATCAGGGCGGAGCGCGCGCGATACCCGGCGAGCGCCCGCACCTCCGCTTCGCGGGCTGGCGACTCGATCCCGTCGGGCGGCAATTGATCGATCCCGAAGATGTCGTGATCAATCTTTCCGATGGCGAATTCCGCCTGCTGCTCGCGTTCGTCGAACATCCCCGGCGCGTGTTGACGCGGGATCAGTTGCTCGATCTCTCGCGCGGGGTGAATGCGGAGCATTTCGATCGCGCGATCGACGTGCAGATCAGCCGGCTGCGGCGCAAGCTCTCTCGCGATGACAATGACGAACTGATCCGCACGGTGCGTAACGAAGGTTATATGTTCACGGTCGATGTCGAGCCTCGCTGAACGCCGCGCTGTGCGGTCGATCGCCGCGCCGATTGTCGTACTGGTGCTCGGCGCGGTGGTGCTGACGGCGGTGGTGCTGTTTGCCGTCACCTTCAACGGGCCGCCGCCGAAGGACCCGCCGCGCGGCATCGCCAGCATCGCCTTCGCCTTGCGCACCGGCCGTCAACCCGGCGACCCCGGTCCGCCACTGCGCATCTACACCGCCGATCGGGCCCCCATCCCGATGGGGCCGCAGCATGTGGATGCGGATGCTGCCCGGCGTCTCGCCCATGCGCTGCATGTGCCGCATGAGGATGTCGTGGCCCTGATCGTGCGCACCCCGCGCGGCATCCCCAGCGCGTTTGTCGGCGGCTTCGCCTTCGGCTGGCGGACGCCCGGCGGCTGGCGGATCGTGGAAGGACGCACAGGGCCGCGCTTCAGCAACTGGCACAGCCGCACCCTGGTGGCGATGTCGATCACCGTGCTGCTGCTATCGATTCCGGCTTGGTGGATCGCGCGCGTCATCTCCAGCCCGCTGCGCCGGCTTGCGAACGCGGCGGATCAGGCACGAGCCGGGGCGGCACCACCGGCATTTCCCACCGACGGGCCAGCCGAGGTGCGCGCGCTGACCACCGCCGTCTCCGACATGCACGATCGTCTCGCGCGTCATGCCGAACAGCGCACGGCGATGCTGGCGGCGATCGCGCATGACATGGGAACCCCGCTGTCGCGCCTCGCTTTCTGGATCGAGCAATTGCCGGACGATGCGCGGGATCGGGCATCCGCCGATATCGACGAGATGCGCGCGATGATCTCCGACACGCTGGGCTTCGCGCGCGACGAGGCGGGAGAGCGCGATGCCACGCTGGTTGAGCTTGGCAGCCTGCTCGATAGCGTGGTGGAGGATATGAGCGTCGGCGGCGCGGCCGTCTCGCTTGCGCCAGGGCCGCGCGCCGTGGTGCGCGGCGATCCGCGCGCGTTGCGCCGTGTGTTCGCGAACCTGATCGGCAATGCGATTCGCTATGGCGGAGCGGCGCGGCTGAACTGGTCGGTGGCCGATGCGGAGGCGACGATTCACATCGAGGATGACGGCCCCGGCATCGATCCCACGCAGGCCGAGCGACTGTTCGATCCGTTCGTGCGTGGCGACCCCTCCCGCAACCGCGCTACCGGCGGCACCGGGCTGGGGCTGGCGATCGCCCGCGCGATCGTCATTCGCCACGAAGGGCATGTCTCGCTCGCCAATCGCGACTGCGGCGGCGCGATCGCGACCGTCACGCTGCCGCTCGCGCGCTGAAACACGCTGAAACATTTGGGCCGTTCATTGAAATATGCCGGTGATGTCGCAGCCTGAATAGGCCAGCGACAGCTTCTGGCGGTTTCCGCCACCACGAACGGCAGGGCGCTCGCGCCACGCCTGCCCCCGCCAGACTCCCGGCTGGCGGGGGCTTTGATTGCCCGCTAGGAGTGCCGCCATGCATGGCGCCCCGCTCTCCCTATACAATAGCCTGACCCGCAACCTTGAGGCGTTCACGCCGATCGCCGCGCCGCAGGTGGGCGTCTATTCGTGCGGGCCGACCGTTTATAATTATGCCCATGTCGGCAATCTGCGCGCCTATGTCTTCACCGACACGCTGGCGCGCACGCTGCGCTGGAAGGGCTATGACCTCACCCATATCATCAACATCACCGATGTCGGCCACCTGACCTCCGACGCCGATGCCGGCGACGACAAGATGGAAGCGGCGGCGAAGAAATCCGGGCAGGATATCTGGGCGATCGCCGCGCATTATACGCAGGCGTTCAAACAGAACCTGCGCGACCTCAACATCGGCGACCCGACACGCTTTCCGCTTGCCACCGATCATATCGTCGAAATGGTCGAGTTCGCGAAAGCGATCGAGGCGAAGCATTGCTACCAGCTTGAGAGCGGGCTCTATTTCGACGTCTCCACCGTGCCCGATTACGGCCGCCTCGCCCGCGCGCGCGATGATGAGGGTGAAGGGCGGATCGATCCGGTCTCGGGAAAGCGCCATCCGCAGGATTTCGCCATCTGGCGCACGTCGCCTCCCGGCGAGAACCGGCAGATGGAATGGGATTCGCCCTGGGGTCGCGGCGCGCCGGGCTGGCACCTCGAATGCTCGGTGATGAGCAAGAAATATCTCGGCGCCCAATTCGATATCCACACCGGCGGGATCGATCATCGCGAAATCCACCATCCCAATGAGATCGCGCAAAATCAGGCGCATTGCGACTGCGCCGACACCGGCGCGCAAATGTGGATGCACAATAATTTTCTCGTCGAGCGCGCGGGGAAGATGAGCAAATCATCGGGCGAGTTCCTGACGCTTGCCGCGCTGGTCGATCGCGGTTTTCACCCGCTCGCCTATCGGATGCTGTGCCTTCAGGCACATTATCGCAGCGAGCTGGAATTCTCGTGGGAGAATCTCGCTGCCGCACAGGTACGGCTGAAGCGGTTGGTGCAGGCAGTGGAGGGGTTGCGCGCGCGCCCGGCCGCGCCGTCCGCGCAAACGGCCGACGGCTATCGCGAGCAGCTCGATGCGGCTTTGTCGGACGATCTCAATACGCCCAAGGCGCTTCCGGTGCTCGACGCAATGCTCGCGGATCGCAAGATCGCGCCGCAAGAGCGGTTGCTGGCGCTGGCCGATTTTGACGCGCTGCTCGGCCTCAATCTGTCGCGGTTGCGGCGAGAAGACCTGCGTGTTCGCCCTGCGAGCGCGACAATCGACGAACCCGCCATCGCCGCGTGCCTTGGTGAACGACGTGAAGCGCGCGCGGCGAAGGATTTCGCCCGCTCCGACGCGATCCGCGACGAGTTGATCGCGGCCGGCGTGGAGGTGATGGATGGCGACGCGTTGGCGTGGGACTGGCGGCTGACGATTTAACACGAGGCCAGAAAACGTGGATTCCGAACAGATCAGGCTCGAACGGCTCGTGGATGCTGAGCAAAAGGCGTTCGCGTTACTCGCGCTCATCGAAACATCGGGCATCGTGGCCGCCGGACGAACCGAACGCGAGGTCGAGCAGGATATTTACGCGTTGGCGCAGCGCGAATTCGGCGTCGAGAAACATTGGCACAAGCGGATCGCCCGCGCCGGCATCAACACGCTGTGCGTCGCCGCCGATAACCCGCCCGTGCGAATGATCGAGGCTGACGATATTGTTTATCTCGATCTCGGCCCGGTGTTCGAGGAATGGGAAGCCGATGTCGGGCGCAGCTATGCGATCGGCGCCGATCCGCGAAAACACGCGCTATGCCGCGAATTGCCGATCCAGTTCGACAAGGTGCGCGAACGCTTCCTGCGCGATCCGGAAATCAGCGGGACGGCGCTTTACGATTATGCCTGCCAATCTGCCGAGGAAGTAGGATGGCGCTTCGGCGGACGCATCGCCGGGCATGTAGTCGGCGAATTTCCGCATGCGCGGATGCCGGGGCCGAAGGAGCGAAATCGCATCGCCCCAAGCAATCCCGAGCCGCTGCGCGCGCTCGACCTGGAGGGCCGACAGCGCTATTGGATATTGGAAATCCACCTCGTCGACCGCGAGGAAGCGTTCGGAGGTTTCTACGAACGTCTCCTCCTCGACCATCCCTGATCTTTCCACCTCATCGCATCGCCTGATCGCGTTCTCCAAGCAGCGCGGGAATCGACGGGCGCGGCGGACCGGTGACGAGCGTCGCGGCTTCAGCCTCCATCGCCGCCGCCCGCACCCTGGTCGCCGGATGGGTGCGGCTGCGGAACAGGCCGCCGTCGATATCGCCGCCGTGCGCTCGCCAGAAACGCGCCGCCGACGTCGGGTCGTAACCGGCATTATAGAGCAGATGGATGCTCAGCCGATCCGCCTCTTCTTCGGCGCGTTGCGAGAGGCGCGCGTTACGGCCGAGCTCGCCGAACAGCCCCCCCTTCACCCCTGCCGCCTCCAGTCTGGCGCGATGTTTCATGACGATATGCGCAAGTTCATGCGCGGCAATCACCGCGACATCTTCGTCGCGATAGCGTTCGAAGAAACGCACCCCGACCTGCACCACTTTACCATCCGACTGGGCGGTCATTTCCGGGCCGAGCACCACCTCGAACGTCGCCGCGCATCCCGGCAACGCCGCAACCTCCACCACTCGCTCGGCACCAGCCCGCATCACATCGAAGCGCACTCGCATCCCACCACGAGCAATCGCGGCGAGCGCGGCATCACGATCGGCGACCGACGATGGCGTCGCGCTCGCGGCGATCACCTCGCCATCCACTGCGGCAATGCCGTCGTTCGGCTGAAGGCCCGCGCGCGCGGCAGGCGAATCCGCGACCACCGCCTCCACCGCGACCGGCGCGGCAAAGCCGAAGGCCTGCCGCGCGGCGGCTTCGCTCGCCCGGTCATATTGCGTGATCGCGTGCAATAACGCGCCGGTTATCGGGGTTTGCCGATCGCATAATGCGGCATTGGCGGTCGCCAGCCGGTAGCCGATCGTGCCCAGCCTGAGGTCGATCGCGCGCAACGCCTCAAGGCTGTCGACCGACAGGCCGGCAGGGGCTGCGGCAGTCAGCGCGATCGGCAGAAGGGCGGCGGCGACACGAAACTTGCTCACGACCGTAACGATAGGCGGAAGCCGATCGAGACGCTATCGTCCATGCCATGAAAGCCGTTCTGCCAGCGCTCGCCCGGGCTCTACTCGAACCCCATATCCCTGTCGGCGTCTCGGTCGCGTGGTGGAAAAGCGCGGACGAAGCGAAGGCGATGATCGCGGACGCCGATATCGCCTGGGTCGATATGGAAAAGAGCGCGAGCGTCGCGGAGACGATCCGCGCTTCGGGGCCGAACCTCAAATGGGTCTCGACAATCTATGCCGGGCTCGACGCTTTCCCACTTGATGTGCTGCGCGCGCGGCGGGCAATCGTCACCAACGGCGTAGGGATCAATACGCTGGCGGTAGCGGAATATGCGGTGATGGGCGTGCTGGTCGCCGCGAAGCGTTACGACCATATCGTCCGCGCCGCAGACCGTCACGAGTGGTTGCTCAATGCGCCCGGGATGGTCGAGCTGTACGAAACTAAGGCGCTGATCGTCGGCCTTGGCGCGATCGGGCGACTGATCGGCGAGCGGCTGGCGGCGTTCGGTATCGATGTGACCGGCGTCACGCGATCCGGGCGCGACGGCACGCTCACGCCGGATCAATGGCGCGACCGGCTCGGCGAGTTCGACTGGGTGGTGCTCGCCGCCCCATCCACATCGGATACGAAAGCGTTCATCGGCGCGGCTGAGTTGGCCGCGATGAAAAACAATGCGTGGATCATCAACATCGCGCGCGGCGACATGATCGACGACGATGCGCTGCTCGCGGCGCTCCATGGCGGCACGATCGGCGGGGCTTTTCTCGATCCGACCAACCCCGAACCGCTCCCGGCCGATCATCCCTTGTGGTCGGCGCCGAACTGCATGATCACGATGCACCTGTCGGGGCGCAGCGGACGAGCGAAGATGTTCCAGCGCGCCGCGGCGCTATTCCTGCGCAACCTTTCGGCCTTCGTCGAAGGCAAGGCGATGGAAAATGTCGCAAATCTGGACGCAGGATATTGACGTCGGACCGCATCTTAATTGCCCACTCACCAGTGCGTGGCTATGCGTCCGCTGATGAATGATAATCCTGTCCAGTTGATTGAGCCGGTGCGGCATGGTGACGCGCGCGGCTGGTTCACCGAATATTATGCCGAGCGCCGCTTTGCCGAGCGCGGGATTGCCTGTCGCTTCGTGCAGGACAATCATTCGTTGTCGGTGCCTGCGCTGACGTTGCGCGGCCTGCATTTCCAGACCCCGCCGCACGGGCAGGATAAATTGGTGCGCTGTATCCGTGGCCGCATTCTCGATGTCGCGGTGGACGTGCGGCGCGGCTCGCCGACCTATGGCCAGCATGTCGCGGTGGAGCTGTCGGCGGAGAATGGCCGACAGCTGTTCGTGGGCGTTGGGTTCGCCCACGCCTTCATGACGCTGACCGAGGATTGCGAGGTGACCTACAAGGTCTCCGATTATTACGCGCCGGAATGCGACGGCGGGATCCGCTGGGACAGCGCCGGGATCGACTGGCCGCTGCCGACCGATACGCTGCCCGAGCTGTCCGCCAAGGACGCGAAGCTCCCGACCCTCGCCGAGTTCGACAGCCCCTTTCCTTATGACGGTCGCCCGCTGGCGCCGCTTGCCTGAGGTAGTTTGATGCGCATCTTCGTCACCGGCGGGGCCGGCTTCATCGGCTCGGCGCTGGTTCGCCATCTGATCGCCAATACGACCCATGAAGTATTGAACTTCGACAAGCTGACCTATGCCGGCACGCTGTCGACCGTCGAGGAGGTGGCAGGCAGCAACCGCTATCGCTTCGTCCGGGGTGACATCTGCGATGCCGAGGCGGTGCGCGCGGCGGTCGCGGAGTTCCGCCCGGACGTGATCACCCATCTCGCCGCAGAGAGCCATGTCGATCGCTCGATCGACGCGCCCGATGCGTTCATCCAGACCAACCTCGTCGGCACCTATGTGATGCTGGCGGAGGCGCGTGGTTATTGGCAGGGGCTCGACGGCGCGGCGAAAGAGGCGTTCCGCTTCCACCATATCTCAACCGACGAGGTTTATGGCTCGCTCGGCGATACCGGGCTGTTCACTGAGGATACGTCCTACGATCCGCGCTCGCCCTATTCCGCGTCGAAGGCGGGAAGCGACCATCTCGTCAGCGCCTGGGGGCATACCTTCGGGCTGCCGGTGCTCGTCACCAATTGCTCGAACAATTACGGGCCATATCACTTCCCGGAAAAGCTGATCCCGCTGATGATCGTCAAGGCGCTCGCCGGCGAGACGCTGCCGATCTACGGGGCAGGCACCAATGTTCGCGACTGGCTGTATGTCGAGGATCACGTCCGCGCGTTGCAGGCGGTGTTCGAGCGCGGCGCGCCGGGGCGCACCTATAATGTCGGCGGCAATAACGAGAAGACCAACCTCGCGGTGGTCGAGACGGTCTGCGCGATCCTGGATGCCGAGCGTCCGCGCGCCGACGGCAAATCCTATGCCGCGCAGATCGGCTTCGTCGCTGACCGGCCGGGGCATGACGCGCGCTACGCGATCGACGCGACCCGCATCCGCGACGAACTCGGCTGGGAGCCGGCCGAGACGTTTGAGAGCGGGATCGAGAAAACGGTGCGCTGGTATCTCGCCAACGAGCCATGGTGGCGCTCGCTGGTGGAGGCGAAGGCGGCCGAACGGCGCGGGCTCGCCGCGTGAGGGAGATCCTCGTCACCGGCGGCAACGGCCAGCTCGGCACCGAGTTGAAACGCTATCCATGGCCGGCGGGGTGGCGCGTGGTCGCGGTGGATATCGACGAACTCGATCTGCGCGATACCGCTGCGATCGCCGCGATGGTCGCGTCGCGGCCATGGGCGGCGGTGATCTCGGGCGGCGCCTATACCGCCGTCGACAAGGCCGAGGACGACAGCGTCACTGCCTGGGCGGTCAACGCCCTCGCCCCGGCCGCGTTCGCGCAAGGCTGTCGCGTGGCGGATATCCCGCTGGTCCATGTCTCGACCGATTATGTGTTCGACGGGGCAAAGCAGGGCAAATGGCTCCCCACCGATCCGACCGGGCCGCTCGGCGTCTATGGCGCGTCGAAGCTCGGCGGCGATCTCGCGGTGACGAGCGGCTGCCCGCGCCACGCCATCGTCCGCACCTCATGGGTGGTAAGCGCGCACGGCAATAACTTCATCAAGACGATACTGCGCGTCGGCGCCGAGCGCGATACGTTGCGCGTGGTCGACGATCAGCATGGCGCGCCGACGGCTGCGGCCGATCTCGCCACGGCGGTCGCGACGATCGCGCTCGCCATGGCCGATGACCGCGCGGCACCAAGCGGCGTGTTCCACTTCAGCAACGCCGGCGAGACGACATGGTGCGGCTTCGCCCGCGCGATCTTCGCCGGCGCGGCGCGGCGCGGCGGCCCCTCGCCCGTCGTCGAGCCGATCGCTACCAGCGATTATCCCACGCCGGCGCGCCGCCCGGCCAACTCGCGCCTCGATCACGACGCGATCCGCGCCGCTTACGGTATCGAGCCGCGCCCGTGGCAGGCCGCGCTCGACGACATCCTCGACGAACTGATCGGAACACCCAAGTGAAAGGCATCATTCTCGCCGGCGGCTCCGGCACGCGGCTGCATCCCGCGACGCTGGCGATCAACAAGCAGCTGCTGCCGGTCTATGACAAGCCGATGATCTATTATCCGCTGTCGGTGCTGATGATGGCCGGCATCCGCGATATCCTGATCATCTCCAGCCCAGAGTTCCTCGACAATTATCGGCGGATGTTCGGCGACGGCGGCGAGTGGGGCATCGCCATCTCTTATGCCGAACAGCCCCGCCCGGAAGGGCTGGCGCAGGCGTTCACGATCGGGCGCGAGTTCGTCGGCGACGATCGGGTGGCCCTCGTGCTCGGCGACAATATCTTCTTCGGCGCACACCTCACCAACCTGCTGGCGAGCGCGGTCGCGCGTACCCATGGCGCGACCGTGTTCAGCTATCGCGTCGAAGACCCGGAACGCTACGGCGTGGTCGAGCTCGATCGCGACGGCCGCGCGATCAGCCTCGAGGAAAAGCCGGCGAAACCGAAGTCGAACTGCGCCGTCACCGGTCTCTACTTCTACGACAACCGCGTGCTCGATCTCGCCCGCGACCTGAAACCCTCGGCGCGCGGCGAGCTGGAGATCACCGATCTCAACCGCCTCTATATGGAGGCGGGCGACCTCTACGTCGAACAGATGGGGCGTGGCTATGCGTGGCTCGACACTGGCACCCACGACAGCCTGCTCGAAGCTTCCGAGTTCGTCCGCACCATCCAGCACCGCCAGGGCATCCAGATCGCCTGCCTCGAGGAAATCGCGTTCACCCACGGCTTCATCACCGCCGATCAAGCCATCGCCCGCGGCGAGGCACTGAGCAAAACCGCCTACGGCCGCGCCATCATCAACGCCGTCCGCGAGAGCAACGCCTAGCGCCTTACCCATCCGCTGACGTCGATCACGCGGTCGATCGTGGCATCGTCCACCTCGACCTGACCATCCAGCATCAGCATCGCAAGACCATGCGCCAGCGACCAGGCGCCCAGCGCGAAGGCGGCCGGATCGGTCCCAGCGGGCGCCAGCGCGACAGCAGCGGCCTGCAGCATCGCCATCGCGTCATCATCCTTCTCGCGCATGCCCTGCGGCGCCGGATGCGCGAAAACGAGCCGGAACAATCCGGGATTATCGCGCGCAAAACGGACATAGGCGGCGCCCGTCGCCTCGAACCCCGCCATGCCGCCGCCAGCCCGTTCAGAAGCCGCACGCTGCGCCGCTGCGAGCCGCTCCAGCGCCTCCCGCGCCAGCGCGGCCATCAACGCCGCTTTGTCCGGAAAATGGCGATAGACCGCCGTTGCGCTCACCCCCACCCGTCGCGCTAGCTCGCGCAGCGACAGGTCGTCGGCACTCTGTTCCTCGATCAGCCCCAGCCCGGCCGTTACCAGCGCCGCGCGCAAATCACCGTGATGATATGTCCTTGCCACTTTAGGCAGATAGCGCGCTCGATCCGACGGCCGCAAGACCCATGTTGACAGCGATCACATATAAGTTATGTTTACGCCGAACACATTGGAGAGTCGTCATGGCCGGAACCGTCGAAACCGCGATCCGCTCGGTCGTCACCAAGGGCGTCGGGATCGTTGCGGACTTCAATCGCAAGCATCTGCCACAAACCGATCACCCGTTCCTGACCGGCATCCATCAGCCGCTGACCGGCGAGATGACATTGGTCGATCTGCCCGTCACCGGCACGATCCCGGCGGCGCTAGACGGACGATATCTGCGGATCGGGCCTAACCCGGTCGTGCCCGATCCGGCGGGCTATCACTGGTTCGTGGGTGACGGGATGGTCCATGGCATCGCGCTCCGCGACGGTAAGGCCTTATGGTATCGCAATCGCTGGATACGCTCCCGCGCGCTGGCCGAAGCACTCGGCGAGGCCCCCGCTCCCGGCCCGCGCCACGGTGGCTTCGACACGGTGAACACCAACGTCATCGATATAGCCGGCCGCACCTGGGCACTGGTCGAGGCCGGCAGCTATCCGGTCGAACTGAATGAGACGCTGGACGAACAGACCTATAATCCCTTCGACGGCACGCTGGAGGGATCGTTCACCGCCCACCCGCATCACGATCCGCTAACCGGCGAGCATCACGCCATAACCTACGAAGCCACCGATCCGAACACGATCCACCACGTCGTCGTCTCGGCCGAGGGCAAGGTAATCCGCGAACTGCCGATCGCGGTGAAAAACGGCCCCTCGATCCATGATTGCGCGATCACCGCGCGTTATGCCGTGATCCTCGATCTGCCGGTCACCTTTTCGATGAAGGCGCTAATCGGCGGCCATCGCTTCCCCTATCGCTGGAACCCGGAACACCACGCCCGCGTCGGCCTGCTCCCGCGAAACGGCACGGCGGAGGACGTGATCTGGTGCGACATGGATCCAGTTTACGTTTTCCATGTCGCCAATGCATACGATGCCCCCGACGGCACGGTGGTGATGGACGTTTGCGCCTATCAGACGATGTTCGCCGACGGGATGGAGGGGCCGAACGGGCGCAACATGGGCCTCGAACGCTGGACGATCGATCCGGTCGCCAAAACGGTGACACGGCGCACGATAGACGCCAGCGCGCAGGAATTCCCCCGCCCGGACGAACGCCGCTTCGGCCAGTCCTATCGCTACGCTTATGCGATGGCGCTGCCCGAAAGTGATGACGACCAGTTCCTTGGCGCGACGCGGCTCTACAAGCACGATCTCGAAACCGGCATGCGCGAAACACACGAATTCGGCGCCGGCCGCTATCCGGGCGAATTCGTATTCGTCCCCGCCCACTCAGATGCGGCGGAGGATGAGGGCTGGCTGATCGGTCTGGTGATCGATCTGCCGCGCGAAACGACCGATCTCGCGATCATCGACGCGCGCGATTTCACCGGCGAGCCGGTCGCCAGCGTGCGTGTGCCCCATCGTATCCCGCCGGGCTTCCACGGCAATTGGCTGGCTTCACAGCGCGGCTGAACCGGTCCATGCGCGTTCATCTGGACTAGGAGGAGCGCGCATGGATCTTGGGCTGAACGGCAAGACGGCAATCGTCTGCGCATCGAGCCACGGCCTTGGCCGCGCCTGTGCGACCGAATTGGCACGCGCCGGCTGCACGCTGGTGCTCAACGGACGCGATGCGGATGCGCTCGACGCCACCGCGCGCGCAATCCGCGACGAAACCGGCGTAAACGTCGAGGCGATCGCAGGCGATATCGCCGACGCGGGGGTGCAGCACGCGTTGATCTCAGCCGCGCCGACCGTCGATATCCTCATCAATAACAATGGCGGCCCGCCGCTGCGCGATTTCCGGCAGTTGGACAGCGCGGCGATTCACGCCGGGCTCGACGCCAATATGGTTACCCCGATCCGCATGGTGCAGCAGGTGGTTGACGGCATGGTCGAACGCGGTTTCGGGCGGATCGTATGCATCACCTCAGCCTCGGTGAAGGCCCCCACCCCAGGCCTCGATCTGTCGAGCGGCGCGCGGATTGGGCTCACCGGCTTCCTCGCCGGAGTGGCGCGACAGGTCGCCGCATCTGGCGTGACGATCAACTTCCTGCTCCCCGGCCTGTTTGCGACGCGGCGGCTGGAAGGCGTCACCCGTTTCGCCGCGCAGACGGCCGACGTGGATTTTGACGAAGCCGAGCGCCGCAACCGCGAGCGCATCCCCGCGCGCCGCTTCGGCGATCCGGCGGAATTCGGCGCGACCTGCGCGTTCCTCTGCTCACAACAGGCTGGCTACATCACCGGGCAGAGCCTGTTGATCGATGGCGGCAGCTACGCTGGAATCATGTGAAACTGGGCAGCGCAATTATGGCGCCTGCCCACCCAAAGCTTTCCTTCGTTGCATCGCGGCGCTATCGCCCCCAGCTTGATTACTCTTTGTATCGACGGAAAGTGTGCCATGGCCGCCAATTGGGCCCCCGATAGCTGGACCTCGCATGAGGCGCGCCAGCTTCCTGACTATCCCGACGCCGCCGCGCTGAACGCGGCGACCGATCAGCTCGGCAGCTATCCGCCGCTCGTGTTTGCGGGCGAGGCACGCAATCTCACCGCCGATCTGGCGCATGTCGCGGCGGGCAAGGGCTTTCTGCTGCAGGGCGGCGATTGCGCGGAGAGCTTCGCCGAATTCCACCCGAACAACATCCGCGATACTTTCCGGGTGATCCTGCAGATGGCGGTGGTGCTCACCTTCGCATCCAAGCTGCCGGTGGTGAAGGTTGGGCGCATGGCCGGCCAGTTCGCCAAGCCGCGCTCGGCGCCGACCGAGACGATCGATGGCGTGGAACTGCCAAGCTATCGCGGCGATAACGTCAACGACATCGCCTTCACCCCGCAATCGCGCATCCCCGATCCGGCGCGCATGGTGCGCGGCTACAATCAGTCCGCCGCGACGCTCAACCTGCTGCGCGCCTTTGCTGGCGGCGGCTATGCCAATCTGCATCAGGTTCATCGCTGGACGCATGATTTCATGGGCCGCTCGCCCTGGGCTGCGAAATATGCCGAGACTGCGGATCGCATCGGTGAGGCGCTGGAGTTCATGGCGGCGTGCGGGATCGACCCGGAAACCGTGCCGCAACTTGCGCAGACTCAATTCTACACCAGCCACGAGGCGCTGTTGCTCCCCTACGAGCAGGCGTTGACGCGGCAGGATTCGCTGACCGGCGACTGGTACGACACCAGCGCGCACATGCTGTGGATCGGTGACCGCACCCGTTTTGAGGGCTCCGCGCATGTCGAGTTCCTGCGCGGTGTCGGCAATCCGATCGGCGTGAAGTGCGGGCCGAGCCTGGAGCCGGACGAATTGTTGCGCCTGCTCGATCTGCTCAATCCGGCAAGGACGCCGGGGCGGATCACACTGATCACGCGCTACGGTCATGACAAGATCGAGGCCGCCTTCCCCCGGCTGCTCCGCGCCGTCACGCGCGAAGGGCATCCGGTGGTGTGGAGCTGCGATCCGATGCACGGCAACGTCATCAAGGCTGCCACCGGCTATAAGACGCGTCCGTTCGAACGTATCCTCGCGGAAGTGCGCGGCTTCTTCGCCGTGCACCGCGCCGAGGGAACCCATGCCGGCGGCATCCATGCGGAGATGACCGGGCAGAATGTCACCGAATGCACCGGCGGCGCGATCGACGTGACCGAACAGTCGCTCGCCGATCGCTATCACACGCATTGCGATCCGCGCCTGAATGCTGGCCAGAGCCTCGAACTCGCGTTCCTGCTGGCGGAGATGCTGAACGAAGAAATGGCGGAGCGACGCAAAGCAGCAGCTTGACGCGGGGCGCGGCGGGCCCTAATCGCCCGCCTCCACCTGCAAGATGGCCCCTTCGTCTAGCGGTTAGGACGTCGCCCTCTCACGGCGAAAACACGGGTTCGATTCCCGTAGGGGTCACCAGTGGCGGAAATTCGCCCTTTCTGCTGCTTCGGCGCGGCGGCCTTTCCCACCGCGAGCGACATAATCCCCCCCGCTTTTCACGCGCCGGAAGACAATTCCGCGCTCAAAGCGGGCCAAACAGCAAAACGACCACGCTTGCCGATTGATGGCAGTCCTAGATCTGTTCGCCTTTTTTCGGGGAAGATAACGCGCCGAGAGCTGGCAAATGGCCGACGGGCGCATCGTCAGACATTTGGGGTTGCCGGCCAACGAACCTACAAAATAGCAGGCGCTTATTCGCTATTCACGCCCGCCAGTACGACGTGCGTCGCGAGGTCGGTGCCCGTGGATTCCATCACGCGATAGCCAAGGGCGGTGAGATCCAAACCCTCGAACATTGCTTCGCCCCGCCCGAGCAAAACAGGCGAAAGCGCAAAATGCAGTTCATCGATCAAGCCGGCTTGCAGGTATTGGCGAACGGTGGAAACCCCACCTCCGATCTTGACGTCAAGAGTTCCTGCAGCGGCGCGTGCGCGTTCAAGCGCGGCGTGGATCCCATCCGTGACGAAGTGGAAAATTGTGCCACCCTCCATGACGATCGGTTCGCGGGCATGGTGCGTCAGGACAAATGTCGGAGCGTGATAGGGCGGATTATCGCCCCACCAGCCCCTCCAGTCGTCGTCCGGCCATGCCCCGCGCATGGGACCGAACATGTTCCTGCCCAAAATGAAGGCGCCGAACCCGTCCATCGAGCGGTGCGCAAAGGTTTCATCCACACCCTCTGAGCCACCGCCCTCACCCACCATCGCCTTGAACGACTTAGTTCCGAAGAACCAGTTGTGGAGTTCCTTCCCGCGCTTTCCCAGAGGGTCCTCAAGACTCTGTTCCGGGCCGGCGCCAAAGCCATCCAGCGACAGCGAAAACCCCGCGACTCTGACGCGTGTCACCCGGACCTCCTTCTTTGTTTGCAGCATGCTGCCCTGGTGAACGACGCGCTGCAATCAGGAGGCAAGCGCGCAGCCTTGAAAGGAAAGTTTCCGTCGACAGCCGGCGGATGATCCGACAACGAACCCATGTCCCAAAGGCCGCCCCCTACAATCGAGCTGCCCCGCGATCACATCAATTATGCGGCCTTGGAAAGTGCGAATTGGCGACAATGCTGGAGATATCCCGCTTCATGGGTCGAGGACAAATCAACAATGCTGTCCCATAACCAGGATGGAGCATCGATGTTAAGCGAGCTGTAGTCGAGAAGAGTTTTGCGCCAGGCCGCCCGACGCTCCTTTTCCATCTGGCGTGCGTGAGCGGTGCCGACGATATAGGCAAGATAACGTGCGGCCTTGACCGCCTGATCTTGGGAAAATTGCTCAACCTCCAGTTTTAGATCCTGCGGCGCAAGTTCACGGATAAAAACCGATTTCCCCAACAATCGGGCGGCGATCATCCTGTTGCCGAGATAGGGAGAGAGAGCGCGGGCACCCGCTACAACGCGCATTGCAGGATCTTTCGGCATCCTGGCACGCTTGCTCGCCGGGGCGGCAGGCCTGATGGCTTCCTTCAAGTCCACCAGGGCATAATCGGCCCTCCCTTTCGCACCGTTGATGCGAAGGAGCGCCGCATAGCGTAATAGTCCAAGCGAACTACAGCCTTTCATCCAATAAGCTGCGTCAACCAGTTCGACTGCGCGATCCTCGTCTTTCGGATTCAACGAGAGAATCTGCCGTTGCATCTCCGGGTCGGCGAAAAGATCGGTGAGTGCGGTTCGCTCCCGCGCCTCGATTGGCCAGAATTTCTTGCCCAGCGGGATCGAGGGGCTTGTGCCGTCGATGCGCTCTCGCGCCAGATGTCGCCAGCGGCGCCCCATCGCGCGCCGCTTTACCGAGCGGACAACGTCCGGCTCCGGGGCTGCATCATCGTCCTCAGGTTCGACCAGCGCGTGAATGTATCCCTCAATCATTTGCTCGACCATGTGCGCGGTGGTGACCCCGGGCAGATCGGAGCCCCGGGCGGCCGTAGCCAGCGACAGGCCGAGGCGAATGAGGTCGTGCGCGGGGTTTCCGACAACGGTTTGATCCAGATCGCGAATTTGAATCTTTACCGCCCCGTCGCCATCTGAGACCGGCCCGAGATTGCCAAGATGACAATCGCCGCAAATCCAGATTGGCGGCCCAACCGGCAACATGCGTGCAACTGGGGACTCCGCCAGCCATTCGTAGAATTTGACTGTATTGCCGCGCACATACGCATGCGCCGATCGTGCCATCTTCAACTCGCGTGCCGCATTGAGGGTCGGCAGACGATCGAGTTTTTTGACAGGCTTCATTGCTTCCCTCTCACCCAAATTTCGTTGCGGACGGGAACAAGGCGTTCAGGTCAGGAAAAAGGAATACAGATCTCGCGCGTTAGTTTCACGGCTCCCTGCTTTTTGCCGCTGACCAGGAAGGAGTGTTCGACCTTTGGTCCCGGGTCGCGCTTTGGTAAAACCCGCGCCGAGTGAGACGATGGAGCGCTAACGCGCGCGTGTATCTCGCTGGTACTGGCGCGCCCAATCTATCGACACATGCATCATCAGAAGCATCGCGATCCGTCCTCAAAAAAACACGTTTCTACAATAATTTAGCTGATCCAGCGAGGCTCATCTCGTGCGACGCCCGCGTGCGCAATGGGAACGAGCGGGGACATGGGTTCGTTGGCAGCGCAGTCTGGGGGCCTAAAAGGAGTAGATCATGCGTAAGATTATGATGATCCGCGCGGCCGCGTTGTCCGCCCTGATGATCGTTTCAGCCGGTCCCGCTGCGGCCGAAGGCAAAGGCGATCGGGCGAAAGCCGCGATCGCGGAGGCGCAAGGCAAAATCGATGCGCTCAATGCAATGGGTACCAGTGGCGATGCGCCGCGAACCAGCGCTGACGCGATGGCCGATTTGCGATCGGCTCAGGACGAATTGCGCGCTGGCCACAAGCAGGAAGCGATCGACGCGGCCCATCGCGCCTCGCACGCCGCCGACACCGCGATCGGGGTAGCGCAGAGGGAGCGGCGTGATGCCGCTGCGCGTCAGGCGGATACCACAGCAGCCACACAGGCCCAGGTATCTGCAGCGCAGGATGAGGCCGCTGAAGCGCACCAGCAGGCCGACGCCGCAAACGCGCGCGCGGCCACTGCTGAGCAGGCCGCCTCGTCGGCGGCGGCGGATGCCGCAGCCGCGCGCGCGGCTGCGAGCACCCCACCCACAACGACGGTGACGACCGAAACCTCGCACACCGCCATGGCTGCGCCGCTCAAGAAGCGCGTTGTTCGTCGCACCGTGCACCGCACAACCGCTCAACCGACGACCGTGACGGAGAAGACCACCACCACGGTTAGCCCGCAGTAGAGCTGACACGGGCCGTCTGCATGCGCGGACGGCCCGGTTTATCACCAACGCGAGATCTGAAATCTGCGCCACCGGCTCCCAACGCTGAGTCCAACTGGTCCCAATCTGACGGCGCGGGATTTTGCACCTCGATCGGCATCGGTCGATTCACGTCGTTGCGCCGTCATTCGTCGGGTGGCCGCTTGTTATGCCACAGGGTCAGGACTCGCTGATCAGAGCCAGAAGATCGCGGTGACGGCGAGCGCGATGTCGGAGAACAAGCCTGCTGGGCTTGATACCGTACAGTGCGTCTTCAAATAGTTCGCGCCCATCAGCACGGGCTTTCGCTCGGTGCCGGCGGCAGCCAGCCCTTCCGTCATCCGGACGAAAACGCCCAGCCGACCCGAGCGCCTCCGCCGGTCATACAGCGTCCTGTGGGGACATGTTCCTTCGATGCATCTCGCCACCGCCGCCGGTTGCGGTTGACGAAGATGATCCCGCTCAACACACGCCGGTCTTCTACCCGCGTCTTGGCATGGCTCTTTGCCAAATACGGCTCCAGCCGCACAATCTTCTCGTCGGTCAGCCAGCGACGCCAGTTCATATCCAGTCTCCCCGCAGAGCCTGAATCAGATCGCGCCTCGAGCATTTTGCATCGAGATATCGTGCTCCAATTGCCTGACACAGGCGAGGTCTCGATAAGCGCGACCTCGCCTGGTCATTCCCGTCGTCCCGTTGCGTCAATAGGCCGCAGATAGTGTCAGGAACCATTGGCGCGGCGCAATTGGATAGGCCGAATAGCTGTTGGTCGCCGATCCCACCGATAAGGTCGACACACCCTTTTTGTCAGTAAGGTTGGTGACGTTGAGCGCGATTTCGGCCTTGCGCAAAGGCAGGACATTTTCCGGCATTCGTGCGGCGACACGCAGCGAAGTCAGGAAATAGGAGGGCACACTCGCATCGTTGCTGAAAGTGGCGAAGCGGCGGCCGACGAAATCGCCAATCAGCTGCACCTCGAACGGGCCGCCAGAGAGCGTGGCGACCGTCTTGTTCATCCATTTAGGCGTGCCGGGCAATTGCTTGCCGCAGGTCGGCACGACGCCGTTGGTCACCAGATAGCCGCCGATGCATGTTCCAGTGGCAGCGCCGATGCCGATGGCTGTCGCCGTATAATCGCTCTGATATTTCGACAGATTGTACGACGTTGCATTGTAGAGCGAGAAGGCGCGGCCAAAGCGGAGCGTGAAAGCGGCGTCCACGCCATCCGTTTTCACGTCTCCCACATTGACGAGGATCGACGTGCCCCCAGTAATACCGCCGCCCGCGATGCCGCCCGGGTTGGTCGAGATCGCCAGCAGACGGTTGCTGAACACTACGTGGTAATAATTGATCTGCGCGTCGAGCCCGATGTCGCCGGAGAAGCTGCGGTGCGTGCGCAAGCCGCCCTCATAGGTCCAGCTGCTCTCTGGCTTGCCCTGCTGCGCGAAGGCGTCAAACGCCGCCTGGCTTCCCGTGAACCAGGGGCCGCCACCGCCCGCGAGATATGCCTGATACTGCCGCAGGTTCTTCTGGACGTTGAAATAGGCCTGTTCGTGGCCATTGAGATCATAGGTCGCGCCGATTGCCGGCAGGAACCAGCGCAGCGTGTTGATCCGGCCCTGAGGCAGGCCGCCGGACAGGCCCGAGAGTGAGCCGGCCTTGGGCTGTACCGGGAACCAGCCGTTCGCCCATTGCGCGCTCGTTTTGAAGCCGGCCTGGAGGAGCAACTTGTCGGTCGCTTGCCAGGTATCCTGAAGATGGAGCTGAAGCTGGTTGATCCGCGCCTCACCCTGATACTGGGTGAACAGTGGCTGCGCGGCCTCCAGTGGGCGGATGTAGGGCGTGCTTGATGCCGGGTTGTTGACATCGACTGCATACCAGCGCCGCCATTGCGTGGTGCTGTTGCGCTCGAACCAGCCGCCGAATTCGATTTTGTGATCGCCGATCTCCGCGCTGAGGGCTGAGATCACGCCGCCGCGATCGATGCGATATTCGGTTGTGCGCGTGATAAGCCCCGAGCCGCCCGTCGCGGCGACCAGCGCCGCCCCCGCCGCTGCCGCTTGCGCGTCGGTCAGCGCGGTGCAGGCGGCGGGGCGAACACCATTGTTGTTGCCCGTGAAGCGGCAGTTGCTGGGCAGCGCCGCATAATTGGGATCGAGATAGGCCTGTGCGGTCGTGATCGACTGGCCGAGCGGTCCGGCAACGACGCCCGCGCCGTCATTGTGGTGGAAATATCCGGTCGTCGACCAAGTGACCTTATCCGACAGATGCGCATCATAGCGTGCATAAGCGAGATAATCGGTGCGCTGCGCATCCGAATAGTAATTACGATAATTGCTGCCCTCGGAAGCCGGCGAATTGCCCAGCGCGCTCAGATATGATGTCCGATACGTGGCGAAGTCCGGATAGAAGAATGGCTTCGTGTAGGGCGTGTAGAGCTGGACGGCCGAGGCAGTCTGACCTGCTGCGATGTTCGGCTTATAGAAGACCGTCGAATCTTCGTTCGGCTGGGTCATGTCGTTATAATCGAAATAGAGCGTCAGCTTGCCGATCTTGTCGTCATGGACGAACTTGGCATTGGCCTGATAACCGCCCTGATTACCATTGAAATCCCACGCGCGGGCATGCTGTCGCGCCGCCGAGATATAGGCCGAATTGCTGCCGTCCGCGCCAAACGCGCCGCTATCGATCCGCACGAAGGTTCGTGAGGTGCTGTAGCTGCCGAACGTCTGCGACGCCTGAATGCCGAGTTTGTCGAGCGGGTTCGACGAGTAGGTTTCGACGGTGCCGCCAAGGTTGCTGTTCGACGCGGTGGCGAGATCGCCCGCGCCCGTCGCCACGACGACGCGGCCGACATTTTCGGAAATCACCGCGCGCTGCGGGGAAAGGCCATTGTAATTGCCGTAGCTCTGGTCACCGAGTGGAATGCCGTCCATCGTGTAACCAAGCTGGTTGGCGGCGAAACCGTGGATGAAAATCTGCGCGTTCTGCTCGTTATATCCCCATGGATCGGCGGTGATGTAGAGCACGCCGGGCAGCGTCTGGATCGCCTTCAGCGGTGAGACGCCCGGCAGGATCTTCTGAATTTCGCTTTGCGGAATCGCGGTCGCCGAGCGGGTGGATTTGGCGTTGACGATGATCGTCGAAGCATCGTCTGCCGCTGCATCGTTCGCATCTGGTCCGGCCGTCTGAGCGGACGCCGTGTTGGCGTAAAGAAGTGCGCCGGCAAGTGCGAGCAGGCTGGAAGTAAATCGGATCACGGCAGGCCCCCTTCGTGCAGTCATTGCTGCAATGCAGAACGGAACGGCTGTGCATCGATAGAATGCCATTCTCGCGTCATTTCCGTTGCGACGGGATGACAATGGATGGCCGCCCCATTCGCCGATCGGGCCGGGGTGCAATTTACCGCTACGGAATGCTCGATTCCACGTCGATCGCGGGCGATCGCCCGCTTTCCTTCAGGCGATAAGAATTTCTGATGAGTTTCGTTCGGTCGCCGGTTTAGCCCTGCCACGCATTGGCGGAAGTTATCGGAAAGGCCGACCTACACACCGCTGCGGGTGGGCAGGTGATGGAGGGCTATCGGCAGTGAGACGATTCAAAACCTGTCCCGGGAACTCGACCTGTCGGAAGCGCGGTATCGCGGGTAGTGCGACCAATGCGTAACCGCCCATTGATCGGAGTAAGGCGGAAGCGTGAGCGGACTTCGTCCATCATTCGTCCGCGCAATCGCCGATCACCGTGGACGCAGCCTCGAAGCCTAGTACCCCCATCCGCAAAACATCATCGTCCATTGCGATAGTCCGATGCGAGTAACGACCTTCGCCGAGATGGGCGGCCACCAATCACCTGCTTCAACGCGAAAACGATTTACGGCGACGAAAATTTAACCCCCTTATCGCTCGCCCCGCCCTTATGCCCCTCCTTCATAACAGGATTTTCCAGCACCAGGCGGTCCGGAAAACGGCAGGCGGGTCAGGCCGTACGAATACGGGCATTCATTGTTAACGATCTCCCCCTACGGGACGATGAGGCGAGGATGAACCCCTCGCAAACACGGGAGTTTTTCATTGATGAAGTTCGTAAACCGCGCCGCCGCGGTGAAGGTGGCGCTTTGTTCCAGTGCATCGCTTGTCCTCTTGGTTACCACGCCTGCTTGGGCAGCTCCGCAGGTACTTTCGGGTGATTTTATCAAGATTGGGTTGAATGATGCCGGCACCCTGGGCTTTGGGGGCAATACATCTCCCGGTATTCTGTACGATGGCACCGGTTCCGGCTCGTTCAACCCGAACTACGACTATCTAACGCCGGGTAGCCCGTTCGAGGGGTTCACTATCAGCGGCACGAAGGGCGGATCTACATTTGGCTACGTCAACAACAATGACGGGACCCTGAGCATTACGGGCGGCTCGCTGACCAGTTACAACGGCGTTGCATATAACGGCTCAACCTACGACCAGCGCGCGGTTTGGACCGGCAACCGTCAACAACGTCTTGTCGATCACGAACGATTATTACTTTAATAAGACCGACCAGCAGGTCCACATCACCACCAGCATCAAGGCGATCGGCGACCTCACCGGCCTGAGCTTTGCGCGCGTACTCGATCCCGACGCCATGGCGGCGCCAGGTGATTCAAGTGAAACCAACAACTATCGCGGCAACGGCACGGTGTCGGCGAACGACCTTGTCTACGCAGAAGCACTGGCCTCGAAATATGTGATCGGACTCTACACGACGACCGCTTACCAGCACAACTCGGCCGTTACCGACTGGACCACCGATACCGCATCTTATCTCAACGGCACCAACGTCGGTCATGGCGATAACACGATCGGCCTTGGGTTTTTGCTCGGTGATCTCCTGGCCGGATCGTCGCTGAGTTTCAATTACGCCTATATCTTCGGCACTGATATCTCTTCGGCGATCGGTAGCGCGAACATCACCGGCACCAGCAAGCCAGCGAGCTGATCGATGGGTCCGTTCTCCCGGTTTTCGATGGAGGCACCCTTGTGGTCGATGCGCCCGTCAGCGTCGGGAAGGACATCGCGATCACCACGAGCAACGGAACGATCGATACGGCCGGCAACGGCGCGATGCGTTCACCGGCGTGATCAGCGGCGATGGCGGCCTGACGAAGACCGGCGACGGCACGCTCGTACTGACCGGTGCGAACAGCTACACCGGCGGCACGACGATCGCGGGCGGCACGCTGGTCGGCAACACCACGAGCATCCAGGGCAATGTCGTCAACAATGCCGCGCTGGTGCTGGACCAGAACAGCGACGGCACGTTCGGCGGCGTCCATCTCCGGCAGCGGATCATTGACCAAGGATGGCACCGGCACCGTCGTACTGACCGGGGCGAACAGCTATACCGGCGGCACGACGATCGCGGGCGGCACGCTGGTCGGCAACACCGCGAGCCTGCAAGGCAACGTCGCGAACGCTGGCACGCTGGTATTCGCACAGGCGGCAAACGGCACCTTCGCGGGCGCGGTTTCGGGCAGCGGCGCGCTGGTCAAGACCGGGACCGGCACGCTTGTGCTGACCGGCGCGAACAGCTTCACCGGCGGCACGACGATCACCGGCGGCACGCTGGTCGGCAACAGCGCCAGCATCCAGGGCAATGTCGTTAACGGCGGCAGCCTCGTTTTCGATCAGGCCAGCGACGGCGTCTATGCGGGTCGTATCGGCGGATCGGGCGGCTTCGTGAAGCAGGGGGCGGGTTCGCTCAATCTTACGGGCGCCAGCGACTATAACGGCGCTACCAGCGTCAATGAGGGTCGGCTTGCCGTCAATGGCTCGCTCGCCAACTCGATCATCACTGTCGGGAGCAACGGCACGATCGGTGGCAACGGCACCGTCGGTGGCCTGATCGTCCGCAACGGAGGGACCGCGGCGCCGGGCAATTCGATCGGTCATCTCACGGTTGCGGGTAACCTCACCTTTGAGAAAGGGTCGACTTATGCCGTGGAGATAAACGCCGGCGGCAGCACGGATCAGATCTCGACCAGCGGCGTGGCGAAGATCGACGGCGGCACCGTGAAGGTGTTGGCGGAAGCGGGCGATTACAAGCCGCAGACGAGCTATGTGATCCTTTCCGCCGCCGGCGGCGTCAGGGGGAAGTTCGACAATGTGACGAGCAACCTTGCGTTTCTCGTCCCGACGCTCGGCTATGGCACCGATCGCGTTACGCTGACGATGACCCGCAATGACGTGACGTTCGCTCAGGCCGGGCGCACCGCCAACCAGACCGCAGTGGGCGGCGCGATCGATGGGAGGTTCCTGATCGGCAGCGCGATCTATGACGCGCTGGTGGGCTCTTCGCGGGAACAGATCGCCGCAGGGCTGGATAGCCTGTCAGGCGAAATCCACGCTTCGGCGCTTTCGGCCGCGGCCGATGATGGCAGCCGTCTTCGGCGCACGCTCCTCGATCGGGCGCAGAGCGCCGTCGCGTCATCCAATTCGGATCGCAAGGTCGCGTTGTGGTCGCAGGTCGGCGGAAATTGGGCGAGCAAGGACGGCAATGGCAACGCCGCCAATGTCGATACGTCCGGCTATCAGTTGATCGCGGGGATCGAATTCAATCCCACCGAGAACGTGAAGATCGGCGCAGCCGGCGGCACTGCGCATTCGGACGTGACCGTGAAGCGGCGGGGCTCCTCGGCCGATATCGATACGGTGTTCGGCGCCGCCTATGCCAGCGTGGCCTTCGGTGCCGCCACCATTCGCGGCGGCGCAAGCTATTCGGATCTCGACATCGCCACCCATCGAACGGTCGACTATCGCTCGCTCCATGACGAACTGCGCGCCAGCTATGGTGGCTCGCTCACCCAGGCATTCGGTGAAATCGGCTATACGATGCCTTTGGGCAAAGGGTCGGTCGAGCCGTTCGCCGGCTTCAGCGGGATGTGGCTGAAGAACACCACCTTCACCGAAACCGGGGCATCCGCTGCGCTGAAGGGCAACGACGACAATCGTGCCTATGGTTGGACCTCGCTGGGGTTGCGTGCGACGATCGGCGATGCTCGATCGCGAGTCGTTGGCCGCGCCCGCATTGCATGGGAACACGCCACAAGCGATGTCGGGGTGAACTCCCATATGACTTTCGGCACGGGTGGCGGCTTCACGGTCGAAGGCGCCCCATTGTCGAAGGACAATGCGAGCGTAGAGGCCGGTCTGGAATGGCGCGCGACGTCTGCGCTGTCATTCAATGCCGGATATACGGGGGTTATCAGCAATCGCGGGGAGGACCATGGGGTCCGAGCCACGGCTGCGATCCGCTTCTGAGCAAAACCGAGGCCGGCTTTAACGCCGGCCTCGACCTGCCTGCTTAGCGCGCTCGATATCGCAGAGCGTCGACAACCAGGGAAAATGCGGGCGAAGCATGGCGCCGGCTGGGATAATACAGGTGGTAACCCGGAAACGGCAGGCACCAATCATCCAGCGCCCTGACTAATCTTCCGTGCGCGAGATGCTCCAGGATTAGATCCTCCGGAACATAGGCCAGCCCCAATCCATCCAGCACCGATGCGAGCCGCACAGCCGAATTGTTGACCACGAGTTGTCCCTCCACCCGGACGCGAAGCTCATGGCCATCCTTTTCGAACTCCCACGCATAGATCCCACCATAAGTGGGCAGCCTGATATTGATGCAGTTGTGAACTGTCAGATCCTGCGGCGTCACCGGCCGGGGATGCTGTTCAAAGTAGCCAGGCGCTCCCACGACGGCCATGCGCATATCCGGGCCGATACGCACCGCGATCATATCCTTCGCAACCTGCTCGCCGAGACGCACGCCCGCGTCATATCCCTGGGCAACGATGTCGGTCAGTCCATAATCGACGATGATTTCAACGTGCACGTCGGGATGATCGGGCAGAAAACGTCGCAGCGCAGGCTGCAGGATCGACACGGAGGGATGCTCCCCGGCAGAGATCCGCACGGTGCCTGCCGGCTTGTCGCGAAGTGCACTCAGTTCCCCCAATTCCTGCTCGATCTCTTCGAACCGAGGGGCCAGCGTCCGCAATAGCCTTCCGCCTGCCTCGGTCGTCGAGACGCTACGGGTGGTCCGTGTTAGGAGCCGCATTCCAAGCCGCGCCTCCAGTCCCTTGATCGTTTGACTCAATGCTGACTGGGAGACACCCAGCTTGGCTGCGGCGCGGGTGAAGCTGCGTTCCGTGGCGACCGTGACGAACGCGGCGAGGTTGTTGAAATTCTCGGTCGACATTCAGTAGCTCAACTTATGATAACATCCCGATTGTAACGTCTAATCGCTAGCTGCTGATAGTCATAAATTAGCTCCGGAAGGGCGCCGACCGCGGCGCGCCGACAGGAGCGACGCAATGGAAAAACGCAAACTCGGCAAGAGCGAACTGGAGGTCTCGGCACTCGGGCTGGGCTGCATGGGCATGACTGGCGTTTACGGCTCCCCCGTCGACAGGGCCGAGATGATTTCCCTGATCCGCGCCGCCCATGAGGACGGCGTGACGTTTTTCGATACGGCCGAGGCATATGGCCCATTCGCCAACGAGGAACTGGTCGGCGAGGCGCTTCAGCCGATCCGCCATCAGATCGTGATCGCCACCAAATTCGGTTTTGATATCGATCTGAAAACGGGCATGCGTCGCGGTGGAACCAACAGTCGGCCGGAGCACGTCAGGGCCGTCGCCGAGGCCGCGCTGAAGCGCCTGCGCACCGATGTGATCGATCTGTTCTATCAGCACCGCGTCGATCCACAGGTGCCGATCGAGGACGTCGCAGGTACGATCAGGGATTTGATCGCTGAGGGCAAGGTGCGGCATTTCGGCCTGTCCGAGGCCGGCGTGGAAACGATCCGCCGCGCCCACGCGGTGCAGCCGGTGACGGTGGTGCAGAGCGAATATTCGCTGTTCTGGCGCGGGCCGGAAGCGGAACTTCTTCCTGCACTGGAGGAACTTGGCATCGGCTTCGTTCCGTTCAGTCCGCTCGGCGCCGGGTTCCTGACGGGACAGATCGACGAAAACACCAAATTTCCCGAGGGCGATTTTCGCAACATGGTCCCGCGCTTCTCTCCGGAGGCACGCAAGGCGAACATGGCACTGGTCACGGTGGTCCGTGCCATGGCCAAGCGCAAAGGCGCAACGCCGGCGCAAGTGGCGCTCGGCTGGCTGCTCGCCCAGCATCCGTGGATCGTCCCGATCCCCGGCACCACCAGGCTGAACCGACTGCGCGAAAATCTCGGCGCGATTGACCTTGAGCTGACCGTGGCCGATCTTGCCGAGATCGAGGCGGGCACATCCGACATCATTGTCCAGGGTGAACGCTTGCCCGAAGCGGTATTGAGAATGACAGGGCTCTGACATGAATAACGATCGCCATTCCGCGCGACGCACTCGAAAGACTTTGTCGCGACGTTTGGCGCTCACCGTATCTGTGCTTGCCGCATTTGGCGTCGCTCCCGCATGGTCTCAGAACCGGCAACCCGTCGCGACGCCGTCGGCCCCTGCTCCGCTCGCGCAAAGCCAGCCGAACGGCAACGGTGCACCGATTGCGTTGGGCGCGGCACAGCGTATCGTTCAGCGCGCAATGGCCCAAAGCGCCGCCAGGGGTTTCAAGATGGCGTTCGCGATCGTGGAACCGTCCGGCGAACTGGTCGCGTTCGCCCGGATGGACGATGCTCCGTATGCATCAATCCGGCTCGCCCAGCAAAAAGCCCGCACCGCCGCCCGACTGCGTGTCGCGACCGCTACGCTTGAGGAGCGGGTCAGGGCCGGTCGATCTGTGCTCCTGTCCGCTGACGAGGTGATTGCGATCGGCGGAGGCGTGCCGATCGTCGCCAATGGCCGCGTGATCGGGGCGATCGGCGTCTCCGGTGGGAGCGCTGATCAGGACGCGGGGATCGCGGAGGCTGCGATCAGAGATTAGCCGATAAGTCTCCGGCAGAGCGCGTTCCGAAGCTTCGGCCGATGGCTCGGAAGGCGAAACGCCGATTGAGCCGGGCGCGGGGCGGTCGACGGGGACGAAGAAGACCGCTCCCGCATGGCCCTATTTTTCACTTCGTCGCGCGGCGATGTATCGGTCAACCTGTTCTTCCAGCACGTCAAGCGGCAGGGCGCCCTGGCTCAGCACCGCTTCATGGAAATCGCGGATGTCGAACCGCGAACCCAGCGTGGTCTCGGCGCGCTTGCGCAGTTCGTTGATCTTGAGTTGCCCGACCATGTAGCTCGTCGCCTGCCCCGGCCAATTGAAGTAGCGATCGACTTCGCGGGCGATATCGGTGTCCGATACCGAACTGTTCTCACGGAAATAAGCGATCGCCTGCTCGCGCGTCCATCGCTTGGAATGAATGCCGGTATCGAGCACAAGCCGGATCGCCCGCCACATTTGCAGGGACAGCATGCCGAACCGGGAATAGGGATCCTTGTAGATACCCATTTCGTCGGCCAGCCGCTCCGAATAGAGGCCCCAGCCCTCCATATATGCGCCATAGCCACCGAACTTGCGGAACTTCGGGATGCCGGTCAGTTCCTGCTGCCTCGCGATCTGGAAATGGTGGCCCGGCGCGCCTTCATGGCTCGCGATCGCCGCTGCCTGCACCTTTTGCGTCTGGTTCATGTCGATCAGGTTGACGTAATAGATGCCTGGCCGCGATCCGTCGGCAGATGGCGGGTTATAGAAGGCGGTTGGCGCGGTAGCTTCGCGCCACTTCTCGACTGCCCGTACTTCAAGCGTCGCCTTCGGCAACGTGCGAAAATACCGCGGCGCCCACACCATCACGGATGCGATCACCGCACGGGCATCGCTTAGATATTGTTCGCGCCCGGCATCGGTGTTCGGATATTTGAATTGCGGATCGGTGCGGATGTGATCGAAGAACTGCGCCAGCGTGCCGCTGAAGCCGACCTGCTGCTTGATCGCCTCCATTTCCTGCCGGATCGCGGCGACCTGGCGCAGGCCAATTTCGTGAATCTGATCTGCGGTCAGGTTGGTGCTCGTCGCGCCCTTGAGCTGATCAGCATAATAGGCCTGCCCGTCGGGCAGACTCCATGCACCGAAATTGCCCTTCGATTGAGGTTCGATCTCGTCGAGCGCCGCGATCAGCGTGTCATAACCGTGGCGGAACGGTCCTGTCAGGGCGGCGCGGGCGTCCGCGAGCAACTTCGCCTTAACCGCCGCTGGCGCGTTCAGCGCAGCAACCTTCGTGGAAAAATCCGCCTGCAGTGTCGAATCCGGACCAGAGTCGAACGGGGCGCCAGTGATTATCTTGCGCGCATCGTTCCGTGCCGGTGCGAAATTCACCTTGTTTGGCACGATGCCCGCAGCGGCCTGCTTGCGCATCTTTGCGACGACCTCGCCCATCACCCGATCGGTGTCGCGCAGGCGCGCGATATAGGCTTCGGCATCCGACACGCTGCTGATCTTGTGGTTGTTGATCAGCAGGACCGGTATGTCGCCCGCCGGGCTGCCGTTGGTCGACACGGGGAAGTGCAGGCTCCGGAACTTGAATTCCTCGCGTCCGCGTGCCGCTTCATATTCGAACAATCGGTAACTGACGCGCGCGCTTTCGCCGAGCTGATCCGGGCGGAAACGGGCGTGCATCTCCTTTAACTGTCGCTCTGTCAGTGCGAGCTGCCGCGCCGCAGCGGCATCGGTATAATCATCGAGCCGATCATAATTGGCCTTGAGGCCGAGATGGGTCTGCTGTTCCGGGCTAAGCGCCAATTGCTCGTCGAATGCTTGATCGAGGAATTGCAGCAGCGCCGCATCCTGAACCCCGGCCGTCGCCGCCGGTGCCGGCACGGGGGCCGCCGCCTGGATGAGCGGCGTGGTCGAAAGCAGCAACAGGGCCAGAGCAGCGCGCATTTAAGTCTCCGAACGAACGCGGGTTTGTTGCCCGATATCTTATCGGATGCAATCATAGCGTCGCCATGGAACACCCGACAGTCGGCCTGAAGAGCCCTTCCTGCGGGCATTTGGATGAAAAACACCCTGGGCGAGGATAAGTCGCCGCGTTCGGCACGGGCGCCGGATCGCATCGACGCGACGAGCCAGACTGGCGACGAGGCGCAGACATCACTTGAAAGCAATGCCGCTTCTGCCACAATAAATTGCAGATAGGCTGGGGGGCTGACAGTGCGGATTTCGTTACCGATTTTGGCGTCCGTGCTCGTCGCCAGTTCCGTTTGTGCGCAGCCCCAGCAAGTCCGTCGCGGCCCGGTCCCGGCATGGGCTACGGCGTCCGCGTTGCTACCGGTGCCAGAGAGCGCCGGCGGCTCCCTGTTCATACGTCGCCAAGATTTGCAGATTCATCTTAGCGATCAGGGACAGGCGCAATATCTCGGCTATCGCGTCAAGATCCTGCATTCGAGCGCGTTGCAGCTCGGCAACATCTCGATCGCATGGAACCCGACGGCCGGTGCCCCTATCGTCCATGGTATCAAGCTGTTTCGCGATGGTCAGATCGTCGATGTCCTGCAAAACTCTTCCTTCGAGATTCTGCGACGCGAGGATCAGCTGGAAGCGGCAAGACTCGATGGGGTGTTAACGGCAATCCTTCGCATTCCCGATCTTCGGGTTGGCGACGAGCTGGAAGTCGATCTTACTACTTTCACGAACGATCCCGCGCTCGGTCATAATATGGCCGGCCTTCTGCTGCTCACGCCAAATCCGGCGCCGGGCCGATATCATTTGGGTTTAAACTGGGATCAGGGCCGCAAGCCCAACCTAAAAATGACTCCCGATATGACAGCGGCAATGCAAAAGGATGAGCGCGGGGTCGATTTCCGGTTCGACAATCCAGCCATCCTGTCGCCGCCGAAAGACGCGCCAGCGCGCTATCAGTGGCAACGCGCTGTAGAGTACAGCGATTTCACCGACTGGGCGGCACTCTCGCGCCATTTTGCGCCGCTCTATGCAAAAGCGGCGAAGCTCTCCGCCGATTCGGCGATCAAGCGTGAAGCCAGCCGCATCGCCACCGCGCAAGCTCAGCCGCTGGATCGCGCGAGCGCGGCGCTCAAGATGGTCCAGCAGGACGTGCGTTACATCTACGTGGGTCTTAATGGTGGCAATCTTATCCCCGCCTCGGCCGACGAGACCTGGCAGCGCCGTTATGGTGACTGCAAGGGGAAGACTGCGCTGCTACTGGCGCTGCTCGGCGAACTGGGCATCGACGCGGAGCCAGTCCTCGTCAATTCTGGCGGTGTCGATGATGGTTTCGATCAGCGCCTCCCTATCCCGCAATTGTTCGACCACGTGCTCGTGCGCGCTCACATCGACGGCAAGACCTACTGGCTGGACGGGACCCTCCCCCCGGTTGCGTCGCCCAGCGCGCGGCCCGTTTTCCCAGTCAACTGGGTCCTCCCCCTGACGGCGCAAGGCAGCGATATCGAGAAATTGGGATGGCAGCCGGCGGTCGCTCCCGATGAAATCAACTTGTTTGAGATCGATGCGCGTGCCGGTTTCGATACACCGGCACGGATCGTCTCGACCCAAATCGTTCGTGGCGTCAAAGGTTTGCAGCAGCAAATGCAATTCTCCCCGCTTTCAGCCGGGCAGATGCTGGATGGTTTTCGTCAACAGGCGATCGGCGACGTCTGGCAGGCGATCGACAACGTTCAGTGGCATTACGATCAAAAGGCGGCGGCAAGCGTCCTGACGATCAGCGGCACTGGAGCCGTAAACTGGGATGATGACGGCGATGGCGCGAGGTCGCTGGCGCTTCCGGGAGGCGGCTTCAATCCACCCGAGCGGCGCGTTCGGGCGGCCGATCAGAACCAGAATCTGCCTTTCTACACAAAACCCGACTACATCTGCCACGTCACCACAGTCCGATTGCCGAGTTCGACGCAGGCCAAACAATGGTCGTCCAAAGCAAGCTTCAACACGCACATATTCGGACGGAACTATTATCGCGCGTGGGAACTGCGCGACGGCGCTATCCGCATGGTCCGTGGATCACGGATCGAACAGCCTGAGATCGAAGCGGCCGCCGCGCAGCGTGATAATTCGCGGATCGCGGCGTTCGACAACAGCATGGGATGGATTTACTATACTCCCTCCGGTAAAAAGGGCTCGGTCGGCAGCGGAGAGAAAGTGCCGACCACTTATGATTTCGATTGGACGGCTAACGACGTGCCGTGCGTCCCGCCCGCGAAAGCAAACTAACCGTTCCTGGGCTCATGCGCCTAGACAAATCGCGTTCGCGAAGCTTTCCGCCAATGTCGGCGACCGGCCGCCCGACGGCAGCCCCCGATCGCTTTACCTCCGCAACATATCTCTCAAAAGCCTTCCGCTTAGAGAGGCGCGGTTTCACCTGCCGAAGACGACAAATGGCGAGGCACTGTCTAGCCACGGTTAGCGTGGGCCATCATCCTCAATGGTGTTGAATGTCACTGCACCGGCTTGAAATCGATCACCTGTAAACTCAGCGCTGGCGTCGGTGCGCGCTGGACGCGACCGGAAACCTCGCCGGTGGCACATTTCCAAACAAACGTTCCCTCCATCGCCGAGACTGGAGCGATCGGCTCTTCCATGGTGCACGCGCCGACCTTCGTTTTGAGCGCCGCGATATCGCTGCGTCGGCGCGAGAGATCGCGGTCCAATGGGACGTTCATGGCGAGCGGCGCGCTCGCGGGGTCACCGCTGCGCCAACTCGCCTTGGCGGCGTGATAGGCGTCTGCGAGGCCTGCCGAGACGGGAAGCAAACGATCGTTCGCCAACCGTGCCGCCCGCAGCGCCATCATCGCCTGAAACGCCGGCCTGCTCGGCGCGCCATAGGTTCGGTTCGAGAAGGCAAAAACGCCCACCCCCGCATCCGGCATCAGCATGACGACCGAGCCGTATCCGGGATATCCGCCAGTATGCGAAACCACCTGACCGAGATCGCAATCGGAGATCACGAACCAGCCCTTCGCATAGGCGCGCGCCTGGCGGCAGGGCCCACCAAGCACCGCGGGGCGCTCGCTCGTTTCGACGAAATTCGCGCCTTTTACGATTTGACGAACGGTACCGCGCTTGACCGGACCGTTATCAGCGTCGTCACGCGCCGGCCACGCGGAAAGGAGGAAAGCGACCCAGTGCCAATAGTCGATCGCGCTGGTCTGCACGCCGCCCATCGCGCCGAATGCGCCATCCGCCATATCGGGCTCGCGCACCCACCCCCATTTGCCGGCGGCATCCTCCTGCCAGCGATAGCCTAACGCTCGCTTCTGTTGCCGCAGGCTCGCCACATCATAGCCGGTGGAGCTCATCCCGAGCGGCCTCATTATCTCCCGCTCAATATAACGCTCATATGGCACGCCCGAGACATTCGTCACGATCCGCCCCAGCGTCGCATAGCCCAGGTTGGAATATTCCATCCGTAACTCCGGCGCCTGCGCGAATGGAACACCTGCCTTCAGGAGCGCCGTGAAGTCACCCTCCGACAACGGCTGTTGCCGATCCCCCCACGGATTATCCTCGACGAAGCCTGCGACATGGTGGAGCAAATCGGCCACTGTGATGCGCGATGAGTCAGCGGTCGGATAACGCCAGTTCGCCATTTCCGGCACATAGCGTTCAGCTGGCGCGTCGAGCGAAAGCTTGCCGGCATCGCGCAGCTTTAGGATCGCAAGGGCGGTGAACGCCTTGGACATAGAAGCGATACGAAAGCTGCTGTCTGCGGTCACCGCCGCGCCTGATGTGACATTCTGCACACCGAGCCCCCGCACCAGCACAAGCTTACCGTCCTTAACCACGCCGAAGACAAGACCGGGAGCGTGCGCTTCCCGCATCCACGCATCGAAATAGGCTGTCAGTTGCGGCGCTATCGCCTCGACCGTTAGCGGCGCCTCCGCGGCGGCGGGAGCGGCAGGGGCTTCTTGCGGCGGCGGTGAAGCGCCGGTCATCAGCGCCAGAACGATCAACGCAGTGGCAGAATTACGGATCATCGCTCGGTGTTCCTTTTTGTAATATCAATTACAGGCTCACGGCACCGATTTTGAATATCGAAAAGTTGTGAACTGGTCACTTAGTATCCGCTGACCGGCAATCTTCCGGAAGAAATGTTAGCCATTGAAATTTGCTCGCTATGCTTTTCAAACAAACCATTGAGATCTATTATCTTCCTTCCGCTTTTTCAGCGCAGCATCGCCAGAACCAGGTATCATACAATGCCGACCGAAGGAGGTGCCCAGCCGATGACGTCGTTCCGAAAGATGAGCGCATTTCGGCGTCGAAGGGGCCAGGTTCCAATGGAAAACAGCGAACGTCGTTGTGCAGCGCGTGGAGACTGAAGTCCAAGCGCGCATCGCTACTCTCGCGCATGACAACACGAAAATGGGCGGCCCCTCGCGGAGCCGCCCCGACTTGTTCAAAGTCTGCGATCAGAACTTCGCGGTAAAACCCGCGTAGATCATTCGACCGAACAGATCGTAGGTATCCGCCACCGTATTGGTGCCGGGCCACTGGCTGTTGCCACCGATGATGAAGGGAGGCTGTTTATCCAGCAGATTGTTGGCCCCCACGTAGAATTCGAACCGTTTCGCCAGATCGAATTTAACCTGAAGGTCGCTATAAGTGTAAGCCGATATTGGAATAACCGTAGCGCCAAAATACGCCTTCACCGGACCGAGATACTTCAAACGATAGTGGATCGAAGCCGGACCCGCAGTATAGTTCAGATTGAACGTAAACTGATCTTTGAAGCCGGTGCCCAGCTGCTGGCTGGCATAGGTATCCGCCGTACCAAGCTCATTCGAAACCGGGCCGCCGGCGAACGGCGTCTGCGCCTGCTTAAACTTATGATTATAGTATAGATCGAGACTAACCTTTTCATTTTCTGCCTTGAAAAAATGAGTCTTGAAATCATAGAGCGCCTGAACATCGATACCCGACACCTGATAAGATGCGGCGTTTATAGCGATCTCATCAACCTCGGTGATGAAACCATTCGCATTGCGATGAACAAGTCCGCAGAAATCAGAGGATCCCGTTTCGAAGCATTGGGTAACCGAAGTCTGCGGATCGATCGAAGACACGGCATTTTTCACTTTGATCGAATAATAATCTGCCGTCAGCACGAAGTTATGGAAGAATCGTGGAGTAAGGGTCGCGCCCGCAGTGAACGTGTTGGTCGCCTCCGCCTGCAAATTGGGATTGCCGCCGGTAAAACCGAAGATAGTCTGCACCTGCTGCAGCGAGTATGTAAAGTTCGGATGGGTCGTCAGGTAACTCGCAATGCCCGGGATTGCGGAACACCCCGCCGGCAACGCGACCAGCGCCGCACCACCCAATCCCTGCGCCTGATCGCAAGGGTCGACGACCTGTTGCGCGGTGTTGGCCTTCGGAGAAAACAACTCATTCAGATTTGGCGCACGGACGGCGCGGGCGTAAATTGCCCGGAAACGAATATCCGGGGTTGGCGCATAAGTGCCACCATATTTATATGTCCAGACCCCACCGACGGTCGAATAATCTGAGTAGCGCGCCGCACCTTCCAGCGAAAATTCATAAACGCCGGGGTGATGACCGAAGATTGGCGCATTGATTTCGACGAAGGCCTCCTTGGAATCATATTTTCCGATCTCATTTCCGTTAAGTTGTTGCGAGCTATATACAGACTGAGTGAACGGATCGAATATCTCCGAAACCTTTTCGCGGTGATATTCTCCGCCAAATGCCACGCCCAGCGGACCATTAGGCAACTGGAAGAGAGATCCGGTGACCGCCAGAGAAACAACATCCTGATAGTTTTTCTGCAGGAATTGGGCACTAACCTGCTGACCCGGAGTAGCGCCGGGGATGATGACACCCTGCCCTGTATAGGTGCTCAGCCATTTCAACTGCGCGGCGGTATAGGTTTGGTGACCGAACGGATTGATCGGGACGCAACCCGCCGCACGCGCGACCGGATCGGCGCAGACGATTTGGCCGCCGATAGTCGTCGCCTGAAGTGACGCGCCGTAATTGGTCATCAGAATAGATTGATTGGTCGTTTCATCGCGAACCTGGCTGTGCTCGTATGAAAGGTCGTAGTTCCAGCCGGTAGCAATCTCGCCCTTTAAGCCGATAACGCCGCGAAAATAGTCACGATCGTCGTGTGGACTGCGGTCGAAAAGACCGTTCGAGCGCTTAAAGAAATCGAGATAGGAATTCGGGCCAGCCGCGGCCGCTATTGCTGCGGGTACATATGGGTTGCTCGTCGGAATACCCGCGAACGCCGATCCATCGAAGTTGATGACCGATTGGCCCTGCGTGCCCAAATCGTCGACCGCCAACGGCTCAATATGCGCGTCCGCCTTGGTCTTGTTGTACGTGAATTCTCCATACAATTGCACGGCGGGGCTAAAATCATAGCGAGCAATCAACGAAGCGGAATATCGTTCGACCGGAACGGCCAACAAACGTTGCGAGGCCCTGTTATATCGCTGCGACGCCGCCCCCGTATAGGGAATGACGTTGTTATTGGGGTCAAAGGTGAACCCATCGCCCGCCGCATCGAAGAACGCGCCCTGCGGCGTGTATGCACTTCCCGTCGGCGAATCGTTCCGCGAGTAAGCGCGGTTGGCCGAAGGGATAGCATCCGAGTTGGTATAGGTGACGTTCGCGGTGATGTGGCCCGCGCCGCCTGCGAAATCATGCCCCGCCAGCACCGAAATCAGCGGCGACTCGCCATCACCCCGGCTCGAAATCATGTTCTGTAAATGAACATTGAGACCGCTGAAGTCGTTCTTGAGGATGATGTTGACGACGCCGGCGACCGCATCGGAACCATAAACCGCGGACGCGCCGCCGGTCACGACCTCTACGTGATCGATAAGATCAACCGGGATATTGTTGAGATCGACCGCCGAACTGCCCGGCTCGCCAACGCTGCGGCGACCATTGATCAGCACCAGGGTCCGCGATGGGCCGAGGTTGCGGAGGTTAACCGTTGCCGTGCCGTTTCCCGAGTTCTGGAAATTCGACGCCGATCGATCTGCCGACTGGCCCGCAATCGGCAGGTCTCGCAAAGCATCCAGCACGTTGGTCTGGCCGACATTCTGGATCGATTGAGCAGAAATGACCGCAACGGGAACCGATGCCTCGACCTGCGGTCGCGCGATGCGCGACCCAGTGACGACGATATCCTTCATCGGCGGATTGGTAGCCGCGGCATCCTGATTGGTTTGTGGCTGTCCCACAGCGTCCTGGGCAAATGCGGGAGCAGCGAGCGCAAAGGCCAGCGGCGTAGCCGTAGCAAGCAACAGGCCCTTCTGTTTCATGATAGCTTTGATCACGAAAAATTCCTCCGGATCCCTAGCCATCCGCCCCCGCGCGGATTGCAGGTGGTTGCCTAGGCCCTCCCGGAGGCCGGCCGTATTTTTGAGCCATCCGGAGGCTCGCCGCAAGCTGACATCCAGCCCGTCTGCGCCTTTTCAGGGAAGCGTAACCCAAAGGTCACAACTGCAACACAAGCGCCAACTGGATTACTCGGAACACGCTTCTGCTTGAGCGGTCCGTTTCGCGCCGGATGCGGACGCCGTGATATCGCAGACATGCTCAAAGGAGCGATGCAGCAACCCCACCCTCCTCAACCGGTCGCGTCAGGTGCGATACTGGGGCCAACGCGATCTTCGAACCCCATGTGCAATCGGCCAGGGGCTGCTCCCGATCCCGGCATTCGCCCCGCCCAGCCGCCCCAACTTCATGTCGTTCGGCTCCCTATCCGAAGCGATCGAGGGAGCACTCGAATGCGGCGAAGCGGGTAAGGCCTATCTCGTGGGCGACGAAAATCTCTCCTTTCGCGACTATTTCCAGCTATTCTTCGATGCGGCCGCCCCCGCCAAGCTGACGCTTGAAATCCGCGAAGAGGAGCTGCCGCTACTGCCCGATGTCGCCATCCCGCAAGGGCGCGGCAATTTCATTTCATATGGGCCGGATTCAGGCGAAGCGGCGTTGCTGGGATATCGTCGGCAAGACGTCGCTGCGGCTGTGCGGGAGATAGTCGCGCAGTTCGGCTGGTTCCCCGAAGGCAATTGATCTCGCTCGCCCCCTCCCCGCGCGCGCTGCCCTGGCAAAAGGTTGCGGAGATCATAGCGCTCGGCGAGTTCCTTGAGCAGACACGAGACAGGCACGCGCCGGGAGGACAGCCTTCCGGACGCGTGCCAGCCTTCGTCAGCGGACGATCTCGGTCTTCGTCTGGACGTCTTCCGGGTAGCGATCGGCACCGCCGCGCACGATCGCGAGATCGCCCTGGATCGACCGGATATGATTGCGATGCAACGCGATCCGCCAACGATCGGTCAGCACCAGATCTTCGATATAGGTCCCGTAAAGGATGCAGAACGGCCCAGTAGAATGGCTGTCGAGGCGATGGGTGCAGATATAGTTCGAGATCATCCGTGCGCGATCATCGGCTATGCTGACCTGGAAATTCGATCGTACCCAATGAATCGAGTCGATCCGCGCCAAGGTGAACTGCACCTGCGCGACCCCCACAGCCAGGCTTGCCCCAGGCACGCCCGCAACCTTGGGGCTCGCATAGTTGCGGAACTCGGTATCCTTTGGATCGCGGATCAGAAACTGCGGATCATCGGTAAAACAGGAAATATAGCGATCGACGTCGAAATTCTCGAGCGAAGCCGTGTAGCGGAAGCCAACATCGATAACGCTTTGCGGATTGGCGGCCTCCTCTGCCGTCAATCTGTCCTTATAATCGAAATCCGAAATTCCTGGGATCACGGCAACACCTCCATCACTTTCGTTTTTTGAAATTTACCTTCAGCGATTTAATCGCGAAGAAAACAAAGCTGGGCACATAATCCAGCTTCTGCTCGGGAATCGAAATCTCATACCGATCAAATGCTCGGGCAAAGAACGTGGAAAGTTCTATGCGCGACAGCATGTGGCCGATGCAGTGATGCAGTCCGGGGCCGAACGCCATTGAATCGCGGTTATCGCGATCCGGCCTAATCTCCAGCGGCGTCTCGAACACCTTCGGATCGACATTTGCTCCAAAGTTCATCAACCACAGAAGATCGCCCTTCGCGATCTTCTTGCCGCCCCATTCCAGTTCCTCACCCGCCATACGGGTCATTGATTTGACGGTGCCGGGAAAGCGGAGCAGTTCAGTGACGACGGGGTAAGCCGCCTCCGCATCGCCGCGAACAATGTCCTGAAGGTCGGATCTCCGACAAATCTGGACGATCTGCGTAGCCAAAGTGTGCGCCGTACTTTCCGCGCCCGCCACGATGATAGCATGGAAGCACGCCAGCAACTCATCGTGCGAGAGGCGGGCCAGCCCGTCGCGGGCATGAACAAGATGCGAGATAAGATCGTCGCTCGGAGCGGCTTCACGTTCTGCGATCAGCGCGTTGAAGATCGCATTCATATCGCGCAACGTCTGGTCGAGCTTCAGAATGTCGGCGCGCGTCACATGCGCGCCAGCCGTCGCCGCAGTGAAATCGGAAACAAGCTGGAACAATGTTTCGCGATGAGCCTCTGGTATCCCCAGCATGTGCTGGATGACGCGTGGAGGCAGCTTTGCGGAAATCTGCGCGCTAAAGTCGATCTCCCCGCCATCACCGATTTCCTCGAGCAATCCGTCGACAATCTCCTCAATCAGCGGCTTGAGCGACCGGATGATCGCAGGCGTGAAAGCCTTCATCACAAGCGTGCGGACACGCATGTGATTGCGCCCATCGAGCCGGTTCACGGTGAGGGGAATATATTTGGTCACCGCCGATACCTGATCCCGATCGGCGGGTGAGAAATCCCTCAGCAACAGTTCCAGCCCGCGTGCCGAGAGCAAGCGCCGATCCGCGTAACCCGCCTTCACGTCGGCGTGCCGCGTAATGATCCAGCCGCGATTTCGAGCGCTCCAATATATCGGATCCTCGCGCTGCAGGCGCATGAGTTCAGGCCACGGATCCGCCAGAAATCCGGGGTCCGCGAAGTCTATGTCGGCAGTGGGCGCCATATCGGCATGAAGCATGGTTATCTGGTCATCCCTAGGCGACGAGGCCGCCATCAATCACGAGTTCCGCCCCGGCCGCATAGCTCGCCTGATCGGACAGCAGGAAACAGATCGCCTGCGCGATCTCTTCGGGCTGAGCCAGGCGCCGCATCGGTATCGATGCCTCTACATGTGCGACCTGATCGGGATTCGCCTCGAACGAAGCGGCGATCATCGGCGTTTGCACGAGCCCCGGAAGCACGGTGTTCACCCGGACGCCGTGCGGCGCGAACTGGCGCGCGGCAGTCCGGCTAATCCCTCGCACCGCCCATTTCGTGGACACATAGCCAATGTCCTGGCTGACGGCGGGAGGCATACCCGTGGCCGATGCTACATTGACGATCGCCCCCCGTTTCCGTTCGCACATGTAGCGCCCGAACGTCTGCAAACCGAGCAAGATGCCCTGCTGATTAACCGCGACAGTCTTCTGAAAGGCTTCGACATCGGGTGCGTCGGCTACCGTGCCGTTGCTTTTGATTCCTGCCGCTGACACGAGGCCGCACGGCGAGCCGATTTCAGCGATCACCTGCGCCAGAAGCTCGCTCCAGGAGTTCGGATCGCTGACATCGTGCCGCATGAACCGACCGTCGACGGCGCTCGCGACTTCGGTGCCCAGCCCCGTCTGCAGGTCGGCTACGACGATGCGCGCGCCCCGCGCGGCCGCGAGTTTCGCTGCTGCGGCGCCGATTCCGCTCGCACCGCCGGTAATGATGATGATGCGATCTGCGAAGTCCGTCATGCCCTGTTCCCGTTGCAACTGTTCCTTCCGCACGAGGGCGGCCGGCCGGCAGCTGTGCCGCCGGCCGGCCTCGTTCGCTAGAAGGAATAGGCGACCTCGACGCCGACTACCCTGCCCTTCTGGACCGTCTGGAAACTTCCTCCCGTGGGAAGAATATCAAGGCGCGCGTTCGCGCCGATGCCTCGATTATCCAGCAGATTGCGGCCATATATGCTCATCTTCAACCCTTTCACGCCGGCCGGTGCGAAGCCTATTCCAGCGGAAAGAAGGTCGAGCGACGGCAGGAAGGAATTGTTGCTGTCGGTAAATGGCGACCCGTCGCGGTGGTCGATATTGATATGAGCGTTGAACGAACCCGCCTGCCCCAATTCGGTGTCGTAATAGAGTCCGCCGCTATAGGTCCACGGCGCAAGGCGCGGGATACGCAGGGCTCGGTCCAGATCGTTGACAACACCGTCGCCATTGAGATCAGCGGCCACGCGAACATAGCGGCCATGGACATAACCGAGCGACCCGCGGAGCACGAGCCCTTGCGCCAATCGCAGCGACGCTTCGACCTCTGCGCCGCGGATGCGCACGTCGCCAGCATTGCCGATCAGCGTTGAAACGCCATTTGCAGTGACGGTTGTCTGCTCGCGCTGGACGGCGTCGACCTTATTGGTAAACGCCGCGAGATTGAGCATGAGGCGACGGTCGAACATGCGCCCCTTGAAACCGATCTCGAAGGAATTCGCGGTCTCGTCACCGAAGGGCCCCGGCGGAACGGCAAGGGAAGCGACGCGCAGGTTATAGCCGCCGGCGCGGACACCTCGGCTGTACAGCCCGTAAGCCTGGATGTTGTCGCTGAATTCATATTTCAGCGAAACGCGCGGCGTAAAGCTGTTGAACTTTGCCCGATCGGTGAAGCCATAACTGGTGCAACCCTGAGTGAAGGTGCACGGGGGCGCGGCCGTGAAATCACGAGCGGCGATCCGAACATTTTTCCGATCCTCAGAATAGCGCCCACCGACGCCAAGCGTGAAGCGATCGAATATCTCAATATCGGCGTTGGCAAAAATGCCCCACGAATTCTGATCTTGCAGGCCACCGCCCTGCCCAAGGCGATTGGCATACAGCAAATTGTCCAGCGTCTGATAATCAATATTTTGATGAAACAGGAACAATCCGGTAACGAAATCGATTCGATCAGCAATTTTTACAGCATAGCGCAATTCGTTGCTGTACTGGCTTTGCTTAATATAGCTTCCTACATGGAAACCGAGCGCCGGAGAACCGTCGTTGTCGCCGGTAACCAACACCTTGTAATCACGATATCCGAAAATATTGGTAATTTTACCTCCGCCCGATCCGACATCAATGTTCGTTTCGAGGACTGCCGAGTTATAGGTCGTATCTGCTCTGCCAACAAAGCCCGAACGCGTCCCGAATTTCGGCGCCTGCACCGATCCACCGGGGTTGCTGTTTACGGTTCCATCGCCATGCGATTCGCCATGCTCACCAATCAGCGTGAACTCCACGCCCGGAGCGGGCGTGAAACTGATAGTCGGGCGGAGAAACCACGACCGCGACTTTCCGTCATTGCGATTAAGCGTGAGATTCTTGAAATAGCCTTCATCGTCTTCGAAATATCCGGCGACGCGCACGGCAAGCTTATCTTCGACAATCGGGGCCTCGAGCGCACCGGTCAGGACGATATCGGCCCCCGTGCCGCGCAGACCGCTTTCGATCGACAGCTTGGCATCGCCGCCGAAATTCCCACTGGGGCGACGCGTGCGAAGGACTATCGCGCCGCCCGTGACGTTGCGGCCAAACAAGACCCCCTGAGGACCGCGCAAAACCTCGATCGATTCAATGTCGCTGGTATCGATGATCGTGCCGTTGTTGGTTCCGAGATAGATGCCGTCGATGACCGTCGCGACGGCCGGCTCGATGCTCGGCACCGAACTGTTCACGCCGAGACCGCGAATAGCGAAATTGGCAGTCCCCTTGATCGACCCCACATCGTCGAGCTGGACGTTCGGAGCCGAATAGGCGAGGCTTTCAATGTTACGGAACTGCATGGCGTCGAGCTGATCGACACCAAAGGCCGTGATCGACGATGCAATGTCCTGAACCCGTTCACCACCAGCTTTTTTCGTGGCGGTTACGACGACATCGTCCATCAGCGCGTCCGGCTGTGACACTCCCGTCTGAGCCTGCGCCGGCACGACGACGGCAAATCCGATTGCGGCGCCGACAGTGAGGGCCAGCCGACCTTCGCGAATTTTCATTGCGGGCTTCACGATCATCCTTCTCCCTGACATTGTTATGGGCCCGGTCGAACGAGAGGAGACGATGACGCAAGACGGGGCGGACAGGTGCAAGCCTTCGCTCGCAACCCGGGCGGCCGTCTCCCAAGCAACTCCCGTTACACTCCGGAGCGCCCTCGTTCCCGGCCCTAACTGACCGATTGATCAATTACATATCATTACTGTTGAGTTGGTCAATAACGAACTTGCATGTGGCACACGAACGCTTCATCACTCCTCAGAGGAAGAGGTGGAGTTGTGCAAATGATCGACAATGCTTCAACGGCCCGCAGATGGCTGGACATCCTTGCGCGCGGGGCGGTTGAAGAATGGGCAGCCGTTGCCGATTCCGAATTGGCGATGCAGGCGCCTTATATGCCGGCCGGCCGGGACGGCCGAACAGTTGGCCTGGAACCCAATCGAGAACGAGTAGGAACCTTCTGGAAAGTATGGAAATATTTCGAATTCTTTGATATCGAGGCCCATGCCGCTGTCGACGACGTTGATCTCGTCTTTGTAACAGCATCCTCAAAGGCTGAGACCATTTGGGACGCACCCTACACAAACCAATATGTTATGCGATTGCGCTTTCGGAATGGGCGCGTTGCGGACCATTTGGAATTCCTGAATCCCGCCCCTGTGCTCGAAGCTTTTGCCGGACGGCTTGACGGCGGCTGATCGCGCCAATGCGTCGCGGCGGCATTGCGCGCCAATATTCCGCAAACCCTGCCGCGAAAGGCGAGATACAAGGATGCCCTAGCCGAATGTCATCGGTGCTCCGTCATAATAGACCAAAGGGCGCCCGGCATCTTCGTTCGGTCCGGCCATAAGAGCCCGGCCGACAATGATCAGGTGCGTCCCGTAGGTCCAACGATCGTCGAGCCTGCAATCCACCCATGCCAGGGCGTCGGACAGATAGGGAGCCCCTCCTTCGCAATCGCGCCAATCCCCGAAAGAAAATCGCTTGTCGGCAAGGCGCGAGCCTCCGAAGCATTCGAGTATATCACGCTGGGATTCGGCCAGCATGTTGACGGTGAAGCGCCGACTCTCCAACAACGTCGCAAGGATCGACGAGGATTTGTTGATGCACACCAGCAGGCTCGGCGGATCCATGCTCAACGACGTTACCGATGTCGCAGCCATGCCGAAACGTTTCCCGGCCGCGTCCGATGAAGTTATGACCGCGACCCCGGACGCCAGATAGCGCATGGCATGACGAAATTGCTCGACCATGACGCCTTCCTTTTCAGCCAGCGCTCACCCGACCGCAACCGGCAGCGAAGGGACCGCGACCGTTTCCGATCCTTCAAAACAGAATTCTGCCGTATCAATCGCGGTGGGCTGCAACCGCACGCCACGCTTTAAAAACTCCTCGGCAACTACACGGATTTCCATCCGGGCGGTGGGCGCGCCTACGCACGAATGCCGGCCAAGCCCAAAGGTCAGGTGCCGCGAAGCGTCGCGATCAAGACGGAAGGCGTGCGGTTCGTCGAATTGCGCGGGATCAAGATTGGCCGCCTGCCAGCACATATAGACGGTATCGCCAGCCGCGATCCGCCGCCCATGCCGCTCATGATCCTGCGTCACATTGCGATAGAGCGCGAAGAATGGCGTATGGAGACGTAGCGTTTCCTCAACCGCCGCGGGGATCAAGGTCGGATTTTCGACAAGACTGTCGCGCAATCCTGGCTGGACGAAGATGTTCCAGAACAACGAGCCCATCGTCGAAGCCGCCGTCCCGCTTCCTCCGATGAGCAGGGTGGCCATCACGCGCCCCGCTTCTTCGTCGTTGAGCGGCCTGCCCCCGAAATCATATTCGGCAAGTACCGTCATGAAATCATCACGCGGCCTTTTGCGGCGCTCGTGGATGCCTTCGAGGCCCAATTCTGCAAGACGTTCGAAATTCTTCCGATAAGCTGCGGAGTCACGCATGCTGCCAAGCAGAGCGAGCGTGATGTCGTGCACTTTCGATAATTCGTCATTCTGCTCGAAGCCCAGAATGTAGAAGATCGCGCGCTGCGGTATCTGATAGGCGAGATCGGCGATCAAATCGCCGCCGCCCTTCGCAACCATCGCGTCCACCAGTTGGGCCGCGTCGGCGCGCAGGCGGCTCTCGATGCGGTTGGGAACGTTTGCGTTCATTCCGGCGGTCAAAAGCCGACGCCACTTGGTATGCTCCGGCGGATCCGCGTTGATGGCAACCGCCTGCGGATGTTGGCTTATATCCCCCTTCGGCAATGGACGCTGCACCGACGGGGCGGATGCATAAGTTCCAAAATCCAGCAAGCCGCGCTTCACATCTTCGAAGTTGCGAAAGATGTGGAAGCCGCTCAATTCCTGACTGAACGGAATCGGGTTGCTGTCGCGATCACGGTCGAGCAACGCGCGCGCCTCGGCGGGCGTCATGCGATAGGTGCTAAATCCGGAAAAATCTGCTGCATCATGCTGCATCGAGGCGCTGGTCCTTGCCATGAATTCCCTTCCAAACTGCGGTATCCGCAGGATCAGACGCGCTCGGGCGGAACGATCATTTCGACAAAGCCAAGAAGGTTCTGGCCCAGAACTTCGTATGCCAGGTCGCGGTTGAAGATGATGTGGCGTGAACCCATGTGATAATCGCGCCAGAAGCGCTGCGCCGCATTGGCGTCGGCAAATCCCGACGATCCGGCCAAGTCCATCAAACGATCGGTACAATGGGACAGAAGCTCCGTCACGAGCCCTGCTTTCGCGCCGATCATCGCACGCTCTTCCATTTCAAGCTGGCGACGGTCTTCCGCGGCGGAGTCCGCAAGATTGGTCGCTTCTTCGAGAAGCAGGCGCGCGGTTGCAATCTTTGCCGCAATCTCGCCAATTGCAGCTTGATAAACGGGCGAGTCACAGCGGCGCGGATAGCCCGTTACATAGATATAAGGCTTTTCTTTCCCCGCGACGACGACATCGAAAAGCCCCTGAACGGTGCCAACCAAGACACCCAAGGCCTTCGCGCGCAATACGGGAATACTTTGCCAATAATCGGACGGCTCGCTACCGCCATGGGTTATCTCACCAAGCACCGACTTATCGCAAAACTGATCGGCCCCGATCTCAACTTCTTCCGCGATCAGCGTTTCAGAACCCGTGCCGCGCATACCGGCCACAATCCAACTATGGTCGATCGTGACGTCGGACATCCGAAGCAGCGTGAGGTATATCGCCCCATTTTCCCCTGTGGCGGGAACCAGCGCCCAATCGGCATGATAGCAGGCCGAGGCATAGGTCCATTTACCGCTAACGAAAAAGCGTCCGTCGCGCGCAACCAGCTTGCCGCCTCCTACCTGCGGCCCGCAAACCCTTCCGATCGAAGCGCCGAACATGAGCCGCTGCATGGGCTCGCTCGTCTTGCTGCCGATCCACGCGGTCGAGTTGAGGATCGACACCACCCAGGCCGACGAGGGGCAGCCCTTACCGATTTCGGCACAAAAGAGGGCCATAGTGCGGGACGACGCGCCAAGCCCGCCCCAGCGCCGCGGCACTGCCATGCTGAAAGCGCCCGTCGCCTCGATGGCATCGATCACCTCACTGACGATCTTGCCCGACGCCTCGTTCTCCGCAGCATGCTTTTCAAGGAGAGGCTTAAGCGCTCGCGCTCGCGCCAGCAGATCCTCGTGCAAATCGCGCGCAAACCGACCCTCGGTTCCGACCTCGGACTTGGTCGCGATGGCGGCAATTGTCGATGTCATGCCAGTCTCCCGTCAAAATATTCCGGAGCAGCCTCTTCTGCGGGCGTCTCGATGACGAGGAGCTAACAGTTACTGTTCGAACGGTCAATAATAACCTATACGAAGATGAGGGTCTCGATCATGGCGATTGTCTCCTCCACTTCAGCCCTGGCAAATGGGTTTCGTTCGCTTAGTCGCTCATATTCGGCCGAAACGGCAAAGGGTACCGCTGCCATAGCCGTGATTGCGAAACGCAACCGATCAGGCCTGATGAAGCGTACAAAACCTTCCTTTTGCGCCTCTTTGATAAGTTCACACCAGCGCGCGTGCTCTTCACCGATGAATGTCTCGATCAACCAGTCCAAACGGTCTGATGGCCGATGCGCCTCGATCGTCATAAGGCGATGAAAGTCTGGCATTTCCGCAAATGCCTCGACGAGCGCGCGAATGGCCGCGCGCAAATGCTCCCGAGGAGAAGCCGCCTTGACCTTTGCGCCTTCACCGCGAGCCTTGCTCAGCCGGGCAGCAGTGTCGAGTGCCAGCTCTCGCCACAAATTCTCTTTTGAATTAAAATGATAAAGCAGCAAGGAGAGCGACACCCCCGCACGTGCCGCGATATCCCGAACGGATGCACCGTCGAATCCCGATGTGGCGAACTCTTCCATCGCCGCGCTCAGCACAAGCGCACGAACCTCTTCAGGCCGTCGGCGGCGCCGCCTTCCCGCGCCCGCGGAAGAGATTTCTGCGTCTTCTAACGCCTCATCCAGCTCTTTTTCGTTCTGTACCATCGGCTTTTTCTAGCGCGCCAACGCCTTACCATCAAGAAAGTAAGTCGGACAAAGAGACGGGTGCGAGGCCTCAGACGCCAACAGTCGCGCCGAGATCGGCGCACATATTGACCAATAGATCAGTTGTGATTAGGAGAGGCTTCAACACACGCTGACGTCCTGTGCCAGCCAATCACGAGGCGGATTCACCCACGAGGCGGACTTACCGCCCCACTATCCGGGAGACGAGAATGACTACCGCGCCAACGACCAAAACCGAACGTGGTGGCCCCGATTACATCGCTCACTTTGTTGTCAGGACAAGCGACTTCGAAGGCACGCTGGATTGGCATCGCAAATTTTTCGATGCGAGCGACGTCTATTATCAGGACGGGTTGGCGTTTCTGACGTTCGACGACGAGCACCATCGCATCGCAATTGGCCATATTCCGGGCCTGACAGAGCTAACCGAGTCGACCGCGGGGGTAGATCATATCGCCTTCACCATTCGCGATTTCGATCGATTCATCAGAAACTACGAACGCCTGAAGGCGAACGGAATACTGCCGATCTGGTGCATCAATCATGGCCCCACGACATCGCTCTATTATTGCGATCCCAACGGCATAAAACTCGAGATTCAAATCGATAATGCCGCGGCCATCGGCAGCCCGGCGGCATTCTTCAAATCCGATACTTTTTCGCAGAACCCGATTGGGGTCGAGTTCGATCCCGACCTTCTCGTCAAGAAATTTCATTCCGGCGAACCACTGGAAGAATTGATGAAACAAGGATCGGCACCGGTCGAGACCGCCGGCGAAAACTGAACCATAAACAATCGGGCAAAGGAGAAGGATCGGTGAGGATCGCAAGATACCTGGTCGGCGATGCGATCGAACTGGGCGTTACCGACGGCCAGACGATGGCGAGCATCACGAAAAATGTCCCCGGCGCGGGCAATGACGTGATCTCGCTGATAGAGCGGTGGGACGAGATCGGTCCGCTGGCCGCTGGCCTGCTCGGGTCACCCGATTACCGGTTGAAGGATGTGCAACTCCTCGCACCCATCGCGAGGCCCGGTAAAATCTGGGGCATCGGTCTGAATTACGCTGATCACGCGGCCGAGGCCAGCATCCCGTTGCCTGAGCATCAAACCTGGTTCGTAAAGGCCAGCACGTCCGCGAACGGTCCTTTCGACCCGATCGTCCTTCCGACGGTCTCGGCGGCGCTCGACTATGAAGCGGAACTTGTTGCGGTGATCGGCACGGGCGGCCGCCACATTCGCGAGAGCGACGCCGCGCGGGCGATTTTCGGCTATTGCGTGGGCAATGACGTCAGCGTGCGCGACTGGCAGATGCGAACGGGCCAATTCTCGATCGGAAAGTCGTTCGACACCCACGCGCCCTTCGGCCCCTGGATCGTGACGGCCGATGAGATAGATCCCCTGACGCTTGCCATCCGCAGCTTCGTCAATGGCGAGAAGCGGCAGGACTCGAACACCAGCCACCTCATATTCGATCCGTTTCAGCAAGTGGCCCACCTCAGCCAGGCCATGGTGCTGGAAGCCGGGGACCTTTTGTTCACCGGGACTCCCGGCGGCGTGGGCGCGGCCATGCAGCCGCCGAAATTTCTTGTTGATGGGGACGTTGTCCGCGTCGAGATCGATGGGATCGGATACATTGAGAACCGCGTCGTGCAGGACCCGATCTCTTGAGCGAAGCGGTCGAGGAAGGCACGCTGCTCTGGACGCCCGACGGAGATTTTGTCGAGAAGGCGCAACTCACTCGCTTCATGCGGTGGCTCGGTGCCGAGCGGAATATTCATTTTGAAGACTATGCAACCTTGTGGCGTTGGTCGGTCGATGATCTAGATGGATTCTGGCGCGCGATTTACGACTATTTTTCGCTCGATGCCGATGGCGATCCCGAAGCCATCGTTACCGGCGAGGCAATGTTCCTCGCGCGCTGGTTTCCCGGCGTCAGATTGAATTTCGCGGAACATTTGCTCCGTCATGAGGCTGTGGCCGAACCGGGCGAGATCGCCTTGTATCACAGCAGCGAGATTCGCCCGTTGGCCACGCTTAGTTGGGCGGAGCTTGGCAGTCAGGTCCGCGCGGTCGCGACGCGATTGAGGGCGATGGGCATAAAAGCAGGCGACATGGTCGTCTCCATTATGCCCAATGTTCCAGAAACCGCCGTTGCCATGTTGGCAACGACGGCTATCGGCGCGATCTGGTCCTCGGCCGCGCCCGAGTTCGGGCCGGCGATGGTGCTGGATCGTTTCAGGCAATTGCGGCCCAAGCTCGCGTTTGTCGGAAATGGATATAGTTTCAACGGCCGCGTGTTCGATCGCCGCGATGAAGTCGCTGAAATTCTGTCGAATCTTCCTTCGCTGGAAATGGTCGTGACGTTCGACTACCTTGATCTCGCTTGGGAGGCGTTGCCGTATTCTGGCCTGACTTTCGCCGAATTGCTCGCGTCGCCGGCGATCGGGCGCGATGAATTCCGCTACGAACGGCTTCCCTCCGAGGCTCCCCTCTGGGTGCTTTTTTCTTCTGGCACGACCGGGCTGCCGAAAGCGATCGTCCATTCGCACATCGGGATGACGCTCGAGCAGTTGAAGAACATGTCGCTGAGTTGCAATCTCGGCCCCGGCAAACGCATGTTCTTCTACACGACAACCGGCTGGATGATGTGGAACGCCGTCATATCCGCCCTCATTACCGGCGCCTCGGCGGTGCTGTATGATGGTAGCCCGGTTTTCGGCGGACCGGAGATGCTCTGGAAAATGGCGGCCGTAACGGGCACCACTTCTTTCGGGGCCAGTCCGACACTCGTCAAAAGCATGAATGCCGCCGGGATAAAGCCCAAGAATATCTGCGATCTCTCCCATCTCGACATGGTTCTGCTTGGCGGCGCACCATCAACACCCGAAACCTTCAAATGGTTTTACGACAACGTGAAGGCCGATCTTTGGGTCTCGTCCCAGTCGGGCGGCACCGACCTATGCAGCGGACTTGTGACGGGGGTCGCAATTCAGCCGGTATACGCGGGTGAAATACAGGCTGCGGCCCTCGGCATCGCCGTCGATATCTGGGACGAACACGGCAACGGTCTTGTCGACGAAGAGGGCGAGCTTGTCGTCACCCGCCCCTTCCCCTCCGCCCCACTCTGCTTTCTCGGGGACGAAGACAACGGCCGCTATCACGACAGCTATTTCTCCACTTATCCGGGAGTGTGGCGACACGGCGATCTAGCGAAGCGCAACGAGCGCGGTGGCGTTTATGTTTATGGCCGGTCGGATTCGACGCTCAATCGCTATGGTGTGCGCATCGGAACCGGCGAGATTTATCGCCCTCTCGACGACATCTCCGAAATCGAAGATTCGCTCGTCATATGCTGCGAGATGGCCAACGGTAATTTCTATATGCCGATGTTCGTGGCGCTTCGCCCTGGGGCGATCTGGAGTGCCGAACTCGAAGCCCGGATCGTGGAGACGCTGCGACTGAAAGCCAGCCCGCGCCATGTGCCAGACGAGTTCGTCGTTGCGCCCGGCATCCCTTACACGGTGACGGGCAAAAAGATGGAAGTTCCCATTCGCAAACTGGTGATTGGCGCGTCGCCAGAACAGGCGGCAAGCCGCGATATCATGGCGCGGCCCGACCTTCTCAACTGGTACATAGAATTCGCCCGCCAGCCGAATATCACCGAACGGCGAAGACAGATTGCATAAATAGGGAGAGTTTTACGTGCGAAACCTCGATACCGACGTCCTGATCGCGGGCGGCGGGCCGGTCGGCATGACATTGGCCCTCGAACTTGCACGACATGGCGTGCGCTCGATTCTCGTCGAGCGAAACCCCGCCACTACAACACATCCCAAGATGGATCTCACCAATGGCCGCAGCATGGAGTTGTTCAGGCGCCTGGGGATAAGCGACAAATTGCGGGCGGCGGGCGTTCCCGCGAGCGAACCGCTTGATATCGTATGGGCGACCGGCCCGCTGGGCCATGTCCTGCACCGCTTTTCCTATCCCTCGCCAGCAGCGTCGGCGGAGATCGCGCGTCTCGCCAACGACGGCAGTGGGACGCGAGAGCCTTCAATGCGCGTTTCACAGATCGTGCTCGAGCCTGTTCTTAAGAACGAGATCGATTCCAATCCGTTGATCGATGTCCGATTTGGATGGAAATATACCGGCCTGGAGCAGGATGCCGACTCTATTACCAGCACGATCGTGCGCGGCGAAGACGGAGAAGAAATAAAGATCAGGGCACGCTATCTTGCCGGCTGCGACGGCGGGGGAAGCAAAGTGAGACGCGATCTCGGCATCGATCTCGAGGGCCAGCACGCAATCGCCCAAGCCTTCATGGTTCATTTCCGAAGCGACGATATCGACACGTTAGGCCGCTTTGGACTTGCCTATCACCTTCAGACGCTCAAGGGCACGATCATTGCCCAGAACAACAAAGATATCTTCACGCTCCACGTCGTCGGGTGCGATGCCGATTCCGATCCGGCAGCATTGCTTCGGGACTTTGTAGGTCGCGACTTCGAATTCGAAATACTCGTTGCCAATCCCTGGACACCGCATGTCGTGGTCGCGACCCAATATCGTTCTGGACGCGCCTTTCTTTGCGGCGATGCAGCGCATCAATTCATCCCGACCGGCGGCTATGGGATGAACACGGGCATTGGCGACGCGATCGATCTTGGGTGGAAACTCGCCGCGACTATCCAGGGATGGGGCGACGATGCGCTGCTCGATACCTATGATACTGAGCGCCGCACAACGGCTATCCGCAACCGGGACATGGCGTTCGGTCACCTCGGAACCCGCGTCGCTATTGGTGAGCAACTCGCACAGAATGCGGCAGACCCGTCGATCGACGATATCGAAGCCGCCGGCCGCAGAATGGCGCTGGGCGAGGCAATCCGCAACCTCGGCAATGCCGAGAATGAGAGTTGGGGCATCGAGCATGGCTTCCGCTACGAAGGGTCGCCGATCAACGTCGACGACGGCCTCCCCACCAATTTCGACCCGATGCGCTGCGATGGACAGCTGCGTTCCGGTGGGCGACTGCCGCATATCTTCCTAGCCGATGGCCGCGCTATCTTTGACCAACTTGGCCCGGCTTTCACACTCATCGTGATCGGCAACGCCGACATCAGCGACATCAAAGCCGCGGCCGGCAACATTCCGCTGAAGGTGGTGCAGTTGGAACTCGAACCTGTGTTTGAACGCTGGCCATCGCGTCTGATCCTGCTTCGCCCCGATCAGCATATCAGTTGGCACGCCTCGGAGCCGCCAGAAAGCTGGACAGATATTCTGAAGACCGCAACCGGAAGGATGACCGCATGAGCGATCTCGACGCGATGGATGTTCGAGCGGAGTGCAGCAACATCATCGCTGGCTTCGCCGCACATGTCGATAATCGACGCTTTGCCGAAGCGGTCGCGCTGTTTGCGCCCGACGGCATATTCGAGCGGCCCGACCTCACCGCCCGTGGACACGGAGAGATCGCAGGACTCTGGGCGGATCGGCCCGCATCATTTAAAACCCGGCATCTTTGCCATCAGACATGGTTCGAGGAGATAAACGCAGACCTCGTGCGAACCGTGACCGCCTTCACGCTCTATCAAACGAGCCATGACGGAGAAGGACTTCCAAGCGTCCCCGCTCCGATCGCCATCGCGGAATTTCACGACGAATTTCGGCGCTTTGATGGAGCATGGCGCATAGCACACCGCCGTTCCGTGCCCGCGATGTTCGGCTAGGAGCGGTCGGAAGACCTGGAAACGCTAATTCATCCATGCGTTCCACAAAGCTGCTGCTCCAAAAGCCGACAATCAGTGCAGGAATTCGAAATGGCCACAGCGCTCGCATATGATCGCGACGAGACTATCAATGCCCTGAACACCCTCGACACGCGGCTTCTCTGGCTGTCGTCGTGGATGATCCACAATGCGAACAATATTCGGCCGAAACGCGACGGCCTGAAGGTAGGCGGCCACCAGGCAAGCTGCGCCTCGATGACGGCGATCATGGCGGCACTCTATTTCCATGCGCTGCGCCCACAGGACAAGGTGGCCGTAAAACCCCACGCGGGGCCGGTATTGCATGCGATCCATTATCTGATCGGCGAGCAGTCGCGTGATCGCATGGAGAAGTTTCGCGGGCTCGGCGGCGTTCAGAGCTATCCTTCGCGCACCAAGGACGCGATCCCTGTCGATTTCTCGACCGGTTCGGTCGGCCTTGGCGTCGCGATTACCGCCTTCACCAGCCTCGTGCAGGATTATCTGATCGCGCATGGAAAGGTGAAGGAAGAAGACGCCGGGCGGATGATCGCATTGATGGGCGACGCCGAGCTTGATGAGGGCAACATTTATGAATGCCTGATCGAAGGCTACAAGCACGATCTTCGCAACTGCTGGTGGATCGTCGACTATAATCGTCAGTCGCTCGATGCGACGACCGCCGACCGTATGTTCCGCCGCTTCGACGATATCTTCGAAACCTGCGGCTGGCGCGTCGTGACCCTCAAATATGGCAAGTTGCAACAAGCGGCCTTTGCGCGCCCGGGGGGCAAGACGCTCCAGCAGTGGATCGACAATTGCCCCAACGCAGAGTTCGCCGCCCTCACCTATCAGGGCGGATCGGCCTGGCGCACCCGGCTGCTTGCCGACATCGGTGACAAGCCCAACGTCAAGAAGCTGCTCTCCGAACTCGACGACAAGGCGCTGGCGAAACTGATGACCAATCTCGGTGGCCATTGCATCGAGACGATCGTCGATGCCTTCGACGCTGCTGACGACGACCGCCCGACCTTGTTCATCGCCTATACGGTGAAGGGAAACGGCCTGCCGCTCGCGGGGCACAAGGATAATCACTCGGGCATGATGAATACGAGCCAGATCCATCAGTTACGAGACAGCCTGTCGATTCCGGAAGGCACCGAGTGGGAAAAATGGGGCGGCCTCGGCAACAACGTCGCATCGAGGCTCCAGGCCTTTGTCGACCAGAGCCCCATAGCGAAGAAGCTACGCGAGACCGCCGCCGATCCCGTCCCAGTTCCCGCGACCCTACCCGTTCCCGAGGGCGCCGAGCAGTCGACCCAAGCAGCCTTCGGACGCGTCCTCCTCGATCTCGCCAAGTCGGGCGAGCCCGTAGCCGACCGCATCGTCACCACCGCGCCCGACGTGACGCAGACCACCAATCTCGGCGCCTTCGTCAACCAGCGCGGCCTCTTCCGTCGATCCGAGCTAGCCGACGTCTTTCAGAAGGCTAAGATCCCCTCGGCGCAGAAATGGATCCAGCATGCAGCGGGCCAACACATCGAACTCGGGATCGCCGAGAATAATTTCTTCCTGCTGCTCGCCTCGCTCGGGCTTGCCGCGCCGCACTTCGGGACGCGACTGCTTCCTGTCGGCACCGTCTACGACCCCTTCATTTCGCGCGGGCTCGATGCCCTCAACTATGGGTGCTATCAGGACTCGCGCTTCCTCCTGATTGGCACCCCCTCGGGCATAACGCTCGCGGGCGAAGGTGGGGCGCACCAGTCGATCAACACGCCGCTCATCGGAATGGGCCAGCCGAACCTCGACTATTATGAACCCGCCTATGCGGACGAAGTCGCGCTGCTCATGCGACACGCGTTCGAGCATATGCAGAAGCCCGAGGGAAGCTCGGTCTATCTGCGACTATCGACGCGCGTGATCGCCCAGATCGAGCGGGCGAACGATGGCTGGAAGGAAGACGCGATCCTGGGTGGCTACTGGCTGAAGCGGCCACGCCTCAAGGCCGAGGCGGCGATCATTTTTACCGGCGTCGTGGCGCCGGAGGCTCTCGCGGCCTGGGAGATATTGTCCGAGGACATCCCGGGCATCGGCCTCCTCAACATCACCTCTCCCGACCTGTTGCACCGCGGCTGGTCATCGCGCCGCGCGGCGCGTTGGACGGGGCGATCGCCGGCGCCCAGCCATATCGAGCGCCTTCTTAGCGAACTCGCCCCCGACGCGGCGCTCGTCACGGTGCTCGACGGCTCGCCCGCCGCGCTGTCTTGGATCGGCGGGGTCCGCGGTGACCCTGTCAGTCCGCTCGGTACTGAAAGCTTCGGTCAAACGGGCGACGCGCCCGATCTCTATTCGCTCTACCGCATCGACGCCGAAGCGATCGTCGATGCGGCGGCCGAACTCTTCCTGGCGAACTGACATGACGATGGAACTGACGATGCCGGCGCTGTCGCCGACGATGGAAAAGGGCACGCTCGCCAAATGGCTCGTCGCCGAAGGCGATGCCGTGAAGGCAGGCGATCGAATCGCTGAGATCGAGACCGACAAGGCGACGATGGAATATGAGGCCGCCGAAGATGGTCGCATCGCGAAGCTCGTAGTCCCCGAGGGCACGGACGATGTCGCGGTCGGCTCGGTTATCGCACTCTTGGCTGGGGCTAACGAGACTGTCCTCGAACTTGTGACGGCGGACGCAACCCTTGCGGCTCACCCAGCCGGGAGTTCGCCCCCACCTCCGGCACCCGCATCGATTTCCGAACCGCTCGCCTCGTCGCCCGCGCCGAAACGCCCGTTGGCCGCCGACCGATTCAAAGCGAGCCCACTCGCAATCCGCATCGCCAACGCGAAGGGAATAGATCTTTCCTCGGTTACCGGGACCGGCCCCCATGGGCGCATCGTCCGCGCGGACCTCGGAACTACATCGCCGCTTCCCACGGCTGCAGCGGGCCCCGTGATCGCACCTCCTCCGGCGGGCGTTCCGGTCGAATCCTTGAAGCTGAATTCAATGCGCAAAACGATCGCGCGCCGGCTCACCGAGAGCAAGACGAGCGTTCCTCACTTCTATCTGACCGCACGCTGCAATCTGGACGCGCTGCTGCGGAGCCGGCAGCAGCTCAACGAAGCGCTTAAGGACGCCGGGATCAAAATCTCGGTCAACGACATGTTGATTAAAGCGCTCGCCCTCGCGCTCAAGGAGGTGCCCGACGCCAATGTTCAGTTCGGCGGCGACGTGCTCTACCGCTTTGGCCGTGTCGACGTGTCGATGGCGGTCGCGATCGGCGGCGGACTGGTCACTCCGGTGTTGCGCGATGTCGGTGCACTCTCGCTTTCGGCGATCGCGACCCAAAGTAAAGCGCTTGCGGCAAAGGCCCGCGAGGGCAAACTCGTCCCCGAGGATTATGAAGGCGGAACCGTATCGCTTTCCAACCTTGGCATGTTCGGGATCGACGAAATGGTCCCCGTGATCAATCCTCCGCAAGCGCTGATCCTTGGAGCCGCTGCGGGGATCGAGCAGCCATGGGCAGTCGGCGGCGAGATTCGGCTAGCGACTGTCATGGCCGCGACGGCCAGCTTCGATCATCGCGCAATCGACGGGGCCGTCGCGGCCGAATTTATGCAGGTATTTCGCGGCCTGGTCGAAACACCGCTCCGCTTATTGGCATAATGCCCTTCTCAGCGGCGATCGGCTTTCTCGGGTGATACCCCTATGCGCAGCAGACACAGCGTTCGAGGCATTCGCGGGCGTGGGCAAGCGGCCACCGGAACTGAACGGCAAAGCCGTTGCGTGACAAAGGCCTGCTGACGCTGAGCTCACGGATGAGCTTCCACAGGGTTCGAGGCTTGGGGCACCCAGCGCTTCACCTCGATATTCGACGCTTTCCGCACATGGCTCACCGTCGACGCCAATGCCAGCACGCAGGCCGCAACGTTGGCACGCCGGGTGGTCACGCCCCGCCTCCGTGATGAGCATTTATTGCCTCTAAGGATGGCTGCCGGAGTATTGAATCCGCTACGCAGCCAAAGCTCCTTCGGGCGCGCCTGCAGATTGCGATTTCGAACTATCGCCTTGATCGGAATGAGTGGAACCGACGGATACCCTGATGATCAAGCTCTATCTATTTGTCGGTTCCGGTCGTCGGAGCGCGTCGAGGCTCCACGCCCCGCCGCCGGCGCAGGATAGATAAAGGAAAACGAAGCAGAACAGGATCGCCAGATCACCGCCGTTCAGGCCCGGCCAGAAACCGCTTGAGAAATGGCCGATAAAATAAGCGAAAGCCATTTCACCCGAAACCACAAAAGCGATCGGGCGGGTAAACAGGCCCAACGCGAGCAACGCGCCGCCAGCGACCTCGAGAAGCGCCGCCGCAAAAAGGAGCGAAGGCAGTGGGCTTGGAACTCCCGGCTGTGGCCCGGGGAAATGAAAGAGCTTCATCAATCCATGCTGCATGAAGAGAAGCGCTGCAATCAGGCGGAGCAGACTGAGAACGCGTGGTGACCAGCTCGACCAGTTCATTTCTGACGCCTCCCCGTATTTTGACCAAGAGACTGATGTTTTTTAGCGAAGGCTGCAAGGGGTGGCAATGTGCTCGATCAGGCTGCCTCCGGCGAGACTATCGGCAGCGTTTATTATATCGTTTGTTGCGGACTTAGCTAAAATCGCGTCTCGGCAACTGGCGTTAATGCTCGCCCATGCTCAAACCAGGACACAAGATTGTCGGCGACAAGTCGCCCCATAGCACCTCGGGTACGCTCCGTGGCAGATCCGATGTGCGGCAGCAGCACGACGTTGGGGAGTTCCAGTAGCGCCGGCGACAAGTGCGGTTCATTGGCATAAACGTCGAGACCAGCTGCGAGGATGGTGCCGTCCGCAAGCGCAGCGCACAGGGCAAGCTCATCGACGACGCTTCCGCGTGCGACATTCACGAATATGCCATTTGCGCCGAGCGCCTTTAGCACTGCGGCATCGATGATATGGCGTGTTGCCGCGCCCCCCGGCAGCGTCGCAATGAGTACATCACACGCCTCGGCTAACGCCAGCGGCGTAGGATACCAGGGATAAGCAACGCCCTCTTGTCGATTGCGTCCGTGATAGGCGATCGCGATATCGAACCCCTCAAGTCGTCGGGCTACCGCCTTACCTATCCCGCCCAACCCGAGAATGCCTACACGCCGGCCGCGCAGCGTCGGCGAGAGCGGGAATGCGCGTTCCAACCATCGTCCTGCACGAAGGAAACGTTCAGCCTGAGGCAATTGCCGGATCGTCGCCAGCAGCAATCCGATCGTGAGGTCTGCCACCTCATCGGCAAGCACACCGGGCGTGTTCGTGACCACTATTCCGCGTGTGGCCGCCGCCTGTGCGTCGATATTGTCGTAACCGACCCCGAAACTCGCCACGATCTCCAACGCAGGCAGCCTCGAGAAAAGCGCCTCACCGAGCCGCCCGTAGAGCGCGCCGGTGGCCACGCCGCGGATCACGCCACCGTATGTTAAGAGAAATGCGTCGGGATCGGCTTGCTCCCACAAATGATGCACGGAGAAGTGTTCGCCCAAGCCCGCGGTCACGGCGGGATGCATGGGCACTGTCATCAGGATGGCGGGGCGATTCATGATCCGTTGATAGTCCCCTGTCCGCGATCGTTACAGAACGGGGCATGACGCCCTGTTGGCTTCGGTATGGGAGTGTAACCGAATTGGAGAGCGATTCCTTCCACGATCGCGACCAAGAACCAAGCGATGGCGACCAGGCCGATCGGCGTGAGGAATGCACAATGCGATCCTGTCCCCACTGGGCGGAGACAGATCACGCCCCATTTCCCGCGCGGTGCCCACCGCCGCCTCCCCGCTTAGCGGGGATCTGTTTGACGCATCACTTCGGCCAGTTTGCTCATGAAGGCCTCGACAACCGGAGGATTTGGCGCGCGGACACGCGTGGCGACGATCAGCGGGCGCGTCCATGATCCCGCATCAATGTCGAGCGTGACGACGCGCCCGGCCCTGATATCACGCGCCATCAGCATTTCGGGCAGGATCGCCAGATGCGTCCCGCCATCCAGCATCGCCTGAGCGAAGATCACCGATGTCGTTTCAATTTCAGGACGCGGGCGAGGCACGCCCGCAGCTCTAAAGCTGGCTTCGATCGCTTTCTCTACCGCCCCGATATTGGCCCCGCCGATCCATTGTGCGCCCTGAAGATCTGCAAGAGTAAGGCCCTCTCGCGCCGCTAACGGATGGCGCGCGCCGGCAAGAATGGCATAGGGAATATCGCCAAGGGTCTGCTCCCGGATCAGCGGATCTATTCGCTCTACCTGACGCACCGCCACGATCACGTCGAGCTTTCCAAGCAGCAAGTCGTTGACCATCATCTCGTAAATACCGGCGAGTACGTTCAGGCGCACTTTGGGGCGATCCGCCGCCAGTAACATCACCGCGCGGGCGACCACGTCCGCGGCCGCACTTGGGCCAACGCCGATCCGCAACCGCCCTTCGCGACCGCCCATCATGTCACCAAGATCTGCGCGAAACCGGTCCGTCTCCGCCGCTATGGTGCGCGCGTGCGGCAGGAACAGTTCGGCATATGCGGTCGGTCGGACACGCCGCCCATCGCGCTCGAACAAGCGCACCCCCAAAAGCGCCTCCAGCCGCAGGATGCTTTTGCTGACCGCCTGCTGGCTCAAGCCCAGTTTCTCGGCGGCGGCGGCAAAGCTTCCCGTATCATAAGCGGCGAGAAAGTGACGGACCTGGCGCGATTCCATAACGGGCAACCCACAACCACAAGTTGGCCAAAAAGACAATTTGTTGTTGGATCAGCTTCCCCTTGCCGCGCAATGATCAGCACGGAAAGAGCGAGGGCACATGCAGATCATTACCCAACAGCAACCGATCGTCGCGGATCAGGCAGGGGTGTGGGAGGGCGAATATGTCCATCTCGACGCCGATCACAACATCATCGATCGCCATAAATCGCGGTTGGTTTGCCGGCTGAACGATGGCCCCGACGGCGTCGCCAAGCTGAGCCAGACCAATATCTACACCTGGGCCGATGGCACGCAGGAAATCCGCTATTTCGACGGCATTTTTCAGGGTGACCGCATCTGGATCAAGAACGATCTGATCGACGGTTTTGTCGGCGCGCTCAATTATGACGAGACGAACCGCACGATCATGGTGGGCTGGACGCGCACTCACGAACCCGATTTCCGCTATTACGAGATGATCACCGTCGCCGAAGACGGCGAAGCGAAGAACCGGACCTGGCATTGGTATCGCAAAGGCCGACTGTTCCAGCGCACCGTGATCAACGAAAACCGAATTTCGCGCGACTGGCAGGCTCATGACGACCCGAGCTATTACAGCTATCGCCCGCGGGCGGCGCTATGAAAGACGCCTCGGTATCCCGTAGGGCGTTGCTGGGTGCGGCGGGGGGCGTAGGCCTCTCCGCCGCTCTCGGCGTTTTTGCCACTACCGCCGCCGCGCAACCCACGCCAAAATCCGGCGTGAGTATCAATCCCGACGGTCGCTATCCGACGGTGCCCCTCACGAAGGAAAGCTGGACGCTGGGCATCGCGCAAGCCCGCTCGATCCCGGTGAATCTCACCCGCGTGACAGCCAGCCGGCGCGAAAATCTGCAGCACATGATCGACCTGATCGACGCCGCATTCGCGTTCGGCGGAGGCCCGGACCTGCTCTTCTTCCACGAATTTCCGATCACAGGCTTCGGCGCTGGCTGGACCCGCAATCACGTGCTGAAGGTCGCGATCGAAATTCCCGGTGAAGAAACCGAAGCGATCGCGAAAAAGGCACGGCAATACGGGTGCTATATCGTGTTCGGCTCTTACGCCCGCGACGCGGATTGGGCCGGCCACGCGCTATCGATCACCACGATCATCGGCCCCGATGGGCGTATCCTCGCCCGGAGCTGGAAAGCGCGCAATATCAAGGGCGCGTTCGGTGGCGAGATCGAGCTGTTCACCACCACCATCTATGACGTGCTCGATCGCTTCGTCGAAATGTATGGGCGGGACGCTATCCTGCCCGTTACCCAAACCCCGATCGGCAACATCGCAACCAGTTCTGTACAGCGCGAACCCGAGTTGTTCCGTGCATTGGCGATCAAGGGCGCGGAAGTTATCCTGCGCACCGCGACAGGCGGCTTCGTGCCAGCCGATATTGCGGCCACCTCGCTCTATAATGGCGTTTACACTGCGGTCAGCAACAACGCGATCTCGCCGGGTTCGCCGTTCTTCGAAGATACGAACGCCGGCGGCTCCGCGATTTACGGTCCGGATGGCGAGGCGATGGCGATCGCCAAATCGCCGAACGAAACCCTGATCACCGCCCGCATCCCGATCGGCGCGTTCCGCGCGCGTCATCGCCAGCCGGCCATCCACCCTCAGCTTTATATGGATGTGTACGAGGGCTATTCGCCGCGCTTCCCGCCCAATCTGTTCGACAAATACCAGCCAACCGACCTGAAGGATGCAGGACGTTACCTGCGTGACAAGGGCGTCTGGAAATGACCGGCGTTACCCGCAGCGTAATCGGCACGATCTGCTACACAAGCACCAAGCCGGACCGGATGGGCAAGGAGCGCGGTCGCGAATACTTCCGCATGGATTTCCACGCCGACGGTTGTCGCACGATCGCTGCGCACGGCGAGATCGACGATGCTCCGGCGGTAGTGCGCGACGTCAATCTGCGGATCGATCGTGATGGGCGACCGCAGGAAAGTTTCGTGCGGATCGCGGTCGGTGGTGAGTTCCGGGGATCGGGCTGGTTCCGCTTCTCCCCCGCCCTCGCCGAATGCGAGGCGATGACGACCGTAGAAGGGCGAATTTCGCAACGGATGGAGCTGGCGTCACCGCTAGTCGCGTTCGGCAACCATGCGATGGTCAACGACGGCTTCCTGCTCAGTCTCTACGATCTGACGCAGGGCCCCGGAGTACAGGTGTTTCGCAACATCCTCCTGTCCTCCCCCGATCATCGCGGCGCTACCGGGCCGATGCTGTTTCCGATCGATCTCGCGATCGAATTTGTCGGTCGCGAGACGCTGACAGTCGCGGCTGGCACCTTCGCCGCGCTCCATTTCCGCTTCACCGACATTCCGGGGCTGTTGCTTGAACATCCGCCCTATGACCTGTGGTGTACCGACGACGATAACTATGTGCTGCTGAAGGCGGCGGTCGGCGGCTATATGCAGACCGCTTACGAACTGACCGCCTATGAGCGGACGGGAGGAGCAGCGTGATGGTCGCGTGGCTGCTCGCCGCCCATATCGCGGTGCTGGGTTATTGGCTCGGCTCCGAGTTCGTGATCAACAGCACCTATCGCTATGTTTCCTATAGCGATCGCATGCCCTTCGCCGAACGATCGCGGCTGATGGAACATGTGATGCATGTCGACCAGCATGTCCGCTACGCGCTGGTGCTTCAGGCAACTCTCGGCCCCGCCCTAGCAGCGCTTTACGGTTATGTGCCCGGCGGCAGTGCGACTGCTATCGGCTTCGGCATTTTTGGCGCGCTGTGGCTCGTCTTCGTGGAGTTGGTGCATCGCCTGCGCCACACGCCCATCGGCAAGACGCTCGGAGCGATCGATCGCGGGTCTCGATATGCCCTGATGGCGATATTGCTCTGCACGGCGATCGGCCTGATCGGTGGTAACTGGCCGATGCCGCACTGGTTGCGCTGGAAACTGGCACTATTCGCCGGTGTCATGATGTGCGGGGTCGGCATCCGTCTCGCGCTCATCGCCCACTTCCGGACGTGGGCGATGATGACGCGCGATGGGCCTAGCGACGAGACCAACGCGATCATCAAACGCACCTATGTGCGCGCGACATCGGTTCTGGTCCTGCTCTGGGTTTTCATCGTTGCGATCACGATACTCAGCATTTGGCAGCCGGCGTGACTCACCGCCCGCTGATCGACGCGTTGACGGCGAAGCTCGGTGCGGACGCGATCCGCACCGACGACGACGCCTTGGCGCTCGCGGCGAGCGATATCCACGTCGTCGGCGAGCGACCGGCGGCGGTCGTCGTACCATGTGAAACGGCACAGCTGGCAGCGGCGGTCGCTACGGCGAGCGCATTGGGCTATGCGGTGCTGCCGCGCGGCGGCGGCTTGAGCTACACTGGCGGTTACGCGCCTCCGAGCCCCAAATCGGTTACGATCGATCTGCGCGGCATGAACCGCATCCTCGATATCGCCGAACGCGATTTGACGATCACCGTTCAGGCCGGCGTGACCTGGAAGCAGATCTACGACGCGCTGAAACCGCGCGGGCTGCGCCTGCCGTTCATCGGCACGTTTTCCGGGGCGGGCGCGACTATTGGAGGCGGCCTCAGCCATGGCGCGTTGTTCTTCGGCTCGGCACGATATGGTTGCGCAGCGGACAGTGTTTTGGGGATCGACGCCGTGCTCGCCGATGGCACGTTGCTTCGCACTGGTCAGCGTTCTCTCACGGTGTGCGGCAAACCGATCCTGCGCAGCTTCGGCCCCGACCTAACCGGCCTGCTGACCCATGACGGCGGCATGTTTGGCATCAAGACCGAGGCAACATTCCGCCTCATCCAGACTCCGGCCGAACAAGGTTTCGCCAGTTTCGCCTTCACCGACATTGCACAGGCCGCCGACGCATTGAGCGAAATCGCTCGCTGCGATCTGGCAGAGGAAGTCTATCTCCTGGACCCCAGCGCCGCCGGGACCATCGCTGCGGCCCCCGCAAAAATGGCGAAGACTGCGATCGCGGTGGCGCGTGGCGCGGGCGGCGCGCGCAAGGCCGCCAAGGAGTTAATCGCGCTGGCACGCGGGGGAACTGCCTTCATCCCGCACGGCCATTTTTCGCTTCACCTGACCGCCGCAGGCCGCTCAGCAGCGGCGGTCAGCGCGGATCTCGACGCCGCCGCGAAAATCGCGACGCGCTTGGGCGGGACCGCGATCGCCCCCACCATACCACGCGTCGCGCGGGCTGAGCTGTTCGCCAATCTCAACGGTGTGCTCGGCCCCGGCGGTGGTCGTTGGGCCGCGTTGAATGCAAAGGTTGCCCATTCCGACGCGCGCGGACTGATCGCCGCCTTTGACGCGATGATCACCCCCCACGCGGCCGCGATGGCCGAATGTGGCGTCACCTACACACGCCTCGCCTCCGCCCTCGGCAATCACTGCTTCAGCTTTGAGCCGGTGTTCCACTGGCAGGATAGCTGGCATCCGCTGCACCGCGCCGCGCCGGAGCCGTCGCACCTCATCCCGCTGAACGAGCCCGTCCCAAATCCGCGCGCACGGGCGCTGGTCGATCAGCTGCGCCACGAGACTGTCGAACTGTTTCGCGAGCTGGGCGCGGCATCGAACCAGATCGGACGCACCTATCCATTCCGCCCGGCGCTTTCGCCGGTTCCCGAGCATTTGCTTACCGTCATCAAGCGCGCGCTTGATCCCAGTGGCGTGATGAATCCCGGCGTGCTCGGCTTTGCCTGATCTCATTTGAGGAAAACCAATGACGCAATTTCCCGGACGCACCGCACTCGCGCTGCCAATGTTGATGCTGTTTACGGGTTGCGGCGGCGAACCTGCAGCAACATCTGCCGCACCATCCGCCCCCGCCGCCGTCACGCAATGCGCGGCATGCCACACCTTTGAAAAGGATGGGCCGCGCCGGACCGGCCCCAATATTCACGGCATCATCGGACAAGTCGCCGGTACGCGGCCGGGTTTCACTTATTCCGCGGCGTTGAAAAACAGCGGGATTACCTGGACGCCTGAAACGCTCGACGCCTATATCACCGCGCCCAGCAAGAGCGTGCCCGGCACCCGGATGGGCTTCACTGGCGAACCGGATGCCACGAAGCGCAAGGCCATCATCGCCTATATCCAGAGCAGCGCAAAATAGCCCCGACCGTGCTCCCATTTCAAAAGTTGTCCGGACATATTGCAAATGCCCCGGATCACGCTAGCCTCCCGCAAAACGAAGGGGAGACACTGATGATCAGGACATTTCTGCTGGGCTGCGGCGTCGCGGCGTTATTGACGTCCGCCCCCGCGACGGCACGTATTCTCGATCCCGATAAGCCAGAAGACGCGATCGAGATCATGAAGCGCGCGCAATGCGGCACGAAGGATGCGACGCCCGCAGTCTATTACTGGTCCGGCAAGATCTATTCGCGCGTCGATGGCGAGCCCGATCGCCTATTGTTCAACGGCGAAGGCATGAACATCCGCCAATGTGCCTCCATTGCGGACCCCAAGCGCGGCACCGGCTATCGTCAGGTGAGTCGCGAGATTATGATCTTCACCGATCCGAAGACCGGCGAGATCGTCCGCAACTGGATCAATCCATGGACCGGTGAAACCGTCGAGGTGATGCAGATCGCCAATGATCCGGTGAACGTTCCGGCCGCCTTTCCTTATGGCGCCGACGGAGAGCCGTTCCGCGCAAACTACAAGCGGATCGGCCAATGGCTGGCGATGCCGCTGGAGGTACCGCTTTTCTACCACAACGTCCTCGCCGGCGATTATCAGGATTATATCGGCGGCAAATACCACGCGATGGAGATTTTTGACTTCATCGCGCGCGCTGATGAGATCCTCGACACGAAGAATCCCAGCGCCCATCCGTCGATTTCATGGGTTCGTATCTCAGACTGGATGCCATGGATGAAGATGCGCGGACGCCAGGGGCAGCTGGTGTTCAACGCCGTCGGCACCAAACTCGACTCGTTCGACGCGCTGCCCAAGCAACTCAAGGACGAGATCGCAGCCAATTACCCTGCCTATACGCAGGCCCCGCCGACCGACGATGCGCGGCCAAACGAGACCACCTGGTCGGCTTTCAAGAAGTGGATCGAACCACGTCGAAAGAGCGCGGCAGATAAACCCCGCACTGAGCATTGAGGTGCTCATGACCTGCCGCGCAACCTTGGCATCGAGTAGCGCGGCGCTGATCGCAGGCGCCCCCGCCCGTTCCGGGTGGGGCCGCACCGAGGCAGACGTGTTGATGCCGCTGCGGCGATGATCATCGCGCGTATCGAGACCGCCCGCCCGGCGGCGCGCAGCAAGTTGAAGCTTGCGCGCTTCTATAGCTGGCAAAAGAATCCGATAGCGCGCGGCATCTATCATCACCTTGCCCCGGGGGCAGGCTGCGACACTGGCCGGCGCCGCGCGAACAATAGGCAAGCGTTTGCAATTCGCCGGCGAACATCTGGCTCATGGCAGCGCCGGCATGGAGGCCGCGCTCGAATCGGGTGAACGCACTGCGCAGGCCGTCATGGCCGTGCTTCGCGCATGATAAAGAGCCTGTATTATTGTCCGGACAACTTCGTTTAATTTGTCTGGACAACTTCTGAATATGACGACATTGTTGCTAGCTGCGGGGCGGTGGGGATCGCCCACCGATGGGAGGGGAATTTTTGACATGACCACTTCAGGACTTTCAGGACGTAAAATCGCTCTGATGATCACAGGCGCAGCTGTGGCGCTTGCCGCGGCGCCGGCCTTTGCTCAGAGCAATGGAACAACCGACGCGGCGCAAGAAGCGCCCTCCAAAGCCGGCGCCAATGATGGCGACGCGATCGTCGTCACTGCTCGCAAGCGCGCGGAAACCCTGCTGGACGTGCCGATCGCCGTGAACGCCTTCAACAGCGCGTCGATTCAAGACAAACTGGCCCAGAACATCAGCGATCTGGCCGATTTCACCCCCGGTTTTCAGATGCAGGAAGCCTTCGGTCGCGACGGCGATCGCCCGGTCATTCGCGGCGCGTCAAACATCCTCGTCAGTGACGGCAAGGTCGGCATCTTCATCGACGGCGCCCCTTTCTTCGGCGATTTCTCCTCGCTTGATCTCGCCAATGTCGAACGGGTGGAGGTGATCAAGGGCCCGCAATCGGCAGTGTTCGGTCGCGGCACGCTTAGCGGCGCCATCAACGTCGTCCTGAAGCGTCCGGGTCAGGAATTCGCGGGCCGGGCCACCGCCACTATCGGCAGCTACAATCGCCGTGAGGCCGGCATATCGCTTTCCGGTCCGATCATTCCGGGCGTCGGGTTCGAAGCCGGCGTCAAGATATTCGACACCGATGGCCAATGGGTCAATCACGCCGTTCCCGGCACACGATTGGGGGATCAGAGCTCGCGGCAATATACGGCGGCCCTGTATCTCGATCCCGCACCGGGCCTTAGCGGGTGGGTGCGCTGGCTGCATCAGACCGACGACGATGGCGCCTTCGCCATCGGCCTGCAGCCTGCGAGCGCCAACAACTGCTACCTCACCACCCGTCCCTATTATTGCGGCGTCGTCCGCCCGATCGAAAGCTTCGCGCTCAGCACCAACAAGCTGCTGCGGCCGGGCCTATATCGCAACGCCGACCGTTTCCTGGGCAACATGTCATATGACATCGGCGGCTCCGGATATGAGGCATCGTTTCAGGCCGGCTTTAGCCGACAGACCGACGTTGTCGGGGCCGACCAGACGTATGGGGCGCAGCCCTATTTCTTCCTGCCGGCAGCGCTGTGCGGTAAATCCTATTACGCGCTCCCCAATCAGGACTGCAGCAAGTCCAGCTTCGAAACGACCACCGGCACGCGTCGCGTAACGCAGACCTATGAGGGGCGCATCACCTCGCCGGCAACGGATCGCATTCGCTGGCGTTTGGGCATTTTCCATAGCGTCGACACGCAGCGCGGGCTCACGCAATATCTTGAACTCAACGAGGTCGGCCCGGAACTGCTCGACGACACGTCGCGGGTGCTCAACACAGCCTATTTCGGCAGCGTCGATTTCGATATCCTCCCGAACCTGACGGCCGGCGCGGAACTACGCCACCAGATCGATCAGGTCCGCAGTGTCACCCCCACCTATCGCGTGGGCGACGTGTTCAGCCCGACTTATCTGGCGACGGTCACCCTCCCCACCCCGAGCCAGATCGTCGGTGTAGCGGCCAGCCGCAACGCGACGTTCAAGGCCACACTGCCGCGCTTCACGGTCAACTGGAAGGCTCAGCCGGGCCTCTCGTTCTACGCTCAATATTCCGAAGGCAATTCGCCGGGCGGTTTCAACAAAGTCAGCGCACCCAGCCAGACCTACAAGGAAGAGCAGCTGATCAACTATGAGATCGGCATCAAGACATCGCGCTTCGGTTTCGACTATGTAAATTTCGCGGTATTCTCGCAAAATTACAAAAATCAGGTTCTCACCAATACCTATGTCGCGAATAACATTGTCGATTCTTATAGCGTCAACATCGGGCGCACCAGAATACGCGGCATCGAGCTTGATGGCCAACTTCCGGTCGTCGGCAATGCGCTGAAGCTCCAGTTCAACTACACTTTCCTCGACGCAAAGATCCGCGAAGGCGTGGAGCCGGAGCGCGCGCTCGAACTGCTCGGCGTGGCGTGCAAGACCGGATCGTCGGTTAATCTCGACCTGCCGGGATGCCGCGCCGCCGCGTCGGTCGCGGGCAATCGGCCGCCGCTCGTTTCAAAACATTCCGGCTCGGTCGGGTTGCGTTTCCAGAACACGATCCGCAACAATTGGTCACTGTTTGCCGGCGCCGACGTGATTTATCGCAGCAGCTACTTCGATCAGGTCATGAATCTGGCCGAAAGCGGCAATTCGACCAAGCTGAACCTGCAACTCGGTGTATTCGACAACAACGGGCTGCGTATCACGGTGTTCGGCAAGAACATCCTGAACGACAAGACGCCATCTGGCATATTGCGGTATATCGACTTTGCCGCGCCGCGTACGCCGACCGGGGACTATGCGCGCGGCTTCGGCATCACGCCCGCGCTCAAGCCGGAATACGGCCTGACGGTTTCCAAGGCGTTCTGATCGAGATGACTACGTAAATGCGAAATATGGGCCGCGCCGAAAGGTCGCGGCCCATACTTGTTCCGATCAACTCCGGAGTAGTCTGCGATGGCCGCCTATCTTATTGTGACCGCGACCGTTTCCGATCGCGATGCCTTCATGGCCGGCTATGCACCGGCGGCGGCCGCGCTCGTCGAAAGGTTCGGCGGCCGCTATCGGATGCGCGCGCCAGGCGCCCAGGTGCTTGAGGGTGAGTTCGGAAATGGCGGTTCGATCGTCATTTCCGAATGGGATGACAGAGAAGCCGCGCTCTCGTTCTGGAATTCGTCCGAATATACGGCGCTTCGCGCATTGCGGCAGGGAATCGCCACTTGTCAGGTGGTCCTGATCGAAGCCCCGGATATCTCCGCCTGATTTGCACGACATTCGCCACTCCTATCCAGCCAAAGGACACCCGCAATGACCAAGCTCTACGCCATCATTACTCATGACAAGCCGGGCGCCACCGCTACCCGTATGGAAAAGCTGAAGGAGCATCTTGCACATATCGAGGCGGGGCTGGACAGGTTGGCGGTCGCCGGACCGATGCGCGACGAAGAGGGGAATTTCACGGGCTCGCTGCTGGTCGTCAAAGCAGACAGCGCGGCAGAGGCGCGTGCGCTGCTGGAGAACGATCCATATTACAAGGCTGATATCTGGTCTGATATCGAGATCCGCGCACTCAGCGCAGCAGCCGGCGACTGGGTTGGCGGCAAGGCCTGGTAAAGGAACGACGACATGGCACGTTTCGCTCGGATCGATAGCAATGGCGGTCCTGAGGTCATCGTCTTTCATGACGTGGATCTTGCGACGCCAGCCGCCCACGAGGTACGCATCCGGCATACGGCACTCGGCCTGAACTTCATCGACACCTACCACCGCCGCGGCATCTATCCGGTTGAATTTCCTGCCGAACTTGGCGTGGAAGGGGTGGGGGTTGTGGAGGCGGTTGGTGGAAGTGTAACCGATTTCGTTGCGGGGCAGCGCGTCGGCTATTTCGGACCCGAGCGCGGCGCCTACGCCACCCATCGCAACATCGCGGCGACATCGTTGTTCGCCCTGCCCGATGACATCGACGACGAAACCGCCGCCGCCGCCCTGCTGAAGGGGTGCACGGTGGAGTTTCTGGTCGAACGCTGCGCCAAGGTTCAGCAGGGCTGGCCCGTGCTGGTGCATGCCGCCGCAGGCGGGGTCGGGCTGATCCTGGTACAGTGGCTGAAGGCGACAGGCGCGACCGTGATCGGCACCGTCAGCACCGAGGAAAAGGCCGAGCAGGCCCGCGCGGCCGGCGCCGATCATATCGTCTTCTACCAGCGCGAAGATACCGCCGCGCGCGTGCGTGAGCTGACCAACGGCAAGGGCGTGCGCGTCGTTTTCGACGGCGTGGGCATGTCAACGTGGGAATCGTCGCTCGACAGCTGTGGCATACGCGGGCTGATCGTGAACTACGGCAATGCGGACGCGCCGGTCGGCGGCATCAATCTGGGCGTGCTGGCGATGAAGGGCTCGCTCTATAACAGTCGCCCGATGCTCTATCATTATTACGCCGACCCGGCCGAACGCGCTGCCGGCGTGACGCGGCTATGGGAGATGCTGCGCAGTGGCAGCGTGAAGATCACGATCGGCCAGCGTTACGGCCTGGAAGACGTCGCGCAGGCCCATCGCGATCTCGAAGGACGCAAGACCACCGGGTCCACGATATTATTGCCCTGATGGTATATCGCCGTTCTCGCCCCGCTCGGGAACGGCGAGCCGCCTAGATTTCCAGCAACTCGATCAATTCCCCGGCCACGCCACGAACGGTCGCGGCGCGACGGCCGCCATAAAGCGGGCCATCGCGGCGCTTGGGCGGTGCGATGAAGGTGGCGCTCACGGCATCCAGATCGTCGATCGCCAGCGTCACCAGCGCATTGCCCGGTGGCAGCGTGTTCGGATCCCCCTGACGAATTGTCGCCTCCGCCGGATAATCATCAACCTCGATGATCGGCAGACGCCCGTGCTGCACCATGGTGATCGTGGTGCGATAGTCCGCGCCAAGGCCGAAGGCGTTGTTGATCATCGAATAGGCCAAAGTGTAGCTCGACGATGTTTCCAGCTTCAGCGCTTGTTCGAACCATTTCAGGCTCGCCTCGCGATCGGGCGTGGCGAGGATCACGATGAAGATATGATCGGTCAGCGAGTTCGCTTTGGGCAGATCGGAGGTCGGCGTATCCTCCGCCACCTCATTGAGATAGATCATCTCGCGGCCACGTCCGGTCACCTGCATCGGGATGAAATAGGGCAACCCTTCCAGAGCCTTGGGTGGGCCGACGATATCGAACCCGCTTCCCTGTAGCCGATCCGGCCAGCCGAACACATCCTGCACGGTAAGCTCATAGGCGGCCCAGCCATAAGTCCGCGTCGGCCTGAAATCGGCCGGTAGCGCAGCCTCGACGAGCCGGATGAAACAATGCGCCCCGCTTTCCGGCTGCAATGTCGCAAAGCGCGCGCCGGCACTGCCGGAACAGCCCCAGCTCGCCGCGAGATCGGAGGCGAGCACCCCCTGCTCCACCACGCGCAATCCCAGCCGGCCATGATAATCGGCGAGCGCGCCATCGAGATCCGGCGTGGATATCACCCCGCCGACAATGCGTCCGTGCCGCAGATATCCGCTCATTTGAATATCGCCGTGCGCTTTTCGAGAAATGCCGTGACGCCCTCGTTGAAATCATCGCCGAGGAATGCCGCGCCGAACAACGCCGTCGTCTCGGCATCGTCGTCGGCTTGCCCATCAAGGATACGACGCACGATCTTCTTGGTGTTGCGGACGCTGTGCGTCGAGGCCGATGCAATCGTCCCGGCAAGCGCACCCGCCGCCGCCACGGGATCATCGTCCAGCATCTCTACCAGGCCGATCCGCAACGCCTCATCCGCCGGAAGCAATTGCGCGGTGAACAGGATACGCTTCGCCTGCGCCGGTCCGACCAGATCGACCAGCAGCTTCGTGTCGTGCAGCGAATAGACAAGGCCGAGCTTGGCCGGGGTAATCCCAATTCGCGCGCGCGGCGACACGACGCGCATGTCGCACGCAATCGCCAGCCCACACCCCCCGCCGACGCAATCGCCATCGATCGCCGCGATCACCGGCTTTTCGGCGCGCGCCAGTTCATGCTGCGCGCGGCGGATCGCCTCCTGATTCCGCGCGCGCCGTTCGGGATCGCGTGCCCCTGCGCCAAACTCCGCGATATCCGCCCCCGCACAGAACGGGCCCGGGGCCGCGGAGCGCAAGAGAATGACCTTGACGGCATCGTCCGCCAGCGCCTGGGCCAGCAGCTCAGGCAGCGCCTCCCACATCGCCTGGGTGAAAGCGTTGCGCTTTTCCGCGCGATCGATCAGCAGATGCGCGACCGCACCGTTGCGCTCCAGACGCAGGCTCATGCGGGATCGACCTTGGCGAGATGCTGCGCGATCGCGTGGCGCGTGGTGATCCACACATCCTTCTTCGCGCAAACGTGCCGCAGGAATTCCTCCAGCGCCCAGATCCGCCCCGGCCGCCCGATGATGCGCAGGTGGAGGCCCAGCGACATCATCTTGGGATTGCCCGCCTCACCCTCGCGATAGAGCTGATCGAAACAATTCTTGGCATATTCCAGCCACTGCGTCGGCGTCATCGCCGGATCGGTCCACATTTTCATGTCATTGGAATCGAGCTGATAGGGCACGATCGCAATCGGCTTTTGCGGGACCGTCACCTTATCCCAGAAGGGCACGTCGCCGGAATAATCATCCATGTGATAGGCGAAACCCTCTTCGATCAGCAGGCGCCGCGTATTGTCGGTGTGAAAATAACGGCTGAGCCAGCCATAGGGCCGCACGCCGACCGTCTTTTCGATCGAGCTGACCGCCTTGCGGATGAATTCGCGTTCCTGATCCTCGGTCATCTTGAACTGGTGAACCCAGCGCCAGCCGTGGCTGACCGGTTCGTGCCCCAGATCGGCGATCGCGCGCGCGATTTCCGGATGGTTCTCAAGGCTGAGCGCGGCGACCGTCCAGCTCGCCTTGATGCCATAATCCCGCAAAAGCTTCACGATGCGCGGCGCACCGGCCTTGATCCCGTAAAGATAGTTGGATTCATTGCCGTAATTGCGGATCGGCGATTTGATATGGATGCCGAGTTCGTCGACCGGCTCCATGCCGCGATCGCCGCGCGCCACGGTCATTTCCGAACCTTCTTCGACGTTGACGACGATCGACAGCGCCAGCTTGGCGCCATCCGGCCAGTCGATCCGTTCCTCGATCATCAATGCATCTCCTCCCCGCCCGAGACGTTGAGCGCCTCGCCGGTTACGTAAACCGCGTCGTCCGACGCCAGCCATGCACAGGCGGCGGCGGTGTCGCTGCCCATTCCGGGGCGCCCCATCGGGTTTTTGCGTTTCATATTCTCGACGTAAGCCTCGACATCCGGGAACCCGAGCAGCTTCGAGAAATACTCGTTCTGTCGCGCGCCGAGGCCGGTAGTGACGTGGTTCGGGCACACCGCGTTGACGGTGATGCCATATTGCCCAAGCTCGATCGCATTGGATCGCGTGAGGCCGACCATACCGTGCTTCGAGCTGGTGTAAGGGGCCATGTGCGGGAAGCCCGACTTGGCGGCCTGACTGGCGATGTTGATGATGCGGCCGCCCATGCCGCGCGCGATCATCGCCCGGGCCGCCGCCTTGCTGCCGTAGAACGCGCCTGAGAGATTGACGCCGATCACCGCTTCCCACTCGCTCGACGAGGTTTCGAGCAGCGGCTTCATGATATAGCCGATACCCGCGTTGTTGACCCAGATATCCAGCCCGCCGAAAGCCGCGACCGCGCCCGCCGCCAGCGCCGCGCAACTATCCTCCGATCGCACGTCGCAGGGGATCACCGCGACCTTCGCTCCGCGCCCGCGCAGTTCTTCGGCCACCGCCTCCATCCCGTCGGTGGTGCCGATATCGCCGGCGCCCATATGCTCCGCGGGCTTGCCGAGATCGGAGACCACGCAATTCGCGCCCTCGTCGGCGAAGCGTTGCAGGATCGCCTGACCGAGCCCCTTGTCGCGCCCCGATCCGGTAACGACGATCGTCTTGCCCTCGAAACGGCGCATCACAGCGTCTCGGTCAGAACGAATTGCGGGTTGTCCGCGAATTGCTGGAATTCGGCGGCGACTTTCTGCACCGCTTCGCTTGCCGCATCCGCGCCGAAAGCTTCCATGTCGGCGATGTCGATCACCTCGAAATAGGCGTAAGGCGACGGGGCATCGCTCCCCAGAACGCCGGTGGCGCGATGAACCCGGAAATCGATAACCGAGCCGAGCGCGTTGACGCCCGGAATGTCGGTGGTCCGCGCCCAGTTTTCATAGGCCGCCGGATCGACTCCCGGCTTCAGGTTGAACAACACGATGATCCGCATCTGGCGCTTTCCTTTTTCTCGTTCACATCAAGGGAGACGGCACATGGCCGGCAAGACCGGCATCGAGCCGTCGCGCGAGCGCGATCAGCGCCGCGTCGCTATTCTCGGCCCCCACCAGCTGCACCGCGACGGGGAGACCGTTTTCGTTCACACCGGCGGGAATGCTGATCGCCGGCAGCCCGGCGATATTGGCAAAAGCGGTGAAGGCGGCCTGGGTTACGGGCGGCCGCGCGCCATGCGCGAAGGCGGCCTGCGGCGCGGCTGGCATCAGCAGCACGCTGCGATCAGCGAGCGCGCCTCGGACAGCGGCGCGCGTGCGCGCGATTATCGCATCCGCCCTCGCCACTTCTTCCGCGGCGAGGCCATCCGCATAATCGAGCATGAAGCGCAATTCGCCCGAGAGTTGCTCGGCCGCTTCCGTTCGCGCGTTGCCCAGATGACCGATCAATTCCCGCGCCGCGACGACAAAGCCGGCGAAACGGATATCGGCCGCTCCATCCTCGAGCGCGAGCGTGGTGCCCGGCATGTCGCTCATTAGATCAAGCGCCCGACGATACGCCGCCAGCACTTCCGCTTCACAGGCGATATCATCGAAATTCGCCAGCACGACCAGGCGATCGGGAGCCGGGGCGGCCTCCGTCACATCGGACAACACCGACAGCAGCACCGCCAGATCGTCCAGCGAGCGCGCGATCGGACCGATGCTGTCTAGCCATTCGCTGAGAGGCACGAGGCCGGTATCGGAAATCGCGCCGCGCGTCGGCTTGATGCCATAGACACCGTTATACGCCGCCGGGATGCGAACCGATCCCAGCGTGTCCGTTCCAAGCGCCGCCGCGCATAGCCCCGCCGCAACGGCGGCACCGCTGCCGCCGGATGAGCCGCCGGGCGTATAGCCGGCACGGTGAGGATTGATCGCGCGGCCAAACCACGGGTTGTCGGTAGTTGCACCCAGCGCCGCTTCATGCATGTTGAGCGTGCCGAGAATGATCGCGCCCGCCGCGCGCAGTCGCCGCACGGCTTCGGCATCGTCGGTCGCGATAATGCCGCGACGCAACGCCATGCCGGCATTCCATTCCAGCCCGCTGACCGCGATATTCGCTTTGACCGCGATCGGCACGCCCTCCAGCGCGCGGGCGTCACCCGAAGCGAACCGGCGATCGCTCTCCCGCGCGGCGGCGAGCGCCCCGGCATGATCGACCTCGATATAGGAGCGGAGGGCCGGATCGTGGCGCTTGATCCGCGCCAGATAATGCTCGGCCACCGCCACCGGCGTGGTTTCGCCCGCGACATAGCCCGCGCGGAGCCCCGCGATATCGAGCCGATGCGCTTCCATCACAATTTGCGCTCGTCGATCAGGCGGATCGGCTTCTGCCGCACGTCGATCTGGGTCGCCGCAGCGGTGCCCCCGATCTCTGCCAGCGCCACCGACACCTCGACGCCCAGCCCCTGACGCAGCATCGCGGCAAGCTGCGCCGCATCGGTGCCGCCACGGCTTTCTATCGTCACCCGCATATCATCGCGGCCCGCAGCATCGCGAGTGACATTGCAGACATATTCGCCGGTCAAATCCGCGCGATTCTCGATCAGCGCTCCAATCGCATGGGGAAAGACGTTGATGCCGCGCAGCTTGACCATATTGTCGCTACGCCCCTTGAACCCCGCGATCCGTTTGAACGCCATGCCCGTCTGGTTCGCGCCGGTCAGTTCGTGGGTAATGTCGTGCGTATTGAAACGGATGCACGGTGCGATATCATCCTTGAACAGGCAGGTGACCACCATGTCGCCCGTGTCGCCAGCGCCGACGGCCTTGCCCGTATCGACATCCAGCAACTCCAGATATTGCGCATCCTCCCAGACATAGAGCCCGTCGCGTTCCGGCCCTTCGCCCGCGATCGAGCCGGTGTCGCCGACGCCGTACCAGTCAAAGGCCTTCGCCCCGCCCCATGCCTTTTCGACGCTGGAACGGTCCTCCGTACCCAAATGCCCGCAGATCATCTTGATATCGATCTTGTCGAGCAGCCCTTCCGCCTCGGCGACCTCGGCCAGCTTGCGGATATAATCGATGAAGCCGACCAGCACCGAAACATTGAAATCCGCCATCAACCCGACCTGGTTGAGCGATCGCGTCTCGATCCCCGTCCCCGCCGACAGAAAGATCGAATTGGTGAAATGCGTCACGGCCTCGCGGATATAATGGCCGCCGTTGATCATGCCGTGGCCATAGACCGACTGGACGACATTTTCCGGGCCGACGCCCTGCCAGCGATACATGCGCCCCACCAACAGATTGGTGATCTCGCGCCCTTTCGGGCCGAACAGCAGTGCCTGCGGCCGCCCCGTCGTCCCCGAGGTCGTATGAAAGATCACCGGCGCGCGATCAGGGCCGCCCAGCCCGCCGAAATCGCCATAAGGGGGATGGTCCGCGATCGAGGCCATCAGGTCGGTCTTGTCGTAAACCGGGAGCTTCACGATGTCTTCGAGGCTGCGGATATCCCCTGCCTCGACGCCGATGTTACCCCACAGCCGCTGATAGAACGGGATTTGCCAGCCACGCATCATCAGCTTGAGGAAACGCTCGTTCTGCAACGCATGCAGCTCGTCGCGGCTCATCGCGGTATAGCGCCGGACAAATTCGTCCCCCACCGGATAATCCCGCAGCATCTGCTTGGCATCGAAGGATTCGAAATAGGTCGGGAAAGTCATAGTGGCTCCGGACGTGTGAAATAGGAAAGCGGGTCTGCGAACAGGCGCGGATCGGGCTCGCCGGCGGCAAGCTCTCGCGCGAGTTCGCGCTTGGTCATGGTTTGGGCGGGGCTCATCGCCGCGTGCGGATGGCCGAGCGTGTGCGGAATATGCCGCTCTATCACCTCGCCATCGCGGCGCGTTATCACCAGCCGTTGCGGCGACAGCGCGTTGGGATCGTCATTGCCGTCAAGCGTGATGACCAGGCGCTCGGCCAGCGCCATGATCGCCGGATCGGCGAAGGTTCCGGTCGTGAAGCGTCGCGGATCGATGCGTCGATCGGTCAGCATCAAGGCGACGAGCAACGGCAAGCAGAGGCGCGCATAAGCGGGCGTCATGTCCGGCCGCAACGGGCGCCCCACCAGTCGCTGGATCAACGGTGGCACGAATGCCTCGATCCTGGCGACGGACCCGGCATCGATCGCACCTTCGCGAAGCAGCGCGTCGAGCGCAGCAAGCACGGCATGGCTCGCGCGCCCCGAGGGGAAGGGCTTCACGCTCACTTCGCTGATCCGCCACACATTGCCCAGCGTTTCGGCATAGGCCGCCGGATCGCCCTCATCGAACAGCCGGAAATAGCCGAACGGCCCCTCCAGCACGTCGTGCGGGCCAGTCAGCCCGGCCTTGACGAGATCGACGGCGGCGATCGCGGCGCGCGCGGCACCCGCAATCTGCAACGGCAGCGCGATCGATCCTTCGACATGCGCCTGCATCGTGCCCGCGCACTGCGAATAAGCGAGGCCGAGCACGTCATCGAAACGCTCGATGCCGTCGATCCTGGCCACCGCCAGCGCGGAGCCGATGCATCCCGCCGTGGCCGGCCTGAAAAAGCTGAGCGGCGTTCGCGCCGCGATCCCGAGCCCGCTGGCGATATCCACGCCGACCGCGAGCGCGGCCAGCGCGTCCTCCGGATCACATCCGCCGCGCCGATCGATCGCGGCCAGCACCGAAGCCGTAACCGTCGACAGGGCATGGACCACCGCCGGTTCGTGCACCGCATCCCATTCCAGACAATGGATCTGGAACGCGTTGACGAATGCCGCACCCGCCGCGGGCAGGCGCACGCCACGCGCGATGACGCGGCTATCCTCCCCGTTACCCCAGTTGCGTGCCGCCGCGAGCACGCCATCGCCACCCGGCGCCGTCGATCCCGCAGCGCCGGTCGCCAACGTGTCCCCAAGCAGATGGATCGCGGCATCGCGAACCGCCGGCGGCAGGCAATGTCGCGCGCGGGCGAAATCGATGATCCGGCTTGTCGCGCTCACAGCCAGCGCTCCAGCATCCGCACGATATCGGACACACGATCACCCGTGCGTGCGATCTGGATCGCTTCGTCGGCCTCGCCCGGATCGACGCCACCCCATGCCATCAGCGCGCGCGCCTTATCGATAACCCCGGCTTGGAGGAGCGGGCGCTCTGGATCACCGCGCGTATCGTGCAACAGCACCTCGCCATGGTCGGTTGTCACCCTTGCGCCGAAATGGGCCGGATAGGCAGCCGTGAACGACGCTTCCTCGATCACGCGTATCCGCGCCCGCGTCGATGCCAGCGCGGCGATCGCATCCGGTTCGAAATCGGCGAGGCGCGGTTCACCGCGCGCCATCACGATCGCCACCGCATGTTGCAACGAAAATTTCGCGTCGATCACGCTGGCCAGATCGGGGCGATCGCAGAACACCAACGCATCTCGATATGTGGCGACAGTAACCGCCCCGTCGAGCGCACCGCGCGCCTTCAGCTCAAGCGCGGCATCAATCGCGGGATGGGCATGGCGACAAGCACCCCATGGCTTGAAGCTCACCTCGTCGAGCCGCCAACCGTCACCCAGCACCAGCGGGTGTGGCTTTTCACACGTCGCGGCAAACAGCCCTTGCGGCCCCTCCAGAACGAGCCGTGGCCCGGTCACGCCGCGCACCGCGGCCTCCGCCGCGCGTTGTCCTGTCGCCATCGCATGGGCCAGATGCCATTGCTTGGCCATCACCGGCTCATGCCGCATTTGCCACAGGCCGCCGGTTACCGATCCCGCCAGCCCCAGCGCGGAAACCATCGCCTGCTCGCTTGCCCCCAGCCGGTATGCAGCGGCGGCGGCGGCGCCGAACGCCCCTGCCGTCGCCGTGTTGTGCCAGAACGCATAATGCCTGCCGTCAAACATCGCGCCGATGGCGATCATCGCCTCATAGCCGCGTATTGCGGCTTCCAGCGCATCCTCGATCGAATCCCCGCCCACACCGAGCGCGGACGGCCACACCACCGGGCCGGGATGCAAGATTCCCGCGCGATGGACATCATCCATCTCCAGAACATTGCCCAGCCACGCCGCGCGATCGACCGGCATCGCGCCCGTGTGCGTGGCCTGCAATTGCCCCATCGCGGAGCGCCTCGCGCCCGCGACGCAACCGAGCCAGTCGAGCAAATGAAGGCGCGCCTTTTCGCGCACAATATTTTCTGTCGAGCGCCGTAGATGCTGTGCAATGCGCTCGGTCAGGCTATGATGCTCTGCATTCATTGTAACAAATCCACGGCATGGCCGGATGAAAGGAGAGCGAGGTTTTGTCGGCGATTTCCCAACTGGTTAAGACAAACGGCGGCAAGAAGCCGCGCTATCAGGAACTTGCCGAGGATTTGCGTGCAGGAATATTGCGCGGCGATTTTCCTGACCCCGCGCAATTCCCCACCGAAAGCGTGCTGTGCGCGCGTTATGGGGTCAGTCGTTTTACGGTGCGCGAGGCGCTTCGCTCGCTGCAGGCCGAAGGGCTGATCCAGCGCCGGCGCGGTTCCGGTACGGTTATCCGCCCCGCGTCCGCGCGCGGCGGCGCGCTGCACCAGCCGCTGTCGAACGTGGGCGAGATTCTGCAATATGCGCGCGACAGCCGCTACGTTTTCACCTCCATGGGAACGAAGGTGCTGCCGAAGAAGCTCGCGACGCATATCGGAGAGGTCGTTGGCGGGCGCTGGCATCATTTTCACGGGTTGCGCATGCACCAGGGGCAAGCCGGCCCGATCGCGCTGACGGACGCCTACATCCATCCGGACCTCGAAGCCGTGGCCGAGCAGATAGAGCCGAACGAAGACACCATCTTTCGGCAGATCGAACGGCTGGGCGGAATTAAAATCGCCAGCGTGACGCAAGATATTCAGGCGGTGCCCGCCAACGCCTCGATTGCCGAGGAATTGGGGATCGCGCGCCGCAGCCCCTGCCTCAGGATATTGCGCTGCTATCTTGATAGCACCGACCGAATTTTCGAGATTTCGGCCAGCTATCATCCCGGCGACCGCTTCGCCTACACGATGCATATCGACGCCGACAGGTAAGGGATCACGCATCGGCGCCGAGTTCTGGCGCCGATCGCGGCATCCATGTCCCTTCGCTCGCAAAACGGATGGTGGGCGCGATCTGATGCGCGCCATCCGCCAGCATGACCAGCCCGCGCTCGGCGACATGCTGCGCAGCAAATGCTTCCTGGAAATCTAGTACAGGCGCGAACGCGACGTCCTTGTCCGCGAACCACGCCACCCATTGTTCGCGCGTACGCGTGCGGAAAGTCTCCCGCAGGAACGCAACCAAAGGCGCCTGCGCATCGCCCGCGGGCAGCGCGCCGAGCGGCGCGAGATCGGGCCGGCCCAGCGCATTGAGCAAATTGGCGACGAACTTCAGCTCGCGCCCGCCGAGCACGACGTGTTTGCCGTCCGCCGTTTCATAGACGTTGTAAAAGGCAGCCCCGCCCAACGAGCGCTGGCTGCGCGATTGCGGTGAAGCGCCCCCACCGATCGCCTCGCCCGCGATATGCGCGCACCACGGCAACATCGCATCGAACATGGCGATATCGACATAGTCGCCGCGACCGCTCTTCTCGCGACCGATCAAGGCCATCAGCACGGCCGATAGCCCGGTCAGCCCCGCAGCCATGTCGGCGGATGGGACACCGGGCACGACCGGCATCCCATCCGGCCCGTCATTAACCGACAGGAAGCCAGCGGCGGCCTGCACCGCCATGTCATGCGCGGCATGATGAGCCAGCGCCCCGGTCTGCCCGAAAGCGGAAATCGAACAATAGACGATGCGCGGATTGCGCGCCGCGACCGCCTCGTAGCCGAAGCCAAGACGGTTGACTGCGCCGGGACGAAAAGATTCGACGAAGACATCCGCGGCATCGATCAGGGACCACAAGGTTTCGCGCCCGGCGTCGCTCTTGAGATCGAGCATCACGCTGCGCTTGCCGCGATTGAGATTGCGGAACCAGATCGATTGCCCTTGCTCGAACGGCGCCTGCTCGCGCGCCGGATCGCCGCTCGGCGGCTCGATCTTGATCACCTCCGCCCCATGATCCGCCATCATCAGCGTGAGCATCGGCCCCGGCAGGAACTGCGACAGATCTACTACTTTTATCCCGCCAAGCTTACCCATCCCTCAAATCACGCCTTTTTCCTTGAGCGATGTGATCTCGATCGCATCGAATCCCGCTTCCGCCAAAATCTGATCGGTATCCGCACCCAGCAGCGGCGCGGCACGATTTGGCAATCGCTCGCCATCAAAACGGATCGGGCTAGCCAGCACGCGCAACTGCTCCCGATCGGGATGCGATACGGTGTCGATCATTCTGGTCGTTTCGAGATGCGGATTGTCCAGCGCCTGATCGAGACCATAGACCGGCGAAACCGGGATATGGCCAGCGAGCAAGTCCACCCAGTGCGAAACTGGTTTTTGTTCGAACACGCTATCCAGAATGGTGGTCAGAGCGCCGCGATTGGCAAGACGATCGGCGGGCGTGACAAACCGCGGGTCACCAGCCAGTTCGGGCCGGCCGATCAGTTTGACGAGCGCATCCCAGAATTTGGGCAATTGTGCCATCACGAACACCCAGCCGTCGGCCGCGCGGAACATCTGGCTGGGCGTTACCGAGGGATGAGCCGAACGTTCGACCCGCTGCGTCACATCACCTTCATTGAGATACCAGACCGCCGGATAACTGGTCTGATGAATCGCCGCCGACAAAAGATCGACATCGACATCGCGGCCCTGCCCCGAACGCTTCGCATCGAGCAGCGCCCCCAGCAGCCCGATCGTCATGATCGTGCCCGTGATGAAATCGACCAGCGACAGGCCGGCACGTGTCGGCGGCGCATCAGGGGAGCCGGTGAGAGACAGCCAGCCCGCTTCCGCCTGCATCAGATAATCATAGCCGGGCCACCGCGTCCGCTCGTTGTCCCGACCGTAAGCGGACAAATGCGCGCAGACCAACGCCGGATTGGCATCCTTCAAATGTGCGTAGGTCAATCCGATCCGCTCGGGCAGGTCTCCGCGCAGATTGTTGACCATCGCGTCACTGGACGCCGCCAGCCGGCGGAGCACATCTTTCCCCTCCGGCGTGTTGAGATCGAGCGTCAGCGAGCGCTTGTTGAGATTGAAACTCTGAAAATACAGGCTCTCACCCGTGCGCAGAAAATGCGGGCCGACCGCGCGCGCGGTATCACCGATGCGGGGCGGCTCGATCTTGATAACCTCCGCACCCATCTGGGCCAGGAACATCGTGCCATAAGGCCCCGCGCCATATTGTTCGGCGGAAAGAATCCTGAAGCCGGCCAGTGGAAGTTTGACCGTCACGCCGGATTCCTCTTCAGCCACTGCTTGGCGATGATCATCCGCTGCATCTCGTTAGTACCCTCGCCGATGCACATCAGCAGGGCGTCACGATAATAACGCTCGATCTCATATTCCTTGGAATAGCTATATCCGCCGAAGATACGCATCGCTTCCTCGGAGTTGCGCACCGCAGCCTCGGAAGCGAAGAACTTCGCCATGCCGGCTTCCATGTCGCAGCGTTCGCCACGATCATATGCCGCAGCCGCCTGCGATACGAGCAAGCGCGCGGCCTCGGCCCGTGTCACCATCTCGCCCAGCTTGAGCTGGATAGCCTGATGCTGAGCGATCGGCTTGCCCATCGTTTTGCGGATCTGCGCATATTCGGTCGCCAGGCGAAGCGAGCCCTGGGCAAGCCCGACCCCGCGCGCGGCGACATTGATCCGGCCAAGCTCAAGCCCGCCAGTTGCCTGGAAGAAGCCGTCCCCCTCGACCCCGCCGATCAGATTTTCAGCCGGAATACGATAGTTGTCGAAAACCAGCTCGGCGCTGTCGATGCCCTTGTAACCGAGCTTGTCGAACTTCTTGCCGACGGCAAACCCCTCCCCCTTCGGGGCGATGAAGAAGCTCATGCCCTTGTAACGGGGCTCGGCCGCCGGATCGGTCTTCACCAGCAGCGCGAAACAGCTGCCCTTGATACCATTTGATATCCAGGTCTTGGTGCCGTTGATGACATAATCGTCGCCATCGCGGACCGCCGTGGTGCGGATACCCTGAAGATCGGTCCCGGCATCCGGCTCGGTCAACGCCAGGCCGCCGCGGATCTCGCCGCTCGCGAATTTCGGCAGCCATGTCTGCTTCTGCGTCTCGGTGCCGAAACGCTCGACCGCCGCCGCCATGATCAGGTGCGAATTGACGATCCCGGTGATGGCCATCCAATAGGATGATATGCGGGTGATGATCTTGGCATAGGTCGTCGCCGGCAAGCCAAGACCGCCATATTCCTGGCCGATGGTTGCGCCGAACAGCCCCATTTCCGTCATCTGCGCGACGAGTTCGGCAGGCCAGATGTCATTATGATCGTGGTGCATGACGACCGGGCGAACGTCGCGTTCGATCCAGCGATCGATCGTCTCAAGCAGCGCGGCTTCGTCATCGGCATCAATATGCCGCTGGATATGTTCCGACATGTCGTTCCTACTCAATCGTCAACCGGACCGAAGCCGCGCTTCCAGATCAGCATGGTGCGGTTGAAGGTGCAGACGATCTTGCCGTCCTGATTTTTGCCAATGGTCTTGACGGTGACGATGCCCTGTTCGGGCCGAGAACCGGACTCGCGCTTCTCGATCACTTCGCTTTCGGCATAAAGCGTGTCGCCGGGGAACATCGGATGGGTCATCTTGATATTGTCCCAGCCGAGGTTGGCGACCGCCTTCTGGCTGATATCGGACACGCTCATGCCGACCATCAACGCCACGGTCAGCGGCGAGCACACCAGCGGCTTTCCGAACTCCGTCTTCTTGGCGAATTCATAATCGAAATGCGCCGGGTGCGTGTTCATCGTCAGCAACGTGAACCACACATTGTCCGCATCGGTGATAGTGCGACCAGGACGATGCTCGTAAATATGTCCGACGACGAAATCTTCGTAGGAGCGTCCGAAATTTTCACGGAACCTTCCCGGCGAAACTTCAATGACACCCTCACGCATCTTGCTTGCTCCGCATAGCCAATATCCTTTGATAACGCCGCATGATCGGTGCCTCGAGCATGCGGCCATTGAAACGAACTGCGGCACCGCCGGCGGCGTCGAACGCAGCCTGCGCCGCCTCGGCTTCCGCGATTTCCGCAGGGGATGAGCGAAACGCGGCGTTGATCGCGGGGATCTGCGCCGGGTGAATTGCGGCCTTTCCGGCGAAGCCCAGAGACTTCGCCGCTGCCGCTTCGGCGTGCAGCCCGCCTTCGTCGTCCAGCGCGACGAACGGCACGTCGATCGCGGGAACGCCCGCAGACGCGCACGCCATGACGAAGAGACTGCGCGCGGTGCGCAACGGCTCCCACGCGAGCATCACGCCAAGCTCCGCAGCGAAATCCCCCCCGCCGAACATCATCGCGACAACACCCGGCGCGGTCGCGATCTCACGCGCCGCATCGAGCCCCTTCACGGTTTCGATCAGCGGCACGATACCGGGCGCGCGATCCCCAAGAACGGAAATGACGATCGCAATCTCCGCAGCGCTCTCGACCATCGGCACGAAGAGCAATTCGGGCAACCGCGCAGCGTCTGCGAGCGCGAGCAGATCCTCAAGACCAGCACGCGTCATCATTCCATTGATGCGCAGGATCAGGCGCGGATCGCCTTCGGCAATGGAAGCGATCGCGGCGGCTCGGGCCGCGCCCTTTCCGGAAGCCGCCACCGAATCCTCAAGATCGATGCACACCACATCCGCGTCGCTCGCGAGCGCCTTGGCGAAGCGCTCAGGCTTCGCGCCAGGCACGAACAACATCGAAGAAAGGCCAATGCCCTTACTCACTTATGAAACCCCCGGTTGATGGTCATAGAATTTGTCCGGACAACTTATAAGTCAAGCGCAAAAGCGCCAACCCGCGCTTTCGCGTCAGAAAGGCTTCACGGTGCCGAGGTAGGAAGTGGCGACCAGCAACGCGTAAACGATGAACACCCAGACGCGCGTGCGATCCATCGTGCGGCGCAACGGCACTTCGGTTTCGTCGCTGGACCCTTCCTGCAACAGGCGCCCGAGCTGCGGACCAACCGGCTTGAAGGCGACATCGATCATGATGGCGGCGACAAAAATCAGACCGAACAACAGCGCCTTGGTCGCAAGCCATTTCGGACCGAGCGGCGCCCCGGTCGCGAGCGAAGTGACGCCCAGCCCCAGATAACCGACGGTGATCGCATTCTTCAGCCAGAACTCGATTCGGCGGTTGCGCGCGGCGCGCGGCGTCATGTCATGAAAATGGGCATCCCATACCAGCCAAATCCAGATCAGGCCGGCCACCCAGGCGCCCGCCAGAATGACCGCCGGCACATCCCAGAAGCCACCCATCGCCACCACGGAAAGCGAAACCGGCACCATCAGCGCCCAGGCGGTGCGAGGCGTCATATCGATCAGCACGAGCAGCTTCAGCAGCGCGATTCGCTGATCGAGCGTGTAGATCTGGCGCTTACGAAAATGCTGACCGGCGAGGAAAACGCCGACGTCGCCCCCCAGCCAGAAAACGAACAACAGCATGTGGAAATAGACGAGGCTTGGGTAAGCGAGACCAGCGATTGTCATCCGAAATTCTCCAACGGGACCGTGAGGCCGCTTGACAGGCCCTAGGTTACATGAAAATTTGTCCGGACAAATCAGAAAATGAACCGCAGGCGGAACCGCCGGTTTCGGACCCAAGGGAGAATGAGATGAAGCGACTTCTGCTTGCCACCACGGCGGCCTTGCCCGCGCTACTTTTCGCCACACCGCTAAATGCCCAAACGACAGACGCTGCCGCGGCTGCATCAGCCAGCGACGCGTCAGCCGACCAGCCCGCCAACAATGGCGTTCAGGATATCGTGGTCACCGCGCAGCGCCGTTCGGAGAGCCTCCAGAAAGTGCCGATCGCGGTTTCCGCCTTTTCCGCCGATCAGTTGCGCAGCCAGGGCGTGTCGAACACGCTGGAGCTGGGTCGCTTCGTTCCGAATCTGGTGTCGATGAACAATACCGGCGTGGGCTCGGCCAACGCTTTCTATCTGCGCGGGCTCGGCAATACGGAAACGATCCCGACCTTTGATCCGCCGGTCGGCACCTATGTCGACGACATTTATCTCAGCCGCCAAAACGCCAACAACATCAATCTGTTCGATGTGGAGCGCGTGGAGGTTCTGCGTGGGCCGCAGGGGACTCTGTTCGGCCGCAACACCACCGGCGGCGCGGTCAACGTCATCCTGAAGGAGCCGGGCAAGGAATTCGGCGGATTCGCGGAACTCGGCTACGGCAGCTACAACAAGAAGGTAGCGCGCGGCTCCGTCGATATTCCACTCGCCGATACTCTGGCCATCAAATTGAGCGGCTATTGGCAGGAAGATGACGGCTACACCAAGGACGTCACCACCCATCAGCGCCTCAATGATGATGACGGCTGGGGCGTGCGCCTCGGCATTCGTGGCGAACTGGCGCCTTGGGCGCATTGGAACGCCTCTTATGCCCATATCGTCGCGAACGGCGAGAACATCCTGAACTTCGCGTGCAATCCCGCCAACCCGACCGAATGCGACGGACGTTATGCGACGACCGGCATTCCGGTGGGCAAAAGTTCGGCGGACTCTCCCTTTGCGTCGCTGCCGATCAGCGGCCGGAAGAAGAATTTCCTGCTGGGGAATTATACCGCGACGAACCTGATCTCTTCCAACCTGTCGTTCGACCTCAATGACGATACCAAACTCGCCCTGATCACTGGCTTCGTCACTCAGGCGCAGCAATATGCGCTGGATTTCTATGACGGGCGCAGCGGGCCGTCGCTAGCGAACCCAATCCCGCCGGTGATGGGCTATACGCGCGGCGGATTCACCATCTTGAACGACGGCGTGCACAATCAGTTCAGCCAGGAATTGAAGATCAACGGCAGCGTGGCCAATCATCTTGTAGATTACGTTGCCGGCGTCTTTTACCTCGTCGAGAACAATCGCACCGATTTCGCCGATCTGTTCACGCTCTCGCAGGCAACCACGCTGGTTCTGGCCGATCGGACATTGCGCAACCGGACCGAAGCACTGGCCGGCTATGCGCAGGCCGATCTCAACCTGACATCCAGGCTCAAGCTGACGGCGGGCCTCCGCTTCACCGACGAGATAAAAACACTCGGCGTGCAAGACAATCGCGCAAGCTGCAACGACGGCTCGATCGAGGCGACCTGTCTGGATACCGCGAATCTGGTCGGGCCGTCCGGTCTCGCCATTCCGCATCGGCAGAGCGCCAAGATGTGGACCCCGCGTTTTGCGATCAACTATAACGCCACGGACGATGTGCTGCTGTTCGCCTCGGCGACCCGCGGCTTCAAATCGGGAGGGTGGAATGCGCGCGCGACCACGCCTTCGGCGTTCCTTCCCTTCGGCCCCGAAAAGGTCTGGAGCTATGAAGCGGGCGTCAAATCGGAATGGTTCAATCACCGCGTTCGCGCAAACCTGACGTTCTTCTACCTCGACGTGAAGGATCTCCAGACGCCGTCGGCGCTGGTCGCCCCCAATGGCTCGGCAACGTTCATCACGCGCAACTTCGCCGACATGACGAACAAGGGCATCGAAGCGGAGTTCACCTTCGTTCCGGTCAACGGCCTCAACCTCTACGTCAACGCCGGCTATCAGGACGCGAAGTTCGACATCAATCGCAACGCGCCGGATTATGACGAATATGGCATCCAGTCCGTCAACGCCCAGCAAAAGGCATGTCTGGCGCTTTTGGCTGCCGGAAACGTTCCCGGCGGCACCGGCACGACCGCATCGTGCGGCGCCGGCATCATAACGCCGACCGGGCAGATCGCCGACCCCGCGAGAACGCCGAAATGGACCCTGGCATTCGGCGGGAATTATGAACTGCCGCTCGGCAGCAACGGCATGTCGCTGACCCCTTCGGTCAACGCGAGCTATCGTGCCAGCCAGGAAACCAACGCCGCCAATTATACGATCTACTCCGGCTCCGTGACCGGCACGAACGGCACCTATCCGGCAAATCCCTATTCAGGAGAGATCCTGACGGGCTCATTTGCGCCGGCTGTCTGGTTCGTAAACGCCGGCCTCGCCCTGAACGGCCCGGAGAAGAAGTGGCAATTGTCGGTATCCTGTACCAACTGCTTGAACGAGATCGCGGCCAATACATCGCTCGTCAACACGCGCTATCTCGATCCTCCCCGGACGTGGATCGCGCGCATGCGATACAAATTCTAAGCGATACAGGATCGGGGGACGGTGCTGGCGCGCCGTTCCCCGTCATCGATTCGCAGGTTTCGGGGAGTTCGAAATGACAACGACATGGCGCAAGGAATGCATTCAAATATGACAGGCGCGGGTGGGCGTTCGGAATTCCGGCTGGGTGCCAAGCCGCTCGCGGCGGCATTGATCGGGGTGGCTTGCGGCGCCTCGCCTCTGCCCTTCAACGTGCTGCCATTGGTGATGGGGCCGATCAGCCGCGAATTTCATTGGGATTTCGCCGCCACCAGCGCCGGCATCACCGTTTTCGGCATCATCGCCGCGCTGTTGGCGCCCGTTTTCGGCGCATTGTCGGATCGTTTCGGTGTGCGCCCGGTGGCGCTGACATCGCTCGTCCTGTTCGCGCTGGTCTTCGCGTCCTTCTATTTCCTGCCTTCGTCGAAGATCGGCTACCTCCTTTTCTGGGGCATATTGGGCGCGATCGGCATCGGATCGACACCGGTTACCTGGAGCCGGGCCATCAGCATGTGGTTCAATCGCCACCGTGGACTTGCGCTCGGGATCATGTTGCTTGGCACCAGCCTGGCGGCGATGATCGTGCCACAGATCGCGCAACGGGCGATCACCCTTGGCGACTGGCGGCTGGCCTTCCCGATCGTCGCATTATTGCCGCTTATGATTGCCTTACCGCTCGGCTACCTCTGGTTTCACGAACCGCGGCCGGAAGAGCGCCCCGAGGGGATAGCGGATGCGAGCGGGGCGGTTCTCGGCGACACGCTGAAAGAGGCTGCATCAGGCTATCGCTTCTGGATTCTGTTCGCCTCGATCCTGATTACCGCCTTCGCTTATGGCGGCGCACACATCCATATCGCGCAGATCGTCGGGCTGCATGGCTTTTCCCCGGAAGTCGCGGCGAGCGTGCTCGGTGTTGTCGCGCTGGGCATTCTGGTCGGGCGCCTGCTGGTCGGCTTCCTGTTCGATCGGCTGTGGGCCCCCGGCGTTGCCTTTCCCGCGCTGCTGCTCCCGGCCGTTGCGTGCTGGCTTCTGATGGGCACCCAGGCCGCGCTCAGCCACGTAATCATCGGCGGCTTCCTGCTCGGCTTTGCCGCCGGCACCGAGTCCGACATCATCGCCTACCTCGCCGCGAAATATTTCGGCATGGCGCATTATGGCCGCATCTACGGCGTGCTCTACATTCCCTTCGCGGTCGGTTCGGCCATTTCCCCCATCATCTACGGCCTGGTTCGCGATCGCACCGGCAGCTACGACCTGATCCTCGCCCTCGCGATGGCCTTGTTCGCGATCGGCGGCGCGCTGCTGCTCATGCTCGGTCGCTATCCGGCGCCAAAGCCACTTGCTTCAGGAAATTGACATGGCGGTTGACGCGTTGACCAAAGACACCCCTCTTACAGCGATCTCCGCCGCGGTCGGCGCGGACGCATTGATCACCGACACGACGGAATTGCGCTATTATTCGCAGGACGTGTTCAGCAACGGCCCTGTTCCGCTCGCGGTGTTTCGCCCGACGGATACCGCCATGCTCGCGCGCGGCATAGCGGCCGCGACCAATGCAGGCGTCGCGATCGTCCCGCGTGGCGGCGGCATGAGCTATACCAGCGGTTATCTGGCGAGTGAGGCCGGGGCGCTGTTGATCGACACCGGATCGATGAACCGGGTGCTCGACATCAACGAAGAAGACATGACCGTCACGGTGGAGGCCGGGTGCACCTGGGACAAGCTGTACCGTACACTGAAGCCGATGGGATTGCGCACGCTGGCGTGGGGCACCTTGTCGGGTATCAATGCGACGGTGGGCGGCGGCATGAGCCAGAACGGCGTGTTCTGGGGCGCGTCTGGTGGTACCGTCGTCGATGCCGCGCTCAGTTTCGCGGTCGTTCTGGCCGACGGTTCGATCGTTTCCACCGGCAGCAACTTCTTCCGCCCATTCGGGCCGGATATCACCGGCCTCTTCGCGGCGGATTGCGGTGCGCTGGGCGTCAAGGCGACCATAACGCTAAAGCTGGTGCGCGAAGGCACCGCCTTTGCTTACGGCTCGTTCTCCTTCCCCGACGCGGACGCCTTTTTCGGCGCGATGAGCGAGATCGCACGCGAAGGGCTTGCGTCGGAAAGCTTCGGCTTCGACCCCTATCTGCAATCACAGCGCATGAAGCGCGAAAGCCTGACCAAGGATGCCAAATCGCTGGTCAACATGATGAAGGCGCAAGGATCGGTGCTGAAGGCATTGAAGGAAGGCGCCAAGGTGGTCGCGGCCGGCCGCTCGTTCCTCGACGACGTACCCTTCTCGCTCCACCTGATTTGCGAAGGCCGCTATCAGAGCGCGGTTGACGCCGACATGAAGGCGATCGAGGCGATCGCGCAGAAACACGCCGGAAAAGCGATCGAGAACACGATCCCCAAGATTCTGCGCGCCAATCCGTTTCCGCCGGTCAATTCCATGGTCGGCCCTGACGGCGAACGCTGGGTGCCGGTGCACGGCTTCCTGCCGCACAGCCGGCTGGTCGAAGGATGGAACCGCATTCAGGCGCTGTTCGCGGAAAATCAGGCGGAGATGGAAAGCAACGGGGTCGCCGCCGGCGCGATGCTCGCTGCCGTCAGCCGCTCGACCTGCCTGATCGAACCGGTTTTCTTCTGGCCGGACGCGCTGGAGGATATCCACTGCCGCTCACTGGAGCCAGACCATCTGGCCAAGCTCAACCGCTTCCCGCCCAACACCGCATCGCGCGCGCTCGTCGATCGGCTGCGCAGCGAAATCGTGCGGATTTTCGCCGAACTCGACGCGACCCATTTGCAGATCGCCCGCACCTATCCGCTGCACGAAGCCAGCGACCCACGGGCCTGGGCCGTGCTAAAAGCGGTGAAGCACGCCGTTGATCCCCGTTATTTGATGAATCCAGGTTGTTTGGGGCTGTGACGCGATGACCACAATCAAACCCTATGCCGCGCTCGCGCTGCAAATCGCCGCGCGCTCCGTGGAGCGCCTGCCTGATCGCGCCACCGCGCAGGCGCAGATGCTGGCAATGATCGCGGAGATCGGGATCAAGCTGCGCGCTTCATCGGTGTTCATCGAGCAATATGGCGGAACCCCCGTGCGGCTCGCGGTGCTCCCCGAATATTTCCTGACCAGCTATCCGGGGCGCATTTCGGTGCCGGATTTCGCGGAGAAAGCCGCGCTCGACATGAACGGGCCGGAATATGACGCGCTCGGCAAAATCGCGGAAGCGCAAAACCTGTTCCTGGCGGGCAATGCCTATGAGCGCGATCCGCACTTCCCCGATCTCTATTTCCAGACCAGCTTCGTTGTGGGGCCATCGGGCGACGTGGTGCTGCGCTATCGCCGGCTCAACTCGATGTTCGCCCCCACCCCGCACGATGTCTGGTCGAAATATCTCGACATCTATGGGCTGGACGGCGTTTTCCCGGTGGCCCGGACCGAAATCGGCAATCTGGCCGCGATCGCGTCGGAGGAAATTCTCTACCCCGAAATCGCGCGCGCACATGCCCTGCGCGGCGCTGAGGTATTCGTCCATTCCTCGTCGGAAATCGGCTCGCCACTCGCAACGCCGAAACAGATCGCCAAACGCGCGCGCGCGTTCGAGAACATTGCCTATGTGGTGTCAGCCAACACGGCGGGGATCGAGGGAACCGCGATGCCGCAGGCCTCCGCCGACGGCAATTCGATCGTCATCGATTATAAGGGGCGCCCACTGGCGGAAGCGAGCCCAGGCGAGACATTCACCGCCTTTGCTGATCTTGATATCGAGGCGCTGCGGGCGCAGCGACGCAAGCCGGGGATGAGCAACTTCCTGTCTCGTCAGCGTCTCGAGCTGTTCGCGCCCATTTATGGCGGCCCATCGCCGCAGCCCGCCAACAGCCTTATCGCCGATGGCGATATCCAGACCCCCGATCGCGATCATTTCCTGCGTGTGCAGGAACAGGTGATCGCGCGCCTTTCGAAGGAGGGAGTGATATGAAACAGGACGTACCCCCACCCTATACGGCTGTCTCGCAACACGCGGTGTTTCCCACGCCGTCGCACGACGAGGCCGCGCGCTACAACTTCCTCACCGCGTTCAACAAATATCTGTCGGGCACCGTCGGGCCGGGCAACAAGATCGCTTACGATACGCGCGCGCTGCCTGCGTTTCGCGCGGAACACGGGCGAGATCCGCAGGATCGCTTCGAAATCCGCGACGCGATGAACGAAGACCCGTGGCACCGCTATTGGTCAGCGCTCAAGCGCAATTCGATGGAGATGCGCCAGCAGAACGGGCGCTCGATCACGCTGCGCCAGCTGGACGAGCTGACCGCCAAGGTGCGCCAGTTCAACGAAGGTCGCGCGACGCTGCAACTCGATCCCGAGCTGCCGCTGCCGCACTATATGAACGTCGCCGACATCCATTGCATGCCGGGCAGCTATCACGGGGAGGAGCGCCCCGGCGACATGTCCGCCGGCGCCAATTACGATAGCGGCCTGTTCGCCACCACCGGTGGCGGCCTCGGCGCGCTGTCTGACGGCGGCGGGCAGGCGCTGGTGGAGTGGATCAAGAAGGAACGTCCGGGCTGGAGCCCTCGCCGCATCCTCGATCTTGGCTGCACCGTTGGCCACAATATCGTGCCCCTGGCGCTTGCCTTCCCCGATGCCGAAGTGATTGCGATCGACACGGCCGCCGCCGTGCTGCGCTATGGCCATGCCCGCGCGCAGGCGCTCGGCGCGAAGAACATCACCTTCATGCAGATGAATGCGGAGGACATGAGCCGTTTTGCCGACGGTCATTTCGACTGGGTGCAGACGACGATGTATCTGCACGAATTGTCCGGCACCGCCCTCCCCCGGATCGTCGACGAATGCGCGCGTGTGCTCGCGCCGGGCGGCCTGATGTTCCACCTCGAACAGCCGCAATACAGCGACGAAATGCCGCTTTACGAGCAGTTCATCCGGGACTGGGATGCGTTCAACAACAACGAGCCGTTCTGGTCAGCGATGCACGCGCTCGATCTGAAGCAGGTGATGGAAAACGCAGGCCTGCCGCGCGACAGGCAGTTCACCGCCCGCGTGCTCGCGGTGGTCGATCGCACCATCTTCCCGCAATCCGCCGACGGCGCCGAGGAGGATCACGGCCGCGCCGCCGCCTGGAACGCCTATGGAGCCTGGAAACCCGAAGCATGAGCAACGAAAGCATCGACTGGATCGCCCGCGCCGGCACGCGCGCCAAGGGGCGGCGCCCCGACACTCTTCAGGATTTCACGGCCGAGCGGACATTGTCGATCCTTCTCGCTCTGGCGGGCGAGGTGGCCGTGCTGCGGGAACGGCTCGACACCGTGGAACGCCTGCTTGAAAGCAAGGGAACGATCAGCCGCGCCGATATCGAGGCATTTCAGCCGAGCGGTGACGCGGCTTACGAACGCGCCGTGATGTCGAAGGAATATGTCGCGAGGATCATGCGAGGATTCCAGCAGGAAATGGAAGCGATGCAAGCGGCGCCCGAACCGTCGATGGCTGAGCTGAGCGCACGGCTGCGGGATAGCTGATGATGCAGCATCGCACGATCAACGGACGAATCCGCTACACCTCCAAAAAGCCGGAAATGCTTGATCAGGCACGGGGTTCCGAGTGGTTCAGCTTCACCCATCACGGCGATGGAAGCACCATTTTCCGAGCGCGCTGCGAGATCGAGGAGCCATCGCCGACCGTGCTGCGCGATATCGTCTATGCGCTCGATGGTCAGGGGCGCCCACAGGATCTTCATGTCCACCTGACGGTTGGGGACCGTTATATGGGCTCGGGCTGGTTCCATCATACCCCCGGAGGCGGCGGTGGGCTCATCGAGTGCGAGAGCTTTGGCCCTTCAATCGGGCGGCTGTCGCAGAAGATGTCCTATACCGGCGCGATCGACGGTTTCGGCACCCATCCCATCGCTGGCGACGGCTATACGACCCGCTGCATGGATCCGTCGCGTGGCCCGCATCGCCGCCGAATTCGGGTATTTCTCCCCTCCCCCGATCATCGCGGCGCCACCCCCGCCGATGATCGCGGAGGTGGAGATCGGGCTGGAATATGTCGGCGAAGAAAGGGTTACGGTCGCGGCGGGGACGTTCGACTGTCGCCACTTCCGCTTTGTCGATGATGAAGGGCCCGGCATGGGTGGCGTGTCTCACCCGCATTATGACCTTTGGGTAACCGCCGATGACGATGCGATCTTCGTGCAGGGTGGTGTGGGTGGCTATATGCAGACCTGGTACGAACTCGTCGAACTGGATCGCTGAACCGGGAGGGATCCGCGCCCGCCCCTGACAAAGAGTCTGTCAGTGGTTTACTGCGCAAAGCCATAAGGTGGGATAGGAAGGACCATCGCGATCGACGGGAATCGTGCCGGACCAGTTGTTGGCCGGCAAAGGCCCGCACGCCCTATTCGCAAAGGACGAACCGCTTGCTGAGGTGAGAAAGGCGCTCTCACGACGGGCGTTGTCGAACGGGCAATCGCCGCGAATGGACTCTGGAAGCCGTCTGTGAGGCCGGCGACGATCTCCACGCGTCAGCCGGGCTGAGCGCCCGATCGAAGAGGACGGGGACCGAGGCGCCGGCGCCAATTTCGACAGCCGGGGAATAAATCGCTTCCGCCGCCAGTCTTGTTGTCAGAACTCCTGTGGAGCGGACAATGAGCCACGATTTTCCGACGGACCGCCGCGAAGCGTTGAAGTGTATGGCCTGGGCCGGGACCGGCGCGTTATGGGCGCTGAGCGGCGGGGTGGCATCGAGCGCGATAGTCGATGCCGCACTCGCTGCGCCGCTCTCCGCAGCCGGCACGGCCAGCTTCACGTTCCTCCAGCTGAGCGACAGCCATATCGGCTTCTCCAAGCCAGCCAATCCCGACGCGCGCGCCACCTATCGCGAAGCTATCGCGAAAGTGAAGGCGCTCGCCACGAAACCGGACTTCATCATCCACACCGGAGACATCACGCAATTATCGCGCGATGAAGAGTTCGACGACGCCGACCAGATCCTGCGCGAAACCGGGATCCCCGCTTTCTTCGTGCCGGGCGAACACGACATGGTCGATGAAGGTGGCGGCAAGGCGTTTCTAACGCGTCACGGCAAGGGCAGCAGTGGCGCGGGCTGGTTCAGCTTCGATCACAATGGCGTGCATTTTGTCGCGCTCGTCAACGTCGCGGACCTTCAACCCGGCGGCATGGGCAATCTCGGCGCGGCGCAGTTGCAGTGGCTTAGGCGCGATCTCGCCACGCACACAGACTCGACCCCGATCGTGGTGTTCGCGCATATTCCGCTCTGGACGGTCTATGCGGAATGGGGCTGGGGAACCGGCGACGCGCAACAGGCCCTGGCGCTGCTCCGCCGGTTCGGGTCAGTCACAATTCTCAACGGCCACATCCATCAGATCGCGCAGAAGGTGGAAGGCAGGATGACCTTTCACACCGCGCGCTCCACCGCCTTTCCCCAGCCCGCGCCCGGAACGGCCCCGTCTCCGGGACCGCAGCTCGTTCCCCCCGGCGAACTGCGCGCGGTGCTGGGGATCACCGACGTAAGCTTTGTTCGCGGCGAACATCCCATTGCCGTGATCGACTCCACGCTCGCCTGAAAGGCTCATTTCATGAATCGCATTCTATTCGCGATCGGCTGCGCAATGCTCGGCGCGGCCCCGGCGATCGCCATGCCGGCGCAGAACGCCACGGCCGCGGCGGTGCACATCTCGAACTTCACGTTCGGGCCAAAGGCGCTGACCGTGAAGGTCGGTCAAACGGTAACCTGGACCAACGATGACGATATCCCGCATGCTGTGGTCGCGACCGATAAGAGCTTCCGGTCAAAGGTGCTGGACTCCGGGCAGTCATTCAGCTTCACTTTCACCAAGCAAGGCGCATTTGCCTATTTCTGCTCACTCCATCCGATGATGACGGGCAAAATAATTGTGGCGGCGCGCTAGGATAGGATTTGGTCCAGAGGAGCGGACTGCGGTGATCGGCGGCTTTCGGCCTCGGCTGATCAGCGGCGGGCATCGACCCGCCGATCCGCAATTGCGCTTCCGTGAGCTGATGTTGCCGCACCTCGATGCGGCCTATAATTTTGCCCATTATCTGACGCGCGACACGAGCATCGCCGAAGATGTCGTGCAGGACACGTTCCTTCGCGCGTTCAAGTCTTTCGACAGCTATCGTGACGGGCCGCCGCGCCCGTGGCTTTTCGCGATCTTGCGCAATTGCTGGCGCGACCGGGTGGGCGAGCAGGTCAGACGCGAACGCCTCGTGATGTCAGAGGTCGCCTTATCCGACGCCGAGGCGGCGGCGGTCGCCAATATCGCCGACGACGCGAACGACACCCCCGAGACGGCACTCGCCCGGACGCGGGAAATCGATACCGTGCGCGGCGTGATTTCCGATCTGCCGGAGCCGCTGCGCGAAACGCTGATATTGCGCGAAATGGAGGGTTTTTCCTATCGCGAGATCGCCGCGTTGACCGACGTGCCGATCGGCACCGTGATGTCGCGGCTTGCCCGCGCCCGGGCGATGCTCGCGACAATGCTGTTGCCAATACACGCTCCGCCGCAAGAGGAACGCCAGGCATGACCGCGTGCGCAGACCGGCAGATGGTGCTCCAGGCACTGCTCGACGACGAATTGGATGCGGCGAATGTCGCGGCGATCGAGGCGCATATGGCGGCCTGCCCCGATTGTGCAGCCGAGCTCAGTCAGTTGCGTGCGGTGCGCGGGATCGTGACCGGCGAGGCGCTCCGATCGCGGGCGCCGGAAAGTCTGCTGGCACGGATCGAAGCGGCTTTGCCCCCCTCATCTCGCGCCAATCCATGGCCCGCCCGCCTTGGCTGGGCCAGCAGCGGCGCGGGCGTGGCGATCGCCGCAAGTCTGGCGCTGATGCTTGCCGCGCCGCCACCCGCCGAGCCCGACGTCGGGCAGCAACTTGTCTCCAGCCATATCCGCTCGCTGCTCGCCGATCATCTGGTCGATATCCAGACCTCGGATCGTCACGTCGTAAAACCATGGTTCAACGGCAAGATCGACTTTTCGCCACCGACGCCCGACTTGACCGCGCAGGGTTTCCCTCTGGTCGGCGGTCGGCTCGACTATATTGGCGACCGAACCGTCGCGGCGATCGTGTATCGCCGCCGGCTTCATACCATCAATCTGTTCGTGTGGCCGACCGGCCCCCGCGAACCTCACGGCTCTATGCAGATGGATGGCTATACCGTGCGCCGCTGGACTCGAAACGGCCTCTCTTACTACGCGGTTTCGGATATCGCCTCGGGTGACCTCGCGCAGTTCGAAACAAGTTTCGTTTCAGCGCAGTAGATTGATGCGGGCGTCATGCGCCCCTCCGGAAAATCACCTCGCAGGGTCGCGCCGATCGGCATCATCGCGATCACCGAGACCGGAGAACAATATTATGCTCCCGCGAACGATATCGCCATGGCAGCGCGGCGTTCTCCTGAACCCTGATTTCCCTGAGCACCCTTGCCTTGGTTAAATGGGCGGCACACCGATCAAACCCGCTCATTTCCGTGCAAGAATATACGACAACACATTGATTCTAAAAACATTCAATGGCGCCCGAATGCGGAACACATCGAGAAGCGCACAATTTGCCTAGGGTCACGCGGGTTTAGATGCCCGCTGGATTACCGCGTTCGCGAGCTTATCGCTGAGTTCCGCAAGGTGATCGAAGCGCGTTTCGTGATGCGCCATGCCCTGGCTCAATGATCGCAGCTCAGGCTCCAGTCCGGGAAGTTCCGCCTCGGGCAGCAGCAGCTCGATCTCGTCCCAGCGCGACCAGCCTTCGAGTGGCGCTATCCCCAGCACCTGCCCGCGTCGGCTGGTCGCGGCGGAGGTGATGCGAGAGACGGCGCTGCCCGGCGCGCGGATGGTTACATGCGCGACAGGCTCGAGCAGATAGGGCGTGGCCGCCGTCAGGGCTTCGGCCATCGCGATCCGCCCGGCGGTGCGAAAGGCGAGTTCTGAGCTGTCGACGGAATGATAGGAGCCGTCGACCAGCGCGACCGCGACGTCGACGACCGGAAAGCCGAACGGCCCGCGCATCATCGCGTCGCGCACACCATGTTCGACGGCCGGAATCCATTGCCGGGGGATCGCCCCCCCGGTGATCCGCTCCTCGAAACGAAAGCCGTCGCCACGCTCGAGCGGGCGCAGCTCGATGATCACATCGCCGAACTGGCCATGTCCGCCGGATTGCTTCTTGTGGCGGCCGTGCTTCGTCACGGTCTTGCGGATCGTTTCCTTATAAGCGATCGCGGGCGGCCGCACCGATATGGCCACGCCGTACCGCCGTTTCAGGCGCGCCTGAACCACCGCGAGATGCTCGTGATTGAGCCCATGGAGCAGCGTTTCCTGCGTCGCCTCATCAAGCCCCCAACGCACGCCGGGATCTTCCTCCGCCAGGCGATTGAGCGCTGTCGAGAGCCGCACCTCGTCCTTATGATCGGTAACGGTGATGGCCAGCGCGCAATTGCCCGGCGGGCGGTGCGCCGCTTCCGCAAAGGCTTGCGGGCGCCCGGCCGAACCAAGGCGGTCGCCCGCCTGAACAAGCTCTGCCTTGGCGATGCCCACGATCTCGCCCGGCTCGGCACGGTCAATCTTCGTGGTCGCCGCGCCCTGCAGCGAGAACAGCGAGCCGATCCGCATCGGATTTCCGTCGGTGCTTAACAGTTCAGCCCCCCTCGGCAAGCGGCGAACCGAACACCCGCGCGAGCGCGAGGCGCCCGATCGCATTGCCATGCGTGACCTTGAACACCTGCGCCGCCGCACCGTCGATACCCAGTCGATCCGCCGTCAGCGCCGCGACAGGCGTATCGTGGCGCAGCATCTTGAGAAGGCGGCGGATGCCGAACCCGTTGAGCGCCGAGCCGAACAGGATCGGCACGATCAGCCCCGCCCCCGTCTCACGCGTGAGATCGCCAAAGATGGTCGCGGCGCCCGGCGCCTCGTCGTTCAGCAATTGCTCGAGCAGCGCATCGTCATGATCCGCCAGTTGTTCGAGCATGTGGAAGCGCGCCGCAGTCTCATCACTGCGGAGATGGGCCGCCAGCGGCACCTGTTCCGAGCGACGGCCCGGCTGATAATGATAAGCTCGCTCCAGCGCGAGATCGACAAAGCCGGCGACGCGTTCGCCCGCCCGGATCGGAATTTGCCGCGCCACCAGCGTCGTGGCGCTCATGGGCTGGAGCGCGGCGAGCAGATCCTCGATGCTGCCGCTCGCCTGATCGATCTTGTTGACGAAAATCGCATGCGGGATGCGCAGCGCCTCCAGCCGCCGCAACGTCGGTTCGACCAGCGGCGCCCGTGCCGGATCGGGATCGATCACCACCAGCGCCAGATCGGCCACGGCCAGCGCCATCTCCGCATCCGCCACGAAGCCCGCCGAGCCGGGAGCATCGATCAGCGCATAGCCTTCCTTCATCCATTCGAAGCGCATCAGATTAAGCTCGGTAGAACCTTTCCGCGCCCGCGCTTCGGGGCTGGCGTCGCCCACGCTGCTGCCGGCATCTACCGCGCCCAACCGGGCGGTGGTTCCGGCGGCGAACAGCATCGCCTCGGCAAGGCTTGTCTTGCCTGTGCCGGCGGGGCCGACGATTGCGATGGCTCTGGTGCCGTGGACAGTTCCATCCATCTCGCTCTCCTCCTGCCTGCGTGTTTCCCGTGCCGGAAATCGCCCGCTGGAATTGCGAGGATCAACCTCCACGCGCGTGAACGCAAGATCGTTCGCGCAATCCGATCTTGGCCGTGGCCAAACGGGCGGCCGGGATTTAGGGTTGCACGGGATGACTAGGTTGATGGCGAGACAATGGCTGCCGAGCGTGCCGGCGCGCCTCGACAATCGGGGACGGAGCAAATGCCCGAACGCCGGTCGGACAAGCAGGATGAGCGTGCGGTGAGCAGGCAAGAGCCGTCAAAACGGGAGTCACGGAAACGCCCGCTTGTGCCACCCATGGCATTCCATTCGCTGATACTGGCGGCCGGGCTGTTCGGAAGCGCGGCCGGCGCCGCCGAGGACTATCGTGCGCGGGATGTCGGCGGCTGGACGGTGGCGGCGAGCGAGGATGGCAACGGCTGTTTCCTGACGAGGCAATATGATGGTGTCGGCGGCACCACTTTGCTCCTCGGTCTCGATACCGACGGCACAAACCACCTGTCGGTCCTGAACGACAATTGGTCGATCAAGCGTCAGGAGCGGTTGAACCTGGATTTCCGCCTCTCCAACGGCGGCTACACCGGATATACCGCGATCGGGATGATCTCGAACGGGAAAAAAAGGGTTCGTCACGGCCTTCGAAGCGAAATTCCCCTCCTATTTCGCGACATCCAAGGCGCTTCACATATCCCGCGGCAATGTGCCGGTCGCGCGGCTGAACCTCGCGGGCAGCGGCCCTGCCGTCGCGGAACTGCGGCGTTGTGTCGAGGCGCATCGGGCGAGCGCCCGAGCCAAAGGAGGGAAGAAGAAGCGATCCGATATCGTACCGAAGGATCCGTTCGCACCGGGCGCGGCCGTGCGCGCTAAGCAGCGGTGATCGGTTGAAATATCGGCCCGACGCGATCCGCTCGCCGTCCGCATAACCCCGTTGCGAGCGACGCAAAACGGGTTGGGCGCGAGCGCATGGCTGGTCGCCCGCTTTCCTCCACTGAACCGAGCGGATGCACAGCCTGCCATAATCGGATTGTTTCGACCCCGTACGCTGGGTCTGATGCTCAGCTTAGTTAACGGTTAGAAGAAACATGATGTCGCTGCCTGTAAAGAAATTTGCTCCCATGATCGTAATTCTGGCTGGTGCGGTCGCCCTGGGGGGCTGCGCCACCAAGTCCTATGTCCGCGAGCAGATCGCGCCCGTTAGCCAGCGCGTCGGTGTTCTCGAGCAGAAAATGCAGGAAACCGACAGCACCGCCAAATCGGCACTGGCGGAAGCGCAGGCCGCGGCCGGACAGGCCCAGAATAACGGTCAGCGCCTCGATCAGCTCAACGGCCGGGTGGACGGTCTGGATCAGCGCCTGACGACGCAGGAGCAAAAGCGAAAGCGCCCGCGCAATTGACGCATCTGATCGGCACATGCCGATCGGATTGTAATTCTGGTATCGGTCGTCGCCCCGTGCGGCGACCGTTTTATGGCGAGCGCCTGAATAGATGAGTAATGTTTTGCTGGCGCTGGCCGCACTGGCCCTGATCGCTCCGGCCCCCAAGAATAATTCCAAGTCGCCGCCGGTATCGAAACAGACTGAAGCTCCGCAAGCCGAGAGCAAGATCGTGCCGTCCGCCGCGGCGGCGCGCGTCGCCCGCTGGATCGCCGCGTCCGGCGACAATCACGCACTGCCATATGCGATCATCGACAAGATCAACGCGTCCTTGTTCCTGTTCGACGCCAAGGGGAACTCGCTCGGCGCGGTTCCCGTCCTGATCGGCGTCGCCGTTGGCGACGATGCGACCCCGGGCATCGGGAGCAAGAATCTCGCCGAGATCGGGCCAGCCGAGAAGACGACGCCTGCGGGACGTTTCCTGGCCAAATTCGGATCGACTGGCGGAGAAAAGGTTCTTTGGGTCGATTATGCGACCTCCGTGGCGCTCCACCCGATCCCGAAGGGCGCGAGCAAGAAAGAGCGACGCCGCCAGCGGATGCTTTCCCCTTCGACCGAGGACAACCGCATCACCTTCGGCTGCATCAACGTCCCTCTGGCCTTCAACAACAAGGTCCTGCGCCCACTTTTCCAGCGGAAGGGGGGATATGTCTACATATTGCCCGATACCAAGCCGCTCGAGGTGGTTTTCCCTCGCCTGCGCGTACAGGCGCTAATGGAGAATGGCACGCGCTGATCGCGACCGGCCCGACGCGCATGAAGCGGTAGCGCAAAGGAATCGGTGAATATCCGGTCTCGGGAAACGCTGCCACTCGTCGCGATCGAAACGGGCGATCAGCGGCGCGGACAGAAGGGCCGCGCTTCTACGATAGGCAACCCCTCTGGCAGGGCATCAGCGGATCGGACGGACCATCACGCGGCGCCATCGATCTTCGTCACCGGCTGGAGCTTGCTCTCCGCGACCAGTTCCTTCTTCGAGAGCTTCCCGATCAGCGTCTTGGGCAATGTGTCGCGAATTTCGATTTCGCGGGGAAGTTCGATCTTGCTGACCTTGTCGCTCAGAAAAGCGCGAAGCTCCGCCGGCGTTGGGGTCGTGCCCGGCTTCAGCGTCACGAACGCCTTGGCCGCCTGCCCGCGATAGGGATCGTCGACGCCGATCACCACCGCTTCGGCAACCGCCGGATGCTCATACAAAGCATCCTCGATCACGCGCGGATAGACGTTGTAGCCGCCGCTGATGATGACGTCCTTGATACGATCGACGATGAACAGATAGCCGTCGTTATCAAGATAACCCACGTCGCCGGTGCGCAGCGCGCCATCGACGAACACCTCGCGCGTCTCATCATCGCGCTGCCAATATCCGGCCATCACCTGTGGTCCGCGTGCGCAGATTTCGCCGCGCTCGCCCTCCGGAACTATTTTCCCCGGATCGGTGAGGTCGTGGATTTCGATGGTCGTCCCGGGGAACGGCAAGCCTGCGGAACCGGGCTTGTCCACCCCGTCGATCGGGTTGCACGTGATGATCGGCGACGCCTCCGACAGGCCATAGCCCTCCACCAGCCGCGCGCCGGTGTAGCGAGTGAACGCCTCGCGAATTTCGGCGGGCAACGGCGCCCCGCCCGAGATACAGGCGCGCACCCCCGACAGATCGACGGTCCTCTTCTCCGCGACATTGGCGACCGCGCCGAAGATCGTCGGCACGGCCGGCAAGAAGGTTGGCCGCGTGCGCGCGATCGTCTTTAGCATCCCCTCCAGCTGGAATCTGGGCAGCAGGATCATCTGCGCGCCGACGCGGATCGAAAAACTCAACACCGTGGTCAGCGCAAAGACATGGAACAGCGGGAGCGCCCCGATCACGCGATCCTGCGACAGGCTCTCGCCGCCGACATAGCTCACCATCGCATCGGCATTGGCGACCAGATTGGCATGGGTCAGCATCGCCGCCTTGGGCAGGCCAGTGGTGCCGCCGGTATATTGCAGCACCGCCACCGCATCCGGCGTAACTGTTGGCGGCGTGAACTCATCTCCCCCGGCCGCCAGCAATTCATGAAAGGTAAGGTGCCGGGCGTCGCTGGGCCTCGGCGCGATATCGCGGCGCTTGAAGAGGCGATAGGCGATGCGTTTCAGCGCCGGCAATTCCTCGGCGATCGGGCAGGTGATGACGTGGCGCACGCCGAGATCGGCCGCGACCGACGAGATACGCGCGTGCACATCGGTCAGATCGCAGGTCGCAACGATCTCCGCACCGGAATCGCCCAACAGGTGATGCAGCTCCCGCTCGACATAGAGCGGGTTCACATTCACCACGACGCCGCCGAGCCGCAGTGTCGCCAGAAACAATATCGGATAATGCGGCATATTGGGCATGCACAACGCAACCCGCGTGCCGCTCCTTACCCCCAGCGCCTGCAGGCCGGCCGCCGCCCGGCGCACCGATTCCGCCAGATCGGCATAACGGATCACGCGACCCATGAAGTCGATTGCCGGCCAGTCGGGGTGAGCGAGCACCGTCGCATCGAACAACGCGGTCAGCGGGCGCGGCTTGGATTCAAGGGCTGTTCCCGTCGCGATCGCCAGATTCATTCCCGCTCACTCCTCCATATTCACCCGCCGACCACCCGGTCTCCGCGCGCTTCGGCGCGCACAGCTTAACCGATGGTGCGGATAAAGCACTCTTTTGGCCATGCCGGGGCACGACATCGCCTGTCCGATTAGTGTCTTATCGGTAACTCCGCGAACGGCCCACGGTATCCCGCCGCGCCGCGTTGTCGATTGCCCGTTTTTCTTTTGCACCCAACCACGGGTGAAATGCGTTCGGGTGGGGCTCGGGCGGCGCGAACCGTCCGGCGGCAAGGTAAAACGAGGTCGCGACAATGATTGTAATGCCCCTGCTGGCACTCGCGATGGCGGCAAGTGGTGGCGACGCGCAGTCGCCCGATTCCGTCGTCGGGCGCTGGCGCACCGAAACCAAGAACGGCATCGTCGAGATACAACGGTGCGGCCCGTCGATCTGTGGGCGGCTGGTGAGTTCGGACAAGCTCCGCACCGATCCCACGCTCAAGGATCTCAACAACAAGGACGCATCTCTGCGCGGACGGCCGCTGAAGGGACTGTTGATTCTCAATGGCTTCACCGCATCCGGCAGCGTCTGGAGCGGCGGCAGCATCTACAATGCCGACGATGGGAAGACGTACGGCGCGAAAGTTACACTGGTCGGCCCAGACAAGTTGACCGTGCGCGGCTGTGTGTTCGTGCCGCTGTGCAAAACTCAAACCTGGACCCGCGTGAACTGACGCGATCGACCAGCCTGTATCGTAAAAGGAGTACCCATGACCCCCTCTCTAAAAGTATCGATTATCGCCGGCGCGTTCGCTTCTACCTTCGCGCTCGTCGGACAGGCCAATGCGCAGGCGTTCTATCTTCAGGAGCAGTCGGCGCGGGGAGCGGGGCGGGCTTTTTCCGGTGAGGTCGCGGATACCGGCGCGGCGTCGCTGTGGTGGAACCCGGCCGCGATCGCCGACAGCGATCGCCCCGAGGTTACGCTGAGCGCGGCGGCGATCCTGCCGCGCGGCGAAGTGGTGGATCGCGGCACATTGATCGGGCGCCCGGCACAGCCCTTCGCCCCGGTTGGCGGGGATGCGGTTTCGCGTAATCCGATCAACAATGGCGTGCTGCCGTCCGGCGCCTTCGTCATGCCGCTCGGCAAGGGCATCGCCTTCGGCCTCGCCGTCACGTCGCCCTATAGCTTCACCACGGATTACAGCAGCAACAGCTGGGCGCGTTATTCGGCGGACCGGACCAGCCTGCGCACCGTGGACGTCCAGCCATCGCTAGCCATCGCGCTGACCGACTGGCTGCGCGTCGGCGGTGCGGTCAACGTCGAATATACCGACGCCACGCTCAGCAACGCTTTGCCCAATGTCCTCGCCACGCTTCCCGACGGCGAACAGCGCCTAAAGGGCCATGGCTGGAATGTTGGCTGGAGCGCCGGTCTCCAGATGCACAATGATTTCGCCACCGTCGGCATCGCCTATAAATCCGCGATCAAGCACGATCTGAAGGGCGATCTGGCGATCAGCGGCCTGCTCGGCCCGCTGGCGACTTCCAATACGACGCTGTCGGACGTGCGCGCGCGGTTCTACACGCCCGCGCAGATCATCGTCGGCGGCCGTTTCCGCGCCACCTCCGCGCTGACGCTCAACGCGCAGGCAGTCCGTTATACGTGGAGCAAGTTCGACGCCATCCAGTTGGGCGCGCCGATCAACCTCGCGATCCCGGAAAACTATCGCGACAGCTGGAGCCTCGCCGGCGGCCTGGACTATGCCGTGTCGCCCAAGCTCACGCTACGTGCCGGCGTTCAGCGCGCCATCACCCCGACACAGGATGGCGAGCGCGATGCACGCGTGCCGGATTCGGATCGCTGGAACTATGGCGTCGGCGCGAGCTACAACGTCAGCAAGCGTTTCTCGATCGATGCCGGCGCCAATTACGTCGATTTCGCCAATGCCTCGATCGATCGCGTGACGGCGGCCTATGTCGGCACTCCGGCACAGACGCCGATCCTGACCGATGGCGAGTTGCAGAAGGCCCATGCATTCGTGCTTTCGCTGGGCGGCCGCCTGACCTTGTAACAGCCAAAGGGAGCGGAGGCGCGCGATCGCCTCCGCTTGCCGTATCGGCCTGGGAGATCGCCCGCCACACCGCAGGCGGCCTCCCCGCCCCCTTCAGATTTTCGATGAACTATAAATGAAAAATCGAACACACTTCCGCAAATGAAAAGCTATTGGATTTCACTTTGCGCTAATTCAGAATAATTCATTTTCAAATCACAATTCATAACATCAAACGATTACAAGCAATTCTATCGATAGAGACCACAAATTCATTCAGACACCCCAGCCATACGACAAAACAATTTCAGATTAACTTTCCGTGTCACAAAACTGAAATTAAATATCCCTATCTGCCCGTCGCAGGAGTTGACGACTGTGGCAAAGGGCACACCTTGTGAGATCGGCTTTCTTTATTGGGGCTTCTGTTATCGCGCTGACAGGCGCGCTGCCCGCTTCGGCTGAATCCGGTTCGACGCATCATTGCGCCTCGCGTTACCGGGATGCACACGGTGCGCTCCGTTGCCGCGCTTCCCATCATACGGGCAAGGTCGCGGCGCAGTCTGGCGCGGTGACTAACGAGATTTCCGAGCTGCGCGCGGAGGTTGCGGATCTCAAGCAACAACTCGCCGAGCAATCGGTGGCGGTGAACCGGCTCTCCGCCGCAGCATCCGCCCCGCAACCCGCGCCAGCTCCGGTCGTGGCGTCGGCCGACAGCGAAGCCATCGCCAAGCTCACCGAGGAAAATGGCGAGCTTTCCAAGCGCGTCGCCAAGATGGAGAAGCCGGATCGCCTGCCGTTCAAGGGCATCACGATTACCCCCGGCGGCTTCCTCGAAATGACCTCGATCTACCGCACCCATAATCAGGGCGCGGACATCGCCTCGACCTTCAACAACATTCCGTTCCTGCAGAGCCACGTCGCCAACACGCACGAATTCCGCATGACCGCGCGGCAGAGCCGCCTGTCGCTGCTGGCAGAGGGCGATGCGTCGAAGGAAACCCATCTCGCCATGTATGGCGAGTTCGATTTCCAGGCCGCCGGCGTCACGGCCAATTCGAACCAGAGCAATTCCTACAGCCCGCGTATCCGCAACCTCTACGGCACGATCGACCAGAAACTGGGCGGCGGCGACATCACCGCGCACGTCCTGTTCGGGCAGAACTGGTCGCTCGCCACGATGAATTCGAAGGGTATCACCCCGCGCGCCGAAGTAACGCCGCCGGTGATCGAAGCGCAATACGTCCCCGGCTTCACCTTCACGCGCCAGCCGCAGGTGCGCGTCGCGGTGGATTTCGACAAGAAATGGTGGTTCGCGCTGTCGCTTGAAAATCCGCAGACGACCTTCACCGGCACCGTTCCTTCGGGCTTCCCGGATCTCGTCACCACCGTCCCCGCGGGCAGCGGCTTCGGCGGCAACGGCATCGCCGAAAACGCGATTTCGGCCAACCGCTACCCCGACGTGATCGGCAAGGTTGCCTATGAGGGCAAGTTCGCCGGGCGCACGCTGCACATCGAAGCCTTCGGCATGGTGCGCGATTTCTACGAGCGGCTGAACGGCGCGAACCACGATGTCCGCGGCTGGGGCGCCGGCGGCAGCATCGGCACGCAGATCGTGCCGGGCGTGCTCGATGCGCAGTTCAGCGGCATCGTCGGCGACGGGATCGGGCGCTATGGCGCCGCCAATCTCGCCGACGTGACCTACAACCCCGATGGCACGTTGACGCCGCTGCGCGAATATATGCTGCTCGCCGGCCTCACCGCGCACCCGACCAAGATGCTCGATGTCTATGTGTTCGGCGGCGAGGAATGGGAAGACGCGCATTGGTCCACGGTCAACGGGGTCAATTACGGTCTCGGCAACCCGAACTTCAACGGCACCGGCTGTTTGATCGAGGGCTCGCCGCTGCCGTGCACTGTGCAGACCCGAGCGGTGAAGCAGATCACCGCCGGCTTCTGGCAGCGCGCGCTGCAGGGTCCGTGGGGCCGCGTCCAGCTCGGCATTCAATATAGCCGCACCTGGCGCGATACCTTCACCGTCAATCAGGGCGGCGCACCGACCGCGAAGCAGGACATGGGCTTCTTCAGCATCCGCTACTACCCGTTCTGATTACGAACGGCACTGTCACAAACTCTGTCATCGAACGCGCGCACAGATCGGCCTATGCATTGAAGCGTGGGGGCTTCCAACGCGAAACAGGCTCGCTTGCATGCGGCAAGATCTCTCATGGAGCAGATATGTTCAGGAAATTCGTGATCGGCGTGGCGGCCGTGGCCGTTGGGTGGCGCCGCGATCGCCGCCGATATCTCGGGCGCAGGGTGCGACCTTTCCGGCGCCGATCTATGCGCGCTGGGCCGAGCTTTACAGCCAGCAGGCCGGTCAGCGCATCAACTATCAGGCGATCGGCTCCGGCGGCGGCATCAAGCAGATTCAGGCCAGCACCGTCGATTTCGGCGCGAGCGACAAGCCGCTCAAGCCGAGCGAATTGAGCGCGGCCGGCCTCTATCAGTTTCCGACAGTGGTCGGCGGCGTGGTGCCGGTGGTCAATTTCAACGGGTTGCGTGGTGGGCGCCTCCATCTCACCGGACAGGTGCTGGGCGACATCTTCCTCGGCAAGATCCGCCGCTGGAACGATCCGGCGATCGTTCATTTGAACCCCGAATTGCGCATCCCCCCCACCGCGATCACGGTCGTGCATCGTTCGGATGGCTCGGGCACGTCGTTCCTGTTCACCTCCTATCTGTCGATGAAGAACCCGGAATGGGCAAAGAAGGTCGGCGCGAGCGATGCGGTGCAATGGCCGACCGGGCTTGGCGGCAAGGGCAATGATGGCGTCACCGCCTTCGTCAAGCAGACGGCCGGCTCGATCGGCTATGTCGAATATGCTTATGCCAAGCAGAACCACCTGCCCTATGTCGCCGTGCAGAATAAGGCCGGGAAATATGTCGCGGCCGATGCGGCCAATTTCGCCGCTGCCGCCGCGGGCGCGCGCTGGGCCAGCGCACCCGGCAATTACCTGCTGTTGCTCGATCAGCCGGGCGCTGCCGCATGGCCGATCACCGGCGCAACCTTCATCCTGATGCACCGCAATCAGACGAATGCGGCCAACGGTCAGGCTGTTCTGAAGTTCTTCGACTGGGCGTATAAGAACGGCGACGCGGAAGCCGCGAAGCTCGATTTCGTGCCGCTGCCGGCCGCGGTGAAAGCCGCGATCCGCAAGCAGTGGGCGAGCAACATCACCGCCGGCGGCAAGCCGGTTTACGTGCCGCGCTGAGCCGATCGACTATTTCGGGACGGCGCCGCTCGGCCTGGCGGGCGCGCCGTCCCCGCAAACAAGGAACAGCGATGAGCAATCCCGCGATGGGCGGCCGGGGTCGATTGGCTGAAGACATTTTTCGCTATCTCTGCTTCGCGGCGGCGACATTGCTGCTCGCGATCCTCGCTGGCGTGGTGATCAGCCTCGCGATCGGCGGCTGGCCGGCCTTCGCGAAATTCGGGTTCGGCTTCCTGACGGCGGAGACGTGGAACCCGGTCAGCGACGTTTACGGCGCGGCGGGGCCGATCATCGGCACGCTCATCACCTCCTTCCTGTCGCTCGCCATCGCCTTGCCGCTGGCGATCGGCGTCGCGGTGTTTCTCACCGAATTCGCGCCGCAACCGCTGGCCCGGCCGATCTCGGTCGCGGTCGAGCTGCTCGCGGGCATTCCCTCGATCGTTTACGGCATGTGGGGACTGTTCGTTTTCGCGCCGTGGTTCGCGCAGACGGTGCAACAGCCGCTCGCCGCATCGGTGACGCCGGGTTCGTGGCTCGATACGCTGACGCAGGGCGTGCCGAACGGCGCGAACATCTTCACCGCCTCGATCATCCTCGCGATCATGATCCTGCCCTATATGGCCGCGGTGTTTCGCGAGTTGCTGCTCACCGTGCCCGCGCAGGTGCGCGAGGCCGGGTTCGGCATCGGTTGCACCCCGCTGGAAGTGACCTGGCGGATCTGCATTCCCTATGTCCGCACCGGCGTGCTCGGCGTCATCATGCTCGGGCTCGGACGGGCGCTGGGCGAAACGATGGCGGTGACGTTCATCATCGGCAATTCGCACGGCGCCCCGAAAAGCCTGTTCGATTCCGGTTCGACCATCGCCTCCACCATCGCCAACGAATTCGCGGAGGCGAGCAGCGACATGCACAGCGCCGCGCTGGTGGCGCTGGGCTTCGTACTGTTCCTCATCACCTTCGGCGTTCTCGCGCTCGCGCGGATGCTGCTGGCGAGGACGACGCGATGAGCCGCATCGGAGACCGCGCCATGACCACCATTTCCCCGCGCGCGCGCCGTCGCCTGATCGCCAACGCGATCTTCGTGGCGGTGTGCTGGCTGACCGCGATCATCGCGCTGGGCGCGCTGGCGCTGATCGGCTGGTCGCTCGTCACCAAGGGCATCGGCGGGATCAACGGCGACCTGTTCGTCATGTCGCAGCCAGCACCCGGATCACGCGGCGGCCTGCTCAACGCGATCGTCGGTTCGGTGATCCTGTGCGGTCTCGCGATGGTGTTCGCGGTGATCGTGGGGGTGCTCGCCGGCACCTGGCTATCCGAATATGGCGGCCGCACGAAGCTGGGGCATGTCGTGCGTTTCCTCAACGACGTGCTGCTTTCTGCGCCGTCCATCCTGATCGGGCTGTTCGTATCGGAATTGCTGGTGCGCCATGTGATTGGTCACTTTTCCGCCTTCGCCGGCTCGGTCGCGCTGGCGATCCTCGCGCTGCCGATCGTGACGCGCACGACGGAGGATATCCTGCTGCTCCAGCCCGCCGCGTTGCGCGAAGCCGGCATGGCGCTCGGCGCGACGCGCGCCTTTGTCGTGCGCAAGGTGGTGTGGCGCTCCGCCGCGACCGGGTTGCTGACGGCGGTGTTGCTGGGGTTTGCACGCATCTCGGGCGAGACGGCACCGCTGCTGTTCACCTCGCTCGGCAATCAGTTCTTCAGCGCCAATCTGTTTCAGCCGATCGCGAGCCTGCCGACGACGATCTTTCAGTTCGCGCTCAGCGCCTATGACGACTGGCAGCGGCTCGCCTGGGCCGGCGCGCTGCTGATCGCGGCATCGGTTCTCGCCATCAACATCGCCGGGCGCGCGATCATTCACAGGAAATCGTAAATGGCCACGATCGAGCATGACACGCCCGCCGCGCTGGAGCGCGCGATCATCCCGCCGCCGCAGGACAATCTGATCCTAGAGGCCCGGAATCTCGACTTTTTCTACGGCAAGAAGCAGGCGCTCTATGGCGTCGACCTTCCCGTTGAGCGCAACAAGATCACCGCGCTGATCGGGCCGTCCGGTTGCGGCAAATCGACGCTGCTGCGCACATTGAACCGGATATACGATCTCTATCCGGGGCAGCATGCGGTCGGCCGCATCACGCTGGATGGGCAGGAAGTGTTGGCGGACAAGGCCAGCCTCGCCCGCTTGCGCGCGCGTGACGGCAGTGCGACGGAAATCCCGCAAAAGCAGATGGACCTCGCCACGTTGCGGGCGCGGATCGGCATGGTGTTCCAGAAGCCGACGCCGTTTCCGATGTCGATCTACGAAAATATCGCGTTCGGTGTCCGCCTCTACAAACGCGTTCGCGGCAAGGAGATGGACGAGATCGTCGAACGCGCGCTGCGCCGCGCGGCACTATGGGACGAGGTGAAGGACAAATTGCGCGAATCCGGCCTTGGCCTGTCAGGCGGCCAGCAGCAGCGGCTTTGCGTCGCGCGCGGGCTGGCGATCGATCCCGAAGTGCTGCTGCTCGACGAACCCGCGTCTGCGCTTGATCCGATTTCCACGGCGAAGCTGGAAGACACGCTGAACGAGCTGGTCGGCAATGTCACGATCGTCATCGTCACGCACAATCTGCATCAGGCGGCGCGTTTGGCGCAGCACACCGGCTTCATGTTTCTCGGGCGAATGATCGAATTCGGCCCGACCGAGGAATTTTTCGCCGCGCCAAAGCTGAAGCGCACGCGTGATTATGTCACTGGCCGATTTGGGTGAGATAACAGATGGTTGATAACAGTGGAACCGGCGATCGCCACACGGTCGCGGCGTTCGATATCGAGCTTACCGGGTTGCGGAACGCCGTTATCGAAATGGGTGGGATGGCCGAATTCGCGCTCGTCAACACGATGCGCGCGCTGGACGAGGGCAATAGCGCGCTCGCCCAACAGGTGATCGAGGGCGATCACGCGATCGACGCGCTGGAATCGCAAATCGATCAACGCGTCCTGCAAACGCTCATGCGTCGCTCACCCTTCGCGGACGACCTGCGCGAAGTGCTGATGGCGCACCGCGTTTCCGGCTATCTGGAGCGGGTGGGCGATTATGCGAAGGGCGTCGCACGCCGCCTGCAACTCGTGCAAACGCCGGCGGAGCGTCGCGCGGCAAAGATGCTCAGCGAGCTTGGCGCCAAATCCTATGACATGCTGGTCGGCGCGCTTGATGCTTACGCCGCGCGAGACCCAGAAAAAGCCAAGATCGTCTATGATGGCGATAAGCAGATAGACGAGGAATATCACCGCGTATTCATGTCGTTGCTGACCAAAATGTCGAGCGATTCCTCCGTCATTCCGACAATCGGACAGCTTCTGCTTTCGGCAAAAAGCCTGGAGCGCGTGGGCGATCAGGCAACAAACATCGCGGAACTTGTCTATTTGACATATACCTCAACGAAGCTCGAACCCCGCTCGACGGTCTGACCGGCTAGTAGCCGAACGACGGGCGCCTCACCGCAAGGCGCGGCGATCGTGGATCTTGAGACGGGCCTTTCCCGCCAATCGATCGCGCAAGTAACGACGGGCGTGGCGTACGCATTAAACGTCGGCGTGGCGCGTTGGCGCAATCAGCGCGCGCAATTGCCCGAGGTTTGATGACCGGCGAAGCGATCATTGATCCAGGGGATTGCGGCGCTGGCGGAGCGTTTGCCCACGCTGACGTGATCGCCGCCGTCGATGGACATGAATTGCACCACAGCCCGGCGGCGGCATAACGCCGCGACGAAATTCCTGGTCACCCCCGGCGCGACGATCGCATCTGCGCCACCCTGGGCAATGAACATGGGAACGGTCAGTTTCGCGGGATCGATCGAGTTTCGCTCCATCAGCGCGCTCCACCGGGGCGATGCCGCGAGATCGACATTCCTGAGCTGCATCGCGAGCCGCAGCATGCCGATCTTCGTCCGGAGCTTGAATCCGTCCAGCGTGACGCAATTCCGCGCAAGGGCGTGAATCAGCGTTGCCGTCCCCGGCTTGACGACGGTGGTCAGCGGCAGCGAATAGACCTTCTCCCAACTGCTGGCGGTATAAGCGGTGAGGAATGCGCGCACGGCGGCGTTGGTGCCCCCGGTGAGATTGGCCTTCAGATCCGTCGGCGGGGCAGCGGCTGCGACGCCGACCAGTTGCAATTCGGGCGCGTAACGCGCCGCCTCGATTGCCGCCCATAGGACCGAATAACCGCCGAGGGATTCGCCAAACAGGGCATAACGCCGGCCCGCATTGGCCTGCGGCATGGCTCGCGCGGCGCGGACTGCATCGATGACGCTGTGCGCGCTCGCCACGCCGACAAGGAAGGGATGAGGCCCGGCGCTGCCGAGCCCCTGATAATCGGGCGCCGCGACAACATAGCCCGCCGCAAGCAACGCGTTCAGGCCGGCGATCTGATCGTAGAAACCGGGCTTGTCGGACAGTCCACAACTTTCCGCAACGCCGGAAGCCCCATGTGCCCAGACGACGACATTGCGCCCGCCTGCCGGCGCTCGGCCGGACGGCACGATCACCGCGCCGGTCACGACCACCGGCTTTCCGGCCGGATCGGATGAGCGATAGTGAATGCGATAGGCGGAGGCGCCAGCCGGCGCGCCGGACAGGCGCGCGCTCGCCGTCACCGCGCCGGGGCCCCCATGCCGGGCGCTGGCCGCCAGCGCGGGCGAGGTCATCAATATCGCCGCGACCGCGACAAGGAGCGTACGAACAACGGAGATCATGAAGTTCTCCAAATCGCCATCTCAGATATGAATGGCCTTATATGTCGAGGATCGCCGCGCTCAAAACCTCCCGTCGAATTTGTCGCTGTCCCCTGTTCGTCAGCCGTGAAGAAACCGGTGCAAGGCGTCGCGGCTGGCGCTGCGGGTCGCCGCGCTGATCCGCGCCGATGGCACGATATCGTAACCGTGGAATCCGCCCGGGAAGACATGCAATTCCGTCGGCACGCCGGCGCGCAGCAAGCGGCGCGCATATTCGATGTCCTCCTCGAGAAAGAGATCGAGCGAGCCGGTGGAAATGAACGCGGGCGGCAGCCCCGCCAGATCGGTCGCGCGCGCGGCGGCGGCATAGGGCGACACGCCCGCTATCCCCGGCTCATGCCCCAGCAGCGCGGACCAACCGAAGTGATTGTTCGCCCGATGCCAGATGAACTCGCCGACATAGGGGTGCGGATCGACGGCGCTGCACGTGCGGTCGTCAATCATCGGATAGATCAGGTGCTGAAAGGCGAGCGAAAACTCACCACGGTCACGCGTCAGCAACGCAAGCGCCGCGGCAAGGCCCCCGCCCGCGCTTTCGCCCATCACGCCCACCCGCGCCGGATCGATATCGAGCGCCGCCGTGTGCGCGAACAGCCACCGCAGCCCGGCGTAGCAATCCTCGATCGCGCCGGGGAAAACCGTTTCGGGCGCCAGCCGATAGTCGACCGACACAAGCACGCATCCCAGTTCCTTGACCAGCGGGCGGTGCACGCCCTCCAGGTCCTTCGCCGCGCCCAGCACATAGCCGCCGCCATGGATATGATAGATGGCAGGGAGCGGCCCCTCCACCCCGTCCGGACGATAGATATGAAGGCCGATGCCCGGCGCACCATCCGCCCCCGGCACGGTGCGGCGTTCGAGCGTCACCCCGATCGCTTCGGACGGCGGCAATGGGATCACGCGCTCTCGTGCCACCGGGAGCAGGTCGGCCGTGAGCGTTGCGGTCGGCCAAAGATCGAGCAGCGCCGCGACTTCCGGATCGACAAGATGGCGGGTCGACATGGCTTCTCTCCTCATCTGCCGTTCCGGGCCTTTTGCGGATCATGGTTTCAGCGGCGCCAGAACGCAAATCGCGGCGCGCCGGCCGCACGATCAGCCTCCCGCCTTGAAGCTCATGCCGAGAAAACGCGTCTCCCGCGTTCGACGAACATCCGATGCGTTCCCGCCAATGCGGTGGTGCGGGATTTGATGGTCTGCATGAACAGCCAGTCGCCGGTGACGCGGGACGGGGTGACTTCGATCATCATATAGCCGCGCCGGCTGGTATCGGCCCATTTCAGCTCTGGATTGGCGGCGACGAAGCCGCGCGCGACAACCGCCGGATCGACGCCCATTTCGCCTTCCATCCCGTTCGAGGTGACCGCCTGCCCGGCGAACTCGACGCCGGCGGGCTTGCCGCCCTCCTCCAGCGCATATGCCCAGGCATTGTGGCTGTCGCCCGATAGCATGACGAGATCGGCATCGGCCGCCTGCGCGGATCGCAGCAGCCGCGCGCGCGCGGCGGGATAGCCGTCCCACCGATCCATCCACATCGGCAGCCCGAGCGCCGCCGCGCGGATATTGTCCCGGAAACTAGCGAGCTTGCGCTCCGACGCGCCGCTGCGCAGCCACCCTGCGGCATCGCGCGGCATCACCGTGCGCCCCATGATCGTGCCCATCCCGACGAGTTGCCACGCCGTCGTGCGTGCATTCGCCTTGAAGGCATGGGCGAGCCAGCTCTCCTGTGTCGTTCCGAGCATGGTTGCGGAGGGATCCTGCCACTCGCCGTCGCGAAAGGCTTTCAGCGCGGCATCAGGATTGGCGTCGCGGAGCGCGGCGCCGATATCTGCCTGCTTCGTTCGCGCGAGCAGCCGGGATTCGGTGCGATAGAGTGTCGCGAGCGCGCCGATCGGATAAGCCTTCCACGGCTCGTCCGACACCGGCATCCACTCGCGATAAACCTGTATCGCGGCGGCGCGGCGGGCGTTCCAGTCGCCTTCGGTCGCGGGCTGATGGTTCTGCGCCCCACCCTCCCAACTATCGTTCGCGCTTTCGTGATCGTCCCACAAGGCGACCATCGGTGCCATTTGATGCAACCGCTGAAGATCGGGGTCCGCGCGATAGCAGGCATAACGCAAACGGTAATCGGCGATCGAGAGGATCTCGTGATCCGGCTCGACGATGCGCCCCGCGAGCAGGTCCGCCGGCCGGGGCGAAGGCTCGCCATATTCGTAGAAATAGTCGCCGACATGCAGCCACAGATCGAGATCGTTGCGCTCGGCCGCATGGGCATAAGCGTTGAACCAGCCGTTTGGCAGGTTCGAGCAGGAAAAAACCGCCAGTCCGAAACGCGAAACCTTGCCCTGCGGCAGCGTTTTGGTGCGGCCAGCCGGGGACTTGCCGCCATCGGGAGCGACGAACCGATACCAATAGACGGTGCCGGGGCTCAATCCGTCGATCGTCACCTTGGCCGTCCAGTCACGATAAGCGCCTGTGCGCACCGTGCCGCGCGCCACCACCTTCGCGAAATCGGGATCGAGCGCCACCTCGGCATCCAGCCGGATGATGCCTTCGCCCGCGTTCGGGACATAGCGTGTCCACAGCAGCATCGAATCCGGCCCCGGCTCCCCGCTCGCGACATTATGGGTAAAGCCTTGCGCGCCAAGCAATTGCGCCAGCCCGCTCCGGGGAAGCGCCAGCGCGCCCAGCCCGAGCCCAGCGCCAAGCACAAGGCTACGGCGATCGATATGCACAACCATATGATTTCCCTTCGTCGAACGAACGCGCCTCATTCTGTCGTGACCGCACTGGGGAAAGATGCGGCCACGACAGCCGGCTAAAAGCGGGGGATCAGAAAGTGCCCTTGATCCCGACGTTCCACATCGATCCGTAGATGCTGTATTGCTGCACACGGCTCGGAATGTTCGAATAGATCACGTCGGGCGCGTTGAAGATGTTGCGCCCCGCCACCATCAGTTCGAAGTTTTTCGTCACCTTATAATTGACGCTGACATTCCACAGCGTTCGCGGCGCATGATAAAGGATGCCGTTATTCGCCGTCGTCGGCGTATTGCTGAGCGCGCTGGTGCGGTATTTCGACTGCGCATTGCCGGTCAGCTGAATATCGAACCCACCACGGCTATATCGCGCACCCCAGTTCGCGGCGGTCTTGGGCATATTCTGCCGCACGCCATCGGTGAAAAGCTGCGTAATCGAGCCGCGCAGGCCAAAGCCCTTCAGCGCCCCCGGCAGGAAGGTCATCTGCTGGTCGTATTCGAACACCACGCCCTGATTGACGCTCGTCCCCGGCGCATTCTGCGCGCTGCGGAACGTGTAGCCGGCATAGTCATTGGGATCGTATCCGACATCCTCCGGGTTCACCGTGATGCCGGTGACCTGCATATCCTTCATCGCAAGCCGATAGTAAGACAAAGCGATGATGCCCGACGGCTCCAGATAATATTGCAGGCTGGCGTAATATTTCGTCGAATGTTCCGGCTTCAGCTCGGTATTCGGCACCGTGACGATCATGTTATTGTCATCGACCGAAACGACACCGCCGAGATTGCCGTAATCCGGGCGGAGGATCGCCTGGCTGAAGGCGAGCTGTCCGACCAGTTTGTCGGTGAAATCGAACTTCACCCCACCGCTCAGAAACCAGTCGTCATATTGCCCGCGCCGCTTGGTGTAGAGCCCGTCATGATATTGATAGAGCAAACCTTCGACGGTGCTGAGCGACAGGCCCGCGGCCGTTACCTCTTTCGCCGGGCGGATCTGGGCGACGAGCGCGGATGTTTTGGTCTTTTCATAGCGCAAGCCAAGATCGAACGATGCCCGACCCAGCTTCGCCTGCGCCTCGACATAGCCCGCGTAGATCGTTTCCTGAATCCGCTTGTTGTTATCGAGCCTGCGCTTGAGGTTGCCGACCGTATCCGCGACGAAATATTCCGGGTGCGCGCGATAAATATCGTATAGCGCGTAATTGCTGTCGGCGCGCCAATTCTGCGCATTCATATTGCCGGCATCGAAACCGTTAATCTGGAACTTGTAATTCTGCGTCCACGGAATCACCGCTTCCGGCGCCATCTGCGAAAGATCGCCCGTCGGCCCGACATATTGGAATTGCTTGAACGAGCCCTCGTTGGTGCTCCAATCGTTGGAGCGACCGCTCAAACCGGCCATCAGCGTCACCGGCATTTCGCCGACTTCCAGCTTCTTCTTCAGATCGAGATTGCCGCCATACATTTTGTTGCGGGCGTTTGATTCCGAAGTGCGAACGTTGTTGCCGATATCGGCATCGCGATTGAAGCTGGTCGGATCGCCCCATGGGCGGCCGGCGGTCTGCGCCAGCGTCCAGGCGTTCGAATCTTCCGAAGGGCGATCGAGTGTGAAGCCGATCCCGGTGAGCCAGGAATCGGTACGCTGGAAGAAGCCCTTGCTGTTATCGCGGAAATTGAATTCGGATGTGGCGTAGCTGCCGCGCAGTGCCGCCTCCCATGTATCGCCCTTATATTCCAGGCGCGGCGCCAACAATTTCGACGGCGTGCCGGCATAGCGATGCGAATATTGCGTGTGCAGCCGGGTATTGGTGCCATTCGGATTGACCACGATGTGCGTGCCGCTCGAGCCCGGCGCAGTCTGCGATGCGGTCGTCGTGCCGAAGATCAGATAGGTATATTGGTTGAAATACTCGACGTCATAAAATGAATAGGTGCCACGCAGCGCCAGCGTCAATTCATCGGTGATCTTGTAATCCACCGCGAGATTGGCGGCGGTGCGGTGCGTCAGCTTCGGGCCGGGGCGCCACATCACCTGATAAGGCAATACGCGGCCATCGGCGAGATAGGACCAATCGGTCTGCACGCGATCCTGCTGGACGTAATTGGCATTGTAGCTGGCGTTGAACGCGATCCCGAGCCGCCCATCGAGGAACACATCGGCATATCCGATCTGCGCCGACGGGAAGATGCGCGGATGTTTCTTGTCGTCGGGGAAATAGATCGACGAGAATCCGGAATCCGACGTCCCCACGCCGCCAAGCTGAAACTTGATCTGCCGCCCATCGCGCTGAAAGGCATATTTGCTGCGCAGGTTGATATTGCCGCCGGGCGAATCCGCATCGAGGCTGGCGGTGAGCGTATTGTTCAGCTCGATCGAGTCGATGCCGGTGATCGACATCTGCTCGAACGAATTCTGCCGGCCGGCATTGTTGTTCGACGTCGCCGTCGCCATGCGCGCGCCATCGGTGGTGAAGGTGGAATATTTGGGATCGAGGCCGCCGATCCGCACCGCCGTCGCATCGACCTCGGTATAATCGAGCGAGATGCCGGGCATCGACTTCATGAACTCGCCGACGTCGCCCATCGTAAGCGCGCCGAAATTGTCCGCCGGAACGACTGTCTTGGCGTTGAGCGACACGCGGCGCTCCATCAGCGCGCTGGCCTGACCATCCCGCTTCGCGGTGATCGTCACCCATTCCATCTCATTCGCGCCCGACGCATCCGAAGATGGGGCCTTCATATCGATGTCCTGCATGGTAACGCCGCCGGGCGCGACGGTGACGACCGCCTTCGCTTCCTGAAGCCCGGTGTAGCGAACGGTGATCGTCACCTCACCAGCCGGCACGCCGACGAGGCGGAAGCTGCCGCCGTCATCCGAGATCGTCGATAGCGCGCTTCCCTCGATGCGGATTTCGGCGTTGCGAAGATATTCGCCCGTCGTCGTGTTCAGGATGCGCCCGCGCAGGCTGCCCGTGCCCATTGGCTGCGCCTGCGCCACCACCGGCTGCGGCGAGGCGGCGTCGGTCTGCGCATGTGCCGCGAGTGGAAACTGCAATGCGACAACTGTCGTCGCGACAAGCGAACGGCACAGCGCGATGCGCGACACGCGCGCGAAATCAATCCCGGAAATCATGGATGACGCCCCATTACTATTTAATATCAATTGGATGCCGGCCCGATGGGGCAGCGGCGGCCGACCGTTAGGAGCCTATTATGAAGCGGACATGACATCCTGAGGTAGATAAGATTACGACGACGCCAAATTTGGCGCGCGCCCCGCCGCTGGCATGATCTGCCGTCTCCACGCCGGAGCGCATCACGCGCTGCGCATGATCGTGGCCAGCCGCGCCAACTCGTGCCGCACCCTATGCTCATCAGATTGTGCAGATTGCTCGCCGGACGCGCGGGTGCGCCCCGGCGGCCATAGCCAGCGGCTCGATCAAAGACCGTCAGGCACGCCTCACCCGTGCGCCCACGGCCAGTGAACGGATCACTTCACTATTTGGCGGGAGACGATCGCTCTGCCAGCGGCGCGAACGGCCGGCCCGGATCGCCGGTCCAGCGCATCAGCGTCAGATCGGCGCGCTGCCGGCCCTTGTCGCTCGAATTGACGGCCAGATAATAGCGGCCGTCGCCGATCGGCTGGAAACCGACATCGGCTTTCTGATGCCAGCCGCGAATGCCGGTAGCCGGATCTTTGAGACCATCATCGGCGAGCGCCAGCAACGCGCCCTGCGCCCATCCCGTGCCATTCAAAGCCTGCACTCCGACGAGATCGCCGCGCGCCGGCCGGGTGCGCGCGTCCACCGCGAACAACAGATAATTGGGGAACCCCGGCTTTTTCCCCGGATAAACCCCCATGAACCAGCGCCGCAGCGTTTCATCATAGGCAAGGTTCTGGACGCCGAAAGTGGTGTTGCCGGTGCGGACGAAATATTTGCCGTGCGGAGCTGCGGGACCAATATGATGCGGCGCGTTTTCGCTGAGCGGGCGGGCATAACGCGCCCAGTCGCCGATATCATATTGCAGCAGCACCTGATGATCGTTGTCCGTCCGCGCGTTATCGCCATAAATGCCATAAGCGACCGTCAGATAGCGCCGGCCGTCGATCCGCCCGAACGCCGGGCCGAACGCGACACCATCGATCCCGGAACAACCGTACAGATGATCGGGGGAAGCGGTATCTGCCGCATCCACGATGCCGTCGCCGTTCAGGTCCGCCGCATAATCGCGCGTCACTTCGGGCAGATAGACCGTGCGGAACAAATCCGATTGGCTGGCCTCCACGCCAATGCGGCGGAGCCGGGAAACGTCGATCACCGCGATATAGAAGGCCTTGTCCTTCTTATATTCGAGCGAGCCGTAAACCTTCCCGTCGGCCGGATTGAAATCGAGATCGCCGAGATGCCCCGTCCAGCCCGTCAGCGTACCGATCAGCCGCCCGTTGAAATCATATTTGGCGAGGAGATTGGTGAAGGAATAATAGATGTAGCCGCCACGCATATCGACGGCGATCCCCTGCACATGCCCTGAGGCCCAGCTTCCGCCATGTTGCGTCAGCGGCGGGCGCGGCGCGGCATGGAGCGGAGAAGAAAGCGCGAGAGCGGCAAGCGGAAGCAGGGAGAATGCGGATTTCATCGACAGCGCGCAATTCGATCGGGACAAGGAACCGCCTCGCTAGGCACGCCCCGTTACAGCGAGGCGACAAAGCTCGGCAAAATTGCGCGCCACCCAACGGCCTCCGCCGTCACGGGCCAAGATCGTCAGCATTCGCGCGGAGCCGCCATCCCTTGCCCGCGCCAAAGCCAAGGGCCGTGGCGATGGCCCCGTTCCAGTCATACGGATCGCCGCGCACGATCGGCGCGCCGTCCGCGTCGAACAATACGGTCTGATACAGCAGACGCACCGGAATTTCGTGGGGAAGAGATACGAAGCTCTCCTTCCCCGTCCCCCGCGCGCGATGCCATTGATCGAGCACGCCCGCATCGCGCGCCAGCAAATCGGCGAAGCCGAGCGCGTCGTCGACGCGCACGCAGCCATGGCTGCGCTGGCGCTGCACCGCGGCGAAAAGCTGTTTGGCCGGCGTATCGTGCAGGTAGATCGATTCCTGATTGCGCATATCGAATTTGACCAGCCCCAGCGAATTGTGCGGGCCGGATTGCTGCACGATCCGCCCATCCTTCCGCATCATATGATTTCGCCGCAAATAGCCCGCGCCCTTGCCCGCGATCTCCTTGCGCTCGATCGAGCGCGGCACGGTCCAGGTCGGATTGGCGACGAGGCGGAAGATCGGCGATCCGAGCTGGGGCGTTTCTGCATCGGGCTTGCCGACGACGACCTTGCGCCTGTCGGCGACCTTGCCATCACGCCAATAGGTCAGCCGCGCGTCGGCGATGTTGACGTCGATCCGCGTCGCCGGCGGACTGCGTTCCAGCCAGCGCATTCGTTCCATGTTAACGGCAATGGCGCGCGCGCGATCCGCATCGGACAGATTGAGGATGCCCAGCACCTCGTCCCCGATCACGCCATCCTGTCTGAGCGCATAATCCAGCTGCAGCCGCCGCACCGCGTCAACCATCGCGGGATCATAACGACGCCCCTGAGCGGCGGAGGCATCGAGATAATCCAGCGCGACCAATTGCCGCGCGATCGCCGGCATTCGGGGGTCCGCCGCGCCCGGCCTGAGCAGCTTGCTCGTCGCGGGTATCTTCGCCGCTGGCTCGGCATTCTGCGCCCGCAGCGCGAGATAGGCTCGCCCCAGCTTGCGATAATCATCGTCTTGCGGCGCGAGGCTCTCCAGCCATTCATCGACCTTTTGCACCTTGAGCGCGTTGGCCAATCCGCGCCGCAGATCCGGCGACGGGCGCGGCAAGGTGTACGCGGGATACAATTTACCGGGATCGACAGCGCCCCGCGCCAGAGCAGCGGCATAGGCCAGCGCCACGCGGGTCAACCGCTCGCCGTCGGGCGGACCGCCCGTCCCGCCCGTGCTGCCCGTGTCTTCGAAACGGAAATGATCCAGTCCATGCGTCGCCCGCCGGTCGATCGCTTCACGGAGCTGACGGGCCGTAAGGTCATTCCATTGCGCCTCCGACGGCGCGGCCTTGTTATCGATTGGGGGAGGATCATTGTTTTGCGAATTGCAGCCGGACAGGGCCAGTGACGCGATCGCCAGCGACGAGCCAATCAGATTGAGGCGCACCCGTTTCTCCCGATTATCTCAACGACAAACGCAGCACCCGCGGCTTCGCTCCGGATGACGGGATTATCTCGACCGTGCGGGATTTCGATTTCGCCCCTGACAGGTGCCGACACTCGCGCTACGAGGCGCAGAATCGCTCGATCTGAGGAAGTGCACATGCCCGTTCGCGACTATTCCGCCTTCGCGTCACGGACGCTGGATGATGCCACCATCCCGGAACTTCCCAACCATTATCGCGGCAAGGTGCGGGATAATTACGACCTGCCCGATGGCCGCCGCATCATCATCGCCTCCGATCGGCTGAGCGCCTTCGATCGCATCCTGTGCGTCGTGCCGTTCAAGGGGCAGCTCCTGACGCAGACCGCGCGCTTCTGGTTCGAGGAAACGGCGGACATCTGCGCCAACCATGTGCTGGATTATCCCGATCCCAATGTTCTGGTCTGCCGCCGGCTGGATATCCTGCCGGTCGAGGTCGTGGTCCGCGCCTATCTCGCGGGGACGACGGACACCTCGATCCTGAAGCGCTACAAGGCCGGGCAGCGCACGATGTATGGCATGACGTTGCCCGATGGCATGCGCGACCATGAGCGCCTGGCCGCGCCGGTGCTCACGCCGACCAGCAAGGAATTTGATGGCGGGCATGACGAACCGCTCACCCCCGCCGAAATTCTCGAACGCGGGCTGCTCACCGCCGCGCAATGGGAAGAGTTGAGCGCCACCGCGCTGGCGCTCTTCGCGCGTGGCCAGAAACTGGCGGAGGAGCGCGGCCTGATCCTGGCCGATACCAAATATGAATTCGGCGTCGATCGCGACGGCAAGATCGTCCTCGCGGACGAAATCCACACCCCGGACAGCAGCCGCTACTGGCGGCAGGCGACTTATGAGGCGCGCTTCGACGCCGGCGAGCGCCCGGACAGTTTCGATAAGGACTTCATCCGCTCATGGGTCGCCGCGCGATGCGATCCGTACAAGGATGCGATCCCGGCGATCCCGCAGGATCTCATCCTCGGCACCACGGCCACTTATGTGGAAGCGTTCGAGACCATCACCGGGCGCACGTTCGAACCCGATCTCGAAGGCGCGACGGTGCTCGAGCGGATTCGCGCGCGGTTGGCGCCACTGTTTCAGGCGGGCTGAGCGCAACGAGCGGGCTCGACGAACGGCGCCCCGGCACCCCTGCCCTCCCGGCGGGTGAACTGAATCCCGCGTCCGGGCGGCTGGGCAGCATCGCCGCCGCTGCCCAGCCCGTCAGAGCACCGAAGCGCCGCCGTCGACCGCGAAATCCGCCCCCGTCACAAATGCGCTCTCGTCGGACGCCAGGAACAAGGCGCACGCGGCGACATCCTCAGGTTCCCCGATCCGGCCGAGCAGGATGCGGGCGCTCGCGCGCTCTTTCCACGTCGGATCTTCCATAAGCGGTTCGGTCTGCGCGGAACGGATCAGCCCCGGCGATATGGTGTTGGCGCGGATGCCGTGCCTGCCGCCTTCCGCAGCATATTGGCGCGTCATCGCCAGAACCGCGCCTTTGGCCGCGCAATGCGCCAGCGCGGGCAACGTGAGGGAGGCTTTGCGCGCGGCGGATGAGGCCGTGTTGATGATCGATCCGCCGCCGCGCGCCACGAGATGCGGCCAGGCGACGCGCGTGAGGTGGAAGATAATATCGACCTCTTCCTTCATCGTCCGCGAAAAGGTCTCGTAATCCATGTCCGCGACCCATGCGAAATAGGCCATCGCCGCATTGTTGTAGAGGATGTCGAAACCGCCATATTGATCGAGCGCAAAGGCGATCAACGCTTCCGCGCTATCCGCTGCCGACAGGTCGACCGGGTGGAGCGACGCCATGACACCCCCTTCGCGCCGCACCTCCTCCACCACCTTTTCCCCGCGCGCGGCGTCGATGTCGCAACCGATGATCTGCGCGCCTTCGCGGGCGAAGAGCAGCGCCGCCGCCCGCCCCATCCCACTTCCCGATCCGGTGATGATCGCGGTCTTGCCGGTCAATCGGCCCATGAAGCTTCTCCTATTCTCGACGGGTCGGCATGCCCGTTGTTCTCACTTGAGCGCCCAGCCACCGTCCACATTCAAAACCTGCCCCGTGATGAAGCGCGCATCGTCGGACACGAGGAAGGCGACCGGACCGGCCAGATCGTCCGGCTCGCCGGGTCGCTTGATGCATTGATGCGGCACGACAAGATCGGTGATGCTCTTCGCCTTGTCGGCGGAGAGCGAGGTTCGCCCCGTGCGCTCCTGCGGCTGGATCAGGCCCGGCGCGATGGCGTTTACGGTGATGTCATATGGCCCCAGTTCACGCGCCAGGGCACGGGTCAGCCCGACGATCCCGCCCTTCGCGGAGATATAGGGCGCCATCTCGGTCGGCAGGCCATAGTCGAACGTGGTCGAGGTGATGTTGACGATCCGGCCGCGCCGCGCCGCCTTCATCTGCGGAATGACGGCTCGGCTGCACAACCAGCTACCCGTCAGATTGACCGCCAGCGCGCGGTTCCACTCTTCGAGCGAGAACGTTTCCGCGCTCTGGACCGGGGCGAGCAGGCCACCAGCGTTGTTGACGAGAATAGAAACCTCGCCCAGCGCCGCCTGCGCCGCCGCCACGCCGCGCGCAACGGATGCCTCGGACGAGACATCCATGGCGATCGCGCATGCACGCCCCCCTGCCGCCTCTATCGCCTCCGCCACCTCGCGGGCGCCCGCCTCGTTGATATCGGCGATCGCAACCGCCGCCCCCCGCGTCGCGAGCGTCTCCGCATAGGCCCGCCCCAACCATCGCGCGGCGCCGGTGATCAGCGCAACTTTCCCTCTAAGCACCCGCGACTCCTCAAGCTGGTTGGGGCGGCCCGATCCTCCGCCTAGAATTTCACGCTTGCTTCGATCGAGATGTTGCGAGACGGATCGACCCAGTAAAGTGCCCGTGGCACGGTCGTGATGGGCGCGGGCAACATGAACGCGCCGGAGGTCGTCAACTTGTTCGTCAGGTTCGTACCGACCAGCGCGACGTGCCATCTGCTATCCGCAGGCGACAGCTCGATCCGGGCATTCAGCTTGGCGAAGCCCTTCTGCAAACCATAAAGCGGGCTTTGATCGTCCGAGTTGAAGAATTTTGAACGCCCGTCGACCGCTACGGTGGTGTTCAATTTGAAATCGCTCGGCAAATCCATTGCGTGATGCAGCTGAACATTTCCGCTGAACTTCGAAATATTCGGCAGCGGAGAACCCGCCAGATTGTTGGCGAGAACGCTTGCCGGATTGAGCGGATTGCATTGGCTGATGGGCTGGCTGGCCAAACACTGGGCGCCCGGGAAGTCATCATATTTGACATCCTGATACGCGGCGGTGGCGGTAATATCGAAATTGGTCACCGGATACCAGGTCAGTGAGCCTTCGATGCCCTTGCCGCTGGCTCTGGCCGCGTTACCTACCAGATAACTCTGAACGTTCGCATTGTAGGTAGAAACCTGAAGATCATCGAATTTGATCTTATATATTGCCGCATTTGCAACCAGCCTGCCATCGAAGAGCGTGCTTTTCACCCCGAGTTCGAAATTCTGCGAACGTTCCGGATTGAACGTGAAGTTCGCGCTCGTCGTGCCGTAAGTATTCGAAACGAACCCGCCCGATTTCGATCCCTGACCGTAAGTCGCATAAACCATAACGCGACGATTGATGTCATATTGCAGCGTCGCCGACGGATCGACCTTCCCTTCGCTGAGCGAGCCAACGGCCGTGCTCGCCGGCCTGAGCGGGAACGGTCCCTGATCCTGCGCGCCGCTGAAAGACCCGTGTTTCGAGGTGTGCGAATAGCGCAGGCTGCCGATGAGCCGCACTTGATCCGTAAAGTGGAGCACGCCTTGCCCGAAAATCGAGTACGATTCCGCGCGCTGCTTAAAGTTACTGTGCAGCAGGAAATTACCAATCGCCAGACGATACTGGCTTCCCTGCCCTACTTCATATCGCGAATTGTCGTAATACGCGCCAATGATGTAATCAAACATCCCGCCGACGGGAGATTGCAGGCGAATTTCCTGAGAGAATTGCTTGAATTTTTCTGGATAGCTATTGAAGACGCTGGCGGTCGTAATGCCACCGCCCGGAATGGTCTGGTCGAAGTTATTGACGTGCCCTGCCTTGAAATAAGAATAACCAGTGACCGAGGTCAGCGTATATTCGCCCAGATGCAGATTGCCCGTGCCGGCGATGTTCCACGATGTCGTATCGAATCCTGCCGGCCCAAGCACTGAATCATCGACGTTATAGCGGGTCAGAAGAGGTCGCTGCGCCGTGGTCAGCGGCCCGGAAACCGTGACGCTGCCCCGGCTTTTTGCGTGACCATATTCGGCCTTGGCGAAATAATCGAAATCGCCGCTCGAATATTTGGCGCTCAGGCGAACGAGCTGGGATTTGTTCGTCGGCTCGCGGCGATCGAGCGCGAGATTTTTCATATAGCCATCGTTATCGACGACCTTCCCGGCCAGTCGCACGCTCAACCCGTCGGCCAGCGGCCCCGACACGAAGCCCGACAATTCATAGCCGTGAAGGCCGAAATTGTAGATTGCGGTCGCGCTGCCCTGCAGGGTCGAGGTCGGTTGCGCCGAGATGACGCTGATCGCGCCGGCGGCGGTATTCTTCCCGAACAGCGCGCCCTGCGGCCCGCGCAACACCTCGACCCGCTCCTGATCGAAAAACGGGAAGGTGAATTGGCGCGACTTACCGGCATAGATGCCGTCGATGTACAGGCTGACCGATTGATCGAAGGCATAGTTCTGCGACGGCGAGCCGAAACCGCGCATATAAATGACCTGGTTGCCGCCGACTTCGCCGACGCTCATGTTCGGCACGCTCAGCGCCTTGAAGTTATCCGCGTGGAAGGTGGCCAAATTCTTGGCGGACAGAACCTCCATCGAAATCGGCACGTCCTGAAGCCGCTCCGCGCGCTTCTGCGCCGTAACGACGATATCGGGAGCGCCCACCGGCTGAGCCTTCGCCGCGTCCGCCCCGCCGCCGTCAGACACCTGCGCCAATGCCGGGCTCGCGAGGCAAATCGCTCCCGATGCAACGCCGACCAATAGATGCGTTAATTTCAGCCCCATAAGATCCTCCCCGCGTTTGGTTCGGCCCATTTTTTGGGCCTGATTATTAAACACCGCAGATACTTTGAATACGAAACGATATTGCGCCCGTCAATCGTTCGTCATCGAATTATTCGCTCTCTTAGGGGTGGCGGGAACGAGGGGTGGTATCCGCAAAACCGGCGTGTTCGCAGGATGCAAAGGGCCCGATGGCGGACGCTAGGTCCGCGACGTCACCCCTCGCGCGCGGCAAACACCCCCGGGCCCGGCGCGCATGAGCGGGCGTCGGCGACCGGGCTAAACCAGCTCCGCGCGATCCCCGAGAAGGCGCGCGACGACTGGTCGCGACACATCGGCATCACCGCGCTGACCGCGAAACGTCTGCGGCACCGCGTTTAGTCCGCCTTCGTTCACGGGGCGATCGTTGCGCCATTCCACCAGTGTCTGGCGTTCGGCGATCTTCCACTGTCCGTCCCGCCGCTCGAAGCGATCGATGTAGCGGCCACCGGCGACGCCATCATAATCCTCAGTGCGACCATCCCAGAGCGCCGCCGCCGGCGCGCTCGACGGCACGCGATGATATGCCGTGACATACGTCTCGACGTGCGCGACCTCGCCATCGAAAGCGATCAGCATGTTGCCGGTCTGGTGATGCGTCGGCCCCAGCGCCCCCATCGATCCACGCGCGGCCGCCACCATCTCGCGCCACGGGCGCACCTTGTCGAGTATCCGGGAGGTCGCGTCATCGTGGAAAACGTGCGCCATCAATTCCCAGCGATGTCGATCGACCGCATGGCAGAAGCGATTGACCACATCGGCGATCTCGGCGCGCGCCGCGAGCTGATCGAGATGCGGCGGCTCGGCCTCGCTGCGTCGCCACCCCGCCACGACGGGCGCGGAGACGTCCGCATCCCCGAACGCGCCACGGAATTGCGCCGGCACGCTGGCCAGCGCGCCCTCGCTGACGGGGCGATAGTGACGATATTCGGCAGCCGAGCGGCGTTCGGCGATGCGCCATCGGCCGTCGCGCTGCTGGAAGCGATCGATATAGCGCGCGCCGAAAACCGCGTCATAGGCTTCGCCCGTGCCGCCGAACGGACCTCCCGCAGGAGCATCGGCCGGCACGCGATGAAACGCGGTGACATAGGTTTCGACATGGGCCACCGCGCCATCGATCGCGATCTGGATATTGCCAACCTGATGGTGCGTGGTTTCGACATGCTCTAGCAACGTCGCGCCCTGCGCGACGAATTCACGCCACGATCCACCGATCACCGAGAGATGGCAGATCGCATCTTCGTGAAACACGCTATCCATCAGCCACCAATTGCGACGATCGGTAGCGTGGCAATAACGGTGAATTACGTCACCGATCTCCGCTCGCGCCGCAAGTGCCGCCATATCATAGTCGCTCGGACGCATGGATAATCTCCTCTCCCTTGCGGGGTGAGTGCGTTTTTCCGCACTTCCTTCCCCGACGATTTGTCATTCTGGCACCATGGGCGGGCCCGGCCTCACGCCGGGCAACGCTCAATCCGCTGCCACGGCGATCGCCTTTTCCTCGTCAGAGACATTGAGCACGCGCCAGTCGTCGCCCTTGGGAACCATGCCCTCGAACGACATGAGGCTGTCATGCGGGACGCGGGGCTCTGTCGTGCCGATCGCAGGCTCGCCGCGCGCCACGGCCTGCGCGGCGCGATACATCTGGGTGCGGAAGGTGAAGATCGCCTTGTCGCTCGATCCCAGCCGATCCTCGCTGCGATCCGCGATCGGGCCCATCGATTCCCACATAGCCATATCCTGCGTCGGGATGCCATAGATGCCGGTGAAGTCGCCCGCCCGCATCGCCGCGCGATCCTGCATATAATTGTTCCCGGCGTTGCGGACCTTGCGGAACGTCACCGGCTCGACATCCTTGCCGATCTCCGCGCCGCAGAACCGGCGCCACGCGTCCTGCGAAATGCCCTTCTCGGGATGCCAGGCGATCCAGTAGAACATGGTGTTCTCATCATCGATCGGCACCAGCATCTGGCTCAGATGATATTGATCGTTCGACGGGATATGGACGGTGAACGGCGCGACGAACAACGTCATGCGCACATAATCCTGCTTGTCGGCATCGACGATCGGCGTGCGGATCGCGACATAGCGAAAGCCGAAGGGCGTCTTCTGCACTTCGAGCCGCGGCGCCTTGTCGGCGGAGGGGCGCAGCCACGCGGTTTCGGTCGCGGTGGAACCATCCACCTCGGTCGCGGTCGGCATGTTGGTGGAATGCAGGCTGGAGCTGTGCGCTGAATCGATCGATCCCTCCAGCACCTGCGCCCAATTGCACGCGCCATGCATCTTCACGATGCTGATCTTGCCCGCCGGCGCCATCGCCCAATTGGGCGTCGCGAACGGCGTGACCTGCGCCGGATCGCCCATCCACACCCAGATGAAACCGCCCGCTTCATGCACCGGATAGGCTTTGGCCTTCATCGTTGTGCGCAATGTCGCATCGACCGGCTCCGACGACATGTCGACCGCATTGCCGTCAACGTCGAATTTCCAGCCGTGATACAGGCAGCGCAGGCCGCATTCCTCGTTGCGCCCGAAGGCAAGCGACGCACGGCGATGTGGGCAAAGCTCATCAAGCGCGCCGACGCGGCCATTGCTGTCGCGGAACACCACCATATTCTCGCCAAGCAGCCGCACCTTCAGCGGGGTGCAATCGGGCGTCGCGACTTCCTCGCTCATGCAGGCCGGCAGCCAGTGCTGGCGCATCAGTCGCCCCATCGGTGCCTCGCCCTGGACGCGGCAAAGAAGGTCGTTCTGTTCGGGTGTCATCGCCAATCCTCAATTCCTGCGCGGCGCGGTCGGTTCGATCCCGTCGAACCGCCACGGTCAAAATACTTCTATAGCGAAGCATTTTGACTTTCAAGCCTCGGACGGGTTAATCACGGATCGCGTTGAGAGGCTGCGAGGGGCGATGGACATAATTCGACTGGGGATCGTCGGGCTGGGGCGTGGCTTCATGCTCACGCAACCGGCACTCGTCGGCGACGCGCGTATTGTGCTGGCGGGGGCGGTCGATCCGCGCGCGGATGCGTGCCGGCAATTTGCCGCCGAATTTGGCGCGACGCCGTTCCCCTCGCTGGAGGCGATGCTCGCCGCGCCCGATATCGATGCCGTCTATATCGCCTCCCCGCACGAATATCATGCCGAACAGGCGATCGCGGCGCTGCGCGCGGGCAAGCATGTGCTGGTTGAGAAGCCGATGGCGACCAGCGTGAACGATTGCGCGGCGATGGCCGAGGCGGCGCGGCGCGCGAATCGCGTGCTCGTCGTCGGGCCAAGCCATGGCTTCGATGCCCCGGTGCGCGCCGCGGCCGATCTGATCGAAGCTGGCGTTTATGGCCCGCTGCGCCAGCTTCTCGCGTTCAACTTCACCGATTTCATGTACCGCCCGCGCCGCCCGGAGGAGCTTGATCCCGCGCGCGGCGGTGGCGTGGTCTATAGTCAGGCCGCGCATCAGATCGATGTGGTGCGGCGGCTGGTCGGGCGAAAGCTGCGCTCGGTTCGCGCCGTCACCGGCAATTGGGACGGCGCTCGCCCGAGCGACGGCGCCTATAGCGCGATGCTGTTTTTCGACGGCGGAGCGGCGGCCACCCTCTCCTATAGCGGCTATGCCCATTACGACAGCGACGAGCTGCTCGGCTGGATCGGCGAACTTGGCCACCCGAAGGATCCCGAAGCCTATGGCACGGCACGGCGCGCGCTTCGTCACCATTCGCCGCAGGACGAAATCGCCGCGAAGCTGGCACGCACTTATGGCGCGAGCCGGCAGCAGCCGGGATCGCCCGCCCCGCATCACGAACATTTCGGCTTCATCCTGGCGAGTTGCGAGCGCGCCGACATCAAGGTGCTGCCGACCGGCCTGATGCTTTATGCCGACGACGCGCGCGAATGGCGGCCGATCGCGCCGCCCGTCGTGCCCCGTCAGGCGGTGATCGACGAATTTGCCGCCGCGATCGGCGGCGCCCGCCCCGCGATCCATGATGGCCGCTGGGGGCTCGAAACCATGGCCGCGTGCGTCGCGCTGATCGATTCCGCCACCCGTCAGGCCGAAACATTCCCCGACACAATCATCGATACCGCGCTGGAGAAGATTACCCCATGAGCCGCGTCCCCCTTTCGTTCGCATGCTGGAATTATGACCGCACCGATGCGCTGCAGACCGGGCGCGTCCAGCCGGACGGCATCGATCTCAATTTCCAGGCGCTCGACGTCGAGGAAACTTTTTTCCGCATGCTACGCAATCGCGAATTCGATGCGGCGGAACTGTCGATGTCATCCTATTGCGTCACGCTGGGGCGCGATAATCCGGGCTTCATTGCGATCCCGGTGTTTCCCTCTCGCTTCTTCCGCCATTCGTGCATCTTCGTTTCGGCGAAAAGCGGGATCGAAAAGCCCAGCGACCTGATCGGCAAGCGGATCGGTGTGCCCGAATATCAGATGACCGCGCCGGTATGGATTCGCGGCATCCTGCAGGACGAATATGGCGTCGATCCCACATCGGTCACCTATGTCACCGGCGGCGAGGAGGAGCCGGGGCGCGAGGAGAAGTTGAAGCTCAACCTGCCCCCACAATTCAAGGTCGAGCCGATCGGGCCGACACAGACCCTCACCCGCATGCTGGCGGATGGCGAGATCGATGCGCTCCACACCGCGCGCGCGCCATCGACCTTCTATTCCGAGCCCGACAAGGTGCGCCGGCTGTTTCCCGATTTCGTCAACGTCGAGAAAGCCTATTTTGCCAAGACCGGCATCTTTCCGATCATGCATGTCGTCGCGATCCGCCGCGAAGTTTACGAGAAAAACCGCTGGATCGCGCAATCGCTTTACAAGGCGTTCGTCGAGGCCCAGCGGCTGAGCTACGAGCAATTGCTGGTTTCCGCCTCGCTCAAGACGATGCTGCCCTGGCAGATCGCGGCGGTGGAGGATACGATCGCCACGATGGGCAAGGAATGGTGGCCCTATGGCATCGGCCGCAACCGCCATGTGATCGAGACGTTCACCCGCTATCACCACGAACAGGGCCTGTCGCCGCGCCGTCTGACGATCGAAGAGATGTTCGCGCCGGAGACCTTCGCCGAGTTCAAGATCTAGCGCGGATCGACTTTAAGCAACTGCCCTCCCCCGGCCGCGTGCCGGGGGTAACCGCACGTCCCGCGCTTGCATCGGCGAGGCGCCGGCGCGGAACGGGCACGCCGCCCTTCTCTCGGCGGGTCGCTGTTATTCGCTGATGTCCTCGGCCAGATTGCTGGTGACCATCGCCAGCAGCTCGCGCAGCATTTTCACCTGCTCCTCGGTCATGTTGCGCGTGGCCAGTTCGTTGACCTCCGCGACATGGGGCAGCAATTGCTCCTCAAGCTCGCGGGCCTTGGGCGTGAGGAACACATGCAGCCGGCGCCGGTCCGTCGTGCTTTGCTCTCGGCGGACGAACCCCTTCTTTTCCATGCCGTTGATCGCCGTCACCACCGTCGGCTCATTGATACCGACCCGCCGGCTCAGTTCACGCTGCGTCACGCCGTCCTGCGCCCATAAGGCGCGAAGGAAGCGCCACTGGCCGGCGGTGACACCATAAGGCTGGGTCCGACGCTCGAGCGATCGCGTGAAAGAGCGAAACGCCATCCGCGTGAGATAGCCGATGCTGTTCGTGGTTTCCGCGTAAAAACTGATCGGATACATTTTCTTAGCCAAGGGAGCTCCACTGCTTCGCACCGTGCGCTTGACTTAGCGCGTCTTTGAACCCGAACGCAAAGATACTGGGAAATGGCGCCGGCACGCCTTGCAAGCGGGGCCGATACACGGCCGAAAGCGCAGAAACCTCATAAATATCACAGCCACTTGTCCTACCGATGGAACGGAGTAGCGTTACACGGATGGCACGAGCCGACGTTATCGCTGGCATATCGGTGGCGGGATTGCTGCTTCCCGAAGCCGTGGCCTATGCCAGCATCGCCGGGCTGGAACCGGCGCGCGCGATCGTCGCGGCGATCGCCGGATGCCTTGCCTATGGGGTGATCGGGCGCAGCCGCTTCGCGATCGTTTCCCCGACCTCCTCGTCCACGGCGATTCTGGCGGCGGCGCTCGCCGCCATGCCCGGAGACGCCGCATTGCGCACCACGTTGGCGACGGTGGCGGTTGCCTTCGCCGGCGTGTTGTTCCTGATCGCAGCGGCGCTGCGGCTCGGGGCACTGACGAGCTTTATCGCCCGCCCGGTGCTGCGCGGCTTCGCGCTCGGCCTCGCCATCACGATCATCCTGCGACAATTGCCGGCGATCACCGGCGTGGACGTGGCCGGCGGCAATCTGCTGAAGCTGATCGGGCGGTTGTTCGGAAACATCGGCGCGTGGCACGGCGCAAGCGTCGCGGCCGGCGTGATCGCGCTGGCGATGCTGCTCGCGCTGCGCCGCATCAGGGGCGTGCCGGCGGCGTTCGTCGTGCTGGCGCTGGGCATCGCCGCATCGATGCTGCTCGATCTTCCTGCACATGGCGTGAAGACCGTCGGGGATATCGTCATCGCGCCGCATCTGCCGACGATCCCGGATCTGACGTTCGGACAGGCGTCGCGGCTCGCTCAGCTCGTCGTGCCGCTGGCGTTGATCCTGTTCGCGGAAAGCTGGGGGACGATGCGCGCGCTCGCGCTGCGCCACGGCGACACGATCGACCCCGATCGCGAACTGGCGGCGATCGGCACTTCAAACCTCGCTGCCGCGCTGGTGCAGGGAATGCCGGTAGGGGCCGGTTTCTCCGCCGGCTCCGCGAGCGAGGGGGCGGGAAGCACCTCGCGCTGGACATCGGTATTCGCCGCGATCGCGCTGGCGCTGCTAGCATGGTTTGGGCGGCCGGCGATCGCGCATTTGCCGGATGCCGTGCTGGCGGCGGTGGTGATCGCCGCCCTCACCCACGCACTCTCGCCCACGCCGTTTCTCCATTTGTGGAAGATCGGCCGTGACGAGGTGATCGCCTTCGCGGCGGCTGCTTCGGTGCTGGCGTTCGGCGTGCTTGACGGGATGCTGGTGGCGATCGGCCTGTCGCTCGCCGCGTTGATCCAGCGCATGGCCGCGCCGCATATCGCCTCGTTGGGGCAGCTCGACAGCGGACACGATTTCGTCGATCTCGCGCGCCACCCGGAGGCGAAAGCGGTCCCCGGTGTCGAGATCCTCCGTCCGGCGCAACCGTTGTTCTTCGGCAATGCGGAGCGCGTCTTCGGCTCTGTGGAGCGTCGCCTGGGCGACAATCGTGCGCTGGTGCTGAGCCTGGAGGAAAGCAGCGATTTCGACAGCACCGCGCTCGACTGTCTGATAGAATTCGACGGAAAGTTGAAACAGGGCGGCATCCGATTGCAACTGGCGCGCGTTCACGATCACATTCGCGATCTTTTCCATCGTGCGGGTGAGGAAACGCTGATCGCGCGGAGCAGCTTCAGCGTCGCGGATGCGGTAATGACGATCAGAGGAGATGGTGATGCAGGAATGTCAGCCCTTTCTCCGTCCAACCCCGATAACGGACCTGCGCCCGACGCAGATGACGGTCGGGCTGCGTGAGGTCGCGCGCAAACGGCGCGATTGGGAAGAGCAATCGAAAAACGCCGGCGCGAACTTTCTCGCCCGCCATCTGGTACCCGCCGTGATGGGCCCGAAACAGCGGCCGTGGCTGGTCGACAATCATCACCTCACGCTCGCGCTGCATGATGCCGGGCAGAAAACGGTGCTGGTGCATATCATCGCCGATCTTAGCCACCTGCCGAACGATATGTTTCTGACGGTGATGGACAATCGCAGCTGGCTCCACCCCTTTGACGCAAAGGGCGTGCGGCAACCGGCCGAGGAACTTCCGAAGAAGATTACGAAGCTGGCCGATGATCCTTATCGTTCGCTGGCTGGCGAGCTGCGCCGCGCGGGCGGATATGCCAAGGACGATACGCCCTTTTCCGAGTTCCTATGGGCTGATTACCTGCGCCATCATATTAAGCCCGCGCTGGTCGCGGACGATTTCGACACCGCGGTGAAACAGGCGTTGAAGGCCGCCCGCAAACCCGATGCTTCCTATCTGCCGGGCTATGCCGCGCCACACGGCTGATATGCGTTGAACCGGCGACGCCATCATCGCATGAAGTCGCGATGAGATTGCTGATCATCGAGGACAATGTCGAGCTTGCGCAGACGATGGCCGAGGCGTTCGCGCGGCGCCATCTGCATTGCGATGTCACCCATGATGCGGGCGATGCGGAGATCCTGATCCGCACGACGCGCTATGCGCTCGTCATCCTTGATCTCGGCCTGCCGGACGAAGATGGGCTCGATCTGCTCCGCCGGTTGCGCGCGGGGCGACATAGCGAGCCGATCCTCGTCGTCACCGCGCGGGGCGAGGTGGAAAACCGTATTCGCGGACTGAGCGCCGGGGCGGACGATTACATGTCCAAGCCGTTCCATTTCGACGAACTGCACGCCCGCGTGCTCGCGATCCTGCGGCGTGACTCAGGATATAAGGATCGCCTGCTTCAGGCCGGCGCGCTGGAACTGGATACCGAGGCCCGGCAATTCCGCGTCGATGGCGCACTGCTCGAATTTTCGGTGCGCGAGGGGGAATTGCTGGAGCTGCTGATGCGGCAACTCGATCGCGTGGTGCCGAAACGCGTGCTGGAAGATCAGTTGTTCGGTGCGGGCGACGCTTTGGGATCGAATGCGGTGGAGGTTTATATCCACCGCATTCGCCGCCACCTGAAGGATGCCGGGCTGGCGCTCACCGTGCAGACGGTGCGCGGCGTCGGCTATATGCTGCAAACCACCTGAGCTTGGGCGTCAACGTGTCGCTACCGGCGTGCCACATGCCTGGAACAACGCCACCGTATCGGTGAGCCGTGCCGCCGCCGCCTGAATGCGCTGCGCCCTCGCCTGGGATGCCGCCGACGACGCGTTGAGCAACGCCAGCGTACCGACGGCGCCAAGCTCCATCTGCCGGCGCGTCATCGTCAGCGTTCGGCTCGCGGCATCGTCCGCGCGGGTCGCGGCGTCGAGCGCGGCGGCATCGTTGCGCAAGCCGGACAGCGCATCATCTACATCGAGGAAGGCCTGTAGCGCCGCGGCGCGATATTGCGCCTTGGCGGCATCAAGCGCCGCCTCCGCCGCACGCTGCTTGTGGCGCATCTCGCCCGAATGGAAGATCGGCTGCGTGATGCCGCCGATCAATGAGAAGAACGGATTGCCGCTGGCGAACATGTCGAGGAAGCGCGTGGAGGAGCCCCCCGCCGCGCCGCTGAGCATGATCGAGGGCAGACGCGCCGCGATCGCCGCGCCGACATCCGCCGCCGCGCCGCGCATCTGCGCTTCGGCCGCGCGCACATCCGGCCGATGCGCGACGATATCGGCGGGCAGCGAGACCGGCAGGTCCGCGGGCAGGTGCAGTTCGTCGATCGTCGGCAGCTCGGGCAGCGCCGATCCGGCCGGTCGGCCGAGCAGCGAGGCGATCAACCCCGCCTGATGATCGCGCTGCCGCTCCAGCGCCGGCAGCGTCGCCTCGACATTGGCGAGGACGGTCTGTTGCGCGGCCACGTCCACCAGCCCGACATCGCCCAGCACGCGGCGGCGTTCGAGCATCGCGACGAGCGCGCGATTGTCCTCGATCGCCTTCCGCGTCGCGGCCACCTGCGCGTCGAGCGCGGCGCGCTCGATCACCGCGACGACCAGATTGGAGACCGCCGATATCTGCGCTGCCTCCAGTCGATGCCCCGCGACCTCCGCTGCGGCGCGCGCGGATCGCACCGCGTTGCGCCCCGCACCGAACAGGTCGAGCGGATAGGCCACCGTCACCTGCGCGGTATGGAGCGTGTAAAGATAGGTGGACGCGTCGGACAACGGCCCGGACAGCGCGTTCGAAACCCGCACCCGCTCCGCCTGATAACCGGCGTCGACCTGTGGCCCCTGCGCCCCGCTGGTGGCGCGCGCCTGCTCCCGCGCCTGCCGGAGATTGGCGTCGGCGGTCGCCAGATCCTCATTGTGCGCCAGCGCCAGCTGCACCAACGCATCGAGCTTCGCGCTGCCGAACGCGTGCCACCATTGGTCAAGCGCGGGCGCGCCAACCTCCAGCCGCTGTGCCGCCCCACTGACCGGCGCGATCGTCGCGGAGGCGCGCGCCGGCGGCAATGGCACTTCCGTTCCGGGATGCGCGGGGGTCATCGTGCAGCCGGCGAGCAGCGCGGCCAGCGCGGATATGGAAAGAACGCGCATCATGCCGGCTCCATCGGCGTCTCATCCGTCTCGTCGTGGCGAGCCCGATGCACGACGCCGCCACGATGACGGGAAAAGCGCACGATCAACACCGGCAAGACCATCATGATCAGGATCGGCGCCAGCGTCATCCCGCCGACCACCACCAGCGCGAGCGGCTTTTGCACCTGACTGCCGATCCCTGAGGAAATGGCGGCGGGCAGCAGGCCGATCGCGGCGGCGAGACACGTCATCACCACCGGCCGCAGGCAATGGCGCACCGTCACCGCGATCGCCTCGTCGCGGGTCAGCCCTTCGTTGATCTGCCCGTTGAAGGTGGAGACGACAAGGATGCCGTCCATCACCGCGATCCCGAACAAGGCGACGAACCCGATTGCGGCGGAGATGCTGAACGGCGTCCCCGTCAGCGCCAATGCCAGCACGCCGCCGATCAACGCCATCGGGATCACGCTGAACGCCAGCATCGTATCGCGGATCGAACCGAAATTGGCGAACAGCAGGACGAGGATCAGCAACAGGCTGATCGGCACCACGATCTGAAGACGCGCGACCGCGCTGGCGAGATTGCCCAGTTCGCCCGCCCATTCGAGGTGATAGCCCGGCGGCAGATCGACATGCTTGGCGATCCGCGCCTTCACTTCGTCCACCGTGCTGCCGAGATCGCGGCCGCGCACGCTGAACTTGATCGGGACATAGCGTTCCTGATGTTCGCGATAGATGAACGACGCGCCGGAGGTCAGGCGGATCTTCGCCACTTCGGACAGCGGCACCTGGATCACCCCATTGCCGCTGGGCGATGGCGCGCCGACGGTGATGCGATTGAGCGCCTCGATATCGTTGCGCTGGGTGGGATCGAGCCGCACGACGATCGGGAAATAGCGATCGGTGTCTTTCTCATAAAGGTTGGCGGTGGATTGGCCGCCGACCGCTGCCGAGATCGTCTGGTTGATATCGTCCGGCGACAGGCCATAGCGCGCCGCCGCCACCCGATCGATATCGATGCGCACGGTCGGCTGGCCGAGCGAATTGGACACGCCGAGATCGGCGATGCCGCGCACCTGCGCCATCTGCGCCTTGATTTGCCCGGCGACCTTTTCGAGCGTTTCCAGATCGTTGCCGAACACCTTGATCGAATTGGCGCCCTTCACGCCCGACGATGCCTCATCGACATTGTCCTGAATATATTGCGAGAATTCGAAATCGACGCCGGGATAACGCGCCTGCAATTTCTGCTGCAGCTCGGCGGTGAGCTTCTCCTTGGTCGCGCCGGCCGGCCAATCCTCCGCCGGCTTCAGCGGCGCGTAGAATTCCGCGTTGAAAAAGCCGGTTGCGTCCGTCCCGTCGTCCGGGCGGCCATGCGTGGAAACGACGCGCTCCACCTCCGGGCGATCGGCGATGATGCGGCGGATGCCATTGACCACCGGCTGCCCCGCCTCAAGCGAGATCGACGCGGGCAATGTTCCACGGATGTAGAGATTGCCCTCTTCCAGATGCGGCAGGAATTCCACGCCCAGCGCGCGCACCGCGAACAGCGAGGCGGCGAGCGCCAGCCCGGTGATGCCGAGCGTCAACACGCGATTGGCAAGCGCGAACGACACCGCCGGCTCGGCCAGCCGCTTCAGGTGACGGACGACCCATGTATCCACCTCGGCCAGCTTGTCCGGCAGCAGCAGCGCCGACAATACCGGCGCGACGGTGACGGCGGCGACCAGCCCCCCGGCGATGGCATAGGCATAGGTCTTCGCCATCGGACCGAAGATATGCCCCTCCACCCCCGTCAGCGTGAACAGCGGCAGGAAACTCGCGATGATGATCGCTGCGGCGAAAAAGATGCCCCGGCTCACATCGCTCGAGGCGTGGAGGATCGCGGAGAAACGGTTGGCGTTGCTCGCATGGATGCGGCCGCTGCCGATATCGTGCGATCGCTCGACCATCCGGCGGAAGATCGCTTCCACCATGATCACCGCCGCATCGACGATCAGCCCGAAATCTAGCGCGCCGAGTGACAGCAGATTGGCGGATTCGCCTTGCAGGATCAGCACCAGCACCGCGACCGACAGCGCGAACGGGATCGTTACGGCAACGATCAGCGCGCTGCGCAGATTGCCGAGAAACAGCCATTGCAGGATGAAGATCAGCAGCACCCCGGCGACCAGATTGTGCATCACCGTATGCGTGGTGACGCCGATCAGGTTCGAGCGATCGTAGATGCGTTCCAGCCGCACGCCGGGCGGCAGCACGTCCCCGGCATTGATCGTCTCCACCTCTTTCTCGACCGCGCGGATCGCCGGCATCGACTTGGCGCCGCGCTGCATCAGCACGATCCCCATGACGATATCGCTGTCCTGCCCGTCGCCCGCGATGCCCAAACGTGGCATGTTGCCGATCTTCACCGTGCCCACGTCGCGCAGCAGGACGGGAACGTTGCCAGCGGTGCCGACGAAGGTATCGCGGATCGCATCGACCGACTGGATCAGCCCGACGCCGCGCACGATCGCCGCCTGTTCGCCGAAGTTCACCGTCTGGCCGCCGACATTACTGTCGCTCTTGCCGATCGCCGCCAGCACTTCCGAAACGGTGATGCCGTGTGCGATCAGCCGGTCGCGATCGAGCTGCACCTCATAGGTGCGCAGCTTGCCGCCCCAGCCGGTGACATCGACCACGCCGGGCAGGCGTTTGAAGCGACGTTGCAACACCCAATCCTGCAACGTCTTCAGGTCCATCACCGAATAGCCGGGCGGCCCCACCACGCGATAGCGATAGATTTCGCCGATCGGGCTGGTCGGGGAGATCGTCGGTTGTGCGCCGTTCGGCATCGGCGGAATTTGCGAGAGGCGGCCGAGCACCAGTTGCTCCGCCTCGCGGAACGTCACGTCATAGCTGAACTGGATCTTCACGTCGGACAGGCCGAACAGCGAGATCGAGCGCACCGCCGTCAGGTTCGGCAGGCCCGCGATCGCCACCTCGATCGGGGTGGTGACGTTGCGCTCCATTTCCTCGGCCGAGGTGCCGTCGCTCTGCGTCAGCACCTCCACCATCGGTGGAACGGGATCGGGATAGGCCTCGATATTGAGGTTCGCGAAGCCCACCGCGCCGGCCATGATCAGCCCGACAAGCAGCGTCAGCACGAGCATCCGCTGGCGCAGCGCCAGCTCGACCAGCCGGTTCATTGATCGAGGCCCGCCTCGTTCACGAACAGCGCGCCGGCCGTCACCACGCGGTCGCCCGGCTTCAGGCCGCTGGTTATGCGGGTAAGGCCGCCCTCGCTCGGCCCGGTAGTGACCGTGCGGGCGTAGAGCAATTTGTCACGCCCCTCGATCCATACACGGGCATTGTCGCCTTCATGGATCACCGCCGATGCCGGCACGAGGATCGCATCGTCACCTGCCGTCTGTCGCCGGATCGCGAACGATGCGAACATCTGCGGCTTGAGCGCGCCGTCCGGGTTGCTGATCGACGCACGCACCGGCAGGCGATGGCTGTTCGGATCGAGCGCGGCACCGACATTGTCGATCCGCGCGTCGAAGGTTCGGCCGGGCAAGGCCGGGGTCGTCACCTGCACCTGATCGCCGACGCGCACGGAGGCGACATCGCCCTCCGCCACCTGTGCGATCAGCCACACCCGCGATGGATCGGTGATCGTGAGCAGCGGCGTGGTGCTGCCGGCGGCGATGAACTGGCCGGGCGCGACGCTGCGATCGGCGATCAAACCGCCCACAGGCGCACGATACACGGTCGCCGGCTGCCCCGCCGGGCCATCGCCGTTCCCGCGCCGCCCGAAGATCGCGAGATGGTTTTGCGCCGCACGGACGGCGGACTCGGCGGTGCTCAGCGCGGATTGCGCCGCCACCCGATCGGCCTCGGCCTGGGTATAATCCTTTTGCGCGCCCCCGGCGGTTTCGAAGATCGCCTTCTGTCGCGCGGCACTTGCGGTCGCGACGCGCAGCGCCTCGGCCGCGGTCGCGCGCTGGGCAGTGGCCGCTTGCAGCGCATTGCGCGCGTCCACCATCTCCGGCGAGGCGATACGGAGCAGCGGCTGCCCCTGCACGACGCGCTGACCCGGCTCGACATAGACCGCCATGATCTGCCCGGAGAACGGCAGTAACACCGGCGTGCTGCGATCCCCATCCACCGCGATCGCGCCGCTCGCGCGCACGAGCTGGGCATTCGCACCGCTCCGCACCGGCGCGATGGTGAGTTGTTTCAATTGCTGTGCCGTTGGCCTGAACGCGCCGGCCGGCAACTTCTCCGGCGGCGCCGGCTGCGTGGAAAACAACAGGCGCGTGCCCGCCACGAGCAACAGCACCACAACCAGCGCCGCCAGGGCGAGCCCCACCAGCCGTATCTGCCCGCCCCGGCTGATCGAGCGGCTCGGCGGCAATGGGGCAATGGATTCGGACATGTCGGTCAAGCGCCCTGCTCGCTGCTGGCTGTTGTTATCGCTCGCCGATCGACGAGCCCGTTTCGGGCGCTTTATTTGCTAGCGCTTACATGGACATTACGCCACTTCCACCGCGCGTCGAGCGGAGTAAGGCCAGCGTAAGCAAGCAGGCGCATACTCGCACCCGATCAGCACGTGTCTGGAAATCAGTTCGCTTCGGGGCTGGTGGGAGAAACTGCCGTGACGCCCTTGCTCCGCCGCTCGCTCTTCCTGTCTGCAGGCGCGCTTGCGTTGATTGCGGCGGTGACATTCGGGATGGTGCATTTCGCGCCCGAACACCTCCGCTTGCTGTTCATTTTCATGGCCCTGGCATTCGTCGTGATCGCGATTGCGGGAGGGCGCGGACCGGGGCTGGCGGGCGTGGGATTCGGCACGCTGGCGCTTGCCTTCGCGCTTCCCGGCCAGGGGCTGGCCGTGCCCGATCCCACCGATGCCCTGGGGCTGATCGCGACCGTGATCCTCGGGCTACTCGTCTCATGGTATGCGGGCCGCGCGAAACGCGAGCATGATCTGCTGACCTCCGAATTGCGATTCGCCCGTGCCGCGCAGGATCGCTCCGCCGCCCTGTTGCGCGAATTGTCGCATCGTCTGGCGAATGATCTTTCGATGCTGGTTTCCACCGCGACGATGACCGCGCGGCAATCGGACAATCCCGAAACGGCGGCCGCGATCGACAGCATCGTCTCGCGCATGGTGGTGCTGGGCCGCGTCTATCAGCGTCTGCGAGTGGATGAGGCGACCAGCGAGCGGGTGGATTTGAGCGCCTTCCTCGGCAATTTGTGCGACGATATGCGGCTGACGCGCTTCAACATGCGCCCGATCGCCCTCCGGCTGGAGGCGGACAAATGCGCGGTGCCACTGTCTCAGGCGGTGATCATCGGGCTGATCACCAATGAATTGCTGACCAATATCGCGAAACACTCCTATCCCGATGATCGCCCCGGCAACGTCGCCGTGCTTCTGCGGCCCCACCCCTTTCGTCCCGACGCGATGCAATTGACGGTGAGTGACGATGGGATCGGTTTGGCCGCCGCGCCGATCGAAAAGGGGCATATGGGGCAAAGGCTGGTCGCGGCGCTTGCCTCACAACTTGGCGGGGATATCGCGCTCGCACGCCGCGAAGGGAAGACAATCGCGACCCTTCATTTTCCGCTCGCGATCGCCCGGCGCGACAGATCAATCGCCGACGACGCGCCCGAACTCTGACGGTTGCTCGCGCCCCGCGCGCAAAGCCGCCGCAAGCGGAATGTCCGCCGAAGGCATGGGCAAGACGGAAAGCGAATCCACATCTTCCCAGCGCAGCGCCGCCGCCTCCAGCGGTTGCGGCGATCCGATCCAGCGCCGGCAGCGATAGAGCATCAGGATCATGTGCCGCTCGCCACGGGGTTCGCTAGCGAACGTAACCGGCGCGAGATCGCCCGGCGCCACCGTAATGCCCAGTTCCTCGTGCAGTTCCCGGCACAGCGCGGCTTCGGGCGACTCGCCGCGCTCGATCTTTCCGCCGGGGAACTCCCACAGGCCGGCCAGTGTTTTTCCCTCCGGCCGGCGCTGCACCAGCACGCGACCAGCCGCGTCGGTTAGCGCGACGGCGACGACGGGAAAAAGTTCGATTTCGGGAAGCATGTCGACATTTCGTTAAGGGTGATCTGTCATCTTTAACCCATGTTCGCGAAGTGGCCATCACGTCCCGCACGGAATCGCAGTGTTCGCGCGCACCTGTGGCGCGATCGCCGCGGTGCGACGGCGATCGAATATGGCCTGATCCTTGCGGTGATCGTGATCGCGATGATCGCCAGCTTCATGGAGGTCGCGTCAGCGACCACCGACATGTGGAACAATGTCAGCACCAAGGTCTCGAAAGCGAGCTGAGCTTTCGTTTTGCGGCGACAAAGATTTTTCGCCCTTAAACATTCCTCAACCTCAACATTCTATCGATTCGCTTGCTGGATAGGGGACCCTCGATTCAGCCGGGTGACTGAAGCTTTGGACTAGCATTGGAGATCGAACATGCAGAAGATCCGCACTTTCCTGAAGAATTCCAAGGGCGCCACCGCGATTGAATACGGCCTGATCGCCGCGCTCATCGCCGTTGCAGCCATTTCCGCGATGACGACCCTGGGCGGCAAGCTGTCCTCGACGTTCAGCAACGTTTCTTCGAACCTGAAGACCTCGTAAGCTTCAGCGTTTCAAAGACGAAAAGGGGCGGCGAACTTCGGTTCGTCGCCCTTTTTCGTATGTCCGCGCGGTTTGCGGAGGATCGCCGCCCGACGGTCTCGCGCTTCATCGGCGCTGATCCGGGTTTGGCCGGGCAGCGACGGCCGGAGTCGAAGCACCCGCGCCAACAGTGATGGCCCGCTTCGGGGGCAGATATATCGCCCTGCTCCATGCACCTGAACCACGATGCCTCGTCAGGATTATCCCTTCACGACGCGTGGTCGACCGGGAAGCCCCAGCGAACATTCAAGCGCCGTTCGATCCCAACGGCCGCAATCGGCCGCGGCCGTGTAGCTGGCGGTGAGGAATTCGAGCAGCAGCGCGCCGGGGTCCGGCGCATTACGCACTACGTCGTATCGCAAAACGAACTCGCCAAGCGTGGAATCGAACGCTGCGCCCGCTGGCATCGGATGCGTGCGGAAGCCGGGCGGTTCGGGATAGGCATAGGAATAAAAGGCGGCGTGCGGGTAAGGGTCGCTTCCGGGCCAGAAGCCGGCGCTGCTGAGTTCGTGCGAATAGGCTTCGCGCGTCACCTCGTCCGGCAGTCCCGGCACGCCACCCGGATGAAGCGGCGCGCGCCGCCCCGAAAAGCGCGTCACCGCAAGATCGAAGCTCCCTCAAAACAGATGTACCGGGCTGGCCTTGCCCAGAAATCCGCTGCGAAACAGTCCGAACACCTGGCTCACCCGAACAAGCACCTGCCAGAAGCGCCACGCGGCGTCGGGGTCATAGCTGGCATGTGTGTGATCCTGGTCGAACGGGATCGGATCGGGCACCTCGTTGGGCAGCGGATTGATCGCGACCGTCACATCCAGTGCCGCCAGCAGCTCCTGGTAAAATGTCGCGACCGATATCGGGCGCAGCGCCACGGTTCGCACAGCCCCGCCGCTGTGACGGCAGACGAGACGATGGTCGACAAAATCGAATTCGATGTCGATCAGCGCATCCCCGCACGGGATGCTCGACGTCCCCAGCCCGCGCGCGGTAACATAAAGCGGCACCTGCCAGCCGTGATTAAGCCACGGCGTGAGCGCGAGCCGGATCTTGCCGACGATTTGCACCCAAAGCTGCAACGTCAGAGCCGTATCGCGCCACGCGGGGAAATCCAGATCCGGCCAGCCGTGCTCTCGCATCTTAGCCGCGGATAAAGGCGAGGAGGTCCGGGTTGATCGTCTCCGCGTGGGTGGTGCACATGCCGTGCGGGAAGCCGGGATAGGTCCTGAGCGCGCCATGCTTGAGCAGCTTGACCGTTAGTGGCGCGGAATCGGCATAGGGGACGATCTGATCGTCATCGCCGTGCATGACGAGCACAGGCACGTCGATCGCCTTCAGATCATCGGTAAAATCGGTCTCCGAGAAAGCGGCGATGCAATCATATTGCGCCTTGGCGCCGCCGATCATTCCCTGCCGCCACCAATTGTTGATAACGCCTTGCGATACCTTCGCGTTTGGACGGTTGAAGCCGAAGAACGGGCCGCTCGGCACCTCGATATAGAGTTGCGCGCGATTGGCCATGAGCTGCGCGCGGAAACCGTCGAACACCTCGATCGGGAGCCCGCCGGGGTTCTTGTCCGACCGAAGCATGATCGGCGGAACCGCGCTGATCAGCACCGCCTTGGAAACGCGACCGGGCTCGGCGCGCGCGACATAGCGGGCGACCTCGCCCCCGCCGGTCGAATGGCCGATATGAACCGCGCCCCGCAGATCGAGCGCGGCGGCCAGTTCGATCACATCCGCGGCGTAAGTGTCCATGTCATTGCCGATCGCGGTCTGCGTCGAGCGACCGTGACCACGGCGATCATGCGCGATCACGCGATAGCCTTCACCCAGGAAGAACAGCATCTGCGCATCCCAATCGTCCGCGCTGAGCGGCCAGCCATGATGGAAGACGATCGGTTGCCCCGTTCCCCAATCCTTGTAGAAGATTTCGGTGCCGTCTTTCACGGTGATGCGAGGCATGGATCGATCCTTCCGTTGGCGCGGCCGGCGGGGCTGCGGCGCGGTTGCTGACAAAAGACTCGGATGACTGGCCCGTGGGCGAGCGAAAATACCGCACGCCGCGGCCCATCGATATACGGGATATTGCGGTAGCTGTTTGACGACGCACGCAAGGCGTGGGACCATCCCCGCCGATATCGCGGAGGCGGCTGGCATGCTTGTTCTCGCACTTGTCATCGGCATCGAAGCAGCGTTGGCAACGCCCCTGATCGGCGGACACGCATGAGCACGCTTGGCACCCGCGAATATCAGATGTTCCCCGTGCTCGACGCTGCGCAGATGGAGACGGCATCGCGCTTCGCCAGCGGCCCCGCGCGCGCGTTCGCGCCGAACGAGCTGGCCTATGCCATCGGTGAACAGGGCGCCCCGGCGTGGCTGGTGCTGGCGGGAACGATCCATGTCACGCGCCGTGACGGATTGAGCCGTGAGGCGGTCGTCACCGTCCATGGCGTTGGTCAGTTGAGCGGAGAGGTCAACCAGCTTTCGGGGCGACCTTCCATGGCCAACGGGCGCGCCGGCCCGGACGGGTGCACCGCATTGCCGTTCGACGCTGCGCATTTGCGCGCGCTGATGGTGGGATCGGCCGAGGTTGGCGAAATCGTCATGCGCGCGCTGATCCTGCGCCGGGTCGGCCTGATCGAGGAAGGTGGCGCGGGCACCATTCTGATCGGCATACCGGGCAGCCCCGACATCACCCGGATTCAGGGGTTTCTGACCCGCAGCGGCTACCCCAATCTCGTCCTCGACGCCGCTTCGGACGAGGAAGGCAAGGCATTGGTGGAGCGCATCGGCGTGCAGCCGGACGAATTGCCGCTGATCGTCTGCCCTAGCGGCTCGATCCTGAAGCGGCCAAGCAATGCCGAGGTTGCCGCCTGCCTTGGCATGACACCCGATCTCGATCCGGAAATGCTCTACGACGTGGCGATCGTCGGCGCGGGGCCCGCCGGGCTCGCCGCCGCCGTTTATGCCGCCTCGGAAGGGCTGTCGGTGATCGTGCTCGACGAACGCGCGATGGGCGGACAGGCGGGAGCGTCCGCACGGATCGAAAACTATCTCGGCTTCCCGACCGGCATTTCGGGACAGGCACTCGCCGGGCGCGCGTTCAATCAGGCGTTGAAGTTCGGTGCCGAGATCGCGATCCCGCTCGAGGTGATGCGGCTGGATTGTGGCTATGAAGGCGGCCCCGGCGACCCGCTGGCGCTCGAACTGCCGGGCGATCGCCGCATCCGATCGCGCACGGTCATCATCGCGTCGGGCGCGCGCTATCGCCGGCCCGACATTCCCAATCTCGCGATGTTCGAGGGCGCCGGCATTTCCTATTGGGCATCGCCGATCGAGGCGAAATTATGCGCTGGTGAAGAAGTGGCGCTGGTCGGTGGAGGCAATTCCGCCGGGCAGGCGGTGGTGTTTCTCGCCCCTCGGGTGAAGCGGCTGCATCTGATCGTGCGGCGCGATCTGTCGGCGACGATGTCGCGCTATCTGATCGATCGCATCGCGGCGCTGCCGAACGTCACCGTGCATGTCGGCACCGAGATTGCGGGGCTCGAAGGCGATGCCGCGAGCGGCCTGAAGGCCGCGATCTTCCGCAACCGGGCGGATGGCAGCACGGATCGCCGTGCGCTGCGCCACATCTTCCTGTTCATCGGCGCAGACCCCAATGCCGGCTGGCTGCAGGACTGCGTGGAGACCGATGGCAAGGGGTTCGTGGTGACCGGCCGGTCGACACTGCCGCTGGAAACGAGCCGGGGCGGCGTGTTCGCGATTGGCGACGTCCGTGCCGGCTCCACCAAGCGCGTCGCCGCCGCCGTGGGCGAAGGCGCGGCGGTGGTCGCCCAGATTCACATCGCGCTGGCGAAGCGCGCTCCCCCGGAGACAGGATGATGGCAGGCTGTATCCACAGGATGACGATCAATCAGGTTACGCCCAGCGCGCGGGGCTGCGAGGAGTGTCTCGCGCTGGGCAGCCCATGGGTTCACCTGCGTATCTGCCGCAGCTGCGGCCATGTCGGCTGCTGCGACGATTCACCCCACCGTCACGCCACGGCGCATTTTCATGCGACGCATCATCCGATCATTGAGGGCTATGATCCGCCGGAGGGATGGGGTTGGTGCTATGTCGACGAAATGGTGATCGAGCTGCCCGACCAGACGCCGCAGCTCGGCCCTATTCCGCGCTATGTTTGATGTCGTTGCCGCTCGCTCAATTACCGCCGTCTAGGAACTTGCGCACCAGCGTGACCGTGTAAGCCGGCTGCTCTTCCATCAGCCAATGGCCGGAATCGGGCACCACAGCCTCTTCGACATTGCTCGCCGCGGCACGCATCACGGTCGCCATCGTCGGGCCGAACGATTTCGCGCCGCCGATCGCCAGCACCGGCATGGCCAGCTTGCCTTCCGCGAGGAACGCCTTATCATCGATCGCATCCTGATCAAACGCCGCGAATTGGGCGAAGCCGGCATGCATCGCGCCGGGCAATGCATAGAGCGCGGCGTAATGCTCGCGTGAGGCCTCGCTGAATTTCGCCGGCGTCGCGGAAAATTCGTTCCAGAAGCGGTCGAGGTAGATGCGCTCGCGCCCGGCCACCAATCGCTCCATGTCAGGGCCGCCGAAGCGGAAATGCCAGAGCAGCGGGTTCTTCAGGATTTCCTCCCACGGGCCCACGCCGGGCAGCGGCGCGTCCATCGGCACGAACCGGGTGACCCGTGCGCGATACTGTGCGGCAAAGGCGTAGCCGACCATATTGCCGATATCATGGGTGACGAGATCGGCCCGCTTTACGTGCACCGCGTCGAGCAAACCGGCGATGTCGCGTCCCTGCGTTTTCTTGTCATACCCGCCGGCCGGCCGCGCGGACAAACCAAGCCCGCGCAAATCGGGAACGATAACCGTGTGATCGCGCGCCAGATCGGCGGCGAGCGGCGCCCACATGTCGCCTGTCTCGCCATAACCGTGGAGCAACACTACCGCCGGGCCCCTGCCCCCGATCCGCACATGGAGCGTGGTGCCGTTGGTCGGCACCTCCTCGACATGGAAGCTCGCGGGGAATGGCTGGACCTGCGCGACAACCGGTAACGGCAACAGCATCAGCGCGATGCCGGAGAGTTTGCGAAACATCGGATGCTTCCCTGTTTGCACGCAGCAACGGCCGCGTTCTGGACAGGAAGATGGCGCAGGCGCATCGTCCCCACTAGCCGGCGAAAGCTGGAAGCGATTTTCGGGAATACCGAACGATGATGAAGCTCGAAGGCGTAGCCGCGTTCGTCGCGGTGACGGATGCGGGATCGATCAGCGAGGCCGCGCGGCGCATGGGCCTCGCCAAGTCGGTTGTCAGTGAGCGGCTTGCCGAGCTGGAGCGCATCCTCGGCGCCCGGCTGGTACAACGCACTACCCGCAAACTCTCGCTGACCGAGGATGGGCAGGCCTTTCTCACGCACGCACGGACGATCACGCGCGAGATCGAGGAAGCGGCGGCGCAATTGTCGGAGCGGCGTGGCACGCTATCCGGGCCGCTGCGCATCGCGGGTCCGGTCGGGTTCGGCGTTTTGCATCTTGGGCGGGCGCTCTGTTCGTTCCTCGCCGCATATCCGGGCGTGGACCTCAACCTCGATCTCGACGATCGCTTCATCGATGTGGCGGCGGATGGCTATGACGCGGTGATCCGCCATGGGCCGATCCGCGACAATCGCCTGATCGCGCGGCGACTGTGCGTCAGTCGGCGCTTGCTGGTCGCGTCGCCAGCCTATCTCGCGATACACGGCGAACCCACGTCGCTAGACGATCTCGAACGGGCCCGCGCGGTGCTTTATGCCAATCGCGACAGCGACTGGCGTTTCCTGACCGAAAAGGGCTCCACAGTGGTTCGCCCGCACGCCGCGTTGCGGGTCAACAACGGGCTGGTGATGCGCGACGCGGCGTTGGCCGGCATCGGCATCGCGCTCCTGCCAAGCTTTTTCGTTCATCAGGAACTGGCGGACGGGCGCCTCATACAATTCGATATCGGTGCCGAAGCGGAAGGCGCAGAACTCTATGTCGCTTACCCTTCCAATCGCGGCGCATCGGCGAAGGTGACGGTGCTCGTCGACTGGCTGCGCCAGGCTTTTGGCGACCCGCCTTATTGGGAGGCAGTTCCCCCCGCTTCATGAAATGCGCAAGAGGACGACAGGCCCGTGTGTCCGGTCACGGTCAACGCCAGAATCGCTTGGCGTCGACCAACGCGTCATACGCATCCGCCGCCGCTTTCAGAAGATCGTCCTTCTGCCCGGTGCCCAGCAACTTCGCAGCATGGGGATCGTCCGCAAGCCCCAGATCATGCAGAATGCCGGGAGCACTGACGAGATCGTTCAAGACGCCCAATTCCTCCTGAAGCGACGCCAGTCGAGAGATAAATCGCGCGTGCCGCCGTCGCTCGCGCTTGTGCCGATAGAGCGCGGCAAAGAAATCGGCCGCGTAACGCAGCGTCTTGGCAGCTTTGCGGACATCATGCCGGGCTTCGTCGTCCAACCCATCCAGATTTCGACCGCTCTTCTTGAGCTTGCGGCGAAACCGATCGAGCGCGCTGCCCGCGAACTCGCGAGCGGGCAGATCACGGACATCGCGATTATCCGAACGCGACAGCCAGCCCCCGATCGTAATCCATTCGGCGACATCGAGCACGACCGCGCGGCCGCGATCCGATTCCAGCGCCGATATCGCATTCATATAGGCATGCGCGCGGGCGTCGCGCAGTCGCTCCAGCGGCGGCCCGTGGCCTGCGCGTTTGATCAACACATCCAGATCGCGCGCGTGGCCCAATTCCCCGGCCAGCCAGCGGAGTTCCTCGTTCAGCGCATGCGCCCGACCGTCGGTCAACATCGGCTTGTGGATCGACAGGGCCGAGCGCAATTGTCGCAACGCGATGCGCGCCTGGTGCAGCCCAGCATCCTGATGAGCCCGTATCAGCGGCGCATTAAGCCGGAAATGGCGCAAACAGGCGCGAGCGATCATCTGGAACGACGCTTCGGCCGTCATTGCCGGCATCAGCGCGACCGGAGGCGCCTTGCTAGCGGACGGCGTGGCCAGCAGCAGACGATAGCCACGCTCCGCCTTGCTCAACACGCCAAGATTCACTGGCGCCACCGCGTCGATCCGGCGCGCGAGGGCGAACAGCGCGGAAGCATCGCCCCCCTTCTGCTCCAGTTCCACTTCGCTGAACGGCGCCTCGCGCTCACCGGCGATCACCCGCCCGCGATCGAGCGCAATTTCGATACCGTCACCGTTCCAGAGCCGGCGCTCGTTCTCAACGGCGAACAGGGGCGCGATGTCGGCGACCTTTTCGCCGATCAGCGCGGGGATTGGCGTCGTGTCATCGACGATCGGCGTATCGCCCTCCACCTCGCGCTCCCACTCCGAGCGGACGAACAGGCCGGCGGCGGCACCACCGTCAACTTTGATCGTCTGCACCCGCACATCGCCGTTGCGACGAATGCGCAGCGACAGCCCTGCGCCGAACAAAGCATGGTCGGGCGTGTCGAAATAAACGGCGTATTGCCGGACGATCTGCGGCTCGCCGGAGAACAGCCCGGCGGCTTCCACAGCGTTGGCAACCTCTGGCGTCAATTCGAGTTTCAATTCGACTTCTTCGGCCATGTCCGTCATCATCGCAGTCTCCTTCGATGATCCATCCGGCATCGATATAACGACTGATCTTCCCACGCCGGTGCGGTGGAACTTCGCACAGCAACCAATTTCAGTCATTCAATCGATTATACGCGAACGCGAGAACTGCGGCGGCAGTGATCGCTCAATGCTTTGCCACGCGGAAGATCTCTTTCCTAGAAAGATACGGCGCCGCGAGCGGAGGTGACCGATCGGCGTGAGTGCGCGACAACCACCCCTTGGGCAATCGCAAGCAGCACGAACGGTGTCAGGAAAGCCCGGTGACGTTCGCCGAATTCGAACCAGACGCCGAACAATATCAATTGCGCCATGCAGGCCGCGACCATCAGGGATATCGCGCGCATTGCCGCATTGCCCCGCAATTGCAGCGCCATCGCCCCGGCACCGAGCATGAGCAAATGCGCGCCATAGGAAAGCGGGAATAACAGTGCGCCGATCGTAGCGCTGATCGGCGGCCGCATCACCGCCAGCCGGAGGATACCGGCATCGGATATTGCGCAGGCGCGCAGGAATTTGGCGATCGTGATATGGGCGAAGTCCGCCGGATGCGCCTCGATCCACTTCCAGGCCAGCCCGGCAGCCGCACGGCCGTAAGCCAGTTCGGGCAGGCCGTATAATGCGGCGGGCGGCTCCTCCCAATTGCCGGTGGCGTTCGGGTTATTGCCGATCCACAGGCTGTATCCGCTTGTACTGGTCAGCGGCACGAACTGGCCGAATATCATATAATTGCGCACCCACCACGGCAGCATGACGAGTGCCGCCGCGCCCAGCGCCGGCAACCCGATCGCCAGCAATCGCCGCAGCCCCAGGCGGGGCAGTTGGACAAGCGCGAACAGACCACCGATCAATGTCTCGCCAGGTTGCGTCAGCGCCAGAAGGGCGGTGCAAGCGCCAATGGCTATTGCGTGGGATCGCATTTTCGGTTCGGCAACCGTCCAGCCATAGGCAAGCAGCAACACGAACAGGCTTGCCAGGCTTTCTTTCTGCGCGAGCGGCGCGTCGAGCAATTGCGCGGGCCAGATCAGGTAGAGGCAGGCGGCCGCCACCCCGGCCCGGCGCGCGTCAAGGGCGTTGGCGAGCAACAGGATGACGCCGGCCGCCGCCATGTCGATCAAGGTTGAGAGGATCGTCAGCGACGCGGTGGAAAACCCTGCCACCGCGCCCCAACCGGCGAGCAACAATGCATAGGCCGGGGGAAACAGGGCGTAGGTCTGGCTGCCCATATAGGGCTCGAACATGGTCAACCCGCGTCCGCTGAGCAGGTTACCGGCGATCACCAGATACCAGTGCGGATCGCCCGGCGAGCTCCGGCCATCGGCAAGCGCGGCGCTTCCCACCCTCAACGCCAGGGCAAAGCCCGCAAAAATCAACCATTCCCAATGTTTAGGTTTGCGCAATGTGGTGAACAGCACCCAGATGACGAGTGCGCTCCATGCGCCCAGCAACGCGATGCCGCCCGCACTCACCCCTAGCCGTTCTGCCAATCCCGGCGCGCTAACGATCCCATAAGCGGCAAGCGAAAGGAGAAGCAGGGTCAACCCGGTGCGCAAAGGTCGGTCGATCGCCATCCTCCCGCCTTTATATCTCGCAGCGTGTCGATCTCGGGCCGATCGCCTCGATCAACCCGGTCGAACATCGGCCGACGAATATCATGCGGGTTTGTTCATGTCAGTCAGCCAAATTCGGCTATTTCCGCCGCTTGCAACGCGACAAAGGAGCTTGGTTCGATGCCCTGCGCCGCAAGCCCGGCGGCGAGACGCAGCGCGGGATCATCTCGCGGCTCGTCCGTCAGCTTGAACGTGCCCCAGTGAATGCCCACAGCCGCGCGCGCATCGAGATCGCGCATGATCTGGATCGCATCTTCAGGATCGGCGTGCTGCGCCGCCATGAACCAGCGTGGATCATAAGCGCCGATCGGGATCAGCGCGAGATCGACGGGGCCGAAGCGTTTGCGCATCGCGCGGAAAATATTGCCCGTGCCATAGCCCGTATCGCCCGCGAAATAGACGAGCCTTCCCCCCGCCTGCACCATGAAGCCGCCCCACAAGGCCATACGCCGATCGCGAATGCCGCGTGACGACCAATGGTTGGCGGGAACGATATGCACGTGTGCGCCCGGCGCGATCTCGAACTGGTCGCCCCAGTCGCCCGCCTCGGTCCGGGCGGAGGGGACGTGGCGACGCACGATCGCGTCATTGCCGAGCGGCGTGACGATCAGCGGCGCGTGTCGTTCGTGCAGCGCCCGCAGCGTCGCGATGTCGAGATGGTCGTAATGATTGTGCGACAGCAGGATCGCGTGGATGGGCGGGAGATCCTCGATCCTCACGCCCGGCGTCACGACGCGACGGGGCCCGGCGAAGGCGAGCGGGCTCGCGCGATCCGACCAGACCGGATCGGTCAGCAGGTTGAGACCCGCGATCTGGATCAGCAGCGTGGCGTGCCCGATCATCGTTACGCGCAGCCCCTCGACGCGCGCATCCGGCACAACCGGCGTCGCGGCGACCGAGCGGGGCCACGGATTGTCGGGCACCGCGCGTTTCCAGCGGATTATGTCCCCCAGCGTCCGGTCTGTTTCCGGCTCACCGGGATTGAAGAAACGAACGCCATCGAAATGGTCGGTAACAGGCCCCTCGTAATACGAGTTGCCTGCCATTTAGCGACGGCCTTCCGCAATGAGCGCGATGTCCGTGGAAGTGATGACGCGTCTGCCAGACTGGCCCTGAAGAACCGCGTCGACCAGCAAAGCCGCAACCGTCGTCGCAGGGCTGATGTGGGCACCGGCAGGCAAGATCGGGGCTGCGATGCGCAACAGCGGGCCCATGATCCGCTCCAATGGCCGATGCTCGCTGCGCTCTCCGCCAAGGAAACCCGGTCGCACGATCGTCAGCGATGGGAAGCCGAGGCGCTCGATCGCATCCTCAAGCTCGCCCTTCGTGCGCGGATAGAGAAAGCGCGAACGCGCATCCGCGCCCATGGCAGAGGTCAGGGCGAAAGACTTCGCGCCCCCGCTGCGGACCAGCGTCGCGATGGCGAGGGCATAGTCATAATCGATCGCGCGAAAGGCTGCGGCCGATCCCGCCTGCGCACGCGTCGTGCCCAGCGCACAGATCGCGCCATCGGCGGACCACCAATCGGCGTCGTGCGGCAGGTTCCCCGCGTTCGCGATCGGGTTCAGCAGCTTCGCATGCGGCTGGAGCGCCCGCCGCGTGGGTGCGATAATCCGCGTCACGCGCGCATCCGCCAATAATAGCTTCAACGCTTCCGCGCCGACCATGCCCGTCGCACCCGCCAGGAGAAGCGTTGTCATCGCCCGTCCTCTAATAGCCGACCGGAGGGGATAGAAGCCTCCCTTGCTTGGACCCTGATGCCGTGCCGCATGACGGCCTCATCTCGCGTGGATCAGGAAACCCGATCCTGGCTCGACTGTCCACACCGAATAGCGAGCATCAATCGACGGGATCAGCGCCAATCGCTCGCGTTTATGGTGGGCCGACGATACGATCGACAAGGCGGGGCACGATCCGTGCCGCACTTCTTTGCTTAAGGGACACGATGGCCGATCGCATTCTCGTCTTCTACGGATCATACCGTACAGATCGTCAGGGCATCCGGCTGGCGAATTACCTCGTCCGCGGCTTCGCCGAGCGCGGTGCCGATGTCGAACTGATCGATGCCAAGGCGATCAACCTGCCGATGCTGGACCGTATGTACAAGGAATATGCCGCCGGTGAGGCACCTGCCGAGCTTGAGGAACTCGCCAACAAGATCCGCGCCGCAGATGCCTTCGTCTTTGTCACCGGCGAATATAATTGGGGCATTCAGCCGGGGCTGAAGAACCTGACCGATCATTTCCTGGAGGAATGGTTCTGGCGACCGGCGGCGGTGGCGAGCTATTCGGCCGGCCGCTTTTCGGGGGTGCGGGCCGGGCTCGCCTGGCATGGCACGCTTTCCGAAATGGGCATGGTGGTGATCTCCAGCTCTGTCGCGGTCGCCAGCATAAGCCATACGCTCGACGCCGAGGCTCAGCCGATTGGTGATGGTGGCGCCGCGCTTGCCCGCTCCTTCCCGCGCTTCGCGGATGACCTTGCGTGGTGGACCGAAGCCGCCCGCGCGCAACGAGCGACCCGTCCCGTCCCCTATTGAGCCGATCGAGCCGGAACAAATCGGCGCGCCCAAAGGCTGGAGCGGCCTTTCCGCAAAGCCCTTGCCGCGCCGCGACTACGCCCGGACAGGCGGCCGCCTGTCCTTCCACGGCAGCGCCTGTTCGAGCTGAGTTGCGAGGCGGATCAGCGTGGCTTCATCCGCATAGCGCGCGGAGAACATCATGCCGATCGGCAGCCCGTCGCTCGACTGGCCAAGCGGAAGCGAGATCGAGGGCTGGCCGGTGAAATTGAATGGCGCCGGGAACGGATAAATCTCCCCGTTGCGGCGCTGGATTTCGTCGGCCGGCACCGCGACGGGATCGAGATGGCCGATCTTCGGCGGCGGGGTTCCCATCACCGGGCAGAGGAACACATCCCAATCCTCGAAGAAGCGCAGCATTTCGCGCGCGCGCATCCGGCGCTCCTGTGCGCTGTACAGCGCATCGGCCCCCGACACCGCGCGCGAGGCGGTGAGCGACGCCCAGGTCAGCGGCTCCAGTTCGTGCGGTTCCGGCTCGCGCCCGATCGCCTCGATCATCCGCTTCATGCCGGCGGCGAAGTTCGCCCCGGCGAGCGGCAGGTTGGCGATATAGTCGCCCAGCGTGTTCGCGCCGAGCGCGCGTTCCTCCACATGATGACCCAAATGGTCGAGCAGCCGCGCGGTATTTTCGAGCACCGCCTGCACATCGGGGTGGATCGCGCGGCCAAGCGGCGTGAACCCCGACCAGGCGATACGCAACCGCCCCGGATCGCGCCCCACTTCGTCCGCATAGGGCCGCTCCTTGGGCGGCGCCGGATAGGGCGACGCCGGCTCCGGGATACCCGTCGCGTCGAGCATCGTCGCGGTATCGCGCACGGTGCGTGTGATGACATGCTCGACGACATTCCCCTGCGCGAAATCATAGCCGTCGGGCAGGTCCGGATTGCGGTCACGCGTCACTTTCAGCCCGACGAGGCCGCAGCAGGAGGCCGGAATCCGGATCGAGCCGAGGCCGTCGCCACCATGCGCCAGCGGCACCATGCCGGACGCCACCGCCGCTGCGGCGCCCCCGGACGATCCACCGACGATATGCTCAGGGTTCCACGGATTACGGCACGGGCCGAACAATGCGGTTTCGGTAGTACCGGCTATGCCGAATTCCGACAGATTGGTCTTTCCCAGGGTAACAACGCCGCTGGCGCGATAGCGGCGCATCAGCCCGCTATCCTCCTTGTCGGTAAAACCAGCGTTGGCGGCATAGCGGCTGCCCGAAGTGCGCGGCCAGCCAGCGACCTGCAACAGCAGATCCTTCACCAGAAAAGGAACGCCCATGAACGGACCGTCCGGAAGCGGCCCCGCAGCCGCCGCCCGCGCTTCGTCGAATGCGCGATGGATGACTGCATTGATCCGTCCGTCGAGTTGCTCGATCCCCGCGATCGCCGCGTCCACAGCCTCGAGCGGTGACACCTCACCGCGCCGGATCAACCCGGCGAGGCCGACTGCATCATGCTCTGCATAGTCGCTGAACTTCATGCGCATTCCTCGCCCGACAACGGTGCTTCGCTCCCGAATGCGGTGAAGTCTGATCGAATGGCGGGTCGATCGCAATGCAACTTTGGCTCAAGCGCGTTGATGATCGGATTCGGGCCTGCGGAGGAAATTCGGCATGAGCAACGCTCCGCCCGCTGAATACGCGCGTTCGGAGCCGCCGTCGGAGCCATTTGCGGAATAGTCTCACGAACTGGCCGGGGCCGACGCTCAGCCGACCGGCCAATTTTTCCCCACCCAGGTGCCGATGATAACAGCCGATTTGTGCCGACAGGATTTGCGCGGCGCGGTTGGCTGGCCCCTCGACCGGGGGAAGGGAAATCGGTGGTGGCCGCCGTTCGGACAGGCCGACGGCGATCGTCGCCGCTTCCGCATACGCTCGGCCCGTTCGGGTATCTCACCCGAACAGGCCGAGCTACGCATGTCGGCTGACTCGGCGTGTCCGCCGAGCCGGGGAAGGCTCACTCCCCCTTATCAGGCCGTCTTTTTCGCCTGCGCCGCGCGCTTCGAGAGATAGGGCTTTGGCGTGTAGGTCAGATTTTGCACCCACGGGAAGCTCGGAACACGGTTCTTGTTCTCGATATTCGGGATGTCCTGATCGATCGCGCCCGGCGACAATGCCATCAGATGCGGGTTCGCCAGCGGCTTCATCGTCGGATTGAGATAGCCGCACTTGAGCACCACGATCTTGAACGCGGTCGGCTCCAGCCCAAGAACCTGGAACGCTTCGGCGGCGTGATACGCCCGGCGACGCGCGGAGAGCGTGACGGTGATGCCGTTGAACTCGACCACCGCCTCGCCATCCTCTGGCTTGCTCACCTTGGACAGATATTTGACCGTGGCGTTGACCTTCACCGGGTGGCTCTGGATCGGATCGAGCGTCGCACCGATCGACAGCGGGATCGTCGCCCCTACCCCGGCCTTGTAACAGGCATCGGTGGCCGGACGATCGGTCATGCCGCCCAGCAGCACGCTGGTCGCGCCCGCCTTCATCAGCGCTTGCAGGAAATTGGTCTGATCGGCGTTGCCGCCGCCGCCGGGGTTGTCGCCGGAATCGGAGATAACGACCGGATGGGTCTTGGAGGCCATCGCCTGTGCGATACACTCCTCGGTCGTGCCGGTGGGGCTGCCGAATTTGAACTCGCGGCGCGCATCCCAATAACGTTGCGCCAGCTCGGTCGCGATCTGCGCCTGCATGGCCGGCGCCGTGCCCGTCACCACCACCGAAGCGGCCGAACGCGGCTCATCCGCCCAGACATAGCCAACGAGCTGCGACACATCGAGGATGCCCGGCTGACGGTTGAACTCGCTGAGATCGGACCACAGGCGGCGGCCCGGCTGCCATTCGGTGCTGCTCTGCTCGCCCGCGAGCAGAACGGGGATCGTGGCCCAGGTGATATAGGGGCGGATGCCGTAGCGCAGGCAATGCGTCAGCATGTCCGTTGCGCGCATCGTGTTTTCCACGCGATCGACGTGCGGCGCGGTGCGATAAGCGGTGATGCAATCGAGGTTGTCGACGATGCGCTGGCTGATGTTGCCGTGCAGATCGTAGCTCGCGGAAATCAGGCAATCCGGGCCGACGACCTTGCGCGTCGCTTCATACCAGTCGCCTTCGGCATCCTGCAGGCCTTCGACGAACAGCGCGCCATGCATCGCGCAATATACGCCATCCAGCGGCAGCAGCGCCGTAAGGCGCTGGAGATATTCGGCCTTCAGCGTTTCATACGCCTGATGGTCCATCGGGCCGCCCGAGCCGGCATTGGCGACCAGCGTCGGCAGGAAATCCACCTCATAGCGCTTCAGGAACGAGAACCGGTCGTTCTCGATGATCTCTTCACCACGAAGCACGTGGATGTCGGCCATCTTCGCGCGGATGCGGCTGTAGGTGCTGCATTCCGACGCGATGCCGCCGACGGCGATGCGCGGCGAGCGCTTGAACACGGGGATCAGCCCCTTCGCACCCGCCGCACTGGCCGCGAACGAGGTCAGCGCGATGGCGGATGCCGATTTCAGAAAAGAACGACGTTGCATGGCAAATTGTCCCTTCGACTTATGCGATATTCAGGGTGCGCGCCTTCGTGGTGCAGCGTTTTTGTCTCGATCCGATCGAAAAATGCCGCTGCCGGCTTATCGCCGGCAGCGGCACTTCATCAGAATGCGGAGCTGATCGAGAAGGTGGCCCCGATGCCACCGCCGATCAGATAGGTCGGCGCCGAACCGGGCACCGTCGCGCCGGTGCGGCTGACGGTCGGCAGTGCGTTCGACGTTACCCCCTGCATGCCCGACAGATACTTCTTGTCGGTGAAGTTGGTGAGATTGAACTGCATCTGCGGCTTCTTCAGGAAGGCGACGTTCGAGAAACGATAGCCCGCGCTGAGGTTGCCGGTCAGGAACGCCGGCAGGATCTCGTCATTCATGAACGTCGAGAATTGCTTGCCGACATAATTGCCGTCGATCGACGCGAAGAAGCTGCCGTTATCATAGCTGATGCCGCCCGATGCGATGAACTCGGGGCTGAGCACCGCCTTCTTGCCGGAGGTGGGCAGATACTGGCCACGCACCGGATAATCGTCCTTGGTGCTCGCATCGAGATATTGCGCCGAGAAATACGGGCTGAACCCATGGAACGGCACGAGGCCGATTTCGAATTCGACGCCGCGCGCGTTCTGCTTGCCCACGTTGACGGCGAAGCCCACGCTCGTCCCGTCGACGATCTGGCTGCCCTGCACCAGCCGGTCACGCAGATCGTAGTTGAACGCCGCGATCGTGAAGTGAACGACATCGCCGTGATGGCGGAAGCCGATTTCCTCGCCGATCGAATATTCGGGCTTGAAGTTGCCCGACGGCGTGCTCGAAGGCTTGCCGGTCGCGACCGAATAGATGTTGGCATAGGAAGACACGGCCGACGGCGCGCGGAACGCGGTCGTCACGTCCGCGAACACCTGATTCTTGTCGTCGAAGCTGTAGCGGATCGACGCCTGCGGCAGCGGCTTGCGGCTGACGCTGGTGACATGCATCGCGGTGCCGACCAGCGGGCTGGTCCCGACGCGATCGACCCACACATATTTGAAGCCGGCGTTGATCAGCAGCTTGTCGTCCATCGCCTTGGAGGTGATGTCCGCATACAGGCCGTGGACGTTTTGCGTGATGTGCGAGGCGAAGCCGCGCAGGATCTCGCCGCTGTTGGTCAGCACCGAGCCCTTGTTGCCATAGGGATCGGTGACGCGGCCGTTGGCGTCCGCCACCTGATAGGCCGAGCGCTCGTCATGGACGAAGTGCGAATACCAGTAACCTGCACGGATCTGGCTGGAGCCGAAATCCCACTTCAAATAGCTGTTCTGGCCGATCGTCTTCTGGTCATAGCGATCGACGTTCATCACCGTCGCGGTGGTCGCGCCCGGCGCCGCGCCCGGCGCCTGCAACGGGCCGGCCGGCACGCTGCCCTGAAAGGCGGTCACCAGGCCGAGGTTGCTCGCGCCGTTGATGATGCCGTGGGTGTAAAGGTAATAAGGCGTAACGGCCAGTTCGAGGTGATCGGTCAGGCGGATGTTCGACGGCGCGCTGACATAGAGGCTCTGCCGGTCAGCCACGCGGAGCCGATAGTAATTGGCGTTGCCGGGCGTGTAGGTCGGATCGAAGTTGAAATTCCGGCCATCGGCTTTCCACTGCGCCATCGTGGGATTGCGCGAGCGATCCGACTTTTCCTCGTTGTAGGTGGCGACGAGCGAGACATAGCTGTCCTGGCCCCAGTCCTTCACGAACTTGCTGTCGATGTGATGGCGCTCGGTGCGGCCCGGGCCACGCCAGCTGGAATTGTAGGTGCGCGATCCGGAAACGAAGCCGCGAATGCCGCTGGAGCCGATTTCGCCCGTCTCAAGACGGAGGAACTGGCGGTTGAGGTTGTGGTTGCCGAACGCGAATGAGGCATAGCCGCCGGCCTGCCGCGCGGGCGCGCGCAGCTCTTCCTGCATCAGCGCGCCGACCGAGTTATACACCGGCGCGGTGATGTCGGTCGAACCGCGCGTCAGGTTGATCAGGCCGATGTTCTCCGAATCCGCCCACTCGCTCGGGAAAGCGCTATACGAAAGCTGGTCGCCGATCGGCATGCCTTCGAAGTTGAAGCCCAGCGACGTCTGGCTGAGGCCGCGGATCGACAGGTTCGTGCTCGTCCCGAACGGGTCACCCGAACCGACCACGACGCCCGGCAGGCTCTTGATCGCGGCGAAGGCGGTGGTGGTGCCGGCCAGCTTGTCGATATAGTCGCGCGTGATCGTGCTGCGGAGCTTCGTGCCGGTCTGCACCGCCATCAGGCCGCCGCCCGGCGTCGTGTTGGTCACGCCGTTCGCGGAAGACGCGCGGCCCGTGACGATGATATCCTGCGTGTTCTGATCGGACGTGCCGTTGAAACGTTCGGTCTGCGGCCGGGTCTCTTCCTGCGTGCTTTCCTGCGCATAAGCGGCGTTGCTGCCGATGATTGCGACCATTGCCGTCGTGAGAAAAAGTCGACCAACTTGATGCTTCAACGTCATGATATCCCCTTCAATGACTATTGCTTGAGCCTCGGCCGCCATTCAGGCTGACCGGGCCTCCTCCACGTGCGAGCCAGGCTCGCGGGTTCGAAATGCGGTTAGATCCGGAACAGACCTCGCCCCGCCGCGACGCTGGCGGCACCGATCGCCCAGGCTTCCGGCCCGAGGTGCATCATGGCGATGTCGATCTGGCGCGCTTCGCTGCCCATCACATTCGCCTTGATCGTCTGGCGGATGACATGGGCGTAAGAGCCGTCGAGCGGCCCATCGGACAACGCGATCACGATACGATCCGGATCGAGCGCCTGAATTAACTGTGACACGGCGAGACCGAGCGCCTCGCCCGCTTTGTGCAGGATCGCCACGGCCCCCTGATCGCCGTGATCCGCCGCCGCACCGAGCGCGACCAGATCTTCCGGCAAGCCGGCGTTCCGCGCGAAATTGGCGATGCTCTTGGCGGACGCCAGCGTATCGAGGCAGCCGCGCTTGCCGCATTTGCACGGCAGGCCATTCAGTTCGATCGTCGCATGGGCGATTTCGCCCGCGCCGCCACGCGCGCCGCGATGCAACTCGCCATTGATGATAAGGCCGCACCCGATGCCGTCGCCGACCGAGACGACCGCGCATGCGTCGATCCCGCGCAGGCTGCCGAACAGATGCTCGCCCAGCGCCAGCGCATTCGCGTCGTTTTCCACAAAGGTCGCAAAGCCGGTCGCCTCGGCGATCATCGGGCCGATCGGAACGTCACGCCAGCCGAGCAGCGTCGATCGAACACAGGCGCCGCTCGCCGCATCCACAAGGCCGGGAATCGCGATACCGATCCCCGCCAGCCGCTCCCGCGCGCCATTTTCGCGCGCCAGCACCTGATCGACCGCTTGCGCCACGGCGGAAGCCACGTCCTCGGGCTGCGTGCCGCTGGACATCGTGACCTCGCCAACGACGCGGCCGTGCATATCGGTCAGACGCAGGATGAACGGCCCGGACGCCAGCGAGACGCCGATGAAGAAGGTCGAGGAAGCGGCCAGCTCCAGCCGTATCGACGGGCGGCCCGCGCCATGCACGACCTCGCCCTCGGTCAGCATGCCGCTTTCGATGAGATCAGCGGCCAGCGCCGACATCGAACCTTTGCTGACGCCCAACTCCCGCCCCAGCTCGGTGCGGCTGAGCGGGCCCGACTGGTTGATCAAGCGCAGGATCTGGGCGTGCATTTCCGTCAGCATTGGGCGCGATGCTCCTCTTGCCGGGCGCATTAAAATCAAATTCGAACTCAAGTGCAATATTTATTTCATATTTTGAATTAAGATACCCGACATAGTTTGACATGCGCCACGGATCGCGCCAAATTTGGCCCGTCTGAAGGCGCGGATTCCCGCTCGAAAATTGGCGTTTCACGGCGCAAAACAGCGCGCGCAGCAACGCGCGGGAGGAAAAAAGCAATGACGGCGCAGGTCGCGACACAAACCGAAGGCAAGGGCGCCAGCTCGTTGGGGACCGCCGCGATCGTCGGGGTGATGTTCTTCATCTTCGGATTCGTGACCTGGCTCAATGGCCCGCTGATCACGTTCGTGAAACTCGCCTTCACGCTGGACGACGTCTCGGCCTTCATGGTGCCGATGGTGTTCTACATGTCCTATTTCTTCCTCGCCCTTCCCTCCGCGATGATCTTGCGGCGGACCGGCATGAAGAAGGGCATGACGCTCGGCCTGTTCATCATGGCGCTGGGCGCGGTCGTCTTCGGCGAGATGGCGACGACGCGCATATTCTCCGGCGCGCTCTCCGGGCTTTTCATCATCGGCGGCGGCCTCGCCATCCTGCAGACGGCGGCCAATCCATATGTCTCGATCCTCGGGCCGATCGAGAGCGCGGCGCAGCGCATCGCGGTGATGGGCATATTCAACAAGCTCGCCGGCATTCTTGCGCCCGTGGTGATCGGCACGCTGGTGCTGCACGGTGTCGGCGAACTGGATGCGCAGGTGAAAGCCGCCTCCGGGCACGCCGAGCGCGAGGCGCTGCTCGATGCCTTCGCCGCGAATATCCACACGCCCTATATGGTCATGGCGGGGCTGCTGGCGTTGCTCGGCCTGCTCGTGCTGCGTTCGCCGCTGCCGGATATCCGGCCGGAGCCGTCGGTACGCGACCAATCGGGCGGCGGTGCCGGGCTGTTCGCATTCCCGCACCTCTGGCTCGGCGCATTGTGCCTGTTTCTCTATGTCGGCGTGGAGGTGATGGCCGGCGACGCGATCGGATCATACGGCCACAGCTTCGGCCTGCCGCTTGAGGAAACCGCCTTCTACACCTCGTTCACGCTTGCCGCGATGCTGCTCGGCTATCTGGCCGGCCTCGTCCTCATTCCGCGTTTCGTTTCGCAGGAACGCTATCTGGCGATCTCCGCGGTCATGGGCGTGATGCTGGTGATCGGCGCCTATATGACAACCGGCTATGTGTCGGTCGCCTGCGTCGCCGCGCTGGGCTTCGCCAATGCGATGATGTGGCCCGCGATCTTCCCGCTCGCGATCCGCGAGCTCGGCCGATTCACCGAAACCGGCTCGGCCATCCTCATCATGGCGATTTGTGGCGGCGCGGTCCTGCCGCAGATTTTCGCTCATATGAAAGACTATTTCGATTTCCAGCTCGTCTTCCTGGTCATCATGGTGCCCGCATATGGATACATCTTCTCCTTCGCCACCTGGGGCAGCCGCGTGAAGCAGGCTGAAAGCGGGCAATGATATTGCTCGAAGTCTGCGTCGATACGCCCGCCGGTTTGCTGACGGCGATAGAGAACGGCGCCGATCGGATTGAGTTGTGCTCCGCGCTGGCGACTGGCGGCCTCACCCCGACCGTCGGCCTGATGGCGCTCGCCGCCACCCGTTCGACCCCGACGCGGGCGATGATCCGGCCGCGCGGCGGCGCGTTCGTTTTCGACGTGGCCGAACGTGAGGTTATGCTCCGTGACATCGACGCCGCACGCGACGCCGGGCTTGAGGGCATCGTGATCGGCGCATCCGGCCGCAACGGCACGCTAGATCGCGCGCTGCTCGAACGGCTCGTGCGACATGCGCACGGCCTGAAGATCACTCTGCACCGCGTTGTCGACCTGCTCCCCGATCCCGTCGAAGCCGTCGATCTGGCGGTCGCGCTCGGCATATCCACCATCCTTACCTCGGGCGGCGCGTGCAAGGCGGTTGACGGCGTGGACGTCATCGCCGCGATGCACGAACGCGCGAGCGGCCGCGTCGAGATACTCGCCGGCAGCGGCGTCAACGCCGGCAACGCGCCGGCGATCCTTGCCGCCACCGGTATCGCTTCGCTCCATGCCTCGTGCAGCAGCGCCGCCGCGATGGACGCGCGCTTGCTCGAGCTGGGATTTGAGACCCCCGGGCGCTTCGAAACCGATGGCGCGCTCGTCGCCGCGCTCCGCCACGCGACAAACGGTGCCTGAACCTGCGCGCCGCCCACAGATGAACAGAGCAACACCGAAACCCATGTCCAGCACTCTCGCGAAAAATCCGGCCAAAGATCCGGAGCAAACCTTGATGCACGCCGAAGCAGGAGAGGCCGCCAACGCGGCCGCGCGTTTTCTTGCCCGTAATGCTGACACGCTGGCCCGGATCGCCGATCGCGTGCGCGCGACGCCGCCCACGTTCGTCGCCACCTGCGCGCGCGGATCATCCGACCATGCGGCGACTTATGGGAAATATCTGTTCGAAACGCTGATCGGCATCCCTACCGCGTCGGCCGCCCCATCGGTCGCGTCGATATTCACCGCGCCGCTCCACGCACGCGGCGCGCTGTGCATCGCGATCTCGCAATCCGGGCGCAGCCCTGATCTGTTGCGGACGGTGGAGGCGTATAAGGCCGCCGGGGCGTTTACCGTCGCGCTGGTCAATGAGGAAGCCTCCCCCCTCGCCTCGCTGACCGACGAGACGCTGCTGCTTCATGCGGGCCCGGAACGATCGGTGGCGGCGACCAAATCCTATATCACGTCGCTCGTCGCGCTTGCCGCGCTTGCCGCGCATTGGGCGGACGATCAGGCGTTGCACCAAGCCCTCGCGCGATTGCCGGGCGATCTCGCACAGGCGTTCGATCTCGACTGGAGCGCGGCATTGACCGCGCTGTCGCGCGCGACCAACCTGTTCGTGATGGGCCGTGGATACAGCCTCGCCGTCGCGCAGGAAGCAGCACTGAAGCTCAAGGAAACGTGTGCGCTGCACGCCGAGGCCTTTTCCTCCGCCGAGGTGCGCCACGGGCCGATGGCGATCGTCGGGGAAGGCTTCCCGATCCTCGCCTTCGCCACATCCGACAAGGTGGGCGACGACGTCCGCGCCGCCGCGGGCGAGTTCGCAGCACGTGGGGCGATCGTGGAGATCGCCGACGCCGCCGATCCGGCGGCGCACCTGCCCACGATCACGGCGAACCCGATCGTTGAGCCGATATTGATGATCCAGAGCTTCTATCGGCTGGTGAACTTGCTCGCGGCCGCACGCGGGCTTGATCCCGACGCGCCACCGCATCTGCGCAAGGTTACGCAGACGATATGAGCAGCACGCGCTTCATCAACGGTTCGATCGTCGGCGCCCACCCGGCGACCGCTGACGGCGTGGTGATCGAGGACGGCGTGATCGTCAGCCGCCCCGCGTCGGACACCGATACGACGGTCGATCTCGCCGGCGGCTATCTGCTGCCCGGCTTCATCGACACGCAGGTGAACGGCGGCGGCGATGTGCTCCTGAACGACAGCCCTACAGTTGAAGCGATCGCACGGATCGGCGCAGCGCACCGCCGCTATGGCACGATGAGCTTCCTGCCCACGCTGATCTCCGACGATCTCGATAAGGTGGATGCCGCGATGCGCGCGGTGGAACAGGCGATCGACGCCGGCGTTCCCGGCGTAATCGGCATTCATCTGGAAGGGCCGTTCCTGAGCGCAGCGCGCAAAGGTACGCACGATCCCGCTAAATTCCGCACGCTAGACGATGATGCGATCGCATTGCTCTCAAGCCTGAAGGCTGGTCGTACGCTGGTTACGCTCGCGCCCGAGACCTGCACCGATGACGATATCCGCCGGCTCGTGTCGGCCGGCGTGATCGTCGCCGCCGGGCATACCGACGCCTCCTATGAGCGCATGAAATCTGCCTTCGCGGCCGGGGTGTCGGGTGTAACACACCTGTTCAACGCGATGTCCCCGCTTGGTCATCGCGCGCCCGGCGTCGTCGGCGCGACACTGGAGGATGATCGGGCCTATGCCGGCATCATCGTCGATGGCCATCATATATCGCCCACCGCATTGCGGATCGCGGTCCGTTCCCGCCCGCGCGACCGCTTTATGCTGGTGACCGACGCCATGCCGACCGTTGGCAGCGCGACCAAGACGTTCAACCTGCAAGGCAAGACGATCCGTGCGCACAACGGCGTGTGCATGGAAGAAAACGGCACGCTCGCCGGGTCCGATCTCGATATGGAAACTGCGCTGCGTAACGCGGTTTCGATGATCGGCCTCTCGGTGGCAGAGGCAGCGTTCATGGCATCCGGTGCGCCTGCGGCGTTCCTCGGGCTGCGTGATCGCGGTTCGCTCGCCCCAGGGCAGCGGGCCGACCTGCTGTGGCTCGACGCGGAGCTTCGCCTGCGCGCGATGTGGCAGGCGGGCGAACCGGTCGCGCTCGCTGCCTGAGCCTGTTGCTTTTCGAAATTGATGATTACGGCGGTTGTCGGCATCGAGCCACGATCGCGCAAGACCTCTACACAAGGTCGATAGGAGGTAAGAAGTGAGGATCTGCGCCGATGTAGGCGGCTCGTTCGTGGATATGGCGCTGGTCGACGAAAATGCGTCGATCCACCATCGCGTCAAATTCCCCACCCCGGTCGATGACTGGGATGCCTTTGTCGATATCTTCCGCCAGTTTCAGGCGACCCACGCCGACAGCATGGCGCCGGACGATGCGATCTCGATCGCGATCGCGGGCCTTGTCGCGCGCGATGGCGGCAAGATCGTTTCCGCCAATGTCGGCTGCACCCACGGCCGGCCGCTCGCGCACGACCTAGCGGCGGCACTGGGCCGCCCGGTCTTCGTCATCAACGATGCCGATGCGTTCGTGCTGGGCGAGGCAAGGCTGGGCGTGGCGGTCGAGCATGATCGCGTTTTCGGCCTGATCCTTGGCACCGGCGTCGGCGGCGGCATCATCGAGAACGGCCGGGTCGTCACCAGCGCGCTCGGCGTGGGCGGCGAATGGGGCCACGGCCAGATCATGATCCCGGCCCCCAATATGCCGGGCGCGATACCCGTGTTCAAATGCGGCTGCGGCCGGACGGGGTGCCTCGACACGCTGGGCAGCGCGCGCGGCCTGGAACGGCTTCATCATTTCCTGAGCGGCGAGATACTGACCAGCAAGGAGATCACGCTCGGCTTCAGCGCGGGTGATGCCAATGCCATCACCACGGTTGAATATTTCACCGATATTTTGGCGGGGGCCCTGTCAGCCATTCTCAACACTTTTCCGGCGAGCATCGTGCCGGTGGGAGGCGGTCTTTCCAACTCCAGCGAACTGATCGCCCATATCGATCGCAAGGTTCGCGCAAACATGTTGTCCACGCCCGCCGAACCGATATTGGCAACGACGATTCTTGGCGGAAACGCGGGATTGCTCGGCGCATACTTCGCGGCGGAATAATCCTTCACCGCCGCGATCGGCGGATTACGGACGATCACCCGGCGCGCACGGATCGCCGCGCAGCCAAGCGGACTGTCGCCAATCAATGCCGCCCGCTATGCTGAACCCAAATCACAAACACAGGCGGGCGAACATGGATTTCTCGGGGCTGCAACAAACCAGCAAGATCGTCGATGAATGGCGTTATCCCGAGGCCGAAGCCCGAAACAGCGGGCTGTTGCAGGTCGATCATGATCCCGACCATCGCCTCCACTGGGAAGAATATGGCAACCCGGCCGGTGAGCCCGTCATGTTCCTTCACGGTGGACCCGGCGGGGCATGCGCGCCCGTCATGGCGCGATTTTTCGATCCGGATCGCTATCGCGTCATCCTGTTCGATCAGCGCGGCTGTGGCAAAAGCGAGCCGACGGTGGCGTCGGCCGGGCCGGCGGTTGCGCTCGCCAACAATACGACGCCGCACCTCGTCGCTGACATCAACCGGCTGCGCGACGCGCTCGGCATCAGCGGCAAGATGCATGTATTCGGAGGAAGCTGGGGCAGCACGCTGGCGATGGCATATGCGATCGCTCATCCTGAACATTGCGCCAGCCTGATCCTGCGCGGCATTTTCCTTGGCGCGCCGGAAGATCTCCATTTCATGTATCAGGGCAATGCTGCGACGTTCGCGCAGTCCCCGTTCGCGCTGAACGCGCCGGGCGCCTATGTCAGCTATCCCGAGGCATGGCGCGATTTCCTCGCGCCGATCGCACCCGCGGATCGCGGAGATGTGATGAAAGCCTATAAGGCGATCTTCGACATGGTGCCGACGACAGAGGACGAGCGCACGCGCCAGTTGGCGGCGGCGCTCGCCTGGTCGGTGTGGGAAGGGACGATCTCCAATGCGATCCCCGATACCGAAGACGGCGGAAAGTTCGGCGACGAGACGTTCGCCTTATGCTTCGCGCAGATCGAGGCGCATTTCTTCGCCAACGCGCTGTTCATGGAGCCGGATCATATCATCCGCAACGCCGCGACGCTGGCGCGCATCCCGGTCCATATCGTTCACGGCCGGTTCGATCTCGTCTGCCCGCTGACGCAGGCGTCACGCCTCGCTGCGGCCCTTGCCGATGCGGGAACCGAGCCCGCGACCTTTGTGGTGACGAATGCGGGGCACAGCGCGATGGAGCGCGAAAACGCGCTGGCACTGACCGCGATCATGGATGGCCTCCCGCCGCTTCGTTGAGCCTCCGGAGATCGCGCCGATAAGGACTCGCGTCGCGCGATCAGGCGAGACGTTCGCGTAACGCGGGCGCGGCCGCCCGCGCGCCCGAGCGTTCAAGCTCGTCGAGCGTGGCGATCGCCATCGTGCGATACGCCGGCAGCATTTCCTGGCAATAACTATCCAGCGCGATCAGATGGTTATGGATCGTTTCATCGTCACCGCGCAACAGCGGGCCGGATAGCGCCGCAAAGCCCCGCGAGAGGCTGTTCTCGAGCGCGGCCCGCACGAGCGGCGCCAGCAGCCCCCGCGGATCATCCACGCCTGCCGCGGTCAGCGCGCGGGACGATCCGTTAAGCAACGTCACGAGGTGATTAGCGGCGTGGCACAAAGCCGCGTGATAGAGCGAGCGATGCTCTTCCCGTATCTCCACCGCGACACCATCCAGAAGCCGCACCACCAGATCGGCGCGCGCACTGGCCTCCGCGCTCGATCCCGTAACGGCAAAGCGCGCGCCCGCCATGCGCCGGACTTCGATCGCCGGATCGCCGGTAAAAGTCATGACCGGGTGAATTGCGGCGGTGATCGCCCCCCTCGCCCGCAACGGTGCGAGCATTGCCGCGCCGCTCTGCCCGCTCACATGGAAAACGAACGGCGACCGCCCCTCGGGGATCGCGCGCGCGAGTTCGGCAATGACCACGCCGATCGCATCGTCGGAGACCGCGATGGCGATCAGGTCACAAGTCTCGCCAAGCGTGTCATAGCGCGTGGCAGCGGCAGCACGCCCGACCTGCGCGATGGCGGCATCAAGTCTCGCGGGAGAGCGGCCATACAGTAACGGCGGTCGAGCCGAATGCCGGCCGAGGCCAAGCGCCAACGCACGCGCCACTCGCCCGGAGCCAACTACGCCAATCTGCTGATACGATGCCTCATCCACCATGTCGTGCGTTTAACGCGACACGCCCCGCGCGGCCATATGACCCGCGCGCCAGTCGATCGCGCCTGTCGCAAGGCAGAACCCGGGGCTAGCGACGTGGCCCGAAGCGGCTGCTCTCGAAAGACACCGTGGCACCCGCATTGTCACCAAGCGGAATGTCGGCCGTCCCATATGCGCCGCGCGCACCATTCGTCCCGATCATAAAGCCCACCTCGCCGTGAACCCTGCGATCGAGCGCCCCCGACATCGGCTGCTCGCCACGCGCCAGCGCCGCGCTCTCCACGGTATTCGCGTCCAGAATGGCATTGCGCTGCTCATCCGTCAGGCGACGCACATCGCCGTCACTGGGTGGCACCGGTTGCACGGCGGCTGGCGCAGACGCCGAAATCGGCGTGGCCGATTGCGCGAGCGCGGTTGCCGATCCGCCGAAACTTCCCAACGTAACGGCAACGGCGATCGACAGGGCGCGGACGTTCGGCGACATCGAGTTGGTCATGGCTTCATTATGGACCCAACAAGCCTGACCGGCAAATGAACGGGATGTGCTGGGCGCCATTTCCGACTCCATCCGCCAGAACCGCGATGGGAAATCCGGCCGATCGACATAGTTCGCATCACGAAAAACCAATTTCATTCGCGGCGATTTCGGCGAAATAAAAAACTCTGCGGACGACAGATCGCATTAAAAAAATTCAAATACGTCAGCCGCTTATATTGCAAGTATCGTCGCCTTTCCGACAACAATTGATCCAATCTCCATATCGGATGATTTTCTCAACGAGTTTTAATATTTTCTTTACGTATATTGTCAAATATTAACAAATACGAAGAGAGATTATCGGATTGATTAGATAGATAAGTTTCTCGATAAATTGTCCGGATTTAGCATCAGGCCGCAATTCACGCGACCTTGCTCGGTTGAACGAAGTAAGATTGCAAAGGGATATTCACCGATGAATTGTCAGGTGATATCCGCCTTCTCACTTTTCGGCGCTCTTCAATAGCGAAGAGCTTGAGCCGTTGATCATTGCGATCTGAAATTGGAAGAATTTATTCTTCCGCTGCCCTTCCGTATCCGGAAACCATGGAGAACGGCTGTGTCGCAAAAAATCCCTCAAACGAAGTTCACGATGATCGCCGGATCGGCAATCGCCTTGTTGTTGCTCAGCGCCTGCGAAAGCTCCGGCGGATATCGATTTGCCAGCGTCGGATCGCCCGGATCAAACGCCGGAAGCGGCGGTGATGGCGGCGCCGGCGGTAACGGCGGCAACGGAGGCACCGGCGGAAGCGGCGGAAGCGGCGGAAGCGGCGGAAGCGGCGGAAGCGGCGGAAGCGGCGGCAACGGTGGCGCGGGGGGCGCCGGCGGCAATGGCGGCGGCACGCTGGGAACGGCGCTCACCCAGCTTTCGCCCGCGCTGGCGACCGCGGGCAATGCCGTGCTTGGTGTCGCCGACGGTCAGGGCCGGATAACGACGCCGATCGCGACCGCAATTCCGATCGCTCAGCCGATCACCGGCACCATCACGAAAATTCTGACGGACACGGGCACCGCGCTGGTCGATGTCGGCGAAGGCCGCACCCTGCTTGTGAACGGCGTGAAGGGCGTCGTCGGCGACGCGCTGTCGATCGCCGTCGGCGACAAGTCGGTCACCAGCCCAGCTAGTGGCGGTACCGGCGCAATCGCGGTCGCGGCGCTTGGCTCATCGGTGCCGACGGGCACGATCGCATCGGCCGGTGTGCTGAACGCGGGCAGCGCCGTGACCGCCACGGTAAACGGCATCGCCAATGTGAGCGTCGCCAATGTCACCGCGCCGAGCGGGGGCGCATCCGCCAATCTGGTCAACCTCGCGCTCAACGGAAATAACGTCATCGGCAACGGCCAGCCCGCGCTGGTCAACGCCAGCCTGCTGCCCAACGGTCTGCCGGCGACCGGCGGCGCGACGAACGTCGTATCCACGGTCACCAACGCGGTCGGCGCCGTGCCGGTGGCGGGCAATGTCGTCAATTCTGTCGTCAACGGCGCGACAAACGGGAATGGCGGCGGCGTGCTGAGCCCGGTCGTCAACGCGGTCACCTCCGTCACGAGCGGTGCCGCCGCGCCCGCATCGGGCGGCGGCGTATTGGCGCCCGTCGGCAATATCGTGAACGGCGTCACCTCGACGCTCGGCGGCGCGACGGGTGGCTCAGGGCAATCGGGCGGCCTGCTTCCAGGCCTCATCCCGGGCCGTACCAATCATTAGCGGCTCTGGGGCTGCGGCACCCCTCTCCCGCCGCAGCCCCATTTTCGCGCCCTCGACGCAAACAATCACCGATCCCGGGGTACATTCATGACCGTCGCCTCGCTCGCACTGTTGTTGGCGGCGGCGCAGAGCAATCCGCTGCCGCCAGAATCGCAGGGCGCGCCGCTCATCATCGATCAGGGCCGCGCCGACCGCGCCCAACCGATGCTGCCGCCCCCCGCGCTGAAACCGGACGACCAAACGACCGTCGCGACCCAGCTTTCCACCGTCGACGCGCGTGGCGTCGAGACCCCTATCAAGGGCATCGCGTTCGAGGGCGTGAAGGTGCCCGCGCCGGTCGCTGAGGCGGCATCAGGCTTCCTCGGCCATCCCGCGACACGCGCGACGCTGGAGGCGCTCGCCGCGAAACTCTCCATCGCATATGAACGCACCGGCATCGCGCTCTATACAATCGCCATTCCCGATCAGGATCTGTCGTCGGGGCACATCAGGGTGACGGTCGCCGAAGGCTTTATCGAGGATATCGTCTATCCGAAGGGCGCGAGCCCGCTGATCCATGCCTATGGCGAGCGATTGCGCCAAGAGCGCCCGCTCACCCGGCGCACGCTGGAGCGCACCTTGTCGCTGATGCGCGACATTCCCGGCGCCAAGATCGACGCCGATCTTCAGCGCGGCAAACAAGCGGGCGGCGTGGTGATCGTCATTACCCCGCGCCGCCGACATTCCGATTTCGCTTTAGGCGTGGACAATCGCGCGACGCAGGGGCTCGGCAGTGGCCAGTTCCGTGGCGAGGCGCATGGCTATAGCCTGTTGCGAGATGGCGATCGCACCGATCTGACATTGTTGTCCGCCACCGATCTTCGTCGTTTTCGCTATGCGGCGCTCGCCCATGCGACGCCGCTCGGCGCGGACGGCCTCAGCCTCGCACTGTCCGGTGGCTATCTCGAAACCCGCCCGAGCGACCAGCCAGTGCGCGGCGAAGCTGCCACCGCCGGGCTGTCGCTCAGCTACCCGATCATCCGCGGTTATCGCCGCAATCTGTCGATGAGCATCGGGCTGGATGGCATCAACAGCGATGCCGCCGCTTTCGGCGCGCTCATCTCTTCGGATCACATGCGCGCCGCGCGGCTTGCGGTGGGTTATTCATCGGTCGCCAAAGAAACCGTGACCACCGCCGGCGCGACGATCACGCGCGGCCTCGGCATCCTGGGCGCGCGCGGCACGCCGGGCTTTACCGACACTGTGTTCACCAAGGCCAATGCCCGCGCCACGATCGATCGCGCGCTGGGCAAACGCATCGTCGCGCGGCTGCGCGCATCGGGCCAGTGGAGCCGGGATCGGCTCACCGCGAGCGAGCGGTTCGCCGTCGGCGGTTCCGAGTTCGGGCGTGCGTTCGACGCGGCGATCCTTTCCGGCGACAGCGGCTTCGCCGGGCTTGGTGAACTTGCGATCCGGCCCAAGCTCCCCGCCGACTGGAACGGCAGCGAGCTATATGGCTTCATCGACGGCGCGCGCATCTACATCAACGAGCGCCTACCCTATGCCGCGGCCGATTACGGCCTCGCTTCGGCCGGCGGCGGGGTGCGCCTGTCATATGCCGGCAAGGCATCGCTGGAGATCGAGGGCGCGAAGGTGATCGATCACCCCTATCCCACCGATCGCAGCGATTGGCGCGTCAATCTCGCCTGGCGCCTGGCCCTGCGAAAGCCATGATCCAGCGGGTTTCGCGCGAGATGATCGGCGCAGTGTGCCGCAACCCGCCCCGCGCCGAGCGGCGGGGATCGAACGGACAGGCTGCGCCGATTGTCAAAGTTTGACCCGAGCCATTCCCGCTTCGGAATAGCGTGGCCCGGCCGTGCTTCCCGTCGGGGCGGCCGCCGCGATCCGGGCGAGATCGTCCGCCGTCAACGTCACATCCGGCGCGCCCGCGCTGTCGCGCATCGTTTCACTGTGCTTCACGCCAGGGATCGGCACGATATCCTCACCCTGCGCAAGCAGCCACGCCAGCGCGATCTGCGCGTTCGACACGCCGTGACGGCGAGCGACTTCGGCGATCGCGTCGACGATGGCGAGGTTCTTCGGCATGTTCTCCGGCGAATAACGCGGGTCGTTACGCCGCCAGTCATTGGCCGGCAGTGCGTCAAGGCTGCGGATTTCGCCCGCCAGAAAGCCGCGCCCGAGCGGGCTATACGGAACGAAACCAATGCCGTTTTCGCGACAGGCGGAGAGAATTCCGTCCTCCACGTCGCGCTCCCAGATCGAATATTCGCTCTGCAATGCCGCGATCGGATGGACGCTGGCGGCGCGGCGAATAGTGTCCGCCGCCGCCTCGGAGAGACCGAGGTAGCGAACCTTCCCCTCCTTCACGAGGTCGGCCATGCCGCCGACGGTTTCCTCGATCGGCACGTTCTGATCGACGCGATGCTGATAGAACAGGTCGATCACATCCACGCCCAGCCGCTTGAGCGATCCCTCGCACGCGCGACGGGCGTTCGCGGGGCTGCCGTCGATGCCGACGGGCGTGTCGCCATTCCAGCGCATCGCGAACTTGGTGGCGATCACAAGCCCGTCGCGCCTGCCCTTGATCGCCGCGCCGACAAGCTCCTCGTTGCGGAACGGGCCATACATCTCCGCGGTATCGAAAAAGGTGATGCCGAGATCGATCGCCTCGTGAATGGTGCGCGTGGAAACCGTGTCGTCGGCGACACCATAGTTGATGTTGCCTTCTCGGACCATCGGCATGCAGCCGATTCCGATCGCGGATACCTTCAGGCCATGACCCAACGTTCTATATTTCATGATGATCTCCCACATTCGGGTGAATGTCAGAACCGCTCGGCGATCAGTTGCTCGCCGTTCAACCATAGCGCGTTTCCATGCCCGGGATCGAGCGCGTAACCGGGCTGAATTTCGCGGGGTGACGACCGTCGCGATTTCACCCGCGCGGGAGACGATCTCGACCGCAACGCGAGAACGGCGCTATGGGCCACTTATGCCCCTTCCCCACCCGCTCGACCGTCCGACATGGAGTGCGCTCAATGGCCGCCACGCGCGGTTCGCTATCGTGCGCGGTGGCGCGCGGCGATATGATCCGGCTTATGGTGTGTTCGCGGCCATTGAAGACCGCTTTGACGCCAGCCTCGCCGATCTTGTCGCGCTCGTTGCGGAACATGGCGACGTTGCGCTGCTGGAGGTCGATCCGCCCACCGACGCGCCCGGCGTTAGCGTCGCATCACAGGATCTCGGGGTCCAGATGTCCGCGACCAGCCTGACCTCCGGCCCCGCACCGGCAGTTCAGCTCACGCCACTGGGCGAGAGCGACGCGCCAGAAATGCTGGCGCTCGCGACGCTTACCGAGCCCGGTCCGTTCTTCGGGCGCACGCATCATTTGGGGGACTTTTTCGGCGTGAGGGTCGATGGCCAGCTTATCGCCATGGCCGGCGAGCGGATGAAACCGGATGGCTTCACCGAGGTGAGCGGCGTCTGCACCCACCCGGACTATCGCGGTCGCGGATACGCCGCCGCCCTCATGCGGCTCGTCGCGAACCGTATTCTCGATCGTGGCGAGATGCCTTTTCTGCACGCTTATGCCAGCAATCGTGGCGCGATCGCCCTTTATGAAACGCTGGGGTTTTCCGTGCGGAGCGAAGTGTTGATGACCAGGCTTACGCAAGCATAACGAGAGCCGCGTGCGGCTTGTTGTTCAGGTGCCGCCCGCCGCAACGCCCGCGAGCATCATGCGCGCTCTTACGCGGCGTGTCGCAAGGATGCGAACCAGCGTGAACTGGAAACCGAACAGCCCGATCTTCGACGCGACCGGGAAGATCGCCAGAAACGTCAGCCACCACGCAGGAAAGGCAATCACCACGATCAGATTGGCGATGCTCGTCACGAACATCAAACCCGCCCAGACATAACCGAACGTCGTCATCAAATCCTCGACCACCGCGAGATCGGCGGGCGCGACATAGCGGTTCATCCAGCCGGCGCGCAGCATCGCGATCCCGACCGCGGCATAGATGACCGACGGCTTGGCCATAACGAAGCGCGGATCGTTGGTCGCCAGCGTCGCGCCCGCCGACAGGATGACCAGGGCGAGGCTAAGCCATTGCATGGCTGGCACCGGTTTGCGCCGGGCCAGTTCCCACACGACCAGCCCGCCCGCAATCAGCACGCCGGAGAGTGCCGCGAGAACGAGATCGACGTGCATCGCCACCAGCACCGCGAAGACGATCACGCCCAGCGAGTCGAAGAACAGCGGCAGAACCGCGTAAAGCAATTGCCTGATCACGCCACATGCCCTCCGGCCGCGGGAAAGTGCCTTGTCGAAATATCGCTCGGCATCCCGATCGAACTCTCGTATTGCCACTGTCAACATCGACATGCGCCGATCGACCGGTTGCGTCAATTAAATTTACAGTGTCAATTTAGGTGATTGCCAAATGGCCGCGAAATCGGGCGCCAACGCCGGGGAAAAACCGAAGAAGCCCTATCACCATGGCGCGCTGCGAGAGGCGCTGTTGGAGTCGGCGGAACATATTCTGGAGCGGGATGGCATCACCGGCCTGACGCTGCGCGCCGCCGCGCGCGAAGCAGGCGCATCCCATGCCGCGCCGAAAAACCACTTCGACGACATGACCGGGCTGTTGAGCGAACTCGCCGCGCGGGGGCTCGCCCGCTTCACCGATAGCCTGCTGGCGGCGGCGGATCGAGAAACCGATGCCACGGCGCGGCTCAATGCTATCGGCCGCGCTTATGTCGAGTTCGCGCTCGCCAATCCCGGCCTGTTCCAGTTGATGTTCCGCAGTGAACGCCTCGACCATTCGCGCCTGGCGCTGGCGCACGAAACGCGACGCTCGCTACAGATGCTTGCCGATGCTGTCGGCGCGGCCCATCCAACCGCTGGCCGCGCCGAAGTGGCACGCGCTTGGACGATGGTTCACGGATTCGCGATGCTGGTGCTGGATGGGCGGCTGAAATCGCTGATGGGGGATGATCCCGACGGCAGCGATCCGATGGCGCTGCTCGATACCATGCTGGCGCTCGATTAGCATCGCGCGACCTCGCCTCGCACGAAGCGCGGGCGCGAAATCCGGCAAATCAAACTGCGTCCCTTGAAGAAGGACTCCTTACCGCGAAGCCGAGCCCGCATCGGACCAATCGCGGCCGCCAACACACTTAGTTTCTCAATTAAGCGAAAAAAAGACCAAATATTTCAATTTCTATACAATATTTTAGAATTGCGTTGACGGCGCTTTCGGTTTCAAATTCACGCAAGCCGCGCGACGCAGATCGTGAGGATGCGCAGGGAAATTTTCCTGGACGGGCGAAAGCCTAGCCCGGGAGGGACAATCGGGACAGGGCGACATCGTCGCCCGCACAAAAGGGGGGAAAAGCATGATTATTCGTGGAACGCGCCGCGCGTTGGCGACCGGGATCGTCGTTGGCGCTTCGTCGCTCGCTACTTCTACCGCGCTGCATGCCCAGACGGCCGACCTTCAGCCGGCTCCGGCGCAGTCCGCGCCTGCCCCAAGCAACGATAGCGAAATCGTCGTCACCGCGCTGAAGCGCGCGACGAGCATCCAGCAGACGCCGCTCGCGATCTCGGCGGTGAGCGCGGAAACGCTGACCAAGCAGAACATCACTGACTCGCTGGCGCTGAGCCGCGTCTCGCCCGGCCTTCAGATCAACGAAAACGCCAATGGCGGCAGCCGCGTCATCATCCGTAACCTGTATGCGACGGGCGAGGCACTCGTCGGCATCTATTATGACGACGTTCCGTTGAGCGGCACCGGCGGCGTTTCGAACGACGCCGGCGGCACGCAGCCGAGCCTGCGCCTGTTCGACGTGGAGCGCGCCGAAGTGCTGCGCGGCCCGCAGGGCACGCTCTACGGCGCCAGCTCGATGGGCGGCACAATGCGCATCATCTTCACCAAGCCCAAGCTGGATCGGTACGAAGGCGCGATCGACGCGCAGCTGAACACCTCGGCGGAAAGCAACGGCGCGCTGGGCCGGCAGGTGAACGGCATGGTCAACGTGCCGATCATCGATGGGGTGCTGGGCGTTCGCGCGACGGGATATTACGATCGCACGTCTGGCTATATCGACAACAGCCTGCTCGGCCTGCGCAACATCAATGCGAACAAGAGCTATGGCGGCCGCGCGACCGTGCGGGTCAAGCCGGCGGATAACGTCACCATCGACCTGATGGCCGTCTATCAGAACCGCAAGGGCGCGGGGACGAGCTGGAACTATACGGAATACCAGCTGACCGGAAAGAAGTTCGATCAGCCGCTGCTGATGCAGCAGCCGCAAGAAGACCGGATGAAGCTGTTCTCCGGCACGATGAACTGGGACATGGATTTCGCGACGCTGACGGTCGCCGGGTCCTATACCGATCGCCTTTTGCAGTATAAGTTTGATTACACGCCGTATTTCGCGCAATATCAGTCGGCTAACAAAACAGGCGGCCTGGTTCCCAACCGCACCGCCCCTGGCACCGGTATCCCGGGCTACGCCAACTTCGTGAGCGATTGCGCCGCCGGGTTCGTCACGGGCACGACCTGTGACGGGGCCGGATACCAGACCCTGGTAAACGGTTATGGCAACAGCACGACCTATCAGCCGCAGTCGAACAAGACCTCGACCGAGGAAATCCGCCTCGCCGACGATCGCAACGCCTTCAAATGGACGGTCGGCTTCTATCACAGCTATCGCAAGAACTATACGCGATCGATCCTGAGCCCGGCTGATCCGGTGACCGGCATCCAGCTTTATCCGATCGGGTATCCGGCTGGCAGCGTCTATACCGTTGGCGTCGACAATGTTGGTCTCGATCGCACGATCGACGACCGGCTTGAGCAGTTCGCGGGCTTCGCCGAAGGCACCTGGGATGCGACCAGCAAGCTGAGCCTGACCGCAGGCGCGCGCTATTTCAAATACAAGAAGAACACCACGTCGACCGTGATCATTCCGAGCTATATCGCGGGCAACGTCCGCCAGGCTCCGCTGACCACCGGGGGTGACGAAAACGGCACGTTGCTGAAGTTCAGCGCCAACTACAAGTTCACCCGCGACGTGATGTTCTATGCCTCGGCGACGCAGGGCTATCGCCCGGGCGGCGTGAACCAGACGCTGGGTCTGCCGAGCTATGCCGCGATCTACAGCTCCGACTCCGTCTGGAACTATGAAGCCGGTCTGAAGACGGCGTGGTTCGATCGCAAGGTGGTCCTGAACGTCGATGCGTTCCGCATGGACTGGACCAACATGCAGATCTCGGCGAGCTACAACAACGCGTTCGGGTTCATCACCAACAGCTCCAGCCCGGCGCGGATCCAGGGCATCGAATTCGATACCGCTTTCTACCCGGTCGATCGCCTCTCGCTGAAGTTTTCGGGCAGCTATATCGATGCCAAGCTGAAGGGCGACCAGGCCCTGCCGAACGGCATCACGCAATGCCCGATCCCGTTCATCCCCGGCACCACGGGCTGCGCGACGATCAGCGCCGGCAAGGCGGGCGACGCGATCCCCTATTCGCCGAAATGGACCCTGCAGGGCAGCGCGGATTACAGCACGCCGGTGAGCGACGATCTGGAGGTCATTTACCATGCCGACCTCAGCTATCGCAGCAGCGCGCTGACCACCTACAACCTGCCGCTCTATGCCTCGCGCTATCCGACCGGTCCGGCCGGAACGCCGGGTGGTGCCGCTCTCTATACGCTGCCGGGCTTCGCCACGGTCGGCGCGCGACTGGGTCTGGAAAAGGATCAGGGCCGCTGGGGCATCTATCTGTTCGCCAACAACCTGTTCAATACGATCGGCCTCACCAGCCTGACGAACGGACAGGCCAGCGCCACCCAATTGCCGTGGCGGTATAACGGCAACGTGGTCAAACCGAATTTCGCAGTCACCACCGCACCGCGCGTCGTCGGCGTGCAGTTCATGGCCAAGTTCCGCTAATTCGCACGGGGAGTAATCCACCATGAAGTCTGGAATCTTACGCGGCTGTGCAGTGGCCGCGCTGATCGGTGGCGTCTTTGTCGGGGGCTCTGCCTCCGCCAAGGATGTCGTGATCCACGCCGGCAAGCTGATCGACGGCGTTTCGGCGACACCCAAAACGCAGGTCTCAATCCTTATCCGTGACGATCGCGTCACGGGTGTGCAGAACGGCTTCGTCACCCCGGCCGGGGCCGAGGTGATCGATCTTTCGACGAAGACGGTGCTGCCCGGCTTTATCGAAAGCCACGATCACATCTCGTCGAACGGCGATCGCCGTCCGCTCAACCGCTTCACGCTGACGACCGGCGACTCCACGATCGCCGCCGTCGCCAACGCGCGACGCCTGATCGAGGAAGGGTTCACCACCGTCCGCGATCTCGGCTCGGACGGGATTTCCGCGCCTGCCGTGATCCGCGCCATCAACGCCAAGCAGATCGTCGGCCCGCGCTACTGGACCGCGCTTCAGGCGATGGGCCCCACCGGCGGCCACTCCGATCGCCAGAACGGCCTAAGCCCCGCCGTTTCCATCGAGGGGCGCGACGCTGCGATCATTGACGGCCCCGAAGACGCAGTGGTGAAGGTGCGCCAGCATCGCCGTGACGGCGCGACGGTCATCAAGATCATGCCGTCGGGCGGCGTGGGGTCGATCGGTGACGATCCCAACCACATGACGATGACCGACGCCGAAATGAAGGCCGTAGTCGATACCGCGCACGAGCTGGGGATGAAGGTCGCCGCGCACGCGCACGGCAAGCAGGCGATCGATCACGCGATCCGCGCCGGCGTCGATTCGATCGAACACGGCACCTATTCGGATGCCGAAAGCTACAAGCTGATGAAGGAGCATGGCACCTTCCTCGTGCCCACGCTGCTCGTCGCAGATGCGATCTACCAGAATGCCATCAAGCATCCCGAAACCCTGCCGCCGACGGTGGCGGACAAGGCGATCGCGGTGACACCGGTGATGGTCGGCAACGCTGGCCGCGCCTATAAGGCTGGGGTCAAGATCGCGTTCGGCACCGATCAGGGCGCCACGTCGGATCGCAACAAGGCCGAGGAATTCGCGCTGCTGGTCAAGGCCGGCCTGACGCCGATGGACGCGATCTTCACCGCCACCCGCAACGCCGCCGAACTGATCGGCACGCCGCAGGATATCGGCTCGGTCCAGACGGGGCGTTACGCCGATATCGTCGCGGTCGAGGGCGATCCGCTCGCTGACATCACCACGCTTCAGCGCGTCGAGTTCGTCATGAAGGGCGGCGAAGTGCTGAAAACTGGCGGGAAGATGGTTCGATGAGCACTGCAAGGAAAACACTCGGTGCGCTGCTCGGCGCCTGCGCATTGCTAGCGATAGCCCCGGCGGCGACGGCCAAGGACGTGGTGGTTCATGCCGGCACGTTGATCGATGGCGTATCGGCAACGCCTAAGCGTCAGGTGTCGATCATCATCCGCGACGATCGCATCACCGGCGTGCAAAACGGCTTCGTTACGCCGGCAGGCGCCGAGGTGATCGACCTGTCGACCAAGACGGTGCTGCCCGGCTTTATCGATACGCACGATCACATCTCGATGGATGCCGACTGGGCCGTGCTCGGTCGTTTCACGCGCAACGAGGCGGACGGGGTGATCACCGCGCTCCGCAACGCGGAGCGTGACATCGATCAGGGCTTCACCGCCGTGCGCGATTGCGGCTCCGGCCGTATCGAGGGGCCGGCGCTCCAGCGCGCCATCGCCGCCAAACAGGTGATCGGCCCGCGTATCTGGACCGCGATGCAGCCGCTGTCGGCCACCGGCGGCCATTCCGATCCACAGAACGGGATGCAGCCCGGCGTCCATTTCGATGGCCGTGACCTGTCGATCGTCGATGGGGCGGAGGATGCACGGGTAAAGGTGCGCCAGCATCGCCGCGATGGCGCCAATCTGATCAAGATCATGCCGTCCGGCGGCGTGGGCTCGATCGGTGACGATCCCAACCACATGACGATGACCGACGCAGAGATGCGCGCGGTCACCGAGACCGCGCATTCGCTCGGCCTCAAGGTCGCCGCGCACGTCCATGGCAACAAGGCGATCAACCACGCGGTTGAGGCGGGCGTAGATTCGATCGAGCATGGCACTTATGCCGATGCCACAAGCTACAAGCTGATGAAGGAGCGTGGCACCTTCCTCGTCCCCACCCTGCTTGTCGCCGACTGGATCTACCAGACCGCGGTGAAGACGCCGCAAAACCTGCCGCCGACGGTGGCGGAAAAGGCGATCGCGGTGACGCCGACGATGATCGGCAATGCCGGCCGCGCCTATAAGGCCGGGGTGAAAATCGCGCTCGGCACCGATTTCACCGGACTTGGCGATCGCAACAAGGCGGAGGAGTTCGCGCTGCTGGTGAAGGCAGGGCTGACGCCGATGGACGCGATCTTCGCCGGCACCCGCAACGCGGCCGAACTGATCGGCGCGCCGCAGGATATCGGATCGGTCCAGGCGGGCCGCTATGCCGATATCGTCGCGGTGGACGGCGATCCGCTCGCCGACATCACCCGGCTACAGCATGTCGCTTTCGTGATGAAGGGCGGCGACGTGTTGAAGAAGGACGGCAAGGTCAAACTGCCGGATTAGGACTTAACAAAACGGGAGATCAAGGTCGTGAGCAAGTTCGTTCGTTTACTCGTGCCGCTGCTCGCGGCCTCCTCTTGCCTCAGCTCGGTGGCGTTCGCCGAACCGGCGAGCCCACGGCCGGATATCACTATCCCCGCCGGCCCCGGCTTCAGCATGGCGAAAATCCCCGCCTACAAGGGCGATCACAAGGATATCTACGCCTATATCGACGCGCATAAGGACAGCGACGTCGCCAATCTCCAGCGCTGGGTGCGCCAACCTTCGATCAGCGCCGAGAACAATGGCGTAAAGGAAATGGCCGCGCTGGTGGCTGCCGATCTCAAGAAGATCGGCTTCCAGGAGGCGGAGGTTGTTCCCACCTCGGGCCATCCGGGCGTGTGGGGATATTACGATGCCGGCGCGGCCAAGACGCTGGTGGTCTATATGATGCTCGACGTGCAGCCGGTCGAGGAGAAGGACTGGCAGGTCAAGCCGTTCGAGGGCGCGCTAGTCGATCACCCGCTCGGCAAGGTGCTGATGGCGCGCGGCGCGACCAACACCAAGGGCCCGGAACGCGCCTTCCTCAACGCGATCGAGGCGATCATCGCCACCCGCAAGAAATTGCCGGTCAACCTCATGATCCTTGCCGAGAGCGAGGAGGAACTGGGCTCGCCGCATTATCCGGAGCTGATCGCCAAGTTCAAAGACCGCCTGAAGACGGCGTCTGGCGCGATCTATCCGGGCGGCGGCCAATCGCCGGTCGACGGCGCGGTGTCGTTCCAGCTCGGTAACAAGGGCCTCGTCTATGTCGAGCTGGAGGCGAAGGGATCTTCGCAGGCCGGCGGCCCGCAGAAAGCCGAAATCCATTCGAGCTGGAAGGCCACCACCGACGCCCCCGCCTGGCGTCTGACGCAGGCGCTGGCCACGCTCACCTCGCCCGACGGCAACACGATCATGATTCCGGGCTATTATGACAAGATCCGCAAGCCCAATGCGGAGGAGCAATATCTCTTCAACGGAACGCTGCCCGGCTGGATCAAAGGCGACGGCAATACCCGCAAAGCGTTTTCCGTCGATCACTGGTACGACAATCTGGACGCGCGCACTTCGCTGACGCGCTATCTGTTCGACACAACGCTCAATATCGACGGCCTGTCGAGCGGCTATGGCGGGCCGGGCGTCAAGACAATCCTGCCCAACCGCGCGCTGGCGAAGCTCGACAGCCGTCTGGTGCCCGATCAGACGCCGGAAGAGTCGCTGCGCCTGCTCAAACAGCATCTCGTCGCCAAGGGCTTCGGCGATATCGAGGTGCGGCTGCTTGGCGGCTATCCGCCGTCGCAGACCTCGGTCGACGCGCCGCTGGTGCGCGCAGTGTTGTCCACCTACAATAAATACGGGCTTCCGGTGGATGTATCGCCGCGCTCGGGGGGCAGCCGGCCGAGCTATGTCTTCACCCAGACTTTGGGCCTGCCCGACGTCACCCTGTCGATCGGCCATGGCGCGGACGCTCATGCGCCGAACGAATATCTACTGATCGATCCGAAGCCGGGTTCGAAGGTTTTCGGCCTGTCGGGGATGCAGAAATTCTATGTCGACACGCTCTACGCGCTGGCCGCGATGAAATAGCGCGATATCGTCAGCAGGAATGCGCCGGCTCATTGCATCGAGACGGTGCATTCCTGGCTGAACGGCCTCAACGCATGATGAAAGCACCGCCCAAGATCGCGCCTATCGATGGATGACGAAACCTGTCGGCTCCGAAGCCGGCTCGAGTTGATCGCTCGATCCGAAGATCTGGGATAGGGTGGGGGTTGCGCTACGCTCCTCAAGTGTATCCAATTCCCGCTCCACGATCGAGCGCAATTGCGCGCACAGCGTCTGGTGCCCTCGCCCGTTCCGTTCGGCCATGACGATCCATTGGCACAATCCGCTGCCCAATGTGGCGATGAGATCCGCCAGATCACACCGCAGATCCGCAAGTCGCTCATCCGGCGCGCAGGCGGAGAGCGCGGCGATCAGCGCGCGCCGCACCTGATCGCGCATCTCCTCCTGCAATTGCGCGATCCGGGGATTGCGCGCCGATTCCGCCATGATTTCGGGCATCAGGCGATAGCCGTCCACATCCTCATCATAGCTCGTGAATGATAATATCCACTCGCGGATCGCCACCCGGTCTCCCGCCGCGATCGCGTCGTTGAGGTTCGCCTCATCAAGGAATTGCGAGAAATCGCGGAGCGCGAGCGCGGCGATAATGTCTTCCTTGCACGAAAAGTCGCGATAGATTTGCCCGACCTTCACTCCAGTCGCCGCCGCGATCTGCGCGACGCCAGTGCCGTGAAAACCGTTCTCGACGAACAAATTGCGCGATATTTCAAGGATATGATCCCTCCGCTCCATGGCGCGAGCGGCACGACTCGACATGTTGCGCTGCAAAAAAATTCTCCGTCTCGAACCTTTATCGCTTGCTCATGGTTTTGGGCAGGCGTAGTTCGCGTGAAATCGTGAGTGAACGTTCACTCACGAAAGTAGCATAAAATCTGGGGACTTTCATGACAAAGTTTGCGTCGGCAATCGCGGTCGCTCTGCTGCTGTCGGCCTGTGGCTCGGGGGCTCCCCCTGCGCAGCAGGGGCCGATGCAGGTCAGCGTCGTGACCGTGCGGTCGCAGCCGGTCACCCTGACGACCGAACTGCCGGGCCGCACGGTGGCCTATGAGACGTCGGAGGTCCGCCCACAGGTCAATGGCCTGATCCTCGCGCGCCTGTTCGAGGAGGGCGATTCGGTTCGTCAGGGCCAGCCGCTCTATCGGATCGATCCCCAGCCCTACAAAGCGAGCGAGGCGAGCGCGGCTGCCGCGCTGGCGCGGGCCAAGGCGGCGATCGCCTCCACCAGCGCGCTCGCGCGGCGTTATGACGAGCTGATCAAGATCAACGCGGTCGCCCGGCAGGATTACGACAATGCGGTGACGCAGGCGGCGCAGGCGCGTGCCGATGTGTCCGCGCAACAGGCCGCGCTGAACTCGGCTCGGATCGATCTTGGGCGCACCACGATCCGCGCGCCGATCTCGGGGCGGATCGGGCGTTCGGATTTCACCACCGGCGCGCTGGTCACCGCGTCGCAGGCGAATGCGCTGGCGACGATCCAGCGGCTCGATCCGATCTATGTCGACGTGCAGCAATCGAGCGCGGAAGTGCTCAAGCTGCGCCAGCAGATCATGGCGGGGCAATTGTCTCGCGAGGGCGGCGCAGCGCGCGTGCAGCTGAAGCTGGAGGATGGCACCACCTATCCGATCGAAGGCGAGCTGAAGTTCACCGATGTGTCGGTCGACCCGACGACGGGCAGTCAGGCGATCCGCATCCGCTTCGCCAATCCGCACGGCCTGCTGCTGCCCGGGATGTACGTCCGCGGGCAACTGGTCGAGGGAACGCAGGCGCAGGGGCTGCTCGTCCCGCAGCGCACCGTCAGCCGGGACGAGCGCGGACACCCGACCGTCATGGTCGTCGGCAAGGACAACAAGGTCGAGCAGCGCGTGATCGAGACGGCGCGGACGGTCGGCGATTCATGGCTGGTCACCGGCGGCCTGAAGGAAGGCGAGCGAGTGGTGGTCGAAGGCGGCATGATGCTGCGGCCCGGCATGCCGGTGAAAGCAGTGGCCTATTCACCCAAAGACGACGCGGCGGCGCCAAAGGCCGCCGCGCAGGCACAGGCGAAGTAAGCCCATATGTCCCGCTATTTCATCGATCGCCCGATCTTCGCATGGGTCATCGCGATCATCATGATGCTCGCCGGCGCGCTCGCGATCCGAACGCTGCCGGTGGCGCAATTCCCGGAGATCGCGCCGCCGACGGTGTCGATCGCCGCCGTCTATCCCGGCGCCGATGCCGAAACGCTGGAACGAACGACCACCCAGGTCATCGAGCAGCAGCTCAAGGGCATCGACCACCTGCGCTATTTCTCGTCCTCATCCTCCTCTGCAGGGATGGTGACGATCACGCTGACGTTCGAACAGGGCACCAATCCTGATATCGCGCAGGTCCAGGTCCAGAACAAACTTCAGGCCGCGACCCCCCTGCTCCCGCAGGAAGTGCAGCAACAGGGCTTGCAGGTGCAGAAGTCGGCGGCGAGCTTCCTCGTTATCGTCGGCCTCTATTCGAAGGACGGATCGCACAGCGCCACCGACCTTGCCGATATGGTGGTGTCGCGGCTTCAGGATCCGGTCAGCCGGATCAGCGGGGTCGGCGAGATTCAGGTGTTCGGCGCGCAATATGCGATGCGCATCTGGGTCGATCCGCCGAAACTCAATGCCTATCAGCTTACCATCGCGGATGTGATGACGGCGGTGCGGGCGCAGAACGCGCAGGTTTCCGCCGGGCAGATCGGTGCGCAGCCCGCGCCGAAGGAGCAGATGCTCAACGCCACCGTATCGGTGCAGTCCCGCCTCCAGACGCCCCAGCAGTTCGGCGCGATCCGGCTGAAGAACGGCCCGGACGGTTCTGTCGTGCGCCTGTCAGACGTCGCGCGCACTGAATTGGGCGCGGAGAATTACGGTTTCGACACACGCTACAACGGCCAGCCCGCATCTGGTTTTGGCGTAAAGCTGGCGTCGGGCGCCAATGCGCTCGCCACGGTGGAGGCCGTGAAGGCGCGCGTCGAGGAAATCGCCAAGGGGCTGCCCGCCGACGTTCGCGTCTCCTATCCTTACGATACGACGCCGTTCGTGCGGCTGTCGGTGAAACAGGTCGTCCACACCCTGTTCGAGGCGGTGGTTCTCGTCTTCCTCGTCATGTTCCTGTTCCTGCAGAACTGGCGCGCGACCCTGATCCCGACGATCGCGGTGCCGGTGGTGCTGCTCGGCACGTTCGGGGTGATGGCGGTGGCCGGGTTCACCATCAACACGCTCACATTGTTCGGGATGGTGCTGGCGATCGGCTTGCTGGTCGACGACGCGATCGTCGTGGTGGAGAATGTCGAACGATTGATCGTCGATGAGGGGCTGCATCCGCGCGACGCGGCACGCAAATCGATGGACGAGATCAGCGGCGCGCTGATCGGCATCGGCATGGTGTTGTCCGCAGTGTTCCTGCCGATGGCGTTCTTCGGTGGCTCCACCGGGGTTATCTATCGCCAGTTCTCGATCACGATCGTCTCGGCGATGGTCCTCTCCGTCGCGGTCGCGCTCATCCTGACGCCCGCGCTCTGCGCAACGCTGCTGAGGCCGCACGATCCGACCAAGCATGAGGGCGATGGCCTGCTCGCGCGCTTCTTCCGCTGGTTCAACCGCACTTTCGATAACGGGCGTGCGCGCTATGAAAAGGGCGTGCGAAGCACGACGCGGAACTGGAAGCGTTCGATTCTGGTCTATCTGCTGATCGTCATCGGCATGGCGCTGCTGTTCGTGCGCTTGCCGAGCGCGTTCCTGCCGGATGAGGATCAGGGCGCGCTGATCGCGCTGGTTCAGGGGCCGTCGGGCGCGACAACCACACGAACCGAAAAGGGGCTGGAGCTGGTCCGCAGCCACTTCCTCAGCGAAAAGTCTGTGGAGGCGGTGTTCACGATCAACGGCTTCAGCTTCGCCGGGCAGGGCCAGAATGCCGGCCTCGCCTTCGTCAGCCTGAAGCCCTGGGACGAGCGCCCCGGTGCCGACAACAAGGTGCAGGCGCTTGCCGCCCGCGCGAGCAAGGCCTTTTCGCAATATAAGGACGGCATGATCTTCGCGCTGGTGCCGCCGGCCGTGGCCCAGCTCGGCAATGCCACCGGCTTCGACATGCAACTCGTCGATACCGGCAATATCGGGCACGAAAAGCTGACGGAGGCGCGCAACATGCTGCTCGGCATGGCGGCGCAGGACAAACGCGTCTCGCAGGCCCGCCCGGTGAACCTGGAGGATGCGCCGCAGCTCAACATCAACGTCGATCAGGACAAGGCGCGCGCGCTGGGGCTCGATCTCGCGTCGATCAACTCGACGATTTCGACTGCCTGGGGCGGCGCCTATATCAACGACTTCGTCGATCGCGGGCGCGTGAAGCGCGTCTATATTCAGGCGGACGAGCCCTATCGCGTCCGGCCGGAGGATCTCGCCAGTTTCTACGTCCGTGGTTCGGGCGGTCAGATGGTGCCGTTCAGCGCTTTCTCGACGCTCGAATGGGCCAAGGGGCCGGTGCAGCTCACGCGCTATAACGGCCAGTCGGCGATGGAGATTCAGGGCGGCGCTGGCCCCGGCGTCAGCACCGGCACCGCGATGCAGGCGATGGAGGAGATGCAGGCAAAGCTGCCGCCGGGCACCACCCTCGAATGGACCGGGCTTTCCTATGAGGAGCGTCTGTCGAGCGGGCAGGCACCTGCCCTTTATGCTCTCTCGCTACTGATCGTGTTCCTGTGCCTTGCCGCCCTTTACGAAAGCTGGTCGGTGCCGGTCTCGGTCATCCTGGTGGTGCCGCTGGGTGTCGTCGGCGCGTTGCTGGCGGCGACACTGACGGGGCTGAACAATGACATCTATCTTCAGGTCGGCCTGATCACCACGATCGGCGTGTCGGCGAAGAACGCGATCCTGATCGTGGAATTCGCCGAGGAGCGGATCGCGGAGGGGATGCGCCCGTTCGACGCCGCGATCGAAGCCGCGAAGCTGCGGCTGCGCCCGATCCTGATGACCAGCTTCGCCTTCGTGTTCGGCGTGATGCCACTGGCGATCACCACCGGCGCGGGCGCCGGTGGGCAGAATGCGATCGGCCGATCGGTGGTCGGCGGCATGCTGTCCGCCACGGTACTGGCGATCTTCTTCGTCCCGATGTTCTTCGTCGTCGTGCTGCGGATGTTCGGCCACCGCGACAATCATGCCGAGCCGGATGCCGGCACCGCGCCGCAGGGAGTTTCCGCGTGAACCGCCGCCATAATATCGTTGCCCTTCTCGCCTGCGCGACCGCGCTCTCGGCGTGTAACCTCGCCCCGAAATATGTTCGGCCAGTCGGCGCGGTGCCGGCGGAATTGCCACAGGGCGGGCCGTATCCGGCAGCGGCGACCGACGCGCCGGACATCACCAAGGTCGGGTGGCGCGATTTCTTCACCGACGCGCGGCTGCGCCAGGTGATCGAGACCGGGCTCGCCAACAATCGCGACCTGCGTGTCGCGGCGGCCAATGTGTTGCAGGCACGCGCGCAATATCGCGTGCAGCGGGCCGATCTGGTTCCCTCCACCGGAGTGAACGCCGGCGCGACCTATACCAACAATGTCGCGGCGCTGAGCGGCGGCGCGTCGACCGGCGTATCGCCCGATATCTCGGCCTATACGGTGTCGGCCGGTTTCTCTTCGTTCGAGCTGGACCTGTTCGGCCGGGTCCGCAACCTGAGCCGAGCGGCGCAGGAACGCTATTTCGCCAGCGAGGAAGCCCAGCGATCGACGCGCATCAGCCTGATCGCGGAAATCGCCACCGCATGGCTGACGCTCGCCTCCGATCGCGATCAGCTCGCGCTGGCGGAACAGACGCTCAAAACGTTCGAGCAAACACTGGAGCTGACCCGCGCGCAATTCCGCATCGGCGTCGCTTCCGAGCTGGCCGCACGGCAGGCGGAAACGAGCTATCAGGGCGCGCGCAACGATATCGCGGTGCTGCGCACCCGGATCGCGCAGGATCAGAACGCGCTCAACCTGCTCGCCGGTACGACCGTCGCCGCCGAGCAATTGCCGGCCGGGCTGGATCAGGGGCAGGTCACGCTGGACGCACTGCCGGCCAACGTCTCGTCGCAGGTGCTTTTGCGACGCCCCGATGTGTTGCAGGCGGAGCATCAGTTGATCGCGCAGAACGCCAATATCGGCGCGGCGCGCGCAGCCTTCTTCCCCACAATCTCGCTTACCGCGACGATCGGGACGATCTCCACCGCGCTGTCCGGCTTGTTCGCCGGCGGCAGCTTCACCTACACCGGCACGCCGGCCGCGTCGCTTCCGCTGTTCGATGGCGGGCGCAACGCGGGGAACCTCGCATACGCCAAGGCATCGCAGCAGGCGGCGGTGGCGACTTACGAGAAATCGATCCAGACCGCGTTTCGCGAGGTCGCCGATGCGCTCGCGACACGCGGCACGATTGGGGAGCAGGTTGCTGCGCAGGACGCCCGCGTCACGGCGGCGCAAGTCGCGGCGCGCCTGTCCGACGCGCGGTATCGCGCGGGGATCGATTCCTTCCTGACCACGCTCGATGCGCAGCGCACGGCCTATGCCGCGCAACAGCAGCTTCAGACCACCCGGCTCGCCCGCGCGAGCAATCTCGTGGAGCTGTACCGCGCGCTCGGCGGGGGGCTGGATTGAAAGATTAAGTCAGTCGCTTGCCTTTTTGCGCAACGAGCATATCCTCCTCCCCATAAAAGGAGAGGCGGAATGGACAGAATTGAACTTATCGCGAGTGAGTCCAGCGATAAGAGTTTGGTGATTTTGCAGAGCCTGCTTTGCCTGCTGCGTGAAAAAAACCTGCTGACGCGGGCGGATATCGAGGAATTGTGCGACAAGGTGCAAACCCGCGCGACTTCTCATGCGCAAGACCCGTTGCCATGCTGCGTGGAGGGCGCAACCGCCGCCGCCAGCGAGATGGAGCGCCTGGGCAAATATATCGGCCATCGCTACGGCGGGAAGCATCGCCGCATCTGAGGCGACGGTTTGAGGTAAGCGCGGCTTCGGGCATTGGTCTGGTGCCGCCGCAATGCCTCGTGACGGCATTTCAGCCGCGCTTATGACGCTCATTCGACGCAACGCATCGCGTTGAAAAAGAAGTCCGCGATGCAGAAGGCTCGCGCGGCTCCTTTCCTATCAGCCCCCTTTCGCGGAAGCGCCCGCGCGTTATGGCTCACAGTCCTTCAGCGTTCTGGCGGCGGAGTCGAACGCCGCCCACACCCGATGCGCGAGACTGCCCCCCACGCTGCATCGCCGGACGCCGAGCGCCGCGAACGCGCTGATGCCATCATCATATTCATTGACGACGACGCTCACCGGCTTGGGCGCAACCGCCGCGACCAGTTCGGCAATCGCGCCCCGATCAAGAATGAACGGCACGAACAGGCAATCCGCCCCGGCTTCGGCATAAGCGACCGCGCGGGCGATGCTTTCCGCAACCGGCATGCCCGGCACGCGGAAATTCTCGTTGCGCCCGATCAGCATCACACTGGAATCGACGGCATCGATCGCCGCGCGCGCGGCCCCGATGCGCTCCACCGCCAACGGCAGGTCATACATCGCATGGCCGGACCAATCCTCGATCGAGATCCCCGCAACACCCGTCGCCACCGCCATGCCGACATTGGCGGCGACCTCCGCCGGGCTGTCCGCGAAACCATTTTCGAAATCGGCGTTGACCGGCAGAGCGGTCGCATCGACGAGCATTTTCAGGTGCGCGAGCACGGCGTCGCGCCCCAGCTCTCCGTCGTTCTTGCCCGCCGCCCATGCGGCCCCTGCGCTGGTCGATGCAATCGCCTTGAACCCGAGCGCGGCCAGACGAACCGCGCTGCCCGCGTCCCACGCATTGGGGATGATGAAAAAGCCGCTCTCATGCAATGTGCGGAACGTGGCACGTTTTTCGGCGATCGTCGGCATGCCTGTCTCTCCTTTGCCCCTGCCCTTTTTCGCTCAATCGCCCGACGCCAGTCTGAAAAACTGTCGCTCCTCGCGCCGGATGAACCGCTCGCGCGAACTTAGCGCAAAATTCTCCCGACCGAGAGGGTCTGCCTTGAGGCGCGCGCGATAGGCTTCATAGGCAGCGAGATCGGCGATCGAATAAATCCCGTAAGCGGTCGTCGCGGTGCCTTCATGCGGCGCGAAATAGCCGATGAGATCAGCGCCGCAGCGCGGGATCACCTGCCCCCAATTACGCGCATATTCCTCGAACGCGGGCAATTTGTAGGGATCGATTTCATAGCGGATGATGCAGGTGATCATGATCTGGCTCCCGTCTTGGAACGCCACAATCTATCGCGATTGGCGCGCGGACGTTTCGGGCGCGCCCGAAGCAATGGCAGGGCATTTCCGCTATGCTCCCCGCATGAGCAGCATCACCTCACTTGCGGAAACCGGCGCACTGATCGGTGAACCGGCGCGCACCGCGATGCTGATCTCGCTGATGGATGGCCGCGCGCTGACCGCCGGCGAGCTGGCGCGCGGTTCCGGCATCACCCCCACCACCGCGAGCGGCCATCTTGCCCGATTGGTCGATGGGGGCTTGCTGACGATGGTGGCGCAGGGGCGGCATCGCTACTTCCGCCTCGCCTCGCCAGCGGTCGCGCGGATGATCGAGAGCATGATGGGCGTGGCCGGCGTGGTGGATGCCGCGCGGCGCAGCCGGCCGATCCGCTCCGGCCCGGCCGAACAGGCGATGCGGCGCGCGCGCCAGTGCTACGATCACCTCGCGGGTGATGTCGCGGTGCAACTCGCCGATTTTCTCGCCGGCTCGGGCTATCTCGAATGGACCGCGGAGGCCGCTACGATCACCCCGACGGGCATCGCTTTTCTGGAGCATCTCGGCCTTGAGCTGGGCGACGGGCGCTCCGGCCGTCAGCGCGCCTTTTGCCGGCCATGCCTGGACTGGAGCGAGCGGCGGCCGCACATCGCCGGCGCCGTCGGCAGATCGCTGTTCACACTGCTGCTCGATCGCGGGTGGGTCCGCCGGACTCCGGCCAGCCGCGCCGTCACCATCACCGCGATCGGGGCGGGCGCGCTCGAACAACACTTCGAAATCCGCTGACCTGCTCCTCGGCAGGAACGCGCATTGCCGCCAGTCGTTGTCAGTCCGCGAGAGGCCATGAAAAACATGCCTTTCAAAAAAGGAGGAGCGAATGGCCGCGAAGAAATCCGACCCTTTCGTCACCGATGTAAAAACGCTGCGCGCACGCGCGAAAAAGGCGCTCGACAAGGGCGCGCTCATGCCTAGCTACAAGGGCGATCCCGCTAAAACGATCGAGCTGCTGCAGAATGTCGTCGCGACCGAATTGGTTTGCGTGCTGCGTTATCGGATGCACGCGATCACCGCCGACGGCATCGACAGCAAAAGCGTGGCGGCGGAGTTCACCGAACACGCCGATGACGAAAATCGCCACATGATGATGGCCGCCGAGCGGATCGATCAGCTGGGCGGCGTGCCCAATTTCAATCCCGAAGGCCTAGCCTCACGTTCCGTCACGGAATATGGCAATGGTGGCGATCTGGTTGAAATGCTGAGACAAAACCTTGTCGCCGAGCGCATCGCCGTTGAGCATTATCAGGAACTCATCCAATATTTCAGCGATCACGATCCGACGACCCGGCGGATGCTGGAACAGATTTTGGCGGATGAGGAGGATCATGCCTCCGACATGCATGACCTGCTCGTCGCGCGCGAAGGAAAGCCGTTTCTGAAATAATCGGCTCGGTTGGCCGATTTGAATTTGATCCACCGTCGATCGCGTTCCATTGGGCCAACCCAGTTCGATGCTGAAGAGCTGAAAAATCCCCATGTCCACTCGTATTGCCGATCCACGCCTTCGCGGGCGCATCATGTCTGCCGAAGCGGCCGCCGCGCTGATCGACAATGGGCAAACCATCGGCATGAGCGGCTTCACCGGATCAGGCTATCCGAAGATGGTGCCGATGGCGCTCGCCCGGCGGATTGAGGCCGAGCATGCCGCCGGGCGCCCAATGCGGGTCAAGGTGTGGACCGGCGCATCGACCGGGCCCGAACTGGATGGCGCGCTGGCAAAGGCCGACGGCATCGAGTTGCGGCTACCGTATAATTCCGATCCGATCGCGCGCGAACGCATCAATCGCGGCGAGATGGATTATCTGGACATGCATCTCAGCCAGGTCGCGCCGATGGCGTGGCAGGGTTTCCTCGGCCCGCTTGACGTCGCGGTCATCGAGGTGACGGCGATCCGCCCTGATGGCTCGCTGGTGCCATCGTCATCGGTGGGCAACAACAAGACCTGGCTCGATCGCGCCAAGGCGGTGATCCTCGAGGTCAATTCGTGGCAAAATCCCGCGCTGGAGGGGATGCACGACATTTACTATGGCACCGCGCTGCCACCGCACCGCGTGCCGATCCCGCTGGTGCGACCGGACGACCGCATCGGCGAGCCGGTGCTGCGGTGCGATCCGGACAAGATCGTTGCGATCGTCGAAACCGACGCGCCCGATCGCAACCTGCCATTTACTCCGCCGGACGAAGCGGCCCGAGCGATTGCGGGCCATCTGCTTGAATTCCTTGGGCATGAGGTCGCAAAGGGCCGCCTCCCCGCCGCTTTGTTGCCGCTCCAGTCGGGCGTCGGCAATATCGCCAATGCGGTGCTGACCGGGCTGGTCGATGGCCCGTTCCACGATCTCACCGCGTTTACCGAGGTGATTCAGGACGGGATGCTCGATCTGCTCGATTGCGGGCGGCTGCGCATGGCGTCCGCCACATCCTTCTCGCTCAGCCCGGAAGCGGCGGCGCGGCTCAATGCGGATATGGATCGCTATCGCGACCGCATGATCCTGCGCCCGCAGGAGATCAGCAACCATCCTGAGCTGGTGCGCCGGCTCGGCTGCATCGCGATGAACGGCCTGATCGAGGCCGATATCTACGGCAATGTGAATTCCACATGCGTCATGGGATCGCGCATCCAGAACGGGATCGGCGGTTCGGGCGATTTCGCGCGCAACGCTTATGTCTCGATCTTCATGACCCCGTCGACCGCGAAGGGCGGTGCCATCTCCGCGATCGTGCCGCAGGCCGCGCATGTCGATCATATCATGCAGGATGTCGCGGTGCTGGTAACCGAACAGGGGCTGGCCGACCTGCGCGGGCTCAGCCCAAAGAAACGCGCCGCGCTGGTGATCGAGAATTGCGCGCACCCCGTCTATCGCGATGCCCTGCGCGACTATTTCACGCGCGCCTCGCAAACCGCGTTCGGTCGCCACGCGCCTTCGCTGCCCGGCGAGGCATTGTCCTGGCATCAGCGCTATATCGACACCGGCACGATGCGCTTCTAGCGGCGCGGCAAACCCGGTTTACACCAAGGCCTCGCGTCGGCAGGTTGGTTCGCTTCCAATCCATTCCGCTCGACGAAGGGCCACGATGAAATCCGCTTTGCTCACGATCCTGACGGCCTTTGCCGCAGCGACCAGCGCGCACGGAGCCGAAACGCCCGCGAAGGCGGACGCCGCCACCCCGGCGTCCGCTATTTTCCAGCCGAGCGAGATCGCCACCACCGGCTCGGTAACAATTGCCGGCGCGCGCATTCCCTATCGCGCGGTGGCGGGAACAATGGTCGTTCATCCGAAAGGATGGAGCGACACGAATGCGATTGATGGCGGCGACGAAAAGGACGCGAAGAAGCCCAAGGCCGAAGCGTCGATGTTCTACACCGCTTATTTCAGGAACGGCGTTCCAGCGGCAAGCCGCCCGATCACCTTCCTGTTCAACGGCGGCCCCGGCTCATCGAGCATCTGGCTGCACATGGGCGCGTTCGGCCCGATCCGCGTCCAGACGCCTGATCGCGGGCATGCGCCCGGCGCGCCTTATGCCATGGTCAATAATGACGAGAGCCTGCTCGACGTCTCCGATCTCGTCTTCATCGACGCGCCGGGCACCGGCTTCAGCCGGATCGCCGGGCATGAGAAGGAAGCGGCCTTCTATGGCGTGGATCAGGATATCCATGCATTTTCGAAATTCATCGTCCAGTTCCTGTCGCGCTATCAGCGCTGGAATTCGCCCAAATATCTCTTCGGCGAAAGCTATGGCACGATGCGCGCGGCGGGAATGACGCTGGCGCTGCAGAAGGAGAGTGTGGACCTCAACGGCGTGATCCTGCTGTCGGACATCCTGAACTGGGATCTGATCCCGGACGATCCGCAGGCAAATCCGGGGATCGACCAGCCCTATATCGTCAGCTTGCCGACCTATGCCGCGACCGCCTGGTATCATCAGAAGCTCGCGAACCGGCCAGCCGATCTGCCCGCGTTTCTCGCCGAGGTAGAGCAATTCGCCACCGGTAATTATGCCTTGGCGCTGATGCAGGGCAACACCCTGCCGGCGGAAAAACGTCAGGCGATCGCCGCGCGGCTTTCCGGCTATACCGGGCTGCCGGTCGCCTATCTGCTGAAGAGCAATCTCCGCATCGAATATGGCGCGTTCCAGAAGGAGTTGCTGGCGGCTGACGCCCTCACCACCGGCACGCTGGACACCCGCTTCACCGGCGCGACGCTCGATCCGCTGAGCAAGGTTTCCAGCTACGACCCGCAAAGCACCGCGATCGAGGCGGCCTATGTCGCGGCGTTCAACAGCTATGCGCGCGGCACGTTACGTTATGGCGACGGGATCGAGTTCAAGCCCGGCGTCAGCATTTACGAAAGCTGGGACTACAAGCATCAGCCGCCCGGCGCCGCGCGGCCGCTGATCGCGCTGCCCAATGTGCTGCCCGATCTCGCCATTGCCATGAAACAGAATCCCCAGATGAAACTGCTGGTAACCGGCGGTTATTTCGACGTTTCGACGCCCTATTTCGCGGGCGTGTATGAATTGCGCCATCTGCCGGTGCCGGCGAATATCCAGGCCAATATCGACTATCGCCATTATGAGTCAGGCCATATGGTCTACGTCAATCCGACTGTGCTCAAGGCGTTTCACACCGACGTCGCCGATTTCATTCGCCGTACCGACAATATCAAATGACGTTGACGCACGGGGCTGGTCGCTCCGCCGTTCGGGCGATATCGGCGCTATATGGCACGGCGGAAGCATCGTAGGCGCAGGAAACCAAAGGCCTATTCTCCGCCCCGTTTGTTGATTCTGTGCAGCCTCGCAGCGCTCGCCTTTATCGCATGGCTGGCGATCCGCGACCTCAGGACCGTGCCGCATCAGAAACCGGCGCCGCGCACCTTGACGATGGCACAGGCGCGCGCCGCCAATGCGGCGATCCCGTTCGTGCCTGGCAAATTGATGCCGGCGCGGCCGTTCCATTTCAACGGCGGGCCCGCTGCGCGCGAACAGGCGATCCAATGCCTCGCCACCGCCGCGCTTTACGAGGCGGGGAACGACAAGCCCGGCCAGAAAGCGGTGATGCAGGTCGTGCTCAATCGCGTCCGGCGCGCGGGCTATCCGAAAACGGTGTGCGGCGTGGTCTATCAGGGCGCGGCACGGACGACCGGCTGCCAATTCTCCTTCACCTGTGACGGATCCCGCACCCGGCGCCCGGAACGCGCCGGCTGGACGGCCGCCCGCCACGCGGCGCGGCGTGCTCTGTCAGGCTATGTGTTTCGCGCCGTCGGCATGTCGACGCATTATCATGCCGATTGGATCGTGCCCTATTGGATCGGTTCGCTGGACAAGATCGCGCGGGTCGAGAGCCATATCTTCTATCGCCCGCGCCGTTAACGCGCGCCCTCAACCGTGCGAGGCGCCGACATGCGGCATGCCACGCGCATCCGCCAGGCGCGTCTGCCGCATCCGCTCCGCATATCCGGCGCGCTGCCGCTCATCGCGTTCGGCATGACAGGTGGCGCAGCTCACCCCCTCGACATAAAGCGGCGAGGTGCGATCCGCCTCGCTCAGCGGCCGCCGGCATGCGCGACAGAGTTCATGTTCGCCCTTCGCCAGCCCATGTACCACCGTCACCCGCTCGTCGAAGACGAAACACTCGCCTTCCCACAGGCTTTCCTCCTGCGGCACCGTTTCGAGATATTTCAGGATACCGCCGTCGAGGTGATACACCTCTTCCACCCCTTCCGCCTTCAGAAAGGCGGTGGCTTTTTCGCAACGAATGCCACCAGTGCAGAACATCGCGACCTTGGGCGGCGCGCCATCCCCGAGCAGCGTCTCACGCTGCGAACGAAACCACGCGGGAAAGTCGCTGAACGTCGGGGTGCGCGGATCGATCGCGCCCGCGAAGGTGCCGACCGCGACCTCATAATCGTTGCGCGTATCGATCAGGATCGTGCCCGGGGCAGCGATCAGCGCATTCCATTCCTCCGCCGCGACATAATGGCCGACATCGGTAAGCGGATCGATATCCGGCTCTCCCATCGTCACGATCTCGCGCTTGAGGCGCACCTTCATGCGATGGAACGGCAGCCTGGCCGCACGCGAGAACTTCGGCTCCAGCCCCTCGCATCCCGGCAGCATGCGAATATGCGCGAGCACTGCTTCGATCGCCTCATCGCTGCCCGCGATCGTGCCGTTGATCCCTTCCCGCGCGAGCAGCAGCGTGCCCTTCACGCCAAGCGACCGGCAAAGCTCGTCCAGCACCACGCGGATGCCTGGGCAGTCGTCGAACACGGTGAAGCGATAAAGCGCCGCAACGCATATCGGCAGGGTGGCATCGGGCATGTGGGAAACCGGGTCTGGTGCTCGCATTATGCGGTGCGCCATAGCGATTGCAGCGCGTTTCCGCCACCATGAGCCGCCGATCCGCAGCTACCCCCAGTCGAACGAGATCGCGGTATCCCCCACCGCCCGCCCATCGCGATCGAAGCGGCGTTCCACGATCATCCCTTTGTCGCTGGCGTCCACCAGAACGATCGTGCTGCATCGCGTGCCGTAAACCGGGCTCTCGACGAAGATCGGCGCGGGATCATCCGGGTCCCCGCTTGGCGGACTGGTATCGCGCAACCCCGCGAACAGCGCTTCGCGGTCATGCGTGGCATCGGCCAGCCAGCGCTCGATCGCATTGCTCAAGCGGATGGTCTTGCGCCACGGCGGATCGAGCGGGCCATTGGACATCGCATGCAAGCCCGGCGCCAGCGGTCGCGAGACGGGGGCCGGCCGGTTGGACAGGAAGCGCGCATCATCATTATCGACCAGCACCGCGTTGAACGGGTTGAATCCAGACAGCCGGTCGAGCGCGGGGATCGTGCCCACTGCCAGCCCCGTGACTAACGCGCCGCGCGACGAAAGCGCCGGATCAGGATCGCCATAGCCGCGAACGTTGGTAACCGCCGCGAACCGCCCCTTGCCCGATACGGCCAGCCAGGTGCCGCCGGCCTTTATGTCCCGACCCGCGATAATGTCCTCGCCTTCCCAGCGATGCAGCGCATCGGCGGGACGGTCGTGAAATTCGTCGCGGTTGGCGGCGACCACCAGTTTCCAGCGCGGATGGATTCGCCACGCAATCGCAAGCACACACATGCCGCGTTTGTCTCAGTTCAATCGAGGGACCGCAATCCCGCGGTGGTCCGGCTCGCTCAATTCGCAAATTCGCTATTGAGAATAATTCGCGATAAACCGCTTGACCGATCCAAGCCCCTTTCCGTAATTCACGCTCTGTCGATAACGATTCGCAATAGCGTTACTAGGGGGTTAGATTGACCGTTTCGCAATCCGGGCGCCGCCGCGCCATGCATGCCAGAAAGCTTGCGGGCGTCTGCGCGCTATCGCTCGCCACAGCGCTTTTTCCTGAAGCGGCATTCGCGCAGGATGGCGATCCGCTCGTCATCGTCGATCCACGCGGCACTATCACGATCACCGCGACCCGCCTGCCGCAGAAGCTCGACGACGTGCCCGCAACGGTCAGCGTCATCACAGACCGCCAGATCGCGGACCAGCTTGTCTCGAACATCAAGGATCTCGTCCGTTTCGAGCCCGGCGTCAGCGTGCGACGCGCGCCGTCGCGCTTCGGCGCTGCGAGCGGATCTACCGGGCGCGACGGCAATTCCGGCTTCAATATTCGCGGGCTGGAGGGCAATCGCGTGCTGATCCAGGTCGATGGCGTGCGCGTGCCGGATGGCTTCGATTTCGGCGCGCAATCGGCAGGGCGCGGCGATTATGTTGATGTCGGGCTGGTCAAATCGGTCGAGATTCTGCGCGGCCCAGCATCGTCGCTCTATGGCAGCGACGGGCTGGCGGGCGCGGTGAGTTTCATCACCAGCGATCCGGTGGATTTCCTGCGCGACGGCCGCGAGATCGCCGGGCTGGCGCGGGTCGCTTATGATTCCGCCGATCGCCAGTTTTCCGAAACCGCGATTCTTGCGGCGCGCAGCGGCGACTGGTCCGCGATGGCCGCCTATACGCGCCGGGACGGGCACGAACTCGCCAATATGGGCATCAACGAGGAGCCCAATTCGCGCCGCACTGCGCCCAATCCGCAGGACACTTTCTCCAACGCGATCCTCGGCAAGATCGTCTGGCAGCCAACCGACGCGCATCGCGTGCGGCTGACCTATGATCATTATGACGATCATGTCCGCACCACTGTGTTGAGCGGCATCGCACCGGTGCCGACCGCCGCCACCAGCGTGATCGGCCTCACCGCGCGCGACGAGACGAAACGCGATCGCGTAAGCCTGGACTGGCGCTACCAGGGCGCCGGCGCGCTCGCCTCGGCACAGGTCGCCTTCTGGTATCAGCAGGCGGAGAACCGCCAGTTCAGCGCGGAGGATCGCAATACCGCCGCCGACAGAACGCGCCTCAACACGTTCGACAATCGCGTATTCGGTGCCAGCGCGGAACTGCGCAGCGATGCTGTCACCGGCGTATTCGCCCATCGCTTCGTTTATGGCGGAGACATCAGCGTGACCCGGCAAAAGGGCCTGCGCGACGGCACGGTGCCAACTCCGCCCGATGTATTCCCGACGCGCGCTTTCCCGGTGACCGACTTCACACTCGCAGGCGGTTATGTGGGAGACGAGATTTCGGCGGCCGACGGGGCGATCACGCTCTATCCCGTGCTGCGCTTCGATCATTACAGTCTCAACCCGCACAATGACGCGCTGCTGCCCAATTTCCGCTCCGCGGAACAAAGCGGCTCACGCGTGTCGCCAAAAATCGGCGGCGTCGTGAAGCTGGGGGGCGGAGTTAGCCTGTTCGCCAATTACGCGCAGGGCTTCAAATCGCCGTCGCCGACACAGGTGAACCAGTTCTTCCAGAACCTCGCGCAGGGCTACACCTCGATCCCCAACCCCGATCTGCGCCCGGAGACGAGCGAGACGTGGGAGGGCGGATTGCGCCTGTCCGAGGGACCTGTCAGCGCCGGCGTTACCGGCTTCACCGGTCGCTACCGCAATTTCATCAGCCAGCAGATAGTCGGCGGAGCATTCACTCCGGCCAATCCGGCGGTGTTCCAGTTCATCAACCTTAATCGCGTGCGCATCGAGGGCGTCGAGGGGCGCGTCGACATGCGCGCGGCGAGCGGCCTCTCGGGCCGGATGGCGATCAGCTATGCCAAGGGCGTGATCACCGAACCAGATGGCTCGCGCTTGCCGCTGTCGACCGTCGATCCGCTCAAGCTGGTGATGGGCGTGGGATATGACGCACCCGATCGCCGCTTCGGCGGGCAGGTGGTGGCCACCCATTCGGCGCAGAAAAAACTGCGCGAGGCGAGCGCCACCGATTACCGTCCGGGCGCCTTCACCATCCTTGATGCGACCGCTTATGTCCGCGTCGGCGAGGCACTGACGTTGCGCGCCGGGCTCTTCAACATCTTCGATACCAAATATGCATGGTGGAGCGACGTGCGCGGGCTCGCCGCCAGTTCGCCGGTCATCGATGCCTACACCCAGCCGGGCCGCAACGTGAGCGCCTCGCTCACCGCCCGCTTCTGATCCTCGGGGGACATATCATGAAGAAGATACTGCTGCTTTCCGCACTGCTCGCCGCGACCGCACCATTGCCCGCGCTCGCCGACGGCCCGCTCAAGCCGCGCTCCGCCGAAAGTGAGTCGCAATCGTTTCAGGCCGATCGTGCCGCGATCCTCGCCATGGCGGGGAATTACAAGGTGACGTTCGACATGCGCGAAACGACGCCCTGGCGCGCCGATTACACGCCGATCGACCCGAAGATATCGGGCGGTCACGAGGCGGTTCGCGTGGTCGAGGACAGCGGCCGCCGCATCGTCCTCCAGCATCTGCTGGTGGTGAAGGACAAGGCCGGCAAGGTCTTCGTCATCAAGCATTGGCGGCAGGATTGGAATTACGAGCCGGAAAGCCTGCTCGTCTATGCCGGAAAGGGCCGCTGGAACACGGAGGCCGTGCCAGTGACGATGCGCGCCGGGCGCTGGTCGCAGACGGTGTGGCAGACGGACGATTCCCCGCGCTACGGCGGCTGGGGCCAGTGGAGGGACGAGGGCGGCGTGCGGCGCTGGCGCAGCAACTGGACATGGCGTCCACTCGCGCGACGCGATGCGGTGCGCAATCCGCCATATGATCGCTATCTCGCGATCAACCGCCACTCACCCTCCCCCGCCGGCTGGATCCACTGGCAGGACAATATCAAGATGGGCGCTGAGCCGGGCTCGGGCGGACAGGGCAAGCTGGTGCCGTTCGTGCAGGAATCGGTGCTCAACACCTATGTGAAGGCGAGCGATTTCGACACTGCTGCAGCGGACGCCTATTGGGCAGCAACCAGGGACTATTGGGCCGCGATCCGCACCGCCTGGGACGAAGCGATCGTGCGGGACAAGGGCGTCAGCGTCACCGAGGTCGCCGATACCGGATCGGCCGGCGCCGAGCGGCTGATGGGGATGGCGGACGACATTCAGGCCGGCAAGCTCAAGACCGCCGCCGCGATCCAGCGCGGCCGCTCGATCGTCAGCGAAGTAACGCGGCACTAAGCGCGCGGGGGCTTACGCGCGGGCCCACCTTTGCCGTCATACCGATGGCGGCAAAGGTACGCGTCCCCCCGTCCGCACACTCAAATCGGAATGATATTCATCGGACTTTTGCCATACAAATTACGCAAATCATGATCCAAAGTTGACAATATGCGCTGATAATATCAATTACCTCTCAAACTATAACGCATCTTGAGAGGGGAACCATGATTTACCGCAATGCGCGCGCACCGCGTGGCGCGATCGTCGCGTCGGTCTCGCTGCTGGCGCTCGGCCTCGGCGCGCCTCAATCCGCAGCAGCACAGACGGCAGCATCGCCCTCGGCCGATCAGGGCACGCAGGCGTCCGACGATATCGTCGTGACCGCGCAGCGCCGCGAGCAAAACCTGCAGGACGTGCCGATCGCGGTGACCGCGGTGGATTCGCGCTATCTCGAATCGCGCGACATTTCCTCACTCGATCAAATCGGTGCGATCGCGCCGAATCTGAAGATCGAACGCACCCCCGGCAACAAGACCGTGAGCCAGATCGCGATCCGCGGTTCCGTCACGATCAACCCGGCGATTACTTTCGAGCCGGCAGTGGGCCTCTATCTCAACGGCGTTTATATCGCGAAGGCGCAGGGATCGCTGTTCGATGTCGCCGATCTGGAACGCGTCGAGGTGCTGCGCGGGCCGCAGGGTACGCTTTATGGCCGCAACACGCTGGCCGGCGCAGTAAGTCTCGTCACCAAGAAGCCGACCGGCGAGTTCGGCGGCAACGTGGAGGCGACCTATGGCAATTATAACGCCCGCGTGTTGCGCGGAAATATGGATCTGCCGCGTGTCGGGCCATTCAGCGTCAAGCTCTCCGGCCAGGTCAAAAAGCGCGACGGCATGGTTGAAACGGTGCCGAACCCTTATCCGCAGGCCGTGCTGGCCCGCCCCAATTCGGTCGATAGCGTCGATAATATCAATAGCTGGGGCGTCGCGGCGGATGTGCGCGGCGAACTGACCGATCGACTGACGGTCGATTATTTCTTCGATCACAGCAAGACCGACCAGCGCCCGCAGAACTCGCAGCTCGTCCGCGTCAACCGCAATGGCGATCCGCGCGACATCTTCGATCCGAGCTCGCCCGGTTATGCGTTCGGGGGCGCCTTCTTCCCGCTCAACCTGTATGTCCGCCCCGATCGGCAGAGCACCGCCAGCTTGGATTCGCCGCTGTTCGAGCGCTCGACCGTCACCGGCCATGCGCTGACCGCCGAATATAAGCTGGGCGAGGTGAGCCTGAAATCGATCACCGCGTGGCGCGCGATGACCTTCGACGACAGCCTGGATCTCGATGGCTCTCCGCTGCCCGTCGCCAATACCGAGCGTCATTCCCGCTACCATTCGTTCAGCCAGGAGCTGCAACTGATCGGCGAGACGGGGCCGCTGTCCTATGTCCTCGGCGGCTATTACTTCCGAGACAGCGGCGGGACGATCAACCCGCAGACCTTCTTCGGCGGCGCACAGGTTTATGATTCGCGCTATGCCAGCCAGACGCGCGCCTATGCCGCGTTCGGCCAGGTCGACTGGAAGATCCTGCCCAATTTCACGCTCACCGGCGGCCTGCGCTATTCGCAGGAGAGCAAGAATATCACCCGGCTGTTCCGCATTCTGGCCTCGCCTGATGTACCGGCGGTCGCGCTGCCGCTAACGGTGCTGAACGTGCAGAAGGGCGATGTGCCCGATGCCAAATTCCACGCCTGGACGCCTACCGCGATCGCCACCTATCAGCCGAGCAAGGACGTCACGCTCTACGCAAAATATGCGCGCGGCTTCAAATCCGGCGGGTTCAATGGCGAGACGAGTTCGCTCGCCGAACTGCTCCAGCCCTATAAGGCCGAAACGGTGGACAGCTACGAGCTGGGGCTGAAATCGCGCGCGCTCGATCATACGCTGACGTTCAACGCCGCCCTGTTCTGGAACGAAGCCAAGAACATGCAGCTTTCGGTTTTCACCGGGCGCAATGCGGCGGAAAGCTTCATCCTCAACGCGGGCGCGGCGCGGCTGCGCGGCGTGGAGCTGGAAATGATCGCGCGCCCTGCCCCGTCATTGCAGGTCACGACCTCATTTTCCTATCTCGACGCCAAATATAAGAAGTTCATCGATGGCGGCGTCGACGTGTCGGACAATCGCGCCCTCCCGCATGCGCCGAAATACAATGTGTCGGTGGGGACGGATTGGTCGCCCTATAACGGCAGCGCGGGCAAGCTCGATCTGATCGCCGATCTTAGCTTCGTGTCGAGCTATTTCACCTATCCCTATCCGCTTCGCGCGGCGCTCCCTTCGGACCAGACGGCCTATGGCTCTGAATCTCCGGGACGGACGATCGTGAACCTGCGCGCCGCGCTGACCCGCATCCCGCTGGCCGGCGTGCAGGGCGAGATTTCGGTGTGGGGGCGCAACGTCTTCAACGATGTCAGCCCATCGAACTTCATCGATTTCGGCCCCGGCTTTGGCGGCCTGACTGTCGCTTATTTCAACGAACCCGCCACCTATGGCATGACATTGGGGGTTCGCTTCTAACGCCAATAGCGCGCGATCCGCCCGTCGGAATGACGGCGCGGATCGCGGCCGGTCGCCGGATCAGTGAAGGTGTTTCAGCTTGTCCGGATTGCGCATCACATAGATTGCGGTGACCTTCCCGTCCTCAATCTCCAGCGCGGTCGTCTGAAGCTCACCATCGGCTTCGCGCGTTATGAAACCCGGCAGGCCGTTGATGAAGGCCGTGCGCACCAGATCGGAGCGATGGCGGCGAAACAGCGCGGCGAGCGCTTTCTGCACCTGCATCACCTCCACGATGCCGATGATCAGCCGCGCCGCCGCCGGGCGCTTCCCGCCGCCATCGGCATGCAGGCTCACATCGTCCGTAAGCATCGCGCTGAGCCCGGCGAGATCGCCACTGCGTGATGCGGCGAAAAAGGCGCCGGCGATTTCCAGCCCGCGCCGCTTCTCGACCGCAAAGCGCGGACGCGCCTCGCGGACATGAGTGCGTGCACGCGCCGCGAGTTGGCGACACGCGGCGGAATCACGCCCGATCGTCGTCGCGACTTCCTCGAACGCCAGCCCGAACACGTCGTGCAGCAAGAACGCCGCGCGCTCGAGCGGTGAGAGGCGTTCCAGCGCCAGCATCAGCGGCAGCGTGACATCCTCTTCCTCATCGTTTTCCTCGACGATGGGATCGGGCAGCCACGGGCCGATATAGGTCTCGCGCTGGTGTCGCGCCGATTTGAGCTGATCGAGGCACAGCCGGGTCACGGTGCGGCGCAGGAACGCCTCCGGCTCCCGCACCTCGGCGCGATCGGCCGCCATCCAGCGGATGAATGCGTCCTGCACCGCATCCTCCGCATCGGCGACCGACCCGAGCATGCGATACGCGACCCGGACGAGCCGGGGACGCAGCGGATCGAAGCTCGCCGCCGCGTCCTCGCTGCCCCCCTGCCCCATCAGGCGGCGGCCTGCTGAAGCGCCTTGGCCGCCTGTGGCTCGATCCACAGTCCGAAGCCAACCGCGAGCCGGTTCCAGCCGTTGATGACGTTTATCATCAGCGTCAGTTTCACCTGCTCCTCCTTCGTGAAATGCGTGCCGAGCGCGGCATAGGCCGCCTCCTGCATATGCCCTTCGGAAAGCCGTGTCAGCGCATCGGTCCAGCCCAGCGCCGCGCGTTCGCGCTCGCTATAGCACGGGGCTTCGCGCCACGCCGACAGGAGGTAGATGCGCTGCTCGGTCTCGCCCTGCTGGCGCGCCTCGGCGGTGTGCATATTGATGCAATTGGCGCAGCCGTTGATCTGCGACGCGCGAATCTTCACCAGTTCGATCAGGCTCGGTTCGAGGCTGGCGGCAATAGCCACGGATGTGTCCGTCCACTGCTTCATGAGCTGCGGCGCGACGGCATAAGGGTTCAGCTTGGCGGTCATGGTTCCGTTCCTTTCATGGTCCGGAAACATGACGAGCGACCGCCGCGCGATGTGACATGCGGAGCGAAAAAATTCGGATTCGACGCGCGCGGTCGCGGGGAAGCTATTCCGCGAAGGCGGGATAGTCGGTGTAGCCGGCCGCCTCACCCGTATAGAGCTTCGCGTAATCCGGCCTGGCCAGTGCGGCGCCGGCACGGATGCGCGCAACGAGATCGGGATTGGCAATGAACGCCCGCCCGAATGATGCGGCTTCGGCGCGATCCGCCGCGATCAACCCGCGGGCGCTTTCTGCCTTCAGCATGTTGTTCGCGATCACGGCGCCGCGCCAATGCGCGCGGATCATCGCGAGCGTGTCCAGCTCGGGCAGATTCATGTCGACGACATGCGCATAAGCGAGCCCCAGCTTGTCCGCGCCCCGAAGCAGCGGCACGAAGACCGTTGCCGGATCGCTCACGTCCATCCCGTTATACGGATTGCCCGGTGAGATGCGGAACCCCACCCGCTCACCACCGATCGCGTCTGCCAGCGCCTTGAGCACCGCGATCGGAAAACGCGCGCGCTTCTCCGCGCTGCCGCCCCATTCGTCGCTGCGCTGGTTGCTCGCCGGATTGAGGAACTGATTGACGAGATATCCGCTCGCGCAATGCAGCTCGACCCCATCAAGGCCCGCCGCGCGTGCATTGCGTGCAGCTTGCGCGAATTCCTCGACGACCAACGGGATCTCCACCGCATCGAGCGCGCGGGGCGCCGCCGTCGGCACCGGCGTGCCATCGGGGCCGGGCACGGGATCGGGGCACGGCAGCGCGGACGGGGCGATGACATCCGCGTCGAAGCCACGGTTCGCGGCCACCACCACACGACCGCAGTGCATCAATTGCATCACGATCCGGCCGCCCGCCGCGTGAACCGCGTCGGCGACACGCCGCCAACCCTCGATCTGCGCCGCGCTGTGGATGCCCGGCGTCCGCCAATATCCCTTGCCCGCCGGGGTGGGCTGGACACCCTCCGTCACGATCATCCCGGCGCTGGCGCGCTGACTGTAATAATCGACCATGATATCGCCCGGCACATCATCCGGGCCGGCGCGATCGCGCGTCATCGGCGCCATGACGATACGGTTGCGAAGCTCTATAGCCCCCAATGTCACCGGCTCGAGCAACACATCCGTCATTCGAAATGCCTCATTTTGTGCGCCGTTGACCAATGTTTGCGTTATACTCTATGACTATTTTTACGCAAATCAAGAGAAGAGGTGAGGATGCCCACGTACGATTTCAACGGGAAGGTCGCGCTGGTAACCGGCGCGAGCGGCGGTATCGGCCGCGCGACCGCGATTGCCTTCGCGAAGGCCGGCGCCAAGGTGCTGGTCGCCGATGTCAACGAAGCCGGCGGCGCGGAAACCGCCGCGATGATCGTGGCAGCCGGCGGCACCGCGATCTTCCAGCGCTGCGACGTATCGAACGCCGCCGAGGTGCAGGCGATGGTCGGTCGCGCCACCAGCGAATGGGGCCGGCTCGATTTCGCGCACAACAATGCCGGCATCAACAGCCCGCAAGCCAATGAATGGGAAGATGCGGTGTGGGAGCGCGCCATCGGCATCAACCTGACCGGCGTGATGCAGTGTATGCGTGCCGAGGCAGAAGTGATGCTGGCGCAAGGCGGCGGCGCGATCGTCAACACCGCTTCGATCAACGGGCTGGTCGGCAATGGCGCGCAGCCGGCCTATGTCGCGAGCAAACACGGCGTGGTTGGACTGACCCGTCATGGCGCGCTGCGCTGGGCGCGTGCCGGAATCCGCGTCAATTGCGTATGCCCCGGCGTGATCGAAACCCCGATGACCGAAGCGGTCGCCGCCGATCCCGCGATCCGCAAGATCATGGAAAGCATGACCCCGATGGGCCGCATGGGCCAGCCGGAGGAAATCGCCGGCGCGGTGCTGTGGCTCTGCTCCGACGCGGCTGGCTTCGTCACCGGCCATCCGATGGTGATCGATGGCGGCGCGACCGCCGTGTGAACCTGTCAGGCGAGGAGCATTCGCCGGTTGGCGCGCGAATGCCCTGCCTGCCAGATTCGCCGCCGCTCGTCGCCTCGCCAGAAGACGCCATGAATGGCTGCAACCCGGCCGAGGACAAACCTCGACATCGGCTTACCCGTTCATCACCGCGAGCAACGCGTCACGTTTGGCGAGCAGGGTAGCGAAATCGCCCTCTGACGCGGGCGCGATCGCCATGGCGCGATCGAGGCGGGCACGGGAAAGCGGCCCGATCTCGCTCAATCGCCCCGCGATCTCGACCATCTCGTCCATCCGCGCCCAGCAATCCAGCACCAGATCACAGCCCGCGGCGATCGCGCTAGCGGCTTTCTCGCCCGCTGTGCCGGACAGTGCCTTCATGTCGATATCGTCGGTCATCAAAAGGCCGTCGAAGCCGATGCGCCGACGAATCACCTCCTCGATCACGATCGGAGAGAGCGTCGCGGGGCGTTCGCGATCCCATGCCTCATAGACGATATGGCTGGTCATCCCCATCGCCGCGCCGGCCAGCGCACGAAACGGGGCGAGATCCTCTTCCAGTTCCGCATCAGAGGCGGTGACGGTCGGCAGGTCATAGTGCGAGTCCACGATCGCCCGGCCGTGACCCGGCATATGCTTGACCACGCCGACGACACCGCCCGCCGCCAACCCTTCCAGCGTCGCGCGGCCCATCGCCGCGACGCGCTTTGGCTCATGGCCGTAAGCGCGCGATGCAATCGCCTCGGTCGTCCCCTCGCGCGCGACATCGAGCAACGGCAGGCAATCGACGGTGATGCCCACCTCCGCCAGCATCAGCCCGATCGCATGGGCGTTGGCGCGCGCCGCCTCGATCGCGGACATCGGCGCACGCTCGTATAGCGCGTCGAACGCCGGGCCGGCGGGAAAGGCCGGCCATTCCGGCGGACCGAGCCGCGCGACCCGCCCGCCTTCCTGATCCACGAGGATCGCGACGTCGCCGCGCCCCTCCAGATCGCGCAGCGAATCGGTCAATGCGCGAAGCTGCGCGCGATCGACCACGTTGCGCTTGAACAGGATATAACCCGCAGGCTGCGCCTCCCGAAAGAAAGCGCGCTCGTCATCGGTAAGGGCTGGGCCGGCGAGGCCGAAGATCACTGGCTTCATAAAAGCGCGATACCGCCACCGCGATCACCGCGAAAGCGGTGATGCGGCGTACGGCCGCTCAACTCGTCACGAAGCAGCTTTCCCCCGCCACCTTCAGCCGTCCGCAGATATCCGAGGCGGCATCCGCGCTGCCGGCATTGACGCGCAGGCGATAGACCTTGCGGCCGTTGACCTCCGCGACCTGCACCGATTTCCCCAATGTCGCGAGATAGGTGAAACGCTTGGCCAGCGCGCTCCACGCCGCATTGGCGACTCCCTCGCTCGGGAAAGCGCCAAGCTGGACGAGCGAGCCGCCCGATCCCGCCCCCGGCACCGGCGCACGCGGCGCGGAGACCGGCTCCGCCGCCGTGAGCTTGCGCCCCGCCCGCGGCACCTCGGCGGCGACCGTGCGTGTGCCTGCCTCAGGCGCAGGCACTGCCTTCGTCGCGGCGCGGCGACCATCGATCGGCGTTTCCGGAACCGCCTTCAGATCGATCGCAGCGGAGGAATTGGCGCCGGCACTGGTGGCGATCGCCGAATCACCCTCACCGCTGACCTTCAACCCGCCCGGCTCCTCAGGCTTGATCTTATAGTCGCCGGCCGGCGCCTTGATCAGCCCGCCATTGCCGCTGGCGGAACCCGTATTGTGCATCATCCGGTAGATACCGAAAATGAGGCCCGCCAGCAGCAGCAGGCCCAGGATCACCAGCGCGACGGTGCGCAGCGCGCCCGGTTCGCCATCATCCTCCGGCTCCGCCGACTCCAACCAGGGCAGTCGATCCAGGTCGTTCAGATCGATCTTGTCCGCGCCCGTCATGGCTTACATCTCCGAGACAGCCTCCACCCCCATGATGGATAGACCATTGCGGATAATTTGCGCGCACCCATCCGCCAAGAGCAAGCGTGCCGCGCTTGATGCAGCATCCTCCACCACCAGGAAACGGCGGTCTGGTCGATCGTTGCCGACATTCCAAAGAGAGTGAAAAGCCGCTGCTAAATCATAGAGATAAAAGGCCACTCGATGTGGTTCGCGGGCCGCTGCGGCGGTTTCCACGATGCGCGGGAATTGCGCGGCAAGCTTCACCAGCGCCAGCTCTTCCGTATCAAGGCGGGACAGATCGGGGCTCGTCGCGTCAATCCCCGCCTCCGCCGCGCGGCGATGCAACGACGCGACGCGGGCGTGTGCATATTGCACGTAGAACACCGGATTGTCCTTCGACGCTTCCACCACCTTGGCGAAATCGAAATCCATCTGTGCGTCGGCGCGGCGGGTGAGCATGGTGAAGCGCACCACATCCTTGCCAACCTCACGCACCACGTCAGCCAGCGTGACGAAATTGCCGGCACGCTTGGACATCTTCACCGGCTCGCCGCCACGCAGCAGGCGAACCATCTGGACCAGCTTCACGTCGAACCGCGTCTTGCCCTCGGTCAGCGCGGCGACCGCGGCGGTGATCCGCTTGACCGTGCCGGCGTGATCCGCGCCCCAGATGTCGATCAGTTCGTCGGCGGCCTGCGCCTTCTGGAAATGATAGGCGAGATCGGCGCCGAAATAGGTCCAGCCGCCGTTCGATTTCTTGATCGGGCGATCCTGATCGTCGCCGAATTTGGACGAGCGGAATAGCGGCAGCTCGACCGGCTCCCAATCCTCGGGCGTTTCGCCCTTGGGCGCTTCGAGCACGCCATCATAGACGAGATCGCGCGCGCGCAGCCATTTCTCCGCCGCCTCGGGCTTGCCGGCAGCCTGCAACTCGGCCTCCGACGCGAAGACAGCGTGATGGATGCCGAGCAGCGCGAGATCGGCCTTGATCAGCGCCATCATCGCATCGACGGCGCGGGTGCGGAACAGCACCAGCCATTCGGCTTCGGGCGCGTTCACATAGCGAGCGCCATATTCGTCGGCCAGCGAGCGGCCGACCGGAACGAGATAATCGCCCGGATACAGCCCCTCCGGGATATCGCCGATCGCCTCGCCCAGCGCCTCGCGATACCGCAGGTGCGCCGAGCGCGCGAGCACGTCGACCTGCCCGCCCGCATCGTTGACATAATATTCGCGCGTCACGTCATAGCCGGCGAATTCCAGCAAAGCGGCAAGCGCATCGCCCACCACCGCGCCCCGGCAGTGCCCCATGTGCATCGGGCCGGTCGGGTTGGCGGAGACATATTCGACATTGACCCGCGTGCCATGCCCACGCTGCGACCGGCCATAATCGCCACCCGCATCGCGAATCGCCGAGAGTTCGACCCGCCAGGTATCGTCGGTAAGGCGCATGTTGATGAAGCCGGGCCCAGCAATCTCCACCGCAGCCACTTCATCCAGCCGGCCCAACTCGCCCGCGATCTGCTCGGCAAGCGCGCGCGGATTGGTCTTGGCGGCCTTGGCCAGCACCATCGCGGCGTTGGTGGCAAGATCGCCATGGCTCGCGTCGCGCGGCGGCTCGACCGTCACATTGCGACGATCAAGATCGGCCGGCAGCGAACCGGCGGCAACAAGGGCATCGAGCGCCGCATCGACGTGTGCAGCAAAGCGGGAATAAAGCGTCATGATATCCGTTCGGGTGCCGGGGGTGCCGGGAATGCGAGCCCGATAGACCAAGGCGGCCCCCGCTTCAAATTTGGCGGTCGCGGGAGAGCGTCCGCTATCCATTTCATCTCAGGCGGTCAGCGCGTCGACCAGCACCTGAACCTTCTTTTGTCGCCATTGCGGGAGCGGCGCGACCAGCCAATAGCCCACCCGCGACGGCTTCGCCTCCCCGACGCGGACCACATGGCCGGCCGCCAGATCGCGCGCCGCCAGCAATTCCGGCACCGTGGCACGCCCGAGCCCTGCTGCTGCGGCGTCGATCGCGAGACCGGCATCGGCCACACGGATCGGCGCGCTCGCATCCTCGGTCCCGCAACCCGGCCATGCGATTCGCAGATCGCTGTCCGCGCCGGGGCGCTGGATGGTGACCATCCCTTCGCTTTCCAGCGCTTCGCCCTCATGCGCGCCGGGGCCTTCGCCCCAGCGGATCGCTAGATCGAGGTTGGCCTCAGTGAAGTCGATCACGTCATCCGCCGCCACGAGGATGAAACGCATCTCGCCATCCGTCTGCGCAATCTCGGCAAGGCGCGGCATCAGCCATTTCTGGGTAACGTCACGCGGTGCGGCGATCGTCAGCGATTTGGACGATTGGCCCGCCTGCATCGCGCGGACCGAATCCTCGAAATGCAGGAAGCCGTCGCGCAGCGCGGCCAGGCCCGCCTCTCCTTCCGGCGTCAGTTCCAGCCCCTTGGTGGTGCGGCGGAACAGCACGACGCCGAGCGTATCCTCCAGCGCGCGGATCTGCTGCCCAACCGCCGCCGGGGTGACCGCCAGTTCGTCCGCCGCACGGGTGAAAGACAGATGGCGCGCCGCCGCATCCAGCACACGCAGCCCATTGAGCGGCAGATGCGTGCGCTTCATGCGCCGACAGCCGGCGCAAGCAGCGCGAATTTCGGGATGCCGACATCGAACATCACGCCATCATCCCCCGTCATGCGATAGCTGCCCTGCATCGAGCCCGACGAAGTGGCGAGCGGGCATCCAGACACATAATCATAACTGCCGCCCGGCGCGATCACCGGCTGCTCGCCGACGACCCCCTCGCCCTCCACCGTATGATATGCGCCGCGCGCATCCGTGATGGTCCAGCGCCGGGTGAGAAGCTGAATGGTCCGGTCGCCGGCATTCTCGATGCGGATGTGATAGGCCCAGAACCAGCGGCCCCGCGCGGGCTCGGATTGTTCGGGCAGATAGCTGACCGCGACGCGCACCGTCACGCCATCGGTAGTTTCCTCATAGGGAAACAGCGCCTTCACAATCCCGCGACTCTCAGCGCCTGATCGAGATCCTCGATCAGATCATCGACATCCTCCAGCCCGACATTCAGGCGGAGCATCCCGTCGCTCACCCCCATCTCGATGCGCTTGTCCTCGGCGACCGAATTGTGGGTGGTGGTGGCGGGATGCGTCATCAGCGACCGCGAATCGCCGATGTTGTTCGAAATGTCGATCAATTGCAGCGCATCGAGCAGCGCATGAGCCTGTTTGCGGCCGCCATCGACCTCGAATGCGAAGATCGGCCCGGTCGCATCCATCTGCGACATCGCCAGTTCGTGCTGCGCGTGGCTCGGCAATCCCGGATGAAGCACGCGCGGCACGCGGCCTTCCATGAACCGACCGACCTTCAGCGCGCTTTCGGACTGATGGCGGATGCGCAGGTCCAGTGTCTCCAGCCCCTTCAGCACCACCCAGGCATTGAACGGCGAGAGCGTCGGCCCCGTGTTGCGGGTGAAGGCGAGCAGCGTGTTCTCGACGAAATCCTTCGTCCCGCACACTGCACCGGCGAGCACGCGCCCCTGCCCGTCCATCATCTTGGTCGCGGAATAAGCGGTGACGTCCGCGCCATATTCCAGCGGGCGCTGGAGCGCCGGCGTCGCGAACGCATTATCGACCACCGAGGTGATGCCGCGTTCCCGCGCGATGTCGCAAACCGCGCGCATATCAACGATATCCATCGTCGGGTTCGCCGGCGTTTCGAAGAAGAACACCTTCGTTTCCGGTCGCGCCGCGTCGGCGAATTCCTGTGGATCGCGTGCGTCGACCACGGTGGTCGAAATGCCGAACTTCGGCAGCAGCGTATCGACCAGCCAGCGGCACGAACCGAATGCCGCGCGCCCTGCGACAACGTGATCCCCAGCCTGAAGCTGGCACAGCAGCACTGCCGTCATTGCTGCCATGCCCGATGCCATGGTGCGGCACGCCTCCGCCCCTTCGAGCAGCGCGATGCGCTCCTCCAGCATCTGCACCGTGGGGTTCTGCAGCCGGGAATAGGTCATCCCCTGCTGCTCGCCTGCGAAGCGCGCCGCGGCGTCACCGGCGCAATCGTACGCGTAGCCGGAGGTGAGGAACAGCGCTTCGGAGGTCTCGCCGAATTCCGATCGCATGGTGCCGCCACGGATCGCGCGGGTGGCGGGGCGCCAGTTGGTGGTGATCGAGCGGTCTTGTCCGGTGCGGCGTTTCATGGCCAGCCCTTTGCCCGCAAACCCACGGTCACCGCAAGATGCGCGGGCTTGTCGATGCGACACATGTCGTTAGACCCGCCCCGATGAGCGAAACCCGCACGGCGATCGATTCCTGGCTTCCACGAAGCCCATTGCCGATCGCAATCCTGCTCGGCGCGGTGGCGGAGGCGCTGTTTCTCGTCCGCGTCGCAGTGCCGCACAAGCTCGTGTTCGACGAAATCTACTACGTGCCGGCAGCGCGTGCGTTCCTCGATCATACGCGCCTGCTCAATGTCGAGCATCCGCCGCTAGCCAAGGAATTGATCGCGATCGGCATCCGCCTGTTCGGGGATACCCCGGTGGGCTGGCGTTTCATGTCCACGCTGGCGGGCACGGCGACGGTGATCGCGGTGTTCGCGATCGTCCAACTGATGACCGGGCGGCTGCGCACCAGCCTGTTCGCAGGCGTGCTGGCTATCCTCAATTTCACGATCTTCGTTCAGGCGCGGGTCGCGACGCTCGATGGGTTCATGGTTGCCTTCCTCCTCTCCGCGATCACGATGATCGCGTGGGCGATGAAGCGCGGCGGCTGGGGCAAATGGATCACGGGCAGCGCGCTGCTCGGCGCGGCGACAGCGTGCAAATGGGCCGCCGCGCCCTATGTCGCCTTTGCCGCCATCGCCTTCCTGCTGCTGAAACGCGGCGATGTGCGGCGCTGGCCAGGGCTTCGGCCGATACCTGCGCTGGCCGTGCTGGGGGTAGTGTCGGTGACGACCTATTTCGTCACGTTCATCCCGGCGTTCCAGTTCAAGGCGGACCCGCTGACCTGGCACGGGCTCCTGCCGTTGCAGAAATATATGTACGAACAGCAAGTACAGGTGCTGCCTTCGCACATCTATCAATCGAGCTGGTGGACCTGGCCGCTGCTCATCCGCCCGATCTGGTATCTCTACGAACCGATCGAGGGCGCGCAACGCGGCATTCTGCTGATCGGCAACCCGCTGCTGATGTGGGGCGGGCTGGTCGCGGTGGCGGCGTGCCTGTGGGGCTGGGTGAAGACCGCCCACCCCCGGCTGCTCGCCGCCTTCGCCTTGTGGACGGCAAGCGTGGCGATCTTCGCGATCATTCCCAAGTCATTGGGATTTTACTATTATTACTACCCGTCGAGCATCTTCATCGTGATCACGATCGCCACCGCCTTCGATCATTGGCGGGAGCGGCTGGGCCGATGGGACGAGGGGCTGACGCTCGCCGCGTTCGCGGTCGGGCTGTATTTCTTCCCCGCGTTATCGGCTCAGGCGCTCGATGGGCCGGCAGCGTTCCATTACTGGACCTGGCTGCCGTCCTGGATTTGAGGGGGCGGAACCGGGCCGCCCCTCGATCTCAAAGCGCCGCGAGCACCGCGTCGCCCATCTCGCGAGTCGAGCAATTGCCGCCGAGATCGCCGGTGCGCTTGCCCGAAGCGAGCGCTTTGGCCACCGCCGCCTCGATCCGGTCCGCGGCTTCCGGCTGCGCCAGCGAGTGGCGCAACATCATCGCCGCAGACAGGATTGCGGCGCACGGATTGGCGTTGCCCTGCCCGGCGATATCGGGCGCGGAACCGTGGATCGGCTCATACAGCCCCTTGCCCGCCGCATCGAGCGAGGCCGACGGCAGCAACCCGATCGAACCGACGCACATCGACGCCTGATCGGACAGAATGTCGCCAAACAGATTGCCCGTGACGATCACGTCGAACTGCCCCGGCGCGCGCACGAGCTGCATCGCGGCATTGTCGACATACATGTGGGTCAGCGCGACATCGGCATAATCCGCCGCCGTCTCGATCACCACGTCGCGCCACAATTGCGAGGTTTCGAGTACGTTTGCCTTATCGACCGAACACAGCTTTCCGCCCCGCCGCCGCGCTGCCTCGAACCCGGCGATCGCGATGCGGCGCACCTCCGACTCGTCATAGCTCATCACGTCGTAACCCTGACGCAGGCCGGCGGGGGTGGTGCGCACCCCCTTCTCACCGAAATAAACGTCCCCGTTCAGCTCGCGAACGATCAGCAGGTCGATTGCGCGCGCCACTTCGGGGCGCAGCGCGGAGGCGTCCTCCAGCCCAGCGAACAGCTTGGCGGGGCGCAGGTTGGCGAACAAGGTGAGTTCCTTGCGCAGGCCCAGGATCGCCTGTTCGGGGCGCAAATGACGCTCCAGCGCGTCACAGGTGGGATCGCCGACCGCGCCGAACAGGATCGCATCCGCGCGCCGCGCGACGTCCAGCGTTTCGGGCGGCAGCGGATGGCTCGTCGCATGATAGGCGACGCCACCGACCAGTGCTTCCTCGAAGGTGAGATCAAGCCCGAGTGCATCAAGCACGCGGCGCGCCTCGGCGGTTACTTCGGGGCCGATGCCGTCGCCGGCGAGGATCGCGATCAATGCCATGAGAGTCCCTTTCGTTCGCAGGTGCTCTTAGGCGGTCGCAAAGTTCAGGCAACCGCCCTTTTCAACCGCTCGAGCAACCGTTCGCGCGCAGCCAACGGCTCGGCGCGACGGTCGCTCAGGATATCGCGTGCGAGGAAATGGCCGGTCAGCGCGAGCGCGGCCAACACGTCGCCCCAATCCGCTTCCCCTCCATCGCGCAGGAAGGCAGGCAACGCGAACAGTCGCGATTCATACCCTGCGGCAGCGACACGACTGACCGCCATGCCGGATTTCGGGCTGACGAACGCGAGATCACCCACATCTTCGGTCACCACGCAGCGATTGAGATCAAGGCCGAAGCCGAGTTCGGCGAGCAGCAGCAATTCGTAACGCGCGATGCTTCCGGCCCAGCCGCGCGCCGCCGGAGCCGCCTCGATCGCGTCGAGCACGCCCGACAGCGCATCGTGGAGGCGCGGATAAGCTTGCCCCTCCGGCAGGGTTAGCGCGGTGAGCACGGTGAGCCATTCGATCGCGGCAGCGGGCAATGGTGCGGCGAACAATGTCGCGCGGCTGTGCAGCAGTTCGACTGTCAACGCGGGGAGCTGCTCGTCGCTACGCGCCCGCCACTCGCCACGGATTACGTTCGCCGGCTGGAGCGTCGGCCCGATCCGGCGCGAACGGCCGCCGCGCACATATCCCGCCTGCACCCCCTCCGCCGGCGTCAGCGCGCGTACCACCGCACCATGTTCGCCATGCGCGCGAACGGCGAGGACGATGGCGTCGGCGATCAGATGCATTGGCGGAATGTAGGCGATAGCGCTCACGATTGCTCGCGCTATCGCTCAGGCGCGGCGGATGCGCTTCGCGATACCCGCCAGTGCGGGCGTGCGCGCGGCGCGGGCGGCGACGCGCATCGCGGCGTCGAAACCGCCCACTGCCGCGACCGCCGCGCGATTGCCGAACGTCGGACGCAGCAACAGCAGGTCGCGACACGCCACCCCGCCGCTCGCCAGTGCGCGCTTGTGCTGCCCCTCCCCCTCGGTGAAATCGAAGCGACGGAAGCGATCGACGAACAGATCCGTCAGCGCCTCACCCAGCAGCACGCTGCCCGGCGATAGCTCGCCATATGCCGGATCATGCCCGACATAATCATAGCGCAACGTCTCGCCATCCGCGCCACACCACAGATAAGCGATCGGCGCGTCGCTGAGGAACAACAGCCACGCGCGCACCCGATCCGCCGCCGCCAGCTCCAACCCGTATGTGGGGTCGGCGGGCAGGCCGGAGCCCATCAACCGCTCCTGATAGGTGGTCTGCGATACGGCGCGGGCGAGCGGGTGAAACGCGGCAAGCTCCGCCGGGGTGCGATAGCGCCGGACATCCAGTTGGCCGCCGTTCGCCGCCGCGAGTTTCTTCGCCTTGCGCTTCAGCGTCGCACGCGATTGCCCGGACAATGCAGCGCGCCACGCCGGCTCCTGGCTCTCGAGATCGACGTGATAGCGAACGTAACGCTGCCGAACGAAGGTGATACCCCGACACGGCAAGATCACCGAGTCCGGCAAAGAGGTGATGAGATACCCCGCCTCAACCGGATCGAGCGGCGGGAATTCGGGCATATGCTCCGCCAACGCCTGATCGAGCGACAACGCGACGCGCCTGAGCCGCAGCGGAATTTCGGCAAGGGTGCGTGCGCCGATCTGGAATTTGAGCGCGCTGGCGCTCACACCGCGCGCTCCTCGACGATGTTCGACCAGGCCTGCTCAACCTGCCGCATCCGACGGCGGCTGTAATCCGGCGGCAGTGGCTGATCGGCGCGGTCGAGCGGCATCGCCGGACGATCGACGAAATGCGCGGTAGGCGCATCGGCGCGGCGCTCGTCCAGCAACGCGCACAATTGCGCGAAGCGACGCGTATGGACCATGTTCGGACGCGTGCCCGCACGCACCGCCAGCTCGAAACTGTGCCCGACGATCGTGGTCGCGACATGATCCGCCGTAATCGCGTGATCGAGCGCGGCGGCCTGCTCCCGGATCGACAGCGCGCAGATCTGGAACGGGCGCCGCTCGTCCGGCTGGTCCTCGATCACCGTCACCGGCACCTCAACCATACCAAGCCGCGCGACCGGCGCGATCTGCGTCGGCGGCAGGCCGATCCCGCTCGGCCAGGGATATTCGGCGCCATTGTGGCTGCTGTCATAGGCGAAACCGAGCGAGGCGAGCGCCGCCAGCGTATCGTCGTTGACCGCATAGCTCCCGCTGCGAAAGGCGATCGGCAGCGGCGCCCCGGCCTCGGTCAGCAGCGTCATCGCATGCACGATAAGCTCGCGCTGCTCCTCGCGCGTGAACGCGCTGAGTTCGAACCGATCGTGCCGCGCGCGATCCTCGATCGCCGCCCCGCGCCAATTCGGATGAAGATGAAGCTGCACCTCCTGCCCCGCCTCAAGGATCGCGGAGACGACCGCGCGGATCGGCGCGATACCATAAGCCAGCGCCGGCATCGGATCGACGAAGAAGGTCGCCTTCAGGCGGTGGCGGGCGAGCGCCGCAAGCTGGTGCGCTATCCCGACATCCGCGGGCTCCAATGAACGGGCGATCACTTCATCCGGCGGCAATCCGGCGGCATGGTGACGCCAGCTCACTTCGGTGTCGATCGTCAGGAAAACGTGCATTGGTCCCGGCGTAGCGACCACGGATGAACAAAGAGCAAAGGCGGCAAAATAACTTTTTCAGTGACTTACGCCTGGGAGCAGTGCCTACCCCTACGCACATCATTTCGCATGATAGAAATCGTATATTTGTTGCGCCACCGCCGCCGAAACGCCGGGCGCTTTCTGGAGATCGGCGAGGCTCGCGTTGCGCACCGCCCGTCCCGTGCCGAAATGCATCAGCAGCGCCTTCTTCCGCGCCGGACCGATGCCGGGCACTTCGTCCAGCGGGCTCGCGCCCATCGCCTTCGCGCGCTTTTGCCGATGCGCGCCGATTGCGAAGCGGTGGACCTCATCGCGCAGCCGCTGGAGATAGAACAGCACGGGCGCGTTGACCGGCAGCGTCAGTTCGCGCCCGTCCATCAGGTGGAATACCTCACGCCCGTCGCGGCCATGATGCGGGCCCTTGGCGACGCCAACCATGCAGATATCCTCGATGCCGAGTTCTTCCAGCACCGCCCTCGCCGCATTGAGCTGCCCGCGCCCGCCGTCGATCAGAACGAGATCGGGCCAGGTGTCGCCATCACGATCCGGGTCTTCTTCCAGCGCACGACCGAAGCGGCGCGCAAACACCTCGCGCATCATGCCGAAATCGTCGCCCGGGACGGTATCCTTGTTGCGGATGTTGAATTTGCGATACTGGCCTTTGCGAAACCCTTCCGGCCCCGCAACGACCATCGCGCCCAGCGCATTCGTCCCCTGGATATGGCTGTTGTCGTAGATTTCGATGCGCTGCGGCGGCTCGGGCAATTCGAACAGGTCGGCGACCTCCCGATTGAGCTTCGCCTGTGTCGTACTTTCGGCGAGGCGGCGTTCCAGCGCCTCTTCCGCATTGCGCAGCGCCTGATCCATCAACCGGCGGCGCGTGCCACGCTGCGGCACTTCGATCGCTACCTTGCGGCCCGCCAGATCGGTCAGCGCCTCGGCAAGCAGCGCCGCTTCGGGCAACGCGCGATCGACGAGCACGCTGCGCGCAGGCGGCACGTCTTCATAGAATTGCATCAGGAATTGCTGGAGCACCTCTTCCTCCGGCACATCCGCAGTGTGCGCCGGGAAAAAGCTGCGGTGGCCCCAATTCTGCCCGCCGCGGATGAAGAACGCCTGGATGCCGATGACTCCCTCATGGCTGGCAAGCGCGAAGATATCCGCATCCCCCACCCCTTCGGCGTTGATGAACTGGCTGCCCTGAATGAAGGTGAGCGCCTTCAGCCGGTCGCGCAGCACGGCGGCCAGCTCGAAATCCATCGCCTCGGCGGCGGCGGTCATCTGCGCGCCGAGCTTGGCCTGTACGTCGGTCGCCTTGCCGGAAAGGAACTTCTTCGCGTCCGAAACCAGATCGGCATAGCCCGCCGCGTCGATCCGGCCCACGCACGGCGCGGCACAACGCTTGATCTGATAGAGCAGGCACGGCCGATCCCGCGTCTTGAAGAAGCCATCGGTGCAGCTTCTGAGCAGGAACAGCTTTTGCAGTGCGTTCAATGTGTTGTTGACGCTGCCGGCACTCGCAAACGGCCCGTAATAATCACCCTTCGCCCGCCGCGCGCCGCGATGCTTCTGGATGCGGGGGAAATCGTGATCGGCGCGGAGCAGGATGAACGGGAACGATTTATCGTCGCGCAACAGCACGTTATACGCAGGGCGGTAACGCTTGATGAGCTGCGCTTCCAGCAGCAGCGCCTCCGCCTCATTGTTCGTCGTGACGATCGTCATCGATCGCGTCAGCGCCACCATGCGCTGGAGGCGACGCGGCAGCCGCTCGACCTGCGTATAATTGGTCACGCGGCTTTTCAGCGCGCGCGCCTTGCCGACATAGAGCACGTCGCCGCGCGCATCGTGCATGCGATAGACGCCGGGCTTGAGCGGCAGCGTCTGCATCACATTGCGGATTGCGGCGACCCCGCCCTCCAGATCGGGCGCGTCAGCGCCGCGCACGGCGTAAGTCGCCTTTTCCTCATTGAAGCGATCGGGGGGGCCATAATCAGACATCCGCCCGAATCTAGGGGCGCTCGCCGATAGCGGCAATGTGATAGAGCACGCCCAACAACAGAGAGGATGACCAGATGCGATTCGCCGCTATCTCAACCGCTGCTTTCGCCGCTCTATTGCTCGCCACGCCCGCTGTCGCGCAACACGACATGGGCGAACATGCAATCCACCTGGCACTTGCCGATCCCGCCCGCCCGACCGCTGACAGCGCGCGCGACGCGACGCGCCACCCGGCCGAGCTGCTCACCTTCATGGGCGTGAAGCCCGGCGACAAGGTGGCGGATTTCATCATGGGCGGCGGATATTGGACACGCATCCTCGCCAAAACCGTTGGCGATACCGGCAAGGTCTATGCCTATCAGCCAGCGGAGTTCATCGCCTATCGCGCTGCTTACGGCACCGATCAGGATGCGGCGGTGAAGCCCTATGCCAATGTCGTTCCTGATCGTGAATCGCTGGCGAGCTTCACTTTCCCCGAGAAGCTCGATGCGATCATCACGGTCGAGAATTGGCACGATCTGCACCTCGCCCGCTCCCCCGCCGGGGCCGGCGCGATGATCGCGAAGCGATTGTATGACGCGCTGAAACCGGGCGGCGTGCTGCTGGTGGTCGATCACGTCGGGATCGCGGGCGCCACGCCGTTCGCAGCCGCAGAGGCGCTTCATCGCGGCGACCCGGCGGCAACCAAGGCGGAGATGGAAAGCGTTGGCTTCAAGCTCGCGGCGACGAGCCCGCTTTATGCCAACCCGGCCGATCCGCACACCGCGAAGGTGTTCGATCCCTCGATCCGGGGCAAGACGGATCAGTTCGTCTACAAATTCGTGAAGCCCTGATCCCGTTTTCGCGTCGCTGGCCCGTGCGGGCTGGCGGCGCCCAATGCGGCGCTTGATCGCATCCGTCCTTTCACGGATGGTTTTTGCACGCGCCTCCCTCCCCCATGTCCGGACGCAATGATGATCCTCAGCCCCTATGACGACGAGAACTTCCCCGAAATCCGCGAGGGTGTGCGCAAATTGTGTGCGGACTTTCCGGGCGAATATTGGCGCAAGCTCGATGAGAAGCGCGAATATCCCACGGCTTTCGTTCAGGCTCTGACCGAGGCGGGCTATCTCTCGGTGCTGATCCCGGAGGAGTTTGGCGGCTCCGGTCTTGGCCTGTCCGCGGCGGCGGCGATCCTCGAGACAATCCAGTCGGAGGGCTGTAACGGCGGCGCGTGCCATGCTCAGATGTACACGATGGGCACGATCCTGCGTCACGGATCCGAAGAACAGAAGCGCGCCTATCTGCCCAAGATCGCCACCGGCGAATTGCGCCTGCAAGCCTTCGGCGTGACCGAGCCCACCAGCGGAACAGACACCACCGCGCTGCGCACCACGGCGGTGCGTGACGGCGACGATTATATCGTCAACGGCCAGAAAATCTGGACGAGCCGCGCTGAACATTCCGATCTGATGCTGCTGCTCGCCCGCACCACACCGCGCGATCAGGTGGCGAAAAAGACCGACGGTCTCTCCACCTTCATCGTCGATATGCGCGAGGTTGTGGGCAAGTCGCTCACCATCCGCCCGATCCGCACGATGATGAATCACGCCACCACTGAAGTGTTCTTCGACAATATGCGCATCCCCGCGGCAAACCTGCTGGGCGACGAGGGCAAGGGCTTCCGCTACATTCTGTCCGGCATGAACGCGGAACGCGTGCTGATCGCGGCGGAATGCGTCGGCGACGCCAAATGGTTCACGAAGAAATCGGTCGATTATGCCGGCGAGCGTAACGTGTTCGGCCGCGCGATCGGCAAGAATCAGGGCATCTCCTTCCCCATCGCCCGCGCCTACGCCAACATGCGCGCCGCCGAACTGATGGTGCATGAGGCCGCCCGGCTATATGAGTCCGGCAAGCCCAATGGTGCGGAGGCGAATATGGCGAAGATGCTCGCCGCCGACGCCTCGGTCGAGGCGGGCAACGTCTGCATCCAGACGCACGGCGGCTTCGGCTTCGCGGAGGAATATGACGTTGAACGCAAGTTCCGCGAAACGCGGCTCTATCAGGTCGCGCCGATCTCGACGAACCTCATCCTGTCGTTTCTGGCGGAGCATGTGTTGGGGCTGCCACGGAGTTATTGAGCGCTGCGTGGCGGATGAGGTTTCGAGAGCGGTGGCTGCGGTGGCTTTTGATGGTTGGCTATCGGTCTGCTTTCAGAGGTCCGCCCTCAGGAAGCGGGCCCGCCGTTTCGGCGGCGAGCCGAAACAGGCATAGCGTGAACCGCGTGGTTCTTTCGTCACCGCCACAGGGTATCCACAATCAGGACACCCCCCCTCTGTGGATGGCGCGATCCCGCACAACCTACGCGCCGCGCGCCGCCTCCAGCACTTCCGCCGCATGGCCGGGCACCTTTACCTTGCGCCATTCACGGACGAGTTTGCCGTCCTTCCCGAACAGGAACGTCGCGCGTTCGATCCCCATATATTTGCGGCCGTACATCGATTTCTCGACCCACACGCCAAACGCCTCGCACGCGGCACCATCCTCGTCGCTCGCCAGTGGCACGGTCAGATCATATTTCGCGATGAAGTTGCTGTGCCGCTTCGGGCTGTCCTTCGATACCCCGAGCAACGCCACGCCCGCCTTGGCGAAATCCGTCGTCAGCGCGGAGAAATCCTGCGCCTCACGGGTGCAACCTGTCGTGTCGTCCTTCGGGTAGAAATAGACGACCAACGGTCGGGAAAGGGCCACGAGCTTCATCGGCGCCCCCTTCGGGTCAACCAGCGTCAGGTCGGGAATCGTGTCCATCAATCACTCCTAGCCAGGCGGTGCGCACCTCCTGCCGCGCCGCATCCAGCCCGGCAAGCACCTCCGCCCAATCCTTCACCCCAAGTGCGCGCGCCAGCAACGTACGCGTCGCGACTGCTTCCGGCTCCTGCGCATCGGGCGCGACCAGCCGCAACGTGACGAGCAGCCGCGCGAGAAAATCATAAGCTTTCCCCATCCCCGACGGCAGCAATGGCCCGAGCAATCCGATCGCTTCGCGTAATCGCGGATCGAAGCCGGCGCGATGGTCTAGCTGCAACGTGTGCACCATGAATTCCAGATCGACGAGCCCACCCGGCAGCAGCTTCGCGTCTAGCGGGCCGGCGGGCTTTTTGTGCGTCGCCATCTCCTCTCGCATCGTCGCGGCATCCGTCACCACGTCGCGATCCTTGCGCGCGCCGGCCAGCACCGCGTGGATTTCGGCCTGAAGTGCGGTGCGCGCCGCTTCCGACCCGAATACAGGCCGTGCGCGGGTCAGCGCCATATGCTCCCACGTCCACGCATCCTCCCGCTGGTATCGCGCGAAGGAATCGACGCTCACCACCAGCGGCCCCTGCGCGCCGGATGGGCGCAACCGGGTGTCGACCGAATAAAGTGGCCCAGCCGCAGTGGCGACTGACAGCGCCGCAGTCACGCGCTGCGCCAGTCGATTGTAATAGAGCGTCGCGCCGAGCGGCTTCGGCCCATTCGATTCCGCCGAAAAATCGCCGGTAAACAGATAGATGAGATCAAGATCGGAGGCGTGGGTCAGCGCCCCGCCGCCGAGCCGCCCAAGGGCGAGAATAAGAAACTCGCTGTCCGGCACCCGGCCATGCGCGCGAACGAATTCATCCAGCGTCGCGGTGGTCAACGCCACGATCGCCGCCTCCGCGACGCGTGCATAGCCGTCCGACACATCGAGCGGATCGGCCACACCGGCGACGATCTGCGCACCAAGCGCGAACCTTTTGTCCCCGACCACACGGCGCGCGTGATCCAGCCGTTCCTGATAATCCGCGTCCCGCTCGACAGCCTCCATTTCCGCGACCAGCGCGGCGAGATCTCCGACCGGGGCGAGCGCGGTCGCGTCAATCAATCCGTCGAGCAGATCGGGGCGTCGCGCCAACTCCTCAGCAAGCGTTGGCGCATGGCTCAATATCGCGGCTAGCAGGCTGGCCAACGCCGGCCGTGCTTCAAGCAGGCGAAAGATGTTGATCGCGCTGGGCAGGCGCTCGAGCAGCGAATCGAGCCGTTGCAACGCGGCCTGTGGCACCGGCGCATCGGCGAAGGCCGCAACGATGCCCGGAAGCACCGCCTCCAGTGCCGCTTTCGCTGCCGGGCTGCGCAACGCCGGATAGCGGCCCGATCGCCACAGCCCGATGCGCGTTGCAGCGCCCTCCGCGTCCGCGAAACCGGCGGCGGTGAGTTGCTCGACCAGACGCTCGTGATTGCGGGAAAGCGCGGTGTCTGTCGGCGCCGCCAGTTCGTCAAACACCGCGGCCACCCGCTCGACATGCGGGCGCAGGTGATCGAGCAACGCCGCTCCGTCCGCCCGTCCATCTAACCGCGCGACGCGATCCAGCGCGTCCCCTATTGGCAGGTGATGGGTCTGGCGATCATCGATCATCTGCACGCGGTGCTCGATCGTGCGCAATGCGACATACGCCTCAATCAGCGCGCGCGCGTCGTTCGCGTCGATCCGTCCCGCCGCCGCCAGCGCGGCCAGTGCGGTGCGCGTATCGCCCATCCGCAGCCCCAGATCGCGACCGCCGTGGATCAACTGGTGTATCTGGGCGAAGAACTCCACCTCGCGGATGCCGCCGCGCCCACGCTTCAGATCATAGCCGGGCCCGAACGCCTGCCCTTGCGAATGGTGATCGCGAATGCGGCGGGTGATGTCCACGATCTCGCCGATCGCGCCGAAATCGAGGCTGCGGCGCCACACGAACGGCCGGATCGCCTCCAGAAAGCGCAGGCCGAGCGCCATATCGCCCGCACAAGCCCGCGCGCGGATAAACGCGGCGCGTTCCCATGGGAGCGCCTGCGATTCGTAATAGCCGATCGCTGCATCCACAGAGATGACGATCGGCGTCACCTCTGGTGAAGGGCGCAGCCGCAAATCGATCCGCAGGACATAGCCATCGCCATCGAGCGTCTGGAGCAATTCGATCACGCGCCGGCCGATCCGCACCGCCGCATCAGCCGGGTCTTCACGCGGCTTGGTCGGCAAGGTCAGCGGGTCGAACAGTAATATGGGGTCGATATCCGACGAATAATTCAGCTCGCGGCTGCCCTGTTTGCCCAGCGCGATCGCGGTAAAACCCAAAGGTTCGGCACCCGGCGTGCGCTCCTCGATCGCCGCGCGGATCGCGCGGTCCAGCGCCACATCGGCGAAGTCTGACAGGGCATTGGTGACCTGCGTCAGATCGAGTGCGCCCGAAAGATCGCCGATCGCCGTTACCAATGCAAGCCGTCGCCGGGCGAGCCGCAGCGACTGCGCCGCCGAGCCCTCGCCGAGCTGCGCGGCGGCAGCGAGCGGAAGGGCGCCGGTTTCCAGCGTCGCGGCTAGTTCCGGCTCCCGATCGAGCAGCATCGACAGGAAGGGAGCATTCGCCCGCGCACGCTCGACCGCGTTTTGCGCGGCAGTTTGTGGGGCGGCGATTTCGGGTGCGACAGGATCAATCATGGCTGGCTTCTACCTGCCGAGAAACTTCATGCTCATTCAACCGTTTTAATCGCCATGGACCGCCCGACCGCCCTTCGCGATGTAAATACCACCCGCCCGCAGTTCGTGGCGAAACCACGCCCGAGCGACGCGATCGGCGAATCTCTGCGTCAGGCGTATCGGTTGACGCTCAACGGGATGGAAGTGAACGACCTGCTCGCGCGGCTCGATCGGATCGCCTGAACGCGGCAATCACCGCTCGCGGCTGAGTTCGTCCACCTCGTTCATGATCGCATCAAGCGTCGTCCCGGTGCCTTCACTCTTGTGCCCGGTGCGCGGTGTCATGTCCTTGCCGCTCATCAACGCTTCGAGCGCTACGCGGCCACGCGCGACGCGGCTCTTGATCGTGCCGACCGCCACCCCGCAGATGTCCGCCGCTTCCTCATAAGCGAAGCCGCCGGCGCCAACCAGAATCAGCGCCTCGCGCTGAGGCTGGGGGAGATGCAATAGCGCACGCTGCATATCGGCCAGTTCGACATGCTTGTCCTGCCCGGCCGGCGCCGCGAGCAGGCGATCCGCCACCAGGTCATCCCACTCGCCCTTGAAACGCGCGCGGCGCATCTGGGAGAGATAAAGGTTGCGCAGGATGATGAAGGTCCACGCGCGCATGTTGGTGCCCGCCTGAAAGCGCTTGCGCGCGGCCCAAGCCTTGAGCAGCGTTTCCTGCACGAGATCATCGGCGAGATCGCGATTCCCTGACAGGGAACGCCCAAACGCTCGCAGGTGCGGAATTACCCGCGCCAGTTGCTCTTTAAATTCGGGATCGGAGAGCGATACGTGCTCGGCCGGCAATTCGGCACTCGCGCCATCTATCCGAGATGGATCCTGCGTCATCCTGTCGCGATCATTCCCCGCCGCGGCCGGAAACCAGTCCGGCCAGTTTCAATAAGATACGGCTAACGGGCGCATTTTTCCACCCGCCTCGACAAAGCACTTTATATGCCGCCTAAAGCCGAGTGAACACCACGATCGCAAAGACCACGACCACGAGCACCAGCGAATAACCCAGGATATACCGCGTCATATGCGGTGTGGCCCCGGCCCGCGCCTCCTCCGTGCTTCGATGAATCGGTTCTTGTTCGTCTGCCATGAGTGCCAAACGAACAAGAACCGTTTTGGGTCCGTATCAACCTCAAATGGCTGGAACGGTCGATTGGTCGAAGAACAATGCCTGGCTGATCGCGGCTTTCACCGTGGAGCGCTGGAACGGTTTGGTGATCAGGAAAGTCGGCTCCGGCCGCTCTCCGGTCAACAGGCGCTCGGGGAAAGCGGTAATGAAGATCACCGGCACCCGGAATTCGGCGAGAATATCCTTCACCGCATCGATGCCGGAGCTGTCGTCGGCCAATTGGATGTCGGCCAGCACGAGACCGGGGCGATCTTCCATCGCCAGCGCGACTGCCTCATCGCGGGTCACCGCGACGCCGGTCACATCATGGCCGAGATCGCGGACGATCGTTTCCACGTCCATCGCGATGATCGGCTCGTCCTCGATAATCAGCACCCGCGCGCGGGTTTGCTTCTCGATTTCCGCCATCGCTTCGCTAACCAGATCCTCGACCTCATCGGCCTTGACGTCGATCAGATAGGCCGCGTCTTCCGGGGTAAAGCCCTCCATCGCGGTAAGGAGGAGCGCCTGTCGCGATAGCGGGGTCATCCGCGCAAGCCGTGCCCGCGCCACCATTTCCTGTTCATTGGCGTCGCCAGTCTCGGGCATTTCGTCGATATGCGATGACGACCAGATCGCCTGAAACGTCCGGTAGAGCCCGAGCCGGGGGTCCACGTCCCGCGGGAATTCTTCCGGTGCTGCGACGATCGCTTCCAGCGTAGCGCGGACATATTTGTCGCCATGGTGCTGGCTCCCGGTCAAGGCGCGACCATAGCGCCGGAGAAATGGAAGGTGCGGCGCGAGCTGTTGTCCGAGCGACATGGGCGTTATTTTCTCCCTACCAAACCGGGCACGCGCGAGCGCAACCCCAACGATTTCAAAACCTCTAACGCGTCGACATGCAATCATGTATCGCGGTTCCGCACCGCTTTAATGATTTTGTCGTCGGGGGGTGGAACCAACGAGCGTGTCTTTAGTTTCATGGGTTCTCCCCGAAATGCAGTGCGTATCGGGGCTTGCGGTTTTACCCAACCGCGTCTTTTAGAGATCTAGAAATCCCGTGCGGTCGGGCGGTTCCGGGGGGCAGGTGTTGAGTTCGGACGATCAGGCAAAATTACCGCATCGGAAGAAGGGCGCGGCGATTCCGGCGAAGGATCGTGATATGGGTTCCGCACTGCGCTCGATCTATCAGAAAACCATAGAGGAAGAGATTCCCGACGAGATGCTGCTGCTGCTCGGGAAGCTGGATTAGGGCGTCTATCGCAATGGCTGGGAAGGTGGACCGTCCCGGCTCCGCAACGGCTTTTGCGGCATTGGTCATCGCCCGCTGGCCGACCGGAGCCAAATTATTCCTGATCCTCAGTATCGCGCTGCTGCCGCTGGCAATGATCGCGGTATTCGCCACGCTGCAAACCACGCGAAACGCCGATAGCGAATCGCGAGCCGGGTTGCGGCTTGCCTCCGCTGAAAGCAGCCGGGCGATGGCGATCGAGTTGATCGGCGACATGACCGCGCTGCGATCGGCGGTCGACGCTCTCGCAACCGATCCGCGTGACGCACCCAGTTGCGCGCGCGTGAAGGGCGTTTTCGCGCAACTGTCGAGCAACGGCACCCGTTTTGCGATCTTCGATCGCAAAGGCCGCGTGCTTTGCGGAGCCCCCTTTGTCGGCGCGCGCCGAATCGGAACACAGGCCGAGGGCACGGCAGTCGCGGCCCGCGTACGCCCGGAACAGGGCCTGTCGCTCGGTGTCGCAGGGGATCGACGCCACATGTTCGGAGCGGCTTTCTTTCCCACGCAGTTCCTGGCGACCGTCAGTCGGCCGAGCGGGATGCCCCACCCCTATCAACTCGCGCTGATTCATGGGCGGCAGCAATTGATCGTCGATCATCTGCCCCGCGAATCCGCGCTCGAACGCCGCACCGCCAACCGAACCGATCTGGGCTTTGCCGATCTCGCACTGGAGATGCAGGTGCGCAGCACGCCGATCACCTCCTCGCTGGTGATCGCATTGCTTTTGCCGCTGCTGATGTGGGCAGCGGCGGCAGGGGTTTCGTGGTTCGTCGTCGATCGCTTGCTGGTGCGACCGCTGCGCGAGTTGCGCGCCAGTATGGCGGCACTCACGCCCGGCGAGGAGCCCGATCCGGCACTGCTCCGTGCTTTGCCCGCGCAGGAAATACGTGAACTTGGCGATACGTTCCGCGCGCTTACCCGCACGGTGGCGCTGCATGAGGCCGGGCTTGCGGAAGGCCTTGTGCGACAGACCCGCCTGACGCGCGAAGTGCATCATCGCGTGAAGAACAATCTTCAGGTGATCTCCAGCCTGATCAACCTGCACGCCCGCAGCGCGCGAACCCCCGATGCATCACAGGCCTATGCCTCGATCCAGCGCCGTGTCGACGCGCTTGCGGTGGTGCATCGCAATCACTTCGCCGAAATGGAGGAAAATCGCGGGTTGGGCCTTCGCCCGGTTATCAGCGAACTCGCCACCAATATCCGGGCGACCGCGCCGGAGGGCAGCCGCCTGAGCATCGCGCTGGATCTCGATCCATTCTATGTCGGGCAGGACGTGGCGGTTCCGATCGCCTTTCTCGTCACCGAGGCGGTCGAACTTGCGCTGGCCGATGATGCTCAAGCCGAAATTCGCATCTCGCTGAAGCCGGACAGCGAGCATGACGATCGCGCGATATTGCGTGTCTCATCCCCCGCGCTCACGCCGAGCGCGGCTCTCTCCACTCGGCTCGAACAACGTTATGGCCGGGTGATGGAAGGGCTCTCGCGACAACTTCGCGCGCCGTTGCAATATGATCCCGAGAACGGCGCATATGCCATCACCATCCCGATAATTGGCCGCGAATAGCGATGGTTAAAGTTGGTTTAACCACAAGCCGACTTTTTTTCGCGACGATCGGAACCGGGCGGATTTCAGATCGTTCTGAAGTGCGGATAGCGAATTTTTGCCCCCCCGCTCTCGCTATCCAAGTCACAGGCCCGAAGGCGTCGTCCCCTCCCCCCCGGTGGCGCTTTCGGGCCTTCATTTTGTCCCGTCTTCATCGTTCGGCCGCATGCCGGTTTGCGCTCGCCCGCGAAATCGACCATCTGCGCGCGCAGGAGGACGCACGATGCGCAAGGTTTTCGGATTGATGGCGGTAACGGCGGCGGTGCTGCTGGCGGGATGCAACACGATCGAGGGCATGGGCAAGGACGTGTCCTCGGCCGGCAAAACCGTTTCCAAGACAGCTCACGACGCGAAGTAATTCGCCGGCGCTGCGTCCGCCTCGGGCGGATGCAGCGCGGCTGTTATTCCCCGGCCACTACATCCGCATCAACCGATGAAGCCGTTTCACGCGAACGGCTGCGCTCGGTGAACCAGATGCCGATCAGCGCCAGTTCGTAGAGAATGCACAACGGTATCGCGAGCAGGAGCTGCGATCCGACGTCGGGCGGCGTGAGCACCGCCGCGATCGCGAAGGCCGCCACGATCGCATAGCGACGCGCGCTCTTGAGCTGCTGACGGGTAACGATCCCCGCACGCTCCAGCAGCATCAGCAGCACCGGGAGCAGAAAGGCGATGCCGAAACCGAACAGGAATTGCATGATGAACGACAGGTAATTGCCAATCGCCGGCAATGCCTCCTGATGCACGCCGCCGATATTGCCCTGAAAGCTCAGCAGGAAGTGCAGCGCCATCGGCACCGCGATGAAATAGGCCATCGCAGCCCCGATCCCGAACAGCACCGGCGTCGCAAGCAGGAACGGCAGCAGCGCGCGCTTCTCCTTACGATAGAGGCCCGGCGCGATGAACTGCCATAACTGGTTGGCGATCACCGGGAACGACACCATCGTCGCGGCGAAGAACGCGACCTTCACCTTGACGAAAAACGCCTCGAATATCTGGGTGTAGATCAGCTTCGTCTGCCCCGCCAGCAACAGCGGCCGCACGAGGACAGCGAAGATATCCTCCGCGAAATAATAGCAGACGAAGAATCCCACCACGAGCGCGGCGATGCAGTAAAGCAGCCGCCGACGCAGTTCGATCAGATGGTCGAGCAGCGGTGCCTTGCTGTCGTCAATCTCGCTCATGACACCGGCTTCTGTTCGGTGGCGGCGCTCGGCGCGGCCGGATCGCCCGTCACTGTTTCAGGCGGCGGAGCAACCGTCGGCTTTTCCACCATCACCGGTGGAGCATCCTCAACATCGGCGCTGGCTGGAAGGTGTTCGATCGTTTCAGGCGCGGATGGCGGGTGCATTTCCATGATCCGCGCATTCTCCTCCTTCCACTTCTTTTCCATCTCGGCGAGTTCGGCCTCGCGGATCATCTCGTCGAAGCCGGAACGGAACTGGCGCGCGACCGAACGCGCGCGACCGACCCAATAGCCGAGCACGCGCATAGCCTTGGGCAAATCCTTCGGTCCGATGACGACCAGCGCCACCAGAGCCACAACCGCCCATTCGGAAAAATTGAAATCAAGCATGATCGGCCCGGCAGTGCGGAAGGATCAGATCGAGATGACGGCGAATCAGCGCGTCTTCTCGTCCTGAACGATCGTTTCAGCGGCCGGGCGTACCGGCTGCTGAGTCTCGATCCGCGGCGCCGGCTTGGCGGCGGCATCCTCGTCTTCCTCTGCCATGCCCTTCTTGAAGTTCTTTACGCCCTTCGCAACATCACCCATCAGGTTCGAGAAGCGACCGCCCCCCAACAGAAGGATGGCGATGATGGCGACGACGATCCAATGCAGCGGGCCAAACGCGCCCATGACGGCTCTCCTGAAATACGAAGATCGTATCTAGTCGTCCTCGTCGCTTTTTTCCACTGACAGTTGGTCGAAAGCGAGATCGACCGGATCGAGCAGCCCGGCAGCCTTCAGATCGTCGATTCCCGGCAGATCGCGACGGCTTTCCAGCCCGAAATGATCAAGGAAGCCGGTGGTGGTCGCGAACATCAGCGGTCGGCCTGGCACCTCGCGTCGACCGGCGGGCCGCACCCATCCCGCCTCCATCAGCACGTCGAGCGTGCCCTTGGATATCTGCACGCCGCGAATCGCCTCGATCTCGGCGCGCGTCACCGGCTCATGATAGGCGATGATCGCCAGCGTCTCGATCCCCGCGCGGCTCAGCTTGCGCGCTTCCTCGCGATCGCGGCGCAGCAGATGGGCGAGGTCCGGCGCCGTCTCGAAATGCCAGCGGTCGCCGCGCCGCACGAGATTGACCCCCCGGCCGGCATAATCCGCCGCCAGCGCCCGGAGTGTGCCCGTGACGTCGCCCTCGCCGACATGCGCCCGGATCGCATCGGCCGTCATCGGCTCGGTCGCGGCGAACAGCACCGCTTCCACTGCGCGGGCGAGGTCGTCGGGCTGGTTCATGCCGGAGCCCTTAGGTAAAGCGGCGCGAAAGGAGATTTCTGCGCCAGTTCCACCCTGCCCTGCCGCGCCAGCTCCAGCGCCGCGAGAAAGCTTGATGCGAGCGCGGACTTGCGGAATGTGCCGGACGCGCCGTCGGGCAGGAAATGCTCGATGGTCGACCATTCGATCGCAGTGCCGATCAGCGCCGACACGCGTTCCATCGCCGATTCGAGCGTCATCACCTGCCGATCATGCACGACATGCAGCACCGGGCGGGTCCGCGCCGAAACCCGGCCATAAGCCGCGATGAGATCATAGATTTCCGCCGTCCAGCGCGCCTTGCGCACGGTGCGCAGGCCCTCCGGCGCGGCGCGCGCGAACACGTCGCGCCCCAGCCGGTCACGCGCCATCAGGCGCGCGCCCGCCTCGCGCATCGCATTTAGCCGTTCGAGACGGATCTGGAGCCTGAGCGCCAACTCTTCCGGGCTTGGCTCGATCTCAGGGTCGCGCGGCAGCAACAGCCCGGATTTGAGATAGGCCAGCCACGCCGCCATCACGAGATAATCGGCCGCCAGTTCCAGCCGCAGCGATCGCGCATGATCGATGAAGACCAGATATTGCTCGACCAGCGCGAGGATCGAAATCTGCTTCAGATCCACCTTCTGCGATCGCGCGAGCGCCAGCAACAGATCGAGCGGCCCCTCCCATCCATCGAGATCGAGCGTCAGCGTATCGGTTTCTTCAATCGCGACGGGCCCCAGCATCGCGCCATGCTGGCAGAACCGGCGAAGGTTGCCCAGCCCTGAGGAGGCCGGCCCCAGCCTGTGTCAGCCTCCTCCGCTTCAGAATATCATTGCCGCATAACGAAACGGCACCGACAAACGCCGGTGCCGCTCATAGCATTCCGTAACGAAACCTGGCCGGATCACTCCGGCCAGCCAGGCATCACGCCGCCTCGGTCCAGGGATCCTGTTGGGTTCCTTTGGTAACCAGGCGGCCGTTGACGCGTTCCTGGAACTCGCTCGCGCGGGCGCGCGGATTGAAGAATTGTTTGTACCAGATGCGGACCTTGTGAAACGGGCCGTCGCCCTGCACCATCATCGGGTGGATGCATGGGCGCTTGTTGCCCCAGATCTCAAAGTCTTGCGCAAAGGCGTCGACACCGGCCTGTTCGTAACCGCGGGCGACCGCGATATCGGCTTCGTTCGGTGTTCCGTTGGGCACCTTCACCATCAACCCGTACCACACCTTCACCACGCCATCGTCGACCGGCGTGTGCGCGATCAGCATGAGCGAGGGATATTCGCCGATCATGATCGACTGGAGGATACCGGGGCCGGTGTACCACGTGTCGTTCGTCATCGGCTCATTGCCCGCGCCGGCCAGCGTCTTATGACCCGCGGTGAGCACCTGACGACAGGTGACGCCATCGAACACATTTTCGAAGAGCACCATGTCGATCGAGCCATGGACCGGGCCAAGATGAGCCTTGTCCGCCATGTTATCGACGATTTCCTGCGGGTGCGACGCCAGCTCGCCGAGCGGGCGGATTTCCCAATTCACCCAATTGGGGGTGTCATATTGGTCGAAGCCCGGCAGTTCATAGTCCGGCTCCTGCCCTTCGGGATCGTACCAGGTCCAGATGCAGCCGGCGCGCTCCACTACCTTCCAGGTTTTCAGGCAGGCCGCTTTGGGGATCGGGGCGGGCGAATAGGGGATTTCGTCGCACTTGCCGTCCGGCCCAAAGCGCCAGCCGTGATACGGGCAACGGATCGCCTCGCCCTCGACGTGCTCGTCATCCTTGACGATATAGCTGGTGCGGTTGTTCGCGAGATGCGTGCCCATGTGGGGGCAATAGGCCTCCACCATGTAAACCTGGCCCGAATGGCCGCGATACAACACCCGGTCTTCGCCGAAATAGCGCACGCCGATCGGCACGGTCGTGACCTCGTCCGAGGCCCCCACCATGAACCAACCACGCGGATACGTGAACTCGCCGAGCCGGTATTCGGCTGTGGTAGCCATCTGCCCTCTCCTGTGGACCTATCGTCGCCATGCTTACTATACGGCGTAGGCCATGCGCAAGAGAGTCGCCGCTCTTGATGGCAAATTGCGCGTTGAATGGCCAATTTGCGTAACTGTTGTCGTTGACAACTACGCATCATCGGCGTGCGTCAATTGGCCGCCGCTATCTTCCTTGGTGATACGAACAATGCGCGGATCATATTTGATCGTGCGAACCGCGATCGACGTTTCGACGTGATGCACACCCGGCATGCTGAGGATCTGATCCGACGCCACCTCATACAGCCGATCAAGCTCGCTGAAGAGGCAAATCGCGAGGATGTTGAACCGCCCCATGGTGATCATCACCCCGCTAACCTGCGGCAGATCGGCGATCCGATGCGCGATATCACGCACGTTCATCACATCCGCCTGGATCGCGATAAAGGCGAGCTTCGTCGTATTGGCGAGATCGAAGCTGGTGATCGCGGTGAAGGCGATCAGCTTTTCCTGTTGCAGGCGCTTGATGCGGCCACGCACCGTGCCCTCGGTAACGCCGAGATCTGCAGCGATCCTGCGGTTACTGACACGCGCGTCGCGCGACAGCACATCGATCAGCCGGCGATCGAGCTCATCCAGTTGCGGCGTGGTCATCGGGTTTCTCGCGCTTCAATAGGGGCTACGTCGAACTGATATTTCACCACGTCGACCGCGATGGCAGGAACCATCGCCCTGATCCCGCGCACCCGCGAAATCTTTTCGAGCAGCAGATGCGGCAGATCATCGAAATCGCGCAACGCGACCAGGATATCGATATCGTAACGCCCGGAAACCAGATGCGCTGCGAATACTTCGGGGAATTGCGCCAATTCCAGCGCGACATCCGATGCCGGCCGGCCATCGACCTCGATCGCGACCTCCATCAGCAGGTGATAGCCGTGCGCCGAAAAGTCCGAAACGGCGACGACGCGCAGCAGGTCCGCATCCTCCATCCGCCTGATCCGCGAGGATACCGTCGCTGCGGTCAGCCCCAGACTGTCGGCGATCTGCTGGTTGGTGCACCGCCCATTCTCACGCAGCAGTTCGACGATGCTGCGGTCGACATCGTCGATCGCGATAGAATCCCCCATCAGGCCCCTTTCCAATGCGCCGCTACGTCCTGCGACGTTATTTCGTCGCCGGTCAAGCAATGTGCTGGCCTAGATTCCCGATCGGCGACAGTCCACGCAATTCACGGTCGACCGCCATCGTTTCGCCCCGAAATGCGGAATCGAAACGCTGTCGTAACGTGTCATGCCATGTGTTGCCGGCGTGGGGCTTCCCGATGCACCCGTCCATATCCCCCCTTTCGCCCAGCTTTGCACCAGGGCTCCAAAGTGGCAATTTGCGTAGTTATTTTCACATAAGTCAACGATATTGACGGATATCAATTGGAAATTTGCAGCAATACGCGTAATATTGTCGCGAAAAACCAATACGCCCGTTCTCAATGAGAGGTGACGCACATGGCCCGTAATCCCCGCCCGCTGGTGGTCGCGCTCGGCGGCACGCTCAAACCCGAATCCACAACGGAAAAGGCATTGGCGCTGGCGCTCCGTGCTGCGGCTGCGGCTGGCGCGGACACGCTGCTGATAGCAGGCCCGGCGCTCGATCTGCCGCTCTATAATCCGGCCGAGACCGAACGCGGCGCCACCGCCCGCGCACTCGTGGCCGCGCTGCGGCGCGCCGACGGGATCATCCTCGGCTCGCCCGGCTATCATGGCACCATATCGGGACTGGTTAAGAACGCGCTCGATTATGTGGAAGATATGCGCGGCGACCCGCTGCCCTATTTCCACGCCCGTCCTGTTGGCAGCGTGGCGACCGGCGCAGGCTGGCAGGGCGCGGTCAACACGCTCGCGGCGCTGCGCAACGTCGTCCACGCTCTGCGCGGATGGAACACCCCGATGGGGGTAGCGATCAATACGATCGAATGCGGTTTCGGCGCTGACGGTGCGTGCCTCGATCCCAAAATCACCGACATGCTCGAACAGATGGGGCGCGAGATCGCCACCACAGCGCTCCGACGCGCCCCTATGGCGGAGCTGGCGGCATGAGCGACGCGCGCGCGATCGAAGCCGGGATGGCGCTCTATGCCGATTCGATCGATAGCCGCGACTGGGCCGCGCTCGACGGCGTGTTCGACGAAGCGGTCGAGACCGGCACCTCCGCCGCCGCCGTGCGTGGACGCACTGCGTTCGTCGCGGTGATCCGGCGCTATCTCGATCCGTGTGGCCCGACCCAGCATCTGCTGGGGCAAACCCGCATCGTCGAACTGGATGGAGATACCGCCAGCAGCGTCACCGCCTTTCGCGCATTTCATTGCGACCAGCCCGACGCGTCGCGCGTGTTCGAGGTGCTCGGCCGCTATCACGTCCGCTGGCGACGCACGTCGAGCGGATGGCGGGCCATGCATTGGCGTTATGCGATGATTGCGCAGACCGGCGATCCAAGCGTACTCGGTGCGCCGGTCCGGCCGCAGAAATAGTTGGGCATGGGAGGGGCGCCGCGCCCCTCCCCGCCGGATCAGCCGTCCAGCTTCGCCAGCGTCTCACGGTCACCGATCAGGCTGCCGCGCGCGCGCCAGATCAGCCATGCGCCCAGGAAGCCAAGCGGAATCACCGCGCTGAGGCCGATCCGCAAGCTGTGCGTCGCATCCCCTCCCACCGCGCCGCTCAGCGCGCCTGCCAGCCACGGCCCGCCGACCGCACCGAGCAGATTAACAACGAGCATGCCAAGCGCGGTGCCGGTAGCGCGGATGCGGTCCGGCAGCAGATGCTGGAGCGCGACCACCACGCCTACGGACCAGCCGCCGCCGAGCAGTCCGCACGGCACGGCGAGCCAGCGCGCGACGCCGAGCGTCGGCGTCCAGGTGACGATCATGATCAGCGCGGTGGCCGCGGCCAGCGCGATCGCCGCCAGCCGCAGGGGCGCTCCGGGATCGCGCTTCGATGCGCGGTCCGCCAACACACCGAAGAACAGCATCCCGACAAGTCCCGCGATGCCAAACGCCAGCCCGAACAAGGTGCTCGCCTGCTTGATCGGCAACGCATAGGCGCGCGCGAACAGCGCGGGCCCCCACAGGCCGAACGAAATACCCGAAAGCACGCCCAGCGCCATGCCGAGCATCATGTTCCGATAGCTCACGATGCCGGCGAGTTGCCGCGCCAGCAGCGACAGATTTGGCGCCTTCAGCTCGGTGTGGAGGACAAGCCGCTTCGGCTCGCGGATCAAGACAAGCGCGATAAGGCCGATCGCGAAGCCGCAGCCGCCCATCACCGCAAAGGGATAGCGCCAGGTCGCGTCCGCCGCGAGTGCCGGTCCGACGACATAGCCGAGCGTCTGGCCGATATAGGTGTTGAGCCCCATGATCGCGAAGGCGCGGCCACGCTGTTCGGGCACGAAATAGGCCGCGATCAGTGCATAGGCCGGCGCCTGAAACGCCGCCTCGCCCACGCCAACGCCAACGCGCGCGCCTGCCAGCGTCCACGGACCCTGCGCAAGCCCGGAAGCAGCAGTGAACCCGCTCCATACCAGGCAGCCCACGACGATGATCAATATCCGCGACATGCGATCCGCCGCGCGCGCGATCGGGATCGCCAGCAGCGAATAGAGCAACGCGAACGCCGGCCCCATGAGAAGCCCCATGAAGCCATCCGACACGCCAAATTCAGCTTTGATCGGCTCGACCAGCCCCGCCAGCAGGAAACGATCCCCCTGGTTGAACAAGCCGACGCCCAGCAACAGGAACAGCACGAGCCATTTGTTGCTGAGCCGGGGATTCACAGCGCGCGTCAATCGCGCATCTGCATCCCCCCGTTCACGTGCCACACCTGCCCGTTCACCCATTCGCCATCCTCCGATGCGAGAAACGCCACGGCCGCCGCGATATCATCCGGCTTACCGAGCCGAGGATGGGGCACACGGCGATGGCTTTGCTCCACCTGTTTTTCGGTCATATGCTCCTGCACGGCTTCGGTCAGCACCACACCGGGGCAGATCACATTGGCACGAATGCCCTGCTTTCCCCAGCGTGACGCGACATGTCGCGCGAGCGCATGAATACTGTTCTTGGTCATCGGATAGGCGACCTGCCAGGCGCTGCCGCCAGACGCCGCGCCCGACGAAGTATAAATCATCGCGCCGCCGCCACGCGTCAGCAATGCCGGCAGTGCCGCCTGCGTCGCGATCAGGTGGCTCCTGGAATTGATCGCTACCGATTTGTCGAACACCTCGAGCGGACAATCGAGCGCGTCCACATCGCCGTGCGTTCCGCCCGCGAGATTGGAGTGATAGAAATCGAGCCCGCCAAATTCGGCAATGGCGGCCTCAACGATCGCGCGCTGCGATTCCGGCGAGGTGCCGTCTAGCCGGATGCCGGTCGCTCGACCGCCCTTGGCACGGATGTCGGCAGCGACTTCTTCGGCCCATTCCGCCGCAATGTCTCCGACCACCACCGCCGCGCCTTCCGCTGCGAGGCGCCGCGCGGTCGCCGCGCCGATGCCGCGACCGCCGCCAGCGACGATGCCGACCTTGCCTGCCAATCCGCGCATTATCTCAAACCTTCATAAAAACTGGAGCGCGGCCCCCTGAGGGAGGGAGGGGCCGCGCTCGGTACGCTTTAGAAATTGAACCCGATGGTCGCACCATAAGTGCGCGGTTCTCCGTAATATCCACCCGCGAAGCCCAATGCTCCGAAGTCGATCGCGCGGACCATATTGTGCTCGTTCGTGAGGTTCTTGCCCCAGAATTTGAGCTGCGCCTTGATCCCGCCGAGCGAAATCTTGTCGAAGATGATCTGCGCATCGACAAGGTTCTGCGCGTCGCTCTTGATCGAATTGAGGAACGGCGCGGAGAGCACGTTGTTGAACGGATATTGTGGCGCCAGATACGTGTAGCCCACTCGCGCGATCAGCTTCGCATCACCATTCCCGATCGGGAATTTCGCGTTGAACGCGACGTTCCCTGTATAGGGTGAGGTATAGGTCGACTGGGCGATCGACGCCGCGTTGATCGGAGGAGCCCCCGGCAGCGTCGTGGCGAAGATGTTGAGCTGCTTGTAGTTGACGTTGACGTAGCCGAAGTTGCCGTCGATCGAAAAATTGTCGGTCAGGATCGCCTGGCCCTCGACCTCGACACCCGCATAATCGACGCTGCCCGCGTTGATGATCTTGGTGTTGAACGCGCCCCCCGTCGCCGGGATCGGGATGACGACCGCCTGATTTTTGTATTTGTTATAGTAACCGGCAACGTTGAACCGCAGATGGCGGTTGAACAGCTCGCTCTTCAGGCCGATTTCATACGACGTCACCGTCTCTGGCTTGAAGGCGGCCAGCGGCGGCGTATCCGCCGGGTTGAACCCGCCCGAACGATAGCCGCTCGCGGCGCGCGCATAGACGCTGACATCACGATTGAAGGCGTAGCGTGCCATCGCGTTCCAGGTCAGCCGCTGGAAGCTCGCATGCTCGCTGTCCGGCCTCGCCAAAGGCGCCGCGCCATTCTGGAACAGGATGATATTCTTGCTGTCCCAAGTGTAGCGCAAACCGCCCGTCAGGCTGAGCGGTGCATCGCGACCACCGACATAATAGGTCGCCTGACCATAAACGGCGGTGGATTCGGCTGTGGTCTGATAATTGACCAGCCCGTTGGTGACGACGAGACGATAACGTGCCGGGTTGGCGGCGGCGAGGCTCGGGCCAAGCGCACCGAAGTTACCGAGGAAGATCGAATTGGTATCGAGCACGAAACCCGAGTTCTGCGGGTTATATTCCGAGCCCTTCTCGTAGAAATAGAAGCCGCCGACGACCCAATCGAGATTATCGGTGTCACCCGAAACCTCGACTTCCTGGCTGAATTGCTTGTGCTTGCGATAATCGACGGTGGTGAACAGGTCCGCCGTCGTCGTCGGTACCGGCGAGCCCGAGATAAAAGCCAGCGTTCCGGCAGGTGTTCCTGCCGGAAGAACGAACTGAAGCAAGTTCGTCGGCAAACCGTTCAGCAGCGTGGCCTGGCTGAACAGCGGCCCCTTGATCGTACCGAGCCCGTCGAGGTCCGAGCCGTAATTGTCGCTGTGCCAGATGCGATAACCGGTGGTGGACTTCACCTTGAAGCCGCCGAAATCGTTCTGGATCTGCAGGTTGTGGCCCCACATCTGATCACGCGCGCCGGCATCGCTGTTGAGGCAGGTCTGATCGCGATAGGTGCGGCTCGGCGTGGCGAGCGCGGCGCAACCCGGCTGCTGGAATGTTACTTCGTTGAGGTAACCCGCCACCGGCGCCTGGGTGGGCAGCGGCACCGAACGACCGTCGATCATCACCGGCGGCATCGGCGTTCCGTTTGCCACATTAAGCAACTGGAAGCTGGCGGAATTGCCGCGAACGTTCGAATAGTCAAAGATGTACTTGATGCTGCCCGTACCGCCGATATTGGCCTTGAACGCGGCGCGGAACGAGTCGGTCTGGCGTGCGCCCGGATCCTTCAGCCGGCTTGGCTGGAGGATATTGTCGACATAGCCGAAATGCTGGCTGTGCGAATAAGTGAACGTCGAGCTGATGCCCATGATCTCGCCGGGATCGATCGACGCCCGCGCGCTCCACAGACCATAATTGCCGATGCCGGCGCTCACGCTGCCCTGGAGCTTTTCCGACGGATCGCGCGAGATGAACGAGATCGCGCCGCCCGTGGTGTTGCGACCGAACAATGTGCCCTGCGGGCCGCGCAGGACTTCCACGCGTGCGATATCGGTAACGTCGAGCGACGCCGCGCCGGAGCGGGCGATGTAAACGCCATCGACGTACAGACCGTTCGCCTGATCTAGGCTGAGCGATTCCTGCGCGCCGCTGGGAATACCACGGATCGAGATGACGCCCGCCGTCATGCTGGTGGTCGGCGGATCGATGGTGACGTTTGGCGCAAGGCCGCTGACGTCGCGAGCGTCCTTGATACCGAGCTGCTGGACCTTCGCCTCGGAGATCGCGCTGACCGCAAGCGGGATGGCCTGAAGGTTCTGCTCGCGCTTCTGCGCGGTGACGACGATATCCGTGAGGCCCGAACCGCTGGCTTCCGTCGCGGCTGGCGCCGACGATTGATCCTGCGCGAACGCTGGCGTGGCAATGGCGAGCGCGCTCACGCCCCCCGCGAGCCACAGACCGTACTTCCTCCCCTTCAGCATTTGCTCTCTCCTAGGCAAAGCCCTGCTTGTCGCAGGATTTTCGCCGGCCACTTTCATTATTTGCGTAATCCTTGTCAATATGCATTACGAAAAGATGCGTCACATGGCGCAATTTTACCACGGTTGCGTTTCACAAAAGCTTGAGGACAGATATTTTCCCTAAGCGAGCGAACGGCTTGAGGCTCGTAAAGGCCGAGGCCGAAACGATCGCTCCAAACGTGATGCAAACCCGACGACAGGAGACGAAGGCATGACCGAAGCGTGGATCATCGATGCGGTTCGCACACCGCGCAGCATCGGAAAGGTGGGCAAGGGCGCGCTTTCTCACATGCACCCGCAACATCTGGCGGCAACGGTGCTGGCCGCGATCAGGGATCGCAACAATCTCGACACGGGTGACGTCGACGACATCATCTGGTCCACCGCGACGCAGGAGGGCAAACAAGGCGGCGATCTCGGTCGGATGGCAGCGCTCGACGCGGGCTACGACGTGAAGGCGAGCGGCACCACGCTGCACCGCTTCTGCGGCGGCGGGATCAGCTCGGTCAGCCTCGCGGCGGCGCAGATCATGTCCGGCATGGAAGATCTCGTCATCGCCGGCGGCACCGAGATGATGAGCCTCACCGCCCAGATGGCGCAGGAGAAGATCGCGTCCGACAAGCCGCCGCTCGGCATGGGCGCGGGCAATGCGCGCCTCGCCGTCGCGCATCCCCAGAGCCATCAGGGCGTGTGCGGCGACGCGATCGCGACGCTGGAGGGGATCGGCCGCGAGGCGCTCGATGCCCTGGCACTCGAAAGCCAGCGCCGCGCGGCACAGGCGATCGCGGAGGGGCGCTTCGATCGCAGCATCGTCCCGGTGCTGGATGACCACGGCAATGTGGTGCTAGATCGCGAGGAATATCCGCGCCCCGAAACGACCGCCGAGGGCCTTGCCGCGCTCAAGCCCGCGTTCGCCCAACTCGGCGCGATGCCAGCCGACGCCGAGGGCAACACCTATTGCGGCCTGATCAACAAGCGTTACCCGGACCTGAAGATCGAGCATTTCCACCATGCCGGCAATTCATCCGGCGTGGTCGACGGCGCGGCGGTACTGCTGCTCGCGTCCCCCGATTATGCGAAGACTCACGGGCTGAGGCCGCGCGCCCGCGTCGTCGCGACCGCCAATATCGGCGACGACCCCACGCTGATGCTCAACGCCCCCGTCGCAGCGGTAAAGAAGGTGCTCGCCAAGGCGGGGCTCACCACCGACGAGATCGATCTGTGGGAAATCAACGAGGCGTTCGCGGTGGTGCCAGAAAAGGTGATCCGCGACCTTAAGCTCGATCGCGAGAAGGTGAACGTCAACGGCGGCGCGATCGCGCTTGGCCACCCGATCGGCGCGACCGGATCGATCCTGATCGGTACGTTGCTCGACGAGTTGGAGCGGCAGAATAAGCGCTACGGCCTCGTCACCATGTGCGCGGCCGGCGGCATGGCGCCGGCAATCATCATCGAGCGCATCGCCGAATAGGATGAAGGCGCCGCCTGCCGATCCGGCAGGCGGCGCCCAGTATTTACCCCGCCCGCACCGGCGCGCGGCGGCCAGCCCATGGAGCGGCCCCCTCCAACTGCGCAGCAAGACGGAACAGCAGCGCCTCCTCCGCATAACGCGCGTTGAACATCACCCCGATCGGCAGCCCGCTTTCGGACATACCGAGCGGCACCGACATGCTGGGCTGCCCCGTGCCATTATAGACACCGGTGAAAGAGGCGAACGTGCTGGCCAGCCTGCCCCATGTCTCGAAATCGCCGGGCGGCGTCAGGCCCATCACGCCGATTTCAAGTGGCAACATGCCGACCGTCGGTGACAGGATCACGTCATAATCAGCCATGAAACGCGCCACCGTCACGGCGATTTCCTGCACGGCCGCATTGGCGCGCGCGAAATCCATGCCGCTGACCCGCCGACCATGTTCGACGAAGGCGAGCGTCATCGTCTCCAGAACGTCGGGGCCCGCCACCTTGCCGATTACTGAAGCGCGCTGTTCGACATCGGCCGCGACGGAGGCCGCGATCAGCACATAGGAGGCTTGCCCATAAACCGCAGCATCCACCGCCGGTGCCGCCTCCTCCACGATATGCCCCAGGCTCTCGCATAGCCGCGCTGCTGCACGCGTCGCCGCGACGCATTCGGGATCGACGGGGCTGCCCGATGGCGGCGTGGTCATCAACGCGATGCGCAGCCGGCCAGGCTCGCGACCGACTTGCGCAAGAAACCCCTCGGCCGGCGCGGGCGCGCCATAACGCGAACCCGGCTCAATCCCGTGCGTCGCATCAAGGATCGCCGCGGAATCGCGCACGCTATGGGTCACCGCATGATGCACGGAAAGCCCGCCCCACCCCTCGGTGCGCGCCGGGCCCATCGGCACGCGGCCACGGCTGGGCTTCAGCCCGAACAGACCGCAGCATGATGCCGGAATGCGGATCGAGCCCCCGCCGTCGGTGGCATGGGCCGCCGGCAATACGCCCGCCGCCACCGCCGCCGCAGCACCACCAGACGAGCCGCCCGCGATATGGCCGGGGCTCCACGGATTGCGCGTCGCCCCGCACAACGCGGATTCGGTCGTGCCGGTCAGCCCGAATTCGGGCGTGGTGGTCTTACCGAAGATCACCATGCCGGCGCGCTCCACGCGGTGCACCAGTTCGGAGGTCTGCGCGGCACGATTGCCGCGATACAGGCGACTGCCGTTCTCGGTCAGCTCGCCCTCGATATAGGTGTTGAGGTCCTTGAGCAGCCACGGGACGCCGGCGAGCGGCCCATCGGGCAACCCGCGCGCGATCACCGCGCGCGCGCGGTCATAGTGCCGCTGCGCCATGAAGTTGAATTGGGGATCGAGCGCCTCCGTGCGCGCGATCGCCGCCTCCAGCAGTTCGGCCGGGGAAACCTCCCCGGCCTTTACCAACGCGGCCAGCCCGAGCGCGTCGCGCTCGCTCAGCAGGCCCTCGATACCGGCCGGCGGCGCTGCCGCCACCTCGGATTGCGCCACGTCGCCGGCCACGCGCGCTTAGCTCGCGGCCTTCAGCGGCTGGACCTTGCCCTCATCCGGGCCGCCATCCGGCTTTGCATAGAAGCGGCTGTAATGGCGGCGGAATTGCGGGATCGGACCGTCACCGTCGCAGATGATCGGGTTCGGCTCGAAACGCTGCCGGTCCCACACCACCTTGTCCTGATCGAACTGCTTGCAGATATCCTTGATCATCGCGCGGGCGAGGCCGCCCATCGGCCCTTCGGCCTGCGACTTGGGCTGCGTGAAGCAGAAGCGCGCGTGGATATGATCCTGCTCCACCGGGATGAGGCAAGCGATCAGCAGCGTTTCGGAAATGCCGGTGAAGCGCGTCCAATTCTGGCCGGGCCCAACCGTATCGAAGGAAATGCAGCCATCGACCTCACCCATCGGCGTGCCCATCTTGGCGCGAACATCGGCGCCTCGCCCCCAGTCGCTCCAGCGCATTTCCGCATTGGGGAAATTGGCGGTCCCATGGATGAACTGGAAATGCGCGAAATCGACGCCGTTTTCCGCCATGTTCTGCAGGCTGCCCCACACATTCCATTCGTGGATTTCGAAATCGGTCCACTCAGGATCGCTGGCCTCGGGCAGATCCACCACATCCCAAAGCGGCGCGACGTCCTGCGGGTGATACCACATCCAGATCCAGCGATTGGCTTCCTTGATGTGCCATGTGCGCGTGCATTTGCGCTTCACCTGCGGCGGGATCGCGCGGGCGTAAGGGATTTCCTTCACCACGCCCTCCTCGCCATCATAGCGCCAGGCGTGAAACGGGCATTCGAGCAGGTTGCCGTTCACCCGGCCGCCATGGCCGAGATGCGCGCCAAGATGCTTGCAATAAGCATCAAGCATACGGACCTTGCCATCCATCCCGCGCCAGATCGCAAGATCGGTCGAGAAATAGCGCAGCGGCTTGACCACCCCTGCCTCAAGCTCGGTCGAAAGAAGCACCGGATACCAGCCGAACGGGAAACCCGTATTGAGATTGCGCTCTTCCACCGACGGACGGTTCTTCACCTCGGCGAGGCGCCAGTCGATCAGGTCCTGCCCCTTCAGCTTTTCAAGCACCTGCCAAACGGCGACGGGCGGAACGCGGGCATCGACGGGCGCGCCTTTTTCATTGTCGGACATTGTCACTCTCCCAACCCAAAGACTTTAATGGCGTTCTCACGCAGGAATTTCGGCCAGACCTCATCCTTAAAGGGGACGTTCTCCATATCGGAAAAGATACGGTCGAGGCTCAGCCCCATCGGGAAGTAGCCCGCGTAGATGATCTTGTCCGCTCCGCGCGTGTTGGCGTAATTGATGATCGCCTTCGGATAATGTTTTGGTGCAAAGGCGCTGGTGGAATAATAGAGGTTCGGCCATTTCAGCATCAGCTTTACCGCCAGATCCTCCCATGGTTCCGCGCCATGTCGCATCACCACCTTCAGATCGGGAAAGAACCAGCACACTTCATCGAGATGCTCTACTTTCTGCGTCTCCATGGGGATGCGTGGACCGGGAATCCCGGCGTTGAGCAGGATCGGAATGCCAAGCTCCGCCGCACAGGTGTAGAGCGAGAACATATATTTGTGGTTGATCGCGACCTGCGGCAGCGTGCCGGCCGGGAATACGCTGATCGCGGAAATGCCCACTTCCTGATGCAGCCGCTTGATCCGCCGCACCTCATCCACCCCGTTATTGGGGTTGCTCGGCACATCGAAGAAGAAGCGATCGGGATAACGCTCTTTCGCGCGGCGCGATGTAGCATTGTCGTTCCAGCCAACCAGCGCCTTCTGAATGTTGAAGCGATCCATCTGATCGACCGTCCAGGAAACGAAATCGTCGACCTTGCCCGTCTCCGGGATGTCCTTGAACATATATTGCGCGGGCATCGCAAACTGATCGAGCGACTGCGCATCCTTCAGCAATGGCCGGAAGAACTGGAACCAGTCATCGCGATTTTCCGCCTCGGGGATGCCGAGCATGCAATCGATGATCTTGATGTCTTTGGGCATGGGCACGGTTACTGGTCTCCAGCTAGGTGCGGCCACATCGCGCGCAACCTGTTCTTGTCGATCTTGCCGATGGGATTGCGCGGCAGGGGCTCCATCGACACGCCGACGCGAACCGGCGCCTTGTAGCGCGCGAGATGCTCGCCGACGTGGTGCCGGATCTCATCCTCATCAAGCCCTTTGCCGACCACGACTGCGACGAGCCGTTCACCGAGCCGCTCATCGGGCATGCCAAATGCGGCGCACTCGCCAACCTCGGGAAGCAGGCTCATCACGCGCTCAACCTCGGCGCAATAGATGTTCTCCCCGCCGGAGATCACCATGTCCTTCTTACGATCGACGATGAAGATGTAATTCTCCTCGTCGACATAACCGATGTCGCCGGTGTGCATCCAACCGTCGGCGCTCAGCACCGCCGCGGTTTCTTCCGGCCGATTCCAATAGCCCTGCATCACGGTCGGCCCGCGCACGACGATCTCGCCCGCCTCGCCCGGCGGCAATTTCTCGCCATCAGGTCCTTCGATGCGCAGTTCGTACAAATCCATGACGCGTCCTGCCGAAGCGCGGCGGCGGAGATAGTCGTCGCCCACCGCCATCGCCACCGTGCCGGCCGTTTCGGTCATGCCATAGCCGGTGCCCATCGCGGCACCAGGGCAGAACTCGCGCATCGCATCGAGCAGGTTGATCGGCAGCGCCTGCCCGCCCGAGGCGATATTGGTGAGCGATGAAAGATCGGCCTCCGCGACTTTGGCCCGATGCAGCACATCCCACAGCATCGTCGGCACGCCGGTGAACATAGAGATGCGCTCCGCCGCGATCAGCCGCAGCGCCTCGTCGGCATCCCAGCGGCGCATGATCACCACCTTGCTGCCTGCGAGCAGCGGCGACAGGAACGCCGATACCAGCCCCGAAATGTGGAACAGCGGATAGACCAGCAACACCCCGGCCTGCGGGCGCCCGGCCATCAGTTGCTCGGGCGCGAGCCCCAGGCGCCGCGCGACATCGTGAAGCACCATCAGGCCGGAAAGCTGGACGCTCATCAACGCGGTGACCATGTTGCCATGCGTCAGCACCGCGCCCTTGACGCGCCCGGTCGTGCCGGAAGTGAACAGCACCGTCGCGGGATCATCAGGGCCGCGCGCGGGCGGCACGAAATCGGGCGCCCCCTCCAGCGGGAAATCCTTCGCCTGAAGTATCCGACCATCGAACCCGGATTGCTGCAACAATGCTGCACGCGCGCTGTCCGCGAGCACCAGTCGCGGCGAGCATTCCTCCACCGCCGCGCGCAGCTCTTCCGGCGCGCCCCGGCTGTTGACCAGCACCGCGACACCACCCGCGCGCATCACCGCAAGAAAGCCGATCATCCACGCAGCCCGATTGCGCATGCAGATCACCACGCGATCACCCGGCCCAATCGGCAGCACCGCCGCGAGCGCATCACGCCGCGCGAACACCTCGTCGTAAGTCAGCCGCGTCTCGCCCTCGACCACGAAGGTCGCGGAGCCATGCCGCCGCGCGCTTTCGATCAGCGCGTCGAGCGTTGGCGGCGCATTGATGAAGCGGCGCATGCCATCGCGCTCACCAATAGCGAACGGCATGTTCGGCGCGGTCAATTCAGTCAAAATGGGATCGGTTTTCGTCATGCGCGCCCTGCAAGCTCCGTGGCCCAGCGATAATCCTGTTTGCCGGCGGCCGAGCGTTTGACCGCATCAACCCACACCAGCGCCTTTGGCACCTTATATCCGGCAAGCTGCCGCTTAAGGTGCGTCGTCACCTCTTCGAACGAGGGTTCGGCCGCGCCATCGCGGCGGGAAACGATCCCCACCACACGCTCGCCCCAGCGCGAATTCTTCTGCCCCGCGACAACCGCGTCGAGGATTGCCGGATGGGTGCGAAGCGCCGTTTCCACCTCTTCGGGAAAGACCTTCTCTCCACCAGTATTGATGCAGGTGGCGCCTCGCCCGAACATCGTGATCCGGCCGTCGGGATCGATGCGCCCGCTATCGCCGCTCACCGCCCACAATTTTCCTTCGATCGTGCGGAAGGTTTCGGTCGTCTTCACCGGATCGCCGAAATAGCCGACCGGTGTATGGCCGCTTCGCGCTATCAGCCCAATCTCGCCCACCGCAGCGAAGCGATCACCGATCACGACCTGCTGGTTCTCATTCGCGGGCAGCCGCATCACGCCCTCGGCGCTCGCCTCCGCCATTCCCGAAATGCCGGTCTCCGTGGAGCCCATGCCGTCGGTGATCGACGCATGTGGCGGCAGCTTCGCCTTGATATCGGCCTTCAGATGCGCGGAGAACACCGCGCCGCCCGATCCAAAGTTGACCACGGACTGGAGGTTCCAGCGATCGGGATTGGCATAAAGCGCGTCGCGCAGCGGCACCGCCATCGCATCGCCGACGATCGCGATGATATTGACCTGTTCGCGCTCCACCTTGTCCCAGATCGCGACGGGATCGAAACCACGGATCGGATCGAGCACCACCGTCACGCCGGCGAGCAGCGCGGACCATGTCCCCCAGGTCGCCGCACCATGCATCAGCGGCGCGATCGGGAACATGCGCAGCGGATGCCCCTCACGCGCACGGTCGGCGATTTCCTCCGGCGCGGCGATCGGGCCGGCCGGATGAAAATGCCCCCCGCCACCGAGGCAGGCGAACAGAAACGCCTTGTGCGGCCACATCACGCCCTTAGGCATGCCGGTGGTGCCGCCGGTGTAGATCAGGACGAGATCGTTTTCATCGCGCTCGAACCCAGCGCGCGGCGAAGTATCGAGCAAATCCTCGTAGCGCTCTGAACCCTCTAGATCCGCGCCCGAACCATCCTCCACCGCGATCGAGACCTTGAGCGCGGGCAGCTTCGCACGAATCTCTCGCAGCACCGGGCTGAATTCCGCGCCATGGATCACGGCCGCCGCGCCGGCATTGTCCAGCATGTAGCGCAGCTCTTCGGCGCGATAGCGGTAGTTGATGTTGAACGGCGTAGCACCGCATTTCATCGCGGCGAGGAAGCCCTCGAGATACTCCGGCCCGTTCATCAGATAGAGGCCGACGGTCGCCCCGCGACCGACACCGCGATCCGCCAGCGCCGCCGCGAGACGGTCGGCGCGGGCGTTGAATTCGGCGAAGCTGATCGCGCCACCGTCATGCTTGATCGCGATTCGATCCCCAACTGCGCCAGCGACGATCTCGAACAAATCGGCAAGGTTAAACTGCGCGACCATAATCCTCTCTCACTTCGTGAGCGCGATGGTTTTTTCCATCACTGTTCTGATTTGCGTAGCTTTGTGTCTCACATACTACGCATTCGCGCAAGGGCTATCCGATCGGCCGGCGGATTCAATAGACCGCGGCCGGATTGGGCGTCGGCGGATTGCCCAGCATCTCGCGATAGGACGGGCGATCATTGCCGCGATCAGTGATGCCAAGCTCCCGCGCGACCTCCGCCGCGATCAGCGTTCGCCCCGAATAGTCGGCGCCGCGTGACTCGGCGGCAAGCGCATAGAGGATGTGCGCGGTGAATTCGGGGTTCTCCGCCGTGGCGATGAAATCCTTATACTGTTCCGGATTGGTCTGGCTCGCGATTGCCGAGCGCTCGGTGAGTAGCGGCCCCATCCAGATCGATACGGTGCGCACGCCGGTGCCGCGCAGATCATGCTCCATATCGTGAGCGAATTTGTCGATCCCGGCCTTTTGCGCCCCATAAGCCGGGCCGTGCATGTAACAGCTGGCGCCGAACGAAGAGCCGAAACCAATCAACCCACTGCCCTGCCTCACCATCATCTTCGCCGCATGCCAGCTTGCGACATAGGCGGAACGCAGCCCGACATCGAGGATACGCGCGGCATCCAGCTCCTTCTCCCAGAAGGGTTTCTTCTCGATCAACTGATGGTGGATATAGGCGGCGTTGTTGACCAGAATGTCGAGCCGACCCTGCTCGCGCTCGATTTGCTCGAACAACAGCGCGACCTGTGCGTCATCGGCATGATCGCAGACAACCGGGATGCCGAGCCCGCCTGCCTTCGTCACTTCCGCTGCGGTTTCGGCAACCGTGCCCGGCAACACCGTGCCGTCCCAGCCGCGTGCGTCGCCGGGCGCGATGGTGCGGCCCGTGACGTAAACCGTCATGCCTTTTTCACCGAGCCCGCGCGCGATGCCGCGCCCCGCACCACGGCTTGCGCCGGTTACCAGCGCGATTTTCGGTTCCGTCATCCAATCCACTCCTTGTTCTTTTTGTTATCCGGCCTCAGCCGAAATTCGCCTGTCCACCGTCGAGCGGCACGATCGCCCCGGTAAGATAGGCCATGTCCGGCGAGCAGAGGGCCACGACCGCCCGGCCGATATCTTCTTCCAGACGCCCGACGCGGCCAAGCGGGATGGTACGGAAGAATGCCTCAGCCTCCTCCGGGTTGTTCTTCATCCACCATTTCAGGCCGGGCGATTCGGCGTGCGGCGCGATCGACAGCGCCCGGATGCCTTCGCGTCCCCATTCGGCCGCCGCCGCGCGGGTCAGCGCGTGGATTGCTTTCTTGACCGCAGCATAGGGACCATAACCCGCCATATCCCAGCGCACCGATGCCGAGGATATGAGGTTGATGATGACGCCCCCGCCCCGCGCGACGAGATGCGGATGGACCAGCTTCATCAGCCGGTGCGTCGCCAGCGGGCCGGATTCGAACCCGGCGAGGAACGCCTCGTCGGCGACGTCCATCAATTTACCCATCGGCACTTCCTGGGCATTGTTGACCAGCACATCGAGCCCGCCCAGACGCGCAACCGTTTCATCGACCATCCGCGCGAGATCAGCCGGATCCTTTACATTGCAGGCGAGCGGGATCGCGGTGCCGCCGCGCTCCTCGATCAGCGCGCAGGTGCGTTCCAGCTTTTCCACGGTGCGACCGCTGACTGCCACTGCGGCGCCTTCGCTCGCCAATGCCAGCGCGATTCCCTGGCCGACGCCCTGCCCCGCCCCGGTGACCAACGCCACCTTTCCGGTCATGACTCCCATCCTCATCCCTCCAGATTCGTAAGTTTATTCGCTATCACTTACGCATGACGTTGACAAATTACCATTCACACCCACAGAATGCGTGAAAGTTTTCGAGAGGATACATCAATGAGCCAGGATTTCGCCGGGCGCGTCGCGATCATTACCGGCGGCAGCGACGGCATCGGGCGGGCCACCGCCCGGCTACTCGCAAAACGTGGCGCTACAGTCGTAATCTGTGCGCGTCGTCCAGAAAAGCTGGAAGAGGCCCGCGCCGAAATCGCGGCAGAGGGCAAGGTCGAGGCAGTGCAACTCGACGTCTCCGACGAGGGCGCCTTCACCCAGTTGATCGAGGATGTCGCCGCGCGTCACGGGCGGCTCGACATGCTCGTCAATAACGCCATGTCGGTGCATTATGCCCCAATCAGCAAGCTCACGCTGGAGCATTGGCGCAAGGATTTCGCGGTCAATGCCGATGCGGTGTTCGTCGGCACCAAGGCCGCGATGAAGATCATGATGGCGGCGGGGCGTGGCTCGATCGTCAATATCTCCTCCTCCTGCGGCATCCGCGCGGCGCCGTACATGTCCAGCTATTCCGCATCGAAGGCGGCGCTGATCCAGTTCACCGCCGTCGCCGCGATGGAGGCGGGGCGCTCTGGCGTGCGCGTCAATGCGATCGTCCCCGGTCAGGTTCAAACGCCGGGCACCGAGGATTTCGCGGCCAAGGCCCCCGACACCGCCGCCAGAACGGCGGAGGCGATCCCAATGGGACGCGGCGGCCAGCCCGATGAGCTGGCGGAGGCGATCATCTTCATGCTTTCCGATGCCGCGAGCTATATCACCGGCACCGCGCTTCCGGTTGACGGCGGCAAGGCCGCGCAGCTCTACCTGCCATCGTAATCAGAGCCGTCGCGGCGCATGCCGGCGGTCGACAATGATAAAAAGGTGAACGCAATGGGGTGGGATAAGGAAGTCGACGTGGTCGTCGTCGGATCAGGCGCCGGGGGCCTGCTTTCCGCGCTGGTCGCTGCGCACAGCCACGCCGACGTCCTGGTGATCGAGAAGGAAAAGCTGTGGGGTGGCACCTCCGCCACCTCCGGCGCGGGGATATGGATTCCCGCAAGCGATCAGGCGGCTGCTGCGGGCTTTCACGACAATGTCGATGATGCCTTCACCTATGTTCGCGGGCTTTCGGCGGACAATGTGCCCGATGCCAATATCCGCGCCTATGTCACCAATGCTGCATCAATGCTGCGCTGGATCGGCGAGCATACGCCGATCGATTATCACGCCTTCCCCTATCCCGATTACCATGCCGAAAACCCCGGCGGCAGCCCGACCGGATATCGCACGCACATGCCTTTGCCGATCGACGGCAGGCAACTCGGCCGCGATGTGGAGACACTGCGCTTCGCGTCACCAGCAGCGAGCCTGTTCGGCTATCTCAACTGGCATTTCGACGAAACCTATATGCTGCTGTTCCGCGCGCCGGGCTGGCAGATGCATCTCGGCAAATCGCTGGCGCGCTACTGGTTCGATCTCCCCTTCCGTCTGCGCTCGCGCAAGGATCGGCGGTTGACGCTTGGCAACGCACTGGTCGGCGGGCTGCGGATCGCGCTGAACGCGCGCAACGTGCCGGTGTGGCTCGAAACGCCGATGAGCGAGCTGATCGAGGAAGACGGGCGCGTCGCCGGCGTCGTGGTGCAGCATGAGGGCCGCGCGATACGCATCCGCGCTCGGCGCGGCGTGGTGCTCGCGGCGGGCGGGTTCGACAAGAACCAGGCGATGCGCGACAATTATGCGCCAAGCTATCCGCGCGCTCTGTTCAGCGGTGGCACTTCCGGCAACACCGGAGACTCCATCCGCGCGGGGATGGCGGCGGGCGCGGCGACGATGAACATGCAATCGGCATGGGCCGCGCCTGTGTTCTACGTGCCGGGCGAGGATCGCGGCCGGCTTTCAACGATCGAGCGCGCGCTGCCCGGCTGCATCATGGTCAACCAGTCGGGGGAGCGCTATCTCAACGAGGCGGCGTCCTATCATATCGTCGGACAGCAGATGGCCGCGCGCCAGCGCGAGCATGGCGATGCCGATCCGAGCTGGATGATCTTCGATCACAGCTTCCGTCACAAATATCCGATGGGCCCGCTGCTCCCGCTCGTGCCCGATCGCCTGCAATCAAAGGGCGTGCGCAAGATCATGCGTAAGGGCCGCACGATCGAGGAGCTGGCTGGCAAGATCGGCGTCGATCCGGCGAAACTCGCCGCCACGGTCACACGCTTCAACGGCAACGCCGCAAAAGGGACGGATCCCGATTTCCACCGCGGCGATGCGGCCTATGACAAGATGTACGGCGACGCGCGCGTTACGCCCAATCCATCGCTGGCGCCGATCGTCAAAGGCCCGTTCTACGCCTTCCCGATCCACCCCGGCGATATAGGCACCAACGGCGGCCTACTCACCGACGAACGCGCCCGCGTGATCGATCGCGAGGGACAGCCGATCGCCGGCCTCTATGCGGTGGGCAATAACGCGGCATCGGCGATGGGTGAGAGCTATCCTGGCGCCGGCGTCACGATCGGGCCGGCGCTGACCTTCGGATACATTGCGGCGCGCGACATGACCGGCGCCAACAACTGACCACAAGGACGAACATCATGGCAGGACGGCTTCAAGGGCGCGGTGCGATCGTCACCGGCGCGGGGCGCGGCATCGGGCGCGCGATCGTCGAGCGACTGACTGCGGAGGGCGCGCAAGTCGCCGCACTCGATCTCAATCTCGATGACGCGCGCGCTTCCGGCGGCGCGCTGGCGATCCGTTGCGATGTGAGCGACAGCGCGTCGGTCGCGGCGGCGGTGCGTGAGGCGCGTGCAGCGTTCGGCCGGCTCGATATCGCGGTGAGCAACGCCGGGATCGGCGCCGCACCGGGCGACGGCAGCGAGCCATTCTACGCCGGCATGGCAGAGCGCAACGCGCAGATCGCAGCGGGTGAGAAACCCACCGCGTTCGCGGATCAGCTGATCCATATGGAGGATGCAGGTTGGCGCGGCGTGATGGCGGTCAATCTCGACGGCGCCTTTTTCCTTGCGCGTGAGTTCGTTCGCGCGCTGGCGGCCGATAAGGCGAGCGGCACGATCGTCAACATCAGCTCGACCAGCGCGCAATCGGGCGAAGGCTCGCCACATTATTGTGCTTCCAAGGCCGCAGTGATCGGGCTGACCCGTCAGCTAGCACGCGAGCTTGCCCCGCGCGGCATCCGCGTCAACGCGGTCGCGCCGGGGCCGACCGACACGCCAATCATGCAGGGCATCCCGGCCGAGTGGATCACCTCGATGGAAGCCGCCGTGCCGCTCGGGCGGCTGGCGCGGCCGGCGGAGATCGCAGCCGCCGTCGCCTATCTCGCCAGCGAAGATGCGAGCTTCGTCACAGGTTCGGTGCTGGTCGCGAACGGCGGCAGCTGCTTCTTCTGACCGCGCTCAGGCGGCGGCGAACCACGTCACGCCGTCGTGCATCTCGCGGGTCGTGCGCCCGTCATGCTCCAGCCGGTGGAGATGCGCGAGCGTCTCCCCGGTCGCCATCTCGATCATCTCGGCACCGACCTCGCGCCGGAACAACGCCGGAAAACAATCCACCACGCGGCGTGGCTCGGCGAGCAGCGCGTGTAGCCGATCGAGCCGGCGATGATGCCCCATCGCGATCGCATCGAGCCGCGCGTGCAGTCCGTGGAACGGATCGCCGTGCCCCGGCAGCACCAGCAGGTCGCCATCGAGCAGCCGCAGCCGCTCGATCGAGGCCAGCCAGTCGCCGAGCGGATCGCCCTCCGGCTCGCTCAACGTGACCGAGACGTTGGGGCTTACGGCGGGCAGCACCTGATCGCCCGCGATCAGCACGCCCGCGTGCTCATCGAGCAGACAGGCGTGTTCGGGGCTATGCCCGCTTCCCACGACGACACGCCACTCCGCCCCGCCGAGCGCGATGCGGTCACCGTCCGCGATGCGGCGGAAGCTCTGTGGCGGCGGGCTGACGAATGCCCCGAACTGACTCCACCCGCGCATCGATCGCGCGATCTGCGCGTCATCCCAGCCGGCGGCGCGCCAATAATCGGCGATCTCCTCCGGCGCCACGCGCGATCCCGCGACGAAATGATAGAGCGACAACCACTCGACACGCGTCATCACCAGCGGCGCACGATATTCGCGACACAGCCAGCCGGCGAGCCCGCTGTGATCGGGGTGATAATGAGTGCAGATCACCTGCGTCACACGCCGCCCGGCGATCGCTGCAGCCCAGCCGTCGCGCGTCGCATCATCCTGATAGCCGGTGTCGACGATCGCCACGCCGCCATCGTCGTCGAGCAGCCAGCAGTTCACATGCTGCAATGGGCCGGGCACCGGAACACGCCGCCAGTGCACGCCGGGGGAAACGGTGATCACCTCATCCGGCGTGGGCGAACGCCCCTCGAAGGGATAATGCAATACGGTCAAAGCGCCACGGCTTCGGCATGCTGCGGCGACAGGATCGCCTCCACCGCGCCCGCCGCACCACGCATCGCGCCCTCGATATAGGTGACGCCGGTGCAATCGCCGATCGCATGAACGTCGAACCCTTCCGCGCGCAACGCATCGGCCAGCGCTTCGTCGCCCGTCGCTCCCTTGGCGACGATCACATGATCGGCGCGCGGACGTTGCACCTCGCCATTTGCATCGGTGAAGGTGACGGCGCCCGGCTCGATGCGGATATCCGCCGCCTTGGGGAACATCGCGACCCCATGTTCCTTCAGTTCTTCAAGCAGCCGCATCCGCCGCACGACCGTCAGCCCCGCGCCGAAGCGCGGCGCGTCGTCCACCACCGTCACCGTCCGCCCGCGTTCGAGCAGGAATTCGGCCAGCTCCAGCCCGACCAGTTCGCCGCCGACGATCACGACATGATCGCCCAGCGGCATCCACTGATGCGTCGCCTTGCGTACGAAATCGAGATTGGCGGTTAGTCCTGTCGCCGCGCCCACCCTGGTCGCGATGCGCGTGGCGAAGCTCGTCTTACGCTTCAATTCATCGGAGCTTTCGCCGAGCATCAGCTTGCGCATGTCGTCGCCGGACAAGACGTTGGGCAGATCGCCGCCGGGGATCGGGGGCATCCCGCGCCGCGCGCCGGTCGCGACGATCACCGCATCGGGGCGCAATTCACGCAGCAGCGCCGGCGTGGCGGGCGTGTTGAGCCGGACATCGGCACCCGACGCCGCGACCTGCCGCTGAAGCCAATCGAGCAACCGCTCGTTCGCGGGATAAGCGAGCGAGGCGAAACGCAATGTCCCGCCAAGCCGCGCGCCGGCTTCCAGCAGGATCACTTCCTGCCCCTTCTCACGCAGCCGCCGCGCCGATTCCATGCCCGCCGGGCCGCCACCGATCACCACGACGCGCTTCGACGGCGCGGACGCAAGATCGCGGTGCAGATATTCGAACCCCGTTTCAGGATTCACCGCACAGCGCAGCGGATCGCCGAGATAGATCGCGCTGATGCAGGTGTAGCAATAGATGCACGGCAGCACCTCTTCCGGTCGCCCCGCCGCGAGCTTGTTGGGCAGATGCGGATCGGCGAGCAGCTTGCGCCCCATCGATACGAAATCGAGCGAGCCATCCGCGATCGCCGCATCGCCCACCTCCGGCTCGATCCGGCCGGAGGCGATGACAGGCACTTTGACCGCCGCCTTGATCCGACGCGCGAACGGAATGTTGAGCCCCGGCTCGTGCGGCGTATGCGAACCCGAATGAAGCTTCGCCTGACCATTGTCGTGATAGGCAGAGACGGTGATGGCATCGGCGCCGGCGGCTTCGACCATTCGCGCCGTCTCGATCGCATCCTCGATCGTGATGCCGCCCTTCTTGCCGATTTCACGCGAATCGAGCTTGCACCAGATCGGGAAATCCGGCCCGACGGATTCACGCATCGCGCGGATCACCTCGAGCAGGAAACGCACGCGATTCTCCAGCGGACCGCCATATTCGTCGGTGCGCCGGTTCGACTTGGGCGAGATGAACGAGGACAGAAGGTAGCCGTGGCCGCCATGGATCTCGACACCGTCGAAGCCCGCGCGTTTCGCCCGATCCGCCGCCGCCGCGAACTGACCGGTCACCAGCCGGATGTCCTCGACCGTCATCACCTTCAGCTCGACGCCCTTTATGCGTCCGAATGGCGCCGACATCAGCTCTTCGATCAGGAACGTAGCGGTAAAATCGCCGGTCGGCGCTTCTGGCGGCGACGGGCACCAAAGCGGGCGGCCGGCGACCATATCCGCCATCGCGCCAAGCCCGCCATGATGAAGCTGCGGCACAATCCTGGCGCCGTGCGCATGTGCCGCGTCCGCCAGCGCCTTCAGCCCCGGTATGAAGCGATCGTCGGAAATGGCGATTTGCGCATCTTCACTCGCGCCGGCCGGCCACGCCACGCCCGCGACGCCCGTGATGATCAGGCCAACGCCGCCGCGCGCCTGCTCCGCGTGATAGGCGATGAGCCGATCGCCGCACTGGCCATCCTCTTCGCCGAGGCTGGCGCCCATCGCGGTTACGGCGATGCGATTGCGCAATTCCATCCGGCCGATCCGGCCGGGCGAAAGCAGGTGCGGGAAGCTATTGGCGGTCATTGCGATCCTTGTCCTATCCTCTCGTGCCGGCCGACATGCGCGGCCAGCCGTATTCAATCCGCCCGCACCTTCACGCGCGGCGCGGCATTGCCCCGGCGCATCGCGTTGATGAAACCATCGAGCGGTGCGGGCGGCGGGACCGGCGCGGCACTATCACCGGCGCGCGCCCAGAATTCCTCGTAGCTCGGAAACAGTTTGTGGAAATTGCCCTCCGCCCAATCGGTGCCCGGCCAGCGCATCTTGTTCGCGCCGATCGGCGGTTTGTTGAGATCGGTGGCGTACCAATAAAGCGGCAAGCGGCGCGCGAAATGCCAGCGCCCGTCGATGCGGACATAATCGTCGACATACATCATCTGCATGATGACCCATTCGTCGCCGGTTTCATGCTCGTTCTTGGAATAGACGATGCCATGCGCGTGATCGGGGTCATCGAACTCGATGATATGGCCGCCGATATGATGCGAGGTGCCGGTGAACGGCGAACGCAACGTGCGATCCATATAGGCGCGCAGCGCGGCGCGGCCGCTTGCATCCTTGCCGACACGCACGTCAGCCGGAAACAACGAGACCATCGCATCCATGTCACGCATGTCGAGCGCCAGCGCATATCTGGCCGGGAGCTGCCGGATCTGGTCCAGCGACTCCAAGCGGTCGATACGGGATTCCAGATCCGGCAAGGTCAATCTCCAGCCATTAACATTACGCGTTTTGTTATGTTCGACAACAAATAGTCGCCAAATGCGTATTCATTATTGCCGTTGTTACTAAGCGGCGACCTGCTCCGAATGCAGCCGCTGACCATCCAGCGCGCGGATCGGAATCCCCAGCTCTTCCAGCAGTGGCAGGCTGACCGCGATGCGGCCGGACAATTCGTCCGCCGGACGCGAGCAAAGCGCCAGCGCGGCCTCGGCCATCGCCTCGACCGGCTCGAGATGATCCCGCTCGTCCCATCCGCCGACTTCCAGCGCGCCCTCGCTCGCCACCGCGCCGACCGGGGCCAGCGTATTGATCGCGACGCCCGTGCCCGCGAGTTCCGCCGCCATGCCAGCCGACATGCGCTCAAGCGCCGCCTTGGTAGAGCCGTACAGCGTCGGGCTGCCCTGTTGGTGGAACTCGAAATAGCGATCGGCCGGATCGAACGGCGCTGGGCGTGGCAACAGCGATGTGCCGCTGGAGATGTTGAGGATCCAGCCCGCGCCCTGCCCCTTCATCACCGGCACGGCGGCCGCCGCGATTTCCAGCGGCGCGAAATAATTGATCTCGAACGCGAGATGCGCGTGGCGCGGCTGCTGCTGCCAGATCGGGCCAAAACGGGCCCAGGCGGCGTTGTTGACGACGATATCGACGCGGCCGAATTGCGCCAGCACCTCCGGGATGATCCGGGCGCGATCGGCGGCATCGCCAAGATCGATGCGCAGCGCATGGCACTCACCGCCGGCCGCACGGATGCGCTCCACCGTCTCGGCGAGCGATCCCGGCAGCTTGCCGTCCGGCTCCAGCGTACGGGCGACCGCAACCACGCGCGCGCCCTCCGCCGCGAACCGCGCCGCAATGCCCGCGCCGATCCCGCGGCTCGCACCGGTGACGACCGCCACCTTCCCCTTGAGCGCGCCGCCGCTCATGCCGCGCTATCCGTCGTATCGAACATTCCCGTCGTCCTTCCCATGATGCTCACCGCCGGTTGCCCGGCCGCATCCACCGTCTGAACCAGCCCGTACGTCTGGCGCGAACGCGTTTCCGCGATCCACCAGCGGCCATCCTGTTTCACGTAGATATCGTCATACTCCACGCCCATCTGCGTCAGCGTGCGCGCGGCGAGATTGATGTTGAGAAACAGCAGCGACCATGATCCGCGCGCGCGGCCTTCATCCTCGAAGCTGATCACCCCATTGGCCGCGTGGTGGACATCGAACACGCCCGGCGCGCAGCCCAATTGCGCATAGACTGCCACGAACGGCGCGCGATCCTCGAACAGCGGAAAGCCCTCGAACGCGATCACCGCACCATGCGGCAACAGGGTATCGCGGACGGCTTCGGGATCCTTGGCATCGCAGGCACGCAGATAGCGCGCTTTCAAATCGCGAATCGCCCTATCCGCCTCCAGGCACGCAATCCGGCTCTCCAGAGTGTTTTTTGGTGTCATTGCGTAGAATTGTGCCTAGGATCACTACGCAAATCAAGAGCGGAGGGGATCAATGCGTTTTGCCGGAAAGAAAGTGCTGATCACCGGGGCAGCATCGGGCATCGGACGTGCCACCGCGCTGCGCTTCGCCGCCGAAGGCGCGGAACTGACGATCGGCGATATCGACCAACGCGGGCTGGACGAAACCGCCGCCGCAATCGCGCGCCCGGTGCGGGTGCATCGCTATGACGCGAGCGATACCCCGTCCTGCCAGACGCTGGTCGCCGCCGCCGCGCGAGACGGGCTGAACGTATTGTGCAACATCGGCGGGATGCTCGATTGGGGGCCAACGATCGATTTCGACGAGGCGCGGTTCGAACGGGTGCTGCGCGTCAATCTGTTCAGCGTCTTCGCCCTGTGCCGCGCCGCCCTTCCACATCTCGTCAAATCGCGTGGGTCGATCGTCAACATGGCGTCCACCGCCGGGCTGTCGGGCATCCCCTATAGCCTCGCCTATGCCGCGTCGAAACATGGAGTGGTGGCGATCACCAAGTCGCTCGCGGTGGAGTTCGCCGCACGCGGCGTGCGCGTCAACGCGGTGTGCCCGGGGCAGGTCAACACCAACATGGGCAACGCCGCGCCGCCGGCAGGCGACATCGACTGGTCTTTGATGATGCGCCACGCGCCAAAGCTGGACGGCGGCGCGGCCGAGCCGGAGGATATCGCCGCGACGGTTGCCTTCCTCGCCTCCGACGAGGCGCGCAAGATCAGCGGCGCGACGCTGGCGGTGGATGGCGCGCAGCTCGCGGGTTAGCTGCCCGCGGCCGCCCGCCCCGCGCGGCGGCCGAAGAAGGTGCAATCGGCAAGGCTCAACCCTGAGCTATAGCCATGCCCCCATGCCGGCAGCCCCGACGTGCAGCGCCCGGCCGCATATAGCCCCGCGATCGCCTGGCCGCCGCGATCGAGCACCTCTCCCTCGATCGAGGTACGCAGCCCGCCAAGCGTGAAGTGCGAGAAATAGCTCGCCTGAAAGTTCAGCTCCAGCGCGACGAACGGCCCCTGATCGAGCGCGGTGAGGATCGGTGCCCGCTTGTCGAACAGCGGATCACGGCCATCGCGCGCGTGGCGATTGTAGAACGCCATGGTCGCGGCGAGCGTGCCTTCCGGCATCTCCAGCTCGCGCTCCACCTCGTCCCACGTATCGCCCGTGCCGGCGATGCTCATCCGCGCGAAATCGGGCGGTTGCTGGAAATGCGCGCTGTCCAGCAACAGATAGACGCGGTCGCCCGGCTGATCGATCATGCAGCGGCTCACCCGGCCGTGATAGCAATCCTCGTTGATGAAGCGCTGGCCCTGGATGTTGACGAACACGCCCTGCGCGTGGCTTTCCGGCATGGTCCACGGGCAGGTGACGAAGAACTGATCCATGTGGATCGCATCGCCCCCCGCCGCCATGCCGAGATTGATCCCGGAGCCATCGTCCTTGTCGCCGATCGGATCGGCGATCTTCGCGGTAAGCGGCGCGTATCGCTTGAGCATATCCGGGTTGAGCACGAAGCCGCCCGTGGCGAGCACCACGCCATGCCGCGCACGGACGAAGCGCGCACGATTATCCACGCGCATCACAGCGCCAATCACCCGCTCGCCGTCGCGTATCAGCGCCAGCGCGCGCGCGTCGGTCACCACCTCGACACCCAGCGCACGGACACGCGCTTCGAGCACGTCGACCAGTTTGCGGCCGCCGCCCCAGCCTGTGAACTGGATCACATGCCCGCGCGGCGCGGGCTTCGCCGCATTACAAAACGGCGCGGCCGCTTCGCTGCCTGACCAGATCAGCGTATCGTCGGTCATCGGCTCGATCAGCTTGCCGGGCAGATAGGTGCCTTTGTACGGCACCCCCTGCGCCTTCAGCCATGCGTAGTGATCGAGCGCGCCGGCGGCATAAGCATCGCATTTCGCCTCATCCGCGCACGGGCCGCCCGCCATCTTGAGATAGGTCGCGAAATCCTCGGTGCTGTCCGCGAAGCCATTGGCGCGCTGCACATCGGTGCCGCCGCCGCCGCCGATATAGATTTCGCCGCCCGACAGGCCGGAAGCGCCCCCGCTGCCCGAATTGCGCTCAAACAATATGACAGACCCGCCCGCCTCGGCCGCGCCGATCGCCGCGCAGGCACCGGCAGCGCCGAAACCGATCACGATCACATCGGCCTCGTCATCCCATTGCGGCACGGCCGCCGCCGGGACGGTGCGATGCAGTGAGAAATCAGCCATGCGCAAACCCGCCGATCATATATTCCCCTCCGGCCATTTCATTCCTGATCTTCGTCCAGCGCCGCCCGCGTCGCCGCCACCGCACGGCGGGCACGATCGAAGGCCGATCGCCCGGCCTCCAGCGCGGATTGGCGCGGCACTTCGATGCTCACCGGGCAATCCGGCGCGAGCGCGGCGACGAAGTTTGCAAGATCGAACGCGCCGTCGCCCGGCAATTGCCGCTCCATCCCGGCTTCCCACTCGATACGCTCGCTGGCGATGGCGAGCGGCCCGTCGCTGAGCTGCGCGATGCGGATGCGGCGATCGGCAAGCAGCGGCAGTGCGCCCGGCATCTCGCCCGCCCGAACGACGTGGAGCAGATCGAGCGTCACCCCGATATCCGTGCGCCCCGCCGCATCGACCAATGCCAGCGCCTCGGCCAGCGATCGCACCTGCGACGGCGGATAGAATTCGACCGCCAGCTCGATGCCGTAGCCGTGCGCCAGGTCCGCCAGCGCCGCCAGCTTCTCAACCCGCCGCACCGCGTCGCGATCGTAGCATAGCACGTTGGCGAGCCGTCCGCCGAGCCATGCCGCCGTCTCCAGCGCCGGCTCGAACGCGGCGACATCGGTGCGCCCCGCCAGCGTGAAGGGATAGACGAGATCGAGCGTCACCCCGCCCGCGCGCATCGCGTCTCGCGTCGCGCGACGCTCCGGCGTGTCACCGATCAGCGCGAAATCCGGCATTGCCGGCAGCACCGCCATCGGATGGAGGAACAGGCACATGCCCGCGCACCCCGTCCGCGCCGCAAGCTCGGCAAGCTGCGACGGGGTGGTATCGACGACCGTGATATGGTCAAGCGACAGGCGGCGCATATCGCTCGCCTTCAGCCGGTGGCCTCGCGTTCCCTGAGCATATCGAGTGCGACATCGACGATCATGTCTTCCTGTCCGCCGACCATTTTGCGGCGGCCGAGTTCGACGAGGATCGCGCGGGTGTCGAGGCCATAGGTTTCGGCGGCCTTTTCGGCGTGGCGCAGGAAGCTTGAGTAGACCCCGGCATAGCCCAGCGCGAGCGTCTCGCGGTCGACGCGGACCGGGCGATCCTGCAACGGCCGCACCAGATCCTCCGCCGCATCCATCAGCGCCATCACGTCGCAGCCGTGGTTCCAGCCCTTGCGATCGGCGGCGGCGACGAACACTTCGAGCGGCGCATTGCCCGCGCCAGCGCCCATGCCGGCGAGGCTTGCGTCGATCCGCACCGCGCCTTCCTGCGCCGCGACGATCGAGTTCGCCACACCGAGCGACAGGTTATGGTGCGCGTGCATCCCGCGCTGCGTCTCGGGCTTCAACACCTTGTCATAGGCGCGCAAGCGATCGCGCACCCCGTCCATGTCGAGCGCGCCGCCGCTATCGGTGACATAGACGCATTGCGCGCCATAGCTCTCCATCAGCACCGCCTGCTTCGCCAGCGCCTCGGCGTCGATCATGTGGCTCATCATCAGGAAGCCCGACACGTCCATGCCGAGATCGCGCGCGATGCCGATATGCTGTTTCGAGACATCCGCCTCGGTGCAATGCGTCGCCACCCGCACCGATCGCACGCCTAGATCGTAAGCGCGGCGCAACTCCTCCACCGTGCCGACGCCGGGCAGGATCAGCGTGGTCAGCACCGAACGCGTCAGCACCTCCGCCACCGCCTCCAGCCATTCCCAGTCGGTATGCGCGCCAAAGCCATAGTTGAAGCTCGCGCCGCTCAGGCCATCGCCATGCGCCACCTCGATCGCATCGACCCCCGCGGTATCGAGCGCCGCCGCGATGCTGCGGACATGATCGAGGCCATACATGTGGCGGATCGCGTGCATCCCGTCGCGCAGCGTCACATCCTGGATGTAGAGCTTCTGCGTGTTGACGTCGAAGGTCATGCCGCCGCCCTCCGATCGAGAATGCGCTGGGCGAGCAGCTCGCCGGTCGCCTTGGCCGCCGCGGTCATGATGTCGAGGTTGCCCGAATAGCTCGGCAAATAATCGCCCGCCCCTTCCACTTCGAGGAAGATCGAGGTCTTGATGCCGGTGAAATCGCCCATGCCGGGGATCTTCAATCGGTTGTTGTCGCCATAACGCTCGAACTGCACCGCCTGCTTGAGGCGATAGCCCGGCACATAGCCCTGCACCTTCGCCACCATCGCCTCCACCGAGGCGCGGATCGCATCCTCGTCGCCGCCTTCGGACAAGGTGAACACCGTGTCGCGCATGATCATCGGCGGCTCGGCGGGGTTCAAAATGATGATCGCCTTGCCCTTCGTCGCGCCGCCGACCGCCTCGATCGCGCGCGCGGTGGTGCGGGTGAACTCGTCGATATTGGCGCGTGTCCCCGGCCCGGCCGAGCGCGACGAAACCGACGCGACGATCTCGGCATAATGGACCGTCGCCACCTGCGCGACCGCCGCGACCATCGGGATCGTCGCCTGCCCGCCGCAGGTCACCATGTTGACGTTGGGCTGATCGAGGTTGGCGTCGCCGTTGACGGTCGGGATCGTGAACGGCCCGATCGCCGCCGGCGTCAGATCCACCACCTGCTTGCCATCGGCGCGCAACGCCTCGTCATGCAGCTTGTGCGCATAGGCCGAGGTCGCGTCGAACGCGATGCCGATCTCCGGGTAACACGCGAGCTTCTTCAGCCCCTCGATCCCCTCATGCGTCGTCGCGACGCCACGCTCGCGCGCCATCGCCAGCCCCTCCGACGCAGGATCGATCCCGACCACCGCGACCAGCTCCATATTCTGCGGATATTTGAGCATCTTCATCATCAGATCGGTCCCAATGTTACCCGAACCAATGATCGCCGCTTTCACCTTGCTCACGCCTGCCAGCCTCCTAAACGAAGGTCGCGGTGCAATTGCCCACGCCCTCCAGCGTCATTTCGAACCGATCGCCCGCCACGGCCGGCGCGAGCGGCACCAGCGACCCGGACAGGATCACATCGCCCGCATCCAGCGAGACACCATATTGCCCCAGCGTATTGGCGAGCCACGCCACCGCCTCGGCGGGATTGCCCTGAACCGCATGGCCATAGCCTTCGGAGAGCGGCGCGCCGTTCTTCGTCACGCGGACATGCAGCGCGGGCAGATCATGCGCGCGCGGATCGGCACGCGCCTCGCCGATCACGAACACCCCGCACGAGGCATTGTCCGCCACCGTATCGACGATGCCGATCTTCCAGTCGTCGATGCGGCTGTCGACGATCTCGAAACATGGCGCGATACTTTCGGTCGCTTCCATCACGTCCGCCACCGTTATCCCCGGCCCCTTGAGCGGCGCGCGCAGGATGAAGGCGATCTCCGCCTCCGCGCGCGGCTGGATCAGCCCATTCGCCGCGATATCGATCTCCCCATCGATCCACATCCGATCGGTGAGAAAACCGAAATCGGGCTGGTGAACGCCCAGCATGTCCTGCACCGCCTTGGAGGTGACGCCGATCTTCTTGCCGATCACTTTCTCCCCGTCCGCCATACGGCGGGCGAGGAAATCGAGGCTGATGGCATAGGCATCATCGACCGTCAGCGAGGAATCGCGCGCGATGAGCGGCGGCACGGTGCGGCGCTCGCGCAGCGCGCGGTGAAGCTCCGCGCCGTGACGCTCAGCGATGCTCATCGAGGAAGCCGATCGAGTAACGGTTGAACTCCGCCGTGCGCTCCACCTGCACCCAATGGCCGGTGCGGGCGAAGGTGGTGAACCGCACATCCTCGCACGCTTCGAGGAAATAGCGCGCGCCGCTCGCCGGGCAGAAATCGTCCTGCAATCCCCAGAAGCCATAGATCGGCTGCTTCACCTCGCCCAGACGCGGCGCGAGATTGGGGGTGCGCATCCGCACCAGCACGTCCTTGGGCTGAGTCCGTGCAACCGCATATCGCTCCGCGACCAGCTCATCCGTCACGGCGGACGCATCATAGACGAGATTGCAGACCAGCCGGCGCTGCTCCTCGATGCTGAAATCGGGGCCGCCGAAGTTCGATACCATCTTCGCGATGCCGGGCATGGCGAAATAGGTCTCGCGTTCCTCGACGCAGCCGGGCGCCATCAGCACCAGGCTGGAGGCGAATTCCGAATGATCCAGCGTCATCTGCAACGCGACCCCCGCCGCCGAGCGAATTGCCGACCAGCGCCGCCCGCTCGATGCCGTGCGCGCGCAGCGCGTCGTACAAGGTGTCAGTGAAGAGCTGGAGGGTATAATCGATCCCCTCCGGCTTGGAGCTATCGCCGTACCCGATCAGATCGGGCAGGATCACGCGATATCCCGCCGCGACGAACGCGTCGATATTCTGCCGGAAGTTCGACGCGCCCGATGCACCCGGCCCGCTGCCGTGGATGAACACCACCGCCGGTCCGCTGCCGGTTTCCGCGACGTGGATTTCATGGCCGTCGCCGACGACGTGCCGCTTGGTGAGAAGCGCGCCCATCACATGAACATCATCGCTGGAGCCTGGCCCATCAGGCCGCCGATCATGTCCGCCGTCCAATTGTTCGGATCGTTGGCGACATGCGCGCGCGCGGCGTTAAGATCGAGCCACGGCTGCACGATCGGGCTCGACATATAGATCGCGCGCCCGCCGAGCAGCGGCAGGATGTCGCCCACCAGATCGGCGCAACGCCGCACGACGGTGGAGGACTGGTAGCGATAGGCCGATCGCTTATCGAGCGGGATCGACTCGCCCCGTTCGGCATAACCCATCAGGTCATCGAACGTCGCACGAAGCGCCAGCTCCATCTCGCCGACCTGTGCATATGCCCTGGCAATCGCCGCCTGCAGGATCGGATCGGTCTTGGAAACCTTGCCCGTGTTGGTCGATACACGATCCGCCGCGATGGTCAGTGCCGCCGCGATCGCCGCGCGCGCGCCGCCTAGCGCCGCCGACGAGACGGAGCGCACGAACACCTGCGCCCAGGGCAATGCATAGAGCGGTCCGTCATTTTCCTGCTGGCCGGGGTTCTGGCAGTTGAACCCGTCGACCGAGCGATGCGTGCGATATTCGGGAACGAAGGCCCGTTCGACGACGATGTCGTTGCTGCCCGTGCCCTGAAGCCCGAACACATCCCAGTTGGGCTCGATCCGGTAATCCGCGCGCGGGAGGAGGAAGGTGCGCATATCCGGCGGCCCGCCCGGCTCCTTCGACGGCACCAGCGCGCCGAGCAGCACCCATTGGCAATGCTCAGACCCGCTGGAAAAGCCCCAGCGCCCGGTAAGATAAAAGCCGCCGTCGGCATGCTCCACCTTGCCGACCGGCTGATAGGAGGAGGATGCGAGGGTGCTGTCGTCCGCGCCCCACACTTCCTGCTGCGCGCGATCGTGGAACAGCGCGATTTCAAAAGGGTGGCAACCGACGACGCCATAGACCCAGCCGGTCGACATGCACCCTTCGGCGAGCAGCTTCTGCACGTCGAAGAACACGTTCGGATGCATTTCATATCCGCCCCAGCGCTTCGGCTGGAGGATGCGGAAGAACCCGGCGGCCTGCATCTCGGCAATCGTCTCATCGGGCACCTTGCCCTCCGCGACACATCGCTTCGCACGCGCCTTGAGCGTCGGGATCATCTCACGGGCGCGCTCGATGAGCACGGCCGCAGTGGGCGGTTCAATCTGGTCCTTGAGCGGAACAACGGCGGCCATCGCAGCCCCTCCTTTACGGCCGGCGGTAATCGCCGGCTCAAATCGCTATCTTCGTAATTTCTCTTGCGCTAGGATACGCAAATCGTCAATAGAAAAGCTCAACCTCGCGAAATAGTGGCGGTTGAGAACGAATTTCACCCCTGTTCGGGGAAAGAGGAGAGAAGGCTTGCAGGGCGGCGTGCATCTCGATCTGGCGGGCAAGGCCGCGATCGTGACCGGGGGCACCCGGGGACTCGGCCGCGCGATCGCGGCGCGACTGGCTGAAGCGGGCTGCGCGGTCACCGTATGCGGCCGTGCCGCGCCGGATGACCTGCCCCATGGCATCACCTTTCATCAGGCGGACGTGCGCGATCCCGATCAGGCGCGGGCGCTGGTCGACGCGGCGGTCGCGATGCACGGCCGGCTTGACATATTGGTGAACAACGCGGGCGGCTCGCCACAGGCCGATGCAGCCACCGTCTCGCCGCGATTCATCGACGCGATCCTCAAGCTCAACCTCGTCGCGCCTTTATATATGGCGCAGGCAGCGCACCCGCACATGGTCGCGGCGGGCGGCGGCAGCGTCGTCAACATCGCCAGCGTCTCCGGCGTGCGCCCCTCGCCGGGAACCGCCGTGTACGGGGCTGCGAAGGCCGGGCTGCTCAATCTTACGCAAAGCCTCGCGCAGGAATGGGGCGCGCAGAATATCCGCGTCAACGCGATCATCGCCGGGCTGATGCAAACCGAAAATGCCGAAGCGACCTATGGCGACGCGGCCGCCCAGGAGGCAGTCGGCCAATCGATGCCGCTCGGCCGGATGGGCAGCGGCGACGATATCGCGGGCGCGGTTTTGTTTTTGTGCTCGCCGCTGGCGAGCTGGGTGAGTGGCGCGCGGCTGGAAGTCGATGGCGGCGGCGAGCGCCCGTATTTTCTCGATTTGGTGAAGGGAGCCTGATGTTATGGGCGTGAAGTCGCTTGGCTATGCGGTGGTGGAAACCACCCAGCCGGATCGTTGGGATCATTTCCTGACGCAGGTGGCGGGCGCGATGCGCGGCCGGACAGCGACCGACGGGGCGGCGCTCTATCGCGTCGATGAACGGCCGTTCCGATTCCGCATCGAAAACGGCTCGGCCGATCGTCTGGCGGCATCCGGCTATGAAGTCGCTGACGAAGCCGCGCTGAACACGCTGGCCGACAAGATCCGCGCCGCCGGCCAGCCGGTGGAAGTGGGTTCGCCCGAACTCGCCGCGTCGCGCTGTGTCACCGGATTGTTCCGCACCACCGATCCGGCGGGCAACGGGCTCGAATTCTATTATGGCGATCGGCGCGAAGATACGCCGTTCGTCTCGCCGATCGGCGTGCCGCGTTTCATCACCGGCGAATATGGCATGGGCCATGCCGTGCTCGCCGCACCGGATTTCGAGAAGAGCCACGCTTTCTATCGCGACGTGATCGGCTTCCACGATACCGATCTGCCGCAATTCTTCCTGATGGGCGGCGATCATGATCCGGGCATGCGGTTTGCGTTCATGCACGCCGACAACGGCCGTCATCACAGCGCCGCGCTGGCCGAAATGCCGGTGCCGCCATCGGCCTGTATCCACCTGATGCTCGAACTGCCGACGCTGGAAGAGGTGGAGAAAGCGCGCGAACGCATGGTCGCCGGCGGATACAAGGAATCCGCGACGCTCGGCGAACACGTCAATGACGAGATGACCAGCTTCTACGTCCAGACTCCGGGCGGCTTCGATCTTGAGGTCGGGTGCAACGGCCTGGTGATCGATCCCGCCACCTGGCAGGTGACGGCACACGACAAGGTCAGCAAATGGGGCCATGTCTGGGCGTGGCAGACCGAAGCCGCGGCGGGGGCAGCATGATGCTCGACAAACGCATGACGGCGACGGAGATCGTCGCCAGCCTCCGCGACGGGATGACGATCGGCATCGGCGGCTGGGGCCCGCGGCGCAAGCCGATGGCGCTGGTGCGCGAAATCCTGCGCTCCCCGCTCAAGGACCTGACGATCGTCGCTTATGGTGGAGCGGATGTCGGCATGTTGTGTGCAGCCGGCAAGGTGCGCAAGCTGGTGTTTTCCTTCGTCTCGCTCGACGCGATCCCGCTGGAGCCATGGTTCCGCAAGGCGCGTGAAAGCGGCTCGATCGAGGTTCTGGAGCTGGACGAGGGCATGCTGCAATGGGGGCTGAAAGCCGCCGCCTTCGACCTGCCCTTCCTGCCGACGCGCGTGGGCCTCGGCACCGATCTCGCCGCGTTGGGCGACCTCAAATATGTGCAGTCGCCCTATGCCGATGGCGAGACGCTGATCGCGATGCCTGCGCTGAAGCTGGACGTCGCGCTGCTCCACGTCAGTCGATCCGACTGGCGCGGCAACGTCCAGCTGCTCGGGCCGGATATTTATTACGATGAATGGTTCGCCCGCGCCGCCGAGCGCAGCTTCGTTTCGTGCGAGGAACTGGTGGACCGGATGGAGGATCATTATCCCGATGACGTACGGTTCAGCCCGTTCGAGCGCAGCTTCGTGAGCGGCGTGGTCGAGATGAAGGGCGGCGCGCATCCCAGCTCGATGCCCCCCGCCTACGGATGGGACATGAAGGCGTTCCGCGCCTATGCCGATGCCGCCAAGGATCCGGGCGACTGGGCGCAGGTGGCCGAACGGTTCGTCGGCGCCGACGAACGGGCCTATATTGCCTCCGTGGGGGGAATGGATTCGGTGGCAAAGCTGCCGATGGCGGTGTTTTGATGACCAGCGCCACACTCGCAGAACTCTGCATCTTCGCCGCGTCGGACGCATTCCGCGACACGCGCGAGATCGTCGCCACCGGCGTTGGCCCCGTGCCGCGCCTCGGCGCGAGCCTCGCCAAGCTCACCCATTCGCCCGGCCTGATGATGAGCGACGGCGAGGCGTTTCTGGTCGAGGAACCGGTGCCGATCGGGCCGCGCGCCTATGACGATCGCCCGAAGTCGGCCGGATACCTCCCCTTTTCGCGCTTCTTCGATGCGGCGGTGTGGACCGGGCGGCGGCACGCGATGGTAACGCCGACGCAGATCGACCGCTTCGGGCAGACCAACCTGTCGTATCTCGGCGGCACCTATCAGAAGCCCAAGACCCAGATGCTGGGCGTGCGCGGCTTCCCGGGCAATTCGGTCTATCACCCCAATTCGATGTTCATCCCGGCGCATTCGCCGCGCGTCTTCGTGCCCGGCGAGGTCGATATGGTGTCGAGCGCGGGATATAATCCGGCGAAGCGCGTGGCTGGCGGCAATTACGCGAGCATCGATCTGCGCCGCATCGTCACCAACCTGTGCGTCATGGATTTCGGCGGCGCCGGCAATGCGATCCGCGTCGTCTCGCTCCATCCCGGCGTGACGTTCGAGGAGGTGCAGGCGGCGACGGGCTTCCCGCTTGAGGCCGGGGCACTCACCGAAACCGCGCTTCCCGATGCGGAGGCGCTGGCCATCATCGCGCGGCTCGATCCGCACAACATTCGCGCAACCGTTATCGCGGGCAATCCCGGTGCGGTGAAGGAGATAGCAGCATGAGTGACGAACTCGCCCCCCGCCAGCAGCAATCGCCGGTTTATGAAACCGACACGCCGGTGCGTTACGAAACCGATGGCCCGGTCGCCTGGATCACGATGGACCGGCCGCAGTTCAACAACGCGCAGAACAGCCAGATGACCTATGCGCTCGACGCCGCCTTCGGGCGCGCGACGGACGACGATGCGATCAAGGTCATCGTGCTCGCCGGCGAGGGCAAGCATTTCAGCGCCGGCCATGACATCGGCACGCCGGGGCGCGATCATCTGGTGCCGTTCGATCGCAAGCTGATGTTCGGCGATCACACCACGCGCCCCGGCGCGGAGCTGCTCTACACCCGCGAGCACGAGGTCTATCTCGGCATGTGCCGTCGCTGGCGCGACATCCCGAAGCCGACGATCGCCATGGTGCAGGGCGCGTGCATCGCGGGCGGCCTGACGCTCGCCTGGGTGTGCGACCTGATCGTCGCCAGCGAAGACGCGTTCTTCCAGGATCCGGTGAACCGCATGGGCATTCCCGGCGTCGAATATTTCGCGCACGGCTTCGAACTTCCGCCGCGCATCGCCAAAGAATTCCTGTTGCTCGGCGAGCGGCTGCCGGCGGAGCGCGCCTATCAGTTCGGCATGGTCAATCGCATGGTGCCGCGCGCGTCGCTGCGTGAGGAAACCGCGAAGATCGCGCACGAGCTGGCGCAACGCCCACGCCTCGGCAACTGGCTGACCAAGCAGGCGTTCAACCACGTCGAAGATCTGCGCGGCAAGCGCACCGCGATGGACGCGGTGTTCCACATGCATCACTTCGCGCACGCGCAGAACGATCTCGTCAGCGGCAATTCGCTCGGCGGGCTCGACGGCAAGGCGATGGCGTCGGCCAACAAAAAGGCGGCGGGCGAGGCCTGAGCCATGAGTGATCCGCTGCGCACCATCCTTACCGAGCGGCTGGGTTGCCGCTATCCCATCGTCCAGACGGCGATGGGCTGGGTCGCGACCCCGCCGCTGGTGATCGCCACATCGGAAGCCGGCGCGTTCGGCTTCCTCGCCGCCGCGGTGATGACCCCGGCGGAGGTGCGCAAGGCGATCGCCGAGGTTCGTGCCGGCACCACGCGCCGGTTCGGGGTGAACTTTCACTCCTTCCAGCCTGGCGCTTCCGAGATCGTCGATATCATCGTCGAGAATGCCGATCAGGTGCGCGCGGTCAGCTTCGGGCGCGGGCCGGATGCGAAGATGATCGCGCGGTTCCGGGATGCGGGCATCCTCACCATGCCGACAGTCGGCGCGGTGAAGCACGCGCAGAAGATGGCGCAGCTCGGCGTAGACATCATCACGGTGCAGGGCGGCGAAGGCGGCGGGCATACGGGTTCGGTGCCGACCACGGTGCTGCTGCCGCAGGTGCTCGATACGGTGAAGGTGCCGGTCGTCGCGGCGGGCGGGTTCGCCGATGGGCGCGGGCTGGCGGCGGCGCTGGCGTTCGGCGCGGCGGGCATCGCGATGGGCACCCGCTTCCTTATGACGCGCGAGAGCGCCCCGCCCGATCAGGTGAAGGCGCGCTATGTCGCCGCCGGCACCGACGATATCGCGGTCTCGACCAAGGTGGACGGCATCCCGCAGCGGATGATCCGCAACCACGCGCTCGACCGGATCGAGCGTTCGTCGGGCATCGGCCTGTGGCGTCGCGCGATCGAGAGCGGGCTGCAGATGAAGCGCCAGACCGGCGCCTCGTTCGGCGATCTGCTGCGCGCGGCACGCGGCATGACCAGCCATGGCGGGCTCAGCCTGCCGCAGGCGATGATGGCCGCCGCCGCGCCGATGCTGATCCAGCGCGCGGTGGTGGAGGGCGATGCGGAGAACGGACTGATGGCGACCGGCGTCGTCGCTGGCCGCCTGGGCGATCTGCCGAGCGCCGCCGAACTCGTCGAATCGATCATGACCGAGGCGCGCGCGCGGATCGCTGCGCTGGCGCCGCAAGGGGAACACCTCTGATGCCGATCACCTGCAATATCGCCGACCGGATCGCGGAGATCGTCTTTGACGTGCCGCCGGTGAACGCGTTCGACAGCGCCACCTGGAACAACCTGCCCGCGATCATCACCGAGGCGGCGCGCAACCCCGACGTGAATTGCGTCCTGATCCGCGCGGCGGAAAACGCGCGCGGCTTCTGCGGCGGGGTGGATATCAAGGAGATGCAGGCGCATCCCGAGCGCATCCCCCTGCTCAATCGCGGCAATTACCTCACCTTCAAGGCGATCCGCGATGCCGAAGTGCCGGTGGTCGTGGCTGTGCACAAGTTCGTGATCGGCGGCGGGATCGGCATCTGCGGCGCATCCGACACGATCATCGCCGCCGACGATGCTTTCTTCTCGCTGCCCGAGGTCGATCGCGGCGCGATGGGCGGCGCGAGCCATCTGTCGCGAATGCTGCCGTTGCATAAGGTACGCGCGGCATTCTTCACCGGCGGCAATATCCCTGTCGCCGAGGCGCATCGGCTCGGCGGTGTAGAGAAGGTCGTACCGCGCGCCGATCTGGAGCGTGAGGCGCGCGCCTTTTGCGCAGTGATCGCGAGCAAGAGCCGCAAGGCGCTGGTGATCGCCAAAGAGGCGTTGAACGGACTGGAACCGCGCGATGTCGATCGCGGCTATCGCTGGGAACAGGGCTTCACGCTCGAAATGTACATGCACGAGGATTCGCAAAAGGCGCGCGACGCCTTTGTCGAGACGGGCAAGGCGGCGAGCTTCTGATGCAGCTTGCCTATACTCCCGAACAGCAGGCGTTCCGCGCGGAAGTGCGCGCGTGGATGGAGGCGCATGTCCCCCCCGCCCCGCTCGTGACGCTGGAATGTGCGGAGGGCTATCAGCAGCATGTCGAGTGGGAGCGCACGCTGGCATCAGGCAATTGGGGCATGGTCACCTGGCCCGAGGCCTATGGCGGGCGCGGGCTGGATCTGATCCGCTGGCTGATCTTCGAAGAGGAATATTTCCGCGCGTGCGCGCCGCTGCGCGCGAACCAGAACGGCATCTTCCTGCTCGGCCCGACGGTGATGGAATATGGCACCGACGAGCAGAAGGCCCGCTTCCTGACGCCGATGGCGAAGGGCGAGGTGATCTGGGCGCAGGCATGGTCCGAGCCCGGCGCGGGATCGGATATGGCGGCGATCACCACCCGCGCGGTGCGTGACGGCGATCATTATGTCATCACCGGCCAGAAAACCTGGTCGAGCCGCGCATCGTTCGCCGATTGGGGCTTCGGCCTGTTCCGCACCGATCCTGAAAGCAAGCGCCACAAGGGCCTGTCGTTCATCCTGTTCGACCTCAACGCGCCCGGCGTCACGCGTCGCCCGATCCGCCAGCTTCACGGCAATCCGGGCTTTGCGGAAATCTTCTTCGACGAAGTGCGCGTGCCCGTCGCCAATCGCATCGCCGGTGAGGGCGAGGGCTGGAACGTCGCCATGGCCACCGCCGGGTTCGAACGCGGGCTGATGCTGCGTTCGCCGGGACGGTTTCAGGCGACCGCCAAGCGGCTCGCCGAACTCTATCGCCGGCATGAAGCGGATGCCGCCCCCTCCGCGCGCGAGGCAGTACTGGCCGCGTGGATGGGGGCGCAGGCCTATGCGTACAACACCTATGCCGTCGCCGCGAAGATCATGGCCGGCGGGAAGATCGGCGCGGAATCGAGCCTCAACAAGATCTTCTGGTCTGAGCTGGATCGATCGATGCACCGCGCCGCGATGCAATTGCTCGGCGCGGCGGCTGAGCTGCGCACCTTCGACGACGGCAGCATCAACGCGTGGCTGGAGGGATATATCTTCTCACTGTCCGGCCCGATCTATGCCGGTTCGAACGAGATCCAGCGCAACATCACCGCCGAGCGGCTGCTCGGCCTTCCCCGCGTAGGAGCAGGCTGATGGATATGCTGCTGACCGAAGATCAGCTCGCGCTCGCGGAAACGGTGCGCGATTACCTTGCCGGCACGCACGGGCCGGAGGTGCTGCGCCGGCTCGATGAGGGCGATAAGCGCGACCCCGCGATCTGGCAGGGGCTGGTCGACATGGGGCTGACCGGGCTGTTGGTGCCGGAGGATCAGGGTGGCCTCGGGCTCGGGCTGGTCGATGCCGCGCTGGTGGCGGTCGAATGCGGGCGCGCCTGCCTTGCCGAACCGCTGGTCGATACCGCGCTGGTCGGCGTGCCATGGCTGATCGCGCGCGGCGAGACGGACAAGCTCGCGGCGATCGCAGCGGGCGAGTTGCGATTGCCCCTGCCCCATCCGCTCAATCCATGGATCGCCGATGGCGACGGCGCCGCGCTCGACAGCATCGATCCGTTGCGCAAGCTCGCCCGCCCGAAAGCGACAGCGGCGGATGACGCGTATCTGTTCGATCTCGCCGCATTGATGAGCGCCGCGCAGCTTGTCGGGCTGGCGGAGGCGATGCTCGCGCAGGCCACCGATTACGCCAAGATCCGCACCCAGTTCGGCCAGCCGATCGGCGCGTTTCAGGCAGTGAAGCATCAACTCGCCAGCGCCGCCGTCGCGATCGAATTTGCCCGGCCAGTGGTGTGGCGCGCGGCGCAGGCGCTGGAGGACGGGCTGGCGAGTGCGCCAATCCACCTCAGCCACGCCAAGCTCGCCGCCAGCGATGCCGCGACGCTGACCGCGGAGACCGCGATCCAGGTCCATGGCGCGATGGGCTACACCTACGAAGTCGACCTTCATTACTGGATGAAGCGCAGCTGGGCGCTCAGCGGCGCCTGGGGCAGCCGCGCCTTCCATCTCGCCCGCGTCGATGCGGCCGTGATCGGCGGCTCGCTGCCGATCGGCCCGGAACACACTTTCGCCTGAGGATCACGCAATGCCAGAAGCCTATATCGTCGATGCGGTACGCGCACCGACTGGTCGCAAGAAAGGGAGCCTCGCCGCGCTCCACCCGGCCGATCTCGGCGCGCATCCTATCCGGGCGCTGGTAGCGCGCACCGGCATCGATCCGAATGCGGTGGACGACGTGGTGTGGGGCTGCTGCGACACGATCGGGCCGCAGGCGGGCGATATCGGGCGCACCGTATGGTTGGTCGCGGGCCTGCCGCAGCATGTGCCCGGCACGACGATCGACCGCCAGTGCGGCTCATCCCAGCAAGCGGTGCATTTCGCGGCGCAGGGGGTGATGAGCGGCACGCAGGATCTGGTCGTCGCGGGCGGCAGCCAGGCGATGAACGCGATCCCGATTTCCGCGGCAATGTATGCCGGCCAGCCTTATGGTTTCGACAGCCCGTTCCTAGGCTCGCCCGGCTGGCTGGCGCGCTATGGCGACGAGGAGATCAACCAGATCAAATCGGCCGAGATGATCGCCGAAAAATGGGGCGTCTCGCGCGAGGCGATGGAGCAGTTCGCGCTCGCCTCGCATCAGCGCGCGCAGGCGGCGACCGACAACGGCTGGTTCGCCAATGAAATCGCCCCACTGGAAAACCTCGCGCACGACGAAACGATCCGGGACGCGACCACGCTGGAGGGCCTCGCCAATCTGAAGCCAGTGCGCGAGGGCGGCACGATCACTGCGGGCGTAGCGAGCCAGAATTGCGACGGCGCGGCGGCGCTGCTGATCGCCTCCGAACGCGCGGTGAAGGAACATGGGCTGCGCCCCCGCGCGCGCATCCACCATCTCTCCGTGCGCGCCGACAATCCGATCTGGATGCTCACCGCGCCGATCACCGCCACCGAACATGCGCTGCGCAAGGCCGGGATGACGGTCGACGATATCGACCTGTTCGAATGCAATGAGGCGTTCGCCAGCGTGCCGATGGCGTGGATGAAGGAACTCGGCGTCCCGCACGAGAAGGTCAACGTCCACGGCGGCGCGATCGCGCTCGGCCATCCGATCGGCGCGACGGGCGCGCGGCTGATGACCACCCTGCTCAATGCGCTCGAACGCACTGGCGGCCGTTATGGCCTGCAAACCATGTGCGAAGGCGGCGGGCAGGCCAACGTTACGATTATCGAGAGGCTGTAATGGGTATTTGCGACGGCAGGACGGTGATCGTCACCGGGGCGGCTCGCGGGCTGGGGCGCGCTTATGCGCTGGCCTTCGCCGCCGAGGGCGCGAACGTGGTGGTGAACGATATCGGCACCTCGCTCGGTGGCGAGGGGCGGGATACCAGCGCGGCGGACGCGGTGGTGGCGGAGATCGCGGCGGCCGGCGGCCATGCGATCGCCAATTACGAGGACATCACCGATTGGGATGCCGCCAGGCGCATCGTCGATGCCGCCGTGGCGGCGTTCGGCGGGCTGGACGTGGTGGTCAATAACGCCGGGATCGTCCGCGACCGGATGTTCGTTTCCGCGACGCTGGAGGAATGGGACGCGACGATGCACGTCCATCTGCGCGGCCATTTCTGCATCAGCCGCCACGCCGTCGATTACTGGCGCGCGCGGCAGAAGGCCGGCGAGACGGTCGATGCGCGGATCATCAACACCACCAGCGGCGCGGGATTGCAGGGATCGATAGCGCAGGCGGCTTACTCCACCGCAAAGGGCGGGATCGCCGCGCTGACCCTGGTACAGGCCGCCGAACTGGGCCGTTACGGCATCACCGCCAACGCGCTCGCTCCATCGGCACGCACCCGCATGACCGAACAAGCCTTCGCCGAAAAGATGGCCACCGGGGGGAACGCGTTCGACACGATGGACCCGGCCAATATCGCCCCCACCGTGGTGTGGCTGGGCAGCGCGCAATCGGCACATGTCACGGGCTGCGTATTCGAGTTGGAGGGAGGAAAAATCATGCTGGAGGATGGCTGGCGCGAAGGGCCGCTCACCGATGCCGGCGCGCGCTGGAACCCGGCGGACGTGGGCGCTGCCGTCGATGGGCTGCTCGCCGCACGCGTCGCGCCACGCAAAGTGTGGGGGACCGCCTGATGCAATTCGCCTTTACCGAAGAACAGGCGATGATCGCGGACACCGCCCGCGCCTTCTTCGCCGAAAATGCCACCAGCGAGCGCACCCGCCGCGCGATGGAAGGCGATGGGATCGACCGTGAGCTGTGGCGTGCGTTCTGCACCGAACTCGGCCTGGCCGGGATCGCGGTGCCGGAAGCTTATGGCGGCTCCGGCCTCGGCCTTGTCGAGTTCGCGACGATCGCGGAAGCGGCCGGCGCGCAGGTCGCCGCCCTCCCCTTGCTCGGCCTTGCGATGCCGGCGCGCGCGATCGCGGCCGGCGGCAGCGAGGCGCAGAAGCAGGAATGGCTGCCCCGGATCGCATCGGGCGAGGTGATCGCCGCTGCGGGCGGCAGCCATGATCTCCGCAGCACCGGCGACAAGCTGACCGGCAGCGTGGATTTCGTGCCGCACGGTGGCGTGGCGGACGTGTTCGTCTTTGCGAGCGACGCGGGCGCATGGATCGTCCGCGCCGATGCGCCGGGCATCACGATCGATCGCCCGGTGACGATGGACCAGACGCGCCCATTGGCGCGCGTCACCCTGTCCGACACGCCCGCCGACGCGCTGCCCGAATGGCAGGCCGGGCTTGCCGCGGCACGCGCCGGCGGCTGGATTTGTGTCGCCGCCGAGGCGCTTGGCGGCGCGCAGGCGACGCTCGATCGCACGGTCGCCTATTCCAAGGAGCGCGAGCAGTTCGGCCGCCCGATCGGCAGCTTTCAGGCGTATAAGCATCGCCTTGCCGATATGATGGTGGAAATCGAACAGGCGCGCTCGGCGGTCTATTGGGCGGCCTGCGCGGTGGACGAGAATTCGCCCGAGGCGCAACTTGGGCTGCACAGCGCCAAGAGCTTCGCGAGCGACACCTATTTCCGCTGCGCCGGGGATATGATCCAGCTTCATGGCGGGATCGGTTTCACCTGGGAACATGACGCGCATCTGTTCTTCAAGCGCGCCCGCGCGATCCGCTCGATGCTGGGCGACAGTGACTGGCACCGCGAGCAAGTGGCCAAAATTATCGGATTGGGAGAAGCGGCATGAGGCTTGGATTCTCGGCCGAGGACGAGGCATTCCGCGCGGAAGTGGCGGATTGGCTGGCCGGCCAGATGTCGGGCGAATTTCGCGACATCAAGGGCGTGCTGGGCCTCACCGTGATGGCCGAACGGCGCAAGGAATGGGAACAGCAGCTCGGCCGCCATCGCTGGAGCTGCATCGGCTGGCCCAGCAAATGGGGCGGCCGCGACGCGACGCTCGAACAGCAGGTGATCTTCGCCGAGGAATATGCGCGTTCCGGCGCGCCCGGACGCATCGGCCATATGGGGATCGAGCTGGCCGGCCCGACGATCCTCGCCTTCGGGACGGAAGAGCAGAAGCAGCGCGTCCTCCCCGGCATCGCATCCGGTGAGGTGCTATGGTGCCAGGGTTATTCGGAGCCGAACGCGGGCTCCGATCTCGCCTCGGTGCGCACCCGCGCACGGGTGGACGAAGCGACCGGGGAATGGGTGGTCGACGGCCAGAAGATCTGGACCAGCCTCGCGCAGATTTGCGACTGGATCTTCGTCGTCACCCGCAGCGAGGAAGGCTCGAAAGGCCCCAAGGGCCTGACCTTCCTGCTGATGCCGCTCGATCAGCCCGGGATCACGATCCGCCCGATCAAACAGATCAACGGCGACGCGGAATTCAACGAAACCTTCTTCGACGGCGCGCGTACCGCCTCCGAAAACCTGGTCTCCACGCCCGGCAACGGCTGGCAGGTGGCGATGGGGCTGCTCGCGTTCGAGCGCGGCGTCTCCACGCTCGGGCAGCAGATGGGCTTCCGGCATGAGCTGGATGCGATCATCGCGGCGGCGAAGGCGAATGGCGCGGCGAAGAACCCGCTGATCCGCCAGCGTATCGCCCGGGCGGAGATCGGCCTGCGGCTGATGCGCTATGGCGCGCTGCGCGTGCTGAGCAACACCGATCACGCGCGCCCCGATGGCGCGGCGCTGACCTACAAGCTGCAATGGGCGAGCTGGCGGCGCAATCTGGGCGAGCTGGGCATGGATGTGCTGGGCCAGTCCGGCGAGGTGACCGACGGCACGGATTATGATTTCCCGATGCTGCCGAGCCTGTTCCTGTCGTCGCGATCGGACACGATCTACGGCGGCACCAACCAGATTCAGCGCAACATCGTGGCCGAGCGCGCGCTCGGTCTGCCGCGCGAGCCACGAGGGAACGCATGACCCCCGCCCCCGCCTATCCGCAGCCGCGCGGGCTGCTCAAGGATCGCACGGTCGTCGTCACCGCCGCCGCCGGCACCGGCATCGGCTTCTCCGTCGCGAAGCGCGCGGCGGAGGAAGGCGCGCGCGTGCTGATTAGCGATTTCCACGAACGCCGGTTGGGCGAAGCGGCGGATGCGATCGCCGCCGCCGTCGGCACGCGCCCCGAAACCTGCCTGTGCGACGTGACCAGCGAGGAACAGGTGCAGGCGCTGCGTGATGCCGCGCTGGCGAAGCTCGGGCGCGTCGATGTGCTGATCAACAACGCCGGGCTTGGTGGCGAGGTATCGGTGGTCGACATGACCGACGATCAATGGTCCCGCGTGATCGACGTGACGCTGACCAGCGTATTCCGCATGACCCGCGCCTTCCTGCCAGCGATGACCGCGCAAGGATCGGGCGCGATCGTCAACAACGCCTCCGTGCTCGGCTGGCGCGCGCAAAAGGGACAGGCGCATTATGCCGCCGCCAAGGCCGGCGTGATGGCGTTCACCCGCTGCGCGGCGGTAGAGGCGGCGGAACATGGCGTGCGCATCAACGCGGTCGCGCCGTCGATCGCGATGCACCCGTTCCTCGCCAAGGTGACGACGGACGACACGCTCGCCAAACTATCTTCGCAGGAGGCATTCGGCCGCGCGGCGGAGGTTTGGGAAGTCGCCAACGTGATGATCTTCCTCGCCTCGGACCTGTCTTCGTACATGACCGGCGAGATCGTCTCGGTATCGAGCCAGCGGGCATGACCACGCGGGTCTATCAGCACCCGCGCGATCTGATCGGGCAGGAAGGCACCGCGCTCGGCCCGACCGACTGGCTCGCGATCGAACAGGATCGCGTCGACGGTTTCGCGGACGTGACCGGCGACCATCAGTGGATTCACGTCGATGTCGAGCGCGCCAAAACGGGTCCGTTCGGCGGGACGATCGCGCACGGCTATCTGACGATGAGCCTCGTCAACCTGTTCCTCCCCGATCTGATCGAGGTGCGCGGTTTCGCCCATGCGGTGAATGTCGGCGCGGATCGGCTGCGTTTCCTCGCGCCCGTAAAGGTCGGCGCGCGCATTCGCGGCATCGGCGAAATCGTCGCGGTGGAGGAGGTGAAGGGCGCGATCCAGTCCACCGTGCGCGTCACCGTCGAGATCGAGGGCGGCGAGAAACCCGCCTGTGTGGTCGATACGATCAGCCGCTATTTCCCGGAGTGATGCTGATGCCGCTCAACGAGCAGGTCATGATCGATACGGTTCACGCTTATGTCGCGGCGTTCGATCGCGGCGATCCGGCGGCGGTCACCGCGCTGTTCGCTGCGGATGCGACAGTCGAAGACCCGGTCGGCACAGAGCCGAAGCGTGGGCGGCAGGCGATCCTCGATTTCTACACACAATCCATGGCGACAGGCGCGAAGCTGGCGCTGCAAGGGCCGGTCCGGGCAGTCGTGCCTTATGCCGCGTTCGCGTTTCAGGTCGCGCTGCACCACGAGGGCAGTGATCTGACGGTGGATGTGATCGACATTTTCCGCTTCGATGCGGACGGGAAGATCGCCGCGATGACCGCCTATTTCGGCCCGTCGAATATGCGGGAGGCGTGAATGGCCTTGCCGCCGACGATCCCGCACCTCGCCGCAGAGGCCGCCGCGCGCTTCGGCGATCGGCCCGCGCTGTTGGGCGATGACGAAAACTGGAGCTTCGCTGAACTGTGGCGGCGTTCGCGCGCGGCGGCATCGGCCTTTCTTGCCCGTGGCGTGGTTTCCGGCGACCGCATCGCGATCTGGGCGCCCAACCGGCGCGAATGGATCGTCGCCACCATCGGCGCGCAGGCGATCGGCGCCGCGATCGTCCCGCTCAACACGCGACTGAAGGGGCGCGAGGCGGGCGATATCCTGCGCCGAACGGGCGCACGGATGCTGTTCACCGTCGGCGATTTCCTCGGCGTGGATTATCCCGCGCTGCTGGCCGGCGAGGAGCTGCCCGCGCTCGACCAGACGCTCCTGTTCGACCGCGATTGGAACGCGTTTATCGCCGCCGGCGCTGGCGCGGACGATCCACGCGTGACCGAAGCGCTGGCCGCGCTCGGCCCGGATGCGCTAAGCGACATCATGTTCACCTCTGGCACCACCGGGGTGCCAAAGGGTGTGCTGACCACTCACGGCCGCATCATCCCGATGTTCAAGGCGTGGGGCGATGCGGTGGGCCTGCGCGAGGGCGACGTCTATCTGATCGTCAACCCGTTCTTCCACAGCTTCGGGTTCAAGGCCGGATGGGTCGCCGCGTTGATCGCGGGCGCGACGATCGTGCCGATGGCAACCTTCGACGTGGCGCGCGCGATCGACCATATCGAACAGGATCGCGTTTCCTTCATCCCCGGGCCGCCGACGATCTTCCAGTCGCTGCTGGCGGAGCGCGCGTTCGATTCTTCCTCTTTGCGCTGCGCGGTTACGGGGGCGGCGACCGTCCCCCCGATCCTGATCGAGCGGATGCAGCGCGAGCTAGGTTTCCAGACGGTCGTCACCGCTTATGGCATGACCGAATGCAGCGCGATCACCTCCTGCCGTCAGGGGGATTCGGTCGAACTGGTCGCATCGAGCTGCGGCAAGGCGCTACCCGGCCTTGAGGTGAAATGCGCCGACGACGCCGGGCGCGAGGTGCCGCGCGGGCAGGAAGGCGAAGTGCTGGTGCGCGGCTATGGCGTGATGCTGGGCTATCTCGACGATCCCGCCGCCACCGCCGAGGCGATCGACGCCGATGGCTGGCTCCACACCGGCGACGTGGGCGTGATGGATGAGGCGGATTATCTGCGCATCACCGATCGCAAGAAGGACATGTATATCTCGGGCGGGTTCAATTGTTACCCGGCGGAGATCGAGAAGCTGCTTTCCGCTCATCCCGCGATCGGCGCGGTCGCGGTGGTCGGCGTGCCGGACGAGCGGATGGGCGAGATCGGCCATGCCTTCGTCGTCCTGCGCCCCGGCGCCTCGGTGGACGGTGCCACGCTCATCGGCTGGGCGCGCGCGAATATGGCGAATTACAAGGCGCCGCGCCGGGTGACCCTGCTCGACGCGCTGCCGCTCAATGCATCGGGCAAGGTGGTGAAACCGGATTTGCGTGCGCTGGCCGAGCGGGACGCGGCGTAAAGGCCATCACGCGGCGGGCCGTTTCCAAACAACACGGCGATCACCGGGCGGATGACGATCCCAGCGCGGCGCGGTGGTCACCCACTCAACCGTTAGAGTTCGCGTCCGATGGCGCTGCTTCGCTTTTCGGCGGTAGCGGCAAATCGATTTCCACATCGACGCGCCGGTTCTTTGCGCGCCCCTCGGGATCATCGCTGCCATCCAGTTTCGCGTTCGGCGCGATCGGGCGCGTCTCGCCCAGCGCGATCACCGTGATGCGATCGCCCGCGATGCCCCGGGCCACCATATAGTCGCGCACCACCTCGGCGCGCAGCCGCGATGCGGTGAGATTGTCGCGATCGTTTCCGCGTGAATCGGTGCTGCCGCGCAGGATGATCGCCCCGCCCGCCTTCGCCACCGCCTTTTCGAGCAACGCGTCGATCGCGGCGCGCCCGGCTTCATCGAGCTTCATGCCGGAGGCACCGAAGGCGATCACCCCATGCACCGGCTCGATCGTCGGCGGGGGGGGCGCCGTGGGCGCGACATCCGGTCGGAGGATCGATTTGCTCTCCGCCGCTTCGTTCGCGATCACATCGCCGGCATTGTCGGCCGAAATTGCCGCATTTGTCGGCGTCTCCTGTCGCGCCGCATTGTCAGCCGCCTGCTCCGGCCCGCAGCCGGTTGCGAGAAGCGCGACGGCCGCCACCAATGTTTGCGTTCGCGCCATCATTCTCCTCCGTTCGATAGTGTCGCGGGCTCCGCAGCGGGCGGCACGAACGATATGACCGTGTCCCCGGGCTGCGGCGTGGGGCGCGAGGCGTGGGTGAAGAAACGCAGGCCCCCACTCTTGCGGAGCAACAGCAGCATATCGGCCTCTTCGGGAAGATCGGCGCGCGCCGCATCGAAATCGAATTGCTCGCTGATTTTGGTCTTGCGAAAGCCCCAGCCATGTCGCTCGCGCTGGAGGATTTCCTCCACGCCCAGGCCGGATTCGAACAACGCCCGCCCGCGCAGCGCCTCGGGCAGCGATCGCGGATCGTCATCGCTCGCATCGCCAAGCTGATAGACGTTGTCACGCCCCATTTCCGGCGCGAACTCGTTGCAGACCAGTGCGTTATACGCCTCATTCTCAGAAGTCGCGGCAAGCACCTGAAACTGGGTGAGATCAAGCCGATCCTCGGTGGCCTCGGCGAGAATCTCGCCGTGATAGGTCGGGATCCCGGCCTGGCGGGCGGAGGTCAGCCGCTGCCAGCTATTGTCGCTGATCGTCACCGGCACTTCGAGCTGCCGAAGCTGATCGGCCAGCGCGAGGCTCCAGGGCGTGCTGCCCACGATCAGCAGGCCGCGCTCGGTCGCGCCGGTCACCTTGAGCAATTTTGCCAGCGGCCCGATCGTGAAGCCGTGCGCGATGATCGTCGCCACCACCACCGCGAACGACAAGGTGACGAGGATCGACCCGTCCTTATATCCCAGCGCGTCGAGCCTGAGCGCGAACAGGCCACAGATCGCCACCGCCACGATCCCGCGCGGCGCGATCCACGCGATCAACAGGCGCTCGTTCCATGGCACGCGGGTGAAGGCGAGGCTCAGCAGCACCGACAGCGGGCGCACCACGAACAGTAATGCGAGCAGAAAGCCGATGAAGCGGAACTCGAACCGTCGCACCACCGCGAAATCGAGCGATGCGGACATCAGCACAAACACGCCCGAAATCAGCAACACCGCGATGTTCTGCTTGAAGGCATGGATATCGCGCAACGAATCCAGCTTCATATTGGCCAGCGCGACCCCCATCACCGTCACCGTCAACAGCCCGGTTTCATTCTGTATGAGGTTCGACGTCACGAACGCGCCGATCACGACGACCAGCAGCACCGGCGCCTTCAGATATTCCGGCACATAACCGCGGGGGAAGGCCCAGCCGACCGCGCGCGCGGCAAGCCAACCGATCAGCCCGGCCACCACCGCCGCGATCAGCAGCGAGAGCAGCACGCCCGCGAACGGCACGCCTTCGCCCGCGCGCCGGATATATTCATAGGTGATGACCGCGCACAAAGCGCCGATCGGATCGTTGACGATCGCTTCCCATTTCAGGATCGCCTGCGGCCGCGCCGCCACGTTGCTCTGGCGTAGCAGCGGAAGCACCACCGTCGGCCCCGTCACGATCAGGATGCCGCTGAACAGGATCGCCACCGGCCACACGAGCCCGGCGATATAGTAACAGGCGATCGCACCCAGCACCCAGCAGATCGGCGCACCGAGCACGACCAGCCGCGTCACCGCGCCGCCGGTCCGCCGCAACTCCCGGAAATTGAGGCTCAGCCCGCCTTCGAACAGGATCAGCGCCACCGCGAGCGAGACGACGGGTTCCAGCAGGCTGCCGAACGTGCGGGCGGGATCGATCAGCCCGGTAACCGGCCCGGCGACGACGCCCGCGGCCAGCATCAGCGCGATCGCGGGCCACCCTGTTCGCCAGGCGACCCATTGCGCGCCGATACCAAGCGCGCCGATCAACGCGATGACTAATGCTTGCTGCTCCATCCCACCCCGCTGGATACCCGTAATGCTAAAGCAGCAGTAGCGATCGGGTTCCCTCGGGCCGGCGCGCTGCGATCAGCGCCGGCCGCGCTCGATATTGGGCAGGAAGGCGGTGAGCAGCCCGATCACGGGCAGAAACGCGCAGATCTGATAGACCGTCTCGATCCCCGTCCGGTCCGCGACCCAGCCCAGCACCGCCGCGCCAAGGCCGCCCATGCCGAAGGAAAAGCCGAAGAACAGGCCGGAAATCATCCCCACCTTGCCCGGCACCAGTTCCTGCGCGAACACGACGATCGCGGGAAAGGCGGAGGCGAGGATCAGTCCGATCACGACGGTGACAGGCCCGGTCCAGAACAGCCCGACATGCGGCAGCAACAGCGTGAACGGCAACGCGCCAAGGATCGAGAACCAGATCACATATTTGCGCCCGAAGCGATCACCAAGCGGACCGCCAAGCACCGTGCCCACCGCGACCGCCGTGAGGAAGACGAACAGATGCAATTGCGCGCTTTCCACCGACACGCCGAAACGATGGATCAGATAGAAAGTGAAATAGCTCGTGAGGCTGGCGAGATAGACATATTTGGAAAAGATCAGCGCAAGCAGGATCGCGATGCCGCGCCGCGCATGCCCCTTGGGCAGGCTGTCGGCGAGCGACGCTCCCCCGCCGGCACGCAGCCGGACAAGGCCGTGGTGGCGATACCAGGTCGCGACATTCCACAATACGGCACCCGACAGCAGCGCCAGCAGCGCGAAAAAGGCGAGGCTCGATTGCCCCCAGCGCACCACCACCAGCGCCGCCGCGAGCGGGCCAAGCGCCTGCCCGGCATTGCCGCCAACCTGAAACAAGGATTGCGCGAGGCCATGCCGCCCACCCGCCGCCATCCGCGCCACGCGTGACGATTCCGGGTGGAACACCGATGAGCCGACGCCCAGCAGCGCCGCGCCGACCAACACCAGCCCGTAATGATGCGCGACGGAAAGGACGGTAAGCCCGGCGAGCGAGAAAAGCGTCCCACCCGGCAATGCCAGCGGCGTCGGGCGCTTATCGGCATAAAGGCCGACCATTGGTTGCAGGATCGATGCGGTGATCTGATAGGCCAGCGTCACCAGCCCGATCTGGCCGAACGTAAGCCCCAGATCTGTCTTCAGCCCCGGATAGATCGCCGGGAGCAGCGACTGCATCATGTCATTGAGCAGGTGGCAGAAGCTGATCGCCACGATCACGCCGAACACCGTGCCGGTGTCCGCCGTGGATGGCTTCGTCGTCACCGTCGTCGAATCGTCCATCGTATGTCCTTTTCGATCGCGGCCATTACGCGCTCGCACAGCGTCCCGCATGGATATATGGGTCATTCGTTTTCGATATCGGGACAATCATGCAACACCGCCGCCCTGACGATCATGAGCATGTCGCGCGGCCGGTCGTCGGCATCGGCAACGATTATCCGCCGTCGTTCGAACTGGCCGAGCACCAGCACCGGCGCGGCCAGTTGCTCTATGCCGCCAATGGCGTGGTGGCGGTAAGCACGCCGCAGGGCGCATGGGTGGCGCCGCCGGAACGCGCGGTATGGATTCCCGGCGGCACGCCGCATGCCGTGCGCATGGTCGGCGCGGTGCAGACGCGCAGCGTGTTGATCGAGCCTGCCGCCTGCCCCACGCTCGGGCTGAGCTGCCGGGTGGTCGCCGTCTCGCCGTTGTTGCGCCAGTTGCTCGTTTCGGCGGCGGATGTCCCGATCGAATATGATGAAGCGGGGCGCGACGGATTGGTGATGCGCTTGCTGATCGCCGAGATCGATCAGGCACCGATCATCCCGATCGCGGTGCCCTTCCCGCGTCATGCCGCGCTCGCCGCGCGTTGCCACGCTTTCCTTGAACGGCCGCGCGCGACGGCGACGATCGATCAATGGGCCGATGCGCTGGCGATGAACCGCCGCCGCTTCACGCGACTATTCCGGCGCGAGACGGGCATGAGCTTCGCCGAATGGCGGCAACAGGCGTGTCTGTCCGTCGCGCTGCCGAAGCTTGCTGCGGGCGAGCCGATCACCACGATTGCGCTCGATCTCGGCTATGACGGGCCGTCGAGCTTCTCGACCATGTTCAAGCGCACGCTCGGCGTCTCGCCCAGCCTTTACCGGCGCTAGGCCCGCCCCCGGCAAAACGAGGCTTAAATGGCACGGGCCCGAAGCGGTGATCGCTCCGGGCCCGGCCGTGTCGTATCAAATCAACGCGCGATAGCCGCGCGATGGTGCGCGATTACTGCGCGCTATTGGCCCCTGCGCTGGCGCTCTTGCCGGCGTCGAGGTTGTCCCAGTTGATGATCGCGTTGAAGCCAAGGAAATAGCTCCCCTGCGTCTGCCAGCGCCAGAACGGACGCAGCGCATAGAGCACCATATGGCCCTTGCCCTTCGGCACATCGACCAGCAACGCGTTGTTCTGCAACGCTTCCCCGCCAGACAGCATGCCGCTGAGCAGGATATCGTCAGCCTTCGCGGGGAAGGAGATCACGACACGCGGATGCTGGGTCGGCTCCGCGCCGCCCGTGCGCGAGGTCGGCAGCGCCGATCCGAACGGCGAGTTCGACACCGGCTCGCGCGATGCCGCAGTCTTCGCCGCTGCACCATCCTGTTGCCAGGGCGAGATGCGGGCGGGCGTATCGTTCGGCGTCACCTTCTGCGCGATGTTCGCCCCCGGAGCATTGGGATCGAAATAGCCCATGCCGCGCCCCGCCGCGCCGACCTTCAGGACGGGTGCCTGCGAGAAATACACCGGCATTTCCTTGCCCGTATAGCCATAGGCCAGCGGGCTGGACTTATCCTTGAACACCCCGCGCATGATCGCGCCCTTGGTGTAAAGATCCGGCGTATCCGCAACCGTCACGCCCGATGCCACGCCATATTGCGCCAGCATCTCGACGGTCGAACCGTCACCGATCAGCGTGCCGCCCTGTTCGACGAACTTCTTGAGTTCGGCGATCCCGTCGGCACCCAGACCGCCGCGAATGTCGTCGGCGGAGTCGAGCGCGCCCAGGTTCGGGGTGAGCGCGGATTTCTTGTACGGGATCGGCTTCGTCCCGTTCATCGCCACGCCGACCACCTGATCCTGCACGCTCGAACCGACCGTGGGATAGATGATCACGTCATATTTGGCGCGCAGCCCACCCTGCCGCGCCTTGATATCGGCGAAATAGGTATAGGGGATGCCATAGTGATCGAGCGCGGCGCGCCACCAGCCCTCATCCTGCGTGCGCAGCCATGAGTGCAGATAGCCGATGCGCGGGATGCTCAGCGCGTGGTTGGCAACCGAGGGCACCGAACTCACCGCCTCGGCCGAAAGGCCAAGATCGGCGATCACCTTTTCCACTTCCGCGCGGTTCGCGGACGGGAGGATGAACGTGCCCGCCGCATATTGACGGCCCCCCGCCTCGAACGGCGCCTGTGCCGCGAGCATCTTCGTCTTGCCAAGCCGAAAACGGAACGAGACCAGCTCGTTATCGCCGGTGTGGTTGACGAGGATGACCGGGCCTGAACCGGTGATCACGCCCTTCGGCCGCACATCATCGGCGAGCAACGACATGGATTGCTGGAAGACGGCCGGATCCTTGATCGTCTTGACCGTCAGGTTGCGCATATACTGCATCGTCCAGCCGGTATCGTCATAGGGACGCGGATTGGCGACCGGGTAGTTCTGCACGCCGAGATAGGTATCGAGCAACGTGCGATACGGCTGATCGGCGCGGATCACATAATCGCCGGCCGCGACATTGACGCCGCCCGCGGTGAACGCCGAGCCCGCGACGCCGATCTCGATGCCCTGACGGCGCAGGCCGTTGACCATGTCGACGACGTTGAGCTTCGCGGTCTGCGCCGCCGGGATCACCCAGGCGTTGATATCGCCGGTGCGCCCGCCGTCGACCGCGTTCTTGTTCTTGATCCAGTAATTCTCCAGGTAGATTTCGCGATCGGTCGCGACCTTGTTGAGCGCGATCAACAGCGCCGATTCCTGGATATTGGTGTTGTTGCGCGGGCCCCAGTTGATCGACGGCAGCGGCGGATTGGGGCGGAACCACTCGCGGCTGGTCGCCGACGGCGGAAGCTTCAGATCCTTCTGGATATCCGGGCCATAGCTCTGCACTTCATAGAAGCGGCCGAAGCTGTTGTGGGTCAGCGCGATCCAGAACAGATAGTTCGGCACCCAGCCATCGTAGAAACCATAAGTGAAGACGCCCGGCACGTTGCGCTTGGTCATCTCCATCACTTCGGTCTCGGCGAGCAGCCACCATTCGTTGCTCGCGATCGGATCGAGCGACGTGTTGTACGGCCCCGTCCCGGTCGAGACATAGAGATATGACTGCGCTTCATGCAGATCGTGCAGCACCGTCGGGTGCCATTCCAGCATGTTTTCGGTCAGCGCCTTGGTGAGCTGGAGATACTGGCCCATGCCGTCACGATTGTTGTCGTGCGCGACATACTTGCCCCAATACATCAGCGGCGGACGGGGGTTGCCGGTCTTCTTGCCGTAATAATAGGTGTCGACCATCTTTTCCCGGCCGTCGACTTCCAGCACGGGGGTGATGAAGGTCACCATATTGTTGCGGATATTCTGGATGAACGGCGTTTCCTCGACCGCGAGGCGATAGGCCAGTTCGATCAGCATTTCCGGGCCGCCGGTTTCCGGCGAGTGGATGCCGCTGGTCACCCAGTAGATCGGCTTGGTGGTCTTGATGAGCTGCTTGGCCTGCTCCGGGCTGGTCTTGCGCGAATCCGCCAGCGCCGCGAGCGCGGCCTTGTTCGCATCGAGGTTCTTGAGCGTTTCCTCATCGGCGATCGCGATCACGACGATATCGCGACCTTCTTCGGATTTGCCGACGGTCCAGAATTTCACCCGCGACGAGGTGCGCGCCAGTTCCTTGTAATAGCGCTCGATGTCCTTCGCATAGGTCAGTTCGCTCGGCGTGCCGGGGATGCGGCCGAAGAACTTCAGCGGCGACGGCACCGTATCCGATGCCGGCATGTGATCGACGAGTTCAGAGGTGAAGCGCTTGTCGACCAGATGTTCGGCGATCAACCGGCCATATTCCGCGTCCTGCGGTTGCGCCGTCTGCGTGGCGGCTGGTGCGGCCACCGCCTGGGCCGAAGCGGCCAGCGGGATCGCGGGCGCCAGGCTCGTTCCGGCGAGAAGTGCGAGCGTTATCATCTTCGAACTGCGCATATATTTTCCCCTCTGTGTTTCTAATTGGAGCCTACGAATCTTTCCTGGTCAACCGGCGGAACAGAGGAGCGCTGCGCGGATCGCGGGCAGCGGCGGATCACTCTGGTGATGGAGTCAGCCATCGGAGGCCCCTCGAATTTCGCCGGAACAACTCGAATCCCGGTGCGCCATGCATCTTCGCGGATGATCTTTTGCAGCGCAGCAAAACCGAGCCTGGATTCCCTCCCGAGCATCGGGATAGCGAATGGCGGGCGATTTTTATTTCTAATCTCCGGCTCGCTATTGGTTCAAATCACCAAAGAATGCGCCCTCGCCAGCAAACCGCGCGCACGGAAGGGGCAATCGAAACCGCGCCTATCTCATTATAATATATCGGTTGTTTAGTGATCCGTACCCGCCTGATCGGGCCGCCATACGGCATATTCGTCGCCGAAGCGGGTCAGCGCGCCGCTCGCTGCGAAGACGCGCGAAACGGCAGCGAGGCCGTGCGATTCACGAAGGATTTTAGCGCGATATTGCTCTGAATCCGTCCGACATTGTCGATCCGGGTGATCGTTTCGATAAGCTCGCGATAATGCTCCAGATCGCGCACCACCGCCCGCAACAGATAATCCGATCCGCCGGTCATCAGGAATGCGCTCATGATCTCCGGCAGCTCGGCGACATCGGCTTCGAAAGCGTCCATCACCTTGCTGATCTGACGCTCCAGCCTGACCGTGATGAACACGACCATCGGGCCACTGAGCCGCGTTTCGTCGAGGCAGGCGGTATAGCCCCTGATAAAGCCATTTTCTTCCAGCTGACGAACGCGCCGGAGCGTCGGCGTCAGTGAGCGTCCGATCCGCTCGGCCAGTTCACGCCAGGTGATGCGCCCATCGATGGTCAGTTCGCGCAATATTCGCATGTCGAAGCTGTCCAGCTCCTTGCGATCCTCGGTCGGCAAGGATTCGAAGCGATGCTCCTCAGCGATGCTGGACATGCTAGTGGCCGCGCCAGCGCGCGACCGCGCTATTCGGTGTGGCCATCCGCATCGTCGATCGACCTTCAGCCGAACAATGCGGAACCTTCGCCAGCCCCCTGGTCGCCCTCCGGGATCGCGAAGACCGCCGCGGTGGGCGCGGGCCGAGCGACGACCCCGCCCAACTGGTCGCGGAATGCCGATGCCCACCCATGACTATGCCCCGATTTCTTTGATTATTTGCTTAGTACTCAATACTAATAAGCTGCCTTTCGATGTCAAACCGCTTGACCGAATTTGGCGCCCTTTTCCGCCTCTTCGCCGGACGCGCCTTTCCGCGCGTGGCGACGAGCGTCCTGCGACGCGCCGGTTTGCGGAAAGCGGCCTTTGCGCATAGTGCGCCGGTGATCCCGATTTCGCGCGCAAACGCCTCCCGCGCCATGCGCCAAACCCGGATCGAAAGAGGATTATCCCGATGCTTCCCCGCATATTGATCGACACGACCACCGTGCCCGGCGGCGCAGAGATGCGGCTGGTGCAGCGCGGCCGCGACTGGTTCATCATGCTCGGGCGCGAAGAGTTGATGAGCAGCCGCATGAGCGGCTCCGAAGAGGCGCTGGCAACGCTCGCATGCGATCGCGTGTCGGCGGACGCGCGCTTGCTGATCGGCGGCTATGGCATGGGCTTCACGTTGCGCGCGGCGTTGGCGCAGCTTGGTCCGAAAGCGCAGGTGACGGTGGCCGAACTGGTGCCGGCGGTGATCGAATGGGCAAAAGGGCCGATGGCGGAAATCGCGGCTGGCTGCCTAGACGATCCGCGCGTCACGATCGCGCTGGACGACGTCGGGGCGGTGATCGCGGCCGGACCGAAAGCCTATGACGCCATCCTCCTCGATGTCGATAACGGCCCGGATGGCCTGACGCGGATCGGCAACGATCGCCTCTATTCGCCCACCGGGCTGGCCGCGGCGAAGGCGGCGCTTCGGCCCGGCGGCCTGCTCGCGATCTGGTCCGCCGCGCCGGATGCCGCCTTCACGCGCGCGCTCGGGCGGGCCGGGTTCAAGGTCGAAGAGGTGGTCATTCGCGCCCGCGCCAGCGGCAAGGGTGCGCGGCACATCATCTGGATCGCGAGTATTTAGGCACTCCGTCGCTCACTGCCTTGTGGCGCGGTGATCGGGGCGCGCGGCCGCCAGCGCCGAAGACGGCGACAATGCCGCGCCAGTTACGCGATCGGACTGGCGGTCGCGGACGGCCCTGCTTGATGCTCAAGCCATTCCAAAAACCGCGCGAACGTCGGGTTGCGTTTCCGATCCGGCGGAAAGACGCAATAATATGCCTTTTCGTCTTCAAGCGCGATGTCGAACGGGCTGATGAGGCGCCCGCTCTCGATTTCTGGTTCGATCATGAAGCTCGGGATCAGCGCGGCGCCAGCCCCTGCGATGACCGCTTCGGCAAGAGTCATGAAGTTTGAGAAGATCGGTATTTTCCGCGGCGGAGGCGGCAATCCGCACGCCTTGGTCCACAGCGACCAGGCGTCGCTTCGCCAGCTATGGGCAAGCAGCGGCAATTTCAGGATGTCCGCCGGCGCGCGAACACCATGGCGCTCCAACATGGCGGGCGCCAGCACGGGAACACAACGTTCGCGAAACAGGAAGCGATGCTCGACATCCGGCCAGTTCGGCAGGCCGTAATGGATCGCGGCGTCGAAGTGCTCGGTCGCGAAGTCGAACTCGTCCGAGCGGCTGGTGACGTTCAATATGACGCCGGGCGCCGCCTGCTGAAGCAACGCCAGTCGCGGCGCGAGCCAGCGCGTCGCGAAACTCGGCAATGCCGCGAGTTCGATTACGCGGATATCGCTCCCCTCCTCCAGAACCGCCCCCGTGGCCCTGCGGATCATATCGAGTGCGGGAAGAATCGCCTGGGCATAAGCATGGCCGGCCTCGTTCAACCTTATGCGCCGTCCGATTCTGTCGAACAGCGCCCTGCCGAGCCAGTGTTCCAGCCCCGCGATCTGCCGGCTGACCGCGCTTTGCGTCAGGCCGATTTCGGCGCCGGCGCGCGTAAAATTTCCATAGCGGACGGCTGCGGCAAAACTGTGCAGCATCGTCATCGGGGGCAGCGTCTGGCGGCGATCGTCCTTCATTCCGTTTTGGAATATAGCATGTGGATTTTGCGTTTTGCGAGCCGGGTTCCACTCGGGATAGCGGCGGGATCGCGCCTGCGGGCGCCGTCAGAACGCAAGAGGTCGCCATGTCCGCCATACTTCCCGTTTACGCGCCCGCCCCCGTCACGCCGGTTCGCGGCGAAGGCATCTGGCTGATCGAAGCCGACGGCACGCGCTGGCTCGACTGTATCGGCGGCGTCGCGACAAATGCACTGGGGCATTGCCATCCAGTCCTGGTTTCCGCGCTTCGGCATCAGGCGGACAAATTGTGGCATATTTCCAATGCACTGCGCATCGACGGGCAACAGGCGTTGGCGCAGCGACTGGTCGATTCCTGTTTTGCTGACCGGGTGTTCTTCTGCAACACCGGCACCGAAGCGGTGGAATGCGCGATCAAGATGGCGCGCAAATATCACGCCGCGCGCGGCGAGACCGAGCGGGTTGACGTGATCGGCCTTGCCGGATCGTTCCATGGCCGCACGTTCGCCGCGCTCAATGCCTCCGGCAATGATGCTTATCTCAGCGGGTTCGGCCCGCGCATGCCCGGCTTCGTTCAACTCGATCTCGACGATGCGGAAGCGATCGAGGCCGCGATCGGCGCCGCCACCGCCGCCGCGGTCATTATCGAGCCGGTGCAGGGCGAAGGCGGCGCGCGTGCGATCAGCGGCGAAATGCTGCTGCGGCTGCGTCGGCTTTGCACGGCGAACGGGGTACTGCTGATCCACGACGAGGTGCAAAGCGGCATGGGCCGCACCGGCAAGCTCTTCGCGCATCAATGGTTCGATGGAGCGGCCCCGGACATCATGGCCATCGCCAAGGCGCTGGGCGCGGGCTTCCCGGTGGGCGCGTGCGTGGCGAGCGAAACGGCCGCCGCCGCGATGACTGTCGGCACCCATGGCTCCACCTTCGGCGGCAACCCCCTCGCAATGGCGGTCGCCACCGCCGCGTTCGATGTGCTGGCGGATGAGGCTATGCTCAGCAACGCGCGCGAGATATCGGGCTATCTGCGCGACGGGCTCGCCGCGATTTCGCGCCAATACCCGCAGATCATTCAGGAATTGCGCGGCAAGGGGTTGCTCGTCGGCCTGAAGCTGGCGGTCAACAATCGTGAGTTCATGGCGCAGGCACGCGAGGAGTTTCTGCTGCTCTCGGGCGGGGGAGACAATATCGTTCGCATATTGCCCCCGTTGATCCTGACGCGCGCCGAGGGTGATGAGATCCTGCGCCGGGTGGGCGCGACGTGCGAAGCCATCGCGACGCAGCGGCAGGCGGCCTGAGGTGAAGCGCGGCGTCACCCCATACCCACCGGGTATAATGCAGACTCAAACGATCATGTTTCCCCCCGCCCCATTTGGATAAGCCGGATGGGCTGGGGCCGTTGATAGCCCGGACGAATGATAATCCGGGGGCGGCGACGAACGAAAGCCGCATTTCTTTGGGGGGAGGCTCGATGATTACGCGCCGCAATTTCATCGCTGCCGCCACATCCGGCGCCGCATTGGCCGGCTACGCGCCCCGGGCGTTTGGCGGCCTGCCCCCAACCACGGGCGAACTCACCACCATCTACCGCAATGCCCGCATCTGGACGGGCGTATCCAATGCGGCGTGGACGGACGCGATCGGCGTTGCCGGCGATCGCATCGCCGCACTGGGCTCGGCCGATGTTGCGCGTCGGCGTGGGCCGCGAACCCGGATCATCGATCTCGCCGGCGCCTTTGTCGTGCCCGGTATGACGGACAATCACACCCATTTCGTCATCGGATCGATGATGCTGACGCAGGTGGATCTGCTGTCCGCCGCCACGCCGGACGCTTTCAAATCGGCGCTCGCCGCCGCCGCGCAGAAACTGCCCGCCGGCAAATGGCTCGAAGGGTTTGGTTGGGATGCGGAGCGTTGGGGCGGCGAACTGCCAACCCGCCAGTGGATTGACGCGCACACGCCGAACACGCCGGTCGCCGTCACCCGCACCGACGGCCACACCAAGCTGGTGAATTCGCTGGCGCTGAAGCTGGCCGGGATCGATCGCCATACGCCCGATCCGGCGGGCGGCACGATCCTGCGCGACAGCGCTGGCGAGCCGACCGGCATCCTGCGCGACAATGCGCTCGAACTGGTGGAGCGGGTGATTCCGCCGGCGTCCGACGCGGAGGTCGATGCGGCCGTGAAGCTGGGGATCGCCCGCGCGCTTTCGCGTGGCGTCACCCAGGCCCATGGCACCGATCTGGACTGGACCGCGCATCACGCATTCCGCCGGCTGCGCGCCGCCGGAGAGCCGGGCATGCGCTTCTATTCGCTGGTCCCGGCGCAGGATTGGGAGAAGCTCGCAGAGCTGATCCGCAGCGACGGTCGCGGCGACGATTGGGTTCGCTGGGGCGGCGTGAAGGCATTCGTCGATGGGTCGCTCGGCTCCCGTACCGCCTATATGGACGCGCCTTATGCGGACGATCCGCATAATCATGGGCTCGTCCGCCAGCCGGCCGAGGTATTGAAAGGCTGGATAGCAGGCGCGGACGCCGCCGGACTGCAAGTCGCCTGCCACGCGATCGGCACGGCGGCCAACGAACTGGCGCTCGATATCTTCGCCGAGGTAGCGGCCCGAAACGGCCCGCGCGATCGGCGCTTCCGCATCGAGCATGCCCAGCATTTGCTCGACCGCTCGATCCCCCGCTTCAAGGCGCAGCAGGTCATCGCCTCGATGCAACCCTATCACGCCATCGACGACGGTCGCTGGGCCGCGCGGCCGCTCGGGGAAAATCGCCTGCACGGATCATGGGCGTTTCGTTCGCTGCTCGATGCCGGCGCGACCGTGACTTTCGGATCCGACTGGCCGGTCGCCCCGCTGGATCCGCTCGCGGGAATCCAGGCGGCGGTGCTGCGTCAGACGACCGATGGCCGATATCCCGGCGGCTTCGTGCCGGAACAGCGGGTCACGGTGGCCGAGGCCTTGCACGCCTATACCGCGGCAAACGCCTTCGCCGGATTTCAGGAAGACCGGCTTGGCACCATCGCGACGGGCAAGCTCGCCGATTTCGTCGTGCTGGCGGAAAATCCGGCGGAGGTCGCGCCCGCCAAAATCGCGAAGGTGGAAGTGCTGTCGACGATCGTCGGGGGCGTGGAGCGGTTCACCAGGACTGCTTGATACCAAGCGCACTTCATCAGGGGGAAAGCATGACATGAGCATGTTGCGAAAGATCGGATTCGCGCTCGCCGCGACGCTGCTCTCCGTTGCCGGATCCGCGCAGGCGCAACGCCGTGCCGATGCCGGTGCCGTGCGGCAAGATCGCGCGCCCGGCGAACCCGTCACGTTCGCCGGCGCCCGTCAGTATGACATGGTTTCGGCCAGCACGGGCCGGGCTTACCGAATTTACCTTTCCATCCCGGCATCACCGCCGCCGCCTGCCGGCTATCCGGTGCTTTTCGTCACCGACGGCGACACCAATTTCATTCCGGCGGCGATCCAGTCGCGTTTGCAGGTTGGCGAAGGAGTCGCCCCGGCGGTGATCGTCGGGATCGGCTATCCGGACAATGATCGCCTCAACCGCCGCAATCTTGATTTCACGCCGCCGACACCGGCCGAGCATGTGCCGCCGGGGCTGCGCGATGCGTGGCTGAACAAGCAGACCAGCTTCGGCGACGCGGAGCCGTTTTTCCGCTTCATTACCCAGGAGGTGCGCCCATTCGTTGCGGCGCACGCCCGGATCGATCCCGCCAATCAGGCGCTGTTCGGCCATTCGCTCGGCGGCCTGTTCACCGTCCAGACGATGCTGGCCCACCCCGGCGCCTTTCGCAGCTATATCGCCAGCAGTCCCTCGCTGTGGTGGAACGACGGCGAGTTGCTGAAGAGCCCGGCGCACGCGCGCGCCATGAAGCAGCAGCGCCTGCTGGTGACCGTCGGCGCGCTGGAACAATCGACGGATCAACTGCTGCTGCCCATCGGGCATGATCGAGATGTGATGATCGCCACCATCAAACTGGCGCGGATGGTGGACAATGCCCGCGAACTGGTCGGCTCCATCCCGAGCGACGGAGGCAGCGGCAACGTCGCGCTGCTCGAAATAACCCCGGCCAATTTCCACGCCGGCAATCTCTCCGCTTCGATCGGGCGAGCGTTGCGCTTTGCCTTCAGCCCTCCCTCGGATGCGGGGAGCGCCGGGAAATGAGCTTGTCGCTTTCCCGCCGCAAGCTGCTGGGCGGCGCCATGGCGTCGGCGGTTGCGGGCGCTTCGGCGGTCACCGCGCAAACCGCGCCGCCGCGGCGCACTTTGATCCGCAACGTGCGCATCTTCGATGGCGCTTCCACGCAATTGAGCGATGGCCATGTGCTGATCGAGGGCGCGTTGATCAAGCATGTGTCCACGTCGCCGTTGCCCGAGGCCGGCGTCGATCAGATTATCGAGGGTGCCGCCCGTACATTGATGCCGGGGCTGATAGACGCGCACTGGCATATGACGGCCGCGTCCGCGTCGTTCGCCGATCTGAACGGCAGCGACCCCGGCCTGATGTATGCGAAGAGCGTGGCTGAGGCGCAGCGCTCGATCATGCGTGGGTTCACCACGGTGCGCGATACGGGTGGCCCCTCGTTCGGGCTCAAAGCGGCAATCGATACAGGCGTGATTCCGGGCCCGCGCGTGTTCCCGAGCGGGGCGATCATTTCGCAAACCGGCGGCCATGGCGATATGTCGGCGCCGTTCGATCGCCCGCACACGCTTGGCGGGGAACCGCCCCACACGGATCTCGTCGGCCAGTCGGTCGTGGCGAACGGCACGCCCGAGGTGCTGGCCGCCGTCCGCGATCAACTCCGCAAGGGCGCGAGCCAGATCAAGATGGCGCTGGGCGGCGGCGTCGTTTCGGATTTCGATCCGATCGACAGCATCCAGTTCGTGCCGGATGAGCTGCGCGCGGCGGTGCAGGCGGCGCGCGACTGGGGCACCTATGTCGCCGCTCATGTCTATACCTCGGCCGGCATCCGCCGCGCTCTGGAGGGCGGCGTTCTCTCGATCGAGCACGGCCATCTGGCGGACGAAGCGACGATCGCGCTGATGGGCCAGAAGAATGCGTGGCTCAGCATTCAGCCATTCGAGCTTGGCGACAATTCACTGTCGCACGCCCAGATGGAAAAGGTCACGTCGACCGGAATGGTGGGCAGCTGGAAGCCTGCGCTCGAACTGGCGAAGAAGCATGGCGTGAAGGTCGCCTTTGGCACCGATCTCTTGTTTCAGCCGCCCGGCCGCCTGACCGAGAATATCATGCTCACGCGGTTCGCGCAGGTGTTCGGCAATGCGGAGACGCTGCGGATCGCAACCTCGGGCAATGCGGCGCTGCTGGCGATGAGCGGGCCTCGCAATCCGTATCGCCAGGCTCCGCTCGGCGTGATCCGGGCCGGCGCCTGGGCGGATCTGCTGATCGTCCGGGGCAATCCGCTGGAACAGATCGACCTGATCGCGCGGCCAGACGCGAACTTCGATCTCATCATGAAAAACGGCTCAATTTACAAAAACTTATAACGGCTTTTCAAAATTTGGCACAATCTCAAAGGGGGAAGTAAAATGTGTAATTCGAAGAATATACCGAAGTTCCTCGGCACCACGAGCGTCGTAATCCTGATGATGTGCTCGCACGCACAGGCGCAGACCTCCGCGGCTCCCGCAGCGGCCGCCAATCCGAGTGATGACTCCACCGAAATCGTCGTTACCGCTACCCGCAAGGAAGAAACGCTCAGCAAGGTTCCGCTCTCGATCGCCGCTTATTCGCAGGCCGCGCTCGACAGTCAGGGCGTCAAGAGCATCGAAGACATCAGCCGTCTGACCCCTGGCCTGCGTTTCGCCAAATCCGGTTTCGGCAACACCACCCAGATCGCCATTCGCGGCATCCAGGCAAGCGGCGGCGCCGCCACCACGGCGATTTACCTGAATGACACGCCGATCCAGGTTCGCGGGCTTGGCTTCTCGTCGTTCAACCCCTTCCCGCAGGTGTTCGATCTTGACCGTGTGGAGGTTCTGCGCGGACCGCAGGGAACCCTGTTCGGCGCCGGCTCGCAGGGCGGCGCGGTGCGGTTCATCCTCCCCAAGCCCAGCCTCACGGATTATTCCGGCTTCGGCAAAGCCGAGGTAGCCGCGACGGAACATGGCGCCCCGTCTTACGAAATCGGCGGCGCTGTCGGCGGCCCGATCGTCAATGATGTTCTCGGCTTCCGGTTCAGCGCCCAATATCGCCACGATGGCGGCTGGGTCGATCGGGTAAGCTCGTTCAACCAATCGGTGGTTCAGAAGAACGCGAACAGCGCGGACGCCTATGTCGTGCGCGGCGCGGTAACCTTTGCGCCCTCGTCCGCCGTCACCATCACACCGTCGATCTTCTATCAGAATGTCGATACCAACGATTCCGGGAATTTCTGGTCGCGCTTCTCCAATCCGGCGATCGTGTCCAATCCGAGCAAGGGGATTTTCCTCAACGGCAATCCGATCGCCGAAAGTTCGCATGACGAATTCTACATTCCGGCGCTCGATGTCGAGGTGGATGCCGGCCCGGTGAAAATCACGTCGAACACGTCCTACCTCGATCGCAAGACACAGGCGAATTTCGACTACACCTCATTCCACCAGTTAATCATCACGCGCCCGCGCAATCCCTATCCGATCTATCCCAATCAGGTCGGCCTTGGCGATATGCACAATACGCAAAGGGTGTTCACGCAGGAAGTTCGCCTGCAATCGACCGACAATGATGCGCGCTTCAGCTGGGTTGTCGGGGCTTTTTACACCAAGGCGAAACAGACCAACAATCAGCTCAATACGGACAATCGCTGGAACGACATCGTCGCGAGCACTTTTGGCCCCGCGGCGGTGGCCGGCCCGTTCGGCGCGCTTAACGGCAATATCGTTCTCCTCAACAATTCCCGGTCCACCGACGAGCAGATCGCCGGCTTCGCCAACGTAAACTACAAGATCACCGATCAACTGACGTTCACGACCGGCGTGCGAGTATCTTCGACCAAGCACGTGTTCGATAACGTTCAGGCCGGTCCGGGCGCGGACAGTGTTCCCCGGGCGAGCGGCTCCATCAAGGAATCGCCGGTTACGCCCAAATTCGGGCTGAACTTCCAGGCTACAGACAATCTGTTGTTCTATACGTCCGCCGCGAAGGGCTTCCGTATCGGCGGCATCAATCCCGGCCTGCCCACTTCGGGCGGCAACAGCTGCGCGGCGGATCTGGCGTCGCTGGGGCTCAAATCCTCGCCCGCATCCTACAAGTCGGATACGGTGTGGAGCTACGAACTCGGCGCGAAGGGCAAAGCCCTGAACGGCGCCGTGTCGTTTGATGCGAGCGTCTATCAGATCAACTGGGACAACATCCAACAGCGCGTGCTGCTCGCCACCTGCGGGCTTGGCTATATCGCGAACCAGGGCAAGGCACGCAGCCGCGGCTTCGACATGTCGCTCAACGTGAAGCCCACGAACGGCCTCACGCTGGGCTTCACGCTCGGATATACCGACGCGGCGTTCACGGAAACGTTGCTGGCGACGAACGGCGTTCCGATGGTTGTGGCCGGCGACGGCATCGGCAACCAGCCCGCCTTCGCCGCTCCGCCCTGGCAGGGCACCGCTTCGGCGGAGTATCGTTTCCCGATCGGAAGCAATCGCGGCTATATTCGCGCCGACTATCAATATGCCAGCAAGGGACGGCTCACGACGTTTCTCGATCCGCGCATTCCCGGCTCGGATCCAGCCTGGGGCGTCACGCCGGAAACGCACATGGTCAATGCACGCGTCGGCATGAAGATCAACGAGGCGGTGGACGCCTCGCTGTTCGTCAACAATCTGCTCGGCGAGCAGGACATCCTGATCAACCGCCGCGACAATATCGCATCGACCCTGTTCCAGCAGCAGTCCCAGCGTCCGCGGACGATCGGCCTGTCGCTGACCTACAGGCCCTGACTTGAGCGAGAGGGCGTCGTCACGTCGAAGGCGCCCTCTCCTCACCGATTTTTTGAAGGATCACGGCCAGTGTGGATTGTCAGGCCTGTAAAGACGGACGACATCGACGCGCTGTTCGCTCTGGCGGAAGCGCTGGGGCCGGGAATGACAACCTTTCCGGCCAATCGGGATACGCTTTCGGCCAAGATCGAGGCCGCCGTCGCCAGTTTCGCCGGCACGGCATCGCGGCAGGACGCGCAATATCTGATGGCCCTCGAAGACGCCGAAACGGGCACGCTGCTCGGCGTGTCGGCGGTCTATCCACAAATCGGCCATCCGTTCGGTTTCTTCTCCTATCATGTCGATCGGCTGGTCAATCACAGCTCGCAGATCGGGTTTGACCTCGACTGCACGGTGCTCAATCTCTCGAACGCCTATACCGGCCTGACCGAGATCGGCACGCTCGCGGTGCGGCCGGATCTGCGCAAGGGCGGCGCGGGGCGCCTCCTGGCGCGCGCGCGTTATATGCTGATGGCCTGCTTCCCCGCGCTTTTCGCCGACCGGGTGATCGCCGAAATGCGCGGCTGGCAAAATCAGCAGGGCGACAACCCCTTCTGGTCCGCGGTCGGCGAGAAGTTCTTCCGCATGGATTTCGCCAGCGCCGATCGGGTCAGCGCTACCAAAGGCGCGGAATTCATCGCCAATCTGATGCCCAAATTTCCGATCTACCTCGATCTGCTTCCCGAAGATGCGCGGGCCTGTATCGGCAAGCCCCACGATACCAGCGCCATCGCCATGGCGATGCTGACGGAAGAAGGCTTTCGCTTCGAAAACTATATCGATGTGTTCGATGCCGGGCCGCAGGTGATCGCGCCGCTGGCCCGGATCCGAACGGTCGCGGATAGCGCGGAGGCGGCGCTGCGGATCGGCTCGCCGGACCCTCTCGCCGCCGAACGGTTGGTCGCATCCACCCGGCTTGGCGATTTTCGCATCGTGCGCGTGAAGGCGGCTGTCGACGATGACGGACTCGTCGTGTCGGCGGAGGCCGCCGCCGCGCTCAAATGCTCGGCGGGCGATCTCGTTCGCCACGTAACCGCAGGAAAATAGGATGATGACGGTGGCCAGTTGGACTTCCATCGACCCGATGACCGGCGAGGTGGTGTGGGAAGGGCATGATGCGGACGTGGACGCGGCCGTCGCCCGTGCGCGGCGCGTTCAGGCCGATTGGGCGCTGCGCCCGCTTGCCGAGCGCGTCGCGATCGCCACCCACTATGCCGATGCGGTGAAAGCGAATGCGGAGACGTTCGCCACGACCATCGCGCGCGAAACCGGCAAACCCATCTGGGAGGCGCGGACCGAAATAGCCTCGGTGGCGGCCAAGGTCGCGATCTCGATCGCGGCGCAGGCCGATCGCGCCGGAGAGCGGCACGGCGAAGTGGCTGGCGCGCACCAGGCCGTTCGCCACAAGCCACATGGCGTCCTCGCGGTTCTCGGGCCTTATAACTTCCCCGCGCATTTGCCCAACGGGCACATCGTGCCGGCGCTGCTCGCGGGTAACACCGTGGTTTTCAAGCCTTCCGAACTGACGCCAGCCAGTGGCGAGCTGATGGCTGCGCTATGGCGCGAAGCCGGATTGCCAGACGATGTGCTGGTGCTCGCGCAGGGCCGCGCCGATACGGGTCGCGCAATTGCGAGGCATGACGGGATCGACGGTCTCCTGTTTACCGGGTCTTCAGCCACCGGGCTTGCGCTGCACGAGGCCTTCGCCCATCGGCCGGATCGAATTCTCGCCATCGAGGCCGGGGGCAATAACCCGCTGATCGCCTGGGACGTCCCGGCGAGCGACATCGACAATGCGGCATCGCTGATCGTCCAGTCGGCCTTCATTTCGGCCGGCCAGCGCTGCACCTGCGCGCGGCGCCTGATTGTCGGGCCGAGCAACGAAGCGCTCCTCGCGGCGGTAGCTGGTCTGGCCGCACGCGTGATTGCCGGGGGTCCGTTCGAGGAGCCTGCGCCATATATCGGGCCGGTGGTCGACATGGTCGCCGCTCAGCGAGTCGAGCAGGCGTGGCAAAGGCTTGTCGCGGCGGGTGGACAGGTGATTTTGCCGCTCCGGCGGCTGCGCGAGAACACGCCGCTGCTGTCCCCGGCGATCATCGATGTGACCGGCCTGTCGGTGCCCGACGAGGAGATCTTCGGCCCGGTGCTGCAAGTGATCCGCGTCGAGAATTTCGATGCCGCGCTGGCCGCCGCCAATGCGACGCGTTTTGGTCTCGCGGCGGCTCTCATCGGCGGCGATCAACCGCTCTACGATCGATTCTGGGCGGCCTCGCGCGCGGGCGTGGTCAACTGGAACCGCCCCACGACCGGGGCATCGTCCGCCGCGCCGTTCGGCGGTGTCGGCACCTCCGGCAATCATCGCCCCAGCGCCTATTACGCGGCGGATTATTGCGCGTGGCCCGTGGCGAGCCTTGAGGCCCAACAAATCGACGGAGGCACGATACCCGGCCTGCGCCCCGCGCAATGATGGCCCTTGCCTCCCGGGAGCAGACCGCGCTGGAAAGCCTGGGCCACGCCCCCTTGCTGGCGCACACCCTGCGCTGGTCGGCGATCAATTCAGGCTCGCGCAATCTCGACGGTCTGGCGCGGATGGCCGGCGAGCTTGCCGACGCGTTCGCGGTGTTGCCGGGCGAGCTGAAACTGCTGGACGCCGCCGATCAACGGGCGGCGGGCGCGGCAGAGGGGCAATTGGGGCGCAACCTGCATCTGCGCGTAAGGCCAGATGCGCCGCTGCAGCTTCTGCTGACCGGGCACATGGATACCGTCTTTGGCGCGGATCATCCCTTTCAACAGGTTTCGGCCGTCTCGGCGGACGGGATCGTGAACGGCCCCGGCGTGGCCGACATGAAGGGCGGGATCGCGGTCATGCTGGCCGCACTTGCGGCGGTTGAGCAATCCAGCTCCGCGAGGCGGCTCGGCTATGAGGTGATCATCAATGCCGATGAGGAGATCGGCTCCGGCGGGTCGGCGCCGCTATTTGCCCAAGCCGCGCGGGGCAAGCGCGCGGCCTTCACCTATGAGCCGGCGCAAACCGTCGAAGGCGCCTTCGCATCGTCGCGGCCCGGCAACGGCAATTTCGCGCTGCACGTTTCGGGGCGCTCGGCCCATGCCGGTCGCAATCCCGCCGATGGGCGCAACGCGCTTCTGGCGGCGGCCGAACTCGCGCTGATCCTCGCCGATGCGCGGAGCGACGGACTGTCCGTCAACCCGGCCCGGATCGAAGGTGGCTCCCCGAACAACGTGGTGCCGGATGACGTGACATTGCACGTCAATATGCGCCCGCGCGGGCCCGACGATCAGGAGCGCGCGTCGCAGGCGCTGCGCACGGCGATCGCCGCCGTCTCGCACCGTCATGAGGTGCTGATCCGCTTGCACGGCGGCTTCACGAGGCCGCCCCGCCCCATCACCCGCAATATGGAGGAGTTGTTTTCGTTCGTCCGGGATTGCGGCGCGGCGCTAGGTCAGAAACTGGACTGGCAGCCTTCGGGCGGGGTTTGCGACGGCAACAATATCGCGGCATGCGGGGTGCCGGTGATCGATACGATGGGCGTGCGCGGCGGGGCGATTCATTCGGCCCGCGAATTCATGGTCGTCGATAGTCTGGTGGAGCGGGCGCAGCTATCGGCGCTTGTCCTGATGCGGCTGGCGGACGGACGACGATAGTTCAGATCGTGAACGGCCGCGGCTCCGGGCCGATGAACTCCGTCAACACCGCCGGCACCGGCCAATCCCAGTCGCGATAGACCTGCGCGATCACCTTCGCCATCGTCAGCAGGACGGTCGATCGATCGCCCGAACGAATGTTCATCGTGATCGGGGAAGCGGCCTCCTCGACGAGTTCGCGATAGACCACGTCCGATCGCCCCAGCCGCTGCACCGATGTGGGAACCAGACACAGGCCCGATTCCGCCGCGACCAGCCCGATCGCGGTCTGCACTTCCTTTACCTCGCGAATCTCGCCCGGTTCGACATCATGTTCGCGCAGCAACGCCAGCACCATGTCGGCGTAACTCGGGCGCGGCGCGCGGGGGTAGATGATCAGCGGATATCCCGCGAGTTGCGCGAGGGAGATCGGTCGATCGCCCGCCGCCAGCGGATGGCGCAACGGCATGGCGAGCACCATCGGCTCCAGCCGCAGAACCATTTGTTCGAGCACGGGATCATCGACACGAATGCGCCCGAAGCCGATATCTATCCGGCCTTCCTTCAGTGCGCTGGCCTGTTCGAGGCTGGTCATTTCCTCAAGGTTGATATCGACATCGGGCGCGACCGCCCGGAAAGTGCGGATGATATCGGGCAGGCGGGCATAAATCGTCGATGGCACGAAACCGACGTTGAGACGGCGGCGCTCTGCCGCGAGGAAACTCTCCATCGCCTTTTGCAACTGCACCATCCGCTGCACCACTTGCAGGGCCTGCTCGTGGAACAATCTGCCCGCCGGCGTCAGTTCGAGCGGGCGCTTGTCGCGATCGATCAGCGTGGCGCCGATAATCTCCTCGATCTGCTGAATCTGCCGGCTGAGCGGTGGCTGTGCCATATGGAGCACCTCCGCCGCGCGCGTGAAGCTGCGTTCGCTGGCGACCGCAATGAAATAACGAAGATGACGTAGGTCGAGCATGCTCTCGCCATACCCTGACGGTATAGAATGAACCGGAGATAGTCTTTTTCAGGCGTGCCGCCAAGGGATAGTATCGTCGCCATACCGAGATTGCTCATTTCTCGGGCGAGAGGCTGGAACGTGACGATAATCGAAGCCGTTGAAGCAATTCTGGTCGACGTGCCAACGATCCGACCACACGTACTGGCCATGTCGACGATGTATCGGCAAACCTTGGTCATACTTCAGTTGCAATGTAGCGACGGCGTGATCGGCCTGGGCGAAGCGACCACGATCGGCGGGCTGAGCTACGGCGATGAAAGTCCCGAAGGCATCAAGCTCGCCATCGATACCTATATCGCCCCCCTTCTGCTGAACGCCGATGCCACCCGCCCCGCCCTGCTGATGGACCAGATCGGCAAGTCGGTGGTCGGCAACATGTTCGCGAAGTGCGCGGTCGAAACCGCGCTGCTCGATGCGCAGGCAAAGCGCGCCGGCCTGCCGCTGAGCGAGCTTCTTGGCGGACGGCGCCGCGATCGGCTGCCGGTCGCGTGGACGCTGGCAAGCGGCGACACCCAGGCCGACATCGCCGAGGCCGAACAGATGCTCGCGGCGCGGCGGCACAACATCTTCAAGCTGAAGATCGGCAAGCGCGCCATCATCGACGACGTTGCCCATGTCGCGGCGATCAAGGCCGCGCTTGGCGATCGGGCCAGCGTGCGGGTGGACGTCAATCAGGCATGGAGCGAGAGCGAATCCATGCGCGGCATCGCGATGCTGGAGGATGCGGGCTGCGACCTCGTCGAACAGCCCGTCGCGCATCACCAGCGTGCCGCGATGGCGCGGCTGACGCGGCATTTCGCCATGCCGGTGATGGCGGACGAGGCGCTGAAAGGCCCCAACGTCGCGTTCGATTATGCCTGCCATGCCGCCGCCGACGTATTCGCGGTGAAAATTCAACAATCGGGCGGCCTGTTCGGCGCGATCAAGGTCGGGGCCATCGCCGATGCCGCCGGCATCGCGCTCTATGGCGGCACGATGCTGGAAGCCGGCGTCGCGACGGCGGCATCCGCCCATGTCTTCGCCACGTTTCCGCAGCTTCAGTTCCAGACCGAGCTGTTCGGCCCGCTATTGCTGACCGAGGAAATTCTCGAAGTGCCGCTGCAATATCGCGATTTCGCGGTCGAGGTGCCGTCGGGCCCCGGAATCGGTGTCGCGATCGATGCCGACAAGCTTGCGTTCTTCCGCCGCGATGGCGCGCGCAAGTCGATCCATCCCCTCACTCCTGCCGGAAAGGCCTGACCGATGCTGTTTCATGTCCGCATGGATATCCGCATTCCGCACGACGCTAATCCGCTCCGCATCGATGAGTTGAAACGCGTCGAGAAGGAACGCAGCCAGCACCTCCAGCGCGAGGGCAAGTGGCGCCATATCTGGCGGATCTCGGGCCAGTATTCGAACATCAGCATTTTCGACGTCGCCGATGCGCAGGAACTGCACGATCTGGTCAGCACGCTCCCGCTGTTCCCCTTCATGGAAATCGCGGTGACCCCGCTCAATCGCCACCCTTCATCGATACACGACGACGATAGCTGAGCTGCACAGCGGCTGCTTACCCATTGGGAGAGAGATTATGGACGTGAATTTCGTAAAGACCCCTGCGGTCCAGCAACTGCTTGATCGCGCCACGGGCGTCGACAGCCCCACCGGCAATCCGCGGTTGAAGGTGATCCTGCGCGATCTGCTGGAAGCGACCATGAACGTGATCGTGCGCCACGATATTACCGAGAGCGAGTTCTGGCTTGCGGTCAAATATCTTCAGGATGGCGCCGGCGAGTTCGGCCTGATCGCGCCGGGCACTGGCCTGGAGCATTTCATGGACCTCCTCATGGACGCACGCGATGCCGCGGCCGGGCTCTCCGGTGGCACCCCGCGCACCATCGAAGGCCCGCTCTATGTCGAAGGCGCGCCACTGGTCGAGGGCGATGCGAACCTGACGCAGGATCCCGACGACACCGGCACGCTGCGCATGACGGGCCGCGTGACGGGACCGGACGGCGAACCGGTCGAGGGCGCCATTCTCCATGTCTGGCATGCCAATTCGAAGGGCTTCTATTCGCATTTCGATCCCACCGGTGAGCAGACGCCGTTCAACAATCGTCGCCGGATCAAGCTGGGGGCCGACGGGCGCTATTCCTTCCAGTCAAAGATGCCCAACGGCTACAGCGTGCCGCCGGGCGGCGCGACCGAGCAACTGATGATGGCGCTGGGGCGTCACGGCAACCGGCCCGCTCACGTCCACTTTTTCCTCGAGGCGCCGGGCTATCGGACGCTGACCACGCAGATCAATTTCGGCGACGATCCGTTTGCCGAGGATGATTTCGCCTTCGCGACGCGTGAGGGATTGCTGCCCGTGCCGAGCCGGCAGGGTGATACCGCTTATATCGCGTTCGATTTCCAGTTGCAGCGCGCGGCGACACCTGAAGGCGAAAGCTTCTCGGCGCGTCACCGCCTGGCCGTCGACTGAGCGCGAATTCTTCGGGAGAGACGCCATGACCATGTCACTGCGCGAACGTATCCAGACTGCGGTGGTTGACGATCCGGCCAACGGTATATTCCGCTGCCGCCGCGACATCTTCACCGATCCCGATCTCTTCGGGCTGGAGATGAAGCACATCTTCGAGGGCAATTGGGTTTACCTCGCCCATGAGAGCCAGATTCCGGCGGTGCATGACTATTTCACCACCTGGATCGGCCGGGTGCCGGTCATCATCACGCGCACCAAGGATGAGGCGCTCAACGCCTTCGTCAATGCCTGTTCGCATCGCGGCGCCATGCTGTGCCGCCGCAAGCGCGGCAGCAAGCGCCGCGTGCTGACCTGTCCGTTCCACGGCTGGAGCTTCACCAACGACGGCAAGCTGCTGAAAGCCAAGGACGAGAGCACCGGCGCCTATCCCGCGAACTTCGATACCGATGGTTCGCACGATCTGGCGCGGGTGGCGCGTTTCGAGAACTATCGCGGCTTCCTGTTCGGCAGCCTCAATCCCGATGCGATGCCGCTCGCCGACTATCTCGGCGAAACCCGCGTGATCATCGACCAGATCGTCGATCAGGCGCCAGAGGGCGTGGAAGTGCTCCGTGGCAGCTCGACCTATACGTTCGACGGCAACTGGAAGCTCCAGATGGAGAATGGGTGCGACGGTTATCACGTTAGCTCGGTCCACTATAATTATGCCGCGACGATGAGCCATCGCGCGAAGGAAGCCAGCAAGGCGGTCGAGGCGAAGGGCTGGACGAAGGCCGTCGATGCCGCCGGCTGGTCCAGAAGCCGTGCGGGCGTCTATGGCTTCGAGAACGGCCATATCATGTTGTGGACCGATGTCCTCAATCCCGAAGTGCGCCCCGTATGGGCGCAGAAGGATGCGCTGGAGGCACGGGTCGGCAAGCAGCGCGCCGACGTGATCGTCGGCCAGAGCCGCAACCTCGCGCTTTATCCGAATGTCTTCCTGATGGATCAGTTCTCGACGCAGATCCGCGTCGTGCGGCCGATCAGCGTCAACCAGACCGAAGTCACCATCTATTGCTTCGCGCCGAAGGGCGAAAGCGACGAGCTTCGCGCCACGCGCATCCGGCAATATGAGGATTTCTTCAATGTCAGCGGCATGGGCACGCCGGACGATCTTGAGGAGTTCCGTTCCTGCCAGTCGTCATATGAAGGTGCCGGCAGCTTGTGGAACGACCTCAGCCGTGGCGCGACCCGCTGGATCGCCGGCCCCGATGAGAATGCCCGCATCATGGGCATGAACCCGCTGCTCAGCAGCGAACGCAGCGAGGACGAGGGCCTGTTCGTGCGGCAGCACGAATATTGGGCGCGGGCGATGCTGGAAGCGATCGACCGGGACGAAGCGGTCCTGGCGGAGGCGGCGGAATGAGCAGCGACTATCAGGCGATCTGCGCCTTCCTTTATCGTGAAGCGCGGCTGATCGACGACCGGCAGTGGGACGAATGGCTGGAATGCTATGCTCCCGGCGCCGAATTCTGGATGCCGGCATGGACCGATGACGACGAGCTGGTCGAAGATCCGCATCGCGAGATTTCGCTGATCTACTATCCCGATCGTCAGGGGCTGGAGGATCGGGTGTTCCGCATCCGCACCGAGCGTTCGAGCGCGACCATGCCGGAGCCGCGCACGAACCACGCGATCAACAACGTCGAAATCCTCGATGCGCCGGGTGATACGGTGGAAGTGCGCTTCAACTGGAACACGCTGGCCCATCGCAACCAGGCGACCCACCAGTTCTTCGGCACGTCATTCTATTCGCTCGACGTATCGGGCGAAGCACCGAAAATCCTGAGGAAGAAGGTCGTGCTCAAGAACGACTATATCCATCAGGTCATTGATATCTATCACATATGACCCGCCCGGACCGCTTCTCGAACAAGGTGATGGTGGTCACCGGCGCCGCGCAGGGCATCGGCGCGGGAGTCGCCACGCGCGCCGCGGCGGAGGGTGCGGCGGTCGTGCTGGCCGACCGTGCGGGCTTTGTCGCCGAGGTTGCCGACGCCATCGTATCGAGCGGCGGCCGGGCGATCGCCGTCAATCATGATCTTGAAACCCATGCCGGCGCCGTCGCGACGATGCAGGACGCGATCCACGCCTTTGGCCGGATCGACGTGCTGGTCAACAACGTCGGCGGCACGATCTGGGCCAAGCCTTATGCCGAATATGCCGAGCATGAGATCGAGGCGGAGGTGCGCCGTTCGCTCTTCCCGACATTGTGGTGCTGCCACGCCGTCCTGCCGCATATGCTGACGGCGGGCGGCGGCGTGATCGTCAACGTCTCGTCGGTCGCGACACGCGGGCTTAACCGGGTTCCCTATGCGGCGGCGAAAGGTGGCGTGAACGCCCTCACCCAGTCGCTCGCGTTCGAATATGCCGAACACGGCATCCGCGTGGTCGCCACCGCGCCGGGCGGCACGGATGCCCCGCCGCGCCGCGTGCCGCGCAACAGCGCGCCGCAATCCGAGCAGGAAGCAAGCTGGTATCAGACCATCGTCGATCAGACGATCTCGTCCAGCCTGATGCACCGTTACGGCACGATCGACGAACAGGTCGCGCCGATCCTATTCCTCGCCTCCGACGAGGCGAGCTACATCACCGGCTCTACTCTTCCCGTTGCCGGCGGCGATCTTGGTTGAAGGCAGCGTGATGACCAGCAAGATCTATCCCGACCCCCGGTCCGCGCTCGACGGCCTGTTGTTCGACGGCATGACGATCATGTCCGGCGGCTTCGGGCTGTCGGGCAATCCGGAAAGCCTGATCCCGGAAATTCGCGCGGCGGGCGTGAAGAACCTGACGATCGTCTCGAACAATGCCGGGGCGGATGGCTTCGGTCTTTGGATGCTGCTGGAAACCCGCCAGGTGAAGAAGATGATCTCGTCCTACGTCGGCGAGAACAAGCTGTTCGAACAGCAATATCTGTCCGGCGAACTCGAGCTGGAGCTGAACCCGCAAGGAACGCTGGCGGAGCGTATTCGCGCGGGCGGCGCGGGCATCCCCGCGTTCTACACCCGCACCGGGGTCGGCACCGTGGTGGCCGAGGGCAAGCCCATCGAAATGTTCGACGGCGACGAATATGTGCGCGAAACCTGGCTGCGCGCCGATCTGTCGATCATCAAGGCGTGGCGTGCGGACCCGGAAGGCAACCTCCAGTTCCGCAAGACCGCCCGTAACTTCAATCCGAACATGGCCACCGCGGGCAAGGTCACCGTGGTCGAGGTGGAGGAGATCGTGCCCGCCGGCACCTTCGATCCCGACTGCGTCCACACCCCCGGCATTTATGTCGATCGGGTGGTGCTCAGCACCATCAACGAAAAGCGCATCGAGAAGCTGACCGTGCGCGAACGGAAGGATTCCTGAAATGACCGGCTGGACGCGCGAACAAATGGCCGCCCGCGCGGCGCAGGAACTGCGTCCCGGCTATTACGTCAATCTCGGCATCGGCATCCCGACGCTCGTGGCGAACTACATTCCCGCCGGCATGCCCGTCACGCTGCAATCGGAAAACGGGATGCTGGGCATGGGCCCCTTCCCTTATGCCGATGAAGTCGATCCCGATCTGATCAACGCCGGCAAGCAGACCATCACCCAGTTGCCGACATCGAGCTTTTTCTCCTCGGCGGACAGTTTCGCGATGATCCGGGGCGGCCACATCGATCTCACCGTGCTGGGCGCGATGGAGGTGGCCGCCAACGGTGATCTCGCCAATTGGACGATCCCGGGAAAGATGGTGAAGGGCATGGGCGGGGCGATGGATCTGGTTGCCGGGGTCAAGCGCGTCGTCGTCGTCATGGATCACGTAGCCAAGGATGGCTCGCCCAAGGTGCTGGAGCGCTGCTCCCTGCCGCTGACCGGCAAGGGCGTGGTGGACATGGTGATCACCAACCTGTGCGTTTTCGCCTGCGATAAGCGCAATGGCGGGCTCACCCTGCTGGAACTCGCCGACGGTGTGTCGCTGGAGCAGGTTCGCGCCGCGACGGGTGCCGGCTTCGCGCTGGGCGAAGGCGTGGCGGCATGACCGAAGTTCTGCTGTGTGACGGCATCCGCACGCCGTTTGGTCGCTATGGCGGCGCGCTGGCCGATGTGCGGCCCGACGATCTGGCCGCTGTGGCAATTCGCGCGCTGCTGGCGCGTAATCCGGGCCTCGATCCGTCGACGATCGAAGACGTATATCTGGGTTGCGCCAATCAGGCGGGCGAGGACAATCGCAACATTGCCCGGATGGCCAGCCTGCTGGCCGGAATAGCCGACACGGTGCCCGGCATGACGGTCAACCGCCTCTGCGCCAGCGGAGCGGACGCGATCGGGGTGGCTGCGCGCGCCATCGCATCCGGCGAGATGGGGCTTGCTTTGGCTGGTGGCGCCGAAAGCATGACGCGCGCGCCCTTCGTCATGGGCAAATCCGGCAAGCCCTGGGGGCGCGACATGGCGCTGGAAGACACCACCATGGGCTGGCGCTTCGTCAATCCGGCGCTGAAGGCGCTTTATGGCACCGAAACCATGCCGCAGACGGCGGAAAACGTCGCGCGCGAGCATCATGTCACGCGCGAGGATCAGGATCGCTTCGCGCTGCAAAGCCAGCAGCGCACCGGTCGCGCGATCGAAGCCGGGTGGTTCGCAGACGAATTGTGCGATGTGCCGTTGCCGCGCGATCGGGGCGTGGTTTCCGCTGACGAGCATCCGCGTCCGGCCAGCACGCTGGAGCAACTGGCAAAGCTGAAGCCGGTGGTTACGTCCGACGGCACGGTGACGGCCGGCAATGCGTCCGGAATAAACGACGGTGCCGCCGTCGCGTTCGTCGCCTCGCCGGCCGCGGCCGACAAAGCGGGCCTTGTGCCGCGCGCGCGGATTCTCGGGCTGGCCAGCGCCGGCGTGCCCCCCCGCGTGATGGGCATGGGGCCGGTCCCGGCGTCGCAAAAGCTCATGGACCGACTTGGTCTTACCATCGGCGATTTCGACGTGATCGAGCTTAACGAAGCCTTTGCCGCTCAGGTAATCGCCTCGCTTCGCCTGCTTGGGGTCGATCCGGCGTCCGACGCCGTAAATCCACACGGCGGGGCGATCGCATTGGGCCATCCGCTTGGCGCTTCGGGTGCGCGATTGGCGATAACGGCATCCCGCGCCTTGCAGGCCAGCGGCGCACGGCGCGCGCTGGTGACGATGTGTATCGGCGTCGGCCAGGGGCTGGCGCTCGCTCTGGAGAGGGTCTGACAATGACGAGCGGAGAGTTTCGTACCGACGATGGCTGCCGCATATTCTGGCAGACCGCCGGTGATCGCGATCTGCCCGCCTTGCTGCTCGCCAATTCGCTCGGCACCAATCTCACCATGTGGGACGATCAGATCGCGGCCTGGTCGAAGCATCGTTTCGTCATCCGCTATGATATGCGCGGGCACGGCCGGTCGGATGTCACGCCGATCGGCTTCGGGATCGAGCGTCTCGGCGCGGACGCGCTGGCGGTGCTGGATCACCTTGGCATCCAGCAATGCGATTTCGTCGGTCTGTCGCTTGGCGGCATGGTCGGCCAGTGGCTTGGCCTTTCCGCACCGGCTCGCGTGCGGCATTTGGTGCTCGCCAATACCTCGGCCTATATGGGGCCGCCGGAAAGCTGGGATTCCCGGATCGCGCTTGTAAAGTCCAGTGGCATGGCGGCCATCGCCAGTGCCGTCGTCGAACGCTGGTTCACCCCGGAATTTCAGGCAAGATCGGCAGAGCCGCAGCGCATTCTGGGGATGCTCCTCGATACCGATCCGATCGGCTACACGGCCGCCTGCGCCGCCATCCGCGATATGGACCAGCGCGGCAGCGTTGGCGCGATTTCGCTGCCGACGCTTGTTATCGGCGGATCGCGTGATCCGGCTACACCTCCTGATCAAGCAACGTTCCTCGCAAACGCGATCCAGCACGCGCAATTGCGAATGCTGGATACGGCTCACCTGAGCAACATCGAGATGCCGAATGAATTCGGCCGACTGGTGGATGATTTCATCACGGAAAATTGATGCCGCGAATGGGTAATTCAGCGGCTCGAGCTACTTTCCCGCTTCCCCCCGGTTCGGCGCCTGTCCTCGGCGGCGCGTCATAGGCATGTCTCGGATCCGCTAGTTTCGCGACACGAGCCTCAACGCCGTGCCGATGGCAGGTGCAGGCCCCTCCTTCACTTGTGATCGGCAGATGAAGGCTGATCCGCGACTCGAGCGAACGTCTCGCACGATCGCGGCGCTCACGTCCGGACGGGCGGTGATCGCTCCCTCGAATCGCTAGCTACAGATAGGTCGTAAATCCGGCGGCGGACGAGCGTGCCCTCACGTGCCCATAAAACGCCCACCGAAGGGGGCAAATCGGGGTGAAACGGGGCATATTCCGGCGCGATTTGGCGTCCCGCTTGACGCCATCGGCTTACAGAAAAGCCTCGGAAAACATTACGCTTTCCGAGGCTTGTCATGGTGGGCGTGGCAAGGATTGAACTTGCGACCCCTGCGATGTCAACACAGTGCTCTACCACTGAGCTACACGCCCACGGGAGTGGGGCCTTTAGCCGGGAGATTCAGACCGCGCAAGCGCCTGTTTCACATTCAGTTGAGGCCGCTCACATTATCCGCCTCGAACATGCGGTCCACCTCCATCACCAGATCGCGCAGATGGAATGGTTTGGACAGCACGCGCGCCTGCGGCATGGATTTGCCCGCTTTCAGCGTGACCGCCGCGAAGCCTGTGATGAACATCACGCGCATCTCGGGCGCGATATCCGCCGCTTTCTGCGCAAGCTCGATCCCGTCCATTTCGGGCATCACGATATCGGTGAGCAGCAGATCGAATCGTTCCGTTTCGATCAACGGCAACGCCGCCGTCCCGCGATCGACCGCCGACACCGCATAGCCAGAACGCTCCAGCGCCCGGGCAAGGTATTCACGCATCACCTGATCGTCTTCGGCCAGTAGAATCCTGATCATTGGTGGTTGTCGGTCCTCGCCTCTGGCTCTGTCTCGTCCGGAGCCGGCACTATGCCCCAATCCATTAACATTTTCCACCTGCGCGCGCCCCGTTGCGACCAACGGCGACGTGCCATAGGTTCGCCCATCAATGACCAGTTCGTTCGACCTCCTCGGCGCCGAAACGCCCGAAAGCCCGGTAGTGATTTCCGTCCCCCATGCGGGGCGGGAATATCCGCTGGCATTGCGCGCCAATCTGCGCGTCCCGGTGGAGTTGCTGGCCTCGCTGGAGGATCGCCACGTCGATACGGTCGCGCTCGCGGCGCGCGGTCGCGAGACGCTGATCATCCAGCGGCTCGGCCGAGCGTGGATCGACCTCAATCGCGCCGAGCATGAGCGTGATCCCGCTGTCGACGAGGGTGCGCCAGGCGGCCACCCCAGCGTCAAGGTACGCGGCGGGCTGGGCATCGTCCCCCGGCGCACCGGGCGGGTCAGCGACATATGGCGGCGGCGTTTTTCCGGGGACGAGATCGCCGCCCGGATCGCAGCCGACCACCGCCCCTATCACGCGGCGCTCAAAGAGGCGCTGGAGCGCGCCCACGCCCGCTTCGGCTGCGCGGTGCTGCTCGATCTCCATTCGATGCCACCGATCACGGAGGGGAACGCACGGATCGTCACCGGCGATCGCTTCGGCCAGTCCTGCTCGGTGCGCTATATGCGTCGCGTGGAGGCCGTGGTCGCGGCGGCGGGGCTGCGCCATATCCGCAATACGCCTTATCCTGGCGGGCATATCCTCGATCGCCATGGCAAGCCCGCCACGCATATCCATGCGATACAATTAGAACTCGATCGCTCGCTCTATCTCGATCGCGCGTTCGACAAGCCGGGCGCGGGCTTCGACATGACCGTCTCGCTCGTCCGCGCGACGATCGACGCGCTGGCCGACGAAGCGCTCGACACCCCCACCGCGCTCGCGGCGGAATAGCCCCATAAAAAAACCACCTCGCGAATACACGCGAGGTGGCCAAGGTTCAGGGAGGAGACACGCCAGAGGCGTGTCATACGGCGTCACGAAAGGGGGGACGCGCCGCCGTACTTCAATAACATATGACAACGGGATTTAGTTTCAAGTGGACCATCAACGGTCCATCGCTTTTATCGCGCCGATCCCGGCACCATGCGCGCGATAAGATTGTCGCGAAGCAGGAATTGATGGCGCAGCGCCGCCGCGACATGGATCGCAACCAGCGCCAGCATCGACCAGCCGAGTATCCCATGCGCGTCGCCGCCAAGGTGCGCCGTGGCGCGCGACACCGAAAGAAACGGGATATCAAACAACCCGAACCAGTCGAGCGGCCGTTTCCGATCGGGCGATGAGACCATCATCCAGCCCGAGAGGGGCAGCAGGATGAGCAGCCCATAGAATAGCCAATGGGCGGCATAAGTGGCGCTCCGCTCCCACGCGGCCATCCGCGGCGGCAGCGGGGGCGAGCGATGACCCAGACGCCACGCCAGCCGTGCCAGCGTCAGCACCAGCACGGTAATGCCGATGGATTTGTGCGCGGGCATCCACGCACGCAGCGCCGGCACCGCATCATGCCCGATGCCAATGATCAGATTGACGATCACCAGCAATGCGATGGCCCAGTGAAACGCGATCGCTACGCTTGAATAACGTACATCGATCATCGATCGGGCCATCGCATTATCCTTTCAGATCAGGAAACCAGATTGGGTTGCGGCACCAGGCCGAGGCGAACCTGCCGCGCGAAAAGATCGCGCATCAGGGCGAGCGAGAAGAGGTGGGCATAGATCAACGGCAACATGCCGGATTTGGACATCTTGCGCAGCTGATCGCCACGCAGATCGACCAGCTTTTCCTCGTTGACCATCTGGAAGCCACGATAGACGAACGGCTGCTCATAGCCATCGTGCTGGATAGAGACTTCGCCCTCCATCAGCAGCTCCATCTCGCGCATTTCCTGCATGAAAGCGCCTGTGCGCGCGCCCGCCTGTTCGAACGATTCGTTGAACGACAGGATGTTACGCGTCAACTCGCTCGGCTCGGCACCTTCGAACAGCGCATCGCCTTCATCGAACGCGCCGACGGTATCGGCGGTCGGATCGAAGCACAGCGACAGTTCCTCGGCATCCGGGCGCAGCCGGGCGAGCATGAACGGGTAGCGGCGGATATAGGCCGGGACGTAGAAATTGTCTTCGGTCAGCTTGCCATCCGCATCGAGGAAGACGTTGACGCCTTCGTTCAGGCCCATCAGCGCGATCGGAATTGCTTCCGGGCCGGCGGTGAACACGATCGGCATGAAGCGCTGCACCATCGGGAACTCTTCGACGGTCACGGGAATGGCATGCTGATTCCGCAGGAACGGAGCGGCATTCGCCTGCCGGATACGATATTTGGCGTGCAACTCGCTCGAAAGCGGCTCCAGGCCGTTGTAAAAAAGCGGAAGCTGCTGCGGCGCACTCGCCATCATTCTCTCCAGTCTCGACAATTCGACAGGGCCGGCACGGCCCGGATCGCGCGGCCCTATTCGTACGGCCCGCGCGGTGCAAGCTTAACGAGGTGATGCGGGCTTGACGAGCTTGCCGGGGTTCATGATTCCCGCCGGATCGAGCGCGCCTTTGATCGCCCGCAGCGCGCTCAGCCGCGCGGGCGCGGAGAGGCGCTCCAGCTCGCCCAGCTTCATCTGCCCGATGCCGTGTTCGGCGGAGATCGAGCCCCCCGCCGCGACCACCAGATCATCGACGAAGCGCGTCACCCCCGGCGCTTCCTCCGCGAACCAGCGTGCCGCGTCGACGCCAGCGGGCGCGCGGACGTGGAAATGCACGTTGCCGTCCCCCAAATGGCCGAAGCCAGACGCATGGGTGCCGGGGAAGCGCGCGTCGCAGGCGGCGGCGGCCTCGATCATGAAGCGTGGCATCGCCTCTATCGGCACGGAAATGTCATGCTGCGCCGCCGGGCCGGTCGCGCGCTCCGCCTCGGAAATCGATTCACGGATGCGCCAAAAGGCATCGGCCTGCGCCTCGCTCGCCGCAAGCGTCGCATCGGCGATCAGCCCGTCGCCGAGCGCGGTGCTCAACACGCGCTCCACGATCGCGGCGGGCGGCTCGCCTGTCGTATCGGCGGCCGTCACCTCGATCAGCGCATGCCATGGGTGTGCGCCTGTCAGCGGCGCGCGGGTGCCGGGAATGTGCTGCAACACCGCGTCGAGCGACTCGCCCGGCAGCAGCTCGAAGCTCTCCACATCATTGCTCGCGCGCTGGAAACGACGAAGCAGCGCGAGCGCGGCGGCCGGGTCCGTCAGTCCCACCCAGGCGACCGCGCGCGCCGCCACCGCCGGCGCAAGCCGCAGCGTCGCGGCGGTGACGATGCCCAACGTCCCCTCGCCCCCGATCAGCAATTGGGTGAGATCGTAACCGCGATTGTCTTTCTTGAGCGCCGCCAGCCCGTCATGAATCTGGCCGTCCGGCAACACCGCTTCCAGCCCCGCGACCAGCCCGCGCATTGTGCCGAAACGCAGGACTTGCGTGCCGCCGGCGTTGGTGGAGACGAGGCCGCCGATCGTCGCCGACCCCTTCGCGCCGAGCGATAGCGGAAACCGGCGCCCCGCCTCGATCGCCGCGCTGTGCAGATCGGACAGGATCACCCCCGCCTCCGCCACCACCAGCCCCGCCTCCGCATCGAGCGAGCGGATCGCGTTCATCCGCCGCATCGACAGGATCACCGCGCTGCCATCAGCGGGGGGCGTCGCGCCGCCGACCATCGACGTATTCCCGCCCTGCGGCACCAGCGGCACACCCAACGCCGCCGCCGCCGCCACGATCGTCGACACCTCGATGGTGGAGGCCGGCGCGAGCAGCAGCGGCGCATGGCCATGCCAGCGCCCGCGCCAATCGGTTTCGAGCGGGGCGATCACATCCCGATCGGTGACGATCGCGCGTGGCGGAAGCTGGCCGGAAAGCGTTTCGAGCAGGCTGGTCTGAGCAGGCGTCATGGGGCACTCATCGCATGCAATTCATCCTTCGTTCAAATCCCATCGCCAAAGCGTAAACGAATTTGCTTATGTCGGATCGCACTCTCTTCTTACTGACGCTTGTCGCCGCCGCGCCGCTATTGGTGTCCGCGCAGGAGCCCGGCGTGGGCGATCTCGCCGGCGCGCAATGGGCGCAGACGCAAGTGATCATCCGCGAACGGATGGTGATCCGCATCCCGCGCGCCGATTCGCCGCCGGACGCGCCGCGCCCGCGCTATCGCCCTGCCCCGCCGCCGCCGATCGTCTGGCGCGAGCAAAAGGCACCGAAATGCGTGCCGGCGGATTCGATCGTCGCGGCGAGCATGGCCGATGGCGACGTCGATCTGGAGACAAGCGACGGGCGCCGCCTGCGCGCCAAGCTGGATGACGATTGCCCCACGCTAAAGTTCTACACCGGCTTCTATATCAAGCGCACGGGCGACGGGATGATCTGTGCCGGGCGCGACGTATTGCGCTCACGTTCGGGCGCGCGCTGCGAAATCGCGCAATTCCGCACGCTTGTTCCGCGCCGCTGATGCTTGTCGCGACGGGGTTCGCCGAAGCACCGAATCTCACAAAAACTTGACTTTTTCACCGTAATCGCGTTCCGGCGGCACGAGGCGACCAGTGGGTGCGCCCACTGCTCTTTCTCGGAATTGCCATGAGCTTCGCCGATCTCGGCCTGTCAGACGAACTGCTTCGCGCCGTAGCCGATACCGGCTATACGGAACCGACCCCAATTCAGGCGTCGGCCATCCCCTCGGTGCTGATGATGCGCGACATCATCGGCGTCGCGCAGACGGGCACGGGCAAGACCGCCTCGTTCGTGTTGCCGATGATCGACATCCTCGCCCACGGCCGCAGCCGTGCGCGGATGCCGCGCAGCCTGATCCTCGAGCCGACGCGGGAGCTTGCCGCACAGGTCGCCGAGAATTTCGAGAAATACGGCAAATACCACAAGCTCTCGATGGCGCTGCTGATCGGCGGCGTGCAGATGGGCGATCAGGTGAAGGCGCTGGAAAAGGGCGTCGACGTGCTGATCGCCACGCCCGGCCGCCTGATGGACCTGTTCGAGCGCGGCAAGATCCTGCTCACCGGCTGCGACCTGCTCGTCATCGACGAGGCGGATCGGATGCTCGATATGGGCTTCATCCCCGATATCGAAACGATCTGCACCAAGCTGCCCGCCAGCCGCCAGACGCTGCTGTTCTCCGCGACGATGCCGCCGCCGATCAAGAAGCTGGCGGATCGTTTCCTGAGCAATCCCAAGACGATCGAAGTCGCGCGCCCTGCCACCACCAACACCAACATCACGCAATGGCTGGTGCCGGTGAAGGGATCGGCATTCGACAAGCGCGATACGCTGCGCGGCCTGTTGCAGGCCGAAGAGATGCGCACCGCGATCATCTTCTGCAACCGCAAGACGACCGTGCGGGAGCTGAACAAGAGCCTGAAGAAGCACGGCTTCTCCTCCGGCGAAATTCATGGCGACATGGAACAGCCGGCGCGTATCGCGGAGCTGGAGCGCTTCAAGCAAGGCGATATCAACATCCTCGTCGCCTCCGATGTCGCCGCGCGCGGGCTGGACGTTAAGGGCGTGAGCCACGTCTTCAACTTCGATGCGCCCTGGCATCCGGATGATTATGTCCACCGCATCGGCCGCACCGGTCGCGCCGGCGCGACGGGTGTCGCCTATACGCTCATCGCGCCCGATGACGCGGAAAACATCGAGAATATCGAGAAGCTTACCGGGCAGAAAATTCCGCGCCTCGCCGCGCCTGCGAAGCCCGTCGCAGAGGAACAGCCAGCGCCGGAGGAAAAGCCGCGCCGCCGTGGCCGTGGCGAACGCGCCGCCGAGCCGGAAGCGGCGCGCCCCGCAAGTCGCGCGCCGGAACCGCGCCGAAAGGACGAGCCGCGCGAGCAGGCCGCCGATCAGCGTCGCCGTAAGGAACCGCGCGCGGAGGCCCCCCAGCCGAGCCGCCGTCAGGAAACACGCGATGACACGCCCGATGACGGCTGGAACGGCCCGGTTCCGAGCTTCCTGAGCGTCACGATCGACCTCTGACGATGATCGCGCTGCGCTACCGGATCGCCGGGCGCGCAATGCGGCTCTACACGCGGGTAATGCGCCCACGCACTTTCGGGGTGCGCGCGCTGCTGCTCGATCCCGGCGGCCGCGTCGCGCTGGTGCGCCACCATTATATCGCCGGCTGGTATCTGCCGGGTGGTGGCGTGAACAGGGGCGAGCACGCGGAAGCCGCGATCCGGCGCGAACTGCATGAGGAAATCGGGCTGACGCAGATCGAGATCACGGGCCTCCTCGGCATCTATCACAACCGCGCCGAGGCGAAGGACGATCATGTGGTGGTGTTCGTCGCCACCGCGCCGCCCGGCGTGATCCCCACCGCAGCAGACTGTCGCGAGATCGCGGAAGCCGGCTGGTTCGCGCCCGACGCGCTGCCCGAAGACACCTCCCCCGCGACGCGCCGCCGCATCGCGGAGCATCTCACCGGCCAGCAAGGGCATGGCGCATGGTGAGCGGTGCGCCCGAATCGCCGTGCATATTGGTGTGCATCATGGACAAGCCGAGCGGGCTTTGCCTCGGCTGCCACCGCACACTCGACGAGATCGCACGCTGGTCCACGATGAGCGATGCGGAAAAGCGCGCGGTGCTGGCCGACGTCGATGAACGCGCCAGCAGCGACCCGCGCGGATGACCCGGCAATCGCCCGCGCATTTGCGCAATCTGCGCGGGCCGAATGTCGATACAACTCTAGCGTCGGGCCGCCCCTGCCCCTAAGTCCTCGACGATGCTTACTTCCGATCAGGCGCGGGATCGCGCGCAGGACATTGTAGCGCGCGCGATCCGCGCGGGCGCCGACGCGGCGGATTCCGTTTTCGCCGCCGACGCCTCCAGCGAAGTCTCCGTCCGCCTTGGCAAGCTTGAGGACGTGGGCCGTTCCGAGAGCGAGGATCTGGGGCTGCGCGTATTCGTCGGGCAGCGGTCGGCCAGCGTCTCCACCTCGGATCTCTCCTCTCACGCGATGGACATGCTCGTCGAGCGCGCGGTCGCGATGGCGCGCGAGGCGCCGGAGGATCGCTGGGCCGGTCTTGCCCCCGAAGCACGGCTGCTGCGCGGCACGGCACCCGCGCTCGATCTTGAGGATCGCGGCGAAATCTCGCCCGCCGAGCTGCGCGAGATCGCCGCCGCGGCGGAGGATGCGGCGCGTGCCGTGGCCGGCGTGACCAACAGCGAAGGCGGCGGCGCCAGCGCATCGCGCAGCGTCATCGCGCTGGCCACCAGCCATGGCTTCGCCGGCGGCTATGCCACCACCGGTTTCGGCGCCTCCGCCAGCGTGATCGCGGGCGAAGGCAGCGCGATGCAACGCGATTACGCCTTCCACTCCGCCCGGCACCGCCACCGGCTCGAACCCGCCGAGGCGATCGGGCGCGAAGCGGGCGAGCGCGCGGTCGCACGCCTCAATCCCGGCCGCATCGAAAGCGGTGCGATGCCCGTGGTGCTGGATCCGCGCGTCGGCATGAGCCTGCTCGGCCATTTGACCGGCGCGATCTCCGGCCAGTCGATCGCGCGCAAGACGAGCTTCCTGCTCGATGCGCTGGGCACGCGGGTGTTCGCGGAAGGCATCCGCATCTGTGACGATCCGCATCGGCCGCACGGGCTGCGCTCGCGCCCGTTCGATGGCGAGGGGCTGCCGGTTTCGCCGATCGCGCTGGTCGAGGATGGCATGCTGGAAACCTGGCTGCTCGAAACCGCGTCCGCCCGGCAATTGGGGATGGAGCCCACCGGCCACGCCGCGCGCGGCATCGGCGGCGCGCCCGGCGTATCGACCAGCAACCTCTATATGGATGCGGGCCATGTGCCGGTGGAAACGCTGATCGCGGATATCGCGCGCGGCGTTTATGTCACCGAATTGATCGGCCAGGGGGTGAACGGCGTCACTGGCGATTACAGTCGCGGCGCGGCGGGCTTCCTGATCGAAAATGGCGAGATCACCGGGCCGGTGGCCGAATTCACCGTCGCGGGTAATTTGAAGGATATGTTCCGCCAGCTCACACCGGCCAACGATCTTGAGTTCCGTTATGGCACCAACGTGCCCACGCTGCGGATCGACGGGATGATCGTCGCCGGTGGCTGAACCGCGCCTCGCCGACGCGGTGGCGGACATCACCCGCGAAGCCGGGGCGCTCGCTCTCGCCCGGTGGGGCACCGATTTCGCGCGTTGGGAAAAGACGCCGGGCAGCCCGGTATGCGAAGTCGATTTGGATATAGATGCCATGCTGCGCGCACGCCTGATGGCACTGCTGCCGGATGCCGGCTGGCTGTCCGAGGAGACCGCAGACAATCCCGATCGGCTGGCGTGCGATCGGGTGTGGGTGGTCGATCCGATCGACGGCACGCGCGATTATATTCGTGGACGCCCCGGCTGGGCGGTGTCGGTCGCGCTGATCGAGCATGGCCGCGTCCTGTTCGCCGCGCTCGACGCGCCGGCGCGGAACGAAGCCTGGCGCGCGAGCGCGGGCCGCGGCGCGACGCTCAACGGCAGCGCGATCCATGCCGGCGATCGCACCATCTTCCCGGGTTCGCGCGTACCCACCGACGCATTGCCCAAGGCGGATCGCGATCTGGTGGCGGTGGAGAAACCCAATTCGATCGCGCTGCGTATGGCGATGGTGGCGGACGATCGCGCCGATCTGGTCGCGACGCTGCGCTGGGGCAATGAGTGGGATATCGCCGCCGCCGCGCTGATCGCCGCCGAAGCAGGCGCCGCGATCAGCGATGCGTTCGGCGGCCCGCTCACCTTCAACAAGCCCGATCCGCGCGCATTCGGCGTGATCGTCTCGAAGCCCGGCATCCACGCGGCGGCGGTGGAGCGGCTCCACGATCGCGCGAAGGCGATCATGGCCGAGGGGCGGTAACTTCCCCTATTTCTGGCACGCAACCACCGTTGCGATAACGCCCAAAGTATCCTGCGGATCGCGCACCCGCACCGTATCGAGCCCCAGTTCCTTTGCCGGATAATCATTGCCGCCGGGGAAGATCGCGTCGCCGACGAACATCATCGCCTCCAACGCGATGCCGCTCTCGTCACGCAATTTCTTCAGGCCATAAGCCTTGTCCACGCCCTCGCGCGTGATGTCGATCGAGGTGGCGCCGCCCATATTGATCGCGAGGCCCGGCAGGCGCATGCGTAAATCGGCCTGGATCACCTTGCGCTTGGCGAAATCCGGATCCCATTTCTCCTTGGCCTCCAGCGGCGCCTGCTGACCGAGCGCGGAGAAGGTGATCTGGCTGCCGCGATCCTCAATCCGCTCCCCCCAGGTCTGTTCGGGCACAAAGCCGGTCGCGGCGAGACTGGCGTTGAACGCGTCGATGATCTGCTTCTTTTCTGCGTCGGAGAATAATTCGGCATAGACCGGGGACCATTGCCCGTTGCGGAACGTGAAGAGCTTGGTGCCTGTGGTCGGCATCAGCCACAGCTTCGCACGATCGGCGCGATCGGGCAGACGCGAGGCGACCTGTTTGTCGAACTGCGGCCAATCCCCGCCGGAGATCACGGCGACATCCGCCACGCCGAGCAGATCGGCCAGCGCCTCGGCCATGTCCGGCTTTATCGCCTGCTTGCTCTCCGCGAGCGTGCCGTCGAGATCGAACGCCACCAATTGCTTCACATCATTCTCCCGAGAATCAGATTATCGATGGCATGCGCCACGCCATCCGCGTCGTTACCCGTGGTGACGTCGTTCGCCCTGCCCTTCACCGCATCGGTCGCGTTGCCCATCGCGATCGAGCGCCCTGCGCGCTCGAACATTGCGAGATCGTTAGCCTGATCGCCGATCGCGACAATATGCTTCAGCGGCACATTCATCGCATGGGCCAGCGCGGTGATGCCATCGCCCTTGTTCGCCGGTAGGGCAGTGATGTCGAGATAATAGGTCTGCGACTGGACGATCGTCGCGCGATCGACAAACGGCTTCACCTTCTCCGCCAGCGCCACCAGCAGCGCCGCATCGTCGCTGACGAAGGTTATCTTGTCGGCGCGATCGAGCAGATCGTCGAATGTGTCGCGGATGATCGGCTCCTGCGCCGATGCCAGCCGCTCATGCTCGACATGCACGCCCTGATCGGTTGAGGCGTACCAGTGATTGTCAGCGAACACCCACCGATCGACCGCCGCATCGCCGATCAGATCGAAAACGCCGCGCGACACGTCCGCCGGGATCACGTGATGCTCGGCAATGCTGCCGTCGCGGCGGAAGATGATGCCACCGTTGAATGCCCCCATCGGCACATCGAGCGCCAGCCGTTCGGCGAGCGGCATCATGCCTGACATCGGCCGCGCGCTGATGATCGTGAAGCGGATGCCGGCCTTGCGCAGCCGCGCAACCGCCGCGATCGTCGTCTCAGTCAGCCGTTTCTGCTTGTCGACCAGCGTGCCGTCGACATCGCAGACCACCAGCATCACTGCGGAATCTCGACATGGCCGCCAAAGCCATAGCGCATCGCGGAGAGCAATTTGTCGCCGAACATGCTGTCGATGCGGCTGCGATAGCGCGCGAACAGGGCGGTGGTCAGCACGGCCACCGGGGTCGATTGCTCCATCGCCGCGTCGATCGTCCAGCGGCCCTCACCCGAATCCGCGACATGGCCGGAGAAATTGGACAGATCATGGTCCTTCGCCAGCGCCGCCGCGCTCAGATCGAGCAACCAGGACGAAATCACCGAGCCGCGCCGCCACACCTCCGCGATATCGGCCATGTTGAAATCGAACTTTTCATCTTCGGGCAGATGCGGCGCATTGCGGCCGAACAGCACGTCGAAGCCCTCGGCATAGGCCTGCATCAGCCCGTATTCGATGCCGTTGTGGACCATTTTGACAAAGTGCCCCGCGCCGACGCGACCGGCGTGGATATAGCCTTTCTCCGCGCGCGGATCCTCCCCGTCGGCAACTTCCCGGCCGGGGGTGCGCGGCACGCTGCCCGATCCGGGCGCGAGCGTATCAAAGATCGGATCGAGCAGGTCGACGGCCTCCTGCGCGCCGCCGATCATCATGCAGAAGCCGCGTTCCAGCCCCCACACGCCGCCTGATGTGCCGACATCGACATAATGCACGCCCTTTTCCGCCAGCGCGTGCCCGCGGCGGATATCGTCTTTCCAGAAGGTGTTGCCGCCATCGATCACGATCGTGCCCGGCGTGGCCTTCTCGGCGATCGCCATCACGGTCTGTTCGGTCGGATCGCCGGCCGGGAGCATCACCCACCAGATCGCGGGATCGGCGAGCTTGCTCCTCATATCATCGAGCGAGTCCGCGGCGATCGCGCCATCGGCCGCCAGTTCCTTCACGGCATCGGCATTGCGATCCCACACGACGCATTCATGGCCGCCGCGCATCAACCGTCGCGCGATATTGCCACCCATCCGGCCGAGGCCGACGATGCCGATTTTCATGAGCAATCCTTCTTCCCATTCCCGCCCCGGCTCAATCGCCGGGGGCGGATATCGTTCCGAAGGGAGGGGTCAGGCGGCAGCGGGATGCTTCGCCGCGATCGCGCCCAGCAGATCATCGAACGAGTGGACGAAGGCGTGAACGCCCTCCTCGACCAGCAGCGCGGTCACGCCATCGAGATCGAGCCCCAGTCGTTCGGCATCGGCCAATTCCCTGCGCGCGCCATCCACATCCTGCGTCAGCGTCTCCGCGACATTGCCGTGATCGCGGAAGGCGTCGAGCGTCTTGGGCGGCACGGTGTTCACCGTATCCTGCCCGATCAGCGTGTCGATATAGAGCGTGTCAGGATAAGCGGCGTTCTTCGTCCCGGTCGATGCCCATAGCAGCCGCTGCGGCATCGCGCCCTTCGCGGCGAGCTTCTGCCAGCGATCGGAGGCGATGAACTCCTGATACCAAGCGTAGGCCAGCTTGGCATTGGCGATCGCCACCTTACCCTTCAGCGCCTTCGCCGCGTCACCGCCGACGCCCGCGTCGATCTTGTCGTCGATCTTGCTGTCGATACGGCTGACGAAGAAGCTCGCCACGCTGGCGATGCGATCGATCGGCTGGCCCTTGGCGACACGCTGCTCCAGCCCCTCGACGAAGGCGAGCGCCACCGCTTTATATGCCTCGATCGAGAACAACAAAGTGACGTTGACGTTGATCCCGGCCGATATGGTTGCCGCGATCGCCGGCACGCCCTCCGGCGTCCCCGGAATCTTGATCATCAGATTGGGGCGATCGACCGCTTTCCACAGCCGCGCCGCTTCGGCGATCGTGCCGTCGGTATCTTCCGCCAGCTTGGGCGAAACCTCCAGGCTGACATAACCGTCCTTGGCGTTCAGGCGGTCGTACACCGGGCGCAGCGTATCCGCCGCGGTCTGAATATCCTGCACCGCGAGATGCTCGTAGCGCGCCATCGCGGACGCTTCCGGGTTCGCCTTGTCGAACGCCGCGAGGCTCTCGTCATAGGCCGTGCCATGGCCCATCGCCTTTTCGAAGATCGACGGGTTGGAGGTGACGCCGCTGATGCCATCCTCGGTAACGAGTTTCGTCAGCCCACCGTCGTTCAGCAGCTTGCGGTCGATGAAGTCGAGCCACACCGCCTGACCGTGGCTTTCAAGGTCATTGATGCGTCCCATAGCTTCCAACTCCATTTTCGAACCGAGTAACCAACAACAATATCTGATCGCACCCGCGCCGGCACAAGGTTGAACCCGATGCCGGCGCGGGGGATATCAGCCGCGCAGCGTGTCCTTCGCCACCTTCACCACGTTCGCCACGGTGAAGCCGAACTTCTCCGCCAGCTTGCCGGCCGGGGCGGATGCGCCGAAGCCATGCATCGTCACCGTGCGGCCCTGCGCGCCGACATAGCGATCCCAGCCCATCTCGCCGCCCATCTCGACCGCGACACGCGCCGTCACCTTCGCGGGCAGCACCTTTTCCTTATAGGCCGCGTCCTGCCGCTCGAAACGGAACCACGACGGCATCGACACGACACGCGCGGCGATCCCCTCGGCCTTCAACTGCTCATAGGCGCCGACCGCGAGCGACACTTCCGAGCCGGTGGCGATCAGGATGACCTGCGGATCGGGGCTGTCGGCCAGGATATAGGCGCCCTGCTCCACGCCCGAGGTGCTGCCGTATTTGCTGCGATCCAGCGTCGGCAGGGCCTGACGCGACAGGATCAGCGCGGTCGGATGCGCGCCATCGCGGACGATCAGGCGCCATGCCTCCGCCACTTCGTTCGCATCGGCGGGGCGGATCGTGTCGATGCCCGGCGTCGCGCGCATCATCGCAAGCTGCTCGATCGGCTGGTGGGTCGGCCCATCCTCGCCTACGCCGATCGAATCGTGCGTGTAGATCCAGGTGCTGCCCAGCTCCATCAGCGCCGAAAGGCGGACCGGCGGGCGCATGTAATCGAGGAACACGAAGAACGTGCTGCCATAGCCGCGCAGGCCGGACAGCGTCATGCCGTTGACCACCGCGCCCATCGCATGTTCGCGCACGCCGAAGTGGAAGTTCGCGCCGCCGTAATTGTTCGGCTCGAACGAAGCCGCGCCCTTGATATCCGTCTTGGTCGACGGCGCGAGATCGGCCGATCCACCGATCAGCCACGGCACGCGCTTCGCGATCGCATTGAGCACCTTGCCGCCGGCATCGCGGCTGGCCATGCCCTTTTCGTCCGCATCGAACGTCGGGATATCGGCGTCCCAGCCCTCGGGCAGCTTGCCGGCGAACACCAGCTCAAGCTCCGCCGCCAGTTCCGGCTCGACCTCGGCGAATTTGGCGAAGGTCGCCTGCCATTCCTCGCGCAGCGGGCGGCCGCGCGCGGTGATCGCCTGCTCGAACGCGGGCTGGACGCCTTCGGGAACGAAGAAATCCTTGGCCGGCCAGCCATAGGCTTCCTTGGTCTTGGCGATATTTTCGGCACCCAGCGGCTCGCCATGCGCCTTTTCGCTGCCGGCGCGCGGAGAGCCCCAGCCGATCACCGAGCGGACGATGATCATCGTCGGGCGATCGCTCATCGCGCGGAATGAGGTGAAGGCGGCGGTAAGCGCGGCGATATCATTGGCGTCAGCGACATGGATGACGTGCCAGCCATAAGCCTCGAAACGCTTGCCCACATCCTCGTCGAACGCCAGCTCGGTGCTGCCCTCGATCGAGATGTGATTCGAATCGTAGATCCAGCACAGGTTGGACAGCTTCAGGTGCCCGGCAAGGCTCGCCGCCTCGGCCGAAACGCCCTCCATCAGATCGCCGTCGCCGCACAGCGCGTAAACGTCATGATCGAACAGCGTGAAGCCCGGCTTGTTATAGCGCGCGGCGAGCCAGCGCTCGGCGATCGCCATGCCGACCGAATTGCCACAGCCCTGCCCCAGCGGGCCGGTGGTCGTCTCGACGCCGGTGGTGTGGCGGAATTCGGGATGGCCCGGCGTCTTCGAGCCGAGCTGACGGAACGCTTCGATATCGGCGAGGCTGACGGCCGGCTGGCCGGTCGGATTGCCGTTGCGATCCAGTTCCTTCACGCCCGCAAGGTGGAGCAGCGAATAGAGCAGCATCGACGCATGGCCGACTGACAGGACGAAACGGTCGCGGTTCGGCCAATCGGGCGTGCCGGGATCGTAACGCAGGAACTTCGCCCACAGCGCCCAGCCGACCGGGGCCAACGCCATCGGCGTGCCGGGGTGGCCGGAATTGGCCTTTTGCACCGCATCCATCGACAGCGTGCGGATCGTATCGATCGCCAGCCGTTCCGGGCTGCCATCCTCATGGAGGCTGGTGGGTGCGGTTGCGGTGTCGGTCATCAAAAGGCCTCGCTCGGGATCATGATGGCGAACGCACCGGACGGGCGCGCAGTTGCCGATTCCCCGCCCCCTTAGTCTGTCGATCCGCCGCGTTCCAGCCGTGTAACGACGCCATCGGCGGCAATATAGGCCGCATCGACCTCGTCGAGGAACAGCCCGTGCCCCAAAGCGCCCGGAATCGCGGCGATCCTCGCCGCCAGCGCGCGTGGATCGGGCATCGCAGGAAAGCGGCAATCGGCGACGATATTGCCATTGTCGGTTCGGTATCCGGCGCGCACCGTCACCATAGCGCCCAAATGCTCCAGCGCCGCCACCACGGAGGCGCGGGCGAAGGGGAGCACCTCCACCGGCAGTTTCGCCGCACCGATCGCGGCGACCCGCTTCGATGCGTCGGCGATCACCACCATCCGGCGGGCAGCGGCGGCGACCGTCTTCTCGCGCAGCATCGCCCCGCCCGCGCCCTTGATCGCGAACAGCCGGGCGTCGATCTCGTCCGCGCCGTCGATCGTCAGGTCCAGCAACGCGATCTCACTAAAGTCTCGCACGGCAATGCCGCCAGCGCGCGCGGCATTGGCGGTCACCTCGCTGGTCGCCACCGCCTCCACGCGCAGCCCGGCGGCGACGCGCCGCGCCAGCGCCGTGATGGCGTGCGCGGCGGTGGAGCCGGTGCCGAGGCCGACGAGCATCCCGTCCACCACCTCGGCCACCGCGGCCTCGGCCGCCAGTCGTTTGTCGTCATCCACGCGCATCGTGGCGGGGATAACGGATCAGCTGTATTTCTGCTCCTCCCACCACGGCACGAAGTCCGGCATGTCGGCGGATACGCGATCGGGATAGACCGGCGTGCGCTTTTCGAGGAACGACGACACCCCCTCCTTCGCGTCGCCCGAGCGGCCGCGCGACAGGATCGCGCGGCTATCAACCTTGTGCGCGTCCATCGGATGCGAATAGCCGAGCCCGCGCCACAGCATCTGCCGGGTCAGTGAGATCGAGACGGCGGCGGTATTGTCCGCGATCTCGCGCGCCAGTTCGTTGGCGCGGGCGAGCAGCTTGTCGCCGGGCAGCACTTCGGACACCAATCGCCCGCGCAAAGCCTCCGCCGCGTCGAACACCCGGCCCGAATAGCACCATTCCAGCGCCTGGCTGATGCCCACGACGCGCGGCAGGAAATAGCTCGATGCCGCTTCGGGGACGATCCCGCGCCGCGCGAAGACAAAGCCCATCCGCGCGCTTTCGCTGGCGAGGCGGATATCCATCGGCAGCGTCATGGTCGAGCCCACCCCCACCGCCGGGCCGTTGATCGCGGCGATCACCGGCTTCAGGCATTCGAAGATGCGCAAGGTCAGCCGGCCGCCGCCATCGCGCGCGCTTTCGCTCGAATAACGCAGCTCGCCATTCGGGCCGATCGGCGAATCGTCGCCGCGTCCCTCATAGTCGAAGGTCTTGGCGCCGCTCGACAGATCGGCACCGGCGCAGAAAGCGCGCCCCTCGCCCGTCACGATCACCGCGCGCACGTCATCGTCCGCGTCGATCCGGTCGAACGCATCGATCATCTCGTTCATCATGCGCCCGGTGAAGGCGTTAAGCTTTTCGGGGCGGTTCATCGTGATCGTCGCGATCCCGTCGCTCACCGCATAGCGAATCTGTTCGTAGTCCAAGCCGCCTCTCCTTCGATCTGGTTCGAAGGCAGCATAACATTATTTATGGTGAGAGGCGCAAGCGCGGCTCAGCTCTTCTTCGGTTTCTTCCCCGGCGGCGGCGCGCTCTTGACGAGTGAGGTGAGCTGGCACCGCTGATGGCCGACGATCAACGTCGCGAAGCGATCCAGCGTGTCCGTGCCCCGCGTCTCCACGCCGATATGTTCCGCGAACGGCAATTGCGTGCACGGGCCCATCAGCCGCGCATAATACCAGTCGAAGCCGTTCGCCCGCAGATAGACGGCCTGATCCCCGTCCGCGCGGAAATCATCGATCGTGCCGTGATTGACGAAGGGGACGCTGGCCTCCTTGGCATCCGGCGCGCCCGCGGCCTGTTTCGCCTGTGCGGCTGGAACCGAAGCAATCAGCGCGATCGCGGCGATTGTACCCGATTTGAACATGGCTTCGTCTCCATTCGACGCGCCATCAACGAACGAACATCAATGCGGCTCCGGACGCCGGGGGAGCCTGACGCTCCCCCGCCTGTTTTACTCACGCGCCGACGAGCAGATGCTCCTTCGCAATCTTCTCGCGCCACACCAGCGGAGCGAGCTGGTGGACGTTATTCCCTTCCGCATCCACCGCGACGGTGACGGGGAAATCCTGCACCTCGAATTCGTAGATCGCTTCCATGCCGAGATCCTCGAACCCGACAACCTTCGAGCCCTTGATCGCGCGCGCCACCAAATAGGCAGCGCCGCCCACCGCCATCAGATAGCCGCTCTTGTGATCCTTGATCGCCTCGGTCGCCGCCGGGCCGCGTTCAGCCTTGCCGACCATCGCGAGCAGGCCCTGCTCAAGCATCATGCGGGTGAACTGATCCATCCGCGTCGCGGTGGTGGGGCCTGCGGGGCCGACCACTTCCTCGCCGACCGGATCGACCGGCCCGACATAATAGATCACGCGGCCTTTGAACTCGACCGGGAGCTGCTCGCCCTTCGCCAGCATATCCTTGATCCGCTTGTGCGCGGCATCGCGGCCGGTGAGCATCTTGCCGTTGAGCAACAGGCGGTCGCCCTGCTTCCAGCTCTGCACCACCTCGGACGTCAGCGTATCGAGATCGACGCGGATCGCGGCCTTGTCCGGCGTCCAGTTGACGTCGGGCCATTCGTCGAGCTTCGGGGCCTCCAGATAGGCCGGGCCGGAGCCGTCGAGCGTGAAATGCGCGTGGCGAGTCGCGGCGCAATTCGGGATCATCGCCACCGGCTTGCCCGCCGCATGGCACGGTGCGTCCATGATCTTCACGTCGAGGATCGTCGCAAGGCCGCCCAGCCCCTGCGCGCCGATGCCCAGCGCGTTGACCTTGTCGAAAATCTCGATGCGCAGCGCCTCGATATCATTCTTCGGCCCGCGCTGTTTCAGCGTCGCCATGTCGATCTGTTCCATCAGCGACTTCTTGGCGAGCAGCACGCAATGCTCCGCCGTGCCGCCGATGCCGATGCCCAGCATCCCCGGCGGGCACCAGCCGGCGCCCATCTGCGGCAGCATCTCCAGCACCCAGTCGACGATCGAGTCCGACGGGTTCATCATCTTGAATTTGGATTTGTTCTCGCTGCCGCCGCCCTTGGCCGCGACATCGACATGCACCTTATCGCCCGCGACCATCTCGACATGGAGGACGCAGGGGGTGTTGTCCTTCGTATTGCGGCGCGTGAAGGCGGGATCGGCCAGCACGGAGGCGCGGAGCTTGTTCTCCGGGTGCAGGTAAGCGCGGCGCACCCCCTCATCCACCACTTCCTGCAAGCTGCGCGAGGTGTCGTCGAGGCGGCAATCCATGCCCCATTTCACGAACACATTGACGATGCCGGTATCCTGACAGATCGGGCGATGCCCCTCCGCGCACATCCGCGAATTGGTGAGGATCTGCGCGATCGCGTCCTTCGCCGCCGGCGATTGCTCCGCCTGATACGCATCGCCCAGCGCGCGGATGTAATCCATCGGGTGATAGTAACTGATGAACTGGAGCGCGTCGGCGACGCTTTCGATCAGATCGGCGGAGCGGATCGTCGTGGTCATTGGCTGATATCCTGTAATTACTGGCGGTCGATCACCGCGGCGGTCATGCGGGAGAGGCAGATGAGCTTGCCGGCATCATCCTCGATGCGGATCGTCCACACCTGTGTGGAACGGCCGAGCATCTCGGCCTTGGCGGTGGCGTGGACATGACCGGACATTGCCGGGCGCATGTGGTTGGCGTTGATCTCCAGCCCTACGGTCACCTTTTCGGGCGGGACCGCCATCGATCCGGCGACCGAGGCCACCGTCTCCGCCAACACCACCGAGGCGCCGCCATGGAGTCGCCCGAACGGCTGATGCGTGCGACTGTCCACCGGCATCCGCGCGCGCATCCAGTCGTCACCATAATCGGTGAACTCGATCCCGACGAGGCCGGGGAGCGCGTGCCCGCCAAGCGCGGTGAGCGCGGCAAGGTCGATCGGATGCGTCCAGATCGCGGCCATCAGTAGGACCTCCCGATCAGCACCCGCTCCACCGCCGGGGCACCGCTGAAGATGCACACCCCGGCAGCCGCGCCCTGATCCATCGGCGCGTTACGAATGGTGAGTTTGAGCGCTTTCAACCGCTCGACCACCTTGTCCAGCGCTTCGCCGGTCGGGCGCGACCATGCGACATCGGCCCAGCCCGGCTTGACGACGGATTCAGCGAACATCGCCTCCACCCCGGCCCAATCGTCGACGCGGGTGATGTTGCCGCGCAGCCGCGCGGTCGCATTGGCATGGAGCGCGGACTGGATATCCGCCAGCATCGCCGCTGCCTCGCCGATGAAGGCGTCACGCGGCGTCACGCGGCTGTCGAGCTTGCCATCCTCGCGGTACAGGCCATCGCGGCGCAAAACGGAGACGTTGCCGCCTGCCACATCGCGGCCGCCGACCTCGATCACGATCGGCGCGCCCTTCTTCACCCAGCCCCACCGCTTGGTCGCGGCCTTGGCCGATTTGAGATCGAGCAGCGCGCGCACCGGCTCGCCGAGCGCCGAAAGCTTGGCCAGCTCGCCTTGCAGATCGCGGCAATAATCGATGATCGCGGCGTCTTCCGGCTGATCGCGCAGCATCGGCACGATCACGATCTGCCACGGCGCGATCTTCGGCGGCACGCGCAGCCCGTCGTCATCGCCATGGACCATGATGACGCCACCGATCATCCGGGTGGAGACACCCCAGCTCGTCGTATTCGCATAATCCAGCCCGCCGTCCGCATTCTGGAAGCGGATGTTCTGCGCGTGCGCGAAATTGGTGCCGAGGAAGTGGCTGGTGCCCGCCTGGAGCGCCTTGCCGTCCTGCATCATCGCCTCGATCGAATAGGTCGCGACGGCGCCGGGGAAACGCTCGTTCTCGGGCTTCTCGCCCGCGACCACCGGCAGCGCGAGATCATCCTCGGCGAAGCTGCGATAGACTTCCAGCATCCGCTGCGTTTCCTCGCGCGCCTCTTCGGCGGTGGCGTGGGCGGTATGACCCTCCTGCCACAGGAACTCGGTCGTGCGCAGGAACATGCGGGTGCGCATTTCCCAGCGCACCACATTCGCCCATTGGTTGATCAGCACCGGCAGATCGCGCCACGATTGCACCCAGCGGGCAAAAGCGGTGCCGATCACCGTTTCCGATGTCGGGCGGACGACCAGCGGCTCCTCCAGCTTTGCCTCGGGATCGGGGATCAGGCCGCCCTTGCCGTCCGCGACGAGCCGGTGATGGGTGACGACCGCCATCTCTTTCGCGAAACCGTCGACATGCTCCGCTTCCTTCTCGAAATAGGAAAGCGGGATGAACAGCGGGAAATAGCAATTCTCATGGCCGGTCGCCTTGATCCGGTCATCGAGCAGGCGCTGGATACGCTCCCAGATGCCATAGCCCCACGGGCGGATCACCATGCAACCGCGCACGCCCGATTCCTCGGCCATGTCGGCCTCGGTGATGACGGTTTGATACCATTGCGCGAAATCGGCGTCGCGCGTGACGGAAAGGGCGTGCTTGATCATATCGCGCGCGCTTACCGCGCGACGCGCGGTTCGTCACCTGCGGACTTGTCGCGCGAGGTCGCGTGCCGCAATGACGGGCGCGATGGGGATCGGGGGACAGATAGCGCGCGATCGCGGCGCACCGGGTGTTAGCGGGCATCGCTCCCCCGTGCTCGCCGCGATCATGTTGCGACTCACGTCGGTCGCCTTGTTCGGGGTGATGAACGCCGCGATCAAACTCGCCGAGGTATGGGGGGCGACGCTGGGCGAGATCATGTTCTGGCGGCAATTCGGCGCAACCCTGCTCGTCGGCGCGATCGTCGTGAGCGGGCCTGGCCTCTCCTCGCTGCGTACGCAGCGGATGGGCGCGCACTTGCTGCGTTGTGCGCTGGGGCTCTGCGCAATGACGCTGACCTTCTCCACCGTGATGCTGCTGCCGCTGGCGGAGGCGACGACGATCGGCTTTTCGATGCCGATCTTCGCAACGGTGCTCGGCGCGATCGTCCTGCACGAGCCGACGGGATGGCGGCGCTGGCTGGCGGTGCTGACCGGGTTCGCCGGCGTATTGATCGTCACCCAGCCCGGCGGCGGGCATATCCCCCCGCTTGGCGTGATGACCGGGCTGGGCGCGGCTTTCCTAACCGCGACCGTATCGATTCTGCTGCGCACGATCGGGAAGACGGAAAGCGGGCTGACGACGGTGTTCTGGTTCTCCCTGCTGTCGCTCGCGCCGCTTGGCATCGCCTACTTTTTCGCCGCGCACTGGCAATCGCCGCGCGTCTGGGCGGCGCTGCTCGCGATCGGGCTGTTCGGCGGGCTCGGGCAGATCGCGATGACTCGTTCGCTGCATCTGGGCCGCGTCAGCGTCGTCGTGCCGATGGACTATACCGCATTGTTGTGGGCAACATTGTTCAGCGCATTGCTGTTCGGCACGCTGCCCACCGCCGCGACATGGGCCGGTGCGCCGATCATCATCGCATCGGGCCTTTATATCGTGTGGCGCGAGCATCGCCGCCATCGCGAGGAAACCCGCATCGCGATGACGCCCGGCTGACGGGTTGAAGCACGCGCGTCGTTCCGCCACGATAACGGCCATGCGCCATTCGCTCATTCCGGCAGCCCTGCTGCTCATCGCCGCCGCCCCCGCCCCCACGGCGACCGATCACCAGTTCGATCGCATCTGGCAGGACGAATGGACCTGGCGCGAGCACGAGGGGATCGCGGAAAGCGCGCCCGGCACGGTGCGGCCGCATATCGCGGACGATTCCGCGGCCACCCACGGCCGCCGCCTCGCGCACTGGCAAAGCGTGCTGGCGAAGCTCGATTCGGTCGATACCAAACGCCTCTCGCCGGACACGCTGACCGACTGGCAGGTCTATCGCGCGCAGATCGCGAGCCAGATCGACGACGAGACATTCCGCGAGTGGGAAAAGCCGGTCAACGGCGACAGCGCCTTCTGGTCGGACCTCACTTATGCCGCGCGCGGCGATTTCGCGAACGGCGAGCGCGATTATCGCGCGTATCTGTCATGGCTTGCCGATATCCCGCGCTATTTCGCGCAGGAGACGGACAATATGAAGGCCGGCCTCGCGCGCGGCTTCACCCCGCCGGCGATCGTGATGCAAGGCCGCGAGAAGGGCGTCGCCGACATCGCCGGCGCGACCGATATTACCAAAATCACTTATTACCATCCCTTCACCAAGCTCCCCGCGACGATGCCGCAGGCGACGCAGGACGCGTTGCGCGCCGCCGCCCGCAAAGTGATCGCGGAGCAGGTGATTCCGGCTCATCGCAAGCTGCTCGCCTTCCTGCGGGAAAGCTATTTCCCCGGCCTGACGAAGGAGCTGGGCGCGGATAAATATCCGAACGGCAAGGCTTATTATCAGAGCCGCATCCGCGTTTACACGACGACGAACATGGCGCCGGAGGAGATCCACCAACTCGGCCTGTCCGAAGTCGCGAAGATCCGCGCGGAGATGGAGCAGGTGAAGGCCGATGCCGGGTTCACGGGTGATCTTCCCGCGTTCCTGAAATTCCTTCGCACCGATCCGCAATTCCACCCGAGCACCGCCGATCAGTTGATGAAAGAGGCTGCGTGGCACGCCAAGCGTTTCGACGGGATGGCGGCGAAATGGTTCGGCCGGTTGCCGCGCCAGCGCTTCGCGATCATCGAGGTGCCGCCCGAGATCGCCCCTTATTACACCGCCGGTCGTGGCGGGCCGGGCGTGTATCTGGTCAACACCTACGATCTGCCGTCGCGATCGCTGATCCAGTTGCCCGCGCTGACGCTGCACGAAAGCGCGCCGGGCCACGCCTTTCAGATTCCGCTGGCGGCGGAGAATAAGGAACTGAAGCCGTTCCGCCGCAACAGCTATATCTCGGCCTATGGCGAAGGCTGGGCGCTCTATACCGAGCGGCTGGGCGACGAGATGGGCTTTTACCGGACGCCCTATGAACGGTTCGGGATGCTATCCTATCAGATGTGGCGCGCCGCGCGGCTGGTGGTGGATACCGGCATCCACACCAAAAGCTGGACGCGCGAACAGGCGCAGCAATTCCTCCACGACAATACCGCATTGTCCGATCACGAGATCATGACGGAGGTGGATCGCTACATCGGCTGGCCGGGGCAGGCGTTGTCCTATTATCTTGGCGAGCTGACGATCCAGAAGGCGCGCGCCAAGGCGGAAAAGGCACTGGGGCCGAAATTCGATATCCGCAACTTCCACGATACGGTGCTCTCGCTCGGATCGGTGCCGCTGCCGGTGCTGGAGGCGCGAGTCGATCGCTTCATCGCGGAGGGCGGCCCCTCCCCCTATCCGAAAGACTGAGCGCGGCGAGGTCCGCCGGCCGGTTGATATTGGCGATCGGCGGCGCATCGATCGGTGTCGCGCCGATCGACGCGCACCAGCGGCGCATCGATCGGTCAGGGTTGTCGTGGAGGTGGCGTTCGAGCGACGCCGCCAGCACGACGGGCCAGCGCCCGATGATAGGCGTATACGCCACAAAAGCGGCGCCGGGCGCGGTGGCCAATGCCGCCAGCGTCTCGGCCGGCACGAACGGCGTGTCGCACCCGATCGTCACGATCGCGTCATAGCCCAGCGCGGCGGCGTGATGCAGCGCGCCGCAGATGCCGCCAAGCGGCCCCAGCCCCGGCGCGGGTTGATCGTGAATGCCGGCGTCACCGCTTTCCACCACGTCTTCCACGAATGGCGCCAGCGTCGCCACCGCGTGTTCCGCCAACGCCACGCCGTCGAGCAGCGCCCGCGCCTTGTCGCTGCCGAAGCGCCGCGATTCGCCCCCGGCCAGCACCACGCCGAGCAGCTTCACGCACCCAGCTCCAGCATCGCGTCCGCCCGGGCGAGCGCGGTAAGCTTCAACCCGCAGGCGCGCGCGCGCTCAATCGCCAGACTGGTCGGCGCAGAAATAGTGACGAGGTGGGGGCATCCCGCCAGCGCGGCTTTCTCGACCAGTTCGTACGAGCAGCGCGAGGTGAGCAAGGCAAAGCCCCCCTCCCAGTCCGCGCCGTCGCGCAGCATCGCGCCGATCAATTTGTCGAACGCATTGTGTCGCCCGACATCCTCGCGCACCGCGATCACCTCCCCGTCCGCCGTGCAGCGCGCCGCGGCGTGGACCGCGCCGGTCTCGCGGTTGAGCGGCTGCTGCGCGGAAAGCGTCGCCAGCGCGCGAAAGATCGCTTCCGGGGCGGCGCAAGGCGCGGCGCGGACCATCGGCAAGGGGCGGATCGCCTGCGCGAGATTTTCGATCCCGCACAGCCCGCAGGACGATTCGGATATACGATGTCGCGCGCGCTCGATTACGGCTTCGCCGCATTCCGCCGCCAGCGTGACGCGCAGCAATTCGCCCTCGTCGCGCGCCACATGATCGATATCGCGGATTTGCGCGGCGCGCGTCACCAGCCGTTCGGTGAAGGCGAAGCCGGTCGCGAAATCGGCGAGATCAGCCGGCGTCGCCATCATCACGGCATAACCGATGCCATTGAATTCGATCGCGATCGGGCGCTCCACCGCCACGGCGCGCGCCACGCGTGCCGCATCGCCCGAGGCAGAAATGCGCTCTAAATCCACAAGGCTGCTGGTTCGCTCGGCCATGCGATCGTCTTAACCGCACAAGGCCGCGAACAGAAACATTGCGTCTCCCGCCATCGCTATCGACGGGGCCGCGCGAGCGACGCTATAGCCATCGGCGATGACCAAGCCCCTCGACGATGCTGCGCTCGACCAGCTCTTCCGCACCGCCCGCACCTATAACGGCTATACCGACGAACCCGTCACCGAAGCCGAATTACGCGCGATCTGGGATCTGATGAAGATGGGGCCGACCTCGGCCAACCAGCTTCCCGCCCGCCTCGTGTGGTGCGTGTCGGATGAGGCGAAGGCAAAGCTCGCCGCCGCATGCTCGGAGGGCAATCGCCCCAAGGTGTTGAAGGCCCCCGTCAGCGTCGTGATCGGCATGGACCTGAATTTCCACGAACATCTGCCGGAGCTGTTCCCGCACACCGATGCGAAGCCGTGGTTCGATGGCAACGAAGCGCTGCGCGAATCGAGCGCGTTCCGCAACTCCACCTTGCAGGGCGGCTATTTCATCATGGCCGTGCGCGCGCTCGGGCTCGATACCGGGCCGATGTCGGGCTTTGACGCGGCGGCGGTGGAAGCGGCCTTCTTTGCCGATCAGCCTGCTGTGCGCGCCAATTTTATCTCGACGCTCGGCCATGGCGATCCGGCGACGATCTTCGGCCGTTCGCCACGCCCCGCGTTCGAGAAGTTCAACCGCATCGCCTGACAGCCGGACGATCACATGCCTACGCTGGTAATCGATACGGCCACCGCCGCCTGCTCGGTCGCGCTGATCGAGGATGGGCGCGTGATCGATGCGCGTCACGAAGTCGTCGGGCGCGGCCATGCCGAGCGGCTGGTCGTGATGATCGCGGAACTGCTCGATGGCGGCCGTGCGGCACGCATTCTGGTCGATGTCGGGCCGGGCAGTTTCACCGGCATCCGCGTCGGCATCGCGGCGGCGCGCGGGCTGGCGCTCGGCTGGGGCGCTTCGGTCGCGGGCTATAGCTCAACCGCGCTACTCGCGGCGCAGGCGATCGCGGACGGCGTGAGCGCGCCGCTTGCGGTCGTGCTGGAAGGAGGGCACGGTGAGCTGTTCATGCAGAGCTTCGTCGCTCCCCTCGCCGCGCAAGGCCCGTTGCATTCGCTCCCACCCGCGGACGCGCTGGCGGCACTCGCCGGCCGCCCGGCGGTGGGCAGCGGGGTGCGCTGGCTCGCGCCGCTCGATGCCGGGCTGACGTTGCACGACGCACTGCCGCAAGCCGCGAACGCGGTGCTGCTGCCGGATGACATGGCCGCCCTTCCCGCCCGCCCGCTCTATGGCCGCGCGCCGGATGCCAAGCTCCCGACATGAGCGCGTCGCTGCGCATGGTGGAGCTGGTCTCGGGCGCCGCATCGGATATCGCGGCGATCGACACCGTAATGGCCGAAGCGTTCGATCCGCGTTTCGGCGAGGCGTGGACGCACAGCCAGTGTCTCGGCATCCTCAGCATGCCCGGTGTATGGCTGACGCTGGCGCGCGCCGATGGCGAGGTCGCCGGCTTCGCGCTGTCGCGGGCGATCCTCGATGAAGCGGAACTGCTGCTGATCGCCGTCCACCCGGCGTTTCGGCGGCGCGGGATCGGCGCCGCGCTGCTGCGCGGGGTGATCGCTGACGCACGGATGCGCAAGGTGACCCGGCTTCATCTGGAGGTGCGCGCCGGGAATGAGGCAGTCGCGCTCTATGCCGCGCACGGCTTCGCCAAGGTGGGCGAACGGCGCGATTATTATCGTGGGCGTACCGGGCAAAGCTTCGACGCGCACAGCTACGCCGTCACGTTGTGAAGCAGCGTGGCTGTTGCCCCGCACGCCATGTCCCGATAGCGCGGTCAGCCAGTATCGAGGGAGCCATGCATTGATCGTCATCCGGCCCGCCAAACCCGAAGACGCCGCCGCCGTCGCCGCGATCTACGCTCCCTATGTCCTGTCGGGCACCGTATCGTTCGAAACCGATGCGCCGGATGCGCGGGCAATGCGCACGCGGATGGCCGCATCGAACGGCCTCTACCCATGGTTAGTCGCCACTTCCGGCGCGGGTGATGATGCCGGCGTGGTGGCTTATGCCTATGCCACGCGTTTCCGCGATCGCCCGGCATATCGCTATGTCGTTGAAACCTCGATCTACGTTTCGGGATCGGTGCAGGGGCAAGGCGTCGGGCGGCTATTGTACGAGGCGTTGATCGATACGCTGCGCGCGCAGGGCTTCACTCAGGCGATCGGGGTGCTGTCACTCCCCAATGACGGATCGATCTCGCTCCATGAGGCGGTGGGATTCCGTCGCGCGGGGGTCTATCGCGAGATCGGCTATAAGCAGGGTCGCTGGGTCGATGTCGGCTTCTGGCAGTGTTCGCTGAACGATAGCGTCACCCCGCCGACCGAGCCACGCCCCTTCACCGAGACGGGCGTCGTCCGCGTCTGACCCTCGCGGTCAGCGCCGTCCTCGATAAGCCGGCAACGCCAGCCGGAAACGGATCGCGGCGGCGCGCAGGACGAATCCGGCGAGCGCGGCAAGGGTCGCCGCGAGCACTGCCGGCAAACCGAGCAGGGTCAGCGCAACATATAGCGCCGCTGCCAATGCGGCCGCTGTGACGTAAAGCTCCGGCCGCATGATGATCGAGGGCACACCGGCCACCACGTCGCGGATCACACCACCGGCACAGGCGGTCATCACCCCCATCAGCGCGGCCGGCAGCGGTGGCACCCCGAAGCGCATCGCCTTGGCCGCGCCGTAAACGGCATAGGCCGCCAGCCCCACCGCATCGAACCAGTCGAGCGCCGCGCCGCGCCACCATTTCTCCGGGGTCATCCAGATCAGCAACGCAACCGACAGGCATACGGCGGCGGCGCGACTGTCATGCACCCAGAACACCGGCGCGCCGATCAGCAGATCACGCACCGTCCCGCCGCCCACGCCCGTGATCAGCGCGAAAAAGGCGAGCGTGACCATCGTCTGCGCACGCCGCGCGGCGGCCAGCGCACCAGATGCGGCAAACACCGCGATCCCGGCGAGATCGAGCCATGGGGCAAAAACGGGCAGAAGTTCGGGCGGCATGCGAACTGGCTAACGCGGGTCGATCGAAATTTCCACGGGCGGGGCCGATCCGCGTTGAGAAGGAAGGGCATAGTCGGCGTTCGACCGGCATAGCGCGAACCCGGGCTTCGGCTTCAACCTGGCCGCGAATGCGGACACCCGCAGCGTTCTCACCCGGTTTCGGTGGCTTTGCGATAGCGCACGAGGCTCGGCCAGCTCCTCCTCAAAGCTGGATGCTGGCGATCCGATTCGATTGCGCGAATGTGCCTCGTGAGGACCGCGTCGCTATCGCGCAGGAGCCCGTGGGGCCTCCGAACACCGGAATTGAAACGCCGCCACCTGAGCGGCTCGTCCGGCGCCCCGCCCCGAAACGCATTCGGGGGACCGGTATTGCTACCGATCCCCCTGTCGCCGCACCTAGCGCGGTTTGCTGCCCCGAAGGACGCCGCGCCGGTTTTCGACGGCTTGCTCGACTCACCACTTGTCGCAGCGAGCTTCGCGGTTTCGGTGGTTGGGAACGAAACCGCGAGCCCGCAGGCCAGTGCTTCTGTTCGCCATGCCACCCGCGTCACGCCTTTCACCGTGAACGGTGCCGGTTTGCGCCGCGTTTCGGCCATTACGTGCCGTCTGCCCGCCTCAAGAGACGATCCGACCGGTCGCCATGACCCGGCTGTCCCGCACGCCGAAACGCGCGCTCTGCCGTTGGCCGCTTCATCCACGCCGACGCTCAACCCGACGTTCCCAAGAGAACGCAAAATCCCACGTCGCCGCTTCATTCGGCGGCCGGTATCCGGTGCGACCGTCAGGGACCGCACCGGATACCTTTGGGCTGCCGCGTGCCCGCTTCTCCCGGTTCGTCAGCTTTCGCCTCGAACCTGTGGATAACCGGATCGCCTGTCACCCTCCCCGATCAACCATCCTGCGGTTTGCTCGCGCCACCAGCATGATCATCGATTGGGTGCAAATTTCTGAATTTACTGAAGTTTTACCCCCAGTCCCCTCGTCCATCCGCAGTCACGATGCTGTCATCAATCGCGAGTCGCACCAAGCACGAATTGCTCTTCGGCGGGTGTGGATAACGTGGATATCGTGGATATCGCGCACCGATGAACGACTGGTTGCCGGAGGTTCAGGGGCCCTGTTTCATTACCCCCGCATTGTTTTTTCGTGACTAACCAGAAGACGGGAGTGAGATATGCGTAAACTGATGCTGGCGCTGGGCGCCACGGCGATGGTCGTGCCGACGCTGATCGCCACGACGCAGGAAGCAGAGGCGCGCGGGCGCCACGGCTATCGCGAATGGCGTGGACAGGACGGGCGCATGCGCTGCCGTCGCTCGGACGGGACGACCGGGCTGATCGTCGGTGGCGCGGCGGGCGCGCTGCTCGGCCGCGCGATCGATACGCGCGGCGACCGTACGCTCGGCACGCTGGGCGGCGCGGCGGTAGGCGCACTCGCGGGGCGGGCGATCGAGCGAGACTCGGGCAGCCGCCGCTGCCGCTGATTTATTTGAAACGGGCGCGGCACATTTTTGTGTCGCGCCTGTTATAAGCGCGACCACGCAGCAGGAGGAAAGCCATGCCAACCCACAGTGGATCCGCGCGTTACGAAGGCTTCGGCAAGGACGGAAAGGGGTTCGTCTCAACCCAGTCCGGCGCGCTTGCCGACAATCCCTATGGCTTCGCCACCCGGTTCGAGGATGAACCCGGCACCAATCCGGAAGAACTCATCGCCGCCGCGCACGCGAGTTGCTTCACCATGGCGCTGAGCTTCGCGCTCGCCCGTGCCGGCTATAATCGCGGGACGCTGGACACCGTTGCGAAAGTGACGCTGGACAAGGATGGCGACGGCTTCTCGATCACGAAATCCGCGCTTGAGCTGCGTGCGTCCGTGCCCGGAATCTCCTCCGACGATTTCACGCGGATCGCCAATGAGGCAAAGGCCGGATGCCCGGTATCGAAGCTGATGAAAGCGGAAATCACGCTCACGCACAGCCTCACCGAATAAGCGCGAAGCGGACAATCGACCGCCGCCAAGATGATTTCATCTGTTACCACCTTGGCAGCATGACGCAGCGCGCTATGTTGGCGGGATGGCCGATGTGAACCTTGAATCCCCGCCTCCCGGCGCCGCCGCCGATTGGACGGTGCCGCAGAACTGGGCGCATTATACCGCCGAAGAACATGCGACGTGGGACACGTTGTTCGCGCGGCAGGCGAAGCTGCTTCCCGGCCGCGCCTCCGACGCCTATCTGCGCGGGCTGGACGTGCTCAAACTTTCGCGGCCCGGCATTCCGGATTTCGAGGAATTGTCCGAACGACTGATGAAGCTCACCGGCTGGCAGGTCGTAGCCGTGCCCGGGCTGGTGCCCGATGCCGTGTTTTTCGATCATATGGCCAACCGACGTTTCGTCGCCGGCAATTTCATCCGCAGGCCGGACCAGCTCGATTATCTTCAGGAACCGGACGTGTTTCACGACGTGTTCGGCCATGTGCCGATGCTCGCGGACCCGGTGTTCGCGGATTATCTCGTCGCATACGGCAAGGGTGGCCAGCGCGCGTTGGGGCTGCATTCGCTGCAATATCTCGCGCGGCTTTATTGGTACACGGTCGAATTCGGCCTGATCGCGGAGCCGGAAGGGTTGCGCATCTATGGCGCCGGGATCGTCTCAAGCTATTCGGAAAGCCGGTTCGCGCTCGACGACCCCTCGCCCAACCGCATTGCCTTCGATCTCGCGCGGGTGATGCGCTCGGAATATCGCATCGACGATTTCCAGCAGAATTACTTCGTCATCCCGAGCTTCGACGATCTGCTACGCGTCACGGCCGAAACAGATTTCGCGCCGCTTTACGAAATGCTGAAGCAGCAGCCGGACATTCCGGTCGCGACCCTGATGCCGGAGGACGAGGTGCTGACGCGCGGCACCCAGGCCTATGCGCTCGCCAAGGCGGATCATTGACACCGATGTAAATAGCGCCACAATCGCACCATGGAGAGCGATGCGGCACTGATGGAACGGAGCCTCCTCGCCGCCGCGCCGCATGAACCGGCGATGCGCGCGGCGTTGTTCGAACGCTTCTTCGCCCGCTATCCCGCTCGTCGCGCGCTGTTCATGCATGTCGAGGCCACGTCGCTGCGCATGACGAGCGAAACATTGGGGTGGATGCTCGGGCTCGCACAAGGCGAAGGCTGGGTATGGGGCCAGGTCGCGGAGCTGGTTTATCAGCACCGCAACTATGGTCACCTCCCAGCCGACGAATATGCCGATTTCGTCGATATGGCGATCGATGCGCTGGGCGAGGCGGCGGGCCCGGAATGGAGCGACGCCACCGACGCGGCATGGGGGCGTAACGCGCAGGCGCTCAACACGCTGATCGCGCGCGCGATCAGCGAATGGACGACCTCCCCCCTTTCCTACCCCTGACGCTCAGCGGCCGTCGGTTTTCCACGCCTCGCGGTCGCCGGTGGTGGCGGTCGCGTGCGGCTCGGCCGGTGCGCGCAGCTGGAGAATCGTCCAGTCCCCGCGCACATCGCGCGCCGCCAGCGTGCAGCCCTGCGCGCGATACGCGTCGATCACTGCTTCGGCCTGATTGGTGAGCAGCCCCGCCAGCACGATTGTGGCATGCGGGCCCGCCACCGCCGTCACCTCCGGCGCCATCGCCACCAGCGGCCCAGCGAGGATATTGGCGATCAGCAGATCGTAAGGCGCACCCGCGTCGATCTCGGTCGCGCGCGCGCCGTCAGCCACGACCAGTTCGATCGCCGCGACATCATTGGCGACCATATTCTCGGCGGTCACCTCGATCGCGATCGGATCGATATCCGTCGCCATCACGCGCGCTTCGGGCCAGAGATGCCGTGCCGCGAAGGCTAGCAGGCCGGTCCCGGTGCCGAAATCGATGACATTGGCGAAACGCTCCCCCGCCAGCGCGTCGATCATCGCGAGGCAACCGGCGGTCGTATGATGATGCCCGGTGCCGAATGCCTGCCCGGCGTCGATCAGGAAAGCGCGCTCGTCAGGCGCGATAGTCACCGGATGCGCCGAAGTGTGAACCACGAATCGCCCCTCGCGGATCGGCTCCAGCCCGGCCTGGCTCATCGCCACCCAATCCTGCGCGGTCAGCGCCTCGATCTGGGGAGCGATACCGGCGGCACTAGGCACCAGCGCGCGCAACGCGGTCAGCGTCGCTTCGTTCGGTTCAGCCTCCAGATAGGCGTCGAGCCGCCACCGCTCGACGTCATCCTCCACCTCTTCGGTGGTCATCAGCACGGCATCGATCGCGAGGTCGCCCGCCGCATCGATCGCCTCCGCCTCCGCCCGCGTGCAGGGCAAGGTCACTTTCCAACTGTCAGCGGACATAGCTCGCTCCATTCACATCCAGCACCGCACCGGTCATCGACGCGGGTGCGTCGAGCGCCAGCCAGCGCGCCATTTCCGCCACTTCCTCCGGCATCGTCACCCGGCCGAGCGGGATATCGGCAAGCAAGGCGTCCCCGCCCCGGCTCGCGAGATAATCGTCGGCCATCCCGGTCATCGTGAAGCCGGGGCAGATCGCAAAGGCAAGGATGCCGTCGTGGGCATAGCCCCGCGCGATCGTCTTGGTCATCGCGACCATGCCGGCCTTGGCGGCCGCATAATGCCAGTGCGCCGGGCTGTCGCCACGATATGCTGCGCGGCTGGCGATATTGACGATTCGGCCGCCCTGCCCGCGCTCCTGCCAATGGCGCACCGCCATGCGCGAGAGTTCGGCGGCGGCGGTGAGATTGATGCGCATCGTGCGCTCCCACGCCGCGCTCCATGCCGCATCGTCCTGCTCGATCGGGTTCGCCTCGAACACACCGGCATTGTTGATCAGCACGTCGATCGCGCCGAGTTCGGCAATCGCCGCATCCCACAATTTCGCCGGCGCGGCGGGATCGGAGAAGTCGGCGGCGACCCCGCTCGCGGTGCCGTGCCCGACGATCCGCACGCCGGGACGATCGAGCGCCGCGAGAGTCGCGGCACCGATCCCACGCGATGTGCCGGTGGCAAGAATATGTATCATGCGCCGCCCATAGCGGCGGCTAACGGATCAGGCCACGGCCGAGGTCAGGTCACCGATCAGACGGCGACCTTGCGCGCGAAATCGCCGGCGCTCGCCTTCAGCACCGCGAGCCGGCTGGAAAGCGAATCGAAGCCGGCGCCGAATGCGTCGATCTCCCCCGCCACCGCCTCGGTATCCTCGCGGATCGCGGCGATGGTGTTCGACATCGAATCCGCCGCCAGCGCGGTTTCGTCGACCGCCGCGGTGATCGCGGTCACGGTTTGCGCCTGCGCTTCCATTGCGTTGCGGATGCGGGTGGCCGAATCCTCGACCTCCGCGACCGTCGCCTTGATGCTGGCGTTGGTTTCGACCGTGCTGCGGGTGGCGGACTGGATCGCGGCGATCTTGGCGGCGATGTCATCGGTGGCGCGCGCGGTCTGGTTCGCCAGGCTCTTCACCTCCTGCGCCACCACCGCGAAACCACGGCCGGCGTCACCGGCGCGCGCCGCCTCGATCGTAGCGTTGAGCGCAAGCAAATTGGTCTGCCCCGCAATGTCGCGAATCAAGCCCAGGATCGATTCGATCGATTGCGCGTGATCCGACAGCATTTGCGACACGCCGACGGCGGCGCCCGCCTGCGCGCTGGCGCGGTTGGCGATCTCTGCGGCCACCTCCACCTCGGTGCGCGCGTCCTCGATCGCGCGGATCAACCCGGCGGCAGTCATCGCCGCCTCGCGCATGGCCACGGCCGACTGCTCGGCGGCGGCGGCCACCTCGCTCGCCTTGCCGAGCACGCCGCGCGTCGACGATGACGCGCCAGATGCGAGCAATCGCAGAGCCCCGCCTTCCGACGTCGCGCTTTCCACCGTCGCGGCGATTCCATCGTGGAACTCGCTCGCCAGCCGATCGCGCGCCACCTTTTCGGCATGTTCGAGATAGGATGAATAGACCGCGACCGTGATTTCGCCTTCGAGCGCGGAGAGCCGCATCAGCGTGTCGACCATCGCGGCGAGTCGCGGATCGCTGCGCTCCAGCCGCCGCATCAGCACATCGAGCGCGGCGCGATCGCTGGCGCTGATCATCGACAGCAACGCGGTTTTCGATACGTCTCCGGCATAGGCCGCCGCGACCGAACGTTCGATCGATTCGATCCACGGGCTGCCCGCCGTGTCGAGGAATCGGTTGCGCAGAAAGGTGCAGCCGAGATCGATCATCTTCTCCGTCTCGTCGGGCGCCCATGCCCGCTGATCGGCGAAACAGCGCAGCCACTGCTCCCAATAAGCGGCGGAAACCAGCCGAATCTCCGGCTCGATCACCGCCCACACCTCACGGCTCGCGCCAAGCAGAGTGCCGTCGAGATCGAACACCTTGAGACGACCAGCGATATCGATCGTGGAGGCGATCGATCCGGCTTCGGGCAGGTCCGTAGGCAAGGGCAGGCTCCATTCCTGAGAGATAGCCAGAAAGGTTAAGGACCATTGGTTAATCACCGGTTAGGACGGGCTCGTAACGATTTGAGCAACGGTGCGCGCTTGCATCCCCGCGCGCGCCGCCTCATAGACCCGCCCGAACCGTCGGCTCATCGCAGGAAACACGCCCTTGGCCTCGAAACCCGCGCGTCCGCGCAGCCCGCATCTCTTCAGCGGCCCACTCCAGATTCATTATCGCTGGAGCCCGGCCATGCTGGCCTCGATCCTCCACCGCGTCACCGGCGACGGCATGGCGACGGTTGGCGCCGCATTGCTCGTCTGGTGGCTTGCCGCGATCGCGGCCGGCGGACAGGCTTATGCAACGTTCATCAGCGTCTTCGCGCAGCCCGACGGGCATCTGAATCCGCTCGGCTGGGTGGTCGGCGTCGGCCTGACCTTCTCGCTGTTCCAGCATATGATGAGCGGTATCCGCCATCTCGTGCTCGACACCGGCGCAGCTTTCGAGCTGAAGACGAATCGCCTGCTCGCGATCCTCACCTTCGTCTGCTCGACGCTGCTGACGATCGGCTTCTGGCTCTATCTGGGGGTGAAGTGATGGGAACCGGAACCGAACTTGGCCGCGTTCGCGGGCTGGGAAGCGCCCATCACGGCGTGCTGCACTGGTGGCATCAGAAGATCACTGCCGGCACGAACATCCTGTTCATGGCATGGCTGCTGATCTCGCTCGCCCGCCTGCCGGGCTATGATTACGCCAGCGTCCATACCTGGATGTCATCCGCATGGGTCGCCGTGCCGATGCTGCTGCTAATCGCATCTGTCTTCTACCACTTCCGCCTGGGACTCCAGGTGGTGATCGAGGATTATGCACACGGGCACAACCGCGTCGCGCTGATGATCCTTCTCAACCTGTTCGTCGCGGTCACTGCCGGGATCGCGATCTTCTCGATCCTCAAGATCGCCTTCGGAGCTGCCGCCTGATGCCCGCCGCATATCAGATCATCGACCATAGCTATGACGCGGTCGTCGTGGGCGCCGGCGGGTCCGGCCTCCGTGCCACCATGGGCATCGCGGAAAGCGGGCTGAAGACGGCCTGCATCACCAAGGTGTTCCCCACCCGCAGCCACACGGTCGCGGCACAGGGCGGCATCGCGGCCAGCCTCGGCAACAATTCGCCGGACCATTGGTCCTGGCACATGTTCGATACCGTCAAGGGTTCCGACTGGCTCGGCGACCAGGACGCGATCGAATATATGGTGCGCGAAGCGCCCGCCGCCGTTTACGAGCTGGAACACGCGGGCGTGCCGTTCAGCCGCAACGACAACGGCACGATCTACCAGCGTCCGTTCGGCGGCCACATGCAGAACATGGGCGAAGGCCCACCGGTGCAGCGCACCTGCGCCGCCGCCGACCGCACCGGCCACGCCATGCTCCACGCGCTCTATCAGCAGAGCCTGAAGTATGATGCGGATTTCTACGTCGAATATTTCGCGCTCGATCTGATCATGGAAAACGGCGCGTGCCGTGGCGTGATCGCGATGTGCATGGAAACCGGCGCGATCCACCGTTTCCGCAGCCACGCCGTCGTGCTGGCAACGGGCGGCGGCGGCCGCGTCTATCAGTCGGCCACCTCGGCGCATACCTGCACCGGCGACGGCAACGGCATGGCGCTGCGCGCCGGGCTGGCGTTGCAGGACATGGAGTTCGTGCAGTTCCACCCGACCGGCATCTACGGCGCGGGGGTGCTCATCACCGAGGGCGCACGCGGTGAAGGCGGCTATCTCACCAACTCCGAGGGCGAGCGCTTCATGGAGCGTTACGCGCCATCCGCCAAGGATCTCGCGAGCCGCGACGTGGTCGCGCGTTCGATGGCGATGGAGATGCGCGAAGGACGCGGCGTCGGCCCGCACGGCGAATATATCTACCTCCACCTCGATCATATTGATCCCAAGGTGCTGCACGAGCGGCTCCCCGGCATCACCGAGACGGGCAAGATCTTCGCCGGCGTCGATCTCACGCGCCAGCCGCTGCCGGTGACGCCGACCGTCCATTACAACATGGGCGGCATCCCCACGAACTATCACGGCGAAGTCGTCCAGCTGAAGGATGGCAACCCCGATGCCGTGGTCCCCGGCCTGTTCGCGGTTGGCGAAGCGGCGTGCGTTTCCGTCCATGGCGCGAACCGCCTCGGCTCGAACTCGCTGATCGATCTGGTGGTATTCGGCCGCGCGACCGGGCTGCGGCTCAAGGATACGCTGAAGCCGAACACGCCGCACAATCCGCTGCCGGGTGGCTCTGAGGAGCAGGCGCTGGCGCGGCTCGATCATTTCCGCAACGCCAGCGGCGGCTCGTCCACCGCGAAGATCCGCACGGAGATGCAGCGCACGATGCAGCGCCACTGCGCGGTGTTCCGCGATTCCGCGCTCCTCGCGGAAGGCGTCCAGAAGATCGACGCGGTCTATAAGAGCATGGCGGATATCGGCATCACCGATCGCTCGCTGATCTGGAACACCGATCTGATCGAGACGATGGAACTCGACAATCTGATCGGCCAGGCCGTCGTGACGATGAAGGGCGCGGACAATCGCAAGGAAAGCCGCGGCGCGCACATGCACGAGGATTTCCCGGATCGCGACGACGCAAACTGGATGAAGCACACCACCGCGACATTTGACGGCTGGGGCGGCAAGGGCGGCACGACCAAGATCGATTACCGTCCGGTCCACGATTACACGCTCACCGACGACGCGGAATATATCAAGCCGAAGAAGCGCGTTTACTGACGCGCCTTCGGGGCATTCCGGATCAAACAAAAATCCCGCGCAAGACATCGCTCTTGTGCGGGATTTTTCTGTTCATCGCTCCACTTTGACGCCGATCATAAACGTGGTGGGGCGCACCGGCGTGCTCTGCGCACGCATCGCCAGCGTGAACGGGTTGCCGAATGCGAAGCGATTGCCCCGGCTGTCGGTAAGGTTGTCGGCCGCCAGCCACAGGGTCAGGTCACGGCGTGACCATTCGGTCCGCGCCGACAGGACGGCATATTCCCCCTGCTCAAAATCCAGATAGCGCCCGGTGCCCAGCACGGAGCGACCGATATAGTCCACCGCGCCCGTCGCATGCATCGTGCCGCCGAATGCATTCCATTTATAGCTGATCCCGCCGTGTGCGCTGAACGGTGGCGTATTCGGCAGGCGTTGATTGTCCAACGCCGATGTCGCGGCCAGCGGGCCGGTGACGCGATTGACGGTGTAGAGCATGGACAGATCGAAACGCAGCGGCGCGATCGGCACCCAATCCGCGCTCGTCTCCGCCGTGAAGATATGGGCATTGCCGATATTCGCGGTGTAGGGCTGGCCGCGCCGGTCGATCAGATCGGCCTGGATATCGTGCCAGCGCGCATAGGAGAATGCGGCGGTAAGATTGACGCCGGTCACGCCGCGCCGCAGCCGCCGAACGCCGATTTCTCCCATCCCGATCGCATCGGATTTGAACTCCGCGACGCGCCCGATCCCGCGCGCCACCGCGAGGCCCCCGGTGCGGAAACCGGATTGATAACGGCCATAGACTGACAGGCTCGGCGCGAGTTGCCATGACAGCGCGAGCGTTGGGTCGATGCGCCGCGTCATTCGCCCGCGCACCAGATCGCCCGCGCGCGGCTTGATCGACGGATAGCCGTCGACGCGCGCCTCGGTAGCGCGCAGGCCCAGGGTTGCCGAGAAATTGCGGGAAAGCGGCTCGGTCAGTTCGCTGAACATCGACACGTTCTGGGATACGTTCGTGACGCCGATGATATCGCTCGGGTTGTTGGCTGGGCCGAGCGTGCGATTTTCGGCGTCGCGATTGCGCAGCACCGCCAGCCCGACCACCCACGATTCGCCATTCGCGCCCGAACGCGACAGGCGCACTTCGTTGGTCCAGAGCAGGTTGGAGCGCACAGTCGTGTAGCCGATGGCCTCCGGCGCGCCCGGCGGGGTGGCATCGAAATGATCCTCGGCGTCATATTGGCTGACCCCGCTGACCGAAACGAACTCAAGCCCGCTCGCCCAGCGCTTGGTGATGCTGACGCGCCCAAGCAGGATGCTGTTCCAATAAGGCTGTGCCGCGCGCGCCGATCGCGACAAATCCTCTCCACCGAGATCGATATATTGCGCATCGCCGGCCGATATCCGCTGCCCCAGCCCGGTGGCGTCGACCTGCCACCCGTCCCCCGCTTCGATCCGCACGGAGGCACGGCCGCCGATCCGATCGATCGCGTTGATCGCGTGACGGTTGAGCAGCGGATCGTCGATATAACCGCCCTCGCGCGACTGATAGCCGACGAGCCGCACCGCCGCGACGCCGCCCGCCAGCGGCAGATTGACGAAACCCGATATATCGCCGCCCGGCCGCCCCTCCACCGTCGCCGCGCCGCTGGCGGCGATCGCGCCGTGGAAGACGCCGGGTTGCGCCGGATTCGGCACGATACGGATGATCCCCCCGATCGCGCCCGCACCGTAGAGCGTGCCCTGCGGCCCCTCCATCACCTCGATCGAGCGAACGTCGACCAGCGCCAGCCCCGGCTCCGGCGTCGAATAGCTCATCTGCACATCATCAAGATAATAGCTCGTCGTCGCCTGTGTCGCGCCGTTGAAGCTGCTGTCGGCGATGCCCCGGATGAAGATCTTGTCGCGCCCCGGCCCAAGCGCGGTGGACTGCAATACCGGGGTGGAGCGCACCGCGTCTGTCAGGTCCGCGGTGGGGCTGTTCGCGGGGCTCGCTTGTGGCCGGATGGTGAGGATCGACGCGGGAAAGCGCAGCAACGGCACGTGCTGCTTGCTGGCGGTGACGAGAACTTCGGGCGCCGCCTCCCCCTCCACCGCCGCAGATGGAGCCTTCACCGGCGCGGGCCGGCGCTCCGGCGCACGGACCACGCGATAGCTGCGCGGCCCGATTCGCTCCGCGCGATAGCCAGTGCCCCGCAACAGGCGGCGCAGCGCCGCTTCGGCGGACAGGCCCGGCGGCGGCGGCTGGACACGGATCGCGCGCAGCCCCGGCTCAACGCTGACGATCTCGTCCCCGGTGCGGGTGGCGAGTTGCAATAGCGCGGTTTGAAGCGAAACCGGCTCCGCGGGGGCGGCGGCGAGCGGCGCGGCGATCAGCGCGCCCGCCACAACAATGGCGAACCTAGCGCGTCGGCCCAGCCGACGATGCGATGATCCAGCCATCCCCCTCATGAGAAACGCGCATTCCTGTCAGTTCCGCAAGATGCGCCATGTCGCGGGGCGCGTCGCCCGTCAATCGAACGATGCCGGTAAAGGGCGTCAGCGCCACGCTATCATCGGCACGAACGTCCCGTCCCAGGACAAGTCCGATCGTTTCCGCAGCGAATCGAATCGGCTGACCTGAAAAAACCACGGTCCGCGCCTGATTCGAATCGAGTCGCGATCGCACCATCCGATTCCCCGGAAGAACAGTGAGCCCCTCGCCCGCCTTTAGTGCGATGCGGTTGTTCTGGGGATCGAACAGCACCGATCCCTCGCTGACGCTAACGTCCACGCCATCGGCGCTGCGCGTGATCGCGAATATCGTGCCGACGTCCTGCACTTCCCAATCGCCCATCCGCACGGTGAAGGGGTGATCGGCATCATGCGTGACATGGAAAGTGACACGCCCGTTTTCCACCGACGCCGAACGCTGATCGCCGCCACCGATGGTCATGCGCGCGCCCGATGCCATCGCGACCCGCGTGCCATCAGCAAGCGCAAGCATACGCGGGCCGTTTGCGGCAATCGCGATCGGGGCATCGCTGCCGCGCCGCTGCTCCATCAGCCCGACGCTGCCGACCATCGCCGCCGCAAACGCCGCCGCTGCCACCGCGAAGCCGGGTCGACGACGATACCAGCGCCGCGCGCCGATTCCGTCTTCGTCATTGGCGGCCACCGGCAAATCGACGCGCGTCGGTGCATGGCGTTCCACATCGGCCATGCTCACCATGTCATAAGCGCGAGCGTGCGCCGGATCGGCCTCCAGCCAGGTGACGAAATCGAGCCACGCCCGCTCGTCCATCTCCGCCTGACGGACGTGCCAGCCGATCGCCGCGTCGAGGATCGTGTCGTCGATGTTACTCATCGCCAACTCCGTCCGCCATGGCGTGCAGCCGGCGATAGGCACGCTGCAACAATTTCTCTACCGCGCTGAGCGAGATACCCAACTGATCCGCGATTTCGCGCTGCGGCACGTGATCGATGCGGAACAGGCGATAGGCGACGCGCATCCGTTCCGGCATCGCGGCGATCACCATATCCGCGCGGCGCAACGCATCGCGCGCCAGCGTTTCGCGTTCCGGCGATGGCAGATCGATCGCCGAATCCCCCGATTCCACCCAATGCGTTTCCAGCGTCGCACGGCGTCGCGCGGCGATCCGCCGATCGGTCGCCAGATTGCCGGCCATGCGCATCAGATAGGCCGCCGGATTGTCCACCCGCCCGGCCGGGCTGGAGACGATGCGAAACCACAGATCCTGCAACGCATCCTCTGCGTCCGTCGCGCTGCCCAGCCGCGCGGTGAGCAGGCGCATCAACAAGGCGCGCTGCTCCCCATAAGCGGAAACCAGTGTCGGCTCCGCCATCAGGCGCTCTCTCGCAGCGTGGGAGCGCGCGCAATGTCATGCGTCGAATTCCAGGCCATGCGCGCGAGCCATGTCCGCGATCCGCATCCGGTGCAAGGCCGCTGCCTCACGCGGGCGAGCGTCGGCGATATCGTCGCCGGGCAACGTCCCCGCGCCGGGGTGGCACATGATGAGATGCATCTTGCCCGGCCGCCGCAGGAAGCGCGGGAAGATCGCTTCATAATCGCTGCGGAAATCGTAATGCCCCGCGAAGCTGGTATTGCAGGCAATCCCGCGCCGCGCCGCCGCGCGCCGCAGGCCACGCGCATGATAGGCGCTGCCGATCGCCTTGCCGCGATAGGGCCGCGCCGCGATCGCGCTCACCCGGTCGCCGCAATCGCGAATCCACGCGTTGGGCGCATGTTCGGCCACCGCGTCGAGGAACAGTCGGCGGATGCCGGGAAGGACATGGGCATGCTGATGCGCGTCAACGAAATCGGGCGCGCGGCCGGTCGCCTTGCGGAAGGCGCGAAATTGCGCGTCGATCTCGCACGCAATCTCTTCGAGTGGCAAATTGCCCTTCGCCGCCGCCGCGGTCAGCGGATCGATCTCCGGCATCCGGCCGCCGTCGGGCAGATATTCCGGCATGTCGGTAAGCGGCTCCTCGCAGGTGAGCGTAAGATGCAGCCCGAGCTGGACGCTCGACGGCAGCCCCTCGAGCAGTTCGACGTCGCGCGCCCAGCCGGGGCAGACCGTCATGCAACTGATCGCGTTAATACGGCCCTTATGCGCGAGCGACGCGATCGTCTCGCTGATCAGGCGCGACAGAGCGAAATCGTCGGCGCAAACGATAAGGCGCGGCGCGCTCATGCCGTCACCATCGCGGGCACGAACGCCTCCTGTGCGGCCGGCGAACCGCCGCCGGCCTGGAAACGCCGTTCGCGCAAGCGATCGCTCGACAATTTCCGGCGGATGAGGCGGCGCGCGAGATAATCGTAGAAGAACCAGTCACCGGCGCGTGCGGCCATGGCGAGATAACAAAGCCGCTCCGCGACGGTCCACCGCACCGAGGCACGATCGCGCTTGCGCGGCGCGGGCGCACACCACAGAGCCGCGCCATAACCCATCGAGCCCTGCTGAAGCAGGCGATGGATCACCTCGTGATCCTCCAGCACAAGATTCCAGCGCGCGGGATCGAACCCGCCCGCGCGGCGCAGCGTGCTCGTGCGAAACACCTGCCCGGCGCCACCGGCATGGCACTGTCCGGGGAACAGCCGCGCGACGAGCTGGATCTGGAATGCGCCCGCCGCGCGTTCGGCGACGCTCGCGCGGCGCGACACGAAATAGGCCCCCGCGCCGCCCCGTCCGTCCTGCTCGAGCAGCGCTTGCCCGGCGGCCAGATAATGCGGCGGATACCAGGTGTCGGCGTCGCACGTCGCGACATAAGGGGTCGCGACGAACGGCAACCCCGCCGCCAGTGCCGCAACCTTGCCGGGACGCGGCTCATGCACCAGCAGATGCGGCACGCCATATTCGCGCGCCACTTCGACCGCCACTTCGGCGCTGCCGTCCGAGCTGCCGTTGTCGATCAGTATCAGGAACGGCGGTTCCGACTGCCCCGCCAGACTTGCCACCGTGTCGCGAAGATAATCCCGCTCATTGAAAAACGGTAGCAAGACAGACCAGCCACGCGAACGACCTCCCCCCTCGAATGTCGTCGCGCCAAACCGATCCGGGCGCATGAAGTCCTGAAACACGCCGTTCCCTCCTACAACGCAGCGGACTTCCCCCTTGCCCGCTACATTGCCCATGACGACGCGGCCCCGGCCCTCCCGCACGGGGTCGTTAAAAAAATTTTACGATTGGGCGGAAACGCCCGGCGCTAGCCGCGCAGGGCCAGTGCGCGCTCGAATACCGCCTCGAACATCGCGGGCGTCAGGCGCCCGGTGCTCTGATTGTAGTGCGAGCAATGATAGCTATCGATCAGCATCCGCCCATCCGGCACGCGATGCTCGGCGAGATGCGCGAAACGCGCCTTGGGCAGCTTCCCGCCCAGCACCTTGACCGTCGACTGGTGCGCGATCTGCCCCAGCGCGACGAACACGCGCGCATGGGGAAGCGCGTCGATCGGCGCTTGCAGAAAGGGGCGGCAGGAGCGGATTTCCTCCGGCGTCGGCTTGTTCGCGGGGGGCAGGCACCGCACCGCATTCACCACCGCGACGCCCTTCAGCGCCACGCCATCGTCCAACCGTCCTTTGTACGCGCCCTCGCTCAGCCCAAACTTCGCGAGCGTGGCGAAGAGCAATGCCCCCGCGAAATCGCCGGTAAACGGTCGCCCGGTGCGATTCGCGCCATCCTTGCCCGGCGCCAGGCCGACAACCACCAGCCACGCATCGGGATCGCCGAACAGCGGCACCGGGGCGTTCCACCAATCGGGATGCGTCACGCGCAATTCCTCGCGCACGGCGGCGAGGCGGGGACAATTCGAGCAATCGTGCGATGGCTCGGTGGCGGGCAGAGGTGATGCTACGCTGGTCATCGCTAATCGGGTAGAGGCTTGCGCTGAATGACGCAAAGCTACCTGATCGCGCTCGGCTCCAATCGCCGGGGTCGCCACGGCGATCCGCGCGCGGAATTGCGCGCGGCGCTGGCGGCGATCGGTGCGAAACACATGTCGCCGATCATCACCAGCGCGCCGCTCGGCCCATCGAATCGCGCTTATGCCAATGCCGTCGCACTGATCGAGAGCGACGACACGCCCCCGGAACTGTTGGTACGCCTGAAGAAAATCGAGCACGCCTTCGGCCGCCGACGCGGGCGGCGCTGGGGCGCCCGCGTGATCGATCTCGACATTATCGCCTGGTCGGGCGGCATATGGCGTTCGCCCGGCCTCGTCATTCCTCATGTGGCATTGCGCGAACGCGATTTCGTGCTGCGTCCGCTGGCCGATCTCGCTCCCTCCTGGCGCGATCCGGTGACCGGACTAAATGCAAAGCAGCTTCACACACGGTTGACCCGGCGGCGCGCGCTCCCTAACCGGCGTGGCGCTGGTGAGGGTCCGTAGCTCAGTTGGTAGAGCAAGCGACTTTTAATCGAGAGGTCCCGGGTTCGAGCCCCGGCGGACCCACCAGCGCTTTTCCCACATTTTGCCGGGTCAGCCCGAAATCCGGGCGACGCCGTTCACTCCCGCGCGAGCAGCACCTGCGCCGCGGCTTCGTCATCGCCCGATGCGCCGTCGAGGATGGTCACCACGACTTTGCGAAGCTCGCCGGTAAAGGCGAACGGCGCGGCATAGTCCGATACGGGGCTCGATCGGTCATGCCCGATGTCGAGCCCGGACCATGAGATGAAATTGACGAAGCCGTGGCGAATCGTCCCGGTGCCCACCATTGCTTCATCGACCCTGAGCGCAATTGTGGCCGGCGCACCGTGGACGACCTCTACCGTAAGGACATGATCGCCGGGGGCGACGGGCGCATCTGAGCGCACGATCTGATGCTCCCCCACGTTCACATCGAAATGCAGATGGCCGTCGCGCAGGAACAGGCTGTAGCCGCAGGTGGCGTCGCCATGCGCGATCAGCACGCCCTCGTCGCCGGGGCGGACATGGGCATGCGCCTCGATCTTGTAGCTTCGCGCACGCAGATCGGGCGCGATATCGGTCGGGATATGGCCCATCCCCTTGTGGAAGGTGAACACCCGCCGCGCGCCGAGCCGCCGTGCGGCATTCTCCGCGAAACGCGGGCCGAAGCGATCGTCCAGCGGCAAGACGTCATGCGCCTCCGCCTCCTGCCACCACAGATCGATCAGCGCGGCGAGGCGCGCCGGCTCCGCTTCGGCGAGATTGTTGGTTTCGGAAAAGTCGCTGTCGAGGTGGAACAGCTCCCATTTATCACCGTCATATGGCGTGCCGGGCGGGTGGAAGGCGACCGCCTTCCAGCCCTGATGGATGATCCCGCGATGGCCGAACATCTCGAAATATTGGGGGCCATCGCGCGCCGGGGCGTTCGCGTCGAGCAGGCTGGCCGCGAAGCTCGTCCCCTCCAGCGGCATCTGGGGCACACCATTCACCTGTTCGGGCGGGGCGAGCCCGATGAGGTCGAGCAGCGTCGGCACCACATCGACGCAATGCGCGAACTGGTGCCGCATCTCGCCACGCGCGGGGATGCGCGCGGGCCAGCTCACGACAAGCGGATCGCGGATGCCGCCGCCATGCGTGTTTTGCTTGTAGCGGCGTAGCGGCGTGTTCGCCGCCATCGCCCAGCCGAGCGGGAAATTGGCGTGCGTATCGGGGCCGCCGATATCGTCGATCCGCGCGATCTTTTCCTCGATCGATTCCGGTCGCTGGTTGTACGGCCCCATCGCGTTGACGAAGCCGTAGAGCATCCCTTCCTGGCTCGCGCCATTGTCCGACAGCACGAGCACCAGCGTATCGTCGGTCAGGCCGGCGCGATCGAGGAACGCCATCAGCCGCGCGATATTGCGATCGGCATGATCCAGCATCGCCGCATAGGCGGCCTGCAACCGCGTGAAGAGGCGCCGCTGGTCCGTGTCGTAGCTGTCCCACGGCTGCACGAAATCGTTGCGCGGCGGCATATGCGTGTCGGGCGGGACCAGCCCTGCGTCCTTCATCGCGGCGAGGCGTCGTTCGCGCTCGATATCCCAGCCGTGCCCGAACTCTGCGTCATATTGCAGGATCAGATCATGCGGCGCCTGATGCGGGGCATGGCAGGCGCCATAAGCGAGCCACAGCAGGAACGGCGCATCGGGCTTGGCCGCGATGTGATCGCCCACGAAGCGGATCGCCTCGTCGGTCAGATCGGTCGTCAGGTGATAGCCGCTCTCATAGGTTCCCGGCGGGGTGGCCGGCGTGTTGTCGCGCACCAGCTCGGGCGCATATTGATCGGTCTCGGCGTCCATGAAGCCGTAAAAGCGATCGAACCCGCGCCCCAGCGGCCATCCGTCGACCGGGCCGGCCGGCCCCGTCTCACCGAGTGGCGTGACGTGCCATTTGCCGACCATGTAATTGTTATAGCCGTGCGGGCGCAGCATCTCCGCCAGCGTACCCGCCTCCTTGCGGATCTTGCCGCGATAGCCGGGATAGCCACTGTCGAAATTGGCGAGACAGCCCATGCCGACCGAATGATGGTTGCGCCCGGTCATCAGTGCGGCGCGGGTGGTGGAGCACATCGCGGTGGTGTGGAAACCGGAATAGCGCAGGCCGCGCGCCGCGATCGCGTCGATCGCCGGCGTGCGGATCGTCGATCCGTAGCAGCCGAAATCGGCGAACCCGACATCGTCGAACAGGATGACGACGATATTCGGTGCGCCATCCGGCGCGCGCGTCGGCATCGGCCAGTGCGCCTTGTGCGGCGTCGCCAGCGGGTCGCGCGCGCTCACCATGTGAAAGCCCTCATCCCGATCCTCTCCCTCCCGCTCGTTGGCGGCAGCGCCATTCGGCCTCGTGCCGCCGGGTTATGCAATCCTTTTTCGGTTTCCTCGTTCGGCATCGGCGGCGCGGACAGGTGATCCGGTTGCAACGAAAGCGCCGTGGCAACGTTCTTAGGCCCGCTACAGAATAGCCGGTGCGGCGATATTTTCCCGCGACCGTCTTTTTGGAGAAGCGCATGATCGAAGCGCGGCGAAGGCGGCATATCGTGCTTGGCGCTCTCGGGCTTTTGGCGCTCATATTGGTGGCATGGGTGCTGCTGCGCACTCCCCCGGCGAAGGCGACACCGCCCCCGCCGATCCCGGTAACGGCGGCGAAAGCGGTTTCCCGCGATCTGCCGATTTCGATCATCGGGCTGGGCGCCGCGCAGGCGTGGAACAGCATCACGATCCTGTCCCAGGTCAGCGGCAAATTGCTCCGCGTCAATTTCACCGAAGGCAGCGACGTGCGCGCCGGGCAGGTGCTCGCGGAGGTCGATCCCTCACCGTATCTCGCCGCGCTCCAGCAGGCCGAGGGAACGCTGCGCCGGGATCAGGCGCAATTGGCGGGCGCGCGGCTCGATCTGAAACGATATCAACTGCTCCAGAGCCAGGATTCGATCGCGCGGCAGACCGCGGAGGATCAGGCGGTGACCGTCGCGCAGGATGAAGGGACGGTGGAAATCGACCAGGGCGCCGTGGCCGCCGCGCGCCTCAATCTGCGCTGGTGCCATATCACCGCCCCGGTTGCCGGGCGGGTCGGCGTGCGGCTCGTCGATCCCGGCAATCTGGTCAGCGCGAGCGGATCGACCGCGAGTACCCCGAGCACCGCCGCAGCGACCAGCAACACGCCCGCCAGCGGATCGGGCGGAAGCGGGATCGTGGTGCTCAACGAGATCCAGCCGATCGCGGTGACGTTCACCGTCGCGGAAGGGGATTTCAATCAAATCCGCATGTTGTCAGGCGATTTTCGCAACGCGCTCGCGGTGCAGGCGCTCAGCCAGGAAGACGGCGAACTGCTCGATACCGGCGAGTTGCGCATCGCGGACAATCGGGTCGATCCGGCGACGGGGACGGTGCAGCTCAAGGCGCGCTTTCCCAACGGCGGCCGACATCTGTGGCCGGGCCAGTTCGTCAACGTGAAGCTGGCCACCCAGACGATCCGCAACGCCGTCGTGATCCCCACCACCGCCGTCAATCGCGGGCCGAGCGGGCAATATGCCTTCGTCATCGGGAAAGACGGCACGGCGGCGATGCGCCCGATCGCGACCGAGGGAGCAGAGGGCACGCTGACCGCGGTGAAGAGCGGGGTTAAGCCGGGAGAGATCGTCGTCGTCGATGGCCAGATGACGCTGAAGGCGGGATCGAAAGTTCGCATCGTCCGCCCTGCCCCCGGGCAAACCGGCGCTTGAGCCTCTCGCGCCCCTTTATCGAGCGGCCCGTCGCGACGACGCTGCTGGCGGTGGCGATTTTGCTGATCGGGATCGTCGCCTATCTCAGCCTGCCGGTCGCGGCGCTGCCCAATGTCGATTTCCCGACGCTTCAGATCAGCACCAGCCTCCCCGGCGCCAGCCCGGAGACGATGGCATCGAACGTCGCGACCCCGCTCGAACGGCAATTCTCGCTTATTCCGGGCATCCTCCAGATGACCTCGGCAAGTTCGCAGGGCACGACCAGTATTACGCTACAGTTCCAGCTATCACAAAGCCTCGATTCCGATTTCGAGCAGGTGCAGGCGGCTATCAACGCGGCCAGCGCGCAATTGCCGTCCAACCTGCCCGCGCAGCCCACGATCCGGCGCGTCAACCCGGCCGACGCGCCGATCATGATCCTCGCGCTGACCTCCGACACACTGCCGCTCGATCAGGTCGACAATTATGCCGATGTGATCTTCTCCCAACAGGTTTCGCGCATCTCCGGTGTCGGCCTCGTCAACATCGGCGGACAGCAGAAGCCGGCGGTGCGCATTCAGCTCGATCCGCGCAAGATCGCGGCGCGCGGACTTCAGATCGATACGATCCGTGCGAATCTGGTCGCGGCAACCACCAATGCGCCAAAGGGATCAATTACCGGACCACAGCAAGGGCTGACGGTTTACGCCAACGATCAACTCCTCGATGCCACCGCATGGCAAGATCTGGTGGTGGGCTATAGCAACGGCGCGGCGATCCGACTTTCAGATGTCGGCAACGCCAGCCCCAGCGTGGAGAATAATCAGATCGGCGCCTGGGTGTTCCCCGGCAAGGCGAATACCGATCCCGGATTCAAGAGCGGGAAATCCATCCTGCTCGTCATCTACAAACAGCCCGGCGCCAATGTCATCAAGACCGTCCGTCAGATCCGCGCCTCGCTCCCGCAACTTGAGGCGAGCATCCCGCCAGGCATCAACGTCCATATATTGCGCGACAGCACGCAAACGATCAGGGCCTCCGTGCTCGATGTGGAGAAGACGCTGCTGATCACCGTGGCGCTGGTCGTGATCGTGATCTTCATCTTCCTGCTCGATATCCGCGCGACCCTGATCCCCAGCGCGGTGATTCCGCTGGCGCTGCTGGGCGCGGCCGGCGTGATGCTCGCGCTCAACTACAGCCTCGACAATCTGTCATTGATGGCACTCACCATCGCGGTCGGCTTCGTCGTCGATGATGCGATCGTAATGGTCGAGGTGATCTGGCAGCATATCGAGGCGGGGGCAGCCCCGCTGGATGCCGCCCTCGCCGGCGCCGGAGAGATCGGCTTCACCATCCTCTCGATCTCGATCTCGCTCATCGCGGTATTCACGCCGCTGATGTTCATGGGCGGTGTGGTCGGGCTGCTGATGCGCGAGTTCGCTGTTACATTGAGCGCCGCCGTGCTGGTGTCGATGGTGCTGACGCTGACGCTCACCCCGATGCTCTGCGGCCGGTTCCTGAAAGCGCCAAAGCCGCGCACCAATCGCGTCACGCAAGCGTTGGACAGCGGCTTTCGCCGGCTCGATACCGGTTACGAGCGCGCGCTTGGCGTCGTGCTGCGCCACCAATTGCCGACGCTCATCGTCTTCCTGCTGACTTTGGTGATCGCGGTCTTTCTCTATCTCACGGCGAATACGGGTTTCTTTCCGCAGGAGGATACCGGCTTTCTCGGCGGCGTAATGCTTACGTCGCAGGATTCATCCTTCACCAAGACGCATGCGAAGGTGGAGCAGGTCGGCAAGCTGATCGGGGAGGATCACGGCGTGGCGGGCGTCGCGATGTTTGTCGGCAGCGGCAGCAGCAATCAGGCCAATCTGTTCATCGCGCTGAAGCCCAAGGACAGCGGGCGCGTCGCCACCGCAGACCAGATCATCGCGCGCCTGCGCCCGAAACTTGCGCAGCTGGTCGGCGTTCAGACCTTCCTTCAAGCGACGCAGGATATCAACGTCGGCGGCCGCGCCGGGCAGGCGCAATACCAATATACCTTGTCGGACTCAGACCTGACCGAGTTGAACACATGGGCGCCGAAGCTGCTCGCCGCGCTGCAAAAATTGCCCGAGCTGAAAGACGTCAGCTCCGATCAGCAATCGAAGGGCGGCTCCCTCAACCTCACCATCGATCGTGCGGCGGCAGCGCGGTTCGGCATATCGCCGGCGATGATCGACGCGACGATCTACGAGATGATCGGTCAGGATGAGATCACGCAATATTATACGCAGCAGAACAGCTATCATGTCGTGGTGGAGGCACCGCCCCGATTGCAGGCGACGCCCGATATCCTCAATTCGATTTATCTCCTCTCGCCGCTGACCGGGAAAAGCGTGCCTTTGTCGCTGTTCGTGCGGACGAGCCAATCCGGCACCAGCAGCGTGACGATCAATCATCAGGGCGAGTATCCGGCGGCGACGCTGTCGTTCAACCTCGCCCCGGGTATCGCGCTCAGCCAGGCGACCAAGGCGGTACAGACCGCGCGCGACAATCTCGGTGCGCCCACCGCGTTGAACGGCTCGTTCCAGGGCAATGCGCAGGCTTTCCAGCAATCGCTGTCGACCGAACCGTTGCTGATCCTGGCCGCGCTGATCGCGGTCTATGTAATCCTTGGCGTATTATATGAAAGCTTCATCCATCCGCTTACGATCCTCTCCACACTGCCTTCGGCGGGCGTGGGGGCGCTGCTGGCGTTGCGCGCGGCGGGGCAGGATCTCAATGTGATCGGGATCATCGCGATCATCCTGCTGATCGGCATCGTGAAGAAGAACGGGATCATGATAGTAGATGTCGCGATGCGCTTGGAACGCGAAGAGCATCTATCGGCTGCGGAAGCCGCGCGCAGAGCATCGACCCAACGCTTCCGCCCGATCCTGATGACCACGGCCTGCGCCGCGCTCGGCGGCATTCCGATGATCCTGATGAGCGGCACCGGCTCCGAATTTCGTCAGCCGCTCGGTTACGCGATCGTCGGCGGCCTGTTCGTCTCGCAGGTGCTGACCCTGTTCACCACGCCGCTCGTTTACATCTACCTCGATCGCTTGCGCACCCGCGCCGACCGCAAAGCCGCACCGGCAATCGCCTGACGATGCGCGGCACGCATCAACACCGCACGCGCAGGCTTTCAATCCGTCCCTGATCGTTCCACGCGACACGCTCGACCAACACAGAGGCGCGCATCTTTTCCGCGATGATCGCAGCATGCGGGGCGGCGAGCGCCGGCAACTCGATCACGAAATGCATCGAAGCACCACGCGCCTCCACCCGCACCAGCGAGGGAATCACATCGCGCTGGGCGAAATAGTTTATCAGCCGTGGCAGCGATTGCGGGTCCGAAGCGGCGATGATCTCGAAGCGGACAGGCCCATCGGTCACGCTGCAACCCGTAACCGCCCGTCCGCGATGATCCGGCGCGCCAGGACATCGGCGGCGATATTGGTTGGCACCCCCTGCATTTCCGCGTCACGAAAGATTCCCACCAGTCGCGGCGCGATGGCCAACACACGATCCCGCACCTGATCAGCCGTCTCAGCCAGATATTCCGCCGACACGTTGATGATCCCGCCCGCGTTGACGACATAATCCGGCGCGTAGAGGATGCCGCTATCGGCAAGCAATTCGCCATCCCGCTCCTCCACGAGCTGGTTATTCGCAGCGCCGCACACCAGCCGCGCCTTCAATTGCGGGATCGATTTCTCATTGAGCACGCCGCCCAGTGCGCATGGCGCGAAGATGTCCGCCGCCACCGCGTGAATCTCGTTCGGCTCGACGATCGCCGCCCCGAGTTCATCCGCGACACCGATCGCGAGACGGTGATCCACATCAGCCACAATCAGCCGCGCGCCGGCGTCCCGCAGCAGACGGCAAAGACCGCGCCCGACGCTGCCCACGCCCTGAACCGCGACCGTCAGCCCTGCGAGTTCGGATTGGAAGCGCACCTCAGCGGCGGCCTTCATCGCCTCGAACACGCCCAATGCGGTCCACGGCGAAGGGTCGCCGCCCGCCATACCCGGCTTAGCCTTCAGCCCCGCGACATATTTCGTGCGCTCGCTGACTATCTGCATATCGGCCATCGTCGTGCCGACATCCTCCGCCGTCACATATTGGCCGTCGAGCGCGGCTACCGCGCCGCCGAACACCCGAAAAACCGCTTCCCTGTCGAAATCGCCGGCGGGTCGTTGCAACACTGCCTTGCCGCCACCGAACGGCAGCCCCGCCACGGCATTCTTGTAACTCATGCCCCGTGCAAGCCGGATCGCATCAGCGGCAAGGTCCGCGTGACTTTCGTAGTGCCACAGGCGGCAACCACCTGCCGCCGGCCCAAGAACGGTGGAATCGATCGCGATGACGCCCCGCACCCCGGTCTCGACATCATCGATAATCTGCAACCGTTCCTGAAAATCGGTGGCGAGTGGGGCTTGATGAACCATCTGGGGTCTCCTTACCCATCGAAAGATATCGGAAAGAGAGCCGAAAAAAATTTCGCATTTCCACGATAGTTGCGCGATGCTGGAGGATATCTTTCGACATGTCCCCAATTCGAGAAAAAATCATGCCAGACGAACTCGATGCCTATGAGCGCAAGATCCTCGCCATCCTGCAACTTAACACCTCACGCTCGAACGCCGAAATCGCCGCCGAGATCGGCCTGTCGGAAGCGCCATGCTGGCGACGCGTGCAACGCCTGAAACGCGACGGCTTCATCCGCAGTCAGGTCAGCCTGCTCGACCGGCGCAAGATCGGGCTCAACGCGCAGGTATTTGCGCAAGTGAAGTTGACCGCGCATGGCCGCTCCCACCTCGCCGAATTTTCCGATGCGATCCGGGGCTTCCCCGAAGTGCTGGACTGTTTCGTCCTGATGGGGCCGGTCGATTTCCTGCTGCGCATCGTCGCGCGAGACATTGAAGCCTATGAGCGGTTCTTTTTCGACAAGTTGTCGCGAGTCCCGGGAGTTCAGGAAATCAACTCGATGGTGGCGTTATCCGAAATTAAATCCACCACCGCGCTGCCGATCGATCTGTGAATACCGCCGGCTAACCCGCGTAACGCGGCGCCGGCGCTCCCGGCGAAGCCCCCTCGGTCGGCGCCGTGGCGAGATCGGCGAGATATTGCTCGGCCACCCGCGCGTGAATCGGCGACAGCATGAGATGCAAGCCCGGAGGATCGGTCGTGACACTGGTGAACCAGCCGCACGCGTGGAGATGCCCCCAGGCCGCTGCCAGATTCAATCCGTCCTGCGTAAAGGCGATTAACCCGAGCTGCGGCTCGCCAAGAACGCGGTAGCCAAGCGCCTCGACACCTCGCTGAATCCGCCCTCGCGCATCAGTGACCTTCGCGTGGAGCGCGCGATAGCCGTCGACACCAAGGAAATTCATCACCGCCCACGCCGCGGCGATCGCGCCACCGGGTCGCGTGCCGGCCAGCGTCGGCGTGATCATCGCGCCGCCGGGCCAGTCGTTGCAGTTGAACACCATGAATTGCCGTAGCGCCTCGTTGCGGAAGAACACTGTCGAGGCGCCCTTCGCGCAATAACCGTATTTGTGCAGATCAGCCGATATCGACAGCACACCCGGCAGCGAGAAATCGAACGGTGGAATTTCAACGCCATTCATGCGGACGAACGGCGCAATATAACCACCTACGCAAGCATCCACATGCAGCCACAAACCGCGCGCGACGGCGAGATCACTCAACGCCGCGATCGGGTCGATCATTCCGTAAGGGAAACAGGGCGCGGACCCGACAATCATGATCGTCGCGCTATCGGCCGCCGCGTCCATCGCAGCGGGATCGGCCAGCAGCTTCTTCAACGGCGTGCGCCGCACCTCGATCTCCATCATCGCGGCCGCCTTGTCGAACGCGGGATGCGCCGAGCGCGGCAGGACGATGTTGAGCGGACCGGACAGCCCCTTTTCCTTGCGGGCGAAATCGCGCGCGGCTTTCAGCGCCATCGAGATCGAATCGGTGCCGCCCGAAGTTATGTTGCCCGCCGCATCCGACGGCGCGTTAAGCAGCGCCAGCCCGTATCCGACCACCGCGCGCTCCATCCCGGCAAGGCTCGGGAAAGCGGACGGTCCAAGCCCGTTCTCCGACATGAAGAGGGCATAGGCCTCTTTCTGCACCTGTTCGATCTCGGCCCCGGCATTGAACACATAGACGGCGGCACGGCCGTCCCGCCATTTCACATCGCCGCCGCCCATCTCCCCCATGCGCGCGCGGAGTTCGGGCCATGGAGTTCCGATCAGGGGCAATGGCTGATTCATGCTCCTACTCCCGCTCGCTCGAATCGCTTCCGGCATAGTGGCAGCGCAATTCGATCTGACCACTTGTTTCGGCAAACTCCACCGCTTCGATCGGACAGGGAAGCGCGGATCGCGCCGGCGATTTCCCGCGCGCGCAGCGTGCTGTGCTCAGGATCGCCATCTGGCAGGGCGACAGCGATCTGCGACCGCGAGCCTGGGCCCGTGTGCAGGCAGCGGCGGCCATCGCGGCGCCGGGGCAGCGGGCCGAATCGATCGATCAGGCTAAACAGCTGAATTAACAGCGTAATTGGCGGAGACGGAGGGATTCGAACCCTCGATACGGTTTCCCGTATGACGCTTTAGCAAAGCGTTGGTTTCAGCCACTCACCCACGTCTCCGGTGCGGCGTGGGGCGGGCTATAGCGATGGGAATCGTGGCAATCAACCGGCCCGTTGCAGATTCGCCTCGGCGCGAAATCGACTCGGGTCGTCGTCGTGTTCATTGCCGCGACAGCGACATGGTGGTTACGCTTGATCGCTGGGAACATTCCCGTTTCCCGGGGGGAAGGTTTAACGATGCGCAAGGTGATGCTGGCCCTGGGGCTGACGGCGACGCTGATGGCCGGCACGGCCGCGCCGGCGCAGGTGCGGACGATCGACCCGAACAAGGCGATCGACAACGACATTTCGTCCGCGCCAAATAACGCGCCGCAAATGCAGGCGCAGCCACAACGTTATCCTGACGAGCCGGTGCCGGTTGACCCGCCCGCTACGCAATCCGCGCCGCTCGCGCTGCCCCCGGCCCCCGACAACAGCACGCAGGACGGGCGCGCCGCAATCCACCACCACTGCGTCAGAGACGTTCAAGCGCGACGACCTGATCGGCGCGGGCGAAGGGGTATTCGGCAAGGGCGCGGAAGGTTTTGCCTCGATCATCGAGAAGATCCTGAAGGATCAGGGCGAGCCCAACGCCTATATCGCCGGGACGCGAGGCCTCCGGCGCGGTTGTCGTCGGGCTGCGCTACGGCTCGGGAATCATGACGCATAAGGTCGAGGGGCAGATGCCGGTCTATTGGACCGGGCCGTCCGTCGGCTTCGATCTTGGCGGCGATGCCAACAAGGTATTCGTGCTGGTGTACAACCTCTACGACACCGAGGAGCTGTACCGGCGCTTCCCGGGCGGCCGAGGGGCGGCTTGTATTTCGTCGGCGGCTTCGCCGCGACCTATCTGCGGCGCGGCAATGTCGTGCTGATCCCGGTGCGACTGGGCGTTGGCTGGCGCGCCGGTGTGAACGTCGGCTACATGAACTTCTCGCACAAATCCAAGTGGCTGCCATTCTGACGCGGCACCGATCGAAATGCGCATTTCGCGCATTTCGATCGGTGCCGCGTCAACCTTCAGTCGCTGAACACCGGCGGGCGCTTTTCCATATTGGCGCGCACCGCCTCGACCTGATTGGGGGAGCGCATCAGCGCGACCTGCTCGGCGCTTTCGGCGCGGAGCACCGGCAGCGGCATCGGCGTCCGCGGCGAGATTGTAGAGCCGCTTCGACGCGCGCACCGCATCGGGATTGCGGCCCGCGATCTCGCGCGCGAGCGCGAAGGCGGCGGCGCGGAGGATCCTCGTCGAGCCGCGTCGCGAAGCCATAGCCCAGCGCATCCGCACCGGAAAATTCGCGCGCGGTATAGGTCAGCTCGCGCAGCACGTCGTCGCGTGCCAGCGTCCGCCACAAGGCGACGCCCGCCATATCGGGCACCAGCCCCCAATAGGTTTCGCGGATCGACAGCCGCGTCGCGGGGTGGACGATGCGGATATCGGCGCCCGACATCACCTGAAAGCCGCCGCCCATCGCGACGCCATGCACCGCGGCGATCACCGGCATCGCCAGCTCGCGCCAGCCCCAGGCGACATGCTGCGCGGCATTGGCGAGGCCATGGCTGCGCGCCGACAGATCATTGCCCGATCCGCCGCCCGGCCATCGAGGCCATGTCGAGCCCGGCGCAGAAGGCGCTGCCCCTCGCCCGAAAGCACCGCGACGCGCACTTCGCGCATCGTCGCCAGCCGCTCGATCGCCTCGTTCAGTCCGGCGAACATCGCCGGATCGAGCGCATTCATCTTGTCCGCGCGATTGAGTCGGACATCGGCGACCCCGTCCGCCACCGTGATCGTCACCCGCTGTTCCACTACTCGCTCTCCTGCCGTTCGTTGTCACAGCGCTAACCCGCCCGGCCTCGCGCGGCAACGCCGGAACATTGCGCGGCGCGCTCGAGCGTGTAGGGAAACGACCATGAACTTCGATCCCGCAAAAATGGCGCTCGAGATGATCGAGAATCGCAATTTCAGCGGCCATGCCGGTCGGCTGGGCACCCGCTTCCACGCGATCGGGGACGATTGGATCGAACTGGCGATGCCGTATTCCGAGGAACTGATCGGCGATGAGGAAAGCGGCGTGATCGCTTCCGGGCCCATCATCGCGATGATGGATGTTGCGACCAGCCTCGCCGTGTGGCAGCGCATCGGAACGTTCGCGCCGCATGCCACGCTCGATCTGCGCATCGATTATCTCCGTCCCGCGCGACCGGGACATACGGTGATCGGCCGAGCCGAATGCCTGCGTGTCGCGCGCTCGATATCCTTCACGCGCGGGATCGCGCACGATGGCGACATCGACGATCCGATCGCGCATGTCGCCGCGACCTTCATGGTGCCGAGCGGCAGCTATCCGAGGACCGGCCGATGAAGCTCCCCCCGTATGCCGCGTTGCTGGAGGCGACGCTGGAGCATGACGAAGACGGCGCGCCGGTAATGGTGATGCCGTTCCACCCTGGCGTGCTGGGTCGCCCCGGCTTCCTTCAAGGGGGCGCGATCTCCGGATTGCTGGAGGTGGCCGCGATAGCGGCGCTCCGTCACGCGCTGGCAAACGAGGGCGGCGGCCGGATCAAGCCAATCAACGTGACGGTCGATTTCATGCGCGGTGGGCGCGATCGCGAAACCCGCGCTGCGGGGCGGATCACGCGGCTCGGCAACCGCGTCGCCAATGTCGATGCCTTCGCTTGGCAGGATGATCGCAGCCGCCCGATCGCAACGGCGCGGATGAACTACCTGATCGAACGCGATTGATCGAAGAGCGGAGCGCACTCCGCCGCCTCGACTGACAATCGCCCCCGCCCGGCTCAGCGCTGCGCGTTATACTTGAGCTGATCCTCGGTGAGCTGGAATCCGACCAGCGCCTCGAAGCTGGCCGACAGCACCGCCTGACGCACGTCCGGCGCGCTCAGCGGGTCGACGGCGGCGTCCTCCTGCCCGGCCTTACGCTTGCGGTTAAGCTTCGCCCGAACCTCGTCCGGCAGCGTCGCCGCGGCGCGATTGACCGTCGCCGAGGCTTGCCCGCTGGTCGTCGCGAGCGTCTGCCCCGCCTCGAAATGCAGCCCGACGCGTCCGACGCGCTTGGCGATCACTGCATTGCCGCCGCGCACGATCGTAATGAAATAGGGCAAGGTCACGTCTCGCGCGCCTTCGCCACGCGCGCGGCGTGCGCGCACATCGAAGGTGACGGTGGTGAGTACATTTTCGCCGCTGTCATCGCAGGTTGAACGGACGTTGCTGATATTCGCCACCACGTCGATCGCGGCCGAATCGCGGCTCGTTGGCGGGTCGAACAGCGTGATATCGCCGGTTCCGGCCGGCACGCCGACCGACGGGCAGGCGGAACGCACGGCGGTGATGCCGACGCCGGAGGAAAGATCGATATCGCCGGTCTTCGCGCAGCCCCCCAGCGCAGCGAGAAGGGCGATCGGGGCGGCTGCATGGCGAAGGGTCACTGGCACTACCTTGGCTCGAACACGAAATAGGGCCGCGCTTGCGATCGAAGGCGGCCCCGTTACGTCTGCACCATAATCGTTCCGCGCGCGCTGGCAATGCCGCGCGGTTCGGCGAAACTTACTGTTCGAGCGAAATACCGCCCGTCACCGGCGCTTTCGCCGCCGCCGCGATCGTCATATTGGCCATAGCGGTGGTGCTGCGCGTATCGGTGTCGATCGCGGGATGCGAGGCCGCCGGGGCATCGTCACCATAGATGAAGCCGCTGGTGGGATAATTGGAGGTGCCGAGATCGCCCTGCGGCGCATACCACACCTTAACCATGCTCCAGTCATTGTTCGGCGAAACATCGATCGCACGGACATTGGTCTCGACGCGGCCGGGGCGCGACCAATTGGCATGGGTCAGCAGCACTTCGCGGTCGCTGACGACGCGGGAAACCATCGCCACGTGGCCGACGCGCATCCGCGAGGTCGATTTGAACGCCAGCACCGCGCCGACGCGGGGCTCGTTGCCACGCTCGTAACGACCGGCGGCCTGGCTCCACCAGGTGTTGGCATTGCCATGAATCTCGATGCCCGAAATCTCGCGGGCGTAAGGCGCGCACTGCCAGAACTGGGCCGCCGCAGGGGCGGCCGCCATCAGGCCGAGCGAGAACACCAGCGCAAAGCGCGCTGCCAAAACCTTCAAATTCACTTGCGACCCCCCGGTCAACAGGACGTTCGTTGCATTCCGGCTACGGGCAAGGGTTAAAGAAACCAAGCGCGTCGGGAACCTTTTCCGACGAATCGTTTCGACGTGCCGATGACCTGAACCGAACGCCGTTCATCCGGGGGTCACGCAAAGGGTTCGCGAGGTTCCGAATCGAGTACGCCGGCCGCCGCGAGCCGTGCCAGACGCGCTTCATGCTCCCCGCGTCCGAACGGAAAGCGCGAGTAGAACACGGCTGCCAGCCCGTAGAACAACAGATAGCAACAGCAGAAGATCAGGGTCAGCCGATCCAGTGTCGGTGTCGCGACCTGCCCCGGCACCGCCTTCGCAGGGAAGCCGGCGGCGGCGAGGATCAGCCCCGTCACGAAGATCCCAATGCCGCTGGTGCATTTCTGGACGAAGAAGCCGCCGGCGAAGAACACCCCTTCCGATCGTCGCCCGGTTCGCGCCTCGGAATCCTCCACCACATCGGCAAGCATCGACGCGCCAAGAATATAGGCAGTGACGCTGAACGCGGTGGAAAGCCCCGCGAACATGAATACCAGCGGCAGCATCCATTGGTCGCCCGGCGCCGGGAACCAGCCCGCCAGCCGCAGCCAATATGGCGTCGTGCCGATCACCGCCGCGGTGATCGAGGCGATGGCAGCGGTCTTCGGCTTGCTCCCGTGACGACCAGCGCGCGGCGCGACGACAAAGGCCACGCCGACGCCGACGAACAGCGCCATGCTGTAATAAAGGAACGTCATCCCCTTAAAGCCCCATACGAAGCTCGCGAGGTAATTGGAGATCGCGTAGATGATCCCCTGCCCGGTATAGGCGCAGACTCCCGCCAGCATCAGTGTGGCGAAGGCACGATTCTTCACCGTCTCGGCGATATCGCGCAGGTTTTTCGAAAATGATTGCCGCTCGATCTCCGGCTTGGGCAGACGCGGAATCTCGCGATGCGTGCCGATCGCCGAAACGAGGATAGCCGTCCCCATGAAAAGCGCCCCGGCCACCGCAAAGCCGCTATACCCCGCCGGGTTGAGCAGGCCGTTCGGATATTCGGGCGTCGCGGCCAGGAAATAGACATAGGCGGAAACGAGCATCACCAGGCCGCCGGCCCAGCCGAACAGATAGCGATAAGACATGATCCGCGTGCGCTCGTCGTAATCGGCGCTCAGTTCGGCAGCCATCGCCTGCCCTGGCACCTCATAGGCGCTCACCGCACTGCGCACGACCACGGCGACGACGAACAGCCACAGCAGGATGAGCGTTTCGCTCGCGCCGATCGGCGGATTCCAAAGCGCGACCCAGCCGAGCATGATCGGAAGCACCGCTCCATAAAGCCATGGGTGTCGTCGCCCCCAGCGGCTGCGGGTGCGATCCGAAAGAAAGCCGACGGTCGGATCGATGAACGCATCGACGATCAGCGCGATCATCACGACGAAACCGACCGTCGCCGCTGGCACGCCGACCACCTGATTGTAGAACAGCAGCAGAAACGTGCCGAAGCCTGCGTCCTTCACCCCATAAGCAGCGGCACCGAAGCCATAGGCCCCCATCACGCCGTTCGAAAGGCGGCGAGCCGGTGGCGTGATCGCCGCGGTCGCCACCCCCGTCACCGGCGCGACGGGCGCGTTCACGCCATCGACTCCAGCGCTTCGAACATGCCCGGCATCGTCGGATCCCAGCTCTGCCTCGTGCCGATAGTCAGCCCGCCATCGACCAATATATGCGTGCCGGTAACGAAGGCCGCATCGTCGCTGGCGAGATAAGCGACTGCGGCCGCGATATCCTCCGGTCGCCCGGCGCGCTTCACCGGCTGGGCATGCGCGGCGATCCCGCCGATCGCCTGATTCGCCGCCGCGCGTTTTTCCGGCGGCAGATCGAGCGCACTGACGAAGATATTGGTGGTGATGAAGCCGGGAATGACCGCGTTCACACGGATCGCATCCTTGGCCAGCTCCGCCGCCGCCACCTTGCTCAGGTGCAACACGCCGGCCTTCGCGGTGGAATAAGCGATTGGGGCATAGCCGCTGCCGAGCGCGGAGACACTGGAGGTGTTGACGATCGCCCCGCCGCCGCGCTTCGCCATCAGCGGCGCGGCATAACGGATACCAAGCGCGACCGAGCGCAGCAGCAACGTGTGGGTGCGATCCCAATCTTCCGGCGCGATTTCGTCGATATGTTCGCGAGCACCGCCCGCGCCGGCATTGTTGAACAGCACATCCAGCCCGCCGGCCGCGTCCGCCGCCTCGATCAGCGCGCGAATATCCTCCGCTTTCGTCACGTCGCAGCGCTGGAAGCGAATGCGGCCGTTGGAGGTTTCCGCCACTTCACGGCCCCCGGCCTCGTCGACATCGCCGATCCACACCTCGGCGCCTTCTTCCGCCAGCCGCAGCGCGGTCGCGCGACCGATACCAGAGGCGCCGCCGGTCACGACGGCGCGCTTGCCCGCAAAGCGCATATACTCTCCTGTATCTTGTTTTCGGCAGCATAGTATGGCGTTGCAGTACGTCAATCGAGCTTGGTTCGAATTTTCGGTTTGCCGGCCTTGCCCCTCGCCGGGCCGTTCGTTAGCGCACGGTGGAGACGCCCGCGTGCCACCACCCGGATCAAGGAGAGAGACATGAGCCTGAATAATCTTTTCAGCCTGGAGGGGCGCATCGCGCTGGTCACCGGCGGATCGCGCGGGATCGGCAAGATCATCGCCAAGGCTTTCATCGAGCAGGGCGCGAAGGTCTATATCTCGTCGCGCAAGGCCGCTGCCTGCGACGAAACCGCCGCCGAGCTTGGCCCGAACTGCATCGCGCTGCCCGCAGACGTCTCCACCGTGGCGGGGTGCAAGGAACTGGCCGACGCGCTGATGGCCCGCGAGGAGCGGCTCGATATCCTCGTCAACAATGCCGGCGTGGCATGGGGCGCTCCGTTCGAGGAATTCCCGGAAAGCGGTTGGGACAAGGTGATGAATCTCAACGTAAAGTCCCCCTTCTTCCTCACGCAGATGCTGCACGACCATCTGAAGCGCGATGCCAGCCACGATCACCCGTCAAAGGTGATCAACATCACCTCCATCGACGGTCTCCGGCTCAATCCGTGGGAAACGTACAGCTATCACGCCTCCAAATCGGCGCTGATCTATCTCACCAAGCGGATGGCAGCGCGGCTGGTGAAGGACGGCATCATCGTCACCAGCCTCGCCCCCGGCGCTTTCGCCAGTGAGATGAACCGCGCCGCGCGCGATCATGGCGATGAGGTGGCCAGGGGCATCCCGATGCGCCGCATCGGCAATTTCGACGACATGGCCGGCGCGGCGATCTTCCTCGCCAGCCGCGCGTCGGATTATGTCGTGGGCGATACTTTGGTAGTCGACGGCGGCCTGGTCAACGCGGCGCTCGGCACCAGCATCGACGCCTGACCATATCCTCCCGCTATTGAAACAAACACGTGCCACCTCGCTCCGGGGTGGCGCGTTGCTTTGTAACCAGAGAGCCGGTGCGGCTGCGAGTTGCGGGTCAGTTGTTGGTGGTCAACAGACTGGCGACTTTCGAACCCGCAAGCTGAAAAGCTGCCACGGCGCTACAAGCAATCACCAGTCGAGCAGACGGCCAGCAGCGTCATGAACGGAAGCGCCGCCACGGCCAAGCCGATGTACGCGACGGCGACGACAGTTTTGACCTTCGCCGACCAAGGGGCCGTCGCGGCACCGGCTAACCCTACGATACCCGCCGAAAAGACTACCAGCAGGTCTAAGCCTGACACGATCGGGCGTATGAGATGCGCCCAGAGCAAGAGTATTAGCGGGGGCGCTAACAGCATGATTGCCAAGGCGCGGGCGTTTGCCATCATGCCAGCAATCTACTCTCGGCACGAATGACGGCAATCCGGAATGCCGGCAAAGTCCGCGAACGGCCGCTATGCGGCGCTTCCCGCCATCCGCGCAGTGGGGGGCTTCTGTTGCCCGGTGCCCCCCGTACCGCTGGAATCCGCTTCTGTTGCCCGGTGCGGCCCAACCGCGCTTTTGTTCGAATAACCTAGGCCGTTAGGCCGTCAGTTACGCGGCAATCGCGAGTGCTTCGTTATCGTTGGCACTTGTGTACGGGCCGTCACGGTGGTCCCATTCCGAGCAAAAGCCAGTGCCTTTCAACACACGTCGATCCTAGTTCGGCCCCGTCATCAGCCGCCTAAAAAGACGGTTGGTGGTGGAGCCGCCGGGTACCGCCCCCGGGTCCGCTGCGTCTATTTTACACCAACGTTTATCACCATAGCCGTGGGGCAAGCCCCGCGAGCCCGACCAATATAGGCGCTTGGACCAGAAACTAAAAGCCCGCCTTTCGCTCGCCATAATGCGGGTGCATATAATGGGCTATCATGTTGACGCAGCGTTCCCGCTACGCGCTACGCGCGATGCTTTTCCTGGCCGAAGCGCCCGCCGCCAGCCCGCCGATCCCGATGAACCGCATCGCGGCGGAGGCGAATGTGCCGCGCAAGTTTCTCGAGCTGATCCTGGCGGATCTGCGCGACGCCGGGCTGCTCCATAGCCATCGCGGCAAGATGGGCGGCTATCGCCTCTCACGCGCCAGCCATCTGATTTCGCTGGGTGACATCATCCGAGTGATCGAGGGCCCGCTAGCGCTGGTGCCGTGCGTCAGCCGCACCGCCTATCGCGCGTGCAAGGATTGCAAGAGCGAGGCGGATTGCGCGATCCGCCACGCGATGATGCGCGTGCGCGACGAAACCGCCCGCATTCTGGATGGCACCAGCCTGGCCGATGCTACGGCGGAGGATCTGGTCGCCGCCTGACCCGAGAGCATCGCGCCAAAAGCGGGAATCGTTTTCCGCCAAAGCGATGCGAACGCAAATGGTTAGAGCAGGCCGCACGATTCCATAATCATGCGGCCCGCACTATTCCGCCGCCCCGGCCGAAACCGGGGAGCGGATGATCCTGTTACGCCCCGCGCTTGGCGCGCAATTCGTCGCGGATTTCGCGCAGCAGAACCACATCGGCCGGATCGGCCGGCGGCGCCACTTCGGCCTTCGGCATCACGCGGTTCACCGCGCGCACGATCAGGAAGATGATGAAGGCGACGATCAGGAAGTTCACCGCCTGAGTGATGAACTCACCATAGCCGAGCAGCGGCACGCCCGCCTTTTTCAGCGCGGCATAATCGGTCGACCCCTGCAGCTTCTCCGGCACCGCACCGAGCACGATGAAATAGCTGGAGAAATCGAGTCCGCCGAATATCTTGCCGATCACCGGCATCAGCACGTCCTCGGTCAGCGAGGTGATGATCTTGCTGAACGCCGCACCGATGATCACCGCGACGGCGAGATCGATCACGTTGCCGCGGGCGATGAACGCCTTGAATTCCTTTAACATGAGCCGCCACTCCTGATGTGTGGCGGAAGGTTAACCGCCGATTGCCTCTTCGCCAAGCGATACAAGTGCACTATATGCCTAAGACAGGAACCGGAGGATCACACCCAATGACGTTTCGTTCGCTCGCCCCTCGTTCGCTCGCTGTTGCCGGCCTTGCGCTCACGCTCGGCGGCTGCGGAATCAACAGCATCCCGACGGCGGAGGAGAATGCGAAGGCGCGCTGGGCAGACGTCCAGAACCAATATCAGCGCCGCGCAGACCTGATCCCCAACCTCGTCGCCACGGTGAAGGCCGCCGGCGCGCAGGAGAAGGACATTCTCGTCGAGGTGACGCAGGCGCGCGCCTCGGCCAATCAGGTCAAGGTGTCGGGCGACCAGCTGACCGATCCGGCCAAGGTCGCAGCGTTATCAGACGGCGCAGGCCGGCGTGACGCTGTCGCTCCAGCGGCTGCAGGAGGCCTATCCCGAGCTGAAGAGCCAGGGCAATTACACCACGCTGATGAGCCAGCTCGAAGGCACCGAGAACCGCATCACCATCGCCCGCAACGATTACAACACGCGGTGCAGCAATATAACACGACGATCCGCACCTTCCCCGCAGCGGTCGGCGCGAAGATCTTCTACGGCGCGAAGCCGATGGTGCCGTTCGCCGGCGACCACGCCGGGGGCGGATACCGCGCCCAAGGTGAATTTCGGCAGTTGAGGCGATGATGAGCCCCAGCCTGACAGCTCGCCCGGCGCGGGCCGGGGCCGTCCCGTCCGCGCATGATGACGCGCGGCGGCTGTTATGGGCGCTCCTCGCGTTCGCGGCGGTACTGCTTATGACGCTCGCGTGCCCGCCGCCGGCGCCCAGACCTTCCCGAAGTTCACCGGGTTCGTGGTGGACGATGCGCCGGCATCCTATCGCCCGAAGAGCAGGCGAAGCTGACGCAAAAGCTTGAGGCGTTGCAGCGCGATACCAAGCGACAGGTCGCCGTCGTCACCGTCAAGGATCTTCAGGGCTATCCGATCGAGGAATATGGCAACAGGCTGCGCCGCACCTGGGGCGTGGGCCTGAAGGACGTCAACAACGGCGCAGCCTGCTCGTCATCGCGCCGAACGAGCGCAAGCGTGACGCGATCGAGGTCGGTTACGGGCTGGAGCCGATTCCTGACCGATGCTCTGTCGAGCGTCATCATCAACAATGACTGATCGTCCCGCGTTTCAAGGCCGGCGACATGCCCGGAGCGGATCGAGGCCGGCACTGACGCGATCGTCGCGCAACTCCGCGCCTCGCCGGAAGAGGCGCAGGCGCGGCTGGATGCGGCGGTGAAACAGTTCGATCAGACGCACAAGGCGCAGCGTAACGGATGGCGGCGGCGTCCCGCTTGGCCTGATCTTCTGGGGCATGGTGATGCTGTTCGTCCTGCTGTCCTTCGCGCGACGCGGTGGGAAGGGACAACGCTATGGCGGCGACGGCTCCGGGCGCGCTGCCGATCATACTGTGGTCGATCGCCAGCGAAATCGGCCGTGCCGCGACGCGCGGGCGGCGGTGGCGGCGGCTGGGGAGACGGCGAGTGGCGGCGGCGGTGGCTGGGGCGGCGGCGGCTTCGGTGGCGGCGGTGGCGGATCGGGCGGCGGCGGCGGCGCATCGGGGGGCTGGTGATGCAGATGACAGCGGAGGATCGTGATCGCGTGACGGCGGCGGTCACCGCGGCAGAGGCCGGCACCGATGGCGAGATCGTCACCGTCGTCGCGCGCGCGTCGGATGCCTATCACGATGTCGCGCTGCACTGGACATTGCTGGTGATGCTGCTGGTGGTGGCGTTGCTCGCGACCTTCCCAGCTGCTGATCGAGCAGCTGCATCTGCTGATCGATCCATGGGCGCCGGCGGTTCCGATCCGCGCGGCGTTGACCATCGCGCTGTTCCTCATCGCGATCGCCTTCTCTCCTTTGCCGGCTGATCTTAACCTGGCGACCGCTGCGGCTGGCGCTGACGCCGGGGGCGACCAAGGCCCGCCGCGTCCGCGCGCGCGCGCTGGCGATCTTCCGTGCGGCCGCCGAGAAGCGCACCGTCGGGGGGCACAGGCGTATCTGCTCTACCTCAGCCTCGACGAGCGCCGCGCGGAGATCATCGCCGACGCCGCGATCCACGATCGCGTGCCTGATGCGACATGGGGCGCAGCGATGGCGGCTCTGGTCGGCCCGCTACGCGAGGATCAGCCGGCGGAGGGCATGGCCGCGGCGGTCGGGCAGATCGGGCTGGTGCTGGCCGAACATTTCCCGCGGACGCCGGGCGATACCAACGAACTACCGGATAGACTTATCATTCTATGACCGCCGAAACCGTCTGGGAGGGCCGCTTCATCCGCATGATGAAGGACGGCAAGTGGGAATATGCATCGCGCAGCGCGGGGGATCGGCGCAGCGGTGATCCTCGCAATCACGCCAGCGGACGAGGTGATCCTCGTCGAGCAATATCGCGTCCCGCTGGGCCGCAATTGCCTCGAACTGCCCGCCGGGCTGGTCGGCGACGAACATGCCGGAGAGGATATCGCTCCCGCCGCGATCCGCGAGCTGGAGGAGGAAACCGGCTATCGCGCGGGCCGCGTCGAACTGCTCGGCGCTTTCCATTCATCCCCCGGCATGGTCAGCGAAGGATTCACTTTCGTCCGCGCGCATGATCTCGTGAAGGTCGGCGAAGGCGGCGGCGACGGGGACGAGAATATCATCGTCCACCGCATCCCGCGCCGCGAGATGGCCGCGTTCGTCGCGCGGAAAACGGGCGGAGGGAATCGCGATCGACGTCAAGCTGATGTTGTTGCTGGCGGATACGCTCGCGCCAGCGGCGTGACGGGGCACCTGCCCCGCCCGGTCAACGGAAATTGTCGGCGTAGGTCTGCAGCTTGAGCTTGCGCGCCGGCGCCGGGATCAGCGTGAAAGCCAGCCCCTCGCGCTCGGCATAGGCCACCGCCGCATCGCTCGACGGGAACGACATTCGCACCTGATCGCGCGTGTCGCCGCTGCCGGCCCAGCCGGTCAGCGGATCGGGCTGTTTCGCCTCGGCCGGTTCGAATTCGAGAATCCAGCTGTCGGTGCGGTGCTTGCCCGATTGCATGGCGTTTTTCGGGCGCTGGTAGATGCGAGCGATAGGCATGATCGCCCCCTTAGCTCGAATGTCCGCGCCTTGCATCGGCATTTTTCGTCCGAAGCGTCGCATTGGCGTTCGCGGGGTCGTCAGGCCACGGATGGCGGGGGTAGCGGCCGCGCATTTCCTTCGCCACCGCCGCCCAGCTTCCGGCCCAGAAGCCGGGCAGATCGCGCGTCGTCTGGATCGGTCGCCCGGCGGGCGAGGTGAGCGAGAGAACGAGCGGCACGCGCCCCTCCCCCACCACCGGATGCTCAGCCAGCCCGAACAGCGCCTGCACGCGCAGCTCGACGCGCGGGCCGCCCTCCGCGCCATAGTCGATCGCGTGCGTGCTGCCGGCCGGGCTGGTGAAATGCCCCGGCGCGACACGCTCGATCCGCTGGAGATCGTCCCATGACAAGAGATTGCGGATCGCATCGGTGAGCGCGCCCGGCGGGATCGCGTCGAGCCGCCGCCTTCCCTCGATGACCGCCGGCAACCATTCGTCGAGCCGCTCAACCAGCGTCGCATCATCGAGCGCGACGCCGGCATAATCGGCGCGCACCCGGAGCGCCCGTGCACCCTCGCTCCACGGCAGCAGATCGACACCATGCCGCCGAACGCCCTCCACCAGCGCATCGGCGATCGCCGCCGGCGAGGCATTGCTATCCGGCCCGCTCGACAGCCGCACCGCGCCCAACCGCCGTTCGCGCAGCGGACGCACCGCGCCGGTCGCGGGATCGAACTCGGCGGTGTGCCATGTCTCAATCCGGTCGGCGAACAGCGTTTCCACCTCCTCCGCGTCGATTGCGGCGGCGGAGAGGATGCGCGCACCAGCCGCCATCCCCTGTGTCTCCGCGACCGCCAACCATTCGTTGCGCGCCAGCGGCGAGGTGGGATCGAGCTTGAACCCGCGCCCGCCCGCCGAGGCCCAGCGCTCGCCAGAGGCATCGCGGCGCCGCGCCACGCGATCGGGGAAAGCCAGTGCGATGCAGGTCGCGATTCCGTCGCCCCGCCCCTTTCCGCCGACGAGTTTCGCCCAGCGCGTCGCGAGGTTACGCGCAGCTTCCGCCTTGCGCGAGCGATCGCCCCGCCAGCGCCGCAGCCGCAATTCGAGATCGGCGTCATTGCCGCCCAGCCCACGCTCCCCGAGCAGCACCGCGACCTCCGCCGCCGTAGACCCCAGCCCCATTTCCCCGGCCCGCGCGAGCATGTGCGCCAGCCGGGGCGGCATCGGCAAAGCGGCGATCGCTCGGCCATGCGCGGTCGGGCGGCCGTCCCCATCGACTGCCTCCAGTGTCGCGAGCCGCGCGCGGGCCTCTGTCACTGCGGCTTCGGGCGGAGGATCGATCCACGCCAGATCGCGCGGATCGGCCACGCCCCAGATCGCCGATGCGAGGATCAGAGCGGAAAGATCCGCCTCCAATATCTCCGGTGGATCGAAGCGCGGCAGGCCTGCGGTCGCCGCCTCCTCCCACAAGCGATAGGCGACGCCCGGCCGCTGCCGCGCGGCGCGGCCGGCGCGCTGCGTCACCGCCGCCTGGCTCGCGCGTTCGGTGACGAGCCGCGTCATCCCCGCCGCGCGATCGTAACGCGGCCGCCGCGCGAGGCCGGAATCGACCACCACGCCGATCCCGTCGAGCGTCAGGCTGGTTTCCGCGATCGAGGTGGCCAGCACCAGTTTGCGCGCGCCATCCGGCTCGGCCCGAATCGCCGCGCGCTGTGCAGCGGGATCGAGACTGCCGTGAAGCTTGTGGAGCGTAACACCCGCGACCCCCTCCAGCCGCTCGGCGGTGCGCTCGATCTCGGCCACGCCGGGCAGGAAGGCGAGCACGCCATCCGTCGTCTCCCGCAGCGCCTGCCGCACCGCGCCGGCGACCGCATCCTCGATCCGGGTCTCGCCGCCACGCGCGAGGTAGCGCAATTCGAGTGGCCAGCTCCGCCCCTCGCTTTCGATCACCGGCGCGTCGCCAAGCAGGCGAGCGAAGCGCGCGCCATCGAGCGTGGCGGACATCGCCACCAGCCGCAGGTCCGGCCGCAATCCCGCCTGCGCATCGATCGCCAACGCCAGCCCGAAATCGCCGTCCAGGCTGCGCTCATGCACCTCATCGAACAGCACCGCGGAAATGCCCGCCAGTTCGGGATCGCTCTGGATACGCGCGACGAAGATGCCTTCCGTCACCACCGTCACGCGCGTTTTGGCCGAACGCTTGCTGTCGAGCCGCGTGGCATAGCCGTAGGTTTGCCCGACCGGCTCCCCGGCAAGCACCGCCATCCGCTCCGCCGCCGCGCGCGCGGCGAGGCGGCGCGGCGAGAGCAGCAGTATCTCGCCGGTGCACCACGGCTCCGCGATCAGCGCGGGCGCCACCGCCGTCGTCTTGCCCGCCCCCGGCGGCGCAACCAGCACCGCCCCCGATCGCGTGCGCAGCACGGCGAGCAGATCGGGCAGCACGGCATTGATCGGAAGGTCAAGCGTCACACCCATGCCCCTGGGTCGTCACCCCGGCGGCGGCCGGCGTGACGACCAACGTTTACGCCAGCACCTCTGCGGCCAGCACCTTCAGGTCCACCTGCGGGCGGGCGCCGAAATGGCTGATCACCTCCGCCGCGCAAACCGCGCCTAGCTTCAGCGAGTGGGCGAGATCATGCCCTTCCGCCTGCGCGTGGAGAAATCCGGCAGCGAACAGATCGCCCGCGCCCGTCGTATCGACAACCTTGTCGACCGGCGCGGCGGCGACGTGCACGCGCTCCGCCCCTGCGATCGCCAGCGCGCCACGCTCGCTCAGCGTGACCACCAGCAGCGGCACCTTCGCCTGCACCGCAACGATGGCGGTTTCGACATCTGTCGTTTCGGTGAGCGACATGATTTCCGCCTCATTGGCGAACAGCACGTCGATCAGGCCGTTCTCGATCAGGTCGTGGAAGGCCGCGCGGTGGCGATCAATGACGAACTCGGCCGACAGCGTGAACGCCACCTTGCGCCCCGCGGCGTGGGCAACGTCGATCGCGGCGCGCATCGCGGCACGCGGCTCTTCCGGATCCCACAGATAGCCCTCAAGATAGAGATAGGCCGCATCGGCGATCAAATCGCGGTCCAGCGCTTCCGCCGGCAGATAGTGCGACGCACCGAGGAACGTGTTCATCGTGCGCTGCCCATCGGGCGTCACGAAGATCAGGCAGCGCCCGGTGGTAGGCTGGCCCGCGCGCGACGCGGTGTCGAAACGGATGCCGGCCGAGCGAATGTCGTGTCCGAAAACCTGCCCGAGCTGGTCGTCCGCGACCTGCCCGATGAAGCCGCATTTGCCGCCGAGCGAGGCGATGCCGGCGATCGTGTTCGCCGCAGAGCCGCCTGAAATCTCCTGCCCTGGCCCCATCTTGGCATAAAGCGCATCGGCGTCCTCCGGCGAGAAGACGAGTTGCATCGCGCCCTTGGTCATGCCGTTGTCGGTGATGAACTCGTCAGTGGCGGGGGCGATGATGTCGACGATCGCATTGCCGATCGCGACGACCGCGTAATTGGGCTTGGTCAAGAAGCTGTCTCCGGTATCTCACCGTTCAGGACCGGCGAAAGCACGGCGCGAACGTAAACTGCGGTGCGTTAGTGGCGCGCCGCTTCTTGCGCAACCGCCTGTAACCACGCATCTCTGGCGGCAATGTTCGGCGCCTTTGCCCTGTCACTCGCCCAATTGGGTGATCCGCGTATCCTGCGGGTGCTGGGGAAGAGCCTGCTCGTCACGCTCACGCTGTTCGCGGCGCTCGGCGTCGGGCTGTGGTGGGGCATCGAGGAACTGCTCGCGCAATCGGCTTGGCATGACGAGCTTGCCTCTGCCGCGACGGTCGTGCTGGTCGCGCTTGCCTTCTGGTTCCTGTTCCGCGCGGTCGCGGTGCTCGCGGTGGGATTGTTCGCAGACGATGTCGTCGCGGCGGTGGAGGCGAAACATTATCCAGCCGCGCTGGCCTCGGCACGCGCCGTTTCCTTCCATCGCGCGCTGATGATGGGGCTGCGCTCGGGCGGACGCTTCATCGCGATCAATCTGTTGCTCATTCCCGCCTATGTCGCGCTGCTGATCACCGGCATCGGCACGGCGGCACTGTTCTTCGCGGTCAACGGCTGGCTGCTCGGGAGCGATCTCGGCGACATGGTCGCGGCGCGCCACATGGACGATGCGGCGATGCGCGCGTGGCGCCGGACCAACCGCGCGCAACGCTTCCTGCTTGGCCTTGCCGCGACCGGGTTATTCGTGGTTCCGCTCCTCAATATCATCGCGCCGGTGCTCGGCGCGGCAATGGCGACGCATCTGTTTCATCGAGGACGGCAATGAAATCTGGTTTGGCGGTTGTGGCGATGGCGGCGTTGCTGGCGGGCTGCGCCTCAACCGGGACAAGCGCGCCGCCCTCGACGCCCGCCGTCGTTACGGTGCCGTATAGCTCGACCGGGCTGGAGCGCGTGATCGGGCAGGATGCCGCCGCGCTTGTCCGCCTGTTTGGCCAGCCCGATGCCGATGTGCGCGAAGGCACCGCGCGCAAGCTCCAGTTCCAGAGCCGCATCTGCGTGCTCGACGCCTATCTGTATCCGCGCGGATCGGACGAGCCACGCGTCACCTATATCGACGCGCGCGAGGCGGATGGCAGCTCGATCGATCGCGCAAGCTGCGTCGCCGCACTGACACGGCGCGAGGGCGGAAGGTAGGACTGGCCCAGACGGCTTAGCCCAGCAGAAACGTGCCCTCGATCACGGTGACGCAATCGCCGCCGAGCACCACGCAATCACCGGCGAGCCGACACGACAGCCGCCCGCCGCGCGCGCTCGCCTGATAGGCGCTGAACGTATCGCGCCCGAGCCGCTGCGCCCAATAAGGCACCATCACCGCATGCGCGGAGCCGGTCACCGGGTCTTCGTCGATCCCCGCCCCCGGCGCGAAGGCGCGGCTGACGATGTCCGTATCGTCGCCCGGCGCGGTGACGATGGTGAGAAGATCGCCCTCTTTCGCAAGCGCGCGGAAATCGGGATCGAGCGCGCGAACGGTCGCGGCATCCTTCACCACAACAAGGCCGTAGCGGCTCTCATGCCACAAGGTCTCGACCGCTTCATCGAGCCCCAGCGCCGCAACGATCGCCGGCAGCGGCTTCGGTGAGGGCGCCCACGCCGGTAGCGCCATCGCATAACTCGCGCCATCGCGCGCCACTTCCAGCACCCCCGCCGTGCGCGTGCGGAAACGCACCCGTTGGCGCGCGTCATCGCCCGACAGCACGAAATGCCCACTCGCCAGCGTCGCATGGCCGCATAATGCAACCTCCGACGCGGGGGTGAACCAGCGCAGCTCGAAATCGGCGTCGCCGCTAGCATCGGGGATCAGGAAAGCGGTTTCGGACAGATTGTTCTCCGCCGCGATGCGCTGCAGCGTCGCATCGTCGAGCCACGCGCCAAGCGGCATCACCGCCGCCGGATTGCCCGCGAACGCCTCACTGGCGAAGGCATCGATCTGTGCGAAACCCAATCTCATCGACGCTAATCCCCGTACTAAACGCGCTTCCCAAACCAATGCGGCGTCACATCCGCTTCGACCAGCGGATTATCCGTATCGACATGCCCCTCGGGATCGAGGTGGATCAGCACCTCTACTTTGGGAAAGGCATCGCGCAGCCGCCGCTCGACATTCTCGACGATATCATGCGCCTGCGCGATGGTCAGGTCGCGCGCTACTTCCATATGGAATTGCGCGAAATCGTGGCTGCCGGAGCGGCGCGTGCGGAAATCGTGGATGCCGCGAATCCCCGGTTGGCGCGCGGCGACCTCGATAAAGGCGGCTCGCTGATCCTCGGACCATTCCTTGTCCATCAACTGGTCGATCGCCTGGCTGGACGCCTGAAACGCCCCATATGCCAGCCACATCGCGATGACGATGCCGAACACCGGATCGGCCCAGCTCCACCCGATGAACTGATCGAGCACCAGCGCGACGATCACCGATCCGTTGAGCAATGCGTCGGACTGGTAATGCAGATTGTCCGCCATGATCGCGATCGATCCGGTGCGACGGATGATCGTCCGCTGATACCATAGCAGCACCAATGTCGCCACGATCGCCGCGACCGATACCGCAATGCCGGTGCTGGCATCGTGCGTCGGCTGAGGATTGCGCAGCGCCACCACCGCGCGCCATGCGATCGCGGCGGCGGATGCGGTGATCAGCGCCACCTGAAACAACGCGGCCAGCGCCTCCGCCTTGCCATGGCCGAAGCGATGGTCGTGATCCGCCGGTTCGGCCGCCAGCTTCACGCCATAAAGGGTAACGAGGCTCGCCAGCAGATCGAGCGCGGTATCGGCTAGCGAACCAAGCATCGCGACCGATCCGGTATGCCACGCACCGAAGCCCTTGAGGATCAGCAGCCCGCTCGCCATCGCCACGCTGGCCAGCGCCGCGCGCATGGCTAGCGGGATGATACGGCGGCGTTCGTCGCGGGTCATGGGTAGAGCAATCCCTCGCGCCACCCGCCGGTTCCGTCGGGCAGGAACAGGCGGCGTTCGTGCAAGCGGTGCGCGCGATCCTGCCAGAATTCGATCCGTTCCGGCGTGACGCGATAACCGCCCCAATGCGGCGGGCGCGGCACATCGCCACCAGCGAAGCGCGCGCTCACCTCCTCGAACCGCGCCTCGAACGTCTCGCGGCTGTCGAGCGGTCGCGATTGATCGGACGCCCAGGCACCGAGCTGCGAATCGCGGCTGCGCGTCGCGAAATAGGCGTCGCTCTCCGCATCACTCGCCAGCGTCACCGGGCCTTCGATGCGAATCTGCCGGCGCAGCGACTTCCAGTGGAACAGCAATGCCGCGTGCGGATTCGCCGCCAGATCGCCTGCCTTCCGCCCTTCGCGGTTGGTGTAGAAAACGAAACCGTCGCGGCCATGCCCCTTGAGCAGCACCATGCGCACCGACGGGCGACCCTGCGCATCCGCCGTTGCCAGCGCCATCGCATTGGAATCATTCAATTCACTGGCACGCGCCTCGGCATACCAGACGTCGAATAGCGCGAAGGGATCGTCGGTCATCCATATTCCCATAGCGAGCGGCCACGCGTGACGCCATCGCGCGCGTCTTGAGCCGATCCCTTGTCACGCCTAGAGGAACCGCCACAGTTTTGTGGAGTCCCCATGGCAGGCCATTCCAAATTTAAGAACATCATGCACCGTAAGGGCGCGCAGGATAAGAAGCGCTCCGCGGCATTCTCCAAGCTCAGCCGCGAAATCACCGTCGCGGCGAAGATGGGCACGCCCGATCCGGATATGAACCCGCGCCTGCGCGCGGCGGTCAATGCGGCCAAGGCGGCGTCGGTCCCGAAGGACAATATCGCCCGCGCGATCGACAAGGCGACGCGCGGCGACGCGGAGAATTACGAGGAAGTTCGCTACGAAGGTTTCGGCCCCGGCGGCGTCAGCCTGATCATCGAGGCGCTGACCGACAATCGCAACCGCACCGCGACCAACGTGCGCACCGCCGTCAGCAAGAACGGTGGCAACCTCGGCGCGTCCGGTTCCGTCAGCCACGGGTTCGACCGGATGGGGCTGATCACCTATCCGGCGAGCGTCGGCGACGCCGAAAAGGTGTTCGAGGCAGCGCTCGAAGCCGGGGCAGAAGACGTGCAGTCGAGCGACGACGGGCATGAAATCTGGACGGCGCAGGCCGATCTCCACGAGGTCGCCCGCGCGCTGGAGCCGGTGCTCGGCGAATATGAGGGCGCGAAACTCGCCTGGCGCCCGCAGACCAATGTGCAGGTCGACGAAAGCGACGCCGCCACCCTGTTCAAGCTGATCGACACGCTCGACGATGATGACGATGTGCAGCAGGTGTGGGGCAATTACGAAGTGTCGGACGAGGTGATGGAAAAGCTCGGCCAGTGAGCCTGAGCCCGACAGCCCCATGATTATCCTCGGTCTCGATCCCGGCCTCGGCACGACCGGCTGGGGCGTGATCCGGGCCGAGGGCAACCGGCTGTCGCATCTCGCCAACGGCCGGTTCAAGACGGACGCGGCCGAGCCGCTCGCGCGACGGCTCGCGCACCTCGATTCGATGCTCGCCGCGCTGATCGTTGATCATGCGCCACAGGCGGCGGCGGTGGAGGAGGTGTTCGTCAACGCCAATCCGCAATCGACGCTGAAGCTCGGGCAGGCGCGCGGCGTGGTGCTGCTGGCGGTGGCGCGCGCCGGGATTGAGCCCGGTGAATATGCCGCGCGTCTGGTCAAGAAAGCGGTGGTCGGCGTCGGCAATGCCGATAAGGCGCAGGTACATGCGATGGTCGGCCGCCTGCTGCCGGGTATCAAGATCGCCGGCGCGGACGCCGCCGATGCGCTCGCCGTGGCGATCACCCATGCGCATCATCTTGCGAGCCGGCGGGCGGGAATCAGCTAGGGCCGACCCCCGCCGCGTTCAGCTCAATACGGGCGGGGCCGATATCCGCGTCCGCCACGATAGCCGCCGCGATAGCCATAGCCGGGGCGGCCGTAACCATGATTGCGGTAATACCAATTGTGGTATGGATAGGGCCGGTAAACCCAGCGCCGATCGACGAACACCCACGGGCGATACCAGCCCGGCGCAGCATAATAATAAGGCTGGCCATAGCCTTCATAATAGAAGGCGGGAGCGCTACCGCGCACCACATATCCCGGCGGGCAGCCGGGGCTGGTCGCGTTGCTGCTCGCGCTGCCGACAGCCGCGCCACCAGCGGCGCCTGCGATCCCGCCGACGATTACGCCGGCGCCGCGATCATGCCGACCGGCAACGCTCGATCCGACCAACGCGCCGAGCAGGCCGCCAATTACGGCGCCCGCGCCAGTATTGTTGTTTGCCCGCACGCAATAGCGCTGCGCCCAATCCTCGGCATAGGCCTCATACTGGCGATCCTGATCGGGCTGTGCGGCATAAGCCGGGTCCGCCTGATAACCCGGAGGCGGCGGCGGCGGCTGCGAACCGTCATAGCCCGGAGGGGGCCCGGCGTCATATCCGCCCTGCTGCTGATAATCCGGTGCCTGGGGATAATTGGGTGACTGCGGATATTGCCCGTCGGGCTGACCATATTGGCCGCCCGGCTGGCCATATTGTCCACCAGACGGCGGCGGATAATCCGGCGAAGGCGGCGGCGGGGGATAGTTTTGGGCAGATGCGGCGGCGATCGGGCTTGCTGTCGCAACTACGCCGGTGATCATCCGCAACGTCCACGTACGCCAGTTAACAGCCATGGGACGAACCTTATCTAAGCCTGTCTGCATCTCTATTATCGCAAAAAATGTGAACCGGGCCTGACGGATCGCGCGAGGTCGATGTGATTTTCATTCGACTGCGGAAGCGCGGGATCAAACCCGCTTCCGCCGCCTCCGCGTTCCGGTTATGTGCCAGACATGCGACACCTTCCCCCTTCCCTGCCCGGCACCGCTCGATGATCGCGCACCTCAAGGGCCGGTTGGAAGAAACCGCCATCGATCATGCCGTGATCGACGTCGGCGGGGTCGGCTATCTCGTCGGCGCATCATCACGCACGCTTGCCGCGATCGGCCCGGTGGGCGAAGCCTGCGTATTGTTCACCGAAATGCTGGTGGGCGATGATTTCATCCGCCTCGTCGGCTTCGCGCGCGCCGATGAGCGGGACTGGTTCCGGCTGCTGACCGGGGTGCAGGGTGTTGGCGCAAGGGTCGCGCTGGCGATCCTCTCCGCGCTGGAGCCGGCGGACCTGTCACGGGCGATCGCGGCGCAGGACAAGGCGATGGTCGCGCGCGCCAATGGTGTCGGGCCCAAGCTCGCCGAGCGTATCGTGCGCGAGTTGAAGGACAAGGCCGGCGGCATCGTGCTCGGCTCGGGGGCGGCCGCGGGCGCCGCTCCGGCGGCGAACGGCGCGGGCGCGGATGCGGTGTCGGCCCTGCTCAACCTGGGTTTCCGCCCGGCGGAGGCGAGCGCGGCGGTCGCCTCCGCGGAGGAGGAACTCGGCACCGGCACCACGCTCGACGCGCTCGTCCGCCTCGCGCTGCGCAAGGCGGCGCGCTGACGCCGGGCCATGGATCAAGCCATAACGGTTGCATCCCCGGAATGATTTTCGTGCGATCGCGGCCGAACGGGGCTGGTTCGCTTGCAGCGAGGCCCGACCCCAGATAGCATCCGCGCGCTCAACAGGAGAGTGCCGATGAAGTGGCTTCCCCTCATATCTGCCAGCCTGCTGCTGGTTCCCGAAATCGCCATCGCGCAAGATAACGCGCGGCCCGCGCCTCAGGCCAGGCCCGGTGCCGGACAGCCCGGACGCCCGGGCGGTCCTGGCGCCGGACAACGGCCGCCAAACCCCGGTCAGGGGCAGCGACCGCCCGTTGTACGGCCGCCCAACCCAGGCCCCGGCAATGGTGGGCGCCCACCCATCACGCGCCCGCCAAATCCGGGCCCCGGCAATGGTCAGCGGCCGCCGATCACCCGGCCGCCGAATCCCGGCCCGGGCAACGGCCAGCGCCCGCCCGTGATCCGACCTCCGGTAACACGTCCGCCACACAATATCGGGCACCGGCCACCGAATTTCCGCCCGATCCACGCGCAGCCATTCCGCTATCCGCGTGGGTATCACTATCGCCGCTGGACGACCGGCTTATTGTTGCCGCGCCTGTTTCTCTCGGCGAGCTATTATTTCAACGACTACGCCGCTTATGGTTTCGGGCCGCCCCCGCATGGCTATCGCTGGGTGCGCTACGGGCCGGATTTGCTGTTGGTGAACGTCCGCAGCGGTCGGATCGCCGACGTCATCTACGGCGCGTTCTACTAGGATGATGATGCGGGAGCAGTCGTGGCGGCTGCTCCCCTTCCCCGCCATCCACCGGAATCCGGCACCCGATTTCGCTTCCCCCGCCGCGCGCGTTCTGTTTATGTCCCGGCGATGACCGATGCCGATCGCCTGCTGACCGCCGCCCGCCGGCCGGAGGATGTGGACGCCGCGCTGCGCCCGAAAACGCTCGACGAATTCGTCGGGCAGAAGGCGGCGCGCGAGAATCTGCGCGTGTTCATCCAGGCCGCGAAGGGGCGTGGCGACGCGCTCGATCATGTATTGCTGTTCGGGCCGCCCGGCCTCGGCAAAACGACACTGGCGCAAATCGTGGCACGGGAGATGGGCGTGGGCTTCCGCGCCACATCCGGCCCGGTGATCGCCAAGTCGGGCGATCTCGCGGCGCTGCTCACCAATCTCGAGGACGGCGACGTGCTGTTCATCGACGAGATCCATCGCCTCCAGCCCGCCGTGGAGGAAGTGCTCTATCCCGCAATGGAGGATCGCGCGCTCGATCTGATGATCGGCGAAGGCCCATCAGCGCGCTCGGTCAGGATCGATCTGCCGCGCTTCACGCTGGTCGGCGCGACGACGCGGCAGGGGTTGCTCACCACCCCGTTGCGCGACCGTTTCGGCATCCCGGTCAGGTTGCAATTCTACACGATCGATGAGCTGGAGCATGTCGTCTCGCGCGCCGCGCGGCTGCTTGATCTACATATCGCGCGCGACGGCGCGGCGGAGATCGCACGACGCGCGCGCGGCACCCCGCGCATCGCCGGCCGGCTGCTGCGCCGGGTGCGCGACTTCGCCAATGTCGCGGGCACGATCGAGGTCGACGCCGCCGCCGCCGATCGCGCGCTCAACCGGCTGGAGGTCGACAACCTCGGCCTCGATGCGATGGATCGCCGCTACCTCACGATGATCGCAGACATTTATCGCGGCGGCCCGGTGGGGGTGGAAACGCTCGCCGCCGGCCTGTCAGAGCCGCGCGACACGATCGAGGAAGTGATCGAGCCCTATCTGATCCAGCTCGGCCTCGTCGCACGCACCGCGCGCGGCCGCATGCTCAACGCGGGCGGCTGGAAACACCTCGGACTGAACCCGCCGGCGGAAGGGCAAGACGGCCTGTTCGACTGAACCGCCACGCCCCAGAATAGCGCGCAGATTCCCAGCGAAAGAATAGGCCCTCGTTTAGCGGGTGACGCCACTTTCAACTGCCGTCACCTCCGCCAGAAATGCTGAGACGACCGCGCCCAATTGCTCGGGCTCGTCATATGGCAGACCGTGCCCGGCTTCAGAAATCAGCTCGTAACGCAGCAATGGATTGAGATCGCCCAACTCGCGCGCGGTTTCAATCGAGACGATCCCGCGATCACCAAGCACAAGCAGCATCGGCACAGCTATGTCCGTGATCAGCTTGCGCCAATCCGGATTCGGCGGGGTAAGCACCTCGAAGGCGTTCACGCTGGTCTGAAGCCGTGCATCGACCAGATGCCCGACAATCTCCGGCGAACGATTCGGGTTCCTGACACGCGCCTCGACGAGCAGGTCTTGCCGTGTCGAGCGGAGCGATTGCCGATGTTCTGCCGCGACGTCGCTTTTGAACACCTCGCGCTGCCACGTCGGGCTGATGAACGTGGGCTCGATGAGAACCAGGGCCTTCGTGGCCGATCCGAGCCCGGCGGCAACAACCGCAGCGGTCATCCCTCCCATCGAGTGGCCGAGCAATATCGGCGCGTCCAACGCCAGCGCCGCAATCAGCCCGACGACGTCGCCGGCAAGATCATCATACAGATAGCCCTTGTCAGGGGCGCTGGACCCGCCATGCCCGCGGGCATCAGGCAGAACCACATCGAAGGCACCGTCCAGCGCGCGTGCCAGTGGCGACAAGCATGCGCCGCTTCCGATCAGTCCGTGCAAGGCAACAAGCGGAGCGCCGCCGCCGCCTGTTCGGCGATAATTGATGTCTATGCCGTTGGCACAACAGATGCCGCTTTGCCCGGCGGCAGGATGCACTGCGCATTTGCTCATGCCGGCGACAATTGCATGCCCGCTTCTCCGGCGTCGATAGCGCAAACCTGCGCAATCGAACGGGGGGCATACGCAGGGCCTCTCCCCCATTGCCGCATGGCCCACGGCCCCGCGCTCTGATAGCTGGCAGGCATGCGACCGCCTGCCGCCGTCATCGATCGATTTCGCGCCGATCTCGCACGCTTGCTGCCAGCGAGCGATCGGCTCGCGATCGCGGTGTCAGGCGGGCCGGACAGTATGGCGCTGCTAGTCCTCGCGCATGCCGCGATGCCCGGACCAGATCGTCGCTGCGACGGTCGATCACCGCCTCCGCGCCGCCAGCGACCGACGAATCGGCGGCGGTCGCGGCGCATTGCGCAGCACTCGGCGTACCGCCATTCGATCCTCGCGCCCGAAGCGCCGATCGGCGGGCGCCAGCATTCAGGCGCAGGCGCGGGAGGCGCGCTATGCCCTGCTCGCCCGCTGGGCGCGCGCACAGGGGGCGGGCGCGATCCTGACCGCGCATCATGCCGACGATCAGGCGGAAACCTTCCTGATGCGCGCCGCGCGCGGCTCTGGCGTCGCGGGCCTTTCCGGCATGCGCGCGCGCGTACGGACGATTGCGGGCTTCCCCGTGCTGCGCCCGCTGCTCGGCTGGCGACGCGCGGCGTTGCGGCGAGGTTGCGGTCAACGCCGGCGCGCCGTTCGTCGACGATCCCAGCAACGCCGATCCGCGCCATGACCGTACGCGAATCCGCGCGTTGCTCGCAGACGTGCCCGCGCTCGATCCGCTCGCGCTGGCGCAATCAGCCGCCGCGCTGGCCGAGGCCGAAGCCGCGTTCGCTTATGCTGTGGATCGCCTGTGGGCCGAGCGTGCGAGCGGCGACGGCGCGATCCTGCGCGATGTCGGCGGCCTCCCGCGCGAACTGCGTCGCCGCCTCGCCCGCCGCGCGATCACCGAGACTCGCGCGCGTCACGCGATCACTGCGCCGGCGTGGAGCGAGGCAACGAATATCGAGCCGTTGCTCGATTCGCTCGAGGCCGGCGCGCGCGCCACGCAAAGCGGCGTGATGATCTCGCCACGCGGCGATTCGTGGACAATCGACAAAGCACCACCGCGTCGATCACTCTGATAGGCGTTGTTCCATTGCCATTAACCTCCCGTCGCCTACATTGGGGCGGTTGCGAAAGGTAGTGCATGATCGACAAGGACAAGCAGCCCGGCCCCGACAATAATGGCGGTGGCCCGAATCCGTGGATGAAGAGCCTGCTGATCTGGGTCGGCATTCTGCTCGCCCTGGCGCTCGTCGTCACGATGTTCGACAGCAAGACGCCGGCGGCTCAGGGCAGCACGATCGCCTATTCGACCTTCCTCGACAAGGTCGATCGAGGGCACCGTGAAGGACGTGAACGTCAGTCGCGATCTGATCACCGGCACCTTCAAGTCCGGCGAGAAGTTCCGCGCCTATCCGGTCAGCGATCCGCAGCTGACCGATCGCTTGCGCAAGGCGAACATCGCGATTTCGGGTAAGCCGGAAGATGGGCCGTCGATCTGGCAATATGTGCTGGTGCAGGCGCTGCCGTTCATGCTGTTCCTCGGCATCGCGTTCCTTGTCATGCGCCAGATGCAAAAGGGCGGCGGCGCGGGCGGCGCGATGGGCTTCGGCAAGAGCCGCGCCCGGATGCTGACGCAGAAGGAAGGCAAGGTCACCTTCGATGACGTCGCGGGCATCGACGAAGCACGCGAAGAACTGGAGGAAATCGTCGAGTTCCTGAAGGATCCGACGAAGTTCGCCCGGCTTGGCGGCAAAATTCCCAAGGGCGCACTGCTGGTCGGCTCGCCCGGCACTGGCAAGACGCTGCTTGCTCGCGCGATCGCGGGTGAGGCGGGTGTGCCGTTCTTTACGATCAGTGGTTCCGATTTCGTGGAGATGTTCGTCGGTGTTGGCGCGAGCCGTGTCCGCGACATGTTCGAACAGGCCAAGAAATCCGCGCCCTGCATCGTCTTCATCGACGAAATCGACGCGGTCGGCCGCCATCGCGGCGCCGGCCTCGGCAATGGCAATGACGAGCGCGAACAGACGCTGAATCAGCTACTTGTCGAGATGGATGGGTTCGAGGCGAACGAGGGCATCATCATCATCGCCGCGACCAACCGGCCCGATGTGCTAGATCCCGCGCTGTTGCGTCCGGGTCGTTTCGATCGTCAGGTCGTCGTCCCCCGCCCGGATATCGAGGGCCGCATCAAGATCCTCGAAGTCCACATGAAGAAGGTGCCGCTCGCCCCCGATGTCGACGCCCGCGTCATAGCGCGCGGCACGCCGGGCTTCTCGGGCGCCGATCTCGCGAACCTTGTCAACGAGGCCGCGCTGATGGCCGCACGCAAAAGCAAGCGGCTGGTAGCGATGGCCGAGTTCGAGGAAGCGAAGGACAAGGTCATGATGGGCGCCGAGCGGCGCTCCATGGTGATGACCGAAGACGAAAAGCGCATGACCGCCTATCATGAGGCCGGCCACGCCATCGTCGCGCTCCACGAGCCCGCGTCCGATCCGATCCATAAGGCGACAATCATCCCGCGCGGCCGCGCGCTGGGCATGGTGATGCGCCTGCCGGAACGCGATTCGTACAGCTATCACCGCGACAAGATGTACGCGAACCTCGCTGTCGCCATGGGCGGCCGCGTCGCCGAGGAAGTGATCTTCGGCTACGACAAGGTATCGTCCGGCGCGTCTGGCGACATCCAGTATGCGACCGGTCTCGCGCGTGACATGGTCACCAAATGGGGCATGTCGGATAAGGTCGGCCCGGTCGAATACTCGCAGCCGGAGGGCGAAAGCTTCCTCGGTTATTCATCCTCACAGCCGGCGCGCATGTCCAACCAGACGCAGCAGCTGATCGACGACGAGATTCGCACGATCGTCGAGGGCGGCCTGGTCCGCGCCAAGCATGTGCTGAGCGAGCATATCGACCAGCTTCACGCGCTGGCCGGCGCGCTGCTCGAATATGAGACGCTGACCGGCGACGAGATCAAGAAGCTTATTGCCGGCGAGGAAATCGGCCGTATCGACAACGGTCCGAAGGCGACGACGGTGCGTGCCGCCGGCACTTCGATCCCCAAGACCCGGCGCCCATCCGGGCCATTCGGAACCCCGTCGCCGGCCGGGGTGTAACCGATTGAGGGGGAAAGCCCGCTGACTTCCGAAACCCCGGCCCTCCCGCCGGGGTTTCTTTTTGCGCGTTATGCGAGGCCCATGAAGATCAGCAGCATCGCGAAGACCGGCACGATCCCGCACAGGATCATCCCGCACAACAAAATGGTACGAACCAGCCCACTCGCCCGACCCAGCCGATAGGTGCCTTTCAGCTGTTTGTAGATATGGATCGGCGGAATGATTCCGGCGGCCGTCCATAGCTGCCATTCCGGCACACCGACCGCACCCAGCAATGCCAGCGCGATCGTGAGCAAGGTCATGAAGGTCAGCGAATAAGTGGTGAAGACGGCGTGATCGTACATGCCGTAGCGGCGACTGAACGGAAACAGCAGCCACAGGAACGGCAGCGAAATCGGGATCAGCGCCCAGCTGTATTTGTATGCGGTGTTCTTCAGCTTGTAGAGCACCAGTTCCGGGTTTTCGCGCGCGTGGCGGAATTTCGCCTCCAGCCAGTTGCTGTCTGACGAGGGTGGTGCGCCCTCTACGTCGAAGGTCGTCGGTATCGGCAGCGCGCGCTCCGCGGTGGTGATCGCCCGCACCGCATCATCCGCTTTCGCGATACGTTGCTGGAACTTGGCAACATCCTCGCTATCCGGATCTGTCTTGCGCTGCTCCTTCGCAAGCCGCGCCCGCGCGCTATCCGCGACAACGATGGCGCGCTTACGCTCCTCGTCGAGCTTGATCCGCGCCTGCGCCATCCCACCGCTCACACCGGGTTTCAGGAAATCAGGATTGCCGAAATGCCAACCCGACAGGTTGCCGATCACAGCAAACATCAGGAAGATCGAGAACAGGAAGATCGCCAGCGGCGACACGAAGCGCGCACGTTCGCCCTCGATGTAGCGCCGGGTGAGATCGCCCGGATGGAACAGCAGCATCGGCAGAGTTCGCCAGATCTTGCCGTCGAAATGGAACACGCCATGCGCGATTTCGTGGCCGATGGCGCTTATCGTGCGATGGACGTGCCCCGCCTGCCCGCAGGCATGGCAATGCGTGCCGATCAGGCTCGTTCCGCAATTGAGGCATTGCCCTTCGCCATGGCCATCGGCGCCCGGATGGCCGCCCGCTCCTGGCTCCACCGCGCGAGCCAGCAATGCCCCGGTGGCTAGATCCGCCCCCGCCTCGATTCCCGTCATGCTCATCCCCCGCTGGCAAACGGCAAATACCGTCCGCCGAACGGGTTGGCAAAGGGCCTCAGTAGCGGCTCAGCTCGACCGGAATCTTGCGATAGCCGTGAACGAAGCACGCAGAGACGCGCTCGATTTCACCGGTCACGTTCACGCGCATCCGACGCTTGGCCATCTCTTCCAGCAAGATGCCGACCTGCAATTCGGCCAGCCGCGCGCCAACGCAGCGGTGGATGCCATGCCCGAACGCCAGATGCCGCCGCGCATTGGCGCGATCGACCACCAGCTTGTCCGCATCCGCGCCGAACACCGTTTCGTCGCGATTGGCGGAGATGTACCAGAGCGCGAGCTTGTCGCCCGCCTTGATCTGCTGCCCCATCAATTCGGTATCGGCGGTCGCCGTCCGGCGCATATGCGCGAGCGGTGTCTGCCAGCGGATCACTTCGCTTACCGCATTGGGAATCAGCGAGGGATCGGCCTCCAGCTTGGCACGTTCGTCCGGGAATTTATCGAGGCCAAAGGCAAGCCCGGACATGGTGTTCCGCGTCGTATCGTTCCCGCCGACGATCAGCAGGATCAGATTCCCGATAAATTCGAAATGATCCATGTGGCTCATCGCGTCCGAATGGATCATCATACTGATCAGATCGGGCGTCTGCGGCTTGCCGGCCTTCTGATTCCACAGATTCTGGAAATAGGCGCCGCATTCATACATGTGCTGGAGCCGCTGCTGGCGCAGTTCCTCGTTTTTGACGATCTCGATATCGCCCGCCCAATCGGACCAGAACGTTAGCTTGCGGCGATCCTCCCAGGGGAAGTCGAACAGGATCGCCAGCATCTGCGTGGTCAGTTCGATCGAAACCGTATCGACCCAATCGAAGGATTCGCCCCACGGCAGGCTATCCAGCACCTCCTCGGTGCGGCGACGGATGTCGGCGGACATCCGCGTCATTTCCGATGGCGTGAAGGCGGGAGAAACGGTGCGGCGCTGGCCGGTATGCACCGGGCGATCGCGTGCGATGAACATCGGCATCTTCACGTCGGAGTTCTCGATGAAGTCCGCCAGCGTGATCCCGCCCACCTCCGACGAATAGAGATCGGGCAGCGACTCGACCTCAACGATCGGTTTGTAGGTGGAGACCGACCAATACGGCCCGTATTCCGAATGCTCGACCTTGTGGACTGGCGCTGTCGCCCGCAATTCCGCGAAGGGCTTATGCCACGTATCGTCGCGGTAAAGCTCCGCGCGGCTGACATCGAGCGGATCGACTGCCGCGATATCGCTCACGTTTTTCGCCAGCGTGGCCATGGTTCTCTCCTAGTTCTTTGGGAGGAGGAAACCTCTAGCTGACACGAATGTCAATAGCCGGCGCGATCGGCCGCGCGCTCGGCGCGATTGAACAGCTTGCGCCACGCGCCGGCCGGGCTGCCAGACTGAAGCACCCCGCGCCGGAACAGCCGTGCGCCGACCATGATGAAGATCGCCACCCACAGCGCCTGCCACCCCAAGGCCAGCAGGTGCGGCCATAATTCCGGCGCGTTCACCGCGCGCCCCGCCATGGCAAAGGGGGATGAAAGCGGGAATACTTCCGCCAGCCTCGCCAGCCACGATCCAGGATGCGAAACCGCGGCGGTGGACAAAGCAAACATCCCGATCTGTATGATCGTGATCGGCAGCGACAGCATCTGTATCTCGCGCATCGTGGATGCCTGCGCACCGACGCCGAGGAATACCGAACCGAGCAGAAGATAGGCCATCGCGAAATAGGCGATGAACAGGATCGCGAACGTCCCCATTCCGACGGCGGGGGCCATGTTCGTCAGGCCGCCCCCCGGCAGCAACGCGCTAATCTGGCTCAGCACCAGCCCCCAGAAGGTGACAAACAGCGCCGCGACGCCGAACATGCCGAGCAGTTTACCGAGAAACACGCTTTCAAGCGGCACAGCGGCCGCCAGCACCTCGATCACCTTGTTGTTGCGCTCCTCCGCCATTGTGCCGACCACCTGACCCGACAGGAACAAGGTCAGGAAGAATATCCCGAACACCGCGAAAAAGGCCGAGGCATCGCGATTTCGCGCGCTCGGCCGCTCACGCCCGACAACGCTGATTTCCGGTATCGAGCGCAGTGTCGGGTCGCGCGCAACGCGAGTCGCATGGTCTGCGAGCATGGCGAGATATTCGCCCCAGCGCCGCGCGTCCGAAGTACGCACGATGCTCGGCCGGCCGAGCGGCCCGACCATCACGGCCGAGATATCCACATCAGGGGTGGCAAGCGCAGCGCGGGCCTGCGCTCCCGGATCGCCGGAAGGCGCGCGGATTTCCAGCGTCGGCGGCTGAGCGTCTTGCGGAAACAACGGGCGCAACGCCGCATCGGCCTCGCGCAACAACGCCGCCTCGCGCGATCCCGCGATCGCCACGAGGTGCGTCTTGGCGGCAGAGCCGGTGGAGACATTCTGCGCCCCCAGCCCGCCAATCGCACCGAACGATCCCATGATCACCGGCGCGAACAGGAACAACAGAAAGATCGGCGTGAAAACGGTCGCGACGAAATCGCGCCGCGCGATAGTCAGCGTCTGGCGCAAGGCGCGAGGCAGCGCGCTCATGCCGCCTGCTCCAGATCCGCGTCGCCGACGATACGCACGAAAGCCTCATGCAATCCGGGCCGCTCGATCGACAAGCCGGAAATGCCGTGGCCTTTGTCGATCAACTGCTTCAGCAATTCCTCGATCCCGCCGCGTGGCATTTCGAAACGCCACCCGTCCCCAGCGCGCACCGCATCTGGAGGCAACAGCGCGCCGATCCCGGCGTCCGTGAAATGCGGGGTGTAAAGCACCTGTTGCGGCAGCAGCCCGCGCGCTTCCTCGACTGTCCCCTCGAACCGCCTTTTGCCGCGCGCGATGATCGCCAGCCGATCGCACAGCCGCTGCGCGTGCGCCATTACGTGCGTGGAAAACAGGATCGTCGCCCCGCGATCGCGCTCTGCGAGGATCAGCGCCTCCAGCCGCTCCTGATTTACCGGATCGAGGCCGGAGAAAGGTTCATCGAGCACCAGCAGCTCGGGCTGGTGCACGACCGAACCCAGCAACTGAACGAGCTGGGCCATACCCTTGGAAAGTTTTCGAATCTTCTGGTCGATCGCGTGGCCTAGCCCGTGCGCCTCAAGCAGCGCCGCCGCACGTTTGCGTCCGTCCGCCCATGGCAGGCCACGCAGCGCGCCCATGAAGGCGATCGCCTCCTGCGTCTTCATCGTTGGATAGAGCCCGCGCTCCTCCGGCAGATAGCCGACGAGATCGCTCACATCGCGTGGATGGCTGTTCCCGAGCAGGGTACGGCTCCCCTCGTCAGGTTCGATAATGCCGAGCAGCGTGCGCAGCGTCGTCGTCTTGCCAGCGCCATTGGGGCCGAGCACGCCATAGATCATGCCGCGCGGCACAATGAGATCGACGCCGTCGACCACACGCCGCCCCCCGAAACGCTTGACCAGGCCGTTTGCGGTGATCGCCGGATTTTCGCTCACGCTTCCACTTTCGTTCGCCCGATCATGCCGCACCCTGAAACGCCGAACCGGCTCGACAAGGCCCGAGGTTACGGGAATTAGGATCAGCCCCTTAACGCTTTGTGCTAATTATACCCGGTGCCTGTAAACAACTCTCTCGAAGCTCAACTGAAGCTGAAAGCCGCCGAATTCGGCTTCGCGGCGTGCGGCATCGCGCGTGCGGACGCCGCGCCGCAAACCGTGGAGCGGCTACGCGCGTGGCTCGCCGAGGGTGCGCATGGCGACATGCTGTGGATGGAGGCGCGCGCGCATCATCGCGAGAGCCCTGCCGGGCTATGGCCCGAGGCGAAGAGCGTGATCGCGCTCGGCATGAGCTATGCCCCGCGCGAAGATCCGATGCGGCTGGCGGATGAAGCGACGCACGGCCGAATCTCGGTCTATGCGCAGGGCAGCGATTATCACGATGTAGTGAAAAAGGCGCTGAAGGCGCTCGCCCGCTGGCTGGTCGCGGAGGCGGGCGGCGACCTGAAGGTGTTCGTCGATACCGCGCCGGTCATGGAAAAGCCGCTGGCGGAGGCCGCCGGGCTCGGCTGGCAGGGCAAACATACCAATCTCGTCAGCCGGATGGACGGAAGCTGGCTGTTCCTCGGCGCGATCTACACGACGCTGGAACTGACGCCCGACAAAGCCGGACGCGATACCTGCGGCTCGTGCGACGCCTGCCAGCGCGCATGCCCGACCCACGCCTTCCCCGCGCCCTATCGGCTCGATGCGCGGCGCTGCATCTCGTATCTCACGATCGAACATGCCGGGCCGATCCCGGAGGAGTTTCGCGGCCCGATCGGCAATCGCATCTATGGCTGCGACGATTGCCTCGCCGCCTGCCCGTGGAACAAGTTCGCCGGCGCCGCCCGCGCAAACCTCGCCTTCGCTCCGCGCGCGGAACTGACCGCACCGCATCTCGCCGATCTGCTCGCGCTCGACGATACCGGGTTTCGTCAGGTGTTCGCCGGCTCTCCGATCAAGCGGATCGGGCGGGATCGGATGATGCGTAACTGCCTGATTGCCGCCGGCAACAGCGGCGATGCAGCGCTGACGGCGGCCATCACGCCGTTGCTCGAGGACCCGAACGAGGTGGTGCGCGATGCGGCACAATGGGCGATGGCGCGGCTGGCGCGATAACGCCGATACCGGGAACGCTGGGACAGTCAGAGCGGCGGTTACGCACCCCCACCCTGTGCGGGATTCTCCGACGCCATCGGATACGCGGCCGGGACCAGCCCGGCCCCAAGCCTTACGCCGCCTTGCGAATCTCCAGCCGATCCCAGATCTCGGCCAGCGCATCGGTCAGGTCGCGCATCATCGTTTCGTCATGCGTCGGGCCGGGCGTGAAGCGCAGCCGCTCGGTGCCGCGCGGGACGGTCGGGTAATTGATCGGCTGGACGTAGATGCCATATTCGGCGAGCAGCACGTCACTGATCTTCTTCGCCTTCACCGGATCGCCGACCATCAGCGGCACGATATGCGTCTCGCCGATCATCACCGGCAGACCGGCTTCGGTGAACATCGCCTTCAATTTCGCGGCAGCGGCCTGCTGGCCCTCCCGCTCGGCGGTCGATTGCTTCAGGTGGCGCACGCTCGCCAGCACCCCGGCGACCAGCACCGGCGACAGCGACGTGGTGAAGATGAACCCCGGCGCATAGGAGCGGATCACGTCGATGATCACCTTGTCGGCAGCGATATAGCCACCCATCACTCCGAACGCCTTGCCCAGCGTGCCCTCGATGATCGTCAGCCGATGCGCCACATCGTCACGTTCGGAAATGCCGCCGCCGCGCGGACCATACATGCCGACCGCATGAACCTCGTCGAGATAGGTCAGCGCGTTATATTTGTCGGCAAGGTCGCAGATCGCCGCGATCGGGGCGACATCGCCCTCCATCGAATAGACGCTCTCGAACGCGATCAGCTTGGGCAGCGAGGGATCGGCCGCCGCGAGCAGTTCCTCCAGATGCGCGAGATCATTGTGACGGAAGACGTGCTTCTCGCAGCCAGCATTGCGGATACCAGCGATCATCGAGGCGTGGTTGAGTTCGTCCGAAAAGATGATGCAGCCGGGCAACACCTTCGCCACTGTCGCCAGCGTCGCCTCGTTCGAGACATAGCCGGAGGTGAACAGCAGCGCGCCTTCCTTGCCGTGCAAATCGGCCAGTTCGGCTTCCAGATCGACATGGTAATGCGTGTTACCGCCGATATTCCGCGTACCGCCGGAGCCCGCGCCGACATCGTGCAGCGCCTCTTCCATCGCGGCGATCACCTTGGGATGCTGGCCCATCGCGAGATAGTCGTTCGAGCACCACACCGTGATCGGCTTCGGCCCGTTATGCCCGGCGAAGCAGCGCGCATTGGGATAGGCGCCCTTGTTCCGCAGGATGTCGATGAAGACGCGATAGCGGCCCTCGGCGTGGAGCCGGTCAATCGCCTGGTTGAAAACGCGCGAATAGTCGACTGGGCGCGCGTCGCTTTCCTCGATGCTCATGCCTCGGTCGCTTACCTCCTTGTCAGCAAGGGCGCCAGCACAAATACGCTTATGGAACGATCATCGTCCATGCCCGCGCATCGCGGACATTCAGCCGGCACAGCCCATGGAGATCGTGTATCCGTGCATAGAGCAACACGCGCCGCTCATAATCGCCCGCGAGCGGCGCCGCGAAATCCCAATCCTGTGGCACAAATGTCGCATAGCCGTTGACCGTCGGCACGCGCCACCGCTCCGCCAGGAACATCGCATCGACATTATGGGCAAGTTGATCGTGCTTCTCCACCGAGCGGAAGATTGGCTCGCCGATGCGCGTCGCAACTGCATAAAAGCTGCGACAGACTGCGGGCGGCACCGGGATCGGCCACAATGCCGCGCGCTGCTCCCGCCGATCGAGCGCGGCAGCAGCCGGCTCAAGGTTGATCTGTTCCGCTACGAGCACAAACACGATCAGCCCGCCGCGCCACGGCCGCGCCGCGATCAGCGCAGACAGCCTGTCCCGCCACACCGCCGCGACCAGCAGCAGCACCGGCAGGATCAGGAACAATTGGAAACGCAGCACCACCCGCAATCCCGACGCGCCGGGCACGAGATGGAAAACCACCCCCCATGGTGAAAATATCCACAATTGCAGTGTCAGCGCCCATCCGATGACGACCGCCAATGTGTAGGTCCGCAACATCGGCGGAAACGAGTCGCTTCGCCGCAACACCCGCCACGCAGCAAGCACCGTCAGCGCGAATAGCAGCAGCGGGAAGCCAGTGACGTGCTCCCCCCCTAACCGTCCGGGATCGCTCGGCGTGAGCGCTGGCCACATCCAGCCCCACACGAGGTTGCCGGTTCCGACATTCGCCATGTCGATCAACGGCGTGACGAGGTAATCCACCGTCGCCGCATAATGATGCTCGCCGGTTTCGCGCGCCTTGGGGAGATAGACCGACAGGAACGGGATGGCCGCAATCGCGAAGCCGATCGCGCCGACGGTGAACGGGACAAGGTGGCCGCGCACAACCTCGATGACACCCTCGATCCCCGCATACCGCCGGCTCCACAGCCAGCATGCCACGAACAGGCAGCCGAACCAGATCGCGAACCACGCCATATAGTAAGCGGTGATCAGCCACGCCGCGATCAGCAGCGCGAGCGTGACGGCGAGACCCGACGCGCGCGCGGTTTCGCCCCGTTGCGACGCGCGTGCCATCGCGATCGCGAGCGCGAAGGTTACCGGCACCAGCGCCACCGTCTGAAGCTGCGCATGCACCGCCTGCACCCCCATGCCATTGGCGATGGTGAACAGCACCGCGACCAGAATCCCCGTTCCCCGCCACCAGCGCAGCACCCGCGCGACCAACACGTAGCTCGCGAAAAAGCCGATCGTCTTCCAGGTCGCCGCGGTCAGCGTATCGGCGAGAAACGGATCGGCGATGATTCGCCAGGCGGTGTAGAACAGGCCGGAAAGCAGATACCCGTCGTTATAGCCGAGCACATCGGCGTGCGGATAAAAGTACAGCGGCGCATTCCACGCAGCGCCGTGGATCAGCACGTTGCGCCAGTGTTCGAGCAGGCTGATCTCGATCATCGCATCGACGCGATCGCCGAAGCCCAACACGAAGCCGCTCGCGATCGGTTGCGCCAATGCTATCCCGATCGCGAGCAACCACGCGATCGGAACAAGCAGGCGCTCCCGCGCGATCAGAGTCGATCGACCCTTGAGAAACCGTAACGCGCCAGCGCAGGGGCCAGCACTTCCCCGCCTGGGCCCGTGAACACCGCGACATCCTCCGCGTCACGCACGAAATCCTGCCCTTGCGTAAGATAGGCGATGCGCCGCGCGATTCCTGCGCCGCCATCGACGAAGCGCACCGCATGTGGCGCGGCCGCGGCAAGCTCATCCGCGACCAGCGGGAAATGGGTGCAGGCGTTGACGATCACGTCGATCCTCTCCCCGCCCGGCTGATCGAACAGCCCGGCAAGCACCGCGCGATAGCGCGCCGGGTCGGTCGGCTCACCGCGCAATTTGGCTTCGGCCAGTTGCACCAGCTCCGCCGAGCCATAACGAATCACCCGGCAGTCAGCAGCGAAACGCGCGGCAAGATCGTCGACATAGGCCTGACGCACTGTCGCCTCGGTGCCCAGCACGCCGATCGAACGCGTTTCGCTCATTGCCGCCGCCGGCTTGATCGCGGGTACGGTGCCGACGATCGGCAGGTCCAGCGCCTGCCGCACCGCCGCCAGCGCGATCGTCGAGGCGGTGTTGCACGCGATCACGATCAGGCGCGGATCATAACGCTCCGCCAGCCGCCCGAGCAGCGCCGGCACGCGTGCCGCGATCTCGATCTCGCTCCTCGTGCCATAAGGAAAGCCCGCCGAATCCGCGACATACACGAACCGCGCATTTGGGACCGCCGCGCGTGCCGGCGCCGCGATCGACAACCCGCCAACACCCGAATCGAAAAACAGGATGGGCCGCGTATCGCTCATGAATCGCGCCCTTAGGGGGCAAATCCGATCGCGACAATGTGGTGGGGGCGCTCCGCTGTCTGCAATATCGCCCGTTGCCCTTGCATAATCACCGCATCATCATGACAGTTTCCAGGTCGTAATGAATAGGCCAAACTTGATACAGGTCAGTGGTGCTGGGAATGCGCTTGGTTTAAGCCATCATCCGTCATTTGGGGGATATAGAGCTGGAAACTGAAACCGTCTGGGTAGCGCCGGCCGCGGCCTTGCTGATCGGCTATCTGCTGGGCTCCATCCCGTTCGGGGTAATCCTGACGCGGATGTTCGGCGCCGGGGATCTGCGCACGATCGGCTCGGGCAATATCGGCGCGACCAACGTGCTGCGCACCGGGCGCAAAGGCCTGGCGGCGGCGACCTTGCTGCTCGATCTCGCCAAGGGCGCCGCCGCCGTGCTGATCGTCGAGGCGCTGTTTCCCGGCAATGCGGCGCTCGCCGCCGCCGGCGCGTTCTTCGGCCATTGCTATCCGATCTGGCTCGCTTTTCGCGGCGGCAAGGGAGTGGCGACACTGATGGGCATCGTGCTCGCACTGCACTGGCAGCTCGGCCTCGTTTATGCCGTGGTGTGGCTGGGGCTGCTCGCGTTGCTGCGCGTCTCGTCGCTTGCGGGAATTGCGGCGGCGATCGCGGCGCCCGTGGCGGCTGCGGCGTTCGGCTGGTTCGATATCGTGCCGCTGCTGATCGCGCTGGCGCTGATCGTATTGTGGAAGCACCGCGCGAACATCGCCCGGCTGCTCGATGGAACGGAACCAAGGGTCGGCGGCGCGTGAGTGACACCGATCGGCTGCGACTGATCCGCACGCCCGGCATCGGCCCCGTCACCTATCGCCAGTTAATCGCGCGTTGCGGCGATGCCACGCGGGCGCTGGCCGCCCTGCCCGATCTTGCGCGACGTGGTGGCGGCCGCGCGCCCTCCCCGCCAGAACCCCGCGCGATCGAGCGTGAGATGAAGCAGGTCGCCGAACTAGACGCGCGATACCTGTTCCTGGGCGATGCGGATTATCCGCCGCTGCTCGCCGAGCTGGAAAACGCTCCACCGGCGATCGTTGTGCGCGGCGATATCGCGCTGGCACAGCGCCCGACCATCGCCATCGTTGGCGCGCGCAACGCCTCCGCCGCCGCCTGCCGCTTCGCCCGCCAGCTCGCCCACGATCTCGGGGGCGAAGGCGCAGCGGTCGTCTCCGGCCTGGCGCGCGGTATCGACACCGCAGCGCATATGGGCGCCGGCCCGCGCACTATCGCGGTGATCGCGGGCGGGATCGATGTCGCCTATCCGCCCGAGAACTCCGCGCTTCAGGAACGGATCGCGCAGGAAGCGCTGCTGATCGCGGAGATGCCGCCCGGCACCGAGCCGCGCGCGCGCCACTTCCCGCATCGCAACCGTATCATCGCCGGGATCGCCGCCGGCACGGTAGTGGTGGAGGCTGCGCCCAAATCCGGCTCGCTGATCACCGCGCGACTGGCGAACGAGGCCGGGCGCGAGGTGATGGCCGTTCCCGGCAGTCCGCTCGATCCGCGTGCGCAGGGTTGCAATCTGCTGATCCGCGAAGGCGCGATCCTGGTGCAGACCGCCGCCGACGTGCTCGAACAGATCCGCCCGATCGATGCCCGTGCGGTGCGCGCGCCCACTCTGCCATTCACGGGCGCGCCACCCGCCGATGCCGACGATGCCGCGCGCGGCGCGATCACCGATCTGCTTGGCCCGGTGCCCGTCGCGATCGACGAGTTGATCCGCCAATCCGGCCATCCACCCGCGATCACGCAGACGGTGCTGCTGGAACTGGAGCTGGCCGGGCGGCTTGAACGTCATGCCGGGGGCCGGGTAAGTCTGGCCTGACCAGCGGAGAAAAGCGGTGGCACCGACATGGGTTTCTCGATGGTTTCGCGGCGCAGCGATCTATGGCCTTGCCGTTTTGCTCCCGCAATATCTCCAGACACCGCCGCCGGGCGCGGAGGCGGTTGCCTATGGTTTCGTCGGCACGGCCATCGCCTTTCAGTTCGCTTTCTGGATCATCGGCGGCGATCCGATGCGCTATCGCGCGCTGATGCCGGTCGCCGTGCTAGAGAAGCTGGTATTCGCGGTGCCGGTGGCGATCTTGTATGCGCAGGGCCGCGCTCCAACCTTACTGCTGCCCTTCGGCCTGATCGATCTTTTGCTCGGTATCGGTTTTTTGCTGGCCTTCCGCGCCACACCACGCTCTTGACGGCCGCGCCGACACCTCTCCACCCTCGCGCGTACGTGTGAAGGATAAAACGAAGCCACAATGCAGCTTGTCATCGTAGAATCGCCGGCCAAGGCGAAAACCATCGAGAAATATCTCGGCGCCGATTATCGCGTGCTCGCGAGCTACGGCCATGTCCGCGATCTGCCGCCGAAGGATGGCTCGGTCGATCCTGACGCCGGCTTCGCGATGGAATGGGAAAATTACGCCGACAAAGCCAAGCAGTTGAAGGCGATCGCCGACGAGGCGAAAAAGGCCGATCGACTGATCCTCGCGACTGACCCTGATCGCGAGGGCGAGGCGATTTCGTGGCACGTTCAGGAGGTGCTGCGCAATCGCAAAGCACTCCCGAAACAGGTGGAGCGCGTAACCTTCAACGCGATCACCAAGGCCGCCGTGACGCAGGCGATGGCGGCCCCGCGCGAACTCGATACCGATCTGATCGACGCTTATCGTGCGCGGCGCGCGCTGGATTATCTCGTCGGCTTCACGCTGTCGCCGGTGCTGTGGCGCAAGCTGCCGGGCGCCAAGTCCGCGGGGCGCGTGCAATCGGTTGCGCTGCGCCTGATCGTCAGCCGCGAGCGCGAGATCGAGGCATTCCGGGCGCAGGAATATTGGTCGGTCACCGCGTCGATGGAACAGGACGGCACGCCTTTCGCCGCTCGCCTCGTCCAATGGGAAGGCAAGAAGCTCGATCGTCTGTCGATCGGCGATGAGGGCACCGCGCAGCGCGCCAAGGCCGATGTCGAGGCCGGTCGCTTCGCCGTCCAGTCGGTCGAGACCAAGCCCGCGACCCGTAACCCGCCGCCGCCCTTCACCACGTCCACCTTGCAGCAAGAGGCGGCGCGCAAGCTCGGCTTCTCCGCCAGCCATACGATGCGGATCGCGCAGGGCCTCTACGAAGATGGCGCGATCACCTATATGCGTACCGATGGCGTGCAGATGGACGGCTCCGCCATCTCCGCCGCGCGCAAGGCGGTCGCCGATCGCTACGATGCGAGCTATGTTCCTGACAAACCACGCCAATATCAGACCAAGGCGAAGAACGCACAGGAAGCGCACGAGGCGATCCGCCCGACCGATTTCGGCCGCGACCGTGCGGGCAGCGGCGATCACGCGCGGCTCTATGAGCTGATCTGGAAGCGCGCGCTGGCCAGCCAGATGGCCTCGGCACGGATGGAGCGCACGACGATCGAACTGGCCGACGGCACCGGCCGCAACGTGCTGCGCGCGACGGGCCAAGTCGTGCTGTTCCCCGGCTATCTCGCGCTCTACGAAGAAGGCGTTGATGATGCGGAGGGCGACGACGCCCGCCGCCTGCCGCGTATGCGCGAAGGCGATGCACCGGCGAAAAAGGCCGTCGAGGCGGAGCAGCATTTCACCCAACCGCCGCCGCGCTTCTCCGAAGCCTCGCTCGTCAAGCGGATGGAGGAGCTCGGCATCGGCCGGCCTTCCACTTACGCCTCGATCATCCAGACGCTGAAGGATCGCGCATACGTCCGCATCGAGAAGAACCGCTTCTTCGCCGAGGAGAGCGGGCGACTGGTGACGGCATTCCTCGAACGCTTCTTCGAACGTTACGTGGGGTATGACTATACCGCCGAGCTGGAAGACGAGCTGGACGACGTGTCCGGCGGCCGCGCGCAATGGCAGGCGGTGCTGGAGGCGTTCTGGCGCGATTTCAAACCGCGCACGACCGAGGTGATGGAGCAGAAGCCGTCGGACATCACCGCCGCGCTCGATCAGTTCCTCGCGCCCTATCTGTTCCCCGAACAGGCGGATGGCGGCGATCCGCGCAAATGCCCGAATTGTGGCGACGGCAAGCTCGCGCTGCGCGGCGGCCGCTATGGCGCGTTCATCGCCTGCTCCAATTATCCTGAATGCAAATACACTCGTCGCTTCGCCCAGCCGGGCGGCAGCGAGGGCGAAAGCACCGGGCCGGAGGCGCTAGGCCGCGATCCCGAAACGGGGCTGGAGGTGGAGCGCAAGGCCGGTCGTTTCGGCCCCTATATCCAGCTCGGCGAAGGCAAGGATGCCAAGCGCGCGTCGATCCCCAAGGATATCGGCGAGATGAATCTGGAATGGGCGCTGAAGCTGCTCAGCCTGCCGCGCACGGTCGGCGTCCATCCCGATAGCGGGCATCCGATCACCGCCTCGATCGGTCGCTATGGGCCGTATCTCGCGCATGACGGCAAATATGCGCGGCTGCAATCGACCGCCGATGTATTCGAAACCGGCATGAACGCTGCCGTGGTCAAGCTGGCGGAAGCCGCTGCGGGGGGCGGTCGCGCGCAACGCGGTAGCCGTGAGCCGCTACGCGTGCTCGGCGCGCACCCGCGCACCGAAGCGGAAATCAAGCTGATGGAGGGGCGCTACGGCCCCTATGTCACCGACGGCACCACCAACGCGACGCTGCCCAAGACGATCGCGCCGGATCAGCTCACGCTGGAAGAAGCCGCGCAACTGATCGACGCGCGTGCCGCGATGCCGGCGAAGGGCAAGAAGAAAGCCGCACCGAAGAAAAAGGCGGCTCCCGCAAAGAAGCCGGCGGCGAAGAAGGCGCCCGCGAAGAAGGCTGCGGCAAAGGCCTGACGATCGATCGCCCCGGCCACGCGCCGGGGCCGATCAGAATAGCGGCATGACCGACGCAGCAAAGCCGCCTGACGCCAGAATGCCGCGGGCGTGCCGCGCTCGTCCGGTGACGTCACCTGCTATTGTATTCGGATCCGGGCGTTAGGCCGCGCGTGCGCGCAACATGCCCAGCCAGTCGCGTGCGGCGCGCTGGGCGATCGCCACGTCGCGGGCGCTCATGTCGCCCGCGATCTCGGCACGCGCGGTCTGCGCCGCGACGTCGCCGGTAATCGCGGCAAGATTGAACCATTTATGTGCTTCGATCAAATCGAACGGCACACCGGCGGTGCCCGTGGAATAGGCCACGCCGAGATCATAATATGCCATGACCTCGCCGCGCGCCGCATCACGCAGCCGGCTTTCGATCAGAAAATTCGCGCTCTTGAGACTGTTGCCCATCTCATCGCCCCCTTCGGTTTCAAAAGAACCGATCCGGGGGTTTGCCGCGCATTCCCTTCAGAAATGGTTAACGCAGTTAAGGGCGTTTATTGACCGTCCTCGATCGCGACATTGTCGATCAGCCGCGTCCCGCCCATCCGCGCGGCGGCGAGCAGCCGGCGCGGGCGCCCTTCGGCTGGATCGGCCTCCAGTGTCTCCGCATCCACCAGCGCGACATAATCGACCGCGAAGCCCGCCGCGACGAGGTTCGCCTCCGCCTCTGCCAGCGCCGCCGCCACGTCGTCACCACGCCCGATCGCGCGCGCCGCAACACCCAGCACCCGCGGCAGTGCGACCGCCTTCGGCCGCTCGGTTTCGTCGAGATAGATATTGCGCGACGACAGCGCGAGGCCGTCATCATCACGCTGAGTCGGCACGCCCACCACCTCGATATCGAAATCGAGATCGACGACCATGCGGCGAATCACCTGCAATTGCTGGTAATCCTTCTCGCCGAAATAGGCGGCGTCGGGCGAAACCTGATTGAACAGCTTCGACACCACGGTCGCCACGCCATCGAAATGGCCGGGGCGCGACGCGCCATCCAGCCCCTCGGTAACGCCCGCGACGCTGACATTGGTCGCGAAGCCATCCGGATACATGGTTTCCACCGCCGGCAGCCACGCCAAGTCGCAACCGGCGTCGGCCAGCATCGTCAGGTCCGCCTTTTCGCGGCGAGGATAGCGCGTAAGGTCTTCATTAGGGCCGAATTGCTTGGGGTTGACGAAGATCGACGCGATCACCTTCGTGCCCTGACGCTTGGCCGCTTCGACCAGCGCGATGTGCCCCGGATGCAGCGCGCCCATCGTCGGAACGAGCGCCACACGCATTCCCTCAGCACGGAACTCCCTCAGCGCATCTCGCAATGCGACAAGGTCACGAACGGTCAACACTCGATCTTACCCCCTCGTCCTGGACGAACCGGGCTTCTATGGGTGCCTATCCAGGGGATCAACAAGGGATTCGACGAATTGCCCAGCGGTAACGGACAGACTCACGTCATCGTCTTCGCCAACGAGAAGGGGGGGACCGGCAAATCGACCACTGCGGTGCACGTCGCGATTGCGCTGGCGGCGCAGGGCGCACGGGTGGCATGCCTCGATCTCGATCATCGCCAACGCACGATGGGCCGCTATCTCGACAATCGCGCCGAATCGGTGCGACGCAAGGGAATCGAGCTGGCGATTCCACGCCATGCGACCGGCGACGGGCAGGCCGGCGGCAATTTCGACTCGCTGTTCGCCGAACTGGCGGACGGCAGCGACTATCTGGTGATCGACACGCCCGGCCGCGACGATCCGGTCGCGCGGGAAGCGGCCACGCGTGCCGACACGCTGGTAACACCGATGAACGACAGCTTCGTCGATTTCGATCTGATCGGGCAGGTTCACCCCGAAACCTTCAAGGTTACCCGGCCGAGCTTCTATTCCGAGCTGATCTGGGATGCACGCAAGGCGCGCGCCAAGGCCGATGGCTCGACGATCGACTGGGTGGTGCTCCGCAACCGCCTTCAGCATATCGAGGCACGCAACATGCGCCGCGTATCGGAGGCGCTCGATCAGCTCTCCAAGCGAGTCGGCTTCCGCATCATTCCGGGGCTGGGCGAACGCGTGATCTATCGCGAACTGTTCCCGGCCGGGCTCACCATGCTGGACGCGAAGGAATTTGGCGCCATGGGGCTGGGCCATGTGGCGGCACGTCAGGAATTGCGCGAGATGATGGCCGGGTTGGCACTCCCCGAGCCCGCGCTGCCGCTGTTCGCCTGATGGCGAAGTTTGTCCTCGCGCTGCTCGTCGCCTATGCCGGCTGGCGGCTGTGGAAGGATGCGCTGGGGATCAAGCCGAAGCCGAAACGCCAGACCAGCGTCGATACCGGCCAGCAGGCGGCGCGCGAGCTGCTTGGCGTCGGGCCTGCGGCTGATCGCGATGAAATTCGCGCGGCGCACCGCCGGCTGATGGCGGACGCGCATCCCGATCATGGCGGCTCCGACGATCGTGCGCGCGCGCTCAATGCGGCGCGTGACCTGCTGATCCGGCACGCGGGCTGAGCCAATGATGACGCATCGGTTCGCCCCGTCGATCCTGCGCGAATATGACATTCGCGGCGTGACCGGCGCGACACTCGGCCCGGACGATGCGATCGCGCTGGGACGCAGCTTCGGCACATTGGTGCGGCGATCCGGCGGCAAGGCCGTCGCGGTTGGCTTTGACGGTCGACTGACGTCGCCCGTGCTGGAGGCCGCTTTAGTTGCAGGGCTCGTCGCAAGCGGCATGGATGTCGTGCGCGTCGGCCTCTGCCCTTCGCCGATGCTCTATCACGCCGCTGCCACGTTAGAGGTGGATGGCGGCATACAGGTAACCGGCAGCCACAATCCCGCCGATCACAACGGCTTCAAGATGCTCCACCAATGCCGGCCGATATTTGGCGCAGCGATCCGCGATCTGGCCGCGATGGCGGAGGCGGGGGATTGGGAGAGCGGCAACGGGCGCGTGTCCGGCGCCGACGTGCTCGATCATTATGTCCGCCGTGTCGCTGGTGATTGCACCGGTGCGTTCCGCATCGGCTGGGATGCCGGCAATGGCGCTGCCGGCCCCGCGATCGAGCAGCTCGTCAAACTGCTGCCGGGTGAGCATCATCTGCTGTTCACCGATGTCGACGGCAATTTTCCCAATCATCATCCCGACCCGACCGAGGATGCCAATCTTGCCGACCTGCGCGCGCTGGTCGCGGCGAAGAAGCTCCATTTCGGCGTGGCTTTCGATGGCGACGGCGATCGCGTGGGGGTGATCGACGGCGAAGGCCGCGTGCTGCGCGGCGATCAGATTCTCTCCATTCTGGTGGAACCCGTGCTGCGCGCGATGCCCGGCGCCGCGATCGTCGCGGACGTGAAATCGAGCAGTACGCTGTTCGATCGCATCGCCGCGCTCGGCGGACGGCCGGTGATGTGGAAATCGGGCCACAGCAATATCAAGGCGATGATGCGCGAACTCGACTCCCCGATCGGCGGTGAGATGAGTGGCCACATCTTCTTCGGCGGCGACTGGCTGGGGTTCGACGATGCGCTCCACGCGGCGGTGCGACTGATCGATGCGGTGCAGACGTCGGGCAAATCGCTCGCGGAGATGCACGATGCGATGCCGACGCTCGTCAGCACGCCGGAGTTGCGCTTCGCGGTCGATCCGGCGCGCAAGGAGCAGGTCGTGGCGGAGGTCGTCGCCCGGCTGCGCGCCGAAGGTGCGGCGGTCGACACCACCGATGGCGCGCGCGTCACGATCGATGGCGGCTGGTGGCTGCTACGTGCTTCGAATACCGAGGATATGCTCACCGCCCGCGCTGAGGCGAACAGCGCGGATGCCCTCGCCCGCATCGTCGCGGCGATCGACGCGCAACTCGCGCTGAGCAACGTCGCTCGACATGGGGCCTGCGAGGCTCCACATTAGGGCGATGCGTTCCCCGCCCAGTATCATTCGCGTAATCGACCTCGAAACCACCGGCCCCGCCCCACCTCAGCACGGGGTATGTGAGATCGGCTGGCAGGACGTGACGCTTGGGCCGGACGGTCGCTGGGAGCTTTCCGGCGACGGCGGCAACCGGATGGTCAACCCCGGCCGCCCGATGCCGCCGATCACGCAGGCGATCCACCACATCCGCGATGAGGACGTCGCAGACGCACCGCTGTGGCACGATGTGGCGCGGCAAGTGCTCGATCCATGGCCGCGCCGCGTCGCGCTCGCCGCGCATCGCGCCGATTTCGAGCAGGTGTTCTGCACGCCAGCGTTCACCCATGGCGCGGACTGGATCTGCACATGGAAATGCGCGATGCGGCTATGGCCGGATTCGCCAAGCTTTTCCAATCAGGTGCTGCGTTACTGGCACAAACCGCACGGGCTGATCCACGAACGCGGGTTACCAGCGCATCGCGCCTTTCCCGATGCCTATGTCACCGCGTTCCACCTGCGCGACATGCTGAACGAGGTGAGCATCGCGCAATTGCTCGAATGGTCGCGCCTGCCCGGGCTGCTGCCGCGCGTGCGCTACGGCCCCGATCGCGGCAAGGACTGGCGCGAGATCGACGAGGAGAGCCTGATCGGTTTCCTCGGGGATCGCGATGTCGACGTGCGCTTCACCGCCGAGACGGAAATGGCGCGGCGGCGCGGCGGTGGCCATGTCGGCCGGCCGAGCCCGGAGGATTTGCTGCTGTAAAGCGCCGTCACCCCGGCAGGAAGTTCATCAGGTTTGGCTGGCCGGTGGAGGCGGTTTGGCCGCCGTCTGCAACTATAACCGAACCCGTGACATAGGATGCCGCGTCGGAGGCGAGGAAGGCGACGACCTGCGCCATCTCCTCCGGCTGGGCTGGACGGCCGAGCGGGATCGTGTCGTTCCACGCCTGCTCCAGCCCCGGCAGCTCCCTGGCGCCCGCGATGATCGGGGTCGCGACAAGACCGGGGCAAAGCGCGTTCGCGCGTATTCCCTCGCGCGCATGATCGATCGCGAGACTGCGGGTGTAGTTGATCACCGCCGCCTTGGCCGCATTATAGGCGGTGAAGCCATAATCCGCCGCCAGCCCGGAAATCGATGCGGTGTTGACGATCACGCCGCCAGGCTTTGGCATATGCGGGATCGCCGCGCGGCAGGCGTAGAACACCGCGTTGAGATCGACCGCGATCACGCGTTCCCACTGGGCCGGATCGAGATCGGGCGTGCGGCCGAAGCAACCGATGCCAGCGTTGTTGAACAGGATGTCGATCCGGCCGTGCCGTTCGACCGCGCGTGCCACCGCGCGCTCCACATCGGCGCGTTGCGCCACGTCCGCCGTCACCGCGATGCCGCCGGTTTCGTCCGCCACCGCCTGCGCATGTTCCGCGACGAGATCGACCACGACGAGTTGCGCGCCCTCGCGCGCCAGCAACCGCGCGGTCGCCGCGCCGATCCCCGATCCGCCGCCGGTGACCAGCGCCACCTTGCCCGCAAAGCGCATCTCTCTCTCCCGTTACAGCCGGTTGATTCACCCACCGCTTCGCGTCATCATAACTTTCGTTACGGACGTCGGGCAAGCCGGCGCCGCGAGAGGATGGCCGCATGACCGATACGCTGCGAGACCCCCGCGAGGCCTCGCCCGCACTGAACGCGGAGGATCGCGCCGCATTGGCCGATTCGGTGCGCCGCCTGCTCGCCGATCGTTGCGCGGAAACCGATGTGCGCCGCATCATCGACAGCGAGACCGGGCATGATCCCGCATTGTGGCGCGCGCTGGCCGATCTCGGCATGGTTGGCCTTACCGTGCCGGAAGCGCATGGCGGCGCAGGGCTTGGCCCGATCGAACTGGAGCTGGTGATGGAGGCGGCGGGCGCGGCGTTGCTCCCCGCCCCGCTGATCTCCGCCGCGATCGCCGCCGCGCTGCTCGACGGCGATCGGCTCTCCGCGCTCGCCACCGGGGAGAGCATCGTCGCCGTGGCCTTTGCCGGAAGCCGCGACTGGACGGGCAAGAGCGACGTGCGGCACTACGGCAACCAGCTATCCGGCACCGCGCGCTTCGTTCCCGACGCCGCGATCGCCGACACCATCCTGGTCACCACCGACGACGCCGTATTCGCCGTCGCCCGCGCCGATGCCACGATCACCCCCCTCCCCGTCTTCGACCGCACGCGCCGCATGGCGGATGTAGCGTTCCACGGCCCCGCCACACGCATCGGCGACGGCAGCCGCGTGGCGCAGGCGCACGACGTTGCGTTGATCGCGCTGGCGGGCGAGCAGGCCGGGGCTGCGCGGCGCATCATGGACATGGCGGTCGATTATGCGCGCGAACGCCACCAGTTCGGCCGCGCGATCGGCAGTTTCCAGGCGGTGAAACATATGGCGGCCGATCTGCTGCTTGAGGCGGAGAGCGCGACGAGCGCGGCGCGCGACGCCGCGCGCCAGCTCGCGGAGGGCGCACCGATGAAGGACGCCGCGATCGCGCTCGCCGCCTTTGCCTGCGGCGACGCATTCGTCCGCTGCGCGAAAGATGCGATCCAGATGCACGGCGGCATCGCCTTCACCTGGGAGCATCCCGCGCATCTTTATCTGCGCCGAGCGCGATCCGGCGCGCAGCTTTACGGCGACGGCAATCATTGGCGCGACCGCTACGTCAGCGCGCTGGAGGCTCAGGCATGACCGACGAACAGCTCAAGGCCGAGGTGGAGGCATGGCTCGCCGCCAATTGGAAAGGCGTGCCCGCGCATCACGACACATTCGGCCGCGATCCGCGCAGCGCCTGGCTGGCGAAAGTGCGCGATTCCGGCTGGGCCGTTCCGCGCTGGTCCAGCGAATGGCACGGCCGCGAGCTTTCAAACGATCAGGCGAAGATCGTCGAGCGCGCCTTCGCGGCGTTCGACGCGCCCGGCGCGGGGCAGGATCGCACCAACCTGTGGGCCAATACCGCGCTGGCCCATGCCACCCACAGCTTCAAGCGCGAGATCGTGCCGAAGCTGCTCGCCGGAGAGGTCGGCATGTGCCTGCTCTATTCGGAGCCCGGCGCGGGCAGCGATCTCGCCGCGATCCGCACGCGGGCGGACAAGGTGAACGGCGGCTGGCGCATCACCGGGCAGAAGGTGTGGACCAGCGGCGCGATGATCGCCGATTACGGGATGCTGATCGCACGCACCGACTGGGACGTGCCCAAGCATCGCGGCATCAGTTTCTTCTTCCTGCCGATGAAGCAGCCCGGCGTGGAGGTGCGCCCGCTGCGCCAGATCACCGATGAGGCGCATTTCAACGAGGTGTTCATCACCGATGCCTTCGTGCCGGATGAAAATCTGCTCGGCCCGCTGAACGGCGGGTGGAGCGTGTTGCAGACAGCGCTGGCCTATGAACGATCGGTGATGGGTGATCGCGCGCGCGGGCCGCGTTCGGGCGCGGGCGGCCCGAAGGGCGATTATTCGCTGCTCGGGCTGGCGCGCGAGGCGGGCAAGCTCGGCGATCCGGTGATCCGGCAGGAACTGGCGCAGGTGATCGCGTGGCGCGCGCTCAACAAGCTCAATACGCAGCGCGCCAAGGCGGAGCTGGCGCAGGGCACCTCCGCGTCGATCATGTCGCTCGGCAAGCTGGCGATGAGCCGCATCCTGCACGAGGAAGGCCGCATCCGCACGTTGCTGCTCGGCGCGGAGAGCCTGTTGCAAGGGCCGGAGCATCCGCGTGCCGAGGATGCCAATTTCCTGACGCTCAACGCCTATTTCACCTCGATCGGCGGCGGGACGGATCAGATCCAGCGCAACATCATCGGCGAGCGCGTGCTGGGGTTGCCCAAGGAACCCGAGGTCGATCGTACCATCCCGTTCCGGGAGGTGCGCGCGGGATGAGCCGGGCGATCTTCATCAGCGGCGGCGCATCGGGCATCGGTCTCGCCGCCGCGCGCCGTTTCCACCGCGAAGGCTGGACGATCGGTATCGGCGATATCGACACCGCCGGCATGGCGCGGGTGGCGGACGAACTGGCCGCCTTCACCGTGCCGCTCGACGTGCGCGATCGCGCGCAATGGGATGCCGCTTTGGCCGGCTTCGCGGCGCACACCGGGCGGCTCGATGCATTGCTCAACAACGCCGGGATCGCGCGTTACGGCATGTTCGAGGAAGTGACCCCCGACGAATCCGAGCTGGAGGTCGATATCAATCTGAAGGGCGTGATCAACGGCGTCTATGCCGCCCTGCCGCATTTGAAAGCAACGCCGGGCAGCCGGCTGATCAACGTCGCATCGGTCGCCGGGATCATCGGCTCGCCCGGCCTCGCGGTATATTCCGCGACCAAGCACGCGGTGCGCGGCCTGTCCGAGGCGCTGGACGCGGAATTCACCCGCCACGGCATCGCGGTTTCATGCGTCATGCCGTTCTTCATCGAAACGCCGCTGCTCGATACCGGATCGAAGGGCAGCAACCGCGCGATCCGCGACGGGCTGGGCAAAGCGCCGGTCTATACCCCCGAAGACGCCGCCGAGGTGATCTGGCAGGCGGCGCATGGCGAGGAGCGCGAATATATCGTCGGCAAGGCGGGGCGGCAGGCCAGCTTCGCGCGGCGCTTCATGCCGGGCCGGTTGCGCAAGCGGATGAAGGCGGCGTTCGCGCGTTAGGCGGCCGCAGCCACCCTCCCCTTCGGCGCGGGCGTCTTCGGCTTGTACGCGCACAGATCCGCCTCCACGCAGCGCCAGCATTCGGGCGTGCGCGCCTTGCAGACATAGCGCCCGTGCAGGATCAGCCAGTGATGCGCGTGGACGCGAAACGGCTGCGGCGTATCCTTGTCCAGCTTCTTCTCCACCGCCAGCGGGGTCTTGCCCTTCGCCAGACCGGTGCGGTTGCCGACGCGGAAGATATGCGTGTCGACCGCGAACGTCTCCGCGCCGAACGCGACGTTCAGCACGACATTGGCGGTCTTGCGCCCCACGCCCGGCAGTTTCTCCAGCGCCTCGCGATCCGCCGGCACCTCGCCATCATGATCGGCGATCAGCACCTCGCTCAGCGCGATGACGTTCTTCGCCTTGGTGTTGAACAGCCCGATCGTCTTGATGTGTTCCTTCAGCCCCGCCTCGCCCAGCGCGACCATCTGCGCCGGCGTCTTCACTTCGGCGAATAGCCGCCGCGTCGCCTTGTTGACGCCGACGTCGGTCGCCTGCGCGGAAAGCGCGACCGCGACGACAAGCTGATAGTCATTGCCATATTCGAGTTCGGTCACCGGATGCGGATCGACCTCCGCCAGCCGGCGATAGAATTCGAAGATGTCGGCCTTTTTCAAAGCCCCAGCACCTCGTCCATCTGATATCGCCCCGCCGGCTTGCCCGCGAGCCACAGCGCCGCCTTCAGCGCGCCGCGCGCGAAGATAGAGCGATCCTCACCACGATGGCCCAGCTCGATCCGCTCGCCCTCGCCGGCGAACACCACCTGATGATCGCCCACCACCGATCCGCCGCGCAGCGAGGAGAAGCCGATCGTCCCCTCCGTCCGCGCGCCGGTCAGCCCGGCGCGGCCATCGACGCGCACCTCACCCAGCGTAGTGCCGCGCCCCGCCGCCGCCGCTTCGCCAAGCAATGTCGCGGTGCCGGACGGCGCATCGACCTTGTGGCGGTGATGCATCTCGACGATTTCGATATCCCATTCCGTGCCGAGCCGTTCCGCCGCCTCACGCACCAATACCGCGAGCAGGGTGACCCCGAGCGACGTATTCCCCGTCTGGAGCACCGCGACCGACTGCGCCGCCTTGTCGATCAGCGCGTGATGCGACGCGTGCAGCCCCGTCGTGCCGATCACGATCGGCGTGCCAGCCGCCACCGCTGCCGCAAGGTTCGCCTCCAGCGCGGCCGGGGCGGTGAAATCGACCAGCACGTCCGCCGCGCGCGCCAGCGGCGCGGGATCGCCGTCCGCATCGATGCCGCCAACGATCACGACGCCTTCCTCGCCCGCAATCACCGTGATCGCACGCCCCATGCGCCCCGCGCTGCCATAGATTCCGACCTTCGTCATATATTCTCCGCGGGTAAAAGTCCGTCTGTCTCGTGGCGGGCTCATGGCATAGTTCACGTGGCCCGGCGACACTCGATCGGGGAATTCGCTCGTCTTGCACCCCGATCGCGGCGCTGCCAAACAGCAGCACGTCTTTTCCGTTTCGGAGCCCGTAATGCGTCCTCGCCTGTCCCTGTTTCTCCTCGCCACCGCGCTTGCCACGCCGGCGCTCGCCCAGCAGCAGCCCAGCTTCTCGCTCGACACGCTGAAATCGGTGACGAAGGAGCTGTCGTCCGACGCCTATGAAGGCCGCGCGCCGACCACGCCGGGCGAGGTGAAGACGGTCGCCTATATCATCGAGCGGATGAAGGCCGCCGGCCTGAAGCCGGGCAACAAGGGCCAGTGGACGCAGGACGTGCCGATGGTCGAGATAACCGCGACCAACGTGAAGCCCTTCACCATCACCGGCGGCAAGAAGCCGGTCTCGCTCGCCTATCGCGACGATATCGTCGCGGGCACCTATCGCGTCGTGCCGAAAATCGCGTTGCAGAACAGCGACATGGTGTTCGTCGGCTATGGCATCAACGCGCCCGAAAAGGGCTGGAACGATTATGCCGGCATCGACGTGAAGGGCAAGACGGTCGTCATCCTGATCAACGATCCCGATTGGCAGACCAAGGAAGCCGGCGCCAATGCCGGCCCGTTCGAGGGCCGCGCGATGACCTATTACGGCCGCTGGACCTACAAGTTCGAAGAAGCCGCGCGACAGGGCGCCGCCGCCGCGATCATCGTCCATGATACCGAGCCGGCGGCATATCCCTGGGCGGTCGTCCGCTCGTCCTGGACCGGCGCGCAGCATGAGCTGGACGAACCGGGCAATCATATGGACCAGAGCCAGATCGTCAGCTGGGTGCAGCTCGATCGCGCCAGGGAAATCTTCGCCGCCGCCGGCAAGGATTTCACCGCGCTGGCGGAATCCGCGAAGCACAAGGGCTTCAAGGCGGTGCCGCTGGGCGTGAAATTCTCGGGCGGATTCAACAACACGATCCGCCGCAGCGCATCGAAGAACGTCGTCGGCCTGCTGCCGGGCACCGGGGCGCCGGACGAGACGGTGCTCTATTCGGCGCATTGGGATCACCTCGGCCATTGCGATCCGGTGGATGGCGACGGGATTTGCAACGGCGCGGTCGACAATGCCTCGGGCGTCGCCGGGTTGATCGCGATGGCGGAGACGCAGGCCAAGGCCGGCCCCGCGCGCCGCTCGATCGCGTTCCTCGCGGTGACGGCGGAGGAAAGCGGGCTGCTCGGCTCCGCTTATTATGCGCAACACCCGGTATTCCCGCTCGCGAAGACCGTCGGCGGGGTCAACATGGACGTGCTCAACGTGGTGGGCGCGACCAAGGATTTCGAGCTGACCGGCGCCGGCAAGTCCGAACTGGAGGATATGGTGAAGCCGCTGCTCGTCGCACAGGGCCGCACCATCTCGCCGGAGGCGACGCCGGAGAAGGGCCATTATTACCGCTCCGACCATTTCTCCTTCGCCAAGCTTGGCGTGCCGATGCTGTCTGGCGGCAGCGGCGAGGATCTGGTCAACGGCGGCGTCGCCGCGGGTCGCGCTGCGGCGGAGGATTACAACGCCCACCGCTATCACAAGCCGGCCGACGAATATAATCCGAACTGGGACTGGTCGGGCGCGGTGCAGGATCTGACGATCTATTATCAGCTCGGGCGCGAGCTGGCGGACGGCGCGATGTGGCCGAACTGGTATCCGACCGCCGAGTTCCGCGCGATCCGGGATCAGTCGCGGGGCGACGCGAAGTGAGCCGCACCCCACCGGCCGAATGGGCGCGCCACAAGGCGGTGTGGATCGGTTTCCCGTCCCACGCCGAATTGTGGCAGGACGATCTCGATCAGGCGCAGGAGGAGGTTGCCGCCTTCGCCCGCGCGGTCGATGCCGATGGGCGTGGCGAAAAGGTGCTGCTGGTCGCGGCGAATGATGAAGCCGGCGCGATCGCTGCCGAACTCGCACCGTTCGCGGAGGTGGTGGTCGAGCCGTTCGGCGACATCTGGCTGCGCGATACCGCAGCGATCATCACCGGCGACGGCACGGCACGCGATTTCGGCTTCAACGGCTGGGGCGGCAAATACGATCTGCCCGGCGACGACGACATCGGCGCGCGCCTCGCCCGGCGCCGCAACAAGCGCATCGTGCCGTGCGACTGGGTGCTGGAGGGCGGCGCGCTCGACGGCGACGGCACGGGCCTTGTCGTCACCACCGAGCAATGCCTGCTCAACCCGAACCGCAATGGCCCGATCGGCAAGGCGGGGATCGAGGAGCGGCTGGAGCGCGATCTGGGCTATGATCGCGTGCTGTGGCTCGGCGATGGGCTGCTCAACGATCATACCGACGGCCATGTCGATAATCTCGCGCGGTTCGTCGGCGAGGGGCGCCTCGCGATCCCGGTCGGATCGGAGAATGATCCCAACTGGCAGGTCTATCAGCAGGCCGCCGAACGCGCGCGCGCCTTCGGCCTCACGGTCGTCCCGGTCCCCTCCCCCGGCCGCGTGATGCGCGACGACGAGATCGTCCCGGCAAGCTACATGAACTTCTACATCGGCAACGCGAGCGTCGTCGTGCCGCTATACGGCGCCCCCGACGACAATGCGGCGGTGCGCGAATTCCAGGCGATCTTCCCCGATCGCAAGGTGATTGGCCTGCGCGCCGACGCGATCCTGACCGGCGGCGGCAGCTTCCACTGCATCAGCCAGCAGATTCCGGGATGATGCGGGCGGGCGCTTCGGGGAACCGGGGCGCCCGCTGGTGCTGACGCCCGGCGGGCTAGTGGCTGACTTTGGGTGGATAGTGGTCGTCGCTATTGGTTTGGCTGGTCGCCGATATATCGGATGATGAGCGAACCGTCTGGCCGACCGCGACCGCCGAAGCGTCTGCGAGTTTGACCGTCGATCTTTGCCGTATGAACGGTGACTATTAGGTCATTCGGCGAGGTCCATTTCACCTCGGGATTAGGCGTGGCTATGAGGTCGCTTTTCAAATCCTCAATAAAAAACCAACCGTCATCGCCCTGCGGAGCAGCGTCGAGGCGCAACCGAAACGCGTTGCTCTCACCGTCATTATAACTATCCGTGAGCAGGGTCGCTCCGTAAGACGAATGGCCGGGCGCCGGGACGGGCGTTTTCGTCTCGGAGTGCTGAGAGCATCCCGGCAGTAGCAGGTAGCCAAATAGAGCCAGACGCGTGATCGACATCATCGCCATTTATCGCGAAAGATGCCTGTCTGCTATTGGGGCGTCTGCCGCCGCCCTCACCCCAAAAAGAACACGGCCGCGGCACCCCCCGATGCCGCGGCCGTCTCCCGGTGACGAAGCTGGCTTAAGGTCAGGCGACCTGCGCCGCTTCTTCAGGTTCGCGCAGCACATAGCCGCGACCCCAAACGGTCTCGATGTAATTCTCGCCTTCGCATGCCAGGCTGAGCTTCTTGCGCAGCTTGCAGATGAAAACGTCGATGATCTTGAGTTCCGGCTCGTCCATCCCGCCATAGAGGTGGTTGAGGAACATTTCCTTGGTGAGCGTGGTGCCCTTGCGGAGCGACAGCAGCTCCAGCATCGCATATTCCTTGCCGGTCAGATGCACCCGCGCGCTATCGACCTCCACGGTCTTGGCGTCGAGGTTCACGGCCAGCTTGCCGGTCTTGATAACCGATTGCGAATGGCCCTTTGATCGGCGCACGACCGCATGGATGCGGGCGATCAGCTCTTCGCGGTGGAATGGCTTGGTGACGTAATCGTCGGCGCCGAAGCCGAACGATCGCACCTTCGAATCCATCTCATTGATGCCGGAAAGGATCAGCACCGGCGTGGTGACGCGCGCGACGCGGAGCCGCTTCAGCACATCATAGCCGTGCATATCCGGCAGGTTGAGATCGAGCAGGATGATGTCGTAATCATAGAGCTTGCCGAGATCCAAGCCCTCCTCACCGAGGTCCGTCGAATAGACGTTGAACCCCTCGGTCGAGAGCATCAGTTCGATCGCCCTGGCGGTCGTCGGCTCGTCCTCGATCAGCAGCACCCGCATCTGATATTCCCCGTTCGAGACCGCGACGAGCCTCCTCCCGGCTCGAACGCGTCAGAATCATTAACCAAATACTGTCTGAACGCAAAAGGTTAATTTCGACTTAAGCGAGGGATTCCGGCGAGTCGCGAGGGCGAATCGCCGAATCAGCGCATTTCAGCGCGTGCCATGTGGCATATCCTCCCCAAGGGTTTCGCGGAGGTAAAGGCTGCGAACGAGCGTGAAAATCACCACCAAGAGCGCGGCGGAAAAGAACAGGCCGAAAATGCCGAACACCGCGCCGATCGCCAGAATCGCAAACAAGGTTACCGCCGGCGGGATCGCGATCACCCGGCTGGTAACGAATGGCGTGACGAAATTGGTCTGCACCAATCGCACCAGCGCGAACACCACCAGCGCCCAAATCACCGACGAAGGCCCCTGGGTCGCCGCCAGCCCAAGCGCGGGCAGCATCGCCGCGAGCGGGCCGATATAGGGAATGAATTCCGACAGGCCGGTAAGCAGCCCCAGCGCGGCGGCGGACGGAACGCCAATCGCCCACAGCCCGAACCCGACGAGCAACCCCATCGTCGTCATCTGGATCAATTGCGCGCGCAGCCACAATCGCAGCGTGGAGGCGACGTCGATCAGCGCGTCATCGATCGCGGCGCGCTTCGAGGGCGGCATCAGCAGCAGGAAGCCGCGTTCGTACACCCCCGGATCGACCGCGAAGAAGATCGCGCCGACCAGCACCAGCAACGCGTTAAGAAATATCTCCCCCACCCCTTGCGCCAGGCCGCCGATATCCTGGGCGATCCGGCTGCCGGCGAAAGCGGAACGCACCGCATCATCGATCTTTGCGCCGACCGGCGACTGCGACATATAATGGCCAAGCTCAGCGATCATCGCCGGCAACCGCGCGACGAACATGTTGACCTGCTCGCGGAAGGCCACCCCGAACAGCCAGCCAAGAAAGGCGATCAACGCCAATACCGTCGCGATCGACAGGCTGAGCGCGAGCTTCGCCGGCATCCGCAGCCGCTCGCGATAGATTTCGGCGATGGCGTGGATCACGATCGCGCCGAGCACCGAGCCAAATGCGAGGATCAGCAGGTTGCCCGCGACATAAAGCGCGGCGAGCACCGCGATGACCAGCGCGACGAGAAACAGCCGCCGGATGAAGCGGGCATCAGCGTCATCGGGGGCGAGACGGCTCATCGCGGGCGAAGGTGCCAGAAAAGCGCCGCAAGCAACAGCGGCTTTGGCGCCCCAAGGCGCCCCGGAACGACGTCCGGCCTGCCCGCCCGCCTGCCTTCCCTCCGGCGCTTTATCGGATGACGACGCGGGGCGCTCGATCCGCGCTAGATGTCGTGGACAAGACGGCCGTACAGTTCGGGCCGGCGATCACGGAAGAAGCCAAAAGCGGCGCGGTGGCGCTTGACCCGATCCAGATCCAGCGTCGCGGTGATCACGCCCTCCTCGGCGCGATCGAGTTCCGCGAGAATATCCCCGCGCTCGTCACAGATGAAGCTGGTGCCGTAAAAGGTCTGCCCCACGCCATCGGACAGGCCCTCGGTGCCGACCCGGTTGGCGGCGATCACCGGCACGACATTCGACACCGCATGGCCGACCATCGCCCGGCGCCACAGCCGCGCGGTATCGAGCCCCTCGTCATGCGGCTCATTGCCGATCGCGGTGGGATAGAACAGCAGCTCCGCGCCCATCAGCATCAGCGCGCGCGCGGTTTCCGGATACCATTGATCCCAGCAGATGCCGATGCCGAGCTTCGCGCCCGGCCCGTCCCACACCTTGAACCCGGTGTTGCCGGGGCGGAAATAGAATTTCTCCTCATAGCCCGGCCCGTCCGGGATATGGCTCTTGCGATAGACGCCCGCGACCTTGCCATCGGGATTGACCATCGCGAGGCTGTTGTAATGGTGCGGGCCGTCCGCTTCGAAAAAGCTGGTTGGAATCCACACCTTCAGCTCGGCGGCAAGCGCCTGCATCGCCGCGACGGCGCGATGCTCGCCGACGGGCTTGGCATTGGCGAACAGCCCCTCATCCTCGACGCGGCAGAAATATTCGCCCTCGAACAGCTCCGGCGGCAGGATCACCTGCGCACCCTTCCCCGCCGCCTCACGGACCAGGCGGGAGACGTTGCGGATATTGCCCTCCAGATCATCGGAGAAGGCGAGCTGAAGTGCTGCGACATTGATCTCGGTCATGCGCGCGCATGTAGGCGAAGTGTGGGGCTGCGCCAATGGCGGGAAGGAATTCGGAAGCGGCGGCATTCCCCCAATTATCGTCCTTACGGGCAGTGCGGTTCGATACCGATTGTCGCCGGTGCGCAGGCGCGACCGCGTGGAGAAAGCGGCGTGCCTCCATCAATTTGTACCGTTTCAGCACAGGTTGCGCCGATCGAGCGGGAAATTTCATTCCGCGGGACAGATTTGCGGAAATTATTGGCCTGATGAGAAAACGGCGTATTTTCGTCTCATAAAACCACTGATATCGATCGCCACAGTATCAGTAAAAACACGTTGATAAAATCTGCGGCCAATGCGCCGCAAGAGGGGATTTATTATGAAGTTCTTATTATCGGGCGCCGCGTGCATTGCGCTGGCCTTATCAGCTCCGGCGGACGCCACGATTACCCTTACAGCGATTCCGGCCGCCGGCGTAAACATGTCCAATATTCATGTCGGCGATACTTTTAATATCGAATTTTATCTCGGAGGCGCTCCGGGAGAGCATTTTACCGGCGACGGCGTGGGAGTGGGATACTCGGCTGGAATTACGGAGAAATTTGTTTCCGATGGACCGAATTATCTCGCGGATGCTTCAACGAATCCGCTGTTATTCGTATGGAATTTTACCGCGATCGGTGCTGGCCCGGCGACCGTGGGCGGGTTCTTTAGTTCCGCTTCCGACCGAACATGGTCCAACAGTTTCCATTTCACAGTATTTTCCGCCGCCCCCGAGCCTGCCACTTGGGGCCTGATGATCCTCGGCTTTGGCGCAGTGGGCGGCATGATGCGCCGCAAGAGCGCGATGAAGACCAACATCCGCTTCGCCTGACATCAAGACGGGTCGCGAAAGGGAGTCCGCCAGGGAAACTCGGCGACTCCCTTTCGGCCAATGCCGCACGAATATTAGGTCATGGCTTTCGGGATTGTCGAGGTTCGGCTCCTCCCACGCTCGGACGGCCCTACTTCCGCTCCCACACCTTCTCACCACCGACCCATGTCTGCTGCACCAAGGTCTTGCGCAATTCAGTCGGGCTGGCGTTGAGCGGATCGCGATCGACGATGATGAAATCGACACGCTGGCCCGGCGCGAGGATGCCGAACTTGTTCTCGGCGAAGGCGGCATAGGATGCGCCGCCGGTATAGGCCCACCACGCCTGTTCGCGCGTCACCGCCTCTTCGGGACGCCACCCGCCGTAAGGCTGGCCATCCGCATCCTGCCGTGTGAACCCCGCCGCCCAGCCGGCCCATGGATCGGGCTTTTCGACCGGGGTGTCGGAACCGAAGGCGAGCTTCGATCCGTTCGCCAGCATGGATTTCCACGCATAGGCCCCCGCCAGCCGCTGCGGGCCGAGCCGCGCCTCCGCCATGGTCCGATCGCTGGTCTGGTGGATCGGCTGCATCGAGGCGATCGTGCCGAAATGCCCGAACCGCGGCAGATCGGCGGAATCGACGATCTGGGCATGTTCGATGCGCCAGCGGCGATCGCCGGTATAGGTATCCGACAGCGCCTGAATCGCATCCAGCACCTGCCCGTTGGCGCGATCGCCGATCGCATGGACCGCGACCTGAAAGCCGTCCATCGCGGCGCGGCTCATCTGGTTCTGCAATTGCGCATCGGTGTTGAAACCGAGGCCGGACTGGCCCGGCGCATCGGCGTAAGGCGCCTTCAGCCACGCCCCGCGCGATCCCAGCGCGCCATCGGCGTAGATCTTCACGCCCCCCATCCGCAGCCGATCGCCATAGAGCCACGGCGTCGGCCCCTTGCCGCCGACGCGGCTCGCCGTCTCCATGCCGCGCGCATAGCTCATCACGCGGATGCGCAGCGCGCCGATATCGGCCATGCGGCGATAGCTCAGCCAGTCGTCGAGCGTCGTGCCCATGTCGGCGATCGCGGTGACGCCATAGCCAAGCAGCACCTGCTGCGCGGCGAGGAAAGCGGCGTCGCGCTCCTTGGGCAGTGGCGGCGCGATCACCTTGGCGATCAGTTGCGTCGCGGCGTCCACGAACACGCCCGCCGGCTGGCCGCCGGCGCCCTTTTCGATCCGGCCGCCCGCCGGCGTCGCGGTGGCGGCGGTGACGCCCGCCTCCCGCATCGCGGCGCTGTTCGCCCAGCCGGCATGACCGTCGGCGCGCTCCAGCCACACCGCGCGATCGCCCGAAACGGCATCGAGATCGGCGGCGGTGGGGAAGCGCCCCAGCCCCCATTTCTCCTGATTCCAACCGCGCCCGATGATCCATTTCCGATCGGGATTGGCGGCGATATAGGCGGCGATCTTCGCCTTGGCCTCGTCGAGCGACCCGGTGTCCGAGAGATCGAGCGACATCGCCGCGAAGCCCAGTTCCTCGACATGTCCGTGCGCGTCGATGAAGCCGGGCAACAGCACCTTGCCCTTCATGTCCGCCCGCCAATCGTATCGCGGGCCGGGATCTTTCTTGGTCGGCTTGTGCGGCTCTTCGTTGACGGGGACGAGGCGGACGACCTTGCCGTCCTTGTCCATGACGATCGCCTTGAAGCGCGTGACCTGCCCGTTGCGATCGAGCGTGATGCCTTGCACATTATCGATCAGCGCATCAGCCAGCGCCGCCGTCGGGAACAGCGCGGCGACCGCCGCGAGCAATGCGCCCCTCACTTCGGCAACCGCCGCACCAGCGCGCTGGTATCCTGCCGCCCGCCGCCCATCTTCTGCACTTCGGCATAGAATTGATCGACCAGCGCGGCGACCGGCAGCACCGCCCCGCTGCGCTTCGCCTCGTCGAGCGCGAGGCCCAGATCCTTGCGCATCCAGTCAATCGCGAAGCCGAAATCGAATTCGTCCTTCGCCATCGTGCCCCAGCGATTGACCATCTGCCAGCTCTGCGCCGCGCCGCCGGATACCGCCTCGAACACCTTGTCGAGATCGAGATCGCTCGCCTGCGCGAAACGCAGCGCCTCGCTCAAACCCTGCACCACCCCGGCGATGCATATCTGGTTGACCATCTTGGTCTGCTGCCCCGCCCCCGCCGCGCCGACATGGACGATGCGCGCGGCATAAGGCTCCATCACCGCGCGCGCACTGGCCATCGCGGCGTCACTGCCACCGCACATGATCGAAAGCTGGCCCTTCTCCGCACCCGCCTGCCCGCCGGAAACCGGCGCATCGACGCACAGCCCGCGCGCCGCGGCGAGCCGCCGCGCGATATCGGCGGAAACCGTGGTGTGATCGATGAACACCGCATCCTCGCGCATCGCGGCAAAGGCACCGTCGGCGCCCAGCGTCACCTGTTCCAGATCGCCGTCATTGCCGACACAGGCGACCACCGCATCCGCGCCTGCGGCGGCCGCCGCAGGCGTGTCGGCCACTTTCAGCCCGGTCGCCTCCGCCTTTCGGCGGGTGCGGTTATAAACGGTGACGTCATGTCCGGCGCGGGCAAGATGCCCGGCCATCGGGGCGCCCATGACGCCGGTGCCGATGAATGCGATCCTCATGGCCGTGGGGATTAGGCGGAGTTTCCACGGCGCGCCAGATGGTCTACGCGGCGCTGTGTTGCGATCGGTCCCCACTTCGGCCGGGATGCACAGGCGTTGCCATCAGTAAATTAGCGTGAACGGAGGTTATGTTGGCCAGTCTTGCCACGAACGACGAGTCCCTTCCCGTCTCCATCGAGGACGTGCGTGCCGCGCACATGCGGATTCGCGACTCGATCGTGCGCACGCCGACGCTGATTAGCCGCACGCTTTCCCAGCTTACCGGCGCCAACATCTATCTGAAGTTCGAAAACCTTCAGTTCACCGCCGCCTATAAGGAGCGCGGCGCGCTCAACACGTTGCTCCAGCTTTCGGACGAGGCCAAGGCGCGCGGCGTGATCGCGGCATCGGCGGGCAATCATGCGCAGGGCCTGGCCTATCACGCCAACCGGCTCGGCGTACCGGCAACGATCGTCATGCCGACGACGACGCCGATCGTGAAGGTAACGCAAACGCAGGGCCATGGTGCGACCGTGGTGCTGGAAGGCGATACGTTCGACGCCGCTTATGCCCATGCCCGCACCCTGGAAGCCCGCGACGGCTACACGTTCATCCACCCGTTCGACGACCCCCGCGTGATCGCGGGGCAAGGCACGGTCGCGCTCGAAATGCTGGAGGATGTGCCGGATATCGACGTGTTTCTCACCCCGATCGGCGGCGGGGGCCTGATCTCCGGCATGGCGACGGTGGCGGCAGCCGCGCCCCGCCCGATCGAGGTGATCGGGGTGCAGGCGGAGTTGTTTCCGTCGATGTATAACCGAATCCACGGCACCCATATGCCGTGCGCCGGCGATACGCTGGCGGAGGGCATTGCGGTCAAGGAGCCGGGCGGCATCACCGCGCGCATGGTGAAGGCGCTGGTCGACGATATCGTGCTCGTCTCCGAGCGCAGCCTGGAGGAAGCGGTCAGCCTGTTGCTCCAGATCGAAAAGACGGTGGTGGAAGGCGCGGGCGCCGCGGGACTCGCCGCGCTGCTGCAACATGGCGAGCGTTTCCGGGGCAAGACGGTGGGCGTCGTGCTGTGCGGCGGCAATATCGACACGCGGCTGCTCGCCAACGTGCTGCTGCGCGATCTGGCGCGATCTGGCCGACTCGCGCGGCTGCGCATCCGGCTGAAGGATCAGCCGGGCTCGCTTTTCAACGTCGCGCGGATTTTCGACGAACAGCGCGTCAACATCATCGAGGTGTATCATCAGCGCGTCTTCACCTCGTTGCCGGCGAAGGGCCTGATCGCGGACATCGAATGCGAGGCGCGCGATCGCGATCACCTGAACCGGCTGATCGCGGCGCTGCGCGAGGGCGGATATGAGGTGAGCCAGGTCGAAGCGGGCTGATTTTCCCCCTCTGGAATGGCGGCCACGGTCGCGTTAACCTCTATTCGTGGTTAACGGGCTTTTCACGATTGAGTTGAGGATTCATATCCTGTCGATACGGCGCGAATCCGCGCACCGGGCAGAAGGATATCGTCGGTGACAGCGCCATTTCGCTTTCCGCGTTTCTTCGTGACCAGCCCGGCGCCCTGCCCCTATCTGCCCGACCGGCAGGAGCGGAAGGTGTTCACCGAACTGACCGGCCCGCATGCCGGCGAACTCAACGACGCGCTGGGCCGGATCGGTTTCCGGCGGAGCCAGTCCGTCGCCTATCGCCCGTCGTGCGCAGGATGCACGGCATGCGTGTCGGTGCGGGTGGTGGCGCATGATTTCGAGGCCAATGGCTCGCAGCGCAAGCTGATCCGCCGCCACGCCGATCTGGAAGTGACCGCGTGCCGCCCATGGGCGACCGACGAGCAATATCAATTGCTCCGCCGTTATCTCGCCGCGCGACATCCCGGCGGCGGGATGGCCGGGATGGATGAGACGGATTACGCCGACATGATCGAGCAATCGCCGGTCAATTCGGTGATCGTGGAATATCGCGAACCTTCGGTAAACGGCGCGCAGGGCCGCCTTGTCGGCGCGTGCCTCACCGATCGTCAGGCGGACGGACTGTCGATGATCTACAGCTTCTTCGCCCCCGATGAGGAGGAGCGGCCGGGGCTCGGCAACCTCATCATCCTCGATCACATCCTGCGCGCGCGCACCGCAAGGCTGCCCTATGTCTATCTCGGCTATTGGGTGAAGGGCTCGCCGCGGATGGAATATAAGACGCGCTATCGCCCGCTGGAGGTGCTCAGCCCGCGCGGCTGGGCGCTGCTGTCGGAGGATGAAGTGGTCGCCTGACCACCGCGCTCACTCGCCCGGCAAGGCGGCGAGCATATCGGGCGTCAGCAATTGCGGCAGCACACGCGGTTCGCGCGCCCCGGGGGCGTACCATAGATAGAGCGGCACGCCGGCGCGGTTGTTCGCCTCGATGAAGCGGCCGAGCGCGGGATTGCCATCGGTCCAGTCGCCGACCAGCACCGCGACCTTGCCCTTGCCGAACGCGCTGGCGACCCGCTCCGTCTCGATCGAGGTCTTTTCGTTGACCTTGCACGTCAGGCACCAATCGGCGGTGAAATAGGCGAACACGGGGCGCCCTTCCGCGCGCAACGCGGCGAGCCTCGCCTCGCTGAACGGCTCCGCTCCCGCGATCGCCACCGCCGGAGACGCGGCGGCCGGGCGCAGCAGCACGACCGCCACGAGCGCGAGCGGCAGCGCCGCCAGCGCCGGCCAATAGGCGCGCTCGACACCGGCGATTTGCCGTCGCCCCGTCCACCATAAGGCCAGCGCGAGCAGCAGCACCGCGCTCAGCACGAGCATCAGCCCGTCCGTTCCCGTCTGCCGCCCGACCACCCAGGCGAGCGCCAGTGCCGTCAGGAACATCGGCACCGACAGGATACGCCGCATTCGCACCATCCACGCACCCGGCTTCGGCAAGCGGCGGCGCAGCGCGGGGATGAAGCCGATCAACAGGAACGGCAATGCGATGCCCAGCCCCAGCCCGGCAAACACCAGCATCGCCGCGATCGTCGGCAGCACCAGCGCCGCGCCCAGCGCCGCGCCCATGAACGGGCCGCTGCACGGTGTCGCGACGAATGCCGCGAGCGCGCCGGTGGCGAAGGCGCCGGTCGTGCCCGATCCTGCGGCGAAGCGCGGGGTCGGCAGCTCGAACAGCCCCGCCAGATTGAACGCGATCCCCGCGACGAGCAGCAACAGCAAGCCGATCACGCGCGCGTCCTGCAACTGGAATGCCCAGCCAACCACGGCACCGCCGGCACGCAACGCGAGCAACGTGCCACCCAGCGCGAGGCAGACGAGGATCACCCCCGCCGCATAGGCCAGAGCCTCGCGCCGCGCGGCCCCTTCGGTTTCGCCCGAACGTGCGAGGCTCAATGCTTTGAGGCTCAGGATCGGGAAGACGCACGGCATGACATTGAGCAGAACGCCGCCGAGCACCGCCCCGGCAAATGCCGCCAGCGCGGCGAACCACAGGCCGCCACTCGTCGCTGCCGCGATCGGCGCGACCACGCCGGGTTCCGCGACGATCGACAGCCCGCGCCCGTCTCCGGTCGCCAGCACGCCCTCGATCCGGCCGGATGCGGGAGCCGCCGCGGCTTTGGTTTCGATCACCAGCCGATCGCCTTCGCGCGCCATCCTTTGCGGGGCGGCGAAATCGACCGTGCCCGATTCCAGCGGGTAGAAATAAACGTCTTTCGCCGACGCATCCGCCGGGAAAGGCACGCCAAGCCGGAAGGTGCCGCCGCTCGCCGCCCATGTCGCGCTCGCGCCGAGAGGCCTCGGCAGCGCGCGCCGCCACGCGTCGAACTTCGTGCGGAGCGCGGGATCAGGCGCGCCGTCGCCGATCGTCAGCAAGGTTTGCAGCGTCTGCGTTTCGGGGACGCAGAGATCGTTGGTGCAAACGAGATAGTCCGCCTTCACGCTGATCGGCAGCCGCGTGCCCGCCGCAAGCCCCCCCGGGATCTTCACATCGACCAGCATCGCGAACGGCCGCTCGAACACATAGTTCATCAGCCCCGCGATCAGCAGCCGCTGCGGCACCGGATAGCGCAGCTCACCCGCCGTCGCGCCCACCGGAAGCTGCCATTCGAGCCGCGTGCCGACGCCCGCGTCGCCGGGGTTCTGCCAATAAGCGTGCCAGCCGGGCGCGGGATCGGCGTCAAACGCGAGCGTCACCGCCTGCCCCGCGGCGGGTTGCGAGGTTTCGGCCACCAATTGCATCGCGACATGCCGCTGTGCGGCGGCGGGAATCGCGGCCAATGTCATCAGACCGACCATGAAGGTGGCTAACCACCCCAACCACGCTTGCCTCGCTATCATGGCGCGGACATACCGTGGCCCACGAATTATTGCACCAAGGACCGAGAATGAAAGTTCGGATCGCCGCCCCGCTTGCCCTGATCGCCGCTACTCTCGCCAGCCCGGCGCTCGCGCAACAGGCTGCTCCCGTTGCCGCCCCCGCGCCCGAAGCCGCCGGGCCGCGCGCCGCGCCGAAACTGATCGTCGCCATTTCGGTCGATCAATTCTCCGCCGATCTGTTCGCGCAATATCGCAATCGCTTCACCGGCGGCTTCGCACGGCTGCTGAACGGCGTGGTGTTCCCATCCGGTTATCAGAGCCATGCCGCGACCGAAACCTGCCCCGGCCATTCTACGATCCTGACCGGTATGCGGCCCGCGCATACCGGGATCATCGCCAACAACTGGCTGGATCAGAAGGCCGGCCGCGCGGACAAGATGATCTATTGCGCGGAAGACGAGCGCGTTCCCGGCACCGATCACAACAATTACACCGCATCCGATCTGCACCTGAAGGTGCCGACCCTGGGCGAGATGATGAAGGCGGGCAACCCCGCCACCCGCGTCGTGTCTGTCGCGGGCAAGGATCGCGCGGCGATCATGATGGGCGGCCACAAGGTCGACGAATTGTGGTTCTGGGACGGCAAGACCTTCGCCTCTTATGCCGGCCGCCAGACGCCGCCGACCGTGGCGCGCGCGAATGCCGCCGTCGCCGCGCTGATCGCCAAGCCGCAGGGGCCGCTGCCGCTGCCCGGCTGGTGCGCGGCGATCTCGCGCCCGATCCAGGTGGGCGGACAGACGCTCGGCACGGGGCGGTTCGAGCGCGCGGCCGGCGACGCCAAGGCGTTCCGCGCCTCGCCCGCGATCGACAGCGCGGTGCTGGGCATGGCCTATGGGCTGGCCAAGGACATGAAGCTCGGCACCGGCGCCTCGCCCGACCTGCTGATCGTCGGCCTGTCCGCGACCGATTATGTCGGCCATGCCAACGGCACGCAGGGCAGCGAGATGTGCATCCAGATGAACGAACTGGATCTCTCGCTCGAAACCTTCTTCGACGCGCTCGACGGGCTGGGCGTGGATTATGAGGTGGTGCTGACCGCCGATCACGGCGCGCACGACATGACCGAGCGGCAGATGCAGCACGCCATGCCGATGGAAACCCGCGTCGACGCGTCGATCGCGCCGAAACTGGTCGGTGCGGCGATCGGCAAGGAACTGGGCATCGCCGGCCCGGTGCTTATCGGTGGCGAAGGCGACGTCTATGTCTCCAGCGATGTGCCCGCCGCAAAGCGCGCCGCCGTGGTCGCCAGCGCGGTGAAGCGTTATACGGCGATGCCGCAGATCGCCGCCGCGCTGACCCGCGAGCAGATCGCCGCGACCCCGATGCCGAAGGGGCCGCCGGAAAACTGGACGCTGCTGGAACGCGCCCGCGCCTCCTACGACGCGGAACGTTCGGGCGATTTCCTGCTGATGCTCAAGCCGCGCGTCACGCCGATCCCGGTGCCCGGCCCCGGCTATGTCGAAACGCATGGCAGCCCGTGGGATTATGATCGCCGCGTGCCGATCCTGTTCTGGCGCAAGGGGATCGCCGGGTTCGAACAGCCGCTGTCGGTGGAGACGGTGGATATCGTGCCGACGCTCGCCGCGACGATCGGGCTGCAGGTGAACGGCCTGGACGGGCGCTGCCTCGATCTCGACGCCACCGCCGCCTCCACCTGTCCGCGTTAACGGCGATCGGTTCTAGCCCGCGACCAGCATCTCCCCCAGCCGGCGCGATACCGCGCCGGCTGGATAAGGTTTCTGGATCACCGCATCGTCGCCGACATGCGGGAGCGCGCGAATATCGGCATAGCCGGTGACGAACAGCACCGGCAGCCCCGGCCGCAGCCCGCGGGCCTGCGCGACGAATTCCACGCCGTTCATCCCCGGCATCGCGAAATCGACCACCGCCGCGTCGATCGCGGTGTCCTGTTCGATCACGCTCAATGCGCGCGCGCCGTCGGCCGCCTCGATCACCGTCGCGCCGGCATCGCGCAATTCCTGCGCCGTTACCGCGCGCACATGCTCGTCATCATCGAGCACGAGCACGATCCGTCCGGCGACCGAGCCATTTTCCGCCATTGCCGGTTCCGCCGCGCTCGACTGAAATTCGCCGGCGGCGCGCGGCAGATAGATGCTCACCGTGGTGCCCTTGCCCGGCGCGGTATCGATCCGCACGCCGCCGCCGGATTGCTTCACGAAGCCATAGACCTGCGCCAGCCCCAGCCCCGATCCCTTGCCGACCTCCTTCGTGGTGAAGAATGGCTCGAACACGCGCGCGCGGATCGCCTCGCTCATTCCTTCCCCGGTGTCGGAAACCGATACCATCACATATTCCCCGGCCGGCGGCTCATCGAGCGAGGACGGTTCGGCCAGCGTGATATTGGCGGTGGCGACGGTCAGCGTGCCCCCCGCCGTGCCCATCGCATCGCGCGCGTTGATCGCGAGATTGAGCACCACCAGCTCGAACTGCGTGGGATCGACCAGCGCGTGCCACAAGGCGGGCGCGAGCCGCGTGTCGATGGTGATCGCACGGCCGAGCGTGCTTTCCATCAGCTCGCGCATCCCGTCGATCGTCCGGTTCAGCTCCACCACCTTGGCCTCGAGCCGCTGGCTGCGCGAGAAGGCGAGCAATTGCGCGGTCAGCGCGGCCCCGCGCTCCGCCGCCATGCGCACATGCTCCAGCCGCAGCTTCGTCCGCCCGTCCGCCGCATCGCTCAGCGTCCGCTCGAGGATGCCGACATTGCCGAGCACGACCGTCAGCAGATTGTTGAAATCATGCGCCACGCCGGAGGTGAGCTGCCCCACCGCCTCCAGCCGCTGCATCTGGTGCAGCCGGGCCTCCACCCGCTGACGTTCGGCGATTTCCCCGATCAGTTCGCGAGTGCGCTCCGCGACGCGACGTTCCGACGCTTCACCCGCGAGGTGCGCCTCGCTGACATCCACCGCGCAGCAGATGAAACCGCGATACACCCCATCGATAATGCGCGGCCGCGCCTCGGTATGCACCCAGCGGGCATCGCCGGTCGAGGTCATCAGCCGCAGATCGCCGCCCATCGGCTTGCGGGTGGCATTGGCCTGAGCGCGGATCACGGCGAGCGCCGGGCGATCCTCCGGCAGATAAAGCCGCGTCCAGCCATCGCGGATGATCTCCGCCGGCGGCACGCCGAGAAGGGTTTCGAAGAACTGGTTGGCGAACACGATTTCGCCGGCTTCATCGGTCTGCCAGATCAGCGCGGGGAGCGAATCCGCGAGGTTGCGGAACCTTTCCTCGCTCTCACTGAGCGCCTCGCGCTCCTGCCTCCGTTCGGTGATATCGATCACGGTGCCGGCGGCGCGGACGCAGCTATCCCCTTCGAAAATGCCGCGCCCCTTGGCCGCGAGCCAGCGCAGCTCGCCGTCATTCGCTCGCCTCACCCGGAATTCGAGATCGAACGGTTCACGCCGCGCCGGATCGACCGCCGCCTCCAGGCTTTGCCGCACCAGCGGCAGATCCTCGGGATCGACGCGGCCGTAGCAATCATCCAGCGTCATCGGCCAGTCGGGCGAGAAACCATACATCGCCTTGGCCCGATCGGACCATGTGCCGATTTGCGCCGGCAGGTGCACATCCCACGCCCCGATCTCCGCAGCCTCGGCCGCGAGTTCGAGCGACTCCCGGCTCAGCGCGAGCGCCCGCTCCGCGCGATAACGATCGGTGACGTCGGTGCCCTGAACGAAGATGCTGGTGACTGCCCCGGTCGTATCGGTGATCGGCTGGAACACGAAATCGATGTGGCGAACTTCGGGCTCGCTCTCCGCCTGCCGCCACAAGGTGACACGCGCGCCATTGTCGCGATAGGGCTGACCGCTCGCCCGCACCGCATCGAGCAGCGCGATATAACCCTGGCTCTCGATCTCGGGCAGCACGTCGCGCGCGGAGCGGCCGATCACCTCCCCGTCGCGATCCCCGACCAGTTCGCGATAGGCGCGGTTGACCAGCTCGAACCTGTGATCCGGGCCGCGCAGCACCGCGGCGAAGCCCGGCGCCTCCTCGAACATCTGCGCCAGCCGCGCCCTGTCCTCGGCCACCGCGCGCGCCGCGCGCACGCGCTCGGTCGTCTCGGAAACGATGCACAACACGCCGCCGACCGACCCGTCCTCGATCCGCACCGGCGAATAGGACACGTCGAAGAACACTTCTTCCCCGAAACCGGCGCGCTCGATGTAGAAGGGGCGATCCTTCGCCGCGAAGGTTTCGCCGGTGCTACGGACGTGCGCGAGCAGCGGCTCCAGATCGCTCCACAACTCGCGCCACGCCTCGCGCGCGGGGCGGCCGAGCGCCGCGGGATGCTTGTCCCCGATCGTAGGCGCATAGGCATCGTTGTAGAGCGCGGCATAGTCCTCGCCCCAGAACAGCACGATCTCCGCGCTGGCGGGAAGCATCAGGCTGACCGCGCTTAGCAACGATTGCGGCCAATGCTCGATCGGGCCGAGCGGCGAACTGGACCAATCCTTCGCCAGCATCATCGCGCCCAACGCGCCGCCGCCGGCGAATTGCCGCGCAACGCCACGTAGATCTACGGTCGAGCCGCCCATCGCCGACGACACTATATCTTCCTTTCCGCCGCGCAAAGCGCGAACGATGGCGCAGCCGCGCAAAGCGAGCTAATCCCCTGTGCGATGAAGCCAGCGTTCCGTTCAATCCACGCGCATCGCCTGCTGCGCGTCGCCGCCGCCACGCCGCGCGCCTCCGTCGGCGATGCAACCGCCAATGCGCAGGCCGCGATCGCGCTGGCCCGCGACGCGCATGACGCGGCGGTCGATCTGGTGGTGTTTCCGGAGCTTAGCCTCACCTCTTACGCGATCGACGATCTTCACCTGCAAACCGCGCAGCAGGAGGCGACGCTCGCCGCGCTGGCGCGAGTGGCCGAAGCGACCCGCGATCTGCGCCCAGTGCTGGTGGTCGGCGCGCCGATCCGGCGCAACGGGCGCGTCTACAACTGCGCCGTTGCGCTCGCCCGCGGCGAGATCCTCGGCGTCGTTCCGAAGACCTTCCTGCCGAACTACCGCGAGTATTACGAAAAACGATGGTTCGCCTCAGGCGCGGGGCTCGCCGGGCTTGCAATCGACGTCGCCGGGCAGACTGCGCCGTTCGGGGCGGACCTGATCTTCGCCGCGGAAGACCTGGCCGACTTCACGTTCCACGTCGAGATCTGCGAGGACTACTGGGCGCCGACGCCGCCGTCGACCCAAGGCGCGCTCGCCGGGGCGCTGATCCTGTGCAACCTCTCGGCCTCCAACATCGTGATCGGCAAGGCCGAGGACCGCTCGCTGCTGTCCGCTTCGCAATCCATGCGCTGCGTGGCGGCCTACGCCTATTCGGCGGCGGGAGCCGGGGAGAGCACGACCGACCTCGCCTGGGACGGTCAGGGCTCGATCCACGAGCTCGGCGAGCTTCTCGCCCAGTCCGAGCGCTTCGCGCGCGAGCCGCAGTTGATCGTGGCCGACGTGGACGTGCAGCGGCTGCGGCTGGAGCGCGCGCGGTTCGGCACCTTCAACGACGCCGCCGCGCTCGCGGGCCATCCCGAGACGCGGTTCCGCGCCGTGGGATTTCGCCACCAGCCGAGCTTCGCCGACCTCGGATTGAAGCGTCCGCTGCGGCGGTTCCCTTATGTGCCGGACGTCCCCGCCCGGCTCGACCAGGACTGCTACGAGGCCTTCAACATCCAGGTCCACGGCCTCGTCCGCCGGTTCGAGGCGACGCAGGCCCGGACCATGGTGGTCGGCGTCTCCGGCGGGCTCGATTCCACGCAGGCGCTGATCGTGGCGGCCAAGGCCTGCGACCTGATGGGCCTGCCGCGGACCGCGATCCTCGGCTTCACCATGCCGGGATTCGCCACCGGCGAGGACACCCGCGCCAACGCCTGGAGCCTGATGCGCGCTCTCGGCGTGACCGCGGAGGAGATCGACATCCGCCCGGCCGCGAAGCAGATGCTGGCTGACATGGACCATCCCTTCGCCCGCGGCGAAGCGGTCTACGACATCGCGTTCGAGAACGTGCAGGCCGGCCTCCGCACCGATTACCTGTTCCGGCTCGCGAACCAGCGCGGCGGCTTCGTGGTTGGCACGGGCGACCTCTCGGAGCTCGCTTTGGGGTGGTGCACCTACGGCGTCGGCGATCACATGAGCCATTACGCCGTCAACGCCGGGCTGCCGAAGACGCTGATCCAGCACCTCATCCGCTGGACGGTGCGGACCGGCGAGTTCCGCGGCGCTGCGGCCGAGGTGCTCGAGGCGATCCTCGGCACGGAGATTTCGCCGGAACTGGTGCCGGCGGACGCCTCGGGCGCCATCCAGAGCACCCAGTCCAAGATCGGCCCCTACGAGCTGCACGACTTCTTCCTGTTCCACATCCTGCGCTACGGGCTGCCGCCGTCGAAGGTCGCGTTCCTCGCCTGGCGCGCCTGGGCCGAGCCCGAGGCGGGCGCGTGGCCGGCGGGGTTTCCGGAAGAGGAGCGGCGGGCCTATGACCTGCCGACGATCGTCCGGTGGCTCGAGGCCTTCATCACGCGCTTCTTCGCCACCAGCCAGTTCAAGCGCAGCGCCATCCCGAACGGCCCCAAGATTTCGCCCGGCGGGGCGCTCTCGCCGCGCGGCGACTGGCGCGCGCCGAGCGACGGCACCGCGACCGCATGGCTGGCGGAGCTGGCGCGCTGGGATTGAGCGCCGGGCGCTAGAGCGGTTGTCGATCCGCCCGCGTCGGATCGTCGTTCAAACTTCCTCTGCTGGCCGCGATTTCAGAGCCGGCACGTGTTACCGGCCGCCTTGAAATCGCTCTATCGCCCCTTGAACGTCGGCGCGCGCTTTTCGAGGAACGAGGCCATGCCCTCACGGAAATCCTCCGAGCGGAACAGCGGGAGCAATTGCAGGTAAACGTGCTGGACGTGCGTATCGAACGGCTCGTCCAGCCCCATGCGCATCATGCGTTTCGCGGCCTGCACCGCGAGCGGCGCATTGGCGGCAATCTCCAGCGCCAGCGCGCGGGCGACTTCGGCCACCTCGCCCACCGGGACGACGCGGTTGACCAGCCCCTCCGCGAGACACTCCGCCGCGCTTAATGTGCGCCCGGTGAAGACAATCTCCGCCGCCTTCGCCCAGCCCAGCATGCGCGGCAGGAACCAGGTGCCGCCCGATTCGGGCAACACCCCGCGCTTGACGAAGGCCGGCGCGAGCTTCGCATCATCGGCCATCACGCGGATATCGCAGCCGAGTGCGAGATCCATGCCATAGCCGGCCGCCGATCCGTTGAGCGCGCAGATCACCGGCTTGTCCATCGCGAACAGCACGGTGGGCGGCGTGTTGCGCAGATCGATCGTCGCGCCGAACGTGGCGGAGGACGATCCGATCCCCTCCCCGCTCGTCGCGGCGTTGAGATCAAGCCCGGCGCAGAACGCGCGGCCGGTGCCCGTCAGCACCACCACGCGCGCCTCTGCATCGGCATTGGCACGCACCAGCAGCGCCGTAAGCTGATCGAGCATCGGGCCGGAGATGGTGTTCATCCGCTCCGGCCGATCGAGCGTGATCGTCGCCACGCCGTCGGCCACGTCATAACGAACATCGATCATCACAAGCCCCCCGCCATGCGCGATACGGTCGCGGCGTAATCGCGCATCGTCTCATCGAGAATCTGCGCGACCGGCTTCACCTCATGGATGCGCCCCGCGACCTGCCCGGTCAGCGCGACGCCGGCCTCCAGATCGCCCTCGAAATAAACGCGGCGCGTGTCGGCGAACTCACCGAAGATATTGGGCGATCCCTCCGCCGCGATCCGCGTGGTGCGATCGGTGCGGAGCGCCCTGAGCGCCGGCCCCGGCCCCTTGCGGTTGAGGAACACGGTGTCGGTCGCGTCGGCGTTGATGATCGCCTGTTTCCAATTGTCATGCACCGGGCTTTCGGCGGAGGAGAGGATGCGCGTGCCCATCAGCACGCCCTCCGCGCCCAGCGCGAAGGCGGCGGCCATCGATTTGCCGTCGATGATCCCTCCGGCGGCGATCACGGGCACGTCGACCGCCTCCACCACCTGCGGCACCAGCACCATGGTCGACACGTCCTTCGGGTTCTTGAACCCGCCGCCCTCGCCGCCCTCGACGATCAAGCCATCGACCCCGGCTTCGACCGCGCGACGCGCACCAGCAAGATTGGGGACGACGTGAAACACCGTCAGCCCCGCGTCTTTAAGCATCGCGGTATATTTCATCGGATCGCCGGCGGAGGTGGTGACGAATTTCACGCCCTGATCGATCACGAAGCGCACGATATCGGGATCGCGGACGAAGGCCTGCGCGACGTTCACGCCGAACGGCTTGTCGGTCAGCGCGCGCATCTTGACGATCTCGTCGCGCACCGCGTCCAGCTGGCCCGACGAAGTTTCGATGATCCCCATGCCACCGGCATTGGAAACGGCGGAGGCGAGCTGCGCGCGGGCGATCCAGCCCATCGCCGCCTGGACGATCGGCTTTTCGATCCCCAGCATCTCCGTGACGCGCGTCTTCACCGCCATTGCCCTCTCCTGTTTTTAGAAGAACGGGTTGGCATGAAGCGTGGCTCGGCGCCAGCCCTGAACGGGCCGGCGCCGAAACACGGGTATGCTATTCCGCCGCGACGGCGGCCGTTTCCGGCTCCTGCCACACCAGCCGCGGCTTGCGCGCGGCGAGCGTTTCATCGAGCCGGCTGCGCGGCGCGAAATGCGGCGCGGTGCGCAGAGCCGGATCGCCGGCCCGCGCGCGCTCCGCCACCGAGCGCAGCGCGCCGATGAACTGATCGAGCGTCGCCTTGCTCTCGGTTTCGGTCGGCTCGACCAGCATCGCGCCATGGACGACGAGCGGAAAATACATCGTCATCGGGTGGAACCCCTCGTCGATCAGCGCCTTGGCAACGTCGATCGTCGAGAAACCTTCCGCGAACCCCGCGTCGGAGAAGATCGCCTCATGCATGCACGGCCCGGCCGCCGCGAACGGCGCGTCGAGCACGTCGGTCAGGCTGCGCAGCACGTAGTTCGCGTTGAGCACGGCATCCTCGGCCACCTGCCGCAGGCCATCCGCGCCGTGGCTGAGGATATAGGTCAGCGCGCGGGTGAACATGCCCATCTGACCGTTGAAAGCGGTCATCCGGCCGAAGCTGTCGGCATGATGATCCTGCGCCGTCTCTTCCTCGATCAGCGCGAAGTGATCGCCCTGCTTCTCGACGAACGGCAGCGGCGCGAACGGGGTCAGCCGCTCCGAAAACACCACCGGCCCCGAACCCGGCCCACCACCGCCATGCGGGGTGGAGAAGGTCTTGTGCAGATTGATGTGCATCGCATCGACGCCAAGGTCGCCCGGACGCACCCGCCCGACGATCGCGTTGAAATTCGCGCCGTCGCAATAGACGTAACCACCGGCAGCATGGACCGCCTCGGAAATCGCCTTCAGATCGCGCTCGAACAGGCCGCAGGTGTTGGGGTTGGTGATCATCACCCCCGCCACATCCGGCCCGAGCCGCGCCTTCAATGCCGCCGTATCGACGCGGCCATCGGCGTCGGCGGGGATATCCTCCACCGTGAAACCGGCGAAGGCGGCGGTGGCGGGATTGGTGCCATGCGCGCTTTCGGGAACCAGGATCACCTTGCGATGCCCTTGCCCGCGCTTCTCCAGCGCCGCCTTGATCGCGAGAATGCCGCAAAGCTCGCCATGCGCGCCTGCCTTGGGGCTCATCGCGACCGAGTGCATCCCCGTCAGCGTCACCAGCCAGTGCGCGAGTTGCTGGATCACCTCCAGCGCGCCCTGCACGGTGTCGATCGGCTGGAGCGGGTGGACGTCGGCAAAACCGGGCAGCCGCGCCATCTTCTCATTGAGGCGCGGGTTGTGCTTCATCGTGCACGATCCGAGCGGGAAGAGCCCGAGATCAATCGCGTAATTCTGCCGGCTGAGGCGCGTGTAGTGCCGCACCGTCTCCGGCTCGGAGAGGCCCGGCAGGCCGATCGGCGCGCTGCGCGCGAGGCCGCCGAGGCGGCTCGTCGCAGTGGCCGGGGCAGCGACTTCCACCCCGGTCGTGTCGCTGTCCCCGATCTCGAAGATCAGCGCTTCCTCAAGCATCAGCGCCTTGTTGCCCGTGAAGGTCGGCGCGACATCGCCGCCCTGCTGCTGCGGCGCGGTGGGGCGCCAGCCGCTCTGGTTGATCGCGCTCATGCCAGCACCTCCTCAAGCGCCGTGGCCAGCGCTTCGACATCTTCCATGGTTACGGTTTCGGTCACGGCGACGACCAGCCCGTTCGCGAGGCTCCCTTCGCCCGGATAGAGCCGCCCGAGCGACACGCCTGCGAGAATACCCTGGTCGGCCAGCGCGCGGACGATCGGCCGCGCCTCCTTGCCCAGATCGAGCGTGAATTCGTTGAAGAACGTGTCGTTGACGACGCGCACCCCCGGCACCTTGGCCAGCCGCTGCGCCGCGACGACCGCCGCCGCGTGGTTGGTCGCCGCCAGCGCGCGCAGCCCGGCCTCGCCCAGCAGCGTCATGTGGATCGAGAAGGCCAGCGCGCACAGCCCGGAATTGGTGCAGATGTTCGACGTCGCCTTCTCGCGCCGGATATGCTGTTCGCGCGTGGAGAGCGTCAGCACGAAACCGCGCCGCCCGTCGGCATCGACCGTCTCGCCGCACAGGCGCCCCGGCATCTGACGGACATATTTGTCCTTGCAGCCAAACAACCCGACATAAGGCCCGCCGAACTGAAGCCCGACGCCGATCGACTGGCCTTCGCCAACGACGATATCCGCGTCCATCTCGCCCGGCGACTTCAATGCCCCCAGCGCCACCGGCTCGGTGACGACCGCGATCAGCAGCGCCTTGTTCGCGTGGCATGCGTCAGCCAGCGGGCGCAGATCGGCGATGCGGCCGAGAATATCGGGATATTGCACGACGACGCACGAGGTATCGCCGTCGATCTTCGCGATCAGCGCGTCGAGATCGGTCTCGGCACCAAGCACCGGCAGCGACACATCGAGCGCATCGCCGGTATATTTCGCCATCGTTTTCGCGACCGAAACGTAATGCGGATGCAGGCCGCCCGACAGGATCGCCTTGCCGCGCTTGGTGATGCGCCGCGCCATGCCGATCGCTTCCCAGCACGCGGTCGAGCCGTCGTACATGCTGGCGTTGGCCACGTCCGTGCCCAGCAGGCGCGCGACCTGCGTCTGGAACTCGAACAGCATCTGCAACGTGCCCTGCGCGATTTCCGGCTGATAGGGCGTGTAGGCGGTGAGGAACTCGCCGCGCTGGATAAGGTGATCGACACTCGCCGGGACATGGTGGCGATAGGCGCCGCAGCCGAGGAAGAACGGCGCCTCCCCTGCCGACAGATTCTTCCGCGCCAGCGCGGTCATGTGGCGTTCGACCGCCAGTTCGCTGGCATGGTTCGGCAGGCCGGCGATCGGGCCGGTGAGGCGAACGGATTCGGGCACGTCGACGAACAGATCGTCGATCGAGGACGCGCCGATAACGCCAAGCATCGCTTCGCGATCTGGCTGGGTGAGCGGAAGATAACGCATCAGGCGGGCTTTCTCATCGTGAAGCGCAGACGGACATAATCGGCGATCCAGCCACCGTCCGGTCCGCGCAGTCGGTCGGCAAGGCGCGCGTCGATCGCATCGGCGATCGCGCTTTGGGTCGCGGGGTCGATCCCGGCAGCATTGAACGGGCCGGTCATAAAAGTGGCGATCCAGCCCTTCACCCCACTTGGCAGCGGGGTCGGGCGGTCGATCAGTTCGGCAGAAATGTCGGTGAAGCCGGCAGCGGCATAGACGGCGGTGAAATCCGCGACCGCAGGATACCAGTGAAGCGTGCTCGGCGGGAGCGACAGGCCGCGCGCGGCAAGCTCCGCATCGATCCCGCTCCAGATGGTCGCGACATTGCCGGCGCCGCCCATCTCCCCAACGAAGCGCGCGCCGGGTTTCAGCGCGCGCGCCACGCCACGCGCCACGGCGGCGGCATCGCGCATCCAATGGAGCGCCGCATTGGAGAAGGCCGCATCGAACTCGCCGTCGAAATCCAGCGCCTCTCCACCCATCACCCGTGCGTCCAGCCCGCGCTCGCGCGCTGCTGCAATCATCTCGGGCGAGGAATCGACGCCGATCACCTCGGCCCCGGCTGCGGCGATCGCGGCGGTCAGCACGCCATCGCCGCAACCGATATCGAGGATGCGCTCACCCGCACGGGGCCCAAGCAATGCCACCACCGGCAGCCCCATCGCGGGGACGAAGGCGGCGTTGGCGGCATAGGCCTGGGGATCCCAGTGCGAGGCGGGCGGCTTGCTCACAGCTTGGCGACGAACGCCTCGTAAGCGGCTTCGTCCATCAGCGCCCCAAGCTCCGACGGATCGGACAGCGTGATCTTGAAGAACCAGCCCTCGCCTTCCGGATCGGAATTGACCAGCGCGGGATCGTCCGCGAGCGCGGGATTGCCCTCGATCACCGTGCCCGACACCGGCGAATAGACATCGCTGGCGGCCTTCACGCTCTCCACCACGGCGGCATCGTCGCCCTTGGACAGCGCCTTGCCGTCTTCGGGCACGTCGACGAACACGATGTCGCCAAGCTGGCCCTGCGCATATTCGGAGATGCCGACCGTGCCGACTTCGCCGTCGACATCGATCCACTCATGGTCTTCGCTGAAATAACGGCTCATCTCACTTCACTCCTCGGAAGTAACGGTGGGGAACGAACGGCATCGCCGTAACGGTCGCGGCATGGATCTTGCCGCGCTGGGTAAGCTGGACGCGCGTGCCGGGGGCGGCGAGCGCGAGCGGCACATAGGCCATGGCGATCGGCGCGCCGACCGTCGGCGCGAAGCCGCCCGACGTGACCTTGCCGACATCGCTGCCATCGGCATCGAGCACCGATGCGCCTTCGCGCACCGGCTGGCGCCCCTCGACCAGCAGGCCGACGCGCTTGGCGACCGGGCCGTTCTCGCGCTCCAGCAGGATGCGCTCGGCACCGGGGAAATTGCCCTCCTCGCGGCGGCGCTTGAACAGCGCGAAGCCGAGATCGGCCATCACCGGCGTGATGTCGGGCGTCATGTCATGACCATAGAGCGGCAGCCCGGCTTCGAGGCGGAGCGAGTCCCGCGCGCCGAGGCCGATCGGCTTCACCTCCGGCTGCGCGGTCAGCGCATCGGCCAGCGCCTCGGCGACTTCGGCGGGCACAGAAATCTCGAACCCGTCCTCGCCGGTATAGCCGGAGCGGCTGATCCACAGTTCATGCCCCTGCCACTCGAACGCCGCCGCCTGCATGAACACAAGTGCCTCGACGCCGGGGATCAGGCGCGCGAGCACGTCGACCGCCTTCGGCCCCTGCAACGCGAGCAGCGCGTGATCGTCCATCAGGTTGAGCGTCACATCGTCGGGCAGATGCTCGATAATATGGCCGATATCGTCATATTTGGTCGCGCCGTTGACGACGAGATAGATCCGATCCTCCGACTGACGCGTCAGCATCAGATCGTCGAGGATGCCCCCCGCCTCATCGAGCAGCAGCGAATAGCGCGCGCGATTGAGGGCAAGGCCGGCGATATCGGCGGGCATCAGCGCCTCCAGCGCGCCCACCACATTATCGCCGGTGAAGGTGAGCTGGCCCATATGGCTGACGTCGAACAGACCGGCGGACTCGCGGGTCCACAGATGCTCGGCCATGATGCCTTCATATTGGACCGGCATGTGATAGCCGGCGAATTCGACCATGCGGCCGCCCTTCGCGCGATGCCAGGCATCGAGCGGCAGAGTCTGGATCGGCGGCTCTTCGTAATTATCGTCGCTCGGGCGCTGGTCGCTCATGGGAAATCTTCCGACAAGAAAGGGCGATGGACGCGGGGGTGCTACCCGTTGTCGATCCGTTTACCCCCTCTGTCACGGGACCTGAGAGCTTCCCCCGGGCGTTATCGCGCGGGGTTACCCCTTCGGTGAGGCGCGGCTGAAAGCCATGCCTGCTTTCCAGAGCATCGTTTGGCGCGTGCGGTCCTTTTGCCTGAGAGATTCCGGGGTGGTTGCTCCTTCGGCGGCCACCCTGCCACCCTGAAAGGGCGGCGTGGGCGGCTCTCTCCCGCGTGTGCCTTGCCGGTTGCCCGGGTCACGATGGGCGAGGCTCTGACCGCGCGGGAGATTTGAGTCAATCGCGTTTCGCGCGATCAGCCGATCATTTCGCGCTGAGGCGGAACAGCCGCCCCTCCGCCCCGCGCGAGCCATCCTCGAGCAACCAGATCGCGCCGTCCGCCGCCTGCGCCAGCCCGCGCACCCGAAAGCCCACGTCCCATTGGTCGGCCGGGGTCGCCTTCGCGCCATTGACGGTGACACGAACCAGCGCCTTGCCGGACATGCCCGCGATCATCAGCGAGCCCTTGTACTGCGGGAACATCGCGCCCGAATAGGCGATCAGCCCGCCGGGCGAGATGGTCGGCGTCCACCACAAAGCCGGCTCCGCGAACTCCGGCTTCGACGGGTGCGCCGGGATCGGCGCGCCGGAATAATTGATGCCGTTCGACACGACCGGCCAGCCATAATTGCGGCCCGGCTGGAGCAGGTTCAGCTCGTCGCCGCCCTTCGGCCCCATCTCGACCTCCCACAGCTTTCCATCCGTGGTGAAGGCGAGACCGTAGGGATTGCGATGCCCGAGCGTCCAGGTCTGCGCGCGGACGCCGCCCGCCTTGTAATGCGGATTGCCCGGCCATGCCGCGCCGTCGAGCGTCAGGCGAACGATCTTGCCGAGCGCCTGATTCGGATCCTGCGCCGGGGTGAAACGCTGGCGCTCGCCGGAGGACAGGAACAGCGACTTGCCGTCGGGCGCAAAGGTGATCGCGCCGCCGAACTGCTCGCCCGGACCATCGGAGCCCGCGCGCCAGATAACTCGCTGGCCGCTGAGCTTCGCGCCGTCGAACGCCGCCTTCATCAGCGCGAGACTCGCTCCGCCATTCGGGCGCGGCTCGGAATAACTGAGGTAGATGGTGTGGCTGGCCGCGAAATCGGGCGCGAGCGCGACGCCGAGCAAGCCACCCTGGCTGCTCAGCTTCACCGCCGGCACGCCCGCCACATCGGTAACCTTGCCGTCTGCCGCACGCAGCTTGAGCGCGCCCGGCTTCTCGGTGATCAGCGCAGCGCCATCGGGCAGCATCGCGATCGCCACCGGCTGGGTGAACGCGCCGATCTGCGTGACGGTGAATGGCGGCGGGGTGAGCGGCAGATTCGCTTGGCCGGACGTCGCGGGAATGTTTTTGATCCCCGGTTCGGCCGGCGAATCCTTTGGCACGGGATTGTTCGCGCCCGGCGGCTGTGGCCCCTGCGGCCCCTTCATGGCTTGCGGGTCGACCGCCTGCTGCGCCGAACAGGCCGTGCCGATCAGCAACATAAGGGCAAACGGATAGCGGCGAATCATGTGGCTCTCCCGGCGATTTAACGTCGCATCGCCTAACACATTATCGCCGCGCGGTTGCCAGCTTGCGTCATCGCCGGGTTCGTCATATATCGCCCGTGCTTTCTCTACATCGCCAGATGAAGAGGTCGCGGGGCCTGCCTCGCGGCGGCAACCACTCATGCGCGGAGCACCGATGGCGGATCTCGCCGTATTGACCGGATTGATCGCACCCGAGGCGCAAGCACTCGGCTTCGAACTCGTGCGCGTCCGCATGATGGGCCGGGGCGACGAACGCACGTTGCAGGTGATGGCGGAGCGCCCGGAGACGCGGCAGCTGACCATCGACGATTGCGCGGAGCTTTCACGCCGCATTTCCGATGTGCTCGACCGCGAAGACCCGATCGAGGATGCCTATCGGCTGGAGGTCTCCTCCCCCGGCATCGATCGCCCGCTGACCCGGCTCGGCGATTTCGCCGACTGGTCCGGCCATGAGGCGCGGATCGTGCTCAGCGCGCCGATCGACGGGCAGAAACAGTTCAAGGGCGAACTCGCCGGGCTCGAAGGCGAGACGATCGCGATCGTCCAGAAAAGCGGCGTCGTCGCGCATGTTCCCTTCGCCAGTGTGGTCGACGCCAAATTGGTGCTGACCGACAAGCTTATCCAGGCAACCGTCCCGCTCTCTGCCGAGGGTGCGGAAGAAGAAATCGAAGCAGAGGAAACCGAATAATGGCCACCGGCGTGACTGCTAACCGGGCTGAGCTGATCGCGATCGCGAATTCCGTCGCCAGCGAGAAGATGATCGACAAGGCGATCGTCATCGAGGCGATGGAAGACGCGATCCAGCGTGCCGCGCGCACCCGTTATGGCCAGGAAATGGACATTCGCGCCAAGCTCGATGCGAGCAACGGCGATCTGCGCCTGTGGCGCGTCGTCGAGGTGGTTGAGCTGGTCGACGATATCTACAAGCAGGTCGACCTGAAGGGCGCGCAGAAGCTTCAGGCCGGCGCTGTGGTGGGCGACTTCCTCGTCGATCCCCTGCCCCCGATCGAATTCGGCCGCATCCAGGCGCAGGCCGCGAAGCAGACCATCTTCCAGAAGGTGCGTGACGCGGAGCGCGAGCGCCAGTTCGAGGAATTCAAGGATCGCGCCGGCGAGATCATCACCGGCGTCGTCAAGCGCGTCGAATTCGGCCATGTCGTAGTCGATCTCGGCCGCGCCGAGGGCGTGATCCGCCGCGACGCGCAGATCCCGCGCGAAGTGGTGCGCGTCAACGATCGTATCCGCAGCCTGATCCTGAAGGTGGTGCGCGAAAATCGCGGGCCGCAGATCTTCCTTTCCCGCGCGCATCCCGATTTCATGAAGAAGCTGTTCGCGCAGGAAGTGCCGGAAATCTACGACGGCATCATCGAGATCAAGGCCGCCGCCCGCGATCCGGGCAGCCGCGCCAAGATCGGCGTGATCTCGCATGATTCGAGCATCGATCCGGTCGGCGCCTGCGTCGGCATGAAGGGCAGCCGCGTCCAGGCCGTCGTGCAGGAAATGCAGGGCGAGAAGATCGACATCATCCCCTGGTCGCCCGACACCGCGACCTTCGTCGTCAACGCGCTCCAGCCGGCGAACGTCAGCCGCGTGGTGATCGACGAGGAAGAAGATCGCATCGAAGTGGTGGTGCCCGACGATCAGCTTTCGCTGGCGATCGGCCGTCGCGGCCAGAACGTGCGACTCGCCTCGCAGCTCACCGCCAAGGCGATCGACATCCTGACCGAAACCGACGCGAGCGAGAAGCGTCAGCAGGAATTCGTCCGCAACTCCGAACTGTTCCAGAACGAACTGGACGTGGACGAGACGCTGGCCCAGCTGCTGGTCGCCGAAGGCTTCGGCGAGCTGGAGGAAGTCGCCTACGTCGAGCTGGACGAACTGGCGGGGATCGAAGGTTTCGACGAGGATCTCGCGCAGGAACTGCAGAGCCGCGCGCAGGAAGCGCTGGAGCGCCGCGAGGCCGCCGCACGCGACGAACGCCGCGCGCTGGGCGTCGAGGATGCGCTGGCCGAACTGCCTTATATGACCGAAGCGATGCTGGTCACGCTCGGCAAGGCCGGGATCAAGACGCTCGACGATCTGGCCGATCTCGCGACCGACGAACTGGTCGAGAAGAAGCGCCAGGAGCCGCGCCGCCGCAACGACGATGCACCGCGCAAGCCGGAGCATAAGGGCGGCGTGCTCGCCGAATATGCGCTGTCCGACGAGCAGGGCAATGAGATCATCATGGCCGCCCGCGCGCATTGGTTCGAGGATGAAGACGCCGCCGCCGGCAATGATGACGGCGAAGCGACGGAGGCCTCGGAAGCCTGATGCCGTTCGTCTCGATCCGATTGGCAGGCTCCGTGACCAAGGAGCAGAAGGCGGGGCTGGTGGCCGACGTCACCGCTTCGCTCGTCTCGCGGCTGGGCAAGAACCCGGCCGCGGTGCAGATCGTGATCGAGGAAGTGTCGACCGAAAACTACGCCAGCGCCGGCATCCTGATCGCCGATCGCGACGCCCCCGCCCGCCAGCCTGAGGGAGACGCTCATGCGGAACCCTCGCAATGAGAAACTAGCGGAGCCTACCCGGACCTGCATCCTCGGCCGCGAGCACGCGGCGCGCGACACGCTCGTGCGCCTCGCGCTCGGGCCGGATGGACGGGTGCTGCCCGATGTCCGCGCCAAGGCGCCGGGACGCGGCGCCTGGATCGGCGTCACGCAGGCGGAACTCGCCGCCGCGGCGGGGCCGAAGGGCAAGCTGCGCGGCGCGCTGGCGCGCGCGTTCAAGACCAGTGATTTCACGATTCCCGATGACCTGCCCGCGCTGATCGCCGCCGCGCTGGAGCGCAATGCGCTCGATCGGCTAGGGCTCGAATCGCGTGCGGGAACGCTGCTGACCGGCTCCGAACGGATCATCGCCGCCGCGCGCGGCGGGCAGCTTCACGCGCTCTATCACGCGGCAGACGCCGCGGCCGACGGTCGCGGAAAGCTCGCGCAGGCGTGGCGTGTCGGCTCGGATCGCGAGGGCAGCGACCTCAAGGGGCTGGCGCTTCCGCTCGAACGCCCCATATTGTCGATGGCGCTGGGCCGCGAGAACGTGGTACATATCGGCGTCACCGACCGCCTGGCGGCCGCGCGACTGGGCGAAGCGCTCGATCGCTGGCTGCACTTTATCGGCCCTGAACTGAACCCGGTGCCTTGCGAAACGGCCTCGCAAGGCGCATCGACGCCCGGACCTTCCGGGCAACCGGCCGTGACGACGCACGAGGAATTTGAGTGAGCGAGACCGACAACGACAAGCCGAAACTTGGCATGCGCGCGCCTTTGGGGCTGAAGCGCACGGTCGAGACCGGCAAGGTGAAGCAGAGCTTCAGCCACGGCCGTTCGAACACGGTGGTGGTCGAGGTGAAGCGCCGTCGCGTGCTCGGCCCCGGCGGCACCCCTGCCCCGGAACACACGCAGGAAGCTGCGCCGCCGGAAGTCTCCGCCCCCGTCCAGCAGGCGCCGGAGCCGCCGCGCCCCGTGTCGCGTCCGCCTGCCGGCGAAACGCCGCAGGAGCGTCAGGCTCGCATGCTGCGCGAGGCCGAGGATCAGCGGATGCACGCGCTGGAAGATCAGCGCCGTCGCGAGGAAGCGCAGCGTCAGCGCGCCGCCGAGGAAGAAGCGCGTCGCGTAGAGGAAAAGCGCGAAGCCGAGGCGAAGGCGGCCGCTCAGCCAGAGCCGGCGCCAGCGCCTGCCCCCGAACCGACGCCCGAGCCGGAAGCGCCCGAGGCAGTTGAGCCAGAGGTCGTCGCGCCTGCGGTCGTCGAGGCTGCGGCCCCCGCGCCCGCGCCTGCGGCCGTCGAAGCCAAGGCCGCCGAGCCGGCGGCTCCTGCCGCCGCCGCACCGCCGCCAGCGAAGAAGGTTGCGGCCGCCGCGCCGCCGCCTCCCCCGCCAGCGCCGCCGGTGATGTCGCTCGGGCTCGATCCGTCGATGCCCGCGCCGCGCCGCTTCTCGCCGGTCGTCCGGCCCGAGATTCCCAAGCCGAAGCCCAAGGCCGCCGAGCCGGCGAAGCCTGCCGCAACGGCAGCAGCCGCGCCCGCAGCGCCGGCCGCTTCGTCCGCCCCCGCCAGTGGCGGTGGTCAGCAGCGCAGCATGCCTTCGGGTCAGGCAACCCCGCGCAACGCTCCTCCGGCGCGTTCGCAGCAGCGCGATCGCAAGGGCGACGAGCGTCGCGGCGGCAAGCTGACGGTCAATCGCGCGCTGAGCGAAGAGGGCGCCCGCGCCCGCAGCCTCGCCGCGCTGAAGCGTGCGCGTGAAAAGGAGCGTCGTTCGCAATTCGGCGGCCCGCGCGAGCCGCAGGCCAAGCAGGTCCGTGACGTGCAGGTGCCGGAAGCGATCACCGTGCAGGAACTCGCCAATCGTATGGCGGAAAAGGGCGCGGACCTCGTGAAGGCCCTGTTCAAGATGGGCATGCCCGTCACCGTCAACCAGACGATCGATCAGGACACCGCCGAGCTGCTCGTCACCGAATTCGGCCACAATATCGTGCGCGTTTCGGATTCGGACATCGATATCCAGGGCGATGTCGCCCCCGATGACGAGGCCGATCTGAAGCCGCGTCCGCCGGTCGTGACGATCATGGGCCATGTCGATCACGGCAAGACCAGCCTGCTCGACGCGCTGCGCGGCACCGACGTGGTGCGCGGCGAAGCCGGTGGCATCACCCAGCATATCGGCGCCTATCAGGTAACGCTGAAGGACAAGTCGAAGATCACCTTCCTCGATACGCCGGGCCACGAAGCGTTCACCGCGATGCGCGCGCGTGGCGCCGACGTGACCGATATCGTCGTGCTGGTGGTCGCCGCCGACGACGGGCTGATGCCGCAGACGATCGAGGCGATCAATCACACCAAGGCGGCCGGCAAGCCGCTGATCGTGGCGATCAACAAGATCGACAAGCACGAAGCCAATGCCCAGCGCGTGCGCGAGCGCCTGCTGGAGCATGAAGTGGTGGTCGAGGAAATGGGCGGCGACGTGCAGAACGTCGAGGTTTCCGCGCTCAAGAAGATCGGGCTCGATGAACTGATCGAGAAGATCCAGATTCAGGCTGAGCTGCTCGAGCTCAAGGCCAATCCGGATCGCGCCGCGGAAGGCACCGTGATCGAGGCCAAGCTGGACAAGGGCCGCGGCCCTGTCGCCACCGTGCTCGTCACGCGCGGCACGCTGAAGGTCGGCGATGTGTTCGTCGTCGGCGCGGAAAGCGGCAAGGTCCGTGCGCTGGTCGACGACAAGGGCCGCCAGCTCAAGAAGGCGGAGCCGTCGATGCCGGTCGAGGTGCTGGGTATTTCCGGCACGCCGTCCGCAGGCGATCCGTTGCAGGTGGTGGAGAATGAAGCGCGTGCACGTGAAGTGGCGGAATATCGCCAGGGCGTGCTGACGCAGAAGCGCACCACCGCCGCGCCGGCCAGCCTGGAGAGCATGTTCTCCGCGCTGAAGGCCAATCAGGCGATCGAATATCCGCTCGTCGTGAAGGCCGATACGCAAGGCACAGTGGAAGCGATCGTCGCCAGCCTGAACAAGATTTCGACCGACGATATCAAGGTACGCATCCTGCATGCGGGCGTCGGCGGCATCACGGAAAGCGATGTGAACGTCGCGGCCGCATCCGGCGCGCCGATCATCGGCTTCCACGTCCGCCCCAATGCCAAGGCACGCGAGATCGCCGATCGGCATCGGGTGGCGTTCAAATATTACGACGTCATCTATGACCTGCTTGACGAGGTCCGCGCCGGCATGGCGGGCGAGCTTGGCCCGGAAGCATTCGAAACGGTCGTCGGCCGCGCCGAAATCCGCGAGGTCTTCTCGGCTGGCAAGCACGGCAAGGCCGCTGGTCTGCTGGTGGTCGAGGGTGTCATTCGCAAGGCGCTCAAGGCACGCATCACGCGCAACGACGTCATCATCTACAACGGCGAAATCGCGTCGCTGCGTCGCTTCAAGGATGATGTGGCGGAAGTGCGCGCGGGCCTGGAGTGCGGCGTGACGTTCACGCAGAACTTCACCGACATCAAGGCCGGGGATTACCTCGAAACCTTCGAGGTCGAGCTGCGCGAACGGACGCTCTAAGGTTCGGAACGGTCCACTTGCCGGCGCGGTTCGCCGCCCCGGCAAGTGGCCGTCCCCGTTGAAGGTCCAGCGATGCAAAAAGAACCGCAGGAAAAATCCGTCCGCACGCTCCGCGTCGGCGAACAGGTGCGTCACGTCCTGTCGGAGGTGTTGCAGCGTGGCGACGTGCATGACGACACGCTGGCGAGCCACCTCGTCTCGGTGACCGAAGTGCGCATGTCACCCGATCTGCGCCACGCCACCGTGTTCGTGAAACCGCTGCTCGGGCGTGACGAGGAGGCCGTGCTAAAGGCACTCCGGACGAACACCGCCTTTCTCCAGCGCGAGGTCGCGCGGCGCATCAACCTGAAATATGCCGCCAAGCTGAAGTTCCTCAGCGACGAAAGCTTCGACGAGGGCAGCCATATCGACGCGCTGCTACGTGCGCCCGGCGTCGCGCGGGATCTCGACTGAACACGCCGGAGGGCGCGGGCGATGGCAAAGCTGTATTTCTACTATGCCTCGATGAACGCGGGGAAATCGACCACGCTGCTGCAGGCCGATTTCAACTATCGCGAGCGCGGCATGGCGACGATGCTGTTCACCGCCGCGGTGGACGATCGCTTCGCGGCGGGCACGATCACCTCGCGGATCGGCCTTGCCGCCGCCGCGACGATGTTCGACCGCGCGACCGATATTGCCGCCATGGTGCTGGAGCGCCACGCCAGCGGGCCTATCGCCTGCGTGCTGGTCGACGAAGCGCAATTCCTGACCGCCGCACAGGTCGATCAGCTCGCCTGCGTGGCCGACGCGCATGATATTCCCGTACTGGCTTACGGCTTGCGCACCGATTTCCGTGGTGCGCTGTTCGAGGGATCGGCCCGGCTGCTGGCGCTGGCCGATGCGCTGATCGAGATCAAATCGGTCTGCGAATGCGGGCGCAAGGCGACGATGAACCTGCGCGTCGATGCAGACGGGCGCGCGGTGGCGGAGGGTCGCCAGACCGAGATCGGCGGCAACGATCGCTATGTCGCGCTATGTCGCCGCCACTTCACGGCCGCGCTGGCCGAGGCGAGCGGCTGACCTTTCGGTTCAGGCTCCCGATAGGCCGGGGACAATCTTCCACCCGCGCGCCTATTCATCCGCGGCGTTCATCCCTAGATCACGCGTCATGAACCCCGATAACGTCTTCTATGCCGCAGCGGTGTTGATCATCCCGCTCGTGATCGCGATCGTGTTTCACGAAGTGGCGCACGGGCTGATGGCGCGCGTGCTGGGCGACCCCACCGCGCATGAGCAGCGCCGGCTGAGCTTCAACCCACTGCGCCATGTCGACCCGATCGGCACGGTCGCGCTGCCACTGATCCTCGCCATCGCCAAGGCGCCGATATTCGGCTGGGCCAAGCCGGTGCCGGTGCGCGCGGAGCGGCTGCGCAACCCGCGCTGGGGGATGGTGGCGGTCGCGCTCGCCGGGCCGGCGATGAATCTGCTGCTGGCGGGCGTCGCGGCGGTGGCGATCGGTATCGTCGCAGGGCATGCGCTCGGCGAAGGCCAGCCACAAGGCGTGGCAGGGTTCGCGTGGGACAACCTGCGCAACTTCCTGATGATCAACATCTTCCTCGCGGTGTTCAACCTGCTGCCGATCCCGCCGTTCGACGGCGGCCACGTCGTGGAAGGCATCCTCCCCCGCCCCCTCGCCTGGCAGTGGGCGAAGCTGGGGCGGTTCGGCTTTCCGCTGTTGATCGTGCTGCTGGTGGTGGTGCCGATGGTGTTTCCGAGCGCCAGCATCGTCCAGCATATCGTGGGGCCGCCGGTGGAGACGCTGATGCGCGCCTATCTCAACCTCGCGGCGCTGTTCGCATGAACGGCTGGCTGATCCTCGACAAGCCGCTCGGGCTAGGATCGACGCAGGCGGTGAGCGCGGTCAAACGGGCGCTGCGCAGTGGCGGCTATGGCAAGGCCAAGGTGGGGCATGGCGGGACGCTCGATCCGCTGGCGACCGGGGTGCTGCCGATCGCATTGGGCGAGGCGACCAAGCTTGCCGGGCGGATGCTCGACAGCGAGAAGATCTACGATTTCACGATCCGCTTCGGCGAGGAGACCGACACGCTGGACAGCGAAGGCCCGGTGATCGCGACGAGCGAGGTTCGCCCGACGGGCGCCGCGCTGATCGAGGTGCTGGCGCGTTTCACCGGCCCGATCGCGCAGGTGCCCCCCGCCTATTCCGCGCTGAAGGTGGACGGCGCCCGCGCCTATGATCTCGCCCGCGCCGGCGAAGAGGTGGTGCTGAAAAGCCGCGACGTGACGATCCACGCGCTGACGCCCCATTCCGCGCCCGCCCCGGACACCGCGCTCGACGAGATAACGCTCACCGCGCATGTATCGAAGGGCACCTATATCCGCAGCCTCGCCCGCGATATCGCGCAAGCGCTTGGAACGGTGGGTCATGTCACCTATCTAAGGCGTATCAAGGCCGGCCCGTTCGACCTGTCGCACGCGATATCGCTGGACAAATTGGCCGAACTCGCTAATGGCCGCACGCTTGAACAACCTCTCCTGCCATTGAGGGCGGCGCTGGACGACATCCCGGCTCTCTCCCTCTCTCCCGACCAGGCAGGGGCGCTCCGTCAGGGGCGCGTTCTGGCCGGGATTGCTGTCGACGATGGCATGCATCTGGCACTGCTGGACGATGTGCCGGTGGCGCTGGTGGATGTGGCGGACCATGAGGTCCGCGTCGTTCGCGGCTTCAACCTGTGATATGATGTCGAAGGACTGAATTTAATGACGATTACCGCAGAGCGCCGTCAGGAAGTCATCAAGGAACATGCCCGCCAGGAAGGCGACACCGGCTCCCCCGAGGTGCAGGTCGCGATCCTTACGGAGCGTATCCGCAACCTGACCGAGCACTTCAAGGGCCACGCGAAGGACAATCACTCCCGCCGCGGCCTGCTGATGATGGTCAACCAGCGTCGTTCGCTGCTCGACTATCTCCGCAAAAAGGACGGGGCTCGCTACCTCGCCCTCATCGCGAAGCTCGGTCTTCGCAAGTAATTGGAAGGGCGCCCTCGCGGCGCCCTTCTCGTATTCGCCCCTTCCGCAATCCGGCGGACGGGCATGGGCGAAATCTCGCCCAACACCGCGCAGGCCGGACAGCCTGCACACCGGGTTTCCACGAAAGCAGTACTTTCGTGGGCGCCCCTCTAGGCCCCGGTCGCATAGGGCGGCCGGTCCAAAGGAAATAAAATGTTCGACACCCAAAAGGTAAGCATCGAGTGGGGCGGAAAGACCCTGACGCTCGAAACCGGCCGCGTTGCACGCCAGGCCGACGGCGCGGTGCTCGCGACGCTCGGCGAAACGGTCGTGCTGTGCGCCGTCACCGCTGCCAAGACGGTCAAGGAAGGGCAGGATTTCTTCCCCCTCACCGTCCATTATCAGGAAAAATTCTCCGCCGCCGGTCGTATTCCGGGCGGCTTCTTCAAGCGCGAGCGTGGAGCGAGCGAGCGTGAGACGCTGATCAGCCGCCTCACCGATCGCCCGATCCGCCCGCTGTTCCCGGAAGGCTTCTACAACGAAGTCAACGTGATCGCGCAGGTTCTGAGCTATGACGGCGAGAACGAGCCGGACGTTCTGGCGATGATCGCCGCCTCCGCCGCGCTCACGCTGTCGGGCGTGCCCTTCATGGGCCCGATCGGCGCCGCCCGCGTCGGTTACAAGGACGGCGAATATCAGCTGAACCCGACCGACGCCGAAATCGCCGAGGGCGAACTGGATCTGGTCGTCGCCGCCACGCACAACGCGGTGATGATGGTCGAATCCGAAGCCAAGGAGCTGTCGGAAGAGATCATGCTCGGCGCGGTGATGTTCGCGCACAACGCGTCGCAGCAGGTGATCAACGCGATCATCGACCTGGCCGAGAAGGCCGCGAAGGAGCCGTGGGAGCTGAAGGTCGCCGACGATACGTCGAAGGTGAAGGCCGAGCTGAAGAAGCTGGTCGGCAAGGACATCGACGCCGCCTATAAGCTGGTCGACAAGTCGGCCCGCTCGAACGCGCTCAACGCGGCGCGCGCGAAGGCGAAGGCGGCGATGGCCGAGCGCACCCCGCAGGAGCAGATGGCCGCGCAGAAGCTGGTCAAGAAGCTCGAAGCGGAAATCGTCCGTGGCGCGATCCTGAAGACCGGCCGCCGCATCGACGGCCGCGACACCAAGACCGTCCGCCCGATCGCGGCCGAGGTCCACTTCCTGCCGCGTGCGCATGGCTCGGCGCTGTTCACGCGCGGCGAGACGCAGACCATCGCCACCACCACACTCGGCACGCGTGACGCGGAGCAGATGATCGACGGCCTGAACGGCCTGTCGTATCAGCACTTCATGCTGCACTATAACTTCCCGCCGTATTCGGTCGGTGAAGTTGGTCGTTTCGGGGCGCCCAGCCGCCGCGACATCGGCCACGGCAAGCTCGCCTGGCGCGCGCTACACGCAGTGCTTCCGTCGAAGGAAGAGTTCCCGTACACGATCCGCGTCACCAGCGACATCACGGAGAGCAACGGCTCGTCCTCGATGGCGACGGTCTGCGGCGGCAGCCTCGCGCTGATGGATGCCGGCGTGCCGATCAAGCGCCCGGTTTCCGGCATCGCGATGGGCCTGATCCTCGAAGGCAAGAACTTCGCGGTGCTCAGCGACATTCTGGGCGACGAGGATCACCTCGGCGACATGGATTTCAAGGTGGCCGGCACCAGCGAAGGCATCACCTCGCTCCAGATGGACATCAAGATCGCCGGTATCACCGAGGAGATCATGAAGGTCGCGCTGGCGCAGGCGCATGAAGGCCGCGCGCACATCCTGGGCGAAATGAACAAGGCGCTGGGCGAAACCCGCACCGAGCTTTCCGCCCATGCGCCGCGCATCGAGACGATGCAGATCGACAAGTCGAAGATCCGCGACGTGATCGGCACCGGCGGCAAGGTGATCCGCGAGATCGTCGCCACCACCGGCGCGAAGGTCGACATCGACGATGAGGGCGTGATCAAGATCAGCTCCTCGGATGGCGCGCAGATCGAAGCGGCGATGAACTGGATCAAGGGCATCGTCGAGGAAGCCGAAGTCGGCAAGATCTACAACGGCAAGGTCGTCAACCTCGTCGATTTCGGTGCGTTCGTGAATTTCATGGGCGGCAAGGACGGCCTCGTCCACGTCTCCGAAATCAAGAACGAGCGCGTCGAGAAGGTCTCCGACGTCCTGAGCGAAGGCCAGGAAGTCAAGGTCAAGGTGCTTGAGATCGATCCGCGCGGCAAGGTTCGCCTGTCGATGCGCGTCGTCGATCAGGAAACCGGCGCCGAGCTGGAAGACACCCGCCCGGCACGCGAACCGCGCGCTGATCGCGGTGATCGCGGCCCGCGTCGCGACGGCGGCGATCGTGGTGGTGATCGCGGCGGCCGTGGTGGCGATCGCGGTGGTGACCGTGGTGGCGATCGTGGCCCGCGCCGTGATCGCGGCCCGCGTCGTGAGCGCAGCGAAGGCGGCAAGGACGACGGCCCCGCGCCCGAGTTCGCCCCTGCCTTCCTGACCGGCGACCGCGACTGATCGCATCGCCGCTCAAGGCAAAATGAAGAAGGCCCCGGCAGCGATTGCCGGGGCCTTTTTTCTTTGCCCGTGCCCTGCCCTCTTCCGGCGCGACGTGGCGGTTTCCACCAATTCACCGCCCGCGCGCCGCTGTGATATTTTCACGTGCACTCTCCCAACCCGGAGACCGAGCAACCACAGGAGAGGATCATGTCCGCGGCGATCGACGAAGCGAAGCTGCACGCCTTTGTAGGGAAGATGCTGGGCGATCTGGGCGGCGCGATGAGCGTGCCCACCGTTCGACTGGGCTTTCGGCTGGGGCTGTTCAAAGCCCTTTCGTCCGCCCCCGCCAACGCGGCCGAACTCGCGCGCAGAGCAGGCGGCCTGCACGAGCGCTACGTCCGCGAATGGGCGCTGGCGCAGGCGGCCAATGGCTATATCGACTTTGATCCGGCCGAGGATGAATTCAGCCTGTCGCCCGAACAGGCGATGGTTTTCGAGAACAGCGACAGCCCGGTCTATCTGGCCGGCGCGTTCGAGCTGGTCGCCGCGATGATCGAGGCCGAGCCGAGGGTCGAGGAATGTTTCCGCAACGGCACCGGCGTGCGCTGGGGCGATCATGCCGGATGCCTGTTCTGCGCGACCGGCGCGTTTTTCCGGCCCGGCTATGTCAACAATATCGTTCAGTCATGGATTCCGGCACTCGACGGCGCGGAGGCGAAGCTGCGGGCCGGCGCGAAAGTGGCGGACGTCGGGTGCGGCGTCGGCTTTTCCACGCTGCTGATGGCGCAGGCTTATCCCGAAAGCGCGTTCATCGGTTATGATTTCCACGAACCTTCGATCGAGGAAGCGCGTCGCCACGCCGCGAAACACGGGCTGAGCGAGCGGGTTCGCTTCGAAACCTCCACCGCGAAGGAGATTGCCGAACGCGATTTCGATCTCGTCACCATGTTCGATTGCCTGCACGATATGGGCGATCCGCGCGGGTGCGCCGCGCATATGCGTCGCATCCTGGCACCCGGCGGACGCTGGATGATCGTCGAGCCGATCGCCGGCGACCAACCGGAGCAGAACCTCAATCCGGTCGGCCGCCTCTATTACAACGCGTCGACGATGATCTGCGTGCCGACTTCGCTCGATCAGGAAGTGGGTGAAGGGCTTGGTGCGCAGGCCGGCGAGGCAAGGCTCTCCGGGATCGTTCGCGAGGGTGGGTTCAGCAAGGTCCGCCGCGCGACGGAGGGGCCGTTCAACATGGTTTTGGAGGCGAGCTGACGCGCGTTTCGCCGCGCCCGATCGGTCCACGCTGAATTTGGCAAAGCGCGGGGAGCCGCCCTTTTTGACACCTCCCCGCCCCAGCTCAGTCCCTGAAGCTCGGATCGATCCGGTCGAGCTTCCTGAGCAGCGCCGGCCACGCCAGCCGCTCGGCCAGCATTCCCATGCCCTTTGGATTGGACTGACGTGCCACCTTGTCCTCCACGCCCTGCGGCGGATTGTTGAGATTATCCTTGCCGGCCGACAGCATCAGCACCTGCGCCTCGCACGCGCGCTCCAGGAAATAGAGCCGCAGGAAGCACGCGCCGACGCTCTCCCCCACCGTCAGCGTGCCGTGGTTGCGCAGGATCATCGCGTGCTTGTCGCCAATGTCGGCGACCAGCCGTTCGCGCTCATCGAGATCGGTCGCGATGCCCTCATAGTCGTGATAAGCGACATCGTGCCCCGCGATCATCGAGGTCTGGGTATGTGGCAACAGCCCGAATTCCATCGCCGACACCGCCTGCCCGTGCGGCGTATGCAGGTGCATCACGGCATGCGCATCCTCGCGCGCCATGTGGATCGCGGAGTGGATCGTAAAGCCGGCGGGATTGACCGGGTGCGTCGTCGCGCCGACGGGATTGCCTTCCACATCGATCTTGACGAGGCTGGAGGCGGTGATCTCCTCGAACATCATGTCATAGGGGTTGATGAGGAAATGATGTTCCGGCCCCGGCACGCGCGCCGACAGATGCGTGAAGATCAGATCGTCCCAGCCGTAATAGGCAACGAGCCGATAGGCCGCCGCGAGATCGACCCGCGCCTCCCATTCACCGGGGGCGTAATGCGGTTTGGTGTCCACGGTCGCCAGCGTGGCCATGAGTCGCTCTCCTGTTTTGATTTGCAACTGTTGTATCCCCAATCCGTTGCTATCTCTACTGTCGTTGCCCCACCCCCTTGTGTGGTAAAAATACAACATTACATCCCTGCCATCTCAAGGGGAGCATCATGAACCTCGAAAAATTCACTGACCGCGCCAAGGGTTTCCTCCAGTCGGCGCAGACCGTTGCGATCCGCATGAACCATCAGCAGATCACGCCCGAGCATTTGCTCAAGGCGCTGCTGGAGGACGAGCAGGGCATGGCCGCCGGGCTGATCCAGTCAGCCGGTGGGGACGCGCGGCGCGCAGCGAGCGAGACTGATCTTGCGCTGTCCAAGATTCCCGCCGTGTCCGGCTCCGGCGCGCAGACCAGCCCCGGCCTCAACAATGATGCGGTGCGCGTGCTCGATTCCGCCGAGCAGATCGCGCAGAAATCCGGCGACTCCTATGTCACGGTCGAGCGGCTGCTCGTCGCGCTGGCGCTGGCGCTCAACACGCCCGCCGGAAAGGCGCTGAAAGCCGCCGGTGTCACGCCGGAAGGATTGAACAGCGCGATCAACCAGCTGCGCGGCGGCCGCACCGCGGATACCGCATCGGCCGAGGATCGCTATGACGCCCTCAAGAAGTTCGCGCGCGATCTGACGCAGGCGGCGCGCGACGGCAAGCTCGATCCGGTGATCGGCCGCGACGAGGAAATCCGTCGCACGATCCAGATCCTCGCGCGTCGCACCAAGAACAACCCTGCCCTGATCGGCGAGCCCGGCGTCGGCAAGACCGCGATCGCCGAGGGGCTCGCGCTGCGCATCGCCAATGGCGACGTGCCGGATACGCTCAAGGGCCGCACGCTGATGGCGCTCGACATGGGCGCGCTGATCGCGGGGGCGAAATATCGCGGCGAGTTCGAGGAACGGCTGAAGGGCGTGCTCGACGAGGTGAAGGCCGCCGAGGGCGACATCGTGTTGTTCATCGACGAGATGCACCAGCTGATCGGCGCCGGAAAATCGGAAGGCGCGATGGACGCGGGCAATCTGCTCAAGCCCGCGCTGGCGCGTGGCGAACTGCATTGCGTGGGTGCGACGACGCTCGACGAATATCGCAAATATGTCGAGAAAGATCCGGCGTTGCAACGCCGCTTCCAGCCTGTGTTCGTCGGCGAGCCGACCGTGGAGGATACGATCTCGATCCTGCGCGGGCTGAAGGATCGTTACGAACTGCATCACGGTGTTCGCATCACCGATGGCGCGATCGTGGCGGCGGCGACGCTCAGTAACCGTTACATCACCGATCGCTTCCTGCCCGACAAGGCGATCGACCTGATGGACGAGGCTGCCAGCCGCATCCGCATGGAGGTGGAGAGCAAGCCGGAAGAGATCGAGACGCTCGATCGCCGCATCATCCAGCTCAAGATCGAGCGCGAGGCGCTGAAGAAGGAAAGCGACGCGGCGTCGAAGGACCGGCTCGCCAACCTCGAAAGCGAACTCGCCAATCTCGAGCAGCAATCGGCCGAACTGACCCAACGCTGGCAGGCGGAGAAGGACAAGATCGGCGCGGAGGCGAAGCTGAAGGAACAGCTCGACGCCGCACGCACCGCGCTGGAACAGGCGCAGCGCGACGGCGATCTCGCACGCGCGGGCGAGCTGTCTTACGGCACGATCCCGCAGCTCCAGAAACAGGTCGAGGCGGCGCAGGGCGCGGCCAAGGGCGCAATGCTGCGAGAGGAAGTCACCGCCGACGATATCGCCAGTGTCGTCAGCCGCTGGACCGGCGTGCCCGTCGATCGGATGCTGGAGGGCGAGCGCGAGAAGCTGCTCAAGATGGAGGAGGTGATCGGCAAACGCGTGATCGGTCAGGCCGATGCCGTGCGCGCCGTTTCCACCGCCGTCCGTCGCGCGCGCGCCGGGCTACAGGATCCCAACCGGCCGCTCGGCTCGTTCCTGTTCCTAGGCCCGACGGGCGTGGGCAAGACGGAGCTGACCAAGGCGCTCGCCGAATTCCTGTTCGATGATCCCAATGCGATGGTGCGCATCGACATGAGCGAATTCATGGAGAAGCACGCCGTATCGCGGCTGATCGGCGCGCCTCCCGGCTATGTCGGTTATGAGGAAGGCGGCGTGCTGACCGAGGCGGTACGGCGCCGGCCATATCAGGTCGTGCTGTTCGACGAGGTGGAGAAAGCACATGGCGACGTGTTCAACGTGTTGTTGCAGGTGCTCGACGACGGGCGGCTGACCGATGGTCAGGGCCGCACGGTCGATTTCTCGAACACGCTGATCATCCTCACCTCGAACCTCGGCAGCCAGTTCCTCGCCAATCTCGGCGAGGGCGAGGATGTCGAAACGGTCGAACCGCAGGTGATGGACGTGGTCCGCGCGCATTTCCGCCCGGAATTCCTCAACCGGCTGGACGAGATCATTTTGTTCCACCGGCTGGGCCAGGCGCACATGGGGCCGATCGTCGATATCCAGATCGCGCGCGTGCAGAAGCTGTTGGCGGACCGCAAGGTGACGCTGGCGCTGACGGACGCGGCGCGCGCGTGGCTCGGCCGCGTGGGCTATGATCCCGTCTATGGCGCCCGCCCGCTGAAACGCGCGGTGCAACGCTATCTGCAGGATCCGCTTGCCGAGATGATCCTGCGCGGCGACGTGAAGGACGGCGCGACGGTCAATGTCGATGAAGGGGATGGCAAACTGGCGTTGGCGGTGGGCTGACGCGCCACCATAACCGCGCACCACACTTCAAGCGGCGGCCGGCTCGATCGCATCGGGCCGGCCTCGCTATTTCTGGGCGCGCCGTAATTCTTATCGCGGCAAATCGGGCGGAAAAGGCGGCCGAAAATCCTGCTTGCGCCAGATCGGATCCGTCGGCTCTTCCGAATCGGGGAGCGCGAAGCGGAGGTAGCCGAAGTAAGTTGCGATCAAGCGCTCGCCCGGATCAAGGATAGCGGCGCGCCCGTGCATGAAGCGGGTGTTGTCCAGCATCAGCACGTCGCCATTGCGCCAATCGATCGCCACCTTCAGCCGATCGCCCGTGGCCTTGATCCCCTGAAGCCATGCCTCAGGGACAGGATAACCGTCGTCGAGCAACGGAAAATCCGGGCGATTGTTGTTGAAGCGAGCAAAAAGCAAAAAGTTGCCGAACGCCGGCGCATCGATAAACATCGGACGATGAAGCATCGGCCGCGTAAAAATTCGGACGATTTGACCGTCTATGCGTCGAAAATCGTAAGGACAGGACGCAGGCGGGGATAGCAGTTGCTGGTCGCTCGGCGAGCGGGTGCCGAGCCAAAACTCCAATAACTCCGGCCAGGTCGCCTTGATATAAAGAAGGCGACGCCCCTCCAGCCGCGCCCGCAATTGCTCCGGCAGCTCACGCACCAGTTGCACGCCGTCACATATAGTCGTCTGCCCACCTGAACTTGGCGCGGAAAGGCAGCAGAACATCGCCATATCCGGCTTCCACGGCTCACGCGAAAGTTCTGGATGAAGGGAAAATTCCCGAACACCGCCATCAACCGTGTGAATATTGGCGTCCTGATCGATCGCCTGTCGCCCAGGGCTTTCGTTCAGCACAGACGTTGCGGAGAAAATCCGCGTAAACTTCCTGAACTGCTCAACATCGGCACCAAAGCCGCGAAACAGCAACGCGCCATGCATTTTATAGAGTTCGATGATCGTCGCGGAATCGAGCGAGAGAATGGTCTCTCCGGCGCTTGCTTCGACCACGACCTGCGGGCGCTCTCGCGTCGGAAGGTATATTTGCGGCATAAGCGCGGGGATAGCCGCTTCCGCGGGGGCAAGCTATACCCCTGCGCGATGACGCTGACACTCAACGAGCTGTTTTCCTCCCCCGACCATTATTTGCATTCGTTCGATGCGGGTGATGCGATATTCGTGCCGATGGACCGGGCCGCTTATCAGCGATCGATATTTCTGGATAATCGCATCTCACCAGCCGACGATGGCTCGATGCGCCTGCCGCTCGCCGCGATCACCCGCGATATCCCGCCACCGCAATCGACAAGCTGGATCTTCCATATCGCGCATTGCGGATCGACCCTGCTGGCACGGGCGCTCGATTTTCTCGGCGGCAACCTTGTATTGCGGGAGCCGCTGGCGCTGCGGCAATTGGCGCTAGCGCCTGATCCGACGCGACTGGCGTTGACGACCGCAATGCTTGGCAAACGCTATCGGCCAGAATCGGCGACATTGATCAAGGCCAACGTGCCGGTGAATTTCCTGCTTCCGGCGCTCGCTCAACACTCAGTCGCGCCGATGCGGGCAATCATGCTGTTCGCCACGCTGGAGGATTATCTGCTCGCGATCTTGCGGAGCGATAACCATCGGGATTGGGTGAAGCGCATAACCAGCCAGCTAGACGCGCATTTGGGCAATCTCGGCGAGCTATCCGTCGCCGAGCGCGCGGCCGCGCTTTGGCATGGGCAGATGAAGGCGTTCGAGAGCGCGTTGGCGGCGTCTCCCAATGCCCGCACGCTCGATGCGGAATCGTTCTTCAACGATCCGCTGCCGACGCTGACGGCCGGCGCACGCCATCTCGAAATCGACGCTACGACCGAGACATTGCGCGAGGTGGTTTCCGGGCCGCTGTTCTCATCCTATTCCAAACAGCCGTCGGTGCCGTTCGACAATGAAGCGAGGCTCGCGCGGCGCGACGCGCTCGTAGCAACACTTGCGCCGGAAATCGCCGCCGCGCGGGCCTGGGTGGAACAGGCGACGCAACGCGACGCACACGTTCCGGCGGCGATCATCGACGCACAACTCCGCATCTGACTTGCGACATCCGCGGCGGCGGCGCTCAATCGGCGACGTTGATCCCCTGCCCGGCGAGATCGCGGTTCGCCGATGAAATCTCGTAGAATTTGCGCAGCATCTTTCGCTCTGTGTCGGAAATATACGGGTTCCACACGTCGAAGATCAGAATCGCCCGCGCGCGATCGGAACGGTTCCATGCCTCATGCTCGATCGTATCGTCGAACACCCAGGCCTTACCCTCCTCCCAAATCCGCGTTTCTCCACCGACGCGGAACTCGCACGCCTCCGGCACGATCAGCGGCAGATGCACGATCGAGCGGACGTTGCTGACTCCCGAATGCGCAGGCAAATGCGCACCGGGCCGCAGGATCGAGAAAAAGACGGTCGGCGTATTCCCCGGCAGGTCGGATAGCGGGATCGCCTCTACCGCGGCTGCTGTTTGCGGGGCACGGGCGCAGGCCGCCTCGTTCCGCTTGCCGTCTTTCCACAGATGCAGCGCACCCCAGGTGAGCGATCCGTCCAGCGGGGTCCATTTGTTGGCCGGCGTTCCGGCCTTCATGTTCACATAAGGGAGGATCGCGCCGGCATCCTCCGCGAGGATCGCCTCAAGCTCGGCGCGGATAACAGCGGTTTTGGCCTCGATCTCCGCCAGCCATGGAAAATGCTCGCGATCGAAGAATTCCTCGGCCGGCAGGAACGGAAAGTGCATTCCCGCGCATTGATTGACGTAGATGCTGCGCCGGCCAAGCGCATGATCGATGCACGCGTCGAAGCGCCGCTTCTCATGCGCGTCCAATTCTCCGCGAAGCTCGGCCAGGCCCTCGTCGGTAACGGCCGCAAACCGGGCCTGATCGCGTGCCACAAAGTCTTGCGCATGCGCCAGCAACCCGTCGAGCGCGGGAGAGCGTTCATCGATCATCGCCCCCATCGCGACGACGCCCCGCCACCGCTCCGCCGCGCGCGCGTTTTCGCCCGTCCGCTCGTGAAGCTCGGCCAGGCGCACCAGTGCCATGAAATGGCGCTGGTCAAGCGAAAGTGCGCCTTCCAGCGCCGCGCGTTCGCCCGCCAAGTCGCCCAGCCGACGATAGGCCGTGGCCAGATTCATTTGAAGATCGGGCGCCTGCGGATCGGCGCTCACGCACCGCTGAAACCAGCCCACCGCGGCGGAATGATCGCCGCTCCCCAGAGACATCATCCCAAGCGCGTTCAGCGCGGCGGCCTGTTCCCCGGCGCCCGCCAATATCCGATGATAGAGGCCAGCCGCTTCCTCTGGTCGGCCCGCCTCGCCCGCGCGCCGGGCCGCCATAAGCAATTGCTGTATTTCGATCTGTTCCACGCCGCCGACGCTATACGTCGGTTCGAGGCTAGACAATGCAGGGAGCGATCGCGCACCAGTGAGGCATGAACCCGGTATCGACGAAAGCCTCCGCCGCAGCCGAATTGATTCGGGATTCGTCATGGCTCGCCCATCGCTACGACCCCGGACAGGATATGATCCATCTGCGGCGTGTTCCGCGATCCGCCTATGATGCTGCGACATTCCTGACCGACGAGCACCTCCCCGCAAGCGAGGAACGCGCCGTACCCCGAACCGATTTGCGGATCGAGGCGCTCGCCCCGGCACGGCAGCATTTCATCTTTCACTCGGCTTATTGCTGTTCGACACTTCTCGCTCGCGCGCTTGATCGACCGGGCCACGCACTGACGCTGAAAGAGCCGGTGATCCTCAACGACATGATCGGATGGCGCAGGCGGGGCGAACCGGGTGTCGATCAGGCGGTGGTGCTGCGGGACATGCTTTCCCTGCTGGCTCGGCCGTTCGATCCGGCCGAAGCGTTGATCCTGAAGCCGTCGACAGTGGCGAATGGCATCTCGGATGCGATGATGACCCTGAGAAGCGACGCCAACGCATTGCTGCTGCACGCGCCGCTGCGCACCTATCTCGCCTCCATCGCCAGCAAGGGGCTGGAGGGGCGGCTGTGGGTGCGCACGATGTTGGTGGGGATGCTCGACGATCGGCTGGTTGATCTCGGCTTCTCTCCACGCGACTATCTGGGGCAAAGCGACCTTCAGGTGGCGGCGGTCGGCTGGCTCGCGCATCAGAAGGTCTTCGCCGGCCTCGTCGCCCGCTTCGGTCGCGCGCGCGTTCGGACGCTTGATAGCGAGCGACTATTGGCCGCTCCGGCACTGGCATTGACGCAGTTGAACGACTTCTTCAGCCTTGGGCTGGATCAAGCCGCGATCCGCGCGATCGCCGAGAGCGATGTTTTCCGCCGTCACGCCAAATTCGATACCGCGTTCGACGCCGATGCGCGGCGAGCGTTGCATGATGGCGCCGCCCAGCATCACGCGGATGAAATCGAAAAGGTCGCGACCTGGACGGAAGTGGTCGCGCGCGGCGCGGGGATCAGCCTGTCGCTCGATGCGCCGCTGCTCGATTGAACCGCACAAAAACCGCGATCAGCAAGGGCCGCCGGTCGCGCGCGCGCGACACGAATCAATACCCGGCTGCGACTTGAAATTTTCGCGATCGCGCTCCCAGTCCAATTTGGTTTTGCACATGCGATAGCCGCGGACGAGGGAGCCGGTTTCGATGAAGCGCTTGCATATCACCTTATTGCGATCGTCGGCCGCGCGCTCGGGTGCATCGGCCTTGTTCTGGGCGAGCGCAGGCGCCGATATGGCCGGCATCGCGCCAACCCCCGAAATCAACAGCAAAACTGCCAGCGCCTTCATACACACGCCTCCGCCCGAAAATACTTGCGACAACCAGAGTCTTAGACGACGATTTTGGCTATATGCCAATCCCCAGCGGATCATTTCAACGGGCCGGAATGAAAAAAAACCACGATTATCGCGCGGCGGTTCAACGGGAATTGTCTGTCGGCAACCTCGTCAACGCAGCCAAATTCGCCGAGCGCGCTCTTTCGGCTGGCGAAATAGACCCGCTTTTCCTCAACCTCGCAGCGTGGCGCCCGCGAAGAAGCCGGGGATTATGCGAAGGCGCATGATCTTTTGCGACGCGCGCTGGCGATCAATCCATCGGACCCGCTGATCCTCGGATCAATCGGCGCGGTTTTGCGGAAACAAGGCTTTCTTGAGGAAGCACTCTCCGTGCTCGATCGAAACCGTGGCGATCGAGCCGCGTCACGCCGCCGCGTGGCTCGAGCGCGGATATGTGCTCGACGCGCTCCGCAATACTACCGAGGCGACCGACAGCTACGAACGCGCACTCTTGCGCTCGACAACCAGCTTGCCCCGGCATTCGGCAAGTTGGGCCGATGCCGCGGCGCGGCGCGGCGATATCATCGATGCCCGCGATCGTGCCGCGCAAGCATTGGCGCTGAACCCGATCGAACCCGCCGCAAGATCCGCGCTGGCCATACTCGACATTGAGGCGCGCGATGGCAAATCCGCGGCCGATCGCCTGAAAATACTCCTCGCGAGCAAACTGGTGCCTGAGGATCGGATTCGCGCGCTGACCTTGCAGGGCGACGCCTTTGATCGGCAGGATCTGATCGACGAAGCTTTCCAATCCTATCGGGCGGCGCAGCGTTGCTTCGTCGAGGCGTATCGCGCGTTGCTTGAGCCGCGCGCCGATCGCCCGTCGCATCGCGCGTTCATCGAAAAGATTCGCGAACAAGTCGAGAAAACGACAGAAATATCGGCGCCGGAAGGAACAGACGAAATAGCTGCGAGCGAGGCGGCAAATCACATCTTCCTACTTGGCTATCCTCGTTCAGGCACCACGCTCGTCGAGAATATTCTCGCCAGCGCACCCGGCGTTATCGCGCTGGAAGAACGCGATACATTCGCTGATATCGACGAACATCTGATGCGCAATGATGGCGTGATGCCCGATCTTGATCGGCTCGACCCCGCGCTCGTTACAACGCTTCGCAAATCATATTGGGCTCGCGTCAACCAAATGGGCGGCGAGGTGAACGGGCGAACGTTCGTCGACATGAATCCGTTCAACGCCATCAAGTTGCCAATTATCGCCCGCCTGTTCCCGCGCGCTAAGATCATCATCATGCGCCGCGATCCCCGGGATATCGTGCTTAGTTGTTTCCGGATCAATTTCACTCCCGGCACCGCGGCTTGGGCATTTAGCGACTTGATCGAAACCGCCCGGCACTATGACGCGATGATGCGATTGATCGATGCGTGCCGAGAACGTCTCCCGTTGCCCTTCCACGAGTTACGCTACGATCGCCTGGTGACGGATTTCGAAAACACGGTGCGGGCGCTGGCGGAATTCACCGGGCTTGGTTGGACCGATGACTTCAAATCATTTGACCGGACCGCCAGCCGTCGCGGCGTTCGTACGGCCAGCGAAACCCAAGTCCGCAAGGGTTTGTACAACGGGGGCGGTCAGTGGCGTCGTTACGAACGACAATTGGAACCGGCATTCCCAATCCTGAAGCCATGGATTTCCCGCTTCGGATCAGACTAGCAAAAGAAAAGGCGGGCCAAACGGCCCGCCTTTCCATTTTCAGTTCTGGTAGTTCGATCAGAACTTGAGCTTTGCACCAATCGCGAACCGGCGCCCAAGGGCATCGTAAGTCGACGGATAGGTGTTGCCGCTGTTGAACGAGGTCGAACCAACGGTCCCACCGACCATGGGCGGATCCTTGTCGAACAGGTTCATCACAGTGACGGTAAAGTCGAAATTCGGCGACACACTGAAGCGAGCCGACAGATCGAAGTAGTTGTACGCAGGGATACGGCTGAAATCGACCTTCTTGCCATTCAGCACGCCACCGCTCAGCGTACCGTCCGGATTACCGCCGTTCGGATTTGACGCGGAGAAGGCATTAACGACACCAGGCTCGGCACGCATCGAGTCGATATGGCGCCACAGCAGCGAAAGATCCACACCCTCGAACGACAGGGTCGTGCGCTGGTTCCAAGTGAATTTCGGCTGAAGCGAGCCGGCGGCCGACGACGGACCCGCCGAACCAGGCGAACCGCAGTTCTGGCTGTAATAGCCGACGCATTCACGCATATCGGTCGTCGGAAGCGCGAGTCCGGCGCCGATCGCCGCACCGGCCGGCACGACCGACCCAGGCGTGAGCGCCTGGAACTTCGAACGGCTCGTCCAGTTGCCCATGAAGCTCAGATTGAGCTTCGCGAAGCCGAGATCGCGGCGATAGTTGATGCCGAGATCGATGCCGTCCGTGAGGATGCGGCCCGAGTTGGTCGCCGGGAACAGCAGGCCCTGTGTAGTGGCAGGATCGCCATCGAGGCCACCAGTGACCGGGTTACGCTTGAACAACTGGCAGATCGGGTTGTTGACGTTCGCCGCCGTCCCGCTGTTGTTGCCAAAGCAACCCGTGATGAGGTCACCCGGAACCGGCTGTGAAATCGCGTTCCGAATCTGGATGTTGTAATAATCCACGGTGATCGACAGCCCTGGCACCATCCTCGGCTGGAACACGATGCCGAGCGTATAGCTGTCCGACGTTTCCGGCCGCAGATAGGTGCCGCCCGACGTGGTAGCGTTCGCCTGACCGGCGGTCGGATTCTGGATCGCGGCGATCGTAGAAGCCGGCGCGCCCTGCGCAAGGCAGACCGCGACGAGATTCGGATTATACGCGGCGTTTCCGACCTGCATCGCCGTGTTCGTTGCGCGGCAAGGATCAACCGCGAGGTTGGTCAGCCCGGTATTCAACGGCGAGAAAAGCTCGGCAATGTTCGGCGCGCGGACTGCGCGCTGATAATCGCCGCGGATCTTGAAGCCATCCACCGGCTCCCACGTGCCGCCCGCCTTATAGGTCGTCGTATTATAGCTCGGGTTCGACGGTGCGTGGACCGAATAGGACGAATAACGGATGCCCGCTTCGATCGTGAGCGACTTGAAGAACGGCTTGTCCGCAACGATCGGCGCGTTGATTTCGCCGTACACTTCCTTGACGTCGTAGCCGCCGGTGTAATTCGGCGTTGCGCCACCGGCGCCGCCGAGTTCACCCGCCGTTTGCGACAGGATGTCCGCCGTCTGCGTCGCAGTATAACGACGATATTCGGCACCGAGCGCGAAGCCGACCGCATTGTCGGCCCATGGCAGCGTAAGCCCAAAATCACCGCTCAGCAGCGCGCGGGCCTGCGCCAGCGTCGTCAACTGCGCAGTGCCGGCCGACGCCGTCAGATACGGGACCTGATTCGGGGTGATCGACCCATTGGGACCGAAGATATTGACCGGAACGCAACCCGTTCCCGCATTGGTTGCCGCACCTGCGTTCGCCAGCGGCGGAAGCAGGGGGTTCGGATTCGCAATCGTCGGCGACGCGCCAAGATTACAGCTCGTCGCGCTCGTGGTGTAAACCGCGCTACGCAGTCGCGAGATCAAAACGTAGTTGGACTGCGTCTGCCGGTTTTCGGATTCGCCGTATGCGCCAGTCAGATCCAGCGACATGGTGTCGGTCACGCCGATCTTCACGCCCGCGCGATAATCGAAGAACTGCGTCACATATTGCGACAGACGCGACCCGACTTCGGGCATGCGCCGTCCGACCGTCGTGGTGAACGTCTTGAAATTCGGATCGTTCGGGTCGGTCGCGACAGCCGCCGCGTCGCACTGTGCCTGCGTCAGCCCGTTGGCGCCGCAGAACTGATTACGTGCCGGCGTCGGCAGATAAGGATTGCTGTACGGAATGGTCAGCAACTGACCGAACACGCCCGATGGCGCGATGATCGTCTCGACCTTATTCTTCGAGAATATGCCGCGGGCATATACCTCGATATTGTCAGCCACGTCATAGTGACCGGCAGCGTAGATATTGTAACGCTCGAACGGCACCTGGAACACGTTGAACGGGTTGAAATTGAACCCGTCGGTCGCGCCGACATACGGACGCAGTTGCCCCGTCGACGGAACGATCGTGTTATATTTTCCACCAAGCGTGAAGCGCCCCGGCACGGTCGTGCCCGAACCGCCAACGCTGCCCGAGGTGGATGTATAGTTGTTGAGCGAGATGCGGCGCGCGCCCTGATAAACCGGATCGGCCTTCTGATAGCCGACCGACAGCACGACGTTGCCGCGCCCGTCATCCAGGTTCGCGCCGATCGTCAGATCGCCACGGAAAGTCTTGCCATCGCCGCGCCCGGTGATCTGGTTCGAAACCGAGGCTTCGACACCGGAGAAATCGCGGCGCGTGATGAAGTTGATGACGCCGGACACCGCGTCGGCGCCGTAGGTGGTCGCGGCACCGCCGGTCAGCGTGTCAACGCGCTCCACCAGCGCCAGCGGAATATTGTTCAAATCGACCAGGCCGACCAGGTTCGACGGGGCGACGCGCGCGCCATCGATCAACACGACGTTGCGGAAATTGCCCAGACCGCGAAGGTCGGCGAATGCAGCGCCTCCGTTGCCGTTGTTCACGGACGAGCCGATGCTTGGCACCGCGCCCGGAAGGTCACGCAGCACCTGCTCCGCGGTGTTCGTCTGACGAAGATTCAGTTCGTCCTGGTTGACCACCGACACCGGGGTCGAAGAAATCAGGTTCGGGTTGCGGATCAGCGAGCCGGTGACGACGATATCGCCGGTCGTGGTATCCGTTGCCGCTGGCGTCGCTGCCTGCGGCGCTTCGGGCTGGGTCTGCGCGAAGGCAGCCGGTGAAGCCACCGCAGCGCCGACAAGCAACGTCGTCGCAAGCAACTGCGATCGATATGGCAACATCATTTTGTATCCCCTTACTTTCCGGCGTTGCGCCGTTATCCGTATTCTTGGCCATCGCACGAGCGAGCCCGCAGCGACATGGAATGGGACACTAGCAGTTCGCAGGTCGACAGCAATCGCACTCGGCCACACCACGGAATTTCACCACCGAACTGTAGTAGATGCGCAACACAAGGCGGACTTGCGCCGACCAATCGCACCCCGTAACCTCGCCAACGAAATCGAGGCCATATGATGCAGATCAGATATCTCGCCGCGTTAGCCATTGTACCGGCCGTTCTGTCGGCCCAAGCCGCTTATGCCGACACGCGCACCAGTGCAGACAACGCAACGGGCCGAATGCTCGAGGCCATTTCGGAATGCCGGAAAATCTCGAACGATCCATCGAGGCTCGCCTGCTTCGAGCGCTTCGCCACCTCTTTGGAAACGTCGATCGGGAAAGAAGATTTCAAGATCGTCGATAAAAACGACGTAAAAAATATAAAAAAATCACTGTTCGGATTTGCTTTGCCAAGAGTTGATCTGTTCGGCAGCAAGGAACCGTTCGTCGAAATAAATTCGACGATTGCGTCGGTGCGCCCTGTCAACAACGATCGCATACAAATCACGCTTTCCGACGACGATGCCACCTGGCAAACGACCGATCCCGTCAATTTCCCGCCGAAGCCGGGAAGCGCCGTTCGCATAAAGAAGGGCGCGCTCGGCAACTATTTCATTTTTGTCGACGGGAAAAATTATCGCGGGGCGCGGATCAGGTAAATCGGTTGCGTCTCAAGCGGCTGGCGCGCTCCTTCGAACGGGTGGCCGCCGACAAGGCGAAATTCGCCCCGTCATCCGGTCGCAAATGTCGCACCGCGTTCCATTCAAGCCGCCCGGCGCTACCGCCCCATCTCCCCGGCCAGCGGCATCGGATCAATCCGACTTCCCTGCCACATCATCGCCCAATGCAGGTGCGGCCCTGACGCGCGGCCCGTGGCGCCGACCTGTCCGATCTCCTGCCCCTGCCGAACGTGATCGCCGACGTTCACCTCGATCTTCGAAAGATGCAGGAAGGCGCTGTTCAACCCGCTGCCGTGATCGATCATCAGCAGATTGCCCTCCAGCGTGAAGGGCGCTGCGGCGGCGAGGATCACCACGCCGTCAGCGGGCGCCACGACGGGCGAGCCTGTCGGCTTCGCCACATCGACCCCGCCGTGATAGGCGCCCGGCTCGCCGCGATAAATGCGTTGCGCGCCGAACAGGCCCGAGATGCGGCCAGTCGCGGGCCAGATGAAATGCTGACGCCAGCCCTGCGCGTCGGTACGCATCTCTCGCGCGGCCTTGATCTGCGCGAGTTCGGGCGGACGACGACGTGCGAATTCTGCGCTCGGCACTGGTGTCTTGGCGACCGTATCCAGTCGCTCAAGCCGCCAATCGCCGGGCGCGACATCGAATAACTGCGTCGCCTGCCGACCATCAGCGAGCGTCGCGACCAGCGTGGCGCGCGGGCCGGCATCGCGATCGAAGGCGATGATGAAGCGGCGGTCGGGCGCGAACCCAACGGGCGCGCCATCGAGCGACAGCCCCGTCGTCCCCATCGGCGCGGTGCCGAGCATCACCGCACCCTGCCGCGCGGTGCCAGATAAAATGAAACGGGCGGCTTCAGCGGGGGGCGGAGGGGCAAGCGGCCTCGCCTGCGGCGGGGCATTGCGCGCCGGCATCGGAGCGGCCCGATCGGCCGGCGGCGGGACGCAGCCGGCGACGGCCATCACTAGCGTCGCTGCCGCCAGCCCCCGGCCCGCGCCGCTCATTGTGGCGAGAGTGCCTCGGTCGCCAGCGCCGCGGAAGCGAAGGCGCGCTGGCCGGCAATGTCCCAATAACGCAGATCTTCCAGCGCGATGCGCGCGCCGGATGCCGCGCACAGGACGTGATCGCCCGGCACAAGCACACGAAAACCGTTGGGGAGATAGTGCAGCCGCGCGGGGCGATCGGTATTGGACATCAGCATCGGATCACAAACTCATAACAGCGAAGGTTGTTCGGGTGGAGGCGGAGCATAGGCACGCGGCCGCGCGCCCTCAACCTTGGCGTCGACGGTGCCGTCGCGGAAGTGTAGCGTAACGCCTCCTGCCCCGCGCGCCGCCGCGACGGTCGCCACGGTAGCGCCGCCGCGCGCGGTGACGCGGGCATAGCCGCGCTGCAACGGTGCATCGGGATCGACCGCCGCGAGCAGCCGCCCGAAATCGTCGAGCCGCTGCCGCGCCGCCTCCAACCGGCGATCGAGCGCGGCGGGGCGGAGCGCGCCGGCGATGCGATCGAGCTGGCTACGCGCCTGCGCCACGCGCCGCTCCAGCGCACGATCGGCGCGCATCCCGGTGTCGTCGAGCCGCTGACGTTGCGGGCCGAGCAACCGATCGCGCGTCGGCATCAGCCGCGCCTGCGCCTCCAGCCGCTCGCGCCCGCGCTCGACATAGCGCCGCGCGCAGCGTTCGGCGCGCTGGGCGTGCGCCGCGATCGTCAGGCGAAGGTCCGCCAGCACCGGCACCGCCAGCTCGGCGGCGGCGGTGGGAGTAGGCGCGCGCAGATCGGCGGCGTGATCGCACAAGGTGGTGTCGGTCTCATGCCCGACCGCCGAGATCGTCGGGATGCCGGAGCCGGCGACCGCGCGCACCACGACCTCCTCGTTGAACGCCCACAGATCCTCGATCGAGCCGCCGCCGCGCGCGACGATGATGAGATCCGGCCGCATGTCTTCGGGCAGCGCGTTGAAGCCGCGCACCGCCGCCGCGACCTCGTTGGCCGCGCCCTCCCCCTGCACCTTCACCGGCCAGACGAGCACGTGGCTCGGGCAGCGATCCTCCAGCCGGTGGAGGATATCGCGGATCACCGCGCCGGTCGGCGAGGTGACCACGCCGATCGTGCGCGGCAAGAAAGGCAAACGGCGCTTGCGGCTCGCGTCGAACAGCCCCTCTGCCGCCAGTGCGGCGCGACGCTTTTCGAGCAACGCCATCAGCGCGCCCGCGCCGGCCAGCTCCATCCGCTCGATGATGATCTGATATTTGGAGCGGCCGGGATAGGTGGTCAGCCGCCCGGTGGCGATCACCTCGATCCCGTCCTCCGGGCGGAAAGCAAGGTTCGCGACCTGCCCCTTCCAGATCACGCCATCGATCACCGCCGCCTCGTCCTTGAGCGCGAGATAGGCATGACCGGAGGCGACGCGCTTATAGCCGGAAATCTCGCCGCGCAGGCGGACATGGCCGAATTCGCCCTCCACCACGCGCTTCAGCCGCTGCGACAGTTCGCCGACCGACAGCGCGGGCGCGTTGCTGCCGGGGGCAGGCTCGGCTACCAGCCGGCCCGGCGGATCAAAAAAGGGATCGGACATTGAATATTCTACTGGTTGGCTCGGGCGGGCGTGAACATGCGCTGGCATGGAAGCTGGCGCAATCTCCGACCCTCGATACTTTGTTCGCCGCCCCCGGCAACCCCGGCATCGCGCAACATGCGACGATCCCCGCGCTGAACGTGTCGGATCATCGCGCGGTGATCGATTTCTGCCGTCGCGAAAAAATCGGGCTGGTGGTGATCGGGCCGGAAGCGCCGCTGGTCGAGGGGCTTGCCGACAATATCCGCGCGATCGGCGTGCCGGTGTTCGGCCCCGGCCGCGCCGCGGCGCAGCTTGAAGGGTCGAAGGGCTTCACCAAGGATCTGTGCGCGCGCGTCGGCATCCCGACCGCACGTTATTTTCGCGTCACCAGCAAGGATGGCGCGCTCGCCACGCTCGACGACTTCGGCGAGAAATGCGTCATCAAGGCCGATGGCCTCGCCGCCGGCAAGGGCGTGACGGTTGCCACCAGCCGCGCCGAGGCGGAGGCCGCGATCGAGGCGCTGTTCGCGGACGGCCCCGCCGAAGCAGTGATCGAGGAAATGCTCGAAGGGCCTGAGGTCAGCCTGTTCGTCCTTTCCGACGGCACCGTCTCCGCATCCTTCGGCTCGGCACAGGATCACAAGCGCGTCGGCGATGGCGATACCGGGCCGAACACCGGCGGCATGGGCGCCTATAGCCCGGCGGCGGTGCTGACGCTGGAACTGGAGGAGCGCGCGCTGGGCGAGATCGTCCGCCCGACGATCGACGCTCTGGCCGATGCCGGTACGCCTTATGTCGGCGTGCTCTATGCCGGGCTGATGCTCACCGCCGATGGCCCCAAGCTGATCGAATATAACGTCCGTTTCGGCGATCCCGAATGCCAGGTGCTGATGGCGCGCTTCACCGGCGATCTGGTCGAGCTGCTGCTCGCCGTGGCGGCAGGGCGGCTGGCCGATCAGCCCGAACCCGCCTTCTCGTCCGATATCGCACTGACCGTGGTGATGGCGGCAAAGGGGTATCCGGGCACCCCCAAGGCCGGCGGGGCGATCTCCGCGATCGACGCGGCCGAGGCGACCGGCGCGGTGGTATTCCAGGCGGGCACGAAGGAGGTCGATGGCCAGCTCGTCGCCAGCGGCGGCCGCGTGCTGACCGTCACGGCAACCGGCGCGGACGTGAAGAGCGCGCAGGATATCGCCTATCGCGCCGTCGATGCGATCGACTTTCCCGACGGTTTTTGCCGGCGCGACATCGGCTGGCGCGCGATCTGACCGCTGGACAGGCGCGGTTAGCGGACTAAGGCTTCGCGTTCGACACGGGAGCAGGATATGGGCCCTAGAGTGATGGATACCGGCACATTGACGACGATCGCACTGGCACTGATCGTTGTGTTCGCGGTGCTGACGGTTATCGGCATCCTGTGGGGCGCGCACCTCAAGCGCCAGCGCGTCGCCGCCGAGCGGATCGAGGAACTGGTCGCCGAACAGGATCGCAAGGCCGCCGAGCGCCAGCGCGCCGCGAGCGAGCAACCCGCGCGGGCCGCCGAGCCCGCGCCCGTCTCGCCGCCGCCGCTGCCGGTCGCCCCCCCACCCCCGCCACTGGCGCCCGAACCGCCGGTGATCGTGGAGCCGGTGATCGAGGAACCTGCGGCGGAAGAGCCGTCGATCGATCCCGCGCCGTTCGCCGACGAGCCGATCGTCGCCGCTGCGCCGCTGGAGGCGTCCCCGGCGGCGGAAGCCGCCGTCGCGCAGCCGCCCGCGCCGCCTGCCCCTCCACCCGCGCCGCCGGTGACGGAAGGCCCGCCACCCGGCGATGGCCCGATCACCCAGCTCAAGGGACTGGGGCCGAAGCTGGCGGAGCGGCTTGCTGAACTGGGCATCACCACCGTCGGCCAGCTCGCCGCGCTCGATACCGCGCAGGCCGAGGCGCTCGACGCGCGGCTCGGGCCGTTCACCGGCCGCATGAACCGCGATCGCTGGATCGAGCAGGCGCGTTTTCTGGCCGCTGGCGATCGCGCGGGTTTCGAGGCGGTGTTCGGCAAGCTGTGAGCCGCATTGCGCTTGCGCCGCGCACGCCCCACATAGTCGGGTAACACACCAACGGGGAATCGATGGCCGATCCATATTCGACGCTGGGTGTCGCGCGCGGCGCATCCGAAGCGGACATCAAAAAGGCGTATCGCAAGCTCGCGAAGGAGCTGCATCCCGATCGCAACAAGGACAACCCCAAGGCATCGGAGCGTTTCAGCCTGGTCACGGCCGCCTATGACCTGTTGACCGACAAGGAGAAGCGCGCACGCTTCGACCGTGGCGAGATCGACGCCGACGGCAACCCCACCTCCCCGTTCGGTGCCGGCTTCGGCGGCGGCCGTGGTGGCGCCGGCGGCGCGGGCGGCTTCCGCTCGCAGGGCTTCGAATTCGGCGGCGAAGGCGCCGATATGTCCGACATTTTCGAGGGTTTGTTCGGCGGGCGCGGTGGTGGCGGCGGCGGCTTCGCCAGCGGCTTCGGCCGGCGCCAGCCGCCCGCGAAGGGCGCCAATGTCGCCTATCGCCTGCGCGTGCCGTTCGTCGACGCGGCCGCGCTGGAGCCGCAGCGCATCACGCTCGGCGACGGCAAGACGATCGACCTCAAGCTCCCCGCCGGTGTCGAAGATGGCACGCAGATGCGCCTTTCCGGCAAGGGCGAGGCCGGCCCCGGCGGCGCTGGCGATGCGATCGTAACGATCGAGGTGACGCCGCATCGCTTCTTCGTCCGCGAAGGCGATGACGTGCGGCTCGATCTGCCCGTAACGCTCACCGAGGCGGTGAAGGGCGGCGCGGTGAAGGTGCCGACGGTCGAAAAGCCTGTGATGCTGAAAGTCCCCGCCGGCTCGTCATCCGGCAAGGTGCTGCGGCTAAAGGGCAAAGGCTTCCACAAGAAGGGCGGCGGACGCGGCGATCAGCTCGTTACGCTGATGGTGGACGTGCCCGCGGACGACGCCGCGCTTCAGCAATTCGTGGATAGTTGGGATGGTGGGGGGAACCCGCGCGCCGCGATGGGCGTCTGATTCCCGTGGAGCGATAAAAGGGAGCAGGGTTTGAACGATGCCGCGAACGCGCTGACGCCGGAAGATCGCGCGCAACGCAGCGGCACCACGCGCGCGCGGTTCGACCATCAGCTCGCTCAATTGTCGCCCGGCGGCGTCGTGTTCGAAGTGCTGAAGCGCGCCGGGACCGGGGTTTATACCGTCGGCTTCATGCACGCCGGCAACCTTGCCTATCTCGCGCTGATGGCGGTGTTTCCGTTCTTCATCGTCGCGGCGGCGATATTGTCCCTGCTCGATGAGAATGACCGCATTCAGATGGCGGTCACCTCGTTCCTCCATGTCCTGCCCGCCAACGTATCCGATATCCTGCGCACCCCGATCCATGACGTGCTGACCGCGCGCACCGGATCGCTGCTGTGGCTGGGCGCGCTGGTGGGGCTGTGGACGGTCGGCAGCTTCGTCGAGACGATCCGTGAGATTTTCCGTCAGGCCTATGGCACCAAGAGCACGCAGCCGATCTGGCGCGCGCGGCTGGGGTTGTCGTTCGGGATCGTCATCTCGGTCATCCTCGCGCTGATCTCGTTTCTGGTGCAGGGCCTGCTCACCGCCGCCGAGCAATTCATCTATCGCCTGATCCCCTGGGCACAGGATGCCGCCACCTGGATCGGGGTCAGCCGCGCGATCCCCGGCGTGGTGATGTTCGGCGCGCTGTTCATGCTGTTCTATTTCGTCACCCCGTCCAAATACCGCTACACGAGCAGCCGCAAATGGCCGGGCGCGCTGTTCACCACCGTCTGGTGGATCGGGATGACGGCCGGGCTGCCGCTCGTCCTCGCGCAGCTCGGCGGGTACAGCCTGACGTACGGCAGCCTCGCGGGTGTGGTGGTCACCCTGTTGTTCTTCTATCTGATCGGGCTTGGGCTGGTATTCGGCGCACATCTGAACGCGGCACTGGCGGAACCGCCAGAAACGGCGCTAGAGGAAGCCCAAACCGAACAAAAGGAAAAGGCGGGACCGTGACCGGATTGATGGCAGGTAAACGCGGGCTGATCATGGGGCTTGCGAATGACAAGTCCCTCGCATGGGGTATTGCGAAGAAGCTGAGCGAAGCGGGCGCCGAACTGGCGTTCAGCTATCAGGGCGAGGCGATGGCGAAACGCGTGCGCCCGCTGGCCGAAGAGCTGGGCATCGCGCGCCTGTTCGATTGCGACGTGGGCGACATGGATGCGCTGGACGCCACCTTCGCCGCGCTGGCGCAGGATTGGCCGACGATCGATTTCGTCGTCCACGCGATCGGCTTTTCGGACAAGTCGCAGCTGCGCGGACGTTATTACGACACCACGCTCGACAATTTCCTGATGACGATGAACATCTCGGCCTATTCGCTCGTCGCGGTTGCAAAACGCGCGCGGGCGATGATGCCGGAGGGCGGATCGATCCTGACGCTGACCTATTATGGCGCGGAAAAGGTCATCCCGCATTACAACGTGATGGGCGTGGCCAAGGCCGCGCTGGAAACCAGCGTGAAATATCTCGCGGTAGATCTCGGGCCGGAGAATATCCGCGTCAACGCCATTTCCGCCGGCCCGATCCAGACGCTCGCCGCGCGCGGGATCGGTGATTTCAACTATATCCTGAAATGGAACGAGCTGAATTCCCCGATGCGCCGCACCGTGACGATCGAGGATGTCGGCGGCGCGGGCCTCTACATGCTCTCCGATCTCGCGAGCGGCGTGACCGGCGAGATTCACCATGTCGATGCCGGCTATAACGTGATCGGCATGAAGGCCGAGGACGCGCCGGACATCGCTCTGGCCTGACGCGTCGCATGACCATCACCGTCCGCCCTGCCCGCGCCGAAGATGTCGCCGCGATCGACGCACTGTTGCGCGGAAGCTTTCCCGCGCCCGACGAGGCCACGTTGGTGCGCGATCTGTGCGTCGAGGGCGATATGGTGCTCACGCTCGTCGCGCATGACGAGGATCAGGACGCGCTGGCGGGAATGATCGCGTTCAGCCGGATGGATGTGGCCGTGGGCGGCAAGGCGGTTCCTTCGGTGGCGCTGGCGCCGCTCGCGGTCGGGCAGGCATGGCGGCGACAGGGCGTCGCGGAGGCGCTCGTTCGCGCCGGCCACGATCGGCTGGAGGCGGAGGGCGTGGTGCTGAGCTTCGTGCTGGGCGAGCCGGAATATTATGGTCGCTTCGGTTACGACGCGGCGGTGGCGCGGAATTTTGCGTCACCTTATGCCGGCGACTATTTCATGGCGCTGCCGTTGCAAGGCGGCCTGCTGCCATGCGGGGTGCGCGAGGAGGCGCGCCACGCGCCGGCTTTCGCGCGATCGGGATCGGAATGAGCTTCAACACCTTCGGCCGCGTATTTCGGTTCACCACATGGGGTGAAAGCCACGGGCCCGCATTGGGCGCGGTGGTCGACGGGTGCCCACCGGGAATCGCGCTCACCGAGGCGGACATCCAGCCATGGCTCGACAAGCGCCGCCCCGGCCAGTCGCGCTTCACCACGCAGCGGCGCGAGCCGGATGCGGTGCGCATCCTCTCCGGCGTGTTCGAGGGGAAGACCACCGGCACGCCGATCAGCCTGATGATCGAAAATGTCGACCAGCGATCGAAGGACTATTCGGAGGTAGCGCAGGCCTATCGCCCCGGCCACGCCGATTACGCTTATGATGCGAAATACGGTTTCCGCGATTATCGCGGCGGCGGGCGTTCCTCCGCGCGCGAAACGGCCGCGCGGGTCGCCGCGGGCGCGGTGGCGCGGCTCGTCGTGCCACAGGTCCGCGTCCGCGCATGGGTGGAAGCGATCGGCGGCGACGCGATCGACGGGCACGCGTTCGACGATGCAGAGATTGATCGCAATGCCTTCTTCTGCCCCGATGCCGCCGCCGCGCTGCGCTGGGAGGCAAAGGTTGATGCGGCACGCAAGAGCGGCAGTTCGCTCGGCGCGATCGTGGCGTGCGAAGCGACCGGCGTGCCCGCCGGCTGGGGCGCCCCGCTTTATGCCAAGCTCGATAGCGAACTGGCTTCCGCCTGCATGTCGATCAACGCGGTGAAGGCGATCGAGATCGGCGACGGCTTCGCGGCGGCCGCGCTATCGGGTGAGGAAAATGCCGATGCGATGCGTCCCGGCCCCGATGGCCGGCCGCTGTTCCTCGCCAACCACGCCGGCGGGATCGCGGGCGGGATCGCCACCGGCCAGCCGGTCCGGCTGCGCGTCGCGTTCAAGCCGACCAGCTCGATTCTGACCCCGGTGGAGACGATCACCCGCGCGGGCGAGGCGAGCGAGATTGCCACCAAGGGGCGCCACGACCCTTGCGTCGGCATTCGCGGCGTGCCGGTGGTAGAGGCAATGGTCGCGCTGGTGCTCGCCGATCAGGCGTTATTGCATCGCGCGCAATGTGGATGAATTTGATCCAGTATCCCACAATCAATAATTGCGAATCGACAACCTGAACAACGGTTAATAATCACCTCATCTACGATGAGCCACGCTTCATCTTTTTAGCAATATTTCAGCGTATATTTGTTGGGCTGAATCGTGGCGCGACCAAGTTCAGCTGACCGCACATCATGAATTTTCTCCCTATATTGCCCTGACAACAGGGGAACACCAGGAGAAGATTTATGAAGATCATTCACATCATCGCCGCTGGCGCCCTTGTCCTCCCGGCCGTGGCTTCCGCACAGATGGCCCCCGGCGATCAGCCCACCACCTCCGCCAAGGAGAAAAAGGGCAAGAAGCATCACGATATGATGAACAATCCGGCTGGGGCGCCGACGGGCACCACGACCCCGCCGCCCGCATCCGATCCCTCGACGATGCCGCCGGCCGACACCTCGGCCCCGGCGCCGGCCCCCGCCCCTGATCAGACCACGCCGCCGCGCATCTGATCGACAGCGGAGGTTTCTCCCGGAGGGGCCGGCGGACTTGGGTTCGCCGGCCCCTTTGTCTTACGCGCTCAGGTTAATCCGCGAACGGATCGCGCACCAGGATCGTGTCCTCGCGTTCCGGGCTGGTCGATACCAGCGCGACGGGGCAGCGGATCAGTTCCTCGACGCGGCGGATATATTTGATCGCCTGCGCGGGCAGATCGGCCCAACTCCGCGCCCCGGCGGTCGATTCCGACCACCCCTCCATCGTTTCATAGACCGGCTCGACCTCCGCCTGATCGGCGGCGTGCGACGGGAAATAGTCCAGCGTCTCGCCGCGCAGGCGATAGCCGGTGCAGATCCGCACTTCATCGAACCCGTCGAGCACGTCGAGCTTGGTCAGCGCGATCCCGGTGATGCCGCTCACCGCCGCCGACTGCCGCACCAGCACCGCATCGAACCAGCCACAGCGCCGCTTGCGCCCGGTGACCGTGCCGAACTCGCGCCCACGCGTACCGAGCCGCTCGCCCGTCTCATCATCCAGTTCGGTCGGGAACGGGCCGGAACCGACGCGCGTGGTGTACGCCTTGGCGATCCCCAGCACGAAGCCGACGCCACTCGGCCCGATGCCCGAGCCACCGGCCGCCTGTCCGGCGATCGTGTTTGACGAGGTGACGAAAGGATAGGTGCCGTGATCCACATCGAGCAGCACGCCCTGTGCGCCTTCGAACAGGATGCGCTGCCCGGCCGCGCGCGCCTCATTCAGATCGCGCCACACCGGCTTGGCAAAGGGCAGCACGAAACCGGCGATCTCGCGCAATTCACCCAGCAGCCGCTCGCGGTCGATCGGCGGCTCGCCGAAGCCGGCACGCAGCGCGTCATGATGCGCGGTGAGGCGATCGAGCTGCGGCCCGAGATCGTCGAGATGCGCAAGATCGCACACGCGAATCGCGCGGCGGCCAACCTTGTCCTCGTAAGCCGGGCCGATGCCGCGCCGCGTGGTGCCGATCTTGCCCGCGCCGCTGGCATCCTCGCGCAGCGCATCGAGATCGCGGTGGAACGGCAGGATCAGCGCGCAATTGTCGGCGATGCGCAACGTTTCCGGCGTGGCCTGCACACCCTGTTCGCCAAGCCGCGCGATCTCGTCGCGCAGCGCCCAGGGATCGAGCACCACACCATTGCCGATGACGGACGGCGTACCGCGCACGATGCCGGAGGGGAGCAGCGACAGCTTATAGGTCATGTCGCCGACGACGAGCGTGTGGCCCGCGTTATGGCCGCCCTGAAAGCGCACCACCATGTCGGCGCGCTCGGCGAGCCAATCGACGATCTTGCCTTTGCCCTCGTCGCCCCACTGGGCACCGATAACCGCTACGTTCGCCATGAATACAGAACTCCCCCTGCCGGGTCTTATCCGCGCGCCCTTCGACAGGACTCGGCGTGCGGACGTTCCGAATTATTCGCCGGCCGGGTAGCCGGGCGCGCGGTGGGCGTCAACCGGCGAGCGGCTTTGCCTCGCCACCATTGAGGATGTGCGTGCAGAGCTGCGCCTCGGGCGTGTCGCCTTCCTCCAGCGCGGCGACCGTCACCCAGCCGGCGGCGCGCATTGCTACGCCCGTTGACGCGGGGGTGGCGTAAGGCAGGAACAGTCGGCGGCGCTCGGGCATCGTGCTTCCCACCAGCGCATCGGCAAAGAGGGAGAAGCCGGTAGCGGCCTCCTCCGTGCCGTCCTCGCGCATGACGCGATAGGTGCCGCCGCGACCCACTTCACGCGCCGCACCATGCACGAACAGCGAGAAGCCAAGCCAGCTCTGATATTCGAAACCGTGCCGCTCGGTCGGATCGAGCGTCAGCTGCACGCGCGTTCCCAGCGAGGCGACGATCTCGCCAAGCCCGTCGATCCGCGAGGCGAGGATGCCGCCCTTATCGAACGCGCGCAGCCGCTCCAGCGCGTCAGGGAACGGCCCGGCCGCCGCGATCAGCGGGAGATAGTCCGGGGCCAGCGCCGCGACCCCGCCCGCGTCCTTGGCGTCGAGCCGCTCACGCAACGCATCGACATCCTCGACCGGCAGCGCGGCCGCCATCGTGTCGACCAGATCGGGGAGCGTGAAATCGATCGAGATGCCGGTCGCCCCGGCCGCCTCCAGCGCATCGACCGCGACCGTCACCACCTCGCGCGCCGCCGCGACCGAATCGAGCCCGATCAGCTCGCAACCGATCTGCCGCACCTCGCGCGCCGGGTTCAGCGCATCGCCGCGCAGCTTAAGCACCGGGCCGGCATAGCTCAGCCGCACCGGGCGCGGGTGATGCGCCATGCGCGTCGCCGCGATCCGCGCGATCTGTGCGGTAAGATCCGGCCGGATCGCCAGCGTGCGTTGCGATACCGGATCGACGAAGCGCACCGCGTTACGCAGGCCGCCATCCTTGAGCCGTGAGCCAAGCCCGTCGGCGAACTCCGCGAGCGGCGGATCGGCGCGCTCATATCCATGGCTCGCCGCCGCCGCGAGCGCGCGCGCCTCCACCGCCGCCGCCGCATCGGCGAATGGCGGCAACGTGTCGCGGAAACCTTCGGGGAGCAATGCGGTCATCGAAACCCTGTCCTGATCTGCACCGCGCGCTTCGTCGTTATGGCTGTCGTCGTCAACCTGCGCGGATGAAATCCCGCGCGGTCCAGCGGGGAGAGGGCAATGGCCCCCTCCCCGCGATCACGCTCAGAACGCCAGGCCCATCGCGGTCTTCACGCCCGGCAGCTTCTTGATCTGCGCGAGCAGATCGGCGCTCACTTCGTCATCGACCGAGAGCAGCAGCACCGCTTCTCCGCCCGCCTGACGACGGCCGAGGTGGAAGGTGCCGATATTGACCCCGGCTTCGCCCAGCAACGTGCCGATGCGCCCGATGAAGCCCGGCGCGTCCTCGTTGACGACATAGAGCATGTGGCCAACCAGATCCGCCTCGACCTTAATGCCGAACAGCTCAACCAGACGCGGCGCGGCATCACCGAACAGCGTACCGACGACCGAACGCTCGCCCGTCTCGGTCTTCACCGAAACGCGCAGCAGCGTGTGGTAATCGCCCTCGCGTTCGGTGCGGATCTCGCGCACCTCGATCCCGCGCTCGCGGGCAAGGAACGGCGCGTTGACCATGTTCACCGTGTCGGTCTGCGTCCGCAGGAAGCCCGCCAGCACCGCAGAGACGAGCGGCTTGGGGTTCAGCTCCGCCGCCGCGCCTTCTGCATGGATCGAGATGCGCGGGATCGCGCCGTGCGAAAGCTGCCCGACGAGACTGCCGAGCTTCTCCGCCAGCGCCATATACGGCTTGAGCTTGGGGGCTTCCTCCGCCGACAGGCTCGGCATGTTGAGCGCGTTGGTTACGCCGCCGGTGACGAGATAATCCGCCATCTGCTCCGCGACCTGGATCGCGACATTCACCTGCGCTTCGGTGGTCGACGCGCCGAGATGCGGTGTGGAGATGAAGTTCGGCGTGCCGAACAGCGGGCTTTCCTTGGCCGGCTCGGTGACGAACACGTCGAGCGCCGCGCCGCCGATATGCCCCGAATCGAGCCCAGCCTTCAGCGCCGCCTCATCGATCAGGCCGCCACGCGCGCAATTGATGATGCGCACGCCCTTCTTGGTCTTGGCGAGATTTTCGGCCGACAGGATGTTGCGCGTCTGATCGGTCAGCGGCGTGTGCAGCGTGATGAAGTCCGCCCGGGCGAGCAGCTCGTCCAGCGTCACCTTTTCCACGCCCATTTCCACCGCGCGCTCCGGCGTCAGGAACGGATCGTAGGCGACGACCTTCATCTTCAGCCCGTGCGCGCGATCGGCGACGATCGAGCCGATATTGCCCGCGCCGATCAGGCCGAGCGTCTTGCTGGTCAGCTCGACACCCATGAAGCGGTTCTTCTCCCACTTGCCGGCCTGCGTGGAGACATCGGCCTCCGGCAATTGGCGGGCGAGCGCGAACATCAGCGCGATGGCGTGTTCGGCGGTAGTGATCGAATTGCCGAACGGGGTGTTCATCACCACCACGCCCTTGGCGCTGGCGGCGGGGATTTCCACGTTATCGACACCGATCCCGGCGCGGCCGACGACCTTCAGGTTGGTCGCGGCGTCGAGGATTTCCTTGGTCACCCGGGTCGAAGAACGGATCGCGAGGCCGTCATATTGGCCGATGATCGCCTTCAACTCTTCCGGCGTCTTGCCGGTGATCTCGTCCACTTCCACGCCGCGCTCGCGAAAGATCTGCGCGGCCTTGGGGTCCATTTTGTCGCTGATGAGAACTTTAGGCATGGTTCACCTCGTCGTTCCGGCAAAAGCCGAAATCTCGTGCCTTCCGGGCACCTGATGGGAAAGGCCCCGGCCCACGCGGCCGGGGGAAACACGGATGGTTACGCGGCCTTCGCCGTCGCATAGGCCCAATCGAGCCACGGCCCGAGCGCCACGACATCGGCGGTGTCGACCGTCGCGCCGCACCAGATACGCAAGCCCGCCGGGGCATCGCGATAACCGGCTACGTCGAATGCCGCGCCTTCCTTTTCCAGAAGGCCCGCCATCGATTTGATCAGCGCCTCGTCGGCACCCTCCACCGTCAGGCACACGCTGGTCTTCGAGCGCGAGGCGGCGTCGGGCGCGAGATGGCCGAGCCATTCACGCTCCGCGACGATCTTGTCGAGCGCCGCGGCATTGGCGTCCGAACGCGCGATCAGCCCATCCGCGCCGCCGACCGACTTCGCCCATTCCAGCGCGAAGATCGCATCTTCCACCGCCAACATCGACGGGGTGTTGATCGTCTCGCCCTTGAACACGCCCTCTGCGAGCTTGCCCTTGGAAACGAGGCGGAACACCTTGGGCAGCGGCCACGCGGGGGTGTAGGTTTCGAGCCGCTCAACCGCGCGGGGCCCCAGGATCAGCACACCATGGCCGCCCTCGCCGCCCAGCACCTTCTGCCAGGAGAAGGTGGCGACATCGATCTTGTCCCACGGCAGATCGTAAGCGAACACCGCCGAGGTCGCGTCGGCGAAGGTCAGCCCCTCGCGGTCGGCGGCGATCCAGTCGCCGTTCGGCACGCGCACGCCGCTGGTAGTGCCGTTCCAGGTGAACAGCACGTCGTTGGTGAAATCGACCTGATTGAGATCGGGAAGCTGGCCGTAATCGGCGCGAATGACTGTCGGATCGAGCTTGAGCTGCTTGGCCGCATCGGTGACCCAACCTTCACCGAAGCTTTCCCAAGCGAGCGTCGTCACCGGGCGGGCGCCCAGCATCGTCCACATCGCCATTTCGAACGCGCCGGTATCCGAACCGGGCACGATGCCGATGCGATGCGTATCCGGCAGGCGGAGCAGCTCGCGCATCAGATCGATGCAATATTGCAGCCGCTGCTTGCCGAGCTTCGAGCGATGCGAGCGACCGAGCACGTCGGTGGCGAGCTTCGAGGCATCCCAGCCCGGAGGCTTGGCGCAGGGACCGGATGAAAAATGGGGGCGAGCCGGCTTGGTGGCGGGCTTGGCAGGCGCAATGGTGGCGCCGGTAACGAGCGTCGTATCAGTCAATTTAACTCTCCTCACAGAGAGCACGCGCGGCGTTGGGACCGCGTGGCCCGCTGGCCGCCCTAAGGATTTTGCGCAGTGCGTCAATCGATTATTCCGCCCGCGCATTTACCGAACGCTAGTATTGGCGCCGCTAAACTCCGCGACGATGCATGAAAACATCAGCAATATACTGTGGTTAGCGATCAAATCGGCGGGGCGGCAGCTCGGCGGGACATTTCTTTCCCCCGGTTCCAGCCTGTCGATTGCCGCACTCATGCTGTCGCTGCTCGTATTCATTCTCGTGGCCGTGCCGCGCGGCCATCGCCGCGGAGTGCCGCTGAAGGTGATGGTGCGACTCGTCGTGCCGCGTCGCCAGTTCGGCACCGCGTCGGGCCGCGCCGATGCGGGCTATTTCTTTGGCGGCGTGCTGCTCGCCGGGCTGGCGGTCGGCTGGGCGCTCGTTTCGGCCGATCAGGTGCGCGCGACGCTGCTGGCGCTAGCGGGCGGCCCGGGCACCGCGCGGCTGCCATGGTGGGCGGCGGCGGTGATCGCGACCGTCATCATGTTCGTCGCCTTTGAATTCGCCTATTGGCTCGATCACTGGCTGAAGCATCGGGTCGCCTTCTTCTGGCATTTTCACAAGGTTCATCATCAGGCAGAAAGCCTGTCGCTGCTTACCAACGGGCGGGTTCACCCGGTCGATACGATAGTGTTCCTCAACATCGTCGCGGTGACGCTGGGCACAACGCAGGCCGGGCTGATGCTGATACTGGGGCCGCCCGCCACCCCGATCGCGCTATACGGCAGCAACGCGCTGCTGATGATCGCGTCGGTCACCATTTCCCACCTTCAGCACAGCCATTTGTGGATCGGCTTCGGCCCGCGCTGGGGGCGCTGGCTGCTCGGCCCGGCGCATCATCAGATCCATCACTCGTGCGCGCCGGAACATTATAATCGCAACCTCGGCAATGTGTTGGCGGTGTTCGACCGGCTGGCGGGCACGTTCAGCGCGCCCGGCGCGACGCGTCCACCGATCCGCTTCGGCGTGGACGATGACGAGCCCGCGCCGCACGGCCTGCGCGCGCTGCTGATCCAGCCGTTCATCGCCGCCGGCGCCGGATTGGCGGCGCCGCTCCTGCGCCGAAGCGAGCGCCGCCGGCGATCGGCCGGGGCAGCTAACGGCTGACAGACGCGCCGCACCGCCCCATGGTCGGCGGATGCGCATTCCATCCGCCCTGCTTCTCGCCTTCGCACTCGCCGCCTGCGGAAGCGTTGAACGTCCTTCGGCCCCTCCCCGTCCAGGTGCGCCGGTCGCCGGCCCCTCGGAGCGCGAAACCGCGCAATGCCTCGCCGATCTGCGCATGCTCGGCGTCGACTATCAGCCGTTGCCCGATCGCCAGTTCGGCCCCGGTTGCGCGATCGTCGGCACGGTCAAGCTGCTCGATGTGGGGGTGCCGACCACCAATCTCGGCGCGGTGCGGTGCGGCGAGGCGCGGACCTATGCCGGCTGGGCGCGCAACGCGGTGGGCCCGGCGGCTTACCAGATCCTCGGCAGCGAGCTGGCGCGAATCGACAGCATGGGCAGCTATTCGTGTCGCAACGTCGCCGGCACCGCCCGGCGATCGGGCCATTCGATCGCCAACGCGATCGACGTCGGGGCGTTCGTTCTGAAAGACGGGCGACGCATCACCGTGCTCAATGACTGGAACTCGCCCGATCAGAATGTGCGGCAATTCCTGCGCGTGGTGCATCAATCGGCGTGCAAGCGGTTCGGCACGGTATTGTCACCCGATTACAACGCCGCGCATCGCGATCACCTGCATCTGGAGGATGACCGCGCCAATTTTTGTCGCTAACAATTTTCGATGACTGAAACACGCGTACCCAGCCGAGTCTTTCCCCGCGCCAAGCAGGATGCGGAAACCGCCAAGACCGGCATCTCCACCCCACAGACCGAAAATCCAGCCTATCGTCTGGCCTTTCAGGATCTGGACTTCCTGCTGCGCGAAGATCTGCGGCCGGTGCGCTTCCAGCTTGAGCTGTTGAAGCCGCAATTGCTGATCGACGAAGCGCATATCGGCTCCACCTTCGTCTTCTACGGTTCGGCGCGCATTCCGGAGCCGGAAAAGGCGCAGGCGCTGCTCGAAGCGGCAACCGACGATAAAAGCCGCCGCATCGCGGAACGGCTGGTCGCCAAATCACATTATTACGAGATGGCGCGCGAACTGGCGCGCCTCGCGAGCAATTTCCCGCGCGACGAGCAAGGCAAGCGCCACTTCGTCGTCTGCTCCGGCGGCGGCCCGTCGATCATGGAGGCCGCGAACCGCGGCGCCACGGACGTTCACGCCGATTCGATCGGGCTCAACATCGTGTTGCCGCATGAGCAGGCGCCGAACCCCTATGTCACGCCTGCGCTCAGCATGCAGTTCCACTATTTCGCGCTCAGGAAGATGCATTTCCTGCTCCATGCGCGTGCGCTGGCGGCGTTCCCCGGCGGCTTCGGCACGTTCGACGAGCTGTTCGAACTGCTGACGCTGATCCAGACCGGCAAGATCGCGCCGATCCCCGTGCTGCTGTTCGGCCGGGATTTCTGGGAACGCGTGGTGAATTTCGACGCGCTGGTCGAGGAAGGCGTCGTATCCGAGCGCGATCTTGAGATCTTCACCTATGTCGAGACCGCTGCCGAGGGTTGGGCGGTCGTCCAGCGCTTCTATCAGGACAATCCGCCAGCCTGAGCCGCTGTCGCGGCGGCTGAAGGTCGCCCGATCCATCCAGATACACAAACGCGCCGGAGAGGGCTTCCCTCCCGGCGCGTTTCGTATCCGGCCATCGCGCGGCGCGAACGAAAGCGTCGCGCCGCTTGCCAGGCGTTTACTTCTTCGCGGCCGATTCGGCGGCCGGCGCGGCAGCATTGGCGGGTGCGCCTGCCGCGGCTTCCGCCGGCGCGGCAGCATTCGCCGGCGCGGCACCAGCGGGCGCGGCCTCTGCTGCTGCGGCCGGAGCGGCCGGCAACGGGAGGTTCGATCCCTGCTGATTGAGATACAGGATGATGTCGGCGCGATCCTGCGCGTTCGACAGGCCGGCGAAGGTCATCTTCGTGCCATTGGCGAACTTGCGCGGGCTGGTCAGCCACGCATTCATCTTGTCGAAATCCCACTTGCCGCTGACGCCCTTCAGCGCGTCGGAGAAAGCGAAGCCCGCCTTGCCATGCGCGATCTCGTCACCCAGCGTTGCGTAGAGATTCGGGCCGATGCCATTGGCGCCGCCCTGATTGATCGTGTGGCACGCGGCGCACTTCTTGAATACTTCCGCGCCCTTGGCCGCATCGGCCTTCGGCAGCAGCGACGCGATCGGCACCGCGGCCTCCGCACCGCCCGCGCCACCTTCTTCAGCTGCCTCGACCGGATAGCCAAATTTCTCGACGTGACCGGAGTGAAAAATCATTCCGCCGGCGATCGACAACCCCAAGGCTGCGCCACATGCCGCTAGCACCCACCCCGCAATGGTGTTGTTCCGATCGTCCATATCGTGAAACCGCCCCTGAAATTTATCTCGAACCCCATAGAAAAGCCGGGATGCCTCCGCAAGCGGCGGTTGCAGTGATCGCGCGACACACCCTCTCCGCTTCCCTGAATGGGGTTCTCCCGCTAACGGCCGTGCCCAAGATGGAGAATTTTGCCGCCCCCGCCCGCCCGATCGTCGCCGCGATGACCGCAGCCGCAGCCGCCGATCCGGAGCGCGCGGTCGCGTTTCAGGGCGCGCCGGGCGCGAACAGCCATGTCGCCGCGCTCGAAGCCTTCCCGGACGGCCTGCCGCTGCCGTGCTTTTCGTTCGAGGACGCGATCGACGCGGTGAAGGAAGGGCGCGCGGCGCAGGCGATCATCCCGATCGAAAATTCGCTCCACGGCCGCGTGGCGGACATTCACTTCCTGCTGCCCGAATCGGGGCTGGTGATCACCGGCGAGCATTTCCTGCCGATCCGCTACGCGCTGATGGGCATCGGCACACGCGATGAAGTGCGCGAGGCGATGAGCCACCCGCAGGCGCTCGGCCAGTGCCGGCACTGGCTGAAGGCGCATGACATGCAGCCGCTCGCCTATCCCGATACCGCCGGCGCCGCCGCGATGGTGGCGGAGATCGGCGATGCCCGCACCGCCGCGCTCGCGCCCCCGCCGGCTGCCGAAATCTATGGGCTGAAACTGCTCGTCAACGATATCGCCGATGCCGATCACAACACCACGCGTTTCGTGATGCTGGCGCGCGGGGGCCGACCGACGGTGGGCGATGGGCCGTGGATGACGACCTTCATCTTCGAGGTGAAGAACATCCCCGCCGCGCTCTACAAGGCGATGGGCGGCTTCGCGACGAACGGCGTCAACATGACCAAGCTGGAAAGTTATCAGCGCGGTGGCACGTTCGCCGCGACCGAATTCTACGCCGATGTGGCGGGGCGGCCCGGCGACCCGGCGTTCGATCGCGCGATGGAGGAACTGGGCTTCCATTCCAAATGGGTGCGCGTGCTCGGCACCTATCGTCAGGCGCGCAAGCGGGGCTGAGCCGGGGCGGCTGGACATCGCGGCGACGGCCCATCATCCTTTCCGGCCCCACCGCCCGGAGAAACGCCGCGATGAGCGCCCCACCCATGACCGTCCTGTCGGTCCCGCCGGAGGAAGCGGAGGCGATCCGCAGCGCGGTGCGCGCGCCCGATCTCGCCGCGCTCGGCCCGGAACGGGCAATCGCCGGACCGGAGCATGTCGCGGGGCTGCTCGCGCTGCTGCGCGATCCCGCCGTGTCGGACCCGATCTATGATCTGCCGCGCCCGTTCACGATCGAATCGATCGGCCGATGGGTGGAGGATGCGCGCCGCAAGCAGGCGAACGGCGAAGCGATCCTCGCGGTGGCGCTGGACGATGACGGCGCGGTCATTAGTTATTCCTATTTCACCATCTGGCCCGAACGCTCGGCCGCCGAACTGGCCGGCGCGATCCGCGTCGACCGGCAGCAATCGGGCAATGGCCGGGCGGGCGCCGCACGCAGCTTTCAATGGATGTTCCATAGCCTCGGCGTCCGCCTGATCGGCCTCACCGCCGCGCTCGACAATGATCGCTCCGCCCGCGTGATCGAGGCGGCGGGGTTCGTGGCGAAGGGCGTGCGCGACAGCGTGCGCCCGGACGGCAGCATCCGGCAATCACGTTACTGGGAATTGCTGCGTGATCAGGGCGCCACGGCCGCCTGACCCGCCGCGTCGCTCAACCGGCGCCGATTATCCGGCAGGTCGCCGCGCGCCGCGCCGTTTCGATCGCCGGGAAGCGCGCGGGATCGTCAACCAGAATGCGAATCAGCGCCACGCCGCGCGCGCCCTTCACCCGCACGACCTCCGCGCCGGCGGGCACCGCTTGTCCCTCCTGCGCGACGACCACCGCGACCGGCTTGCCGCCCGTCTCGATATTGTTGCGAATGAACGCGACATCGGTGTTCGCCTGGAACACGGATAGCGACCAGTAATTCGCCGGCACCGCGGCAACCGCGACCGCCAGCGGCCCCTTCGACAAATCGAACGGGCAGGTCGAATAAGCGAGATCCGGGCTCGGCCGCACCACCGCGCGCGATTTGCTGGTGGCCAGCGGCGCATGGGTGAAGCTGTTCATCCCCCCCTTGCCCAGTCGCGAAACCGCCGCCGCCATCAGCGTCTGCGGGGTGCGCGACAACGTGACGTAATAAGTGATCAGCCCCAGCACCAACGCCAGCACGATCGGCCCCGCCCAACGCCGCATCATGCGCATGCCTCCCGCCGGATGCTGGGTAACTGGTCGCGCGCTGGATTGGCCTTGCCCGCATCGGGCGGCAGATAGGTGCGCAAGGTCAGATCGAAATGCTTGAGCCCGGCGGTGAGCAACCAATTCCCCGCCTGCCGCTCCGGCGAGACGAGGATGGTCCAGCGCCCCTGATTCTCTGCCGGAATCGCCGCACTTTCGATCGAGTATGGCCCGTCACCGGCGAGATAGCCGTCGCCGTCATACAGCGTCATGCTCCACCAGCGCCCCGGCAGCGCACCGCCCGTCACGCGATAGCTGCACCGCCCCTCGAGCGAGCGCCCGGCATCATCGACCGAGGCGGTGTAATAGCGCGCTTCCCGCGCCGGCAGCGCGAGCAGCCCGCGCCGCGCGACCACCGCCCGCGTCCGCGCGCCCTGCTCCGTTGAGCCGAAATCCCTGCCGGTCGCCCATGGACCGATCGTCACATTCGAGCCAAGCGCGCCGGCCCGCACCGTATAGATCGCGCTGCCCAGCCCCGCCACAACACCCACTACCGCAGTTACGAGATAGCGGGCCCATGGCTTCACAAGCGCTCTCCTATTTTTTCAGCGCCGCCTGAGCTGCCGCCAGGCGTGCGATCGGCACACGGTAAGGCGAAGCGGAAACGTAATCCAGCCCCACCGATTCGCAGAACGCGATCGATGCCGGATCCCCGCCATGCTCGCCGCAGATGCCGAGCTTGATCCCCGGCCGGGTCGAGCGCCCGCGCTCGGCGGCCATCTCCACCAGCTCGCCCACACCCTCGATATCGAGGCTGACGAACGGATCCTTGGCGTAGATGCCCTTCTCGACATAGCTGGTCAGGAAGCGCGCGGCATCGTCTCGACTCACGCCCAGCGTGGTCTGCGTCAGATCGTTGGTGCCGAACGAGAAGAATTCGGCCGCTTCCGCGATTTCGGCGGCGCGCAGCGCGGCGCGCGGCAGCTCGATCATCGTGCCGACGAGATAGTCGACCCGCTTGCCACGTTCCGCGAACACCGCCTCTGCGGTGCGATCAACCACCGCCTTCATCAGTTCCAGCTCGCGCTTGGTCGCGACCAGCGGGATCATCACTTCCGGGATCGGCGCCTCGCCGGACTCGTCCGCCACATCCAGCGCCGCCTCGAAGATCGCGCGCGCCTGCATCTCGTAGATTTCGGGGTAGGTAACGCCGAGCCGGCAACCACGATGCCCGAGCATCGGGTTGAACTCATGCAGCTCCGCCGCGCGGCGCTTGAGCGTATCCACATCCACGCCCGCCGCGGCGGCGACCTCTGCGAACTCCGCCTCCTCATGCGGCAGGAATTCGTGCAGCGGCGGATCGAGCAGGCGGATCGTCACTGGCAATCCGGCCATGACTTCAAGGATTTCGAGGAAGTCCTTGCGCTGTTCCGGCAGCAATTTCTCCAGCGCGACGCGTCGCCCGGCCTCATCGGCCGCGAGGATCATCTGGCGCACCGCCGTGATCCGCGCCGCATCGAAGAACATATGCTCGGTGCGGCACAGCCCGATGCCCTCCGCGCCGAATTCGCGCGCGGTGCGGCAGTCGAGCGGGGTTTCGGCGTTGGCGCGCACCTTGAGGCGGCGCACCGCATCGGCCCATTCCATCAGCGTGCCGAAATCGCCGATCAGCTCGGGCTGGATCGTCGCGACCTCACCCGCCATCACTTCGCCGGTCGTGCCGTCGATGGTGACCGTCTCGCCTTCGCGCACCTCCCGCGAGCCAACCCGCGCGATCTTCGCCTTGGCGTCGATCGACAGCGCGCCCGCACCGGAAACGCACGGCCGGCCCATGCCGCGCGCTACCACCGCCGCATGGCTGGTCATCCCGCCGCGCGCGGTCAGGATGCCCTTCGCCGCGTGCATGCCATGGATATCCTCCGGCGAGGTTTCGGTGCGCAGGAGGATCACCGCCTTGCCGTCCGCCGCCCAGCGCTCGGCCGTGTCGGCATCGAACACCGCCGCGCCGCTCGCCGCGCCCGGCGATGCGGGCAGGCCCTTGGTCAGCACGTCGCGCGCCGCATCGGGATCGAGCGTCGGGTGAAGCAACTGATCGAGCGCCTGCGGATCGACCCGCGCGATCGCCTCCTCGCGCGTTATCAGCCCTGCATCGGCCATCTCGACCGCGATCTTCAGCGCCGCCTTGGCGGTGCGCTTGCCCGATCGCGTCTGGAGCATCCACAATTTCCCCGCCTCGACGGTGAATTCGATGTCCTGCATGTCGCGATAATGGTTTTCGAGCCGGTCGAACACCGCCGCCAGCTCGGCGTAGACCACCGGCATCGCCTCTTCCATCGACGCGGCCTTGGCCCCCGCCGCCTCACGCGCGGCGAGCGTCAGATATTGCGGGGTGCGGATGCCCGCCACCACGTCCTCGCCCTGCGCGTTGATCAGGAACTCGCCGTAATAGACGTTCTCGCCGGTCGAGGGATCGCGCGTGAAGGCAACCCCGGTCGCAGACGTATCGCCCATGTTGCCGAACACCATCGCCTGCACGTTGACTGCGGTGCCCCAGGTGCCCGGAATGTCGTTAAGGCGGCGATAGACCTTGGCGCGCTCCGCCTGCCACGATCCGAACACCGCGCCGACCGCGCCCCACAGCTGATCGTGCACGTCCTGCGGGAAGGGCTTGCCCCATTCCGCCTCGACGAGCCGCTTATATTCGCCAACCAGCGCCTTCCAGTCCGCCGCCGACATCTCGGTATCGAGCGTAAAGCCCTGATCTTCCTTGGCGATCTCCAGCGCTTCCTCGAACGCGCCGTGATCCAGTTCCAGCACCACATCCGAATACATCTGGATGAAGCGGCGATAGCTGTCCCACGCGAAACGCTCGTCGCCGGAAACCTTGGCCAGCCCCTCGACCGTCGCGTCGTTGAGGCCGAGGTTGAGGACCGTATCCATCATGCCCGGCATCGACACCCGCGCGCCGGAGCGGACCGAGACGAGCAGCGGCCCCGCGCCCGTAGCGGAGGCATCGCCGAACTTCTTGCCGGTCACGCCCTCGATATGCGCGATGCCCTGCGCCACTTCGTCACGCAGCGAGGCGGGGAATTGCTCGCCATCCTCATAATAACGCGTGCACATCTCGGTCGAGATGGTGAATCCGGGAGGAACCGGCAGCCCGATCGAGGCCATTTCGGCCAGATTCGCGCCCTTGCCGCCGAGCAGAAACTTGTCGCCCTTGCCCCCATCGGAAACACCACCACCGAACCGATAGACGTATTGCGTCATCTTCTATCCCCAAGTGTCTGTTTTCGCTGCGGACGCGAAATAGATAGGTCGAACATTCCGGAACGAGGGGGCCTTATCCCTCGATCTTCGAGAAATCGGCGACGCTGTGCACTGCAGCACGAACGCGCGCAAGCAATGCGAGCCGCGCGGCGCGTTTGTCCTGATCGGCGTCGTTGACCGTCACACTGTCGAAGAATGCATCGATCGGTGCGCGCAACGTGGCGAGCGCGGCCATCGCCGCCTCAAAGTCCTCGTTGCCGACGGCATCGGCGGCGGCCGGCTCGGCAGCGTCAAGCGCCGCGATCAGCGCGGCCTCATCGTTCTCGGGCGTGTACGTAAGCGGCTTCCACTCGGCCGACTCGACGCCCTCTTTCTTGAGGATGTTCGCCGCGCGCTTGTAGCCTGCGAGCAGGTTGGCGCCGTCATCGGTGGTCACGAACGATTGCAGCGCATGGACGCGCGCGAGCAACCGAACGAGATCGTCCTCGCCACCAAGCGCGAACACCGCGTCGATCAGGTCATGCCGAACGCCGGCTTCACGCTGCTGGACCTTGAGGCGGTCGATGAGGAAGGCTTCAAGCTCCGGAAACGCGGAAGCAGCGCCGGTCTCGATCAAAAGGCGTTTGAATGAACAACGGAGCCGATTGTCCACGATCAGGGCTAAAAAGCCCAGTGCCGCGCGTCGAAGCGCATACGGATCTTTTGAACCCGTGGGCGGCATCCCAGCAGCAAAGAACCGGGCCAGCGTATCCAGCTTATCCGCCAGCGACACCGCCACCGTAACCGGTGCGGTCGGCACGTCATCGCCCTGCCCGACCGGCTTGTAGTGATCGCGGATCGCCTCGGCGACCGCTGCATCCTCACCCTGCGCGGCGGCGTAATATCCGCCCATCAGGCCCTGAAGCTCGGGGAATTCGCCGACCATGCCGGTGACGAGATCGGCCTTGCACAATTCCGCCGCGCGGCGCGCCAGCTTCGGATCGCAACGGGGGACGATCTTTTCGCTCGCCAGCCATTCCGCCAGCTTCGCCACCCGCTCCACCTTGTCGGCAACGGTGCCGAGCTTTTCGTGGAAGACAATTTTCTCGAGCTTCTTCGCCTGTTCTTCCAGCGGCACCTTTAGGTCCGTCTCGTAGAAGAAGCGCGCATCGGCCAGCCGCGCGGCGAGCACCTTGCGGTTGCCCTCCGTGATCTTCGCACCGCCGTCGGTCGCGGCGATGTTCGCGGTGCAGACGAAGGCGTTCGCCAGCTTGCCCGCGCCATCGCGGCACACGAAATATTTCTGGTTCACCCGCGCGGTGAGCTGGATCACCTCGGGCGGCACCTCAAGGAACGCCGCGTCGAAGCGGCCGAGCAGCGGCACCGGCCATTCGGTCAGCCCGGCATTCTCCGCAACCAGCCCCTCGTCCTCGATCAGTTCGAGCCCGGCCTCGCGCGCCAAGGCGGAGGCGCGAGTCCGGATGATCGTCATCCGCTCGTCCTGATCGACGATGACATGGGCGGCGCGCAGTTTCTCGGCATAATCCGCCACCGATCCAATCGTGATCGCGCCCGGATGGTGGAAGCGATGGCCAAGCGTCGCCGCACCGCTCTCCACGCCAGACACCGTGACGGGAACGATATCGCCGCCGAACAGCGCGACGATGCCATGCAACGGGCGCACCCAGCGCTGGCTCTCTGTCGAGCGCGATTCCGCGCCCCAGCGCATCGACTTGGGCCAGGGGAAAGCACGGATCACGGCGGGGATCGCGCTGGCGAGCACTTCGGCGGTCGCGCGGCCGGGGCGCTCGATCACCGCGAAGAACACGCCGTCGCGCTCCTCAAGCTGCTCGCGCGTGAGGCCGGTCTTGCGCAGGAAACCCTCCAGCGCCTGCGGCGGGGCGGACGAGCGCGGGCCTTTCAGTTCCTCGCGCACCGCCTCGGTCGCCTGCGGCAGCCCGCGCAGGATCAGCGTCAGCCGGCGCGGCGTGGCATAAGTGATCGTCTCGGTCGCGGCGATGCCGGATTGCGCCAGCTCGGCCGCGAACAGCCGGGCAAGATCGTCACGCGCCTTGGCCTGCATCCGGGCGGGGATTTCCTCCGAGCGGAGTTCGAGCAGGAAATCGGTCACGCGGCATTCCATTCGGGATATTTCGCCTGCCATGCGGGCGTGTTCTTCTCGATCCACGCCGCGCAGCTCGCCTTGGCGAGATCACGCACGCGGCCGATATAGGCCTGCCGCTCCGCCACGGAAATCACGCCGCGCGCCTGCAACAGGTTGAAGATGTGGCTCGCCTCGATCGCCTGCTCATAAGCGGCGAGCGGCAGTTGCGCCGCAAGCGCATTCTCGCATTCGGCCGCCGCCTTGCGAAAAAGATCGAACAACGCGTCGGTGTCCGCGACCTCGAAGTTCCACTTCGACATCTCGCGCTCGTTTTCGAGGAACACGTCGCCGTAGCTGACGCCCTCGTCATTGAAGCGCAGGTCGTACACATTGTCGACGTTCTGGATATACATCGCCAGCCGCTCGAGCCCGTAGGTCAGCTCGCCCGCGACCGGCTTGCAATCATAGCCGCCCATCTGCTGGAAATAGGTGAACTGGGTCACCTCCATCCCGTCGCACCACACTTCCCAGCCGAGCCCCCATGCGCCAAGCGTCGGGCTTTCCCAATCGTCCTCGACGAAGCGGATATCGTGGATGCTCATGTCCACCCCGATCGCGGCAAGGCTGCCGAGATAGAGCTGTTGCAGATCCGGCGGGCTGGGCTTCAGGATCACCTGATATTGGTAATAATGCTGGAGCCGGTTGGGATTTTCGCCGTAGCGGCCATCGGTCGGGCGGCGGCTGGGCTGGACGAAGGCGGCTTTCCACGGCTCCGGGCCGAGCGAACGCAGCGTCGTCGCGGGGTGAAAAGTGCCCGCGCCCATCCGCATGTCATAGGGCTGGAGGATCACGCACCCGCGCTCGCTCCAATATTGATGGAGGCGCAGGATCATGTCCTGAAAGCTCAGCGGCGTGTCTGTTGACCTCATATTCATCGCGCGCGCGCAATGACGGATGGCTCGCCAACAGGCAAGGGTATGAGTAAGTCACACCCTGTTACTTTTGACACGAGGTCGAACCGCATTGTTCCGCTCATTCGCCGCTTCGTTCGCCGCCCTCGGGCTCGCCTTCGCCCTTCCCGCCTGCGCGCAGCCCGCGCCACAGGTCGCGACGACGCCCGCCGATCCCGCTTTGTGGGTGGTGAAGGACAAGGACACCACGATCTATCTGTTCGGCACGATCCATGTGCTGAAACCCGGCCTGTCGTGGTTCGACGAGGCGGTGAAGAAGGCGTTCGATCGCTCCGGCACGCTCGTCCTCGAAATGGTCGAGCCGGATCAGGAAACGCAGCAGAAGGTGGTGCTGTCCAAGGCCTTCGCGCCCAACGGCCCGACGTTGACCGAGCAATTGCCGCCGGAAAAGCGCGCCGCTTTCGCCACCGCGCTGACCGAGAACGGGCTGGCGCTGTCGCAATTCGATCGGATGCGCCCGTGGTTCGCCGCGATCAGCCTGTCGATCCTGCCGCTCGAAAAGATCGGTTATGATCCCGCGAACGGCCCCGAAGGCATCCTGACCCGCGCGGCAAAGGCGCAGAAGAAGCAGGTAATGGGGCTGGAGACGTTCGAAGGGCAGCTGTCCATCTTCGACAGGCTCTCGCAAAAGGGACAGGTCGAGCTGCTCTCCTCGACGATCGACGAACTGCCCAAGGCGCGGGAAAATATGGACAAGATGGTCGCCGACTGGGCGGCCGGGCGGCCCGAGGAACTGGCGAAGGACATGAACGCCTCGCTGGAGGATTCCCCCGAGGTGGCGCAAACGCTGCTGCTCAACCGCAACAAGCAATGGGCGGGGTGGATCGCGGAGCGCATGCGCACGCCGGGCACGGTGTTCATCGCGGTCGGCGCCGGGCATCTGGCGGGCAAGGGCAGCGTGCAGGACGAACTGCTGCGCTACAAGCTGAAGGCGGTGCGGATTAAGTATTGAGGGCGAATCCGCCCCATCATTGCTTTTTTCGTCGCGTCCCGCTAAGCGCGCCGGCTTCCCGTCATGGTCATCCCTGGAGGCGTGGCGGGAGATGAACCACTTTCGTTTCGGAGATATTGTATGAGCGATACGCTGACGCTCGCAGCCGAGACGCGTGATCGGATTGGCAAGGGAGCCTCCCGTGATCTGCGTCGTCAAGGCCGCGTACCCGCCGTGATCTACGGCCAGAACAAAGAGCCCACCTCGATCCATCTCGAGGAAAAGGCGCTCGTGAAGGCGCTCGGCACCGGGCACTTCATGAACTCGGTCGTCATGGTCAACGGTGAGCGCACGCTGCCGAAGGACGTGCATTTCCACCCGGTCACCGATCGTCCGGTCCACGTCGATTTCCTGCGCATCAGCGCGCACGCCAAGGTCACCGTTGCGGTGCCGGTCGTGTTCGCGGACGAAGAGGAAGCCCCCGGCCTGAAGAAGGGCGGCGTGCTCAACATCGTTCGCCACGAGCTGGAGCTGGTGTGCGACGCGGCGGAAATCCCCGGTGAGATCGCGATCTCGCTCAAGGGCTTCGATGTCGGCGAATCGATCCACATCTCGAACGTGAAGCTGCCTAAGGGCACCGCTTCGGCGATCGAAGACCGCGATTTCACCATCGCGACGATCGTTGCCCCGTCGGCGCTCAAGTCGACCGAAGGCGCGGCCGAGGTTGCGGCTGAGGAAGAAGGCGACAAGGCGGAGTAATTCGCCCGATCGTCTGCTAGCCAATTCGGGCGGGGTGACGGCAACGTCCCCCCGCCCGTTTCATATCGGAGGGAATGCGCGTGCAATTGTGGGTCGGTCTGGGCAATCCGGGGCCGCAATATGCGATGCACCGGCACAATGTCGGGTTCATGGCGCTCGACGCGATCGCCGTCGTGCATGATTTCGGCCCGGTCACGAAGAAGTTTCAGGGCTGGGTGCAGGAAGGGCGGCTGGGATCGGAGAAGATCCTGCTGCTGAAGCCCGCCACGTTCATGAACGAAAGCGGCCGCAGTGTCGGCGAGGCGCTGCGCTTCTACAAGCTCGATGTAGACGCGCTCACCGTGTTCCACGACGAACTCGATCTCGCGCCGTTCAAGGTCAAGGTGAAACGCGGCGGGGGCACCGCCGGGCACAACGGGCTGCGCTCGATCGACCAGCATCTCGGCCCCGATTTCCGCCGCGTGCGGATCGGCATCGGCCATCCCGGTCACAAGGATCGCGTCACCGGCTATGTGCTCGGCAATTACGCCAAGAATGAGATCGATCCGTTGTCCGATCTGCTCGGCGCGGTCGCGGCGGAGGCACCATGGCTCGCCGGTGATGACGACGCGCGTTTCATGAACGACGTGGCGCTCCGGCTGGGGGATTGAGCCGCCGCCGTCTCCCCCTTCCCCGTTTCGAACAAGGCCCCGCCCCATGCCGATCCGCACGCTGTTTCCCACCCTGTTCTACGAAGACCGCATCGCCGACGAGGCGCTGATCGCAGATCTCGAACAATCGGCGCATGTGCTGGCGCAGGAGGATGGCGCTGGCCGCGCATGGTCGCGCGCGCACGGCTATCGCGGCTACACCAGTTATGCCTCGCTCAACGATCTGCCCGCGCGCGATCCCGCCTTTGCCGCGCTGAAGCGTCGGCTGGACAAGCATGTCGCCGCCTTCGCCAGCGAATTGCAACTCGATCTGGGCGGCCGGCGGCTGAAGCTCGACAGCCTGTGGGTCAATGTGATGAAGCGCCATGCGACCCATTCCGGGCATATCCATCCGCATAGCGTGATCTCCGGCACCTTCTATGTCGCGGTGCCGGCGAGATCGGGCGCGCTCAAGCTCGAAGACCCGCGTCTGCCGATGCTGATGGCCGCACCGTTGCGCCCCGATACTTTCGTTTATGCCGAGCCCGCGACCGGAAGCGTATTCCTGTGGGAAAGCTGGCTGCGCCACGAAGTGATGCCGAGCGACGCGAAGGACGAACGGATCAGCATCAGCTTCAATTATAGCTGATCGTTCAAAATCCTGCTGCGGGATTAACCGCGCGCCCAGAACCCGTTCATCTTCATCGCGCTATGTGCCCATATTAGCCGGGAGGAAGAAGGGAGTCGCATTGCGATGGCTGGATTTCGCTTTTCCCGTTTCGGCGCCTCGGTCGCGCTCGCCGCGCTCGCGCTGGCCGGCTGCAAGCCCGCCGCGAGCGACAATCAGGCGCTTTTGAACAACCAGAGCGCCGCTGCCGCGCTCCCCGATCTGCCCGCGACGCTGCCGATGACCGACGCGCCGGCGGCCCCCATCACCGCCGCGCCCCGCGTGGCCGCGTTGCCGGAAGCCCCGCCGATCCGCACCGTGCGGGTGCGCGATCCGGGCAGCGGCGCAGGCTATGCCTATGCCGACGCCGCTTATCGCTTCAGCGACGCGCTGGGCGAGGCCCCGCCCGATTACGGCTTCGACTATGAGGGCGTCCAGCCGTGGGCATGGCAGGGCTATGATGATTCGGTGGTCTTCGCGGAGCCGGTCTCCGGGGGGTATCGCACTTATTATTATCGGCCCGGCGCGGATCAGCCGTATTTCGTCCGCGATCCCTATTATTCCTATGGTTATGACGATGGCCAGCTCGCCGTGGTCTATGCCGCCGATGGCGCGATCGTGCCGTGGGCGGATTATGGGCCACAGGTGATCTATGCCTCGCGCTATCTGGTGCGCGGGCGTGATCTGTGGCGCGCCTCGCGTGAGCAGCGCATCCCGATCAGCGCCGGGAGCTGGAACAATCAACGCGGCGGCTGGTTCGGCGCGCAGCAGCAATGGGGCGCCGTGCGCGCGCGCCAGCCGATATGGGCGAGCTATGCGCAAACCGATGCCCCCGCGCAAAGCCACTGGCAGGCGGAGCAGGTGCGCCGCGCCGCCGACACCAATCGCTTCGCCGAATGGCAGGCCCAGGGCTTCCGCTCCGCGCCGCCGCCGCGCGCGATCCCTACGCAATGGCAACAGGCGTCCTGGGCACAAAATCGCAACCATTTCGCGCCGGCCGCGGCAGCGGTGGTTGCGGGTGGCGCGGTCGCCGCAGAAGCGGTGCTGGCGCACGACGCCGCCGTGGCGGCACAGCGCCGAAACGCAGCGACGATGCGCCAGCAACAGGAACGTCAGGCCCAGATCGCCGATTCCGCCCGCGTCCAGCAGGAACAGGCGCGGATGGTCGCGCAACGTCAGCAGCAGCAACAGGCGATGCAGGCGCAGGCCGGCCGCACGCAACAGGCTCACGCGGCCGACATGGCGCGCCGCGATCAGCAAGCCGGCCAGATGCAGCGCCAACAGGCCGTGCGAGCGGAGCAACAACAGGCCCGCGCCGCAGACACCGCGCGCCGCGAACAGGCGCAAGCCGCCCGCGTGCAACAGGCCCATGCGACCGACATGGCGCGCCGCGAACAGCAAGCCGGCCAGACGCAGCGTCAGCAGGCCCTGCGAGCGGAGCAACAACAGGCCCGCGCCGCCGGCGTCGCGCAGCATCGCGAACAGCAACTCGAGCAGACCCAACGTCAACAGGCCGCACGGATCGAGCAACAACAAAGCCGCGCCGCCGCGATGGCGCAACGTCGCGAACAACAGGCCAACGAGATACAGCACCAGCAGGCCGCGCGGATGGAACAGCAGCAGGCTCGCGCCGCCGATAACGCGCGCCGCGAACAGGCCAGCGCCGCGCGTGCGGAGGAGGCACAGGCCCACGCGCAGCAACAGCAGGCCCGCGCCGCGGAGTCCGCCCAACGCGCGCAGGCGCAGGTCGCGCGCGCCGCCGAACAGCATGCGCCCCGCCCTGCCGCGCCGCCGCGCGAGCATCCGGAACGTCCGCACGACCATCGCTGAGCCGATCCTCGGGGTGGCGCGATGCGGGCGGAGGCTGTACGGCCGCCCGCATCCCCCTTCTTGAGGAACGAATATGGGTTTCCGCTGCGGCATCGTGGGCCTGCCCAATGTGGGCAAGTCCACCCTCTTCAACGCGCTGACCGAGACGGCGGCGGCGCAGGCCGCGAACTATCCTTTCTGCACGATCGAGCCAAACGTCGGCAATGTCGGCGTCCCCGATCCGCGCCTGGCGAAGCTCGCAGCGATCGCCGGTTCGGCCAAGATCATCGAGACGCAGCTCGCCTTCGTCGACATCGCCGGGCTGGTGCGCGGCGCTTCCAAGGGCGAGGGCCTCGGCAACCAGTTCCTCGGCAATATCCGTGAAGTGGACGCGATCGTCCATGTGCTGCGCTGCTTCGAGGATGGCGACGTGACGCACGTCGAGGGCAAGGTCGATCCGATCGCCGACGCCGAAACGGTCGAGACCGAACTGATGCTCGCCGATCTCGAAAGTCTCGAAAAGCGCGTGCCCAATCTGATCAAGAAGGGCCAGTCAGGCGACAAGGAAGCGAAAATCGCCGCCAGCGTACTGGGGCAGGCGCTCGATCTGCTGCGTGAGGGCAAACCCGCGCGGCTGACCCAGCCGAAGGATGTCGAGGAGCAGCGGCTGTTCGCGCAGGCGCAATTGCTCACCGCCAAGCCGGTGCTCTATGTCTGCAACGTCGAGGAAGCGAGTGCGGCGAACGGCAACGCTTTGTCCGCGCGCGTGTTCGAACGCGCGGCGGCCGAGGGCGCCGAAGCCGTCGTCGTCTCCGCCGCGATCGAGGCGGAAATCGCGACGATGCCGATGGAGGATCGCGGTGAGTTCCTCGCCGAGCTGGGGCTGGCCGAAACCGGCCTCGCCCGCGTGATCCGCGCCGGCTATACCTTGCTCCACCTGCTCACCTTCTTCACGGTCGGGCCGAAGGAAGCGCGCGCCTGGACGGTTCCGGCGGGATCGAAGGCACCGCAGGCCGCCGGCGCGATCCACACCGATTTCGAACGCGGCTTCATCCGCGCCGAAACGATCGCGTTCGACGATTATGTCGCGCTGGGCGGCGAAGCCGGCGCGCGCGAGGCCGGCAAGCTTCGACAGGAGGGCAAGGAATATCTCGTCCACGATGGCGACGTAATGCTGTTCCGCTTCAACGTGTGATGTAGTTCCGCAGGCTCCCCGTCACCCGGCGTTATGCCGGGGCGGCGGGGAGCCGATCGGCGTGGGCTTATCCCTCGAACGCGGTGATGATCGGGCACCCCCCGCCCTCGCCCGCCGCGCAGGATCGCGCCAGCCGCGCCAGCGACTCGCGCGCGGCGGCAAGCTCGGCGATCTTCGCGTCCAGCACGATGATGCGGTGTTCGGCGAGCGCGCGTGCCGCCGCGCGATCCTCCCCCGCATCGAGCGCGAGCAGCTCGGCGATCTCATCGAGCGTGAACCCCGCGCCCTGCGCCGCGCGGATGAAGCGCAGCCGGCGCAGCGCCTCCGCGTCATAGCGCCGGATGCCGCCGTCGATCCCGTGGCCGGCGCGCGGCGGCGTCTCGATCAGCCCGCGCCGCTGGTAATAACGCACCGTTTCCACGCCTACGCCGCCCGCTTTCGCCAGCGCACCGATCGTCATTGCCGCCATCGCTTGACTCCGTACCATGGTACGGCCCCTATATCGGCACGCATGGATACCACCGCAAGCAAGAGCGCCACGCTCTATCGTATGGTCATGCCCGGCCACACCTGCCCTTATGGCGTGAAGGCGAAATGGCAGCTCGAACGCCACGGCTATCGCGTCGATGATCGCTGGCTCACCACCCGCGCCGAAACCGATGCCTTCAAGGCGCGATATGATGTGCAGACCACGCCGCAAACTTTCATCGATGGCGAACGGGTCGGCGGTTATGACGATCTGCGCCGTTTCTTCGGCAAGACCGTGCCCGCCCCCGGCGCGACCAGTTATCGCCCGGTGATCGCGCTGTTCGCGATGACCGCATTGATGGCGCTTGCCGCGAGCCATGCCGTGTTCGGCTCCCCCTTCACGATCCGCGCAGGCGAATGGTTCATCGCGTTCAGCATGTGTGTGCTCGCGCTGCTCAAATTGCAGGATGTCGAGAAATTCTCCTCGATGTTCGTGAACTACGATCTGCTCGCGGCGCGGTGGGTGCCCTATGCCTATCTCTATCCGTTCCTGGAGGGGCTGGCCGGCGTGCTGATGGTCGCGGGTGCGCTGACATGGTTCGCCGCTCCGCTCGCCCTGGTGATCGGCGGGATCGGCGCGATTTCCGTGTTCAAGGCGGTCTATCTCGATCGGCGCGAGTTGAAATGCGCCTGTGTCGGCGGGTCGTCGAACGTGCCGCTCGGCTTCGTCTCGCTGACCGAAAATGTGATGATGGTGGCGATGGCGGTGTGGATGCTGGCCGGGATGCATTGACGCATAAGCGCGGCGCGCTGATTGTGCCTTCCACCTGTCATCCGCCGCGCGTAAGCGCTTGAGGATGATCGGTCGCACCCTCGTGCTCGCCGCGCTCGCCGCTTTGGGTGGCTGCGCCTATCCTTATACCCCGCATGGCCTGCCGCCGGCGAACCAGCCGGCGCCGGTCGCGAACGCGCCGGCCGCAGCGGAGCACCGCGCGCCCGTCACCATCCTGATCTCGATCGACGGCTTCCGCCCGGATTATCTCGATCGCGGCGTCAGCCCGAATCTCTCGCGGCTCGCGGCAAGCGGCGTGTCGGCGGCGATGCGTCCGTCCTTCCCGTCCAAGACCTTCCCCAATCACTGGACGCTCGTTACGGGCCTCCGCCCGGATCGCCACGGCATCGTCGCCAACAACATGGAAGACCCCGCCCGGCCGGCCGAGAAATTCAGCATGGCGACCGAAGATCCCTTCTGGTGGAATACCGCCGAGCCGATGTGGGTAACCGCGCAAAAGGCCGGCATCCACGCCGCCTCGATGTTCTGGCCCGGCTCCAGCGTCGGCTGGGGCGGCACGCGCGCGGCGGAATGGCCGAACAACGTCACCAATGGCATGCGCCCGGACGACTGGCAGCAATTCACCCAACAGATGCCCGGCGAGAATCGCGTCAATGCGGTGATCGACTGGCTGCGCCGCCCCCCCGCCACGCGCCCCGGCTTCATCACGCTCTATTTCGATACGGTGGACACCGCCGGCCACCAGTTCGGCCCCGCCAGCCGCGAAGTGACGACGGCGGTGGGCGAGGTCGATCGCTGGATCGGCGATTTGACGGCGGGGCTGGCACAACTCGGCCAGCCCGCCAATCTAGTGATCGTCGCCGATCATGGCATGGCGCCGACCTCCAGCGACCGCGTGATCGCGCTGGACAAGCTCATCAGCCCCGACGACGCGCAGATCATCGAAGCCGGCCCCTATGTCAGCTTCGTCCCCGCCCCCGGCCGCGATGCGGCGGTCGCGGCGGTGTTGCTCAAGCCGCACCCGCATCTCACCTGCTGGCGCAAAGGCGAGATTCCGGCGCGCTTCCATTATGGCAGCAACGTCCGCGTGCCCCCGTATTTCTGCCTCGCGGAGGATGGCTGGATGGCGATGAAGACCGCGCCCGCAAAACCGTTCACGCGCGGCGAGCATGGCTATGACAACGATCAGGCGGACATGCGCGCCTTGTTCATCGCCAACGGCCCGGCGTTCATCGCGGGGCGCAAGCTGCCGACGTTCGATAATGTCGATATCGCGCCGCTGCTGCGCGATCTGCTCGGGCTGCCGGCGGGGGTCGGGCTCGACGGCAACGACGCGCCGTTCCGCGCGGTGCTCAACAAGCAATAAGCGAAAGGGTCAGGATGCAATATTTCGAGGATATCGCGGTCGGCACGAAGGCCAGCTTCGGCGCCTATCAGGTGACGCGTGAGGAAGTGATCGAGTTCGCGGGCAAATATGATCCCCAGCCCTTCCACCTTTCCGACGAAGCCGCCGCCCAGACCTTTTTCGGGCGGCTTTCGGCGAGCGGCTGGCACACCTGCGCGATGGTGATGTCGATGATCGTCGAAAATCTGAAGCACAATCAACAGGCCGGGCTCGGCTCCCCCGGTATTGACGAATTGCGCTGGCTCACGCCGGTTTTCCCCGGCGATACCCTGCGTTGCGAGACCGAGGTGATCGAGAAGCGCCAGTCCGCCAGCCGCCCGGAAATGGGCATCTTCAAGAGCCGCATGACGGTGTTCAACCAGCATGACGTACCGGTCATGACGATGATCTCGAACGGCCTGATCCGCACTCGATCGGGGGCGACCGCAACGGCGTGACGGGACGCGGCGGCGTGTCGCGCGAGGCGGATCTCGTTGCGCTGATCGCGGCGGACGATCGGCGCATGGCGGCGCTGGCGATCGTCGGGTCGCTTGGTTTGGCGGATTGCTGGATCGGCGCGGGCTTCGTGCGCGATGCGGTGTGGGATCACCTCCACGGGCGTCCGCCCGCGATGCCGCACGGCGATGTCGATGTGCTGTACTTCGATCGCGGCAACCTCGCCCACGATAATGATGCGGCACTGGAGCGCCGGCTGCGCATCGCCGCTCCCGAACTCGATTGGTCGGTCAGGAATCAGGCGAGAATGCATGTGCGTAATGGCGATCGGCCTTACCGATCGGTCCGCGATGCGATGCGCTTCTGGCCCGAGACCGCGACCGCCGTGGCGATTCGGCTGGCGGCCGATGGCGTGATCGAGGTGAATGCGCCTTTCGGGCTGGAGGATCTCTACCTCCTGCGCCTCGTCCCGACGGAAACTTTCGTCGCACGGAAGCGTGCGATTTTCGACAAGCGGATCACGGACAAGAATTGGATGGCGCGTTATCCGTTGCTCCGCGCCATCCAATCAGATCCGCCGTTCTCGGGCGTCTAGCTAAAGCGGATATCAGCGCGGGGGCCGCCCGCCGCCCGGCCTGCCGCCATGATTGCCGCCATTCGGCCCGCGACGGAAATCATGCCAGTTCGCGCGCGGATTGGGCCTTGCCGCCTGACCGTTGCCGCCCGGGCGGCCATGCCAATAGCTGTCGCCCCGGCCCTGCCAGTAACGCTGCTGATCGCCGTTCCACCGATATGGCCGACGCCCGCGATCATAAACGTACACGCCGGTACCGGGATAGTAATAGTCGCCGTACCAGCCCCAATAACCGTCGCCGTAGCCGTAGCCGCCATAGCCGTCGTAATAGCCCGGCGCCCCATAGCCGACCGACATGCCGCCATAGCCATAATCGTCGACGCAGCCCGACACGCCGATCCCTGCCGCGCCAATCAGCGCCACAAGCATGATGCGTTTCCGATCCATTGTCTTTCTCCCACAAGCCGGGCGATCCACGCACAGCATCAGCGGCCAATCCAATAATGGAACGCCGACGAATGTTCCTCCGCCTGCGAAACCAACTGTGGTCATTATGTGACGGGGGGTGTGAAGCGCCGCTGAACTGGCCTGTTCTCCACCGTTCAGGATCAAGCGTGCCCGGCGCGCGATACATTGCCCGCTACGATGCCGGCCGCCTCCTTGCGCCACTATCGGCGCACGCGGCTCGACTGTTACTGGAAGGCATGTGGACGAGCCGCTCCTCGATCCTGTCCGCTGCGGTCACCGCCGCGCTCTCGATCCGGCGCGATCGAGCGATGATGCCTCCGCGCCGCCCGGCGGGCGGCGCGTCAATGCCCCGGAAACGCCACCAGCGCATCGACCTTGATGCCATCCGTCGCCAGCGCGGCCGCGCCACCCAGATCGGGGAGGTCGATCAGGAATTGCGCCTGCGTCACCACCGCGCCAGCCTTGCGCAGCAGGCGGATCGCGGCACGCGCGGTGCCGCCAGTGGCGATCAGATCATCGACCAGCAGCACGCGTGCGCCGGGCGCCAGCGCATCGGCGTGCATCGCGATACGGTCGCTGCCATATTCAAGCGCATAATCCTCCGCGATCGTCGCGCCCGGCAGCTTGCCGTCCTTGCGGATCAGCAGCACCCCGGCCCTCAGCGGCACCGCCAGCGCGGCCGCGAACAGGAAGCCGCGCGCCTCGATCCCGGCGACGAGATCGATCGGCCCGTCGGTCGCCGCTACCATCCGCTCGACGCTCGCGGCGAGCCCGGCCGGCGACAGGAGCAAGGTGGTGATGTCGCGAAACGCGATCCCCGGTTTGGGGAAATCCGGGATGGTGCGGATCAGCGCCTTCAGATCGTCATTCACCGGCATCTCCATCCGCGCGACTGCGCTCGCGCTATCCAAACGCAAAACGGCGGCCGGGGTTCGCACCACGGCCGCCGTTTCATCTACCCGCACCCTTCACGCGGTGAAGGAGCGGCCAATCCTCAATGCTTAAGGTCGCGCCACACGTTCTGATACGCGCCCCAGGCGAGGAAGCAGAAGATCGCGAGGAACAGCACCGTCGCCAGCCCCGCGCCGTGGCGCGATTCCAGGTTCGGCTCGGCCGTCCAGGTCAGGAAGGCGGCGACGTCGCGCGCCATCTGATCCTTGGTCGCCTTGGTGCCATCGGCATAGGTGACCTGACCGTCGGCGGTCAGCGGCGGCGGCATCGCGATGTTCAGGTTCGCGAACACCGGGTTATAGTGCAGCCCCTTCGGCGTCACCGAGCCCGGGAATTCCTTCACCAGCTCGGCCGGCTGATCGCGATAGCCCATCAACAACGCGTGGACGTAGTTGGAGCCATTCTCACGCGCCTTGGCCATCAGCGAGAGATCAGGCGGCAGCGCGTTGTTGTTCGCGGCGCGCGCGGCGACCTCGTTGGCGAACGGCGACGGGAACGGATCGGCCGGCACGTTCTTGCGCGTTGCCGCCTCGCCCGTATCCGGGTTGATGCTCGGCTGCTCGATCACCCAGCCCTGCGCGATCGCCTTCACCTGCGCTTCGGAATAGCCGAGCTTGGCGAGATCGCGGAAGTGGACGTATTTCAGCGAATGGCAAGCCGCGCAGACTTCCTTGTAAACCTGGAAGCCACGCTGAACCTGCTGCTGATCGAACTTGCCGAACAGGCCGGCGGACTTCAGCCCGATATTTTCCGGCTCGACGCGGAAGACGTGCTCGGCGGATTCGGGCGTCGGATCGGTGATCGTGGTTTTCACCGTGCCGAACAGCGCGAAACCGAGCGCCGTCAGGAACGCCGCGCCGATCAGGAGTGCGATGGTACGAACCATTGTCTTGTCAGTCCCCTGTTCGGCTCAGTGTGCCAGCGCCGGTTGGGCCGGCTGTGTTTCGCCGTGCTTTGCCAGCACTGCTTCGGTGATCGAATTGGGCAGCGGGCGCGGCCGCTCCGAACGCGCGACCATCGGCAGGATGATCAGGAAGTGCGCGAAGTAATAAGCCGACGCGATCTGCCCCATGATCACGTTGCGCGCGATCGGTTCCGCCCCGCCGACATAGCCGAGCACCAGCACGTCCACGAGCAGCACGCCGAGGAACCAGCGATACTTCGGACGATAGCTGGCCGAACGCACCGGCGACGAATCCAGCCACGGCAGGAAGAACAGCAGCAGGATCGAGCCGAACATCGCGAGCACGCCCCACAGCTTCGCCGGCAGGATCAGATCCGCGGTGAAGCTCTTCAGGATCGCGTAGAACGGCAGGAAATACCATTCGGGCACGATGTGCGCGGGGGTCGAAAGCGGGTTCGCCTCGATATAATTGTCCGGGTGGCCAAGCAGGTTCGGCGCGAAGAACACCAGCACCGCGAACACCAGGAAGAACACGCCGACGCCGACGCCATCCTTGGCGGTGTAATACGGGTGGAACGGCACCGTATCCTGCTCGCCCTTCACGTCCACGCCGGTCGGGTTGTTCGAGCCCGGAATGTGCAGCGCCCAGATGTGCAGGATGATGACGCCCGCGATCACGAACGGCAGCAGATAATGGAGCGAGAAGAAACGGTTCAGCGCGGCATTGTCGGGCGCGAAACCGCCCAGCAGCCAGATGCGGATCGTTTCGCCGACGCCTGGTATCGCCGAGAAGAAGCCGGTGATAACCTGCGCCCCCCAGAAGCTCATCTGGCCCCATGGCAGCACATAGCCCATGAAGGCGGTGGCCATCATCAGCAGGAAGATCACGACGCCCAGCAGCCACACCATCTCGCGCGGCGCCTTGTACGAGCCGTAATATAGCCCGCGTGCGATATGGACATAGACGACCAGCAGGAACATCGACGCGCCGTTGGCGTGCGCATAGCGCAGCAGCCAGCCGCCGTTGACGTCACGCATGATATGCTCGGTCGAGCCGAACGCGACCAGCGCGTTGGGCGCATAATGCATCGCCAGCACGACGCCGGTGATGATCTGGCACACCAGCGCCACCCCGGCGAGCACGCCGAAATTCCACCAGTAGTTGAGGTTGCGCGGCACCGGATAACCGGCACCGATCGAATTATAGACGAGGCGCGGCAGAGGCAGCTTCTCGTCCAGCCACCGCATCAGCGGCTGCTTTGGCTCATAATGTTTGGCCCAGGGAAAGCTCATCTTGCGCTACCTCAACCGACCGTGACGGCCGTGTCAGACTTGAAGGTGTAATCGGGAACGTGCAGGTTGAGCGGCGCCGGTCCCTGGCGGATGCGCGCGGCCGTATCGTAGGCCGAGCCGTGGCACGGGCAGAAATAACCGCCGAACGGCCCGCGATTCTCGCCCTCGCCGGCGCCCAGCGGCACGCAGCCGAGATGGGTGCACACGCCGAGCGTGATCAGCCAGTTCTTCTTGCCCGGCTTGGTGCGCTGCTCCAGCGTCTGCGGGTCACGCAGCGTGTTCAGCGGCACCGCATCGGCTTCGGCGATTTCCTTCGGCGTCAGGTTGCGCACGAACAGCGGCTGCTTGCGGAAGATCGTCTTGATCGCCTGCCCCGGCGCGATCTTCGACAGATCGACGTCGGTGGTCGCCTGCGCGAGCACGTCCGCGGACGGGTTCATCTGGTTGATCAGCGGCAGGACGATGACGCCCGCACCGACACCGGCCCACGCTACGGCAGCGATATTGATGAAATCGCGGCGGCGGGGATCGTGATCTTCCTCAAGATATCGGACTGGGTTCGCACCCGGGGGAATCGTGTCTTCGACCGTCGCCATTCGCTAACCCTTGTCCCTTCCTGCCGGGCGGGCGCATCGTAGCGGATCTCGATCCTCCCACGCCCACCTTTTGACCACCGTCCCCACGGAGGCTCGGGCCTGATAGCCGCGCCCCCCGCCGCTGCCAACAGCATTTTGCGCTAATCCATCATCGTAACGACCGCGCCCTTCCGCCGGAAACCCGCGCGCGCTAATCACGCGGCGATGCGCATCGCCCTCTATGAACCCGATATCGCGGGCAACGTCGGCACGATCCTGCGGCTCGCGGCCTGCATGGGCGCCGGAGTCGATCTGATCGAGCCGATGGGTTTTCCGTGGAGCGATCGCGCGCTCGCCCGCGCCGGGATGGACTATGCCGGCGCGGCCGATGTGACGCGCCACGCCGACTGGGCGAGCTTCATCGCGCAGGCCGGCGGGCGGATCGTGCTTGCCACCACTAGCGGCGCGATTCCGCTGCCGCAGGCGAATTTCCGCGCCGACGACATCCTGTTGTTCGGCTCGGAGGGCGCTGGCGTGCCGCCAGCGGTTCACGATCGCGCCGATCTGCGCGTGCGGGTGCCGATGCGCGCCGGCTTCCGCTCGCTCAACATCGCGGTATCCGCCGCGATCATGCTGGGCGAGGCATTGCGGCAGACCGGCGGCTGGCCGGATTGATTCGCTGAGATAGCGCCCCCGCCCGGCGTCAAAGCCGCGCGGATCACGCGCTTACGCCGCCGCTTCCGCATGGCGGTGAACCATCGCGGCGAGCCGGCCGTCGATGATTTCCTCCGCCTCGGCGACGATGCGATCGACCAGTTCCTTCACGGTCGGCACGTCATGGATCAGCCCCTGCACCATGCCGGCGGACCAGATGCCGCCATCGGTATCGCCATTCTCCATCGCCGCGACGCCGCGCTTGCCCGCGACGAGGTGCTGCACGTCCTCGAACTTCGCGCCGCCGCGCCGCTCGATCGCGACGACCTCCTGGCTCACCGCATTCTTCATTACGCGCGCGGTATTGTGGAGCGTGCGGAAGATCAGATCGGTCGCGCGCTCGTCGTTCGCCACCATCTGCTGCTTGAAGCTTTCGGGAATCTCGGCCTCTTTGGTGACGCAGAAGCGCGTGCCCATGTTAATGCCGTCCGCGCCCAGCGCGAGCGCCGCGACCAGCCCGCGACCGTCACCGAACCCGCCCGACGCGAGCATCGGCACCTTCACCTTGTTCGCGGCCGCCGGGATCAGGATCAAGCCGGGGATATCATCCTCGCCCGGATGGCCGGCGCATTCGAAACCGTCGATCGAGATCGCATCGACCCCCATCCGCTCGGCGGAAAGCGCGTGGCGGACGGCGGTGCATTTGTGGATCACCTTGATCCCGTGCGCCTTGAAATCGTCGACATGCTCTTGCGGCTTATAACCCGCGGTCTCGACGATCTTCACCCCGCCCTCGATGATCGCGCGGCGATATTCGGCATAAGGCGGGGGCGTGATCGTCGGCAGGATCGTCAGGTTCACGCCGAACGGCTTGTCGGTCAGATCGCGGCAGCGCGCGATCTCCTTCGCCAGCGCCTCGGGCGTCGGCTGGGTGAGCGCGGTGATGAAGCCCAATGCGCCGGCATTGGCGACCGCGGCGACCAGCGGCGCGCGGCCGACCCACTGCATCCCGCCCTGCGCGATCGGATATTCGATCCCGAACGCCTCGGTGAACCGTGTCTTCAGCATAGCCCTCTCCCTCGCCGCCCTGCGGGCATCGGTGTTCCGTAACTCTTGTTATGCCGATTCGGCGCCGTCTCGCAAGTCCCGTGCCGCCCACGTCGGCGACGGCGGCGGCCCGGCATCCGCCGGATGCCGGCCGCCCCGCGCGCCGTCACCCCGGCCTCATGCCGGGGCGACAGTCAGCTCAACGCTGCGTCCCGATCGCCTGCCAGCCGCTGCGCGGGCGAATCTGGCTCTCGGTGCGGTAATCCACATCATCCCAGCCAAGCTCAGCGAATTCCTTCCGACGCGGACCGAGATAGCCGAACAGGAACGCACCCACCTTGCGCATCTGGATCTCCTCCGCGCCCTCGGTGATGCGATAGCGGCGGTGGTGGCGATAGATGTGCTCGAATGGCTTGTGCCGCGAATAGCCGATGCCGCCATGTACCTGCATCGCGCGATCGGCCGCCTCGCAGCACAGCCGGTTCGCCCAGTAATTGCACATGCTGACCTTGTCGGAGAGGCGCTTCTCCACCTCCGGGTGCGGCATCTGATCCATTTCCCACGCGGTCTTGCGGATCAGCAGGCGCAGCATCTCGGTCTGCGTGGCGAGTTCCACCAGCGGGAACTGGATCGCCTGATTGCGCGCCAGTTCCTCGCCGAACGGCTTGCGTTGGCGGGCATAGCGCACCGCTTCCTCGATGCAGTAAACCGCCGCGCCCAGGCTGGAGGCCGCCTGCCGGATGCGGTTTTCATGGACGAAGCTCTGCGCCAGCGGCAGGCCGGTGTCGGCGGGGCCGAACATCGCGCTGTCGGGCACCCACACGTCGTTGAAGCTGACGCGCGGGTGATCCGTCGGCATGTTGAAGGTCCAGAGATATTCCTCGATCTGCACGCCCGGCGCATCGGACGGCACGAGGAAGCAGCTGATGCCGCGCGCCGCGCCATCCTCGCCGCTGGTCCGCGCAAACAGGGCGCAATGCGTCGCGACGTGCATGCCCGTCGTCCACATCTTCTCGCCGTTGAGCAGCCAGCCGGACACGCCGTCGCGCTCCTGCCGCACGCCGCGCGTTTCCATGTGAGTCGCGTCCGATCCGTGATCCGGCTCGGTCAGGCCGAAGGTGATGCGCTTGGTGCCATCAAGCATGCCGGGGATGAACTCGGCCTTCTGCTCGTCGGTGCCGAAATCGTCGAACATCTTGGCGAAGGGATTGTTCGCGACGATCGAATGCTCGTTCTGCAGATCGTTATGCAGCCCCAGCCCCTTTGAGGCGAGATATTCGCGGATCACGCACATCCACAGGTTGGATCCGCCCTTCCCGCCGAATTTGGGCAGCAGCGCGAACCGCAGATGCCCCGCCTTGTCGGCGCGGCGCTTCGCCTCGCGCAGCAGCTCTTCCCATTCGTGGCGCGGCAGGCCGCCATTTTCGAAATCGGTCCGCGCCCATTCGCGGCGGTGATCGAAAAAGCGGACATTATCGTCCGCGTCTTCCAAAGGCTTGATTTCCGCCTCGATGAAGGCATCCAGTTCGGCCAGATAGTCGATCAGATCCTGGGGCAGTGCGAAATCCATATTGATCCTCTCCGAACAAACCTTAGTGTTCTATGCAATTTGACGCAGCGCGGCATGAATGGCCAGCCTGAAATGACAAGGAAGCATATGGCGGACGTTGCGGAAAGACTTATGGCACTTGCGCCGGCAATGGCGGGCGGACAGGCGCGAATCGCCGATCTTGGGCTGCTCACCGGCGGGGCGAGCATGGAGACATGGGCGTTCACGCTGGTTCCCGCATCCGGCGAATCGACCCAGCTCATCCTGCGTCGCGGCAATTCCCCCCTCGCCACCCATCCCGGCAACAAGCCGCCGCTCCGGATCGAGGCGGAGCTGATCGCGGCGGCCGTCGCGCATGGCGTGCCCGCGCCGGAGGTGGTGCATATCTGCACGGAGGCGGACGGGCTGGGCGAGGCTTATGTCATGCGCCGCGTCTCGGGCGAGACGCTGGGCAAGCGCATCGCCACCGATCCCGCGTTCGACGCGATTCGCCCCGCGCTGGCGCGGCAATGCGGCGCGGCGCTCGCGCGTATCCACGCCACCCCGCCGGTCGCCGAGCTGGCCGCGCTCGATATCCGCACCACACTCGCCAATTATGAGGAAACCTGGCGCACAGCCGGCGTGATCCGCCCGACGATCGAGGCCGCGTTCCGCTGGCTGGAGCGCCGCGTGCCGGAGACGACCGATCTCACGCTGGTCCACGGCGATTTCCGCAACGGCAATCTGATGGTCGATCCCGCAACCGGGCTCGCCGCCGTGCTCGACTGGGAACTGGCGCATATCGGCGATCCGGCGGAGGATATCGGCTGGATCTGCACCAACAGCTGGCGTTTCGGCCGGCCGCAGCATCGCGTCGGCGGGTTCGGCGATCTCGATGATCTGCTCGATGGCTATGTCGCGGCGGGCGGCACGAGAATCGCGAAGGAGCGTGTCGATTTCTGGCAGATGCTCGGCAGCCTGAAATGGGGCGTGATGACCACGATGATGCACGCGCGCTGGGCCGCCGATACCTCCGCCGGGCCGGAACGCGCCGTGATCGGGCGGCGCTTGTCGGAAACCGAGGCGGATATCGTCGCCATCATCGAACGGAGCGCCGCATGATCACTCATCCCACCGCAGAGGCATTGGTAGCGGGCGTCGCCGGCTGGCTCCCGGTCGACGGCAGCGCGAGCGGTTTCACGCTCCGCGTCGCACGCAACGCGCTGGAGATCGCGGCGCGCGACATGGCGCTCGGCGCGTCCGCCGATGCCCGCGCCGCCACCCGCATCGCCGCGCTGCTCGGGCGCGACGACACCGGAGACCGTGACGCGCTCGATCGCTTGCTGGTGGAGGCGATCCGCCATGGCGACATCGCGCCGGACGATGCCCGGCTGATCGCGCACATGAAGGCATGCGCGCTCGATACGCTCGCAATCGATCAGCCGCGCTACGCCCATGAGCTGGGCTGAGCCTTTCGCTCGCGTTCCAAATTGGAACACTGCAACGCCACGTTAATCTTTTATTAATGCAGGAAACCCGGCATCCGCCGCCCCGACAGTTCGGGGAGTGATATGATGAAGACGATGGCTTTCTTCGCTACGGCAGCCGCCGCGGCATTCGTCGCAGCGCCGGCTTCGGCGGCAACGACGATCAACCTGGTTCCGGTGCTCGGCACGCTGAGCGGCGCCTTCGGAAACCTGAACCCGCACCGTTCGGGGACCGACGTCTATAACTTCACCGTGCCGTCGGACGGTGATGTGTTCGGCTTCGTCGGCTCGATCGGGCTGAAGCTCACGCTCACCAACCTTGATTTCACCAAGGTCACGCTGAACGGCGTCGATTTCGACATCAACAGCACCGGCATCCTGGAGGATCGCACGATCTCGCTGCCGGTCCTCGCCGGGCTGCAGACCCTGTCGGTCAGCTACAAGAACGCGCAGGCGTTTTCGAGCTACGGCGGGTTCGTCTCCTTCACCGCCGGCGCGATCGGCGCGGTGCCGGAACCGGCGACCTGGGCGCTGATGATCCTCGGCATGGGCGGCGTCGCGGGTGCGATGCGCCATCGCCGCCGCACGACGGCGACCGTCCGCTTCGCCTGATCGGCCGGATCGTTTGGCAAAAGGGCCGTTCGCCGGTTGGCGGACGGCCCTTTTTGCTGCCCGCGCCCTCTGGACAATCATCGCCATTCCCGCGAAGCGACACGCAGACGTGAGGAGATGGTGATGGCCGGCATGGGCGCGTTCGATTGGGCGGACCCCTTTTTGCTCGACGATCAGTTGAGCGATGACGAGCGGATGGTGCGCGATACCGCGCGATCCTATGCCGAGGATCGGCTGGCCCCGCGCATCATCGATGCTTTCGCCAACGAACACACCGATCCGGAAATCTTCCGCGAGATGGGCGCATTGGGCCTGCTCGGCCCCACCGTGCCGGAAGAATATGGCGGGGTCGGCGCGTCATACGTCGCCTACGGCCTCGTCGCGCGCGAGGTGGAGCGGATCGACTCGGGCTATCGCTCGATGATGAGCGTCCAGTCGAGCCTCGTGATGTACCCGATCTACGCTTACGGATCGGAAGAGCAGCGCCGGAAATATCTGCCGAAGCTCGCCAGCGGCGAATGGATCGGCTGCTTCGGCCTGACCGAGCCGGACGCGGGATCGGACCCCGGCGGCATGAAGACCCGCGCGGTGAAGACCGACGGCGGCTATCGCATTTCCGGCAGCAAGACGTGGATTTCGAACGCGCCGATCGCGGACGTGTTCGTGATCTGGGCCAAATCCGATGCGCATGGCGGCGGCATCCGCGGCTTCGTCCTCGAAAAAGGCATGAAGGGCCTCTCCGCGCCGAAGATCGAGGGCAAGCTCTCCTTGCGCGCGTCGATCACCGGCATGGTGATGATGGATGATGTGGAGGTCGGCGAGGATGCGCTGCTCCCTGAGGTGCAGGGGCTAAAGGGGCCATTCGGCTGCCTCAACCGCGCGCGCTACGGCATTTCGTGGGGATCGCTCGGCGCAGCGGAATTTTGCTTCCACGCCGCGCGGCAATATGGGCTCGATCGTCACCAGTTCGGCCGCCCGCTCGCCGCCAACCAGCTTTATCAGAAGAAGCTCGCCGACATGGAGACCGAGATCGCGCTCGGCCTGCAAGCCTCATTGCGCGTCGGCCGGCTGATGGACGAGGGCAAATTCGCGCCCGAGATGATCTCGATCGTCAAGCGCAACAATGTCGGCAAGGCGCTCGATATCGCGCGGCAAGCGCGCGACATGCACGGCGGCAACGGCATTTCCGGCGAATATCAGGTGATGCGCCACCTGATGAACCTCGAAACCGTCAATACCTATGAAGGCGCGCACGACGTCCACGCGCTCATCCTCGGCCGCGCGATCACCGGAATCGCCGCCTTCTGACAGACGCCCGCCCGGTGAGCCTCGGCCGCGTGCCGAAGGTCACCGGGCCGCACCCGCTGCTCGAAGGCGTGAACGCCCGTTAGTGGTGGTTAGTCGACGTGCCGCTTTTCGGGAATCTGATTAGTGAGAGCTGCCATCTACGGGGCGGATACGGGCTGCTGGGCTGACAGCTCCAGCGCAACCGAAACCGTCGATTTAGGTTCAAATTTCTCCGGGTCCGCAAGGTAGCGAGTTCGCTCTGCGTTATAATGCCCTTCGTCCTTCAGCAGAAGCTTATAATAGCCATTGTATACGGCGGCCATCAAGCCGAAGAGCAATGTGAGTGCTCCACTACTCACCCATACGAATGACACCGCGTAGTCGTCGAGGAAGCGGCCTATGCCGCTTTCGTAAGCTCGATCTTGCGCCGTGGGCCAATCATAGTTCACGCGGAAACGGCCGGCGGACGAATAGGTGCGGAATCGCTCCGGAAAGAGATAGGAGCTGTAATTACCCCAAAGATAGACGAGCGCCTTGTCGCCGGGCTTCATATCTGGAAGCATGATTCTGTTCACATCGTGCAGACTGCTCGTCTTACCGGCGGCATCAATAATCAAGGCGTCTTGCGCGGATAGCGGCGGCATGAGTCGGAAGTTTATATTGGTAACCGGATTGCTGCTATCGTTAGTAACAGTGACGCGAGCGATGCCGTAATCCGAGCTGTCCGCGTCAACGCGGAGCTTCGCCAGCGCATTATTCAGCGCATCGTCGGAAGCGGACGCCTGTTTCGACTGGGCCGGTACAGCTGGACGCGCATACCATGGAGCGAGTTGAACCTCAGCCTGCAGGCGATCCCGACTCACCCAATCGTCGATCGGCGCCTTCAACCACGCGCCCAACGCTGATGTCATCGCCAGGATGACCAGCGCAGTGACTATACCGCCGAACCACTTGCCCACCGCTTCTCACCCCCAGAACCGCGCCCGAACAAGATGAAGTTGAACGATCGACCGATTTCGAGCAAGCCAACTTCACCAACGGACGGCGACAAATGGCGCGCGCCCCGCCACCCCTCCCGCCTCAGATATGCCGCTTCTCCAGCTTCCGCGCGAGCGTCCGCCGGTGCAGCCCCAAGCGGCGTGCGGCCTCCGATATGTTGAAATCCGTATCCACCAGCGTCTGATGGATATGTTCCCATTCCAGCGTCTTGATGCTCGTCGCGCGGGTGGCGATGTCGGCGCCGGGATCGCCGTCCACCCGTGCGAAGGCGGCCTCGATATCGTCGGTATTGGCGGGCTTGGTGAGGTAATTGGTCGCGCCGAGCTTGATCGCCTCAACCGCGGTGGCGATGCTGGCGAAGCCGGTCAGCACCACGATGCGCATCGCCGGATCGATCGCATGGAGCATCTTAACGCAGGTCAGCCCGGAAGCGCCGCCGCCGAGCCGCAGATCGATCACCGCATGATCGGGGGCGAAGCGCCGCGCGACTTCCTCCACCGCATCGGGGCCGTTCAGCACCTCGACCTGATAGCCGCGCCGCTCGAACGAGCGCCCGAGCGTGCGGGCGAACATCGCGTCATCCTCGACGATCAGCAACCGGCCGACGCTCATTTCCAATCCCCCTCGGCCCATTCATCCCGGCCCCATTCGCCCCGCGCGACATTTTCCACGGGTGCCTCTTCCAGCGCGAGCGCGGCGAGCGGCAGCCGGAGCGTGACGATCGCGCCGCGATGTGCGTCGTTGCTCGCCATCAGCGATCCGCCCAGCGTGCGCAGCACATTGGTGGCGAGGAACAGCCCCAGCCCGGCGCCGCGCCGCTCCTTGGTGCTCTGATACGGGCGGCCGATGCTGTCGAGGAAATCGGGCGGGAAGCCGCGTCCGTCATCGCGCACCGCGATCACGATCTCCTCGTCGCCATCCTCATTGTCATCGAGCGCGAGCGTCAGCGTGATGGCGGTCGCGCCGGCCTCGATCGCATTGTCGAACAGGTTGACGAGCGTTTGCGCCAGCGCGCGATCGGCAACGATCGGCGGATCGCGCCACAGGCAATCGTCGAGCGTCACCGCCCCGCCCCAGCGCGCGATAATCCGCCCGACGAAGCGGCGCAGCGTGGTGCGCGCGGGTGCCTCCCCCGTCACCTCGCCGGCGGCGAACAGGATGCCGGCGAGGATCTCCTTGCAGCGCGCCACCTCGGTTTCCAGATCGGCAATCTCAGCGGCGAGCCGGGGATAGGCGCGTACATCCGCCTCGCGCCGCCAGTCACCCAATGTCACCGACAGCGTCGACAAGGGGGTGCCCAGTTCGTGCGCCGCGCCGCTCGCCAGCAATCCCATCCGCACGATCTGTTCCTGTTCCGCCGCGCGCTGACGCATCGCCGCAAGGTGCGCGTCGCGCTGGCGCAGGTTGCGCGCGCTGCGCGTCACGAACATGACGAGCAGCACCGCCGCCATCGTGAAGGTGAGCCAGCTCCCCACCATATAGGGCACCGACAACCGGCTGGCGAAGCCGGCGGGCAGCGGCAGCGGGCGGTGGACAGCCGCGAGCAGCGCGAACGCCCCGCTCGTCACCGCGACCAGCAGCCAGCTGGACCATGTTTCGAGCAGCACCGCCCCCAGCACCACCTGCAACAGGAACAGGGTGATGAACGGATTGGTCGCGCCGCCGGACAGCGCGAGCTGCACGCTGAGCGCGGTGACGTCGATCAGCAGCGCGCCGAGCAGTTCGGCATTGGTGACGGGGAAGCGCGCGGTGGCGAGCTGGACGAGGTTCAGCACCACCAGCCCGCCGATCGTCGTCAGCATCGGCGCGAGCGGCAGGCGGATGCCCATGCCGAATTCGACCACCAGGATCGTCACCAGCTGCCCGCCCACCGCCAGCCAGCGCAGCAGGATCAGCAGCAGCAGGTTGCGCCGCGCGGCATCGTCCGGGCGCGGAATGGCGGTCACCCGGCCCCCTTGCGCCACGCGCGCCACGCCAGCACGGCGAGCAGCGCGGCCATCGCGAACCAGGTCAGCGCATAGCTCAGATGGCTGTTACGGAAGGTGACGATGGTCAGCCCGCCGCGCGGCCATGCGTCGCCATTCGCGCCCGCGTCGATGAACCACGGCGCGACCGGGCCGAGCCCGCGCGCCGCCGCGATCGCGGTGACGTCGCGCGAATACCAGCGATCGGCGGCCGGATCATTGGCGCGCAGGAAGCCGCCGCCCGGCTCGTTCAGCCGCAGCAGCCCGGTGACGCTCGCCGCGCCGCTCGCCGCGGGTGCGCGGCCGCGCATGTCGTTGGGCACGAAACCGCGATTGATGATGATCCGGCCATGCGGCGTATCGAGCGGGGTCATCACCCAATAACCGCCGCCCAGCGCGGTCACCGCCTGCACATAGGCGTCATGGCCGGGCAGCCATTGTCCACGCGCCACGACGCGGGTGTAGGTATCCGCCTTGCCTGCGCGATAAGTGGCGGGTGGCGCGGGCACCGGCGCTGCGGCGAGCTTCGCCTCCACCTGCCGGATCAGTTCACGCTTCCACTGCAACCGCTCGACCTGCCACACGCCGAGCGCAAGAAAGCCCAGGATCGCCGCGATCGTCAGCAGCCGCGCCGCGATCGACTTCATGCGTTGCCGCCAAACGGCAACGGCCCGCCTCGCCGATGGGGCGAAGCGGGCCGGGGAAAGGTGTCGGGCGTGGCCCTGCTCACATCCCGCCCATGTCCATCGTATGCACGCTATGCACCTCCGGCATCGGCGGCATCATGTGATAGTTCATGTTGATCATCACCCACAAGGAACCCGCCAGCGCGATCACGATGATGATGATCGTGAAGATCAGCGCCATCAGCGTCCAGCCGTTTTCCGAGCGGCCGTTCATGTGGAGGAAGTAGATCATGTGGACGACGATCTGCACCACCGCGAACGCCATGATGATCCCGGCGGTGATCGTCTTGTCCGCGATCACGCCGCTCATCACCAGCGCGAACGGCACGGCGGTGAGCACCACCGAAAGCAGGAAGCCGGTGATATAATCGCGCCGCGTGCCATGCGCCGCGCCGCCGGCGCCATGATCGTCGGTTTCGTGTTGATGCGCGCTCATGCCATCGACCCCAGCAGATAGACGAAGGTGAAGACGCCGATCCACACGACGTCGAGGAAGTGCCAGAACAGCGACAGGCATTCCAGCCGCCGCACATTGGCGGTCAGCAGCCCCTTGCGCGACACCTGCACCATCAGCACGACCAACCAGATCGAGCCGAAGGTGACGTGCAGCCCGTGGGTGCCGACCAGCGTGAAGAAGCTGGAGAGGAACGCCGAACGCGACGGGCCCGCGCCTTCGTGGATGAAGTGCGAGAATTCGTATAATTCGATCGCGAGGAAGCCCAGGCCGAACAACAGTGTCACCGCCAGCCAGCCGAGTGTCGCCTGTTTGCGCTTCGCATGCGCCGCGATCATCGCGAAACCGTAAGTGATCGACGAGAACAGCAGCAGCGCGGTGTTGAGCGCCACCAGTTTCAGATCGAACAGTTCGTGCGAGGTGGGGCCGCCCGCGAAATTGCGGCCATAGACGCCCCATGACGCGAACAGCATCGCGAAAATGAGGCAGTCGCTCATGATGTAGATCCAGAAGCCCAGCATCGTGCTGGACCCGCTCTCCTCATGATGCGGCGTCGTTTCCCAATAGACGGGCGTTCCGTCGGCGGCGGTCAGGTTGCGTTGCGCCATGGTTCAGGCCCCCGTCGCCGCCAGCGCCTTCAGGCGCGCGGTTTCCGTTTCGGCCACTTCGGCGGCCGGAATGTTGAAATCGCGATCGTAATTGAAGCTGTGGAAGATCGCATAGCCGATCACCCCCAGCATCCCCAGCACGGCCATCCACCACATGTGCCAGATCATGCCGAAGCCGACGGCCATCGACAGGCCGGCGAGGATGATCCCAGCGCCGGTGTTGCGCGGCATATGGATGTCCATCCAGCCCTGCTCCGGCGCGAACGCCTTGCGTGCTTTCATATCGGCCCATGCGTCGAGATCGTGGATCACCGGCGTGAACGCGAAATTATATTCCGGCGGCGGCGACGAGGTGGACCATTCCAGCGAACGGCCGTTCCACGGATCGCCCGTCACGTCCTTCAGCGCCTCGCGGTTGCGGATGCTGACGTAGATCTGGACGAGGAAGGCGGCGATGCCCACCGCGATGATCGCGGCGCCGATCCCGGCGATGATGAACCAGATCTGCAGGCTCGGATCGTCGAACGTGCGCAGCCGGCGGGTGATGCCCATCAGGCCCAGCACATAGAGCGGGGTGAACGCCACCCAGAAGCCGATCACCCAGCTCCAGAAGCTCACCAGACCCCATTTGCGGTCGAGCTTGAAGCCGAATGCCTTGGGCCACCAGTAATTGATGCCGGCGAACATCCCGAACACCACGCCGCCGATGATCACGTTATGGAAGTGCGCGACCAGGAACAGCGAGTTGTGCAGCACGAAATCGGCCGGGGGCACGGCGAGCAGCACGCCGGTCATGCCGCCGATCACGAACGTCAGCATGAAGGCGATCGCCCACATCATGGGCAGCTCGTAAGCGGATGCGGCCCTTGTACATCGTGAACAGCCAGTTGAAGATCTTCGCGCCCGTCGGGATCGAGATGATCATCGTCGTGATGCCGAAGAAGCTGTTGACGGTCGCGCCCGATCCCATCGTGAAGAAGTGATGCAGCCACACGAGATAGGACAGGATGCAGATGACGATCAGCGCATAGACCATCGACGTATAGCCGAAGAGCCGCTTGCCGCGTGAAGGTCGAGACGACCTCGCTGAACACGCCGAACGCGGGCAGGATCGAGGATGTAAACCTCCGGGTGGCCCCAGATCCAGATCATGTTCACGTACATCATCGGGTTGCCGCCCAGCGTCGTTCGTGAAGAAATGCGTGCCGAGCGAAGCGGTCGAGGCGAGCAGCGCGAGCACGGCGGTCAGCACCGGGAAAGCGGCGACGATCAGCACGTTGGTGCACGAGCGCCGACCAGGTGAAGACCGGCATCTTCATCATCGTCATGCCGGGCGCACGCAGCTTCACGATGGTCGCGATCAGGTTGACGCCGGACAACAGCGTGCCGACACCGGCCACCTGCAGCGCCCATATGTAATAATCGACCCCGACGTCCGGACTGTAGTCAGTCCCGAAAGCGGCGGATAGCCAGCCAGCCGGTGCGCGCGAATTCGCCGATGAACAGCGACCATCATGACCAGACCGCGCCGGCGGTCGTCATCCAGAAGCTGAAGTTGTTGAGGAACGGGAAGGACACGTCGCGCGCGCCGATCTGCAGCGGGACGATATAGTTCATCAGGCCCGTCACCAGCGGCATGGCCACGAAGAAGATCATGATCACGCCGTGCGCGGTGAACACCTGATCGTAATGGTGCGCGGTGAGATAGCCCTCGCTGCCGTTGAAGGCGATCGCCTGCTGCGATGCGCATCATGATCGCGTCGGCGAAGCCGCGCAGCAGCATGACGATGCCCAGCACCATGTACATGATGCCGATGCGCTTGTGATCGACGGTGGTGAACCACTCGCTGCCAGAGGTAGCCCCACAGCTTGAAGTAGCTCAGCGCGCCGACCAGCGCGATGCCGCCGAGCGACGACCATCGCGAACGTGCCGACCAGGATCGGCTCGTGATAGGGAATCGATTCCAGCGTGAGCCGGCCGAAAATGAATTTGGTCAAGGAGTCGGACATGGCCTCAAGCCCCCGTCGCCGGCGCGTGGGCGCCGTGCGACCGATGTGATTGGTGCGATTGCGGCGCGGCGTCGGCGGCCGGCGCCAGAGCGGGCGTCGGTGTGGCGGCCGCGGGAACCATGGCGGGGGTCGGCTGCGCCGGCATATGGCCGTGCATCGATTCGCTCATGCAGGTGGTTCCCGGCTTGACGCACATGTTCACCGCGCGATCGAACAGCCCGCGCTCGACGCCGCTGAAATAGGTCACCGGCACGCGCTCGCTCGGCTGTTCGAGCTTCAGGTAGTTCGCGGCATCGAGCCGCGCGCCGCCGCTCGCCTTGGCTTTGTCCACCCATTGCGCGAAGGCCGCATCGTCCACCGCATGCGTGCGGAAGCCCATGCCGGAGAAGCCAGCGCCGCTGTAATTGGCGGACATGCCGGTGTAATTGCCCGGCTTGTTGAGCACGGCGTGGAGCTTCGTCTCCATCCCCGCCATCGTATAGACCATGCCCGCCATCGCCGGCACGTAGAAGGTGTTCATCACGCCCGCCGAGGTCATGCGGAAACGCACCTGCCGATCGACCGGCACGACCAGCTCGTTGATCGTGGCGATGCCCTGTTCAGGATAGATGAACAGCCATTTCCAGTCGAGCGAGACGATCTGCACTTCCAGCGGCTTCTGGTTCGCCGGCACCGGCTGCCCCGCCGCGATGCGATCGAGCGGGCGATAGGGATCGAGCGTGTGAGTCGCGACCCAGGTCAACGCGCCCAGCGCGATGACGATCAGCAGCGGCGCGGACCAGATGACCAGCTCCAGCGCCGTCGAGTGATCCCAGTCGGGCTGATATTCGGCGTCGCGATTCGACTCGCGATAACGCCAGGCGAAAAGCACGATCAGCGACCATCACCGGAATGATGATCAGCAACATCAACCCGGTCGACCAGAGGATCAGGTCGGCCTGCTGACGCGCGACGTCGCCGGACGGATTCATGACCACCATGTCGCACCCGCCGAGCGCCGCGACGAGCGGCGTGGCGAGCAATGCGCGGGGCCACTTCCAGTTTCGAGCCATTTTGTGCATGATGATCACCGGCTAGATCGAATTGTGCAACTGCGAAATAGGACAATTTGTCCTATCCCCGGCTCGAAATGGCGAGCCTAAGGGAGCGTGATTTTCATTCGAGAGTTTATGCCAGATGGCCGAAGCGATTGCTAATTCCGAACCCCTGGGGCGCGACCCGAACGCGCTCCATGGCGGTAGCCCCGTCCGTCCCGGCGAGATCGCTATCGGGGTGATCATCGGCCGCACCTCCGAGTTCTTCGACTTCTTCGTTTACGCGATCGCCTCGGTGCTCGTCTTTCCCGAGCTGATCTTCCCGTTCGTCGATCGCGTGACGGGTACGCTTTACTCGTTCGCACTGTTCCCGCTGGCCTTTCTGGCTCGGCCGATCGGGACGCAGATCTTCATGGCGATCGACCGTCGCCATGGTCGCGGAACGAAGCTGACCATCGCCTTGTTCCTGCTCGGCACGTCGACCGTGTCGCTGGGCTTCCTGCCGGGCTACGCCTCGATCGGCATCGCTTCGGCGGTGATCCTCGCGGCGCTGCGCATCGGGCAGGGCATCGCGCTGGGCGGGGCGTGGGACGGGCTGGCCTCGCTGCTCGCGCTCAACGCGCCGGCGAGTCGCCGCGGCTGGTATGCGATGGTGCCGCAGCTTGGCGCGCCGCTCGGCCTGATCGTGGCGAGCGGGCTGTTCGCCTTCTCCATCGGCACGATGAGCTTCGCCGATTTCATGAGCTGGGGCTGGCGCTATCCGTTCTTCGTCGCCTTTGCGATCAACGTCGTGGCGCTGTTCGCCCGCCTGCGCATGGTGGTGACGCCGGAATTCACCGAGATGTTCAAATCGCGCGAGCTGACCCCCTCCCCCGTCATCGCGACGGTTAAGGCGCAGTGGCGCAACATCATCATCGGCGCCTTCGCCCCGCTGGCGAGCTTCGCCTTGTTCCACATGGTCACCGTGTTCCCGCTGTCGTGGGTCGCGCTGTTCACGCAGGAGAGCATCACGCGCTTTCTGGTGATCGAGATGGTCGGCGCGGCGTTCGGCGTCGCGGCGATCGTCGCCTCTGGCGCGCTGGCGGACCGGATCGGGCGGCGCTCGCTGCTCGGCTATACCGCCGCTGCGATCGCGGTGTTCTCCGGCTTCGCGCCGCAGCTGCTCGACGCGGGCGGCGTGGGCGAGGCGGCGTTCATGGTGCTGGGCTTCATCCTGCTCGGCCTGTCGTTCGGCCAGTCGTCCGGCGCGGTGACCAGCAACTTCCCGAAGCGCGCGCGCTATACCGGCGCGGCGCTTACCTCCGATCTCGCCTGGCTGTTCGGCGCCGGCCTCGCGCCGCTCGCGGCGCTGCTGCTGGCGAAGGATTTCGGGCTGCTCGCGGCGGGTGGCTATCTGCTCTCGGGCGCGATCGGCACGCTCGTCGCGCTGGCGCTCAACAGCGAACTGGCCCGCCGGCTCGACTGATCCCGGCACGCGGGGGAAGGCGTTACGGCGCCTTCCCCTCCGCCACCATGCGATCGGCGAAGACGATCGCCGCCGCCCGCCGTCGCCGCTCGATCGCATCGAGCCGCGCCAGCAGCACGCGATTGGTTTCCTCAGCGCGGGCATAGCCCTTTTCCGGCGGTGCGCTTTCCGCCGCCTTCACCGCATCCTTGGCGGCCTTTGCGAGCAACAGCCGAAGCGCGCTATCCGAATAGCGGCGGCGATGCCCCACCACCTCGCCCTGAAAGAACACCGGCTCCAGCCAACCGTCGACCGCGCGTTCATAAGCCGCGGCCTCGATCGAGCGCGGCGGCTCCGCGCTCAGCGCGCGCTTCCACGCCGCCGCGAAGCGCGGGCTGCGCTGGCGCAAACCATAAGCCGCGCGCTTCGACACCCCCGCCACCGCGCACGCCTCTATCACGCAGCCGGTATTGCCGAGCGCGCGCAGAAACCGCGCCCGCGCATTGGCATCCCATCCGCCGCGCTCCCGCCCGTCGAACAACCGGTCCTCCGCCGCGCCGGCATCGCCATCCGCATCCAGCCGGGCCTGTTGCGCGGCGAGAAAGGCGCGCTGCTGCGCCGCCACCGCCTCCGCCCAGCGCGCCGCGAAACCGGGATCGCACCGGCGGCGCTTATAGGCGGCGGCCGGGTTACGCCCGATCTCCGCCGCCGCCTTGCGGACATTGCCGGTGAGCCGCAGCGCGAGCAGAAACGCCGTCTCCGTCTCGGCGGTCCAGCGCGAATAGGGTTTGACGATCATGCTGCCTCCCCATGGCCAAGAAGGCGCGCCATCTATCGCATTCCGCCGCTTGTAGGACAGCCCTTCGCCCCGTGTTCGCGATCCCCGGCGCATATGACCAAAAAACCATCGCGCTTCCCCTCTTCGCACCCCTTCCCCCCTGCGGCACCCGCTGCTATCGGCCTCCGCAATACGTCGCTTCACACGCCCGCCCGGGCGCGCTCGCGCGGCGGCCCGGCTCCTGTCGCGGCCACCGCCTCCCCGCCGCGTCCTGGTTGGCTCGAACCCTGGAAAGGACCAGCATGACCGCCATCGGCCACGATACGCTCGGCGCTCGCACCACGCTCGACGTGGGCGGCAAGGCCTACGATTATTTCTCGCTCGCCAAGGCGGCCGAGAAGTTCGGGGACATTTCGCGCCTGCCCTTCTCGATGAAGGTGCTGCTGGAAAACATGCTGCGCTTCGAGGACGGCACCACCGTCACGCCGGCGGACGTGCAGGCGATCGTCGACTGGCAGAAGGAGCGCCGCTCCGATCGCGAGATCCAGTATCGCCCCGCGCGCGTGCTGATGCAGGATTTCACCGGCGTGCCCTGCGTGGTCGATCTCGCCGCGATGCGCGATGCGATCACCAAGCTTGGCGGCGACGCGGCCAAGATCAATCCGCAGGTGCCCGTCCACCTCGTCATCGATCACTCGGTGATGGTTGACGAATTCGGCACGCCCAAGGCGTTCGCCGACAACGTCGATCTGGAATATGCCCGCAACAGCGAGCGTTACGAGTTCCTGAAATGGGGTTCCAAGGCGCTCGACAATTTCCAGGTCGTGCCCCCCGGCACCGGCATCTGCCACCAGGTGAACCTCGAATATATCGGTCAGGCCGTGTGGTCGTCGCGCGAAAGCGGCGATCACGCCAAAAGCGGCGCGACGATCGCTTATCCCGATACGTTGGTCGGCACCGATAGCCACACCACGATGGTCAACGGCCTGGGCGTGCTCGGCTGGGGCGTCGGCGGGATCGAGGCCGAGGCCGCGATGCTCGGCCAGCCGGTGTCGATGCTGATCCCCGAAGTCGTCGGGTTCAAGCTCACCGGCGCGCTGCGCGAAGGCATCACCGCCACCGATCTGGTGCTCACCGTCACGCAGATGCTGCGCGCCAAGGGCGTGGTCGGCCGCTTCGTCGAGTTCTACGGCCCCGGCCTCGCCTCGATGACGCTCGCCGATCGCGCGACCATCGCCAACATGGCGCCGGAATATGGCGCGACCTGCGGCTTCTTCCCGGTCGACGATCGCACGCTGGAATATATGCGCCTCACCGGCCGCCCGGACGAAACCGTCGCGCTGACGGAGGCCTATGCGCGTGCGCAGGGCATGTGGCGCGATGCCAATTCGCCCGATCCGGTGTTCACCGACACGCTGGAGCTGGACATGTCGAGCGTCGTTCCGTCGCTCGCCGGCCCGAAGCGCCCGCAGGACAAGGTGACGCTCGACTCGGTCGATGACGTGTTCAACGGCGATCTCGCCAAGCTCTACAACAAGACGGCGCCGGCGCGCGTGCCGGTCGAGGGGCTCGATCACGATATCGGCGATGGCGACGTGGTGATCGCGGCGATCACTTCGTGCACCAACACCTCCAATCCGTCGGTGCTGGTCGCCGCCGGGCTGGTCGCGCGCAAGGCGCGGGCCAAGGGCCTGAAGCCGAAGCCGTGGGTGAAGACCTCGCTCGCGCCGGGGTCGCAGGTCGTTACCGACTATCTCGACAAGGCCGGGCTGAGCGCGGATCTGGACGCGATGGGGTTCAACCTCGTCGGCTATGGCTGCACCACCTGCATCGGTAATTCGGGGCCGCTGGCGGCGCCGATCTCGGCGGCGATCAACAACAATGATCTCGTCGCGGCGAGCGTGCTGTCGGGCAACCGCAATTTCGAAGGCCGCGTCAGCGCGGATGTGCGCGCCAATTTCCTCGCCTCGCCGCCGCTGGTCGTCGCTTATGCGCTGAAGGGCACCGTAACCGAGGACATGGTCAACACCCCGATCGGCCAGGGCTCGGATGGTTCGGACGTCTACCTCAAGGATATCTGGCCCACCAACGACGAAGTAAATTCGTTGATGACGGCCAATATCAACGACGCGATGTTCCGTGCGCGTTATGGTAACGTCTATGCCGGCGACGCAAAGTGGCGCGAGATTCAAGTCGAGGGCAGCGACACTTATGGCTGGCGCGCCGGCTCCACTTATGTCGCCAACCCGCCTTACTTTGACGGGATGGAGATGACCCCCAAGCCGGTCACCGACATCATTGACGCCAAGCCGCTCGCCATTCTTGGCGACTCGATCACCACTGATCACATCTCGCCCGCGGGATCGATCAAGGCGGACAGCCCGGCCGGCACTTACCTGCAAGAGCATCAGGTCAGCCGTGCAGACTTCAACAGCTATGGCGCGCGTCGCGGCAATCATGACGTGATGATGCGCGGCACCTTCGCCAATATCCGCATCCGCAACGAAATGGTTCCGGGTGTCGAAGGCGGCATGTCGAAGTATAATGGCGAAGTGATGCCGATCTATGACGCCGCGATGCGTCACAAGAACGACGGCACGCCTTTGGTCGTCATCGCCGGCAAGGAATATGGCACCGGATCGTCGCGCGACTGGGCGGCGAAGGGCACCAATCTTCTTGGCGTTCGCGCGGTGATCACCGAAAGCTTCGAGCGTATTCACCGCTCGAACCTTGTCGGCATGGGCGTGCTGCCGCTCCAGTTCGCGGACGGCGTTGATCGCAAGTCGCTGAAACTGGACGGGTCCGAGACGTTCACCATCCACAATGTCGCCGGCCTGCGCCCGCGTCAGGATGTCGAAGTCACGCTCACCCGCGCCGACGGCAGCAAGCAGACGTTCCTCACGCTGTGCCGCATCGATACCGTCAACGAGCTGGAATATTTCCTCAACGGCGGCATCCTGCAATACGTGCTGCGCAAGCTCGCCGCCTGATCCGACAAGCCCGGCTCCGCTGAGCCGGCAATGTCCAAAAGAAAGAGGCGCCCCGCAAAAGCGGCGGCGCCTCTTTCTTCGTTCTGGGCCCATGCGTCAGGCTGATTTCCAGCGTCATAACCGCCCGTTTCGGAGCAATTATGAGTGTCAAATGAATCGAATTGACGCCTCAAAAAAAATCACGAATTATTAACCACATATGGTGAGCGCGCGACTCGCCGAAAAAACTAGACGAGGGGAAGCTCATGAGAACGTTGAAAAACGCGTTGCTTGTTGCGTCCGCCCTTTCGGGCATGTTTTTTGCGGGCACGCCCGCGGATGCGATCAACATCATCCTCCGACCCGATGCCACTTTCTCCAGCGCGCCGAACGGAGCCGCTGCGCTCTATGCCTTTCAGAAAGCCGCTAATTACTGGAACCAGACGTTGAGCGGCGTCGGCGGCATGCAGAATATCAACATCAGCGTATCGTTCGCCCCGCTCGCGCCCAACGTGATCGGTTCGACCGGCAGCACGGGCTATGACGTATCCGCAGCCTCCGCCTATCAGGCGCTTGCCAACAACGCCGCGACCGCGCTCGACGCCAGTGCTGTCGCAAACCTCTTCCCGCTTACGGCGGACGGCGGCCTCGGCTATCGCCGCGCACCCGCCGCGGACGGCTCGCTCACCGGAACGGGGCTCAATATCGCCGTCGGCAGCGTGTTCGATAATAACGACAGCTATAACAACCAATATCTCTACGCGAACGGCGCCAACCTCAAGGCGCTTGGCTATGATATCGGCCAAAGCGCGATCGATGCGAGGATCACCTTCAGCTCGAATTTCGCCTTCGATTTCGATCCGACCGACGGCATTTCAGTCGGCACCGAGGATTTCACCGCCGTCGCGGTGCATGAACTTGGCCATGCGCTCGGCTTCGTCAGCGGCGCGGATTATTATGACTATTATGGCGGGGCCGGCCCCGGCGCGAGCATACCGGTTGGCTGGGACAACGAATCGGTCCTGACGATTCTCGATCTCTTCCGCCGGTCCAGCAATGGTGGCGCCGCCGGCTTCGATCCGGTGTCGGGGCAGCGCTATATCCAGCTGGACCCGAACCGCGGGGCGTTGTTCACCGTCGATGGCGTGAATCCGTTCAACGGCGACGGCAGCTATTCGCAATTTGCCACCGGCCGCTTCAACGGTGACGGCCAGCAGGCCTCGCACTGGAAAGACGGAACCGGCTATAGCGATCAGAACAACTGCTTCGTCTCATCGCCGCAGCAGATCGGCATCATGGATCCGACCTCGGGTTATTGCCAGCAGGGCATCGTCACCTCGAACGATCTCGCCGCATTCGACGCGATCGGATACAATCTGAACTTCGATGTCCTGCTGAACAAAGGATATGAGTTCACCACGGCGGACATCTTCCGTCTCGCCGGGCTGGCGGGGGTGCCGGAACCGTCGACCTGGGCGATGATGATCCTCGGCTTCGGTTTCATCGGCGGCGCGATGCGGTCGCGGAGCCGCAAGACGAAAGTTCGCTTCGCGGTCTGATTGCCGTTGCAGCGTAAGATAACGGGCGGCTCGCCATATGGCGGGCCACCCGTTTCGTTTCCCGTTCAGGTCATGCCCGCATTCGCCCGGCGTCGACCGTATGTGAAATAGACCAGCAACCCGATGACGTTCCACAGCAGGAAATATTCCTGCGTCCGATGCGGCAGGCTGAAGAACAGATAGATGCAGCCGAGCACGCCAATCGTCCCCACCACCGGCGCGAGCGGGGTGCGGAAAGTACGTGGCGCATCAGGCGCACGGCGGCGCATCACCAGCATACACACACATACCGCGACGAATGCGGCGAGCGTCCCGGCATTGGCCAGCGCGGCAATCGCATCGAGCGGCATCACCCCGGCGATGATCGCCACCAGCACCGCGGTGAGCGCGGTGATACGTACAGGCGCGCCACGCCGCGACACCTTGGCGAGCCCCGCCGGCAACAACCCGTCTCGCGCCATCACGAAGAAGATGCGGCTTTGCCCGAACAGAAAACCGAGCAGCACCGTCGGCAGCGCGATCACCGCGCTCACCGCGAGGAAGGTCGCAAAGCCTGGCCGCCCGATCTCACGCAGAATCAGCGCCAGCGGCTCCGGGCTGTCGGCGAAACGCGTGAAGGACAGCGCCCCGACCGCCGCCACCGCGACCAGCATGTAGATCGCCACACACGCCACCATCGATCCGACGATGCCAATCGCCAGATCGCGGCCCGGGTTGCGCGTCTCCTCCGCCGCCGTCGAGATCGCGTCGAAGCCGTAGAAGGCGAAGAAGATGATCGCCGCCGCCGCCATCACGCCGCGCTCCACGCCGTCGATCGCTCGCGTGCTTGGCGAAGCCATAAGGCATGAACGGCTCAAGGTTGCGAACCGTTGAAAATGCGGCAGCGCGATCGCGACGAACACGGCCAGCGCGATCATCTTCACCACCACCAGGATCGCGTTCAGCGTCGCGCTCTCCCGCGTGCCGAACATCAGTAGCCCCGCAACCACCGCGATGATGAACACCGCCGGCAGGTTGACGAGGCCGCCGAGCGCGGGCCCGTTGGTCAGCTCGACCGGAAATCCGTAAGGCGTCAGCAGTGGCGCTGCGTAGCCTGACCAGCCCACCGCTACGGTCGAGACGACAAGCGAATATTCGAGGATCAGCGACCAGCCGATCACCCAGGCGATCACCTCGCCAAGCACGGCATAACTATAGGTATAGGCGCTGCCGGACGCGGGGATCATCGTCGCCATCTCGGCATAAGCGAGCGCGGCGCAGGCGCAGATCGCGCCGGCGATGACGAACGAAAGGATCACCGCCAGGCCCGGCGCGATCCGCGCCGACACCGATCAGCGTCAGAATGCCGGTGCCGACGATCGCGCCCACGCCGAGCGCCACCAGATGCGGCCATGACAACGTGCGCGCCAGCGCGCGCTCTGGCGGCTGCTCGATAATCGTCTTGCGGCGTAACAGGCTGCCCATCCGTCCCCTTTCGCGGTCTATCCCCGTGTCAGCTCGTAACAGATGGAACGATCGGCGCAAACGCGTGCTCGCTCTCCGCTGCCATTGCGCCTGCGTTTTCACCGTGAGTGTTGCCAGCCTCGCGGCCGTTGCTTACCGCCGACACATGCAGCCGCTTGACCAACAACAATCCACCGCGCGCGCCTGGTTCGAGGAATTGCGCGATCTGATCTGCGCCGAGTTCGAGGCGATAGAGCGCGAGGCCGGCTCCGACGCAAGGTTCGACTATATCTCGTGGGACCGCACCGATCCGAGCGGCGCGCCGGGCGGCGGCGGGGTGCGCGGCGTGATGAAGGGGCGCGTGTTCGAGAAGGTCGGGGTCAATGTTTCGACCGTCGGGGGCGCGCTGGAGGGCGATTTCGCCAAGACGATCCACGGCGCGGCCGACGATCCCAGCTTCTTCGCCACCGGGATCAGCCTCGTCGCGCATATGGCGAATCCGCATGTGCCGGCCGTCCATATGAATACGCGCTTCCTTGCGACGACGAAGCGCTGGTTCGGCGGCGGGGCGGATCTTAATCCCCCCCTCCCGATCGTGGAGGATACCGCCGATTTCCATGCCGTGCTGAAAGCCGCGTGCGATACGCATGACGCGGGCCATTATCCGCGCTTCAAGCAATGGGCCGACGACTATTTCTACATCCCGCACCGCAAGGTGCACCGCGGGGTCGGGGGGATCTTCTACGATCATCTCGAGGGCGATTTCGCGAGCCGATTTCGCCTTCACCCAGGATGTCGGGCGCGCCTTCCTCGAGGTGTCTTCCCGCGCATCGTGCGGCGGCGGATGGGGCTGCCGTTCACCGAGGCGGAGCTGGCGGCGCAGCGCGAATGGCGCGGGCGCTATGCCGAGTTCAACCTCGTCCACGATCGCGGCACGTTGTTCGGGCTGAAGACCGGGGGCAATATCGACGCGATCCTGATGAGCCTGCCCCCGCTCGCCACCTGGAGCTGACTCGCGCGATGGGCCTGACGCCGGTTCCCGAACGACCAGCTCGCGACGATCGTGACGACGCTGGAGATGACGGGGCGGCCGCCACGTTGCGCCCGGCACGCGCCGACTCGCGCATTGCGGCTGGTGCACTGGGCCGGCGCCGGAGCTCGGACAAATATCGCGCGCTTGTTCCGGCGCGTCGGCGGGCCGTGGCTGTGGTATTCGCGGCTGGCGATGGACGATGCGCCGGCTGGGCGGCGATCATCCGCGCGCCGGCGGTCTCGGTGTTCGCGGTCGACCGATCGCGCCGGGCATCGAGGTGGGGATGGTGGAGCTGGATCACGCGCCACGCCGGCGAGCTGCGAGCTGTCCTATTTCGGGCTGGTGCCCGAACTCGCCGGCAAGGGGCACGGCCGCTGGCTGATGGGGGAGGCGCTGACGCGGGCGTGGCGCGCGGGCGTCAACGCGGGTCTGACGGTCCACACCTGCACGCTCGATCACCCGTCCGCGCTCAATTTCTATCGCGCGCAGGGCTTTGTCGCGGTCAAGCGGACGATCGAGACCTTCCCCGATCCGCGCGCGCTGGGGCTGTTGCCGGCGGACGCGGCGCCTCACATCCCGTCGCTGGCCGCGAGCCTGCCGGTAGAAGGCGAGCCCGACCCCGATCGCAACGCAGGCCAAGATGATAAGCGGCCGCCGCCGCCGCGATCACCGGCATCGGCCAGCGCGAGCACGAACGGATTCTCGCGCCCGGCGGAGCGCAGGACGCTCGTCCGCCGGGCTGAGCGGCGCGCGCACCAGATATTGCGCGAGGAAGATCAGCGTGACGACGGCCGCCGAGCACGCCCCACCAGTCGCGCGCGCGTCAGCCGCCAGCTCCGCCCGACGGCGCGCGCCGCGCTGACCGGGGCCTCGGCGACCAGGGCGGGGATGGTCGCGATCAGCCGCGCCTGCATGTAAAGCCCCGGCAGCACGAACAGCCAGAAGCCCAGCGAGATCGGGATCGCCATCATGAGATAGGCGAGGAAGAATCGCCAGAAGCGCCGCGCCGCGGTGATCAGCGCGGTGCGCACGTCGGGGCGCGCCGGATGGATCAGCAAAATGGTGAGCGTCGCCATCCCATAAATGCCGATCAGATTGACCAGCAGATACCAGCCGGCATTGGCCTGCATCCAGGCGTACATCGCCTCCGCCCAGGCCTGTACCGCGGCGCGATCGCCCCCCGATTGCGGCGTGGGCGGCGGCGCAACGAGCAATTGCACCGCGAAATTGGGCAGGAACAGGAACGGTGCGGCGACGCGCAGCACCAGATCGCCGTCGCGGCGCAGGATCGTCCATGCGTCGGCAAGGACGCGACCGAGAGTCAGTTTCATGCGTGGTCGAGCTGTTCGCGGGCGGCGACGTAAAATTGTGCGCTGAACACGGTCTGGATCACGCTGAACCCGGCGGTCAGCACGCTGGTTGCCAGCGCAACGAGCAGGAACGCGCCGTTGCGCCCGAGCAGAATCTGCCCGACGCTGCCGAGCACCCAGGTCACCGCGGTGAGCAGGACGACCGCGAGCGATCGGCATAGAGGAGCGTCAGCCCGAGCAGCTTGAGCGTGCTGCCGCGGGTCAGCGCGAAGGCGCGGGCGAACGCGCCGAGCCCACGCTGCTCGTTCGTTGGCGACCACCGCGAACAGCGGGATCAGCAATCGCGCGCTGAGCCACAGGGCGAGCAGCCCGAGGATCAGGACAAGCCGAAACGGCGCGCTGCCGGCGCGCAGCCGGACTCGATCAGCGAGGATGCCGAAACGCCCTGCTGCAGCTCGCGCCATGTCGACGCTGCCGGCGACGCAATAGCCACGCCACCGGCATCACTGCGACGACGATCAACGCCACCACCGCATCGCCACCAGCAGCACGGCGATCGCCGGCGGGCAGGCGGCGGCGACGCGAGCGCGATCGCCTCATGCCGGTCGACGGCGGGATCGCTGGCCATCGCGGTCATCGCCAGTACGAGCCCCAGATCGCGAGCGCGGCCACCAGCCAGCCCGACCAGCGCGATGCCAGCCGCTTCAGCGAAGCCGCCGGCCGCGCCGCCGCTCGCCGCGACGCAGCGCAGGATCGCCTGAAGCAACGAGGGCGGGCGCAAACAGGAACAGGCCGGCGAGCCACGCCAGCAAGCCGGCGCGGCCGGCGATCACTGCGGACGTCCGATCCCAAACCGCGCCGATCCGTATCATCAAGGTCGCCTGTCTGCGCGCCAAACCTAGCGCATCGCCGCCACGCTTGCCAATCGAGCGTATCGACGGTCGCATCTGGGCATTAGCGTGACCCAAGCAGCCGCAATCGAGTGGCGCGTGTCGCCGGGGCTCACCGACTATGCCGCCGCGCTCGACCGAGATGGAGGCGCGCGCCGCGGCGGTCGCCGCGCGGCGAGGCGGGCGAGCTGATCTGGCTGGTCGAGCACCCACCGGTCTACACCGCGGGCACCAGCGCGGATCCCGGCCGAGCTGATCGACCCGCGCTTTCCCGGTGGTCAGCGCCGGGCGCGGCGGGCGTTATACCTATCACGGGCCGGGGCAGCGTGTCGGCTATCTGATGCTCGATCTCACGCAGCGCGGGCGCGACGTGCGGCATTTCGTCCATTCGGTGGAAGGCTGGGTGATCGACGCACTGGGCGAGCTGGGCATCGAAAGCTTTCGCGCGCCGGGGCGGATCGGCATCTGGACGATCGACCACGCAACGGGCGCTGAGGCGAAGATCGGGGCGATCGGGGTGCGCGTGCGCCGGTGGGTGACGATGCACGGCTTCTCGGTGAACCTTGTCGCCGGACCTCGGGCGACTTTCGGCGGGATCGTGCCGTGCGGGATCGCGGAGTACCCGGTCACGAGCGCGGAAATGCCCTTGGCGCAGCCCACGATCTTGCAACCTTTGACGCCGCGCTTTGGCGTTGACCCGTGGCCGATTTCATCGAACGGCTCTCGCGTGCCACTCGTGAAAACGAGGCTTGAGGGCGCGAGCCGGATGCGACTAATGTCCCCCCTCGATTTGGGGATTAATGGGCACATGCTGCCGTCCTAAATCTACTGTCTAGGGAGCTCTCAATGCGTGCTACTTTCCAAGATCCTGACCGGTACGGCCATGGTGGCGGCGGCGTCTGGCCGTCTCGGCCTGCGGCTCGAAGACCGAGACCAGCGACCGAGAACACCACGATCACCGACATGAATGCCACCGAAGGCATGGACACGACCAGCCGACAACATGACGGCGGTCGACAGCTCCATGAACGCTGGCGCGATGGCGAACGACGCGGGTGCGGCCGACGCGAACGCGAGCGGCGCCGGCCGGCAACGCGCACTGATCGGCCCGCAAGGCAAATCATAGCGTGAAGGAAGGGGGCGTCCGGGCAACCGGGCGCGCCCTTTTCTATCGTGCCGGACCGGCGCTGCCGGAAGCAATGCCGTCGCTTCAGCAAGCGCGATGCGGCGGGCCGAGTCTGCAACGACGTGACGAAACGGGGTTGGGTTAACGGCCCAAACGGCCTAGAATCCCGCGCGATAGCGTGGGAGAATTTCAATGTTGTTGGGGCAGATTGTCGGTGCGGGCGTGGCCGCAGCAGCGCTATTGGGCGCGACGCCGGCCGCTGCACAATTTTTCATGCAGGCCAAGGATTTATCGGGGGCGCCGGTTGTCGGCAACGAGCCTGGCCTCGGCCCCGATCTGCCCGGCGCGACGCTCGATGAGCAAAAAGCCGCGGTGACGTGGAACGTGCGCGCCGCGCTGAATGTCGCCGCGCTGCAATGCCAGTTCGATCAGACGTTGATGGCCGTCAGCAATTACAATGCGATGCTGACCGATCACAAGACCGAGCTGAAACAATCGTGGGACGTGCTCAACAAATATTTCGCGCGCCTCAACAAGACGCCGAAGGCCGCCCAGAACGCGCTCGATCAGTTCGGCACCCGCACCTATTCGAGCTTCACCACGGTCGCCGCGCAATATAATTTCTGCCTCGCCGCCAATGAAGTCGGCCGCGAAGTGGTGTTCGCGCCGCGCGGCGGCTTCGGCGCGATTGCGCTGCAACGCATTCGCCAGCTCCGCAACAGCCTGACACCATGGGGCGAACAGCGCTTCCCGCGCTTCATCTATCCGCAGACGACGCTGCCGCGCCTCGACAATATCTGCTGGAAGAACGGCGACTGGCAGGTGAAGAAGTGCGGCGCGCAGAATTTCCCGCCTGCCGGCGTGGGCGTCGCCCAGCGCTGATCCGTCCGCAAGGGGCGGCGCGACACGTCGCTCCTGCGCCCTCTTTCGAGGGCGCGACGAACGGTGATCCTGCGTCTTAGCGCAGTCCCAGCATCTTGTGGGTTTGCAGCGTTAGCCGCCAGCGCGGACGCTCCATGACAAGCGCCACGGCGGCGTCGCGGTTCGCCTCGGCATGTGGATCGTCCAGCGGCTGGATCAAGAGATGGGAGAAGCCCCATGTCTCCATCGCATCCACATCGCTGCCCGGCTGCGGCCAGACCAGCTTGAGCTCGTCGCCCGAGCGCTGCACCGTCTCGCTGCCCGCCTTGGGGCTGATGCACACCCAGTCGATCCCGGGGTGCACCGGCAAGCGTGCCGTTGCTCTCGATCGCGATGAAGAAAGCCGGCGGCGTGGAGCGCATCGACCAGCGCGTCGTCGACCTGCAGCATCGGCTCGCCGCCGGTCAGCACGACGAAACGCTCCGCCTCGTCGCCGTCCCACATTTGCGCGACCGCTTCCGCCAGCGCGGCGGCATCGGCGAAGCGACCGCCGCCCAGCCCGTCCATCCCGACGAAATCGGTGTCGCAGAAGCGGCAGATCGCGCTCGCCCGGTCTTCCTCCCGCCCCGACCACAGGTTGCAGCCGGCGAACCGCACGAACACCGCGCGGCGCCCCGCCTGCACACCCTCTCCCTGGAGCGTCAGGAACATTTCCTTGACCGCGTAGCTCATCACGCGACCGGCGGCGCCACCGCATAAGCGGTCGGATCGGGGATGCCGGCTTCGACGAAGCCCTTGTGGCGCAGGCGGCAACTGTCGCACAGGCCGCAATGCAGACCAACCGGCGTCGGATCATAGCAGGACCAGCTGACGCCCATGTCCAGCCCAAGCCGCGCGCCCTCGCGCACGACATCGGCCTTGGTCATCATTTGCAGCGGCGCGCGGATGCGGAAGGGGGCGCCTTCCACGCCGGCCTTGGTCGCCAGTTCGGCCAAAGTCTCGAACCCGGCGATGAATTCCGGGCGGCAATCGGGATAACCAGAATAATCGAGCGCGTTGACGCCGACATAGATGTCGCGCGCGCCGCTCGCTTCCGCCCAGCCGAGGGCGAGGCTGAGAAAAATCGTGTTCCGCGCGGGAACATAGGTGATCGGTATCCCCTCCCCCACGCCGTCTTTCGGCACCGCGATATCGTCGGTCAGCGCCGAGCCGCCGAAAGCGCGCAGATCGAGCGGAAGGACGACATGGCGTTCCGCCCCCAGCATCGTGGCGACACGGTGGGCGGCGGCCAGCTCCACCTGATGGCGCTGATTATAGTCGACCGAAAGCGCGAGGACGCGGAAACCGGCTTCACGCGCAAGAGCGGCGGAAACCATCGAATCAAGGCCGCCCGAGACGAGGACGACCGCCAGCGGAGATTGGCTTGTCATAAGCTGATACCGGCTAGGCCCTTGCCGGCTCGCGCGCAAGAAAAAGGGCCGCTCGAAAGCGGCCCAAAGGAAATACGGCCGTCACCAGCCGGATCAGGGAGAAAGCGTGCTCCAAGAAAAAGCACTACTCTCCCTAAGCCCTTCAACGTTAACGCACTGCTAACGCGGCGCTTAACATTTGCCGGTGCGGCGCCCCTCGAAATCGAAATCGAACGGCGCGCCCTTCATCAAGCCCTGCGTCTGAAGGCGGATCAGATTGCGATCTTCCACCTTGATCGTGGTGCGGCCATAGCCCTGCCCGGGGCAGCTATATTGGACCGTCAGGCTGTTGGGGCGATCCTCGATCACATATTGCGCGCATTGCGCCGGCCCGTGGATCAATTGCAGCAACAGCTTCGGATCATGGACGCAAATGGCGCGGGTAGAGCTGCTGTTGCCGATCTCATGCAACGACCAGGCTCCACGCTCGAGCCCGCCGAGCGCGGCCATCCGCGCCTCCTGCGCACCCGCGCCGGCGGCAACAGCGACGAGCAATAATGTCGCCGAACGAAGAAGGCCGAATCTTTTCACGACGCGAAACCATAACAACGATTCACCGCCAGCCAAGCCCGCTTTGCCGCTCAGGCAGCCTTCGAATCGATCCGAAGCAGGGAAAACGCTTCGAGCAGAAGCGGCAATCGACAGCGATCACGCCCGCTTTCGTCGGCCATTTCCACGCTGCTCTGATCGAGCGGGAAACGCGCGATCACCGAGCGGATATGGTCCGCGGATTGCAGCGGCAGCCGCGCACGATCGCGGGGTCGCCGCGAGCACCCGCACCTCGGGCTTTCCTCGTTGAACAGCCGCCAGACGAGGTTCTCGAGCGGCAATGCGCGGGATCGGCGAGTTCGTCCGACGCCCATCGTGGAGCCGAGCGCGGCGACATGCTCCCATTCGGGGTGATCGAGGCGGACATGCAAGCCGCTCGCGCCCCGGTCCTCGCCCTCGGGCAGATGCTGGAGGAGCAGGCCGCCGGCGACAGACGCGGCCGCCGACGCGACTGCGACGCCGACGCGCGACGAGGCTGGGGATCTGCTCCGAGCTGGACGAAATAATTGCTCCGCCGCCTGCGGCCAGCGACGCGCCGTCGAGCGGGACGATCGCCCTGATAGCGCTCGCCGGTGCGTCGCCATGATCGAAGGTGATCGCGAGATAGCCCTGCCCGAACAAGCGCGAACAAGGTCGGCTCGGCCGGCGCATGCGGCGAGCCGGTCGGGGTCGAAATCGACATAGCCACGCAGTTCGCCGCCGCGATAATCGACCACCAGCAGCCGCACGACGCCATTTTCGGTCTGTGCCTGAAGCGTCAATTGCCCGGCGGCGTCTTTCAGCGTCGATCCGATCAGCGCGCCGAGCACCAGCGCCTCGGCCAGCAGATTTTCGATCGGTGGCGGATAAGCATGACCGGAGAGGATCGCATCCACCACCGGCCCCAGCCGGGTCACCCGCCCCCGTGCATCGCGCGCCGGAATCGTGAAGCCGAGCGCGCGATCGAGATCGGTCTTGGTCGTGTCAGTCATATTCACCATTCAGCCCCGGTCTGTCGAAAACCCGGCCCTTCCGCCGCACGAAAGCCGCGCGGTCTCCGCGATTTGCTCAGCGCGAACTGGGATTCCCGAAACGAGAGATGGGGTTGCGCCGGCGCGCGATCAACCGATCTGGCCGAAACACCAGCGCAGGATCGCCTTCTGCGCATGGAGCCGGTTCTCCGCCTCCTCCCAGATCAGCGATTGCGGGCCGTCGATCACCTCGCCGGTCACTTCCTCGCCGCGATGTGCCGGCAGGCAGTGGAGAAACACCGCATCGGGCTTGGCGCGCGCCATCAATTGCTGTGTCACCTGATACGGCATCATCGCCTTGAGCTTGGTATCGGCATGCGCCTGACCCATCGAAATCCACGTATCGGTGACGATCACGTCGGCGCCGGCCGCCGCTTCACCCGGATCGGCGACGACACGCGCGCGGCCACGTCCCAGCGCGACCTCGGCGTCGGCGGGCATGAAGCCCTGCGGGCAGGCAGCGACGACATCGAAATGCATCAGCCCCGCCGCCTCCATGATCGAGGCGAGCACGTTATTGCCATCGCCCAACCATGCGACCTTCAGCCCCGGCAGCGCCTTGCCATGCTCGATGATCGTCTGGAGATCGGCGACGATCTGGCACGGATGCGATGCGTCGGTCAGGCCGTTGATCACCGGCACGCTGGAATGCGCCGCCATTTCCTCGATCTTGGCGTGATCGTCGGTGCGGATCATGATCGCGTCGACATAGCTCGACAGGACGCGCGCGGTATCCGCGATCGTTTCGCCGCGCCCGATCTGCATCGTCCCCGCATCGGCGACGATCGGCGTGCCGCCAAGCTGACGGATCGCCATGTCGAAGCTGAAACGGGTGCGGGTCGAATTCTTCTCGAACACCATGGCGAGCGTGCGACCGGCGAGCGGCGCATCCGCGTCGGCCGCGCCCTTGGGCAAGCCCGTGCGGGCAGCCTTACGATCGATCGCATCGGCAAGGATCGCGGCGACGCCGTCGGCGCCGGCATCGGACAGGTTCAGGAAATGGCGGATGGTCATGGATATCTCCCCCCGGAGTGTCGCCCGGCCTGACTCGTCGCGGCGCTTCCTCCGGGTGGAGGAAAGCGCCGCGAACGGATCAGCGCGGACGAACCGGCGTCAATCGTCGGCAGCCGGCACGTACATCCGCGCCGCCTCGCTCAACCGCTCGACACACTCCGCGATATGGCTTTCATCGATGTTTAGCGGCGGCAGGATGCGGACGACATTGTCGCCGGCCGACACCAGCAGCAGCCCGTGATTGTCGCGCGCATGCGCCACGAAGGCGCGGCTGTCGCTCTTGAGCTTGAGGCCCAGCATCAGGCCGTGGCCCCGCACGCTGTCGAACAGATGATCGTGGTTGGGGATCATCTGCTCCAGCGCCTGGCGCAGGCGATTGCCGGTCTTCTCGACATTTTCGAGGAAGCCGTCTTCCAGCAACACATCGAGCACCGCCTCGCCCGCCGCCATGGCGAGCGGGTTGCCGCCATAGGTGGAGCCATGCGTGCCGATCACCATGCCTTTCGCGGCCTCTTCGGTCGCGAGGCAGGCGCCGAGCGGGAAGCCGCCGCCAATCCCCTTGGCCACCGCCATGATATCCGGGGTGATGCCGTAAAGCTCATGCGCGAACAGCTTGCCGGTGCGGCCATAGCCCGCCTGCACCTCGTCCAGCACCAGCAGCAGGCCGCGCTCGTCGCACGCCTTGCGCAGCCCGGTCAGGAATTCCTCGCTCGCCGGGCGGATACCGCCCTCGCCCTGGATCGGCTCGACTAGGAAACCGGCCGTGTTTTCGTCGATCAGCGCCAGCGCACCGGCGAGATCGTTGAACTTGGCGTATTTGAAGCCCGGCAGAAGCGGCTCGAACCCGTCGCGCATCTTCGGCTGGTTGGTGGCGGAGATCGTCCCCAGCGTCCGCCCGTGAAAGGCGGTGTCGAAGGTGATCAGGTCATGCCGCTCGGGATGGCCGTTGGCGAAGTGATAGCGGCGCGCGGTCTTGATCGCGCATTCAACCGCCTCCGCACCCGAATTGGTGAAGAACACCGTATCGGCGAAAGTGGCGTCGATCAGCCGCTGCGCGAAATGCTCGCCCTGCGGACTGCCGTAGAGGTTGCTGACGTGCATCAGCGTCGCCGCCTGATCGGCGATCGCCTTCACCAACTTGGGATGGCTATGGCCGAGGCAGTTGACCGCGATGCCGCTGGCGAAATCGAGATATTTCTCGCCTCGCTCGCCATAGAGATACGCGCCCTCGCCTCGCACCGGCCGTACTCCGCAGCGCGGATAGACGGGCATCAGTGCGGTGATGGTCACGGGGCATCTCCTGAAAAAGAGCAAGGGCGACCCGGAAGGGGCCGCCCGGACAACGCTAATACCGGGGGCGTGGCGGCAGCGTCAACATCGGTGCGTTCGGCGCTTTCGCATCGTGCGATTCCGCGCGTTTCGCGGGATCGAGACTATCGACCCAGCGCGCTATCCTGATCTGCGTATCGGGCAGGAAAGCGATTTCGTGGCCGATATCGCGCAGGATATGCAGCCCCGCACCCGGCACCGCTTCCGCTACCTTGCGTCCCTGCTGCCATGGAATGACGCGGTCGCGGTCCCCGTGGAGGACAAAGAGCGGCAGGTGGCGCCCACGTAGCTTATCGAGATTGGCGTAACGATCGCGCAGCAGCAAACGCACTGGAATATAAGGAAAATGATGTGAGGCGGCGTCCACCAGCCCGGTAAAGGGCGCGATCAGCACCAATCCGCCCACGCCGCGTTCGGTCGCCAGTTGCGATGCGATGCCGGATCCGAGTGAGTAACCGATCAGGATCACGTCGCGCCCCGCGATTCCCCGCGCCGCGAGCCAGTCCAGTGCGGCGCGACCGTCACGATAGAGCCCATCCTCGGTCGGCGCACCCGGGTTGCCGGCATAGCCGCGATATTCCGCAAGCAGCACGCCAAACCCCTGTTCGCGGAGCAGATCGGTCGCGCGGTTCGATCCCTCGAAGGAATCGCCATTGCCGTGGAAGAACACCAACGTCGGGCGTCCGACGGCGGCGGGGTGATAAGCGGCGGTCAGCGTCAGGCCGTCGCTGGTGCGCAGCGTGATACGATCGAAATCGGCGGGGAAATAATGCTCGGCATCGCCTGGCGGCCGATAGATGAGCCATCGCTGCCCGACCGTCAGCGCGAGAACCGCGAGCAGATAGGCAGCCGCCACGACGAGCGCCGCGATCCCCGCCCAGCGGGTCATGCGTCGATGGTTTCCTCGTCGATCCGTGCGGCATTTTCCTGGATGAAGGCGAAACGGTGCGCGGGATTGGTGCCCATCAGCCGATCGACCAGATCCTTCACGCCCGCGCGCTCCTCATATTCCTGCGGCAGGGTAATGCGGATCAGGCTGCGCGTCTTGGGGTCCATCGTCGTTTCGCGGAGCTGCCCGGGATTCATCTCGCCAAGACCCTTGAAGCGCGCCACTTCCACCTTGCGGCCCTTGAACGGCCCGGCCTCGATCTCGGCGCGGTGCGCGTCGTCACGGGCATAGAGGGACTTTGCGCCATGCCGTCAGACGGTAAAGCGGCGGCAGGGCGAGATAGAGGTGCCCGCGCCGTCACGATCATCCGGCATCTGCCTGAAAGAAGAACGTCATCAGCAGGGAGGCGATATGCGCGCCGTCGACATCGGCGTCGGTCATGATGATGACGCGCTCGTACCGCAGGTTATCCGCCTCGCGAATCCTTGCGCGTGCCGCAGCCGAGCGCCTGGCCCAGATCGGCGAGCTGCTGGTTGGCGAAGATCTTGGCCGACGTGGCGGAGGCGACGTTGAGGATCTTGCCGCGAATCGGCAGGATCGCCTGCGTCTTGCGATCGCGCGCCTGCTTGGCCGAGCCGCCGGCCGAATCGCCCTCGACGATGAACAGCTCGGTCCCTGCCGGGCTGTCGGCGGAGCAGTCGGTCGAGCTTGCCGGGCAGGCGCAGCTTGCGGCCGGAAGTGGCGGTCTTGCGCGAGACCTCGCGCTCCTGCTTGCGGCGCAGGCGATCGTCGGCATCCGCTCGAGCACACAGCCGAGCAGCGCGCGTTGCCGCGATCCATGTTGCGGCTGAGCCAATGGTCGAAAGGATCGCGGACCGCCTTCTCGACGATGCCCGGCCGCCTCCGGCGAGGCGAGCCGATCCTTGGTCTGTGCCCTGGAATTGCGGCTCGCGGATGAAGACGGAGAGCATCAGCTCCGATCCGACTATCACGTCGTCGGCGTTCAGATCCTGCGCGCGCTTGGCTTGCCGACGCAGTTCGCCAAAGGCGCGAAGCCGCGCACGCAGGGCGTGCCGCAAGCCCTGTTCATGCGTGCCGCCATCGGGCGTCGGGATGGTGTTGCAATACCAGCTAGTAGCAGCCGTCGCGTCCATAACGGCCAGGCCACCGCCCATTCGACGCGGCCCTGCTCGCCGGGAAATTCCTGCGTGCCCGCGAAGAAGATCCGCCGTCGCGCATTCGCGTGCCGGCGACCTGCTCGCGCAGATGTCCGCCAGCCGCCCGGGGAACTGGAACACCGCTTCGGCGGCGTATCGTCCGAGGATCAGATCGGGCGCGCATTTCCAGCGGATCTCGACGCCGCGCGAAGAGATAGGCCTTGGAGCGCGCCAGCCTGAACAGCCGCGCCGGCTTGAAATGCAGCTCCGTCCCGAAGATCTGCGCATCGGGACGGAAGCGCACCGACGTGCCGCGCCGGTTCGGCGACGGCGCCGACCTCTCGAGCGGACCGAGCGGCAGGCCCCGCGAGAAGCTCTGGCGATAGAACGTCTGGCCGCGCGCGACCTCGACCCAGCCGTGTCGGACGACAGCGCGTTGACCACGCGAGACGCCGACGCCGTGCAGGCCGCCCGAGGTGGCATAGGCCTTGCCGGCGAACTTGCCGCCCGAATGCAGCGTGGAGAGGATCACCTCCAGCGCCGCTCTTGTCCGGGAATTTCGGGTGCGGATCGACCGGCATGCCGCGCCCGTTGTCGATGATCGGTCAGCCGATTGCCGACGGCCAGCGTCGACCTCGATCCGCGTGGCATGCCCCGCGACCGCCTCGTCCATCGCATTGTCGAGCACTTCGGCCGCGAGATGGTGGAGCGCGCGCTCGTCGGTGCCGCCGACATACATGCCGGGCCGCCGCCGCACCGGCTCCAGCCCCTCCAGCACCTCGATCGACGAAGCGTCATAATTGGTGGTGGGGGAGGAAGACGAAGGCGCTGCGAACAGATCGGACATTGCACAGCTATATCGACGCGTGCGGCGACGGCAAACCCATGCGCGGTGGTTACCGTCTCAGGGCCTATGGGGATTCAGCCCACGAGTGCAGCCGCGCCACAGCGCATGCCGGTGGTCCGAAGGTCCGCCCTCGCCGATTCCCACGCCCAACGCGCCGGTGGTGGTCATCAGCAACGTATCGAGCGCGGGCGAGACGAGTTGCAACACGGCCGCCCACGGAGCGCAGCAGCGGGTCGATCGGGATCGGCAGCCCGATCAGCTCGACCTTGAGCGAGGCCTGTGTCGCGGAGCGAGGTCGCCAGCCCGTTCACCGGCGACGTGGCACGAATCGTCCTGCGCGTGCCGGACTGGATCGCATTCCAGTCGAAGTTCAGTTTCTTCTGCCACGGCTCGGCCGCGCCGGGCCGAAATGTTGCTGCTGCCGATCACATCGACCAGCAGCGTATCGACCAGCTTCGCGGGCGTGGGCGTGAGCGGCGCGGGTAAAATCACTCATGCGGGTTTCATCGACATTGCCGATCGCGGCGCGCACCGCATCCGTTCTCGCCTCCAGCGTCACGCCGCGCGTCGTCTCGCTGGCGCAATTGATCGCGTCGAGCCGCCCTTCCGCGCCGGCCAGTTCGACGAAGATCGGCAGATCGACCGAGATCAGGCCTGACAATCCCGCCAGCGCGGTCGGCGCCACGCGGCTGCGCACGTAAAGCCGAGCCTGCACGGTGTGGATCACCGGCGTGCCCTTGTCGGTGATCGATATCCACGGGGACTGCGCCTCACGCTCGCCGATCGCCAGCGTCACGCGGGTCGAGGTGAGGCCGGGCACACTCGGCCCCGAGATCGAGCGACACCTGCCGCGTAGGCGACGCGAGTTGCAGCATCGCCGTCGTCAGCGCCAGCGCATCGACCTTGGCGATCCCCGTGCCGCCCTCGCTCTGCGCGGCGAGCGGACCGGCATCGATCAACGCCGCCAGCGAGATCGAACGCCCGCCGCTCATGTTGAGCAAGGCCTTGATCGCGTTCGCCGCCTGCGGCTGGCCGTCCGCGGACAGCGCCGATGCCAGCGCATCCAGCGCCTGCGGGGTGGAGACGTTGCTCTTGAGAACATCCCCGAAGCTCGCCGCCTGCAACCCCGCCTTGGTGCGTAACAGCGGCAGATAGCGAAACAGATCGACATCCGCCCCGGCGAGCGCGCGATAATCCATCACCGACAGCGAAACATTGCTGCCGGTCAGCGCGGAGAGATAGGCGTTGAGCAGGCCGCCATCGAGGCTCGCCAGCCGCGAACCGATCGAAAAGCTCGCATAGCGTTGCCGCGCCGCGATCGCCTGCCGCCCGATCGCGATATCATGCCGCCCGAAGATCGCGGCGAGGAACGTGGGAGAGGTCGATTCAAGCTCGACCCGCACCGCATCCGCGCTGCCGCTGGCCGGGGTGAAGCGCGCCGCTGCGGCGATGCTTGCGTCGGCTCGATAGCTGCGGTGGTCACCCGCGCCGTCACGGCACGGGGAAAATGCGCGGCTAAAACCATCGCGTCGGCCGCTTTCTGCCCATCGGCCGGATCGCCGGATGCGGCGGCGAGCGCGGCGGCATCCGCCCATCCCCTGCAGCCGCCGGGCATCGAGTTGCCACCGCGCCGAGATCCACCGCGAACGCCGCGATGCCGATCAGCACCGCATCGCCAGCGCCACGAGCATGCCGACCCCCGCCGCGCTTGTCAGCCGCCAGCCACCTCACAACACGCCCGCCCTGCTGGATCACCGCGCTGCGCTCGATCATCGAATCGGGCATCGGCAACAGCTTGATGCGGAACAAGCCGATCGCGCTCGCGTCGATTCGCACCCGCACCGTTATCAACGGGGGCGCTTCCTCCACCGCGATCGCGGCGGTGCCGGCTTTGATTCAGGCAGGCGGGAAAGGGATCGGGCCATCGCCGCGTTGGCAAGGCCCAGTCGCTCCGCCGCGCTCATCCCGGCGATCGTCGCGCGCGCCGAATCGTTGGCGAGTTGCTGCGCGCTGTGCGCCAGCAGGAAATACTGGCCGTAACCCAGCACCCCCAGCAGGACTGCAAGCAATATCGGCGCGAGCAGCGCGAATTCCACGATCGCGGCGCCCGCGAATCGCGGGCGAGCGGACGCTGGCGAATGGCGAAATCTTCCCCTCATCATGGGGAGGATGATCCCGCAGCCCGCTTAAGGGCGGCACCCCATGGCGCGGGCGCGATTTACGCAAATCACGCCGTTTCACGCCCCTAAAGCGACGGGATCGCACCGAAATGGCGCGATCCCACGCAAAATCAGCGCGAGGCGCGGGCCGCCGAACGGAATTGGCGGTGCGCGGCGATCACGGCGCGGCAGCTGCGCCTGATAGGCGTGGCCGCAATGCGCGACGCAATATGGGAAGCCGGGGTTCACCTTGTCGCCGCAGAAGTGGAAATCGGGCTCGCCGGGGTGGCCGAGCGGCCATTTGCAGACCTTGTCGCTGAGATCGAGCAAGCGAGGTCTTGCCGGCGATGTCCGGCCGAAGGCCTGGCCGGGACCAGGCGCCGGGGCGGGGCGGGCGTGACTCCGGCGCCTGCTGCTCGCCGCGGCGCCTGCCGGAGGAAGCCGCCGGGGCCGACCGAGCGCAGGACCGGCTGACGGTGCCAGCGGCTGGCGCGGGCGACAGATCGGCGTGGTCGCCATGGTGATCCGCGTCTTCGGCCTCGGACGGTCTGCGATCAGGACGGGTGCCGGGGCAGGGGCGGGCGGCGGCGTTACGGGGCGACCGGCTTGGGGGCGGGCGGCGCGGCTGGCACCGGCGCGGGCTTGGGCGCGGGGGGTGGCGGTGCGGCGGCGGCGGCCTGCAGCCTTGGCTGTCGGGCTTTGCCTCGGCATCCTTGGGCACCACGGCGACGGGCGCGATTGCAGGCCAAGGCGATGCGCCTTGCCGATCACCGCATTGCGGCTGACACCGCCCAGCGCCTCGGCGATCTGGCTCGCGGTGCTGGCCGCCTTCCCACATGGTCCTGAGCGTCTCGAATACGCTCGTCGGTCCAGCGCATCTCAAATCGTCAAATCTTGGCAATCGTTTACTGCTGGCGGCCGGGTTGCGGGCAGCGCGCGGCACGTCATTAGCCGCGTGCGCGATGAGCAGCCAGCCCCCAATCGGCCCAGAAATCCAGTCAGCGGCAATCGGCGGATGATAACGCGCCCGGCGTTCCCGGTGATCCGGAACGTCAATTGGGGCGGTCTTCGAAGACCCTCTATGTGAAGGAGGTGCGCCGATTCTTCAAGGTGCAGCTCCAGACGATCTGGGCACCGGCGAGTCCAACCACAGTTGCTATTTCTGATCGTTTTCACCGTCGCGACGGGCGGTCGCAGCGGCCGGTGCATGTCGGCGGGACCGAGGTCGCCGTTCGCCGATTTCCTCGCCCCCGGCCTGATCGTCAGCCATGGGCATGCTGGGGCCGACGCCTTCGCCAACGCCAGCTTCTCGCTGCTGGTCGGCAAGATCCAGGGCACGATCGTGGATTATCTGCATGCCGCCGCTGTCGACCGCGGAGCTGCTCGCGGCGCTGGTCGGCGGCGCGGTGACGCGGGCCTTCCTGCGTGGGCATCGATCGGCTGTGGCTGGCGATGCGGCGCTCTGGCCCGGGGTGCATGTCACCCCGGGAGCACCCGATCGCGGTGCTGTGGTTCGGCCTGCTGGGCGCAGGCATTCCTCGTCGCTGCTCGGCGTGCTGACCTCGATCTGGGCGGAGAAATTCGATCACGCGGCGGCGGTGACCAATTTCGTCATCGCGCCGCTCGCGCTGCTATCGGGCACATTCTACTCGGTCGACAATCTCGCGCCGGCATTCCGCGCGTTCAGCCATGCCAATCCGTTCTTCTACATCATATCGGGCTTCCGCTACGGCTTCCTCGGCACCGCCGATTCGCCGGTATTGGTCGGCAGCGTGGTGATCCTCGCGATCGACGTGACGCTGGGCCTGCTGTGCTATCTGCTGCTGCGGAGCGGGTGGAAGCTCAAGAGCTAGGCCAACGCAAGGCGAACGCCGGGCGCATCGCGATCGGATGACCGCACGCGCGCCGGCGAACGCTGGGGCATCAGGCCCGCTTCGCGCAACGGCAATCGTTGCCGCAGGTGCAATTCTCGCAGGTGCACTTGGGCGAGCAGCGGGTCTTTTCGGATTGATCGGTCATGGTCGTTCTCCTCAGTTGGTGAGAAGTTTCCGCTAGACGCGGCCGCCGCTCGCGGATTGAACGTAACGGCTAAAGTCGCTCCAGCGTCGTCGCCGGCAATCCGAAGTTTCGTTTGAAGGTTCGGCTCAGATGCGCCGAATCCGCAAAGCCCGCGGCATGGGCGGCCTCGGTCAGCGACTTTCCCTGCGCATAGACATCCAGCGCGCGCACCAGCCGCAGCCAAAGAAGATAGGTGCGGAAGGCAAGGCCGGTCTGTTCGACGAACAAATGCCGGAGCCGGCTGGACGACAGGTGCACCCCCGCCGCGTCGGCGGCGCGTTCGAGCGAATCGTCCAGATGCATCGATGCCCGATCGATTACGCGCCGAATGCGCGGATCGGGAAGCGGCGCCCGAATCTCCGGTAGCAAAGCGGATACCGCCTGTTGCCCGGCTTGAAGCAATTGATCGGCCGTCGTCTCGGCGTCGAACGCCGCGGCGAGTGGCGCGAGCGCGGGCGCAAGCGGCCCGGCGTCGAACGACGCCAGTGCCCGATCCGCGAACAGGATGCGGCGAAGCGCCCTGCCCGATCGGCTTTCCGGCTCGACGAATATGATGGCCAGCAAGCCGTGCGCCTGAAAGCGATGCGGCACATCGGCGTCGACCGCGATAGCCGGCCCGCGCTCGGAGAAATCGTCGTTCCTCAGCTCGAGCCCGCCGGACAGGCTGATCGTAAGCTGGATCGCGTGATGCGCGTGCGGACGTGCATCGCCAAAGCCGTCCGGCGCGTCCAGCAGCCAGATGCTCACCCCCCCGCCCCATCGCCAGCTTCGCCCGTCCGCGTGTCATGTCACATCACTAGCAAAGCATCCGCATCGGGAAAGACGGCGCGTAACGCGATTCGCCCACCGCCGGGGCGCCGGATTCGCCGTCGCCGGCTAAAACCCCTCCGGCATCGCCACCGGCCCTATCACGCGTTCATATTCGCGGATCGCGAAGCGATCGGTCATGCCCGCGATATAATCGGCGATGTGGCGGCTGAGCGCGGGTTCCTCGCGCGGCACGTCGGCGCGCCACTCCTCCGGCATCAATTGCGGGTCGGCATGGAAGGCCGCGAACAGCCCCGACACCACGTCATGCGCGGCCGCCGCCGCCTCGAGCTGGCGCGGGTGGTGATAGAGATTGGCGTACATGAAGCGTTTGAGGTCGCGCTCCTCCTCGCGCATCGCGTCGGAGAAGGCGACGAGCGCGCGGCCGGCGGCGCGCACGTCCGTCGCATCGCCCACGCCCGATTCGGCGATACGCCGCTTCGTTTCGGTGATCAGATCGAGCACCATCGTCCCGATCTGCTGGCGCACCAGCTCGCGCGACAGCCGCCGGTCGGAGATGTCCGGGAAACGCTCGCGCGCCGCCGCCCAGCCGCGCGCCACCAGCGGCACGTCGCGCAATTGTTCCGGCGTCAGCAGCCCGGCGCGCAGGCCATCGTCGATATCGTGATTGTCATAAGCGATGTCGTCGGCGATCGCCGCGATCTGCGCCTCAAGGCTCGGCCAGGTGTCGAGTTCGAGCGCGGCATCCGCATCCGCCTGCGCCAGCGCCCAGCCGGGATGGCGCACCGGGCCATTGTGCTTGGCCAGCCCCTCCAGCGTCTCCCATGTCAGGTTCAGCCCGTCGAAGCGCGGATAGGAGCGCTCGATCCGCATCAGCGTGCGCAGCGCATGGCCATTATGGTCGAACCCGCCCGCCGCCATCGTCGCCGCCTTCAGCGCATCCTCGCCCGCATGGCCAAACGGCGGATGGCCGATATCGTGCGCGAGACAGATCGCCTCGGTAAGATCCTCGTTCAGTCCAAGCGTGCGCGCGATCGTGCGGCCGATCTGCGCCACCTCCAGGCTGTGCGTCAGCCGGACGCGGAAGTGATCGCCATCGGGGGCGAGGAACACCTGCGTCTTGTGGCGCAGCCGGCGGAAGGCGATCGAGTGGATGATGCGATCGCGATCGCGCTGATAATCGTCGCGCGGCCCGCGCGGCACGCCGCCCTGCTCCTGATGCAGCCGCCCGCGCCCCGCCGCCGGTTGCGACGCCCAGGGCGCGTGGGTGGCGCTCACTTGCTCTCGATCTTCGTCATCTTCTGCCCGGCCGTGCTGGTGAAGGTGAAGGCGGATACGCCCTCCTTCGCCAGCTTGTTGACCATCGCGCGAGCCTCCGCCTCCGTCTTGAACGGGCCGGTGACCACGCGATTGGTGGCGCGCAGCGGGGTGGTATAGGCGCTCTTGCCGGCGAGCGTCGCGGTCTTGCCCTTTACCGATGTCCACGCCTTGTGCAGATCGCCTTCGTTGGCGCCGCCCGCGACCTGCACCCAGATCCGCGCCGGCTGCGCCTTCTCCGCCTTGCGCTCCTCGGCGAGCTTTTTCGCTTCCTCGGCCTTTTTGGCTGCGGCGAGCTTTTTGGCCTCCTCCGCCTTTTTCTCGGCGAGCGTCTTCTTCTTCGGGGCCTCGGCGACCTCTTCCTCGGCCTTGGCGGTCGCCTTGCCGCGCCCGCGCGTCGCTTTCGCCTCGGGTGCGTCGGCGGTTTCGCTTTCCGCTTCCTCGGCCTTCGCGGCGGCCTTGCGCCGTGCCGCCGCGGTGCCGCGTGCCGGCTTCGCCTCCGCGATCTCGCCCGGAGGCTGATCCTTCTTCGGCGCGGCGGCGCGCACCGGCGCGGTTTCGCGCTTCACCGCCACGCGCGGCGGCGCTTCCTCACGCTCCGAATCCGGGACCGAGATACCCGCGATGATCTTCGCCAGGATCGAATCCTCGCTCATCTTGGGCGGCACCGGCGTCTTGGACGCAACCACGCGCGGCGGCGAGCGACGCGGCGGCGGGGCGACGGGCGGCGGCGCGCTCGCGATCTCGGCCGACGGCTGCGGCGCGGAATTGGTCACCACCGGCGGCGTCGGCGTCGGGCGAGCGATTTGCACCGGCGCGCGCGGCGGCAGCTTCTGGGTGATTTCCTGCGGCGCGGCGAAGACCACGCCATTGCCCGGATAGCTCGGCGGCGGCGGCAGCGCAGGGTCGGCCGACTTTTGCGGGACGGGCGTCGACGCCACGGCGATCGGCGCGGCCTTGCCCCCGCGACGCGCACGCTCGCGATCGCGCCGTTCGCGCGCGGTTTCGGCGCGGGCGGCGGGCGGCGGCGGCGTGGCGGCCGCGACTCGCACCGGCGCGCTCGTCTCTGGCCCCAGCGGCGGCAGCGACGGCGCCAGCCGCGCATCGGCCAGCCGCGCCGCGCTCGCCCGCACTTCTCCGAAATGCACCGCGAACGCCTTGTCCACCGGCGCAAGCGTCGGCAACCGCTGGAAGAAGCCCGCCAGCCCACCGGCCAGCCCGGACGGCATCATCGTCGTCGCGATCTTCTCCGCGCCCGGCACGTCGCCACCCAGCGCGAGAATGAAGGCCCGCGCACGCCAGGCACCGCGATCGCCATTACGGAGCAGCGGCTCGATCTGCTTCAGCGCCTCGTCCTGCCGCCCGGAAATGGCGAGCGACAGCGCATAGCGCCGCTGCACCTCATCCTGCGCGCCCGCCTTGAGCACCAGCCGGTAATCGCGTTGCGCGCGCTCCTGCTCACCGATCAGATCATAAGCGAGGCCGCGATCGCCAGCGAAACTGCGCGGATCGAGGCCATAACCCGCCGCCTGATCGAAATAGCGCAACGCCTCGCCCGGCCGCTCCTGCTGCACCAGGATCCGCGCCATGCCGGCTTTCACGCGGCCGTTCATCGGATCGACTTCTTCGGCGCGCTTGAACAGCGCCGCCGCCGCGCTCGCATCACCAAGCTTTAGCGACAGCTCGCCGGCGTTGATCAACGCATTGAGATCGCGGGGATTGGCGCCAAGCGTGCGCATCGCGGCGGCCAGCTGATCGGCATCGGAACCGGCCTGCGGCAGTTGCTGCACCATTTGGGCGGCGGCAGGCGCCGGGAGTGCGGCGGCCGAGGCCAGCAGCAGGAAGGCGAAGGAAATCGTGCGCTTCATCGCGTCGGAAAATGTCTCATCTGATACGGCGGAATGCCGAATTGCCTAGCGCGTGCGCCGCCACGCCGCCAGCGATGGCCGCGCCGCCCGCAATCGTCGAGCGCCGCTATGGCATCGCGCGCATCGGGCAGAAACCCGCCCGCGCCGATCCGGGGGCGGGAAGCGGCGAACGCCATCGACATCGCGACACGCCCCGCCCGCCTTGCGGCGATCCGCGCCGGCCGCTTCACGATCGAGCGGCCGGCGCGGGAATGCCGCAACGGCATATGCTGCTTACTGGTTGTTCTGGCGGTGCAGGAAGCGCGGGATATCCAGCGAATCCTTGTCTTCGCCGTCTTCCGGCCGCGCCGCGCCGCGCGACGCATTCTGCATCCGCTCGAACAACGTGCCGCCAAGCTTCACGCGCGGTGCCGGCGCGGCTTCCTCGCTGGCGTCGCTGCCGGATGACAACCAGCGGCGGCGCGGTGCCGGCGCCGGGGCATCATCCTCGAACACCTTCGGCGCCGCCTGCTCGGCGGCAGGCGCCGGTGCGGCAGCGGCTTCGGGCATGATCGTCTCGCTGCCCAGCAACAGTTCCTCATCGGCCGGCGACGCGGCGGTTTCGGGCTGCGCGACAACCTCGGTCAGTTCGATTTCCGGCTGCGCCGGCTCGGCTGCCTGAGCAGTTGCCGGCTGCTCGGCCACCGGCGCGGGGGCCGGGGCAGCGGGGGCGGGCGCTGGTTCGGCGCGACGCGGCGCGGAGAAGCTGAACGCGCGGGCCGGCTCGGGCGCCGGCGCGTCGGTGCGGGCTTCCGCCTCGATGCCGGTGGCGACGACCGAGACGCGGATCTTGCCTTCCAGCTCGGGGTTGAACGCCGAACCCCAGATGATGTTGGCGTCGGGATCGACCAGTTCGCGGATGTGGTTCGCGGCCTCGTCGACCTCAAGCAGGCGCATGTCCTCGCCGCCGGTGATCGAGATGATGACGCCCTTCGCGCCCTGCATCGACACGCCGTCGAGCAGCGGGTTGGCGATCGCCTTCTGCGCCGCCACGAGCGCACGGTCGTCGCCCTCGGCCTCGCCGGTGCCCATCATCGCCTTGCCCATCTCCTGCATCACCGAGCGGACGTCGGCGAAATCGAGGTTGATGAGGCCCGGCATGACCATCAGGTCGGTGATGCCGCGCACGCCCTGTTGCAGCACCTCGTCGGCCATTTCGAAGGCCTGTTTGAACGTGGTGTTGGCGTTGGCGATCAGGAACAGATTCTGGTTCGGGATGACGATCAGCGTATCGACATACTTCTGCAGCTCCTCGATCCCGCTTTCAGCGGATTTGGAGCGGCGGCTGCCTTCGAACGCGAACGGCTTGGTGACGACGCCGACGGTCAGGATGCCCATGTCACGCGCCGCCTTGGCGATGACCGGGGCCGCGCCCGTGCCAGTGCCGCCGCCCATGCCGGCGGCGATGAAGCACATGTGGGCGCCCTCGAGTCGCTTCGACATCGCCTCGATGGTTTCCTCGGCGGCGGCACGGCCGATTTCCGGCCGACTGCCCGCGCCCAGGCCCTGCGTGATCTTCGCCCCGAGCTGGATCTTTTCCGGCGCATTGGATTGCTTCAGCGCCTGGGCGTCCGTGTTGGCGACCAGGAAGTCGACCCCCTGCACCTCCGCGCGCATCATGTTGGCGATTGCGTTGCCGCCCGCGCCACCAACGCCGATCACCGCAATGCGCGGGGTCAGCTCATCCGATTCCGGGGTGATGAATTCGATTCCCATCGCGTACTTACTCCGCCTGTCCGGGCCGTTCCCCACAACCGGACGTGTCGATTAACCTTCCTGCAACATAGCGCCCGGCCGTGCCAGCCGAAAACCATTATGCAGCCTAATAATTGGCCTTCACCGTCTGGAAGAGGCGTTTGAGCGCCCTGATCCCCTTCGGTCGATAAACCTGCTGTTGCTGCTGCGGCGCCAGACCGCGCAGATCGATCGGATCGTTCGCCGCGAAAAAGGCGAGGCCAGCGAGCGTTGCGAAGCCCGGCCCGGAATGCGCCTCCGGCAATCCGGTCAACCCGCGTGGCCGCCCGACCCGCACCGAACGCCCCAGCACCTGCTGCGCATAATCGGCGATGCCTTTCAACTCCGCGCCGCCGCCGGTCAAGACCACCTGACGGTTGATCGGCCCTTCGAACTTCAATTCCTTGAGCGCGGCCTGCACCTCGCCCACCAATTGCTCCAGCCGGGTGCGGATCACCGCGATCAGCGCCGCCTTGGTGATCTGCAGCGCGTCGCCATCCTCCTCACGTGCGGGCGTGCGGATCGTGATCATCTCGTGATTGTCACGCGGGGAGGCGTTGGCCGAGCCGTGGAAGCACTTCATCCGCTCCGCCTGTCCGCGCGTCGTGCCAAAGGCGGAGGCGATGTCGTCGGTGATGTCGGCCGAGCCGATCGGGATCGATTTCAGCCCGACCAGCATCTCGCCCGCGAACAGCGAGACGTTGGTGATCCCCGCCCCGATCTCCACCAGCGCCACGCCCAGATCGCGCTCCTCGCCCGACAGGCAGGCGAAGCCGGTCGCGACCGGAGAAGCGATGATCGACTTCACCTCCAGATGTGCGGATCGCACGCACAGATCGAGGTTGCGCACCGGCGAGCCATCGGCCGCGATGACATGGATATGCACGCCCAGCCGATCGGCATGGAGCCCGAGCGGCTTCTTCACGCCCTCCAGCCCGTCGATCGTATAGAGCGCGGGCTGCGCGTGGAGCACCATCCGGCCCTGCGGGTCGATCGACTGGCGCCCTTCCTGCAACAGCGCGTCGATATCCGCCTGCTCGATCCGGTGGCCGTTCAGTTCCGATTCGATGAATGCTTCGTCGGACACGAGCCCGCCGGCGGAAAAGCCCGCCCAGACGTTCTCGATATTGATCCCCGCGATCCGCTCCGCCTGCTCCACCGCCTCGCGCACCGCGACCTCGGTGGCGGCCATGTCGGCGATATAGCCGCGCTTCACGCCGCGCGATTCGCGCTGGCCGGTGCCGAGCACGATCAGTTCGCCGCCATCGCCCTTTTGCGCGATCATCGCCGACACCTTGGAGGTGCCGATATCCAGCGCGGTGATCAGGCCCTCCGGTGCTGCCTTAGCCATATCCCCGTTCCCCCTTCATCAGACGTCGCCGACGCGTGCGACGCGCATCTCGCTGGTGGTGCCGCCATTTTCCCCCTGGTCGGCGTCAGCGCGATTGCTTTCCGGCCCCGGCTTGCGCGCGACCAATTTGGTCGGATCGCGCATGTCGAAGCGAACCCATCCCTTGCCGAGCAGCGGGCGAGCGCCCTCCATCTCGGCGAACTTCACCAGCGCGCGATCCGCGCCGTCCTGCGGCAGCAGCAGCGTCTCGCCGCTGTCGAACGTCAGATCCCAGCGCCGGTTCCCGACCCATGTCGCGGCCTTCACGCGCGGGCGCAACGCGGGCGCGGCGGCGAGCAGCTTCTGATAGCCCGCCTCCTGCTGCGCCGCGCCTGGGCCGATCACCAGCGGCAACCCGGCAGGCATATGGCCGGGATCGACCGGATCGAGCAGCGTGCCGGTAGCATCGATCAGCGTGAGCTGCCCTTCGTTCTGCCAGATCGCCGCCGGCTCGCGCTCGACGATGTGGATCAGCAGGCGATCGGGGAACCGCCGCGAGACATAAGCGTCCGCGATCCAGCCGTAAGCGAGCAGCCGCTTGCGCACCGCCTGAAGGTCCACCGCCAGCATCGGCCGCGCCACCGTCTGATTTTCCAGCGCGATGGCATAGACCGTCTCCCGATCCATCCGCTTCAGCCCGGTGATATCGACCTGCTCCACCCGCAAGCCCGCACGCCCGGCGCCCTCGGCCACCGCGCCACCGATCATCCCCGGCACGCCGAACCAGGTCGCGCCGGCAACCATCACCGTCGCGCCGACGCCAAGGAAAATCCACGTCACCGCGTGACGCAGCATATCGTGGCTGACCGGCAGCTTCGCGATCATCCGATCGCCGAGCGAGGCCTTGCGGCGCTTTGGCGCACCCGGACGGCGCGGCGGGGAGCGGCGGACTTGCTGGCGGCTCATACCCCCGCCTCCCGCAACGCTTCGTCGACGATCACCTGCACCAGCTCGGGATAGCTCATGCCGGTGTGCCGCGCCTGTTCGGGGACGAGGCTCAGCGGCGTCATGCCCGGCTGGGTGTTCACCTCGAGCAGGAACAGCCCATCCTCGCCGCGCTCGTCATCCCAGCGGAAATCGGCGCGGCTGCATCCCTTGCAGCCGAGCAGGCGATGCGCCTCGATCGCGATCGACATGCAGGCTTGCGCGATCTCGTCCGGCACCGGCGCGGGAAAGAGATGCTCGGTCATCCCGTCGGTATATTTGGCGTCGTAGTCGTAGAAGCCGCTTTTCGGGCGAAGCTCCGTCACGCCCAGCGCGCGCGGGCCGTCAGCGCCGCCCAGCACGGCAGTGGTCAGTTCGCGGCCGCGCACATAGGGTTCGGCGAGCAGTTCGTCGAACTCCTGCCACGGCCCCTTCACGTCGCGCCCGATCGGCGATCCGTAATTGCCGTTTTCGGTGACGATCGCGATGCCGACCGACGATCCCTCGTTGACCGGCTTCAGCACATAGGGGCGCGCCAGCGGATCGCCCTCGAACAATTCGGCCGACTTCACGATCCGCCCGCCCGGCATCGGGATGCCATGCGGGACGAGCTGGTTCTTGGTCAGCACCTTGTCGATCGCGATCACGGAGGTGGCGAGGCCCGAATGGGTATAGGTCAGGCCGAGCAGGTCCATCAGCCCCTGCACCGATCCGTCTTCCCCCGGCGTGCCGTGCAGCGCGTTGAACACCACATCGGGCTTCGCCTCGCTCAGCCGCGCGGCGACATCGCGCGCCATGTCGATCCGCGTCACGCGATGGCCGAGCGACTCCAGCGCCTCGGCGATCCCCGCGCCCGACGACAGCGACACCTCGCGCTCCGCAGACCAGCCGCCCATCAGCACGACGATGTGAAGTGGACGACGATCAGACACGCGAAACTCCTTGCGAAACAAGCGAAACCACCGGCGCGATACGGGCAGCGCGCATCATGCCGCCACTCCCACGCGCTGAATCTCCCATTCGAGCGTCACGCCGCTATGCGCCTTCACCCGCGCACGCACGTCTTCGCCCAGCCCCTCGATCTCCGCGCTGGTGGCGTGGCCGAGGTTCAGCAGGAAATTGGTGTGCTTTTCGCTCACCTGCGCGTCGCCGTTGCGCAAGCCCCGACAGCCCGCCGCATCGACCAGCGCCCACGCCTTTTCGCCCGGCGGGTTCTTGAAGGTCGATCCGCCGGTCTTGGAGCGCAGCGGCTGCGATGCCTCGCGCGATGCGGCGATGCGATCCATCTCCGCCTGGATCGCGGTCGGCTCGCCGGGTTCGCCGCGGAAGGTCGCGCTCACCACCACCGCGCCTTCGGGCAGGTCCGAATGGCGATAGGTATAGCCAAGCTCGGCCGCCGCCAGCACCCGGCGTTCGCCCGAGCGCAGGACGATCTCGCATTCGACCAGCACGTCCGCCGTCTCGCGGCCATAAGCGCCGCCGTTCATCCGGACGAAACCGCCGACCGTGCCGGGGATCGAGCGCAGGAATTCCACTCCGGCGATGCCGGCATCGCGCGCGGTGGACGAAACGAGGATGCCGCTCGCCCCGCCGCCGCATTTCAGCGTCGTCGTATCGAGCGCCTGAACCTTCGCAAACGCCTTGCCCAGCCGCACCACCACGCCCGCCACGCCGCCATCGCGCACGATCAAATTCGATCCCAGCCCCAGCGCCATCACGGGCACGGCGGGATCGAGCCGCACCATGAATTGCGCGAGATCGTCCGCGTCCTTCGGCTCGAACAGCCATTGCGCCGCACCGCCCGCCTTGAACCAGACGAGCGGCGCGAGCGGTGCATCCGGCGTCAGGCGACCGGCGACCTCAGGCATGGCAGCCAAGGAAACTATAGGCGCGACGCTCATCGTCGCGCCACGATCGCCGGAGCAAGCCCCGCCGCCCATTTGGTGATGTCGCCCGCGCCCAGGCAGACGACCTGATCGCCGCCGCGCACCACGCCCGCGAGCGTCTGCGCCAGCGCGTCCGCGTCCGCGATCGTCGCCGCCGCGCGATGGCCGCGCCGCTTCAACCCTTCGACCAGCGCATCCGCGTCAACGCCCTCGACCGGCGCTTCGCCCGCGGCATAGACCGGGGTGACATAGACCATGTCGGCGTCGTTGAACGCGCTCTGGAAGTCGTCCATCAGATTGCCGAGCCGCGAATAGCGATGCGGCTGCACCACCGCGATCACCCGGCCCTGCGCGCTTTCCCGCGCCGCGGACAGCACCGCGCGGATCTCCACCGGGTGGTGGCCGTAATCGTCGATCACGGTCGCCACGCCGCCTTCGGCCGGGACTTCGCCGACCTTGGTGAAGCGGCGTTTGACCCCGCCGAACTTCTCAAAGCCCTTCTGGATCGTCGCGTCGTCGATGCCCAGTTCCAGCGCCACGCCGATCGCGGCGAGCGCGTTCTGGACATTGTGGCGGCCGGGCATCGGCAGGTCGATATGCTCGATGGAGCGCGTCGCGCCGTCGCGCTCGCGGATGATCGCCTCGAAACGGTTGCCGCCCGGATAGGGGGTGACGTTCACGCCGCGCACGTCGGCGGACGCAGCGAAGCCGTATGTCACGATGCGCCGATCGCGCACGCGCGGGATCAGCGCCTGCACTTCCGGGTGGTCGAGGCACAGCAGTGCCGCACCGTAGAAGGGAACATTCTCGACGAACTCTACATACGCCTCTTTGGCGCGTTCAAAGTCACCGTAATGATCAAGATGTTCGGGATCGATATTCGTGACCACCGCGATCGTGCCGTCGAGCCGCAGGAAACTCCCGTCGCTTTCGTCGGCCTCAACTACCATCCAGTCGCTGCCGCCAAGCCGGGCGTTGCTGCCGTAACTGTTGATAATCCCGCCGTTAATCACGGTCGGGTCCACCCCACCGGCATCGAGCAGCGCCGCTACCATCGAGGTGGTGGTGGTCTTCCCATGCGTCCCCGCCACCGCAACGGTGGATTTCAAACGCATAAGCTCCGCCAGCATTTCCGCCCGCCGAACCACCGGCACCCGTCGTTCCAGCGCCGCTTCCACCTCCGGGTTGCCGCGCTTGATCGCGGTGGAGGTGACAACCACCGCCGCCTCGCCGAGATTTTCCGCCTTGTGCCCAATCGCGACCGGGATGCCGCGCGCCCGCAATCCCTCGATCACATATCCTTCTGCGACGTCGGAGCCCTGCACCTTATAGCCAAGGTTGTTCATCACCTCGGCGATGCCGGACATGCCGATCCCGCCGATACCGACGAAGTGGATCGTGCCGATATTGGTTGGCACGCCCTTCATGCGAACGCCTCCTTGCGGACAACCGGGCCGATCGGCAGCGCCGCACGCGGCGCATCGAGGCTTTCGACCAGATCAGCGAGATCGCGCGCCGCATCGGGCTTGCCGCACGCACGTGCACGCCCGGCGGCATTTTCCAGCGCCTCGGGATCGAGGCCCAGCTTCTGCATCTGCTTGGCAAGCTCAGACGGCGTGAACTGGCTTTGCGGAATCGTCCGCGCGCCCCCCGCCAGCGTGATCTCGCGCGCATTCGCGGTCTGATGATCGTCGGTCGCGATGGGGAGCGGAACGAGGATCGCCGGACGGCCAGCCACGGTGAGTTCCGCGAGCGTCGAGGCGCCCGCGCGCGCGATCACGACATGCGCCCAGCCGAGATGCTCCGGCAAGTCAGGCAGATAGGTCGCGAGATCGGCAGCGATATCGAGTTCGGCATATTTGGCGCGCACGGCATCGATATCCTCGATCCGCGCCTGATGCGTCACCTGCAAGCGCCGCCGGAAGGCGACCGGCAGCATGGCGAGGCCATCTGGCACCACCTTGCTCAGCACGCTCGCACCCTGCGATCCGCCGGTGACGAGCACCCGAAAGATGCCATCCTCCTCGAGCAGCGGATAGGGCTTCGCACGCAACGCCAGCACGCTGTCGCGCACCGGATTGCCGACGCAATGCGCCTTCATCTGATAGGCGGGCTTGAGGCGCTCCGTCTCGGCATAGGAGGTCGCGATCGCGTCCACCCGCCGCGCGACCAGCCGATTGACGCGCCCCAGCACGGCATTCTGCTCGTGAATCGCTGTCGGAATCTTCTCGGCAAAGGCAGCCGCTAGCGCCGGGAAAGCGGGATAGCCGCCAAAACCGATCACCGCCGCCGGGGTGAAGGTGCGATAGAGTTCGCGCGCCATCGCGCGGCCGCGCCACATCTCACGCGCGGCCTTGGCCCAGCCGAGCGGGCCGCCGCTGAGCCGCCCCGCGGGCAGGACATGCGTCTGCACCCCATCGAACAGGCCGGGAAAGCGCACGCCACGTTCGTCAGATACCAGCGCCACGCGATGCCCGCGACGGATCAGCTCTTCGGCCAGTGCAGCGGCGGGAACCATGTGCCCACCAGTCCCGCCGGCCGCGAGAACGAAATGCCGCGCCCGCGTCATAGCGCACCCCAGCGCGTGACATAGGGGCTGCGCAAAAGGAACGGGTTGCGGCGCGTGAAGGTGAGCAACAGGCCCATCCCGATCGACAGCGCGATCATCGATGAGCCGCCATAACTGATGAACGGCAAGGTCATGCCTTTTGACGGTGCGAGGCCGGTGTTGACCGCCATCGAGACCAGCGCCTGAGCGCCGAACTGGGTAGCAAGCCCGCCGGCCGCGAGCAGTTTGAAATTATCCTGTTCGTCGAGCAGCTTAACGAACACGCGCACGACGATCGCCAGAAACATCACCGCGATCACCATGCACGCGATCAAGCCGAACTCCTCGCCGATGACGGAGAAGATATAGTCAGTATGCGCTTCGGGAAGCCCGAATTTCACGCGGCCGCCGCCGGGGCCAGTGCCGGTCCACCCGCCAGCGGTCAGCGTGGCGTGCGCCGCGTTGGTCTGGAAATGGTCGCTCGCCCCTGCCCCCTCGGCATCGGGGAAGAGGAACGCGTCGATCCGCGTCCGCGCCGTGCCGTAGAAGACATAGGCCGCTACCAGCGCCGCCGGGGCCATCGCCACAAAGGCCGCGATCGTCCGCATCGGTGTACCCGCGATCATCAGCAGCGCCAGCCACACCGCGCAGAAGATGATCGTCTGCCCGAGATCCGGCTGAAGCATCAGCATCGCCGCGACCAGCCCGGTCATCGCGAAGGTGATCGTGGTGACGGGCAGCGATTCATCGCGCGCGCGCAGCGAAAGCAGCCACGCGACCGTGACGATGAAACACGGTTTGAGGAATTCGGATGGTTGGAACTGCGCGAGCCCGAAGCCGATCCAGCGCCGCGCGCCGTTCACCGATACGCCGACGAACGGTGTGATCAGCAGCAGCCCCGCGAAGATGCAACACCCCATCACCGCGAGCCGCCGCGCGGTATTCACCGGCAGCATCGAGGTGACGAACAACACCGGCAGTGACACCGCCACCCACATCACCTGCCGCCAGAAATAGTAGAGCGGCGGGAATTTCACATGTTCGCCCGAATAGCGCACCGCGCTCGCCGGGCTGGCCGCCGCAACCGCGAGCAAACCGACCGCGATCAGAGCCAGCGTGAGCAGCAGCAACACGCGGTCGGTATCCCAGAACCACGTGCCAAGCGGCGAGCGATCGCCGCGTCCCCCACGGCCTTTCAGCCGCGCGCGCAGCCCGGCGTCGGTGACGATCTCGACCTGCTCTTCGGTCATGCCAGCGCCCCCACCGCGTCGCGAAATGCCTGCGCGCGATGCTCATAATCGCGAAACTGATCAAAGGATGCCGCTGCCGGCGATAGCAGCACCGTGTCGCCGGGGCGTGCCTCGCGCGCCGCGCTCGCCACGGCGGCTGCGAGCGTTCCCGCCTCCTCCACCGGCATCGTGTCGCGCAGGATCGCGGCGAAGCGCGAACCCGCCTCGCCAATCGTATAGGCGCGCACGACGTGATCGAAATACGGCCGGCACGCGTCCAGATCGTCGCCCTTGGCCCGGCCGCCGACGATCCAGTGCACGCGCGGGAAAGCGCCCAGCGCAGGGGCGGTGCTTTCCGGGTTGGTCGCCTTGCTGTCGTCGACATAAGCGACACCAGCGACTTCGCGCACCTTTTCCATGCGATGCGGCAGACCCGCGAAGGTCTGCAACCCGCGATCGATATCCGTCTCGCTTACGCCCAGCGCCTTGGCCACTGCGATCGCGGCGAGCGCGTTCTGCGCGTTATGTGGGCCTTGCAGGCTCGGCCAGCGGGACTGATCCAGGCACACACCGGGCGCGATCTTGGTGAGGTGCTCGCCGCGCGCGGATAGCGACCGCGCGATCGCGGCCGACGCGGCGTCGCCGATCCCGATCACCGCCTCATGACGCGGCGATTGCATCGCGAACAGCCGCGCCTTGGACGCGACATAGCCATCGAAGCCGTCATAGCGATCGAGATGGTCGGGCGTAATATTGAGCAGAACCGCGACCTCGCAGTCGAGGCTTTGCGTCAGATCGATCTGATAGCTCGACAGCTCCAGCACATAGACGCCGCCCGCCGGCAGAGGCTCCTGCGCGAGAATCGGCAGGCCGATATTGCCGCCCATCAGCGCGGGAATGCCGGCCGTCTTCAGGATATGGGCGACAAGCGCGGTGGTGGTCGATTTGCCGTTGGTGCCGGTGATCCCGATCACTTTGTGCGCCGGCAACCCGGCACGCGCCTCAGCGAACAGCTCGATATCGCCGGTGATCGGGACGCGCGCCGCGCGCGCCCTCGCCGCGAGCGGATGCGTGTTGAGCGGTACGCCCGGCGACACGACGAGCGCATCGAACCCTGCGAGATCGATCGTATCGAGATCGGAGAACTCGACGCCCTCGCCGGCAAGTGCGTCGCGCCGTGCCGCGTCGGTATCCCAGGCCACGACCTGCGCCCCGCCGGCGACGAGCGCACGCACGGTCGCCGCGCCGGTCCGCGCCAGCCCCAGCACCGCATAGCGTTTGCCGCGCCAGAGGGGCGAGACGATCACCTGAGCTTCAGCGTCGACAGGCCGGCGAGCGCCAGCACCAGCGCGATGATCCAGAAACGGATCACCACGGTCGGCTCGCTCCAGCCGAGCTGTTCGAAGTGGTGGTGGATCGGCGCCATGCGGAACACGCGCTTTCCTGTGCGCTTATACACCGCGACCTGGATGATGACGGACATCGCCTCAACCACGAACAGGCCGCCGATGATCCCCAGCACGATCTCGTGATGCGCGATCACCGCGATCGTGCCCAGCGCGCCGCCAAGCGCGAGGCTGCCGGTATCGCCCATGAACACCGCCGCCGGCGGCGCATTGTACCATAAGAACGCCAGCCCCGCTCCGATCATCGCGCCGCAGAAGATTGCCAGATCGCCGGCGCGCGGCACATGCGGCAGCCCGAGATAATCCGCGAACTTCACGTTGCCGACCAGATAGACGATGATCATGAACGCCACCGCCGCGATGATCACCGGCATGGTGGCAAGCCCGTCCAGCCCGTCGGTCAGATTCACCGCATTGCCAAACGACACGATCGTGAAGGCAGCGAACAGCGGGTAAAGATAACCCAGTTCCAGATAATAGCGGTTGGTGAACGGCAGGAATAGGCCGGTGCCGTTTTCCTGGCTGATGATCCATGCCGCGATGCCCGCGATGATGAATTCCAGCAGCAGGCGGACGCGACCGGGGATGCCCGCGGTGGTCGCCTTGGTCACCTTGTCGTAATCGTCCATGAAGCCGATCGCGCCGAAACCCAGCGTGACGAACAGGCTCGCCCAGACGAAGGGATTGCGCAGATCCATCCAGATCAGGATCGCGAGGCTCAGGCTCGTCAGGATCATCAGGCCGCCCATCGTCGGCGTGCCGCGCTTGGCGAGGTGGGTCTGCGGCCCATCCGCCCGGATCGGCTGACCCTTGCCCTGCCGCACGCGTAGCCAGCCGATGAACTTCGGCCCGATGATCAGGCCGATGAACAGCGCCGTGGCGATCGCGCCGCCGGTGCGGAACGACAGATAGCGGATAAGATTGAGGACACTCGGGAAGCCGAGGCTCTCGGCGATCAGATACAACACTATGAAACGCCCCCGGCCAGCGCCGCGACAACCCGCGACAGCCCGACTCCGTTCGATCCCTTGACGAGCACCGCATCACCCGGCGCGATCACTTGTTTGAGGCGATCAAGCGCGGTTGCGGCATCGGGCACATGAACGAAATCGACGCGACCCTCAAGAGCCTGCGCCAGCGGCGCCATCCTTTCGCCGACCAGAAGCGCCGTTTCGACGCGCGCGGCGATCAGCGCCCCGGCCAGCGCGGCGTGATAGGCATCGCTCGCCTCACCCAGCTCGCGCATTTCACCGAGCACCGCAACGTGCCGCCCAGGCTCGTTTCCCAGCACTTCGAGCGTCGCCGCCATCGACGCCGGATTGGCGTTATAGCTTTCGTCGATCACCAGCGCCTCGCCTCCCCCGATCGCCGCCGTGAAACGCTCTCCTCGCCCGGTCAGGCCGCCCAATTCGCCGAGTGCCAGGCCGGCAAGCCCCAGGTCGCCGCCCGCGACATCGACTGCGGCGATCACCGCAAGCGCGTTCGACACCCAATGCTGTCCCGGCTGCGCGACGGTGAAGCTCAGCTCCCGCTCCCCGACCTTCGCGGTGACGAAAGTGCCGGTCGTCAGCCGCATGGTCTCGATCGGATGCACGTCCGCGCCCTTGTCCAGCCCGAAGGTGACGATCCGTGCGGCGTGCGGGCGAGCGGCCGCGATCAGCCGATCACGATGCGGGCTGTCATAGGGCACGATCGCGGTGCCGCCTGGCTCCAGCCCGCGGAAGATCTCGCCCTTGGCATCGGCGATCGCGCTTTCGTCGGCGAAGAATTCGGTATGCGCCGGGGCGATCGCGGTGACCATCGCGATATGCGGGCGGACGAGCGTGGTGAGGTGCGCCAGTTCGCCGGGATGGCTCATGCCCATCTCGAACACGCCGAAGCGCGTTTCGCGCGGCATCCGTGCAAGGCTCAGCGGCACGCCCGTATGGTTGTTGTAGCTTTTGACCGAGCGATGCACCGCGCCGCGTGCGCCACGATCGAGCGCCGCGAACAGCGCCTCCTTCGTGGAGGTCTTGCCGACCGATCCGGTGACACCGATCACCACACCCGCCATCCGCCCCCGGCTCGCACGCGCCATATCCTCCAGCGCGGCGAACGTATCGGCCACACGAACGTAAGGGTGCGCGGTATCTTCCGATACCAGCGCACCCGCCGCGCCCCGCGCGAAGGCATTGTCGAGGAAGCGATGACCGTCGGTCTCCGCGCCCTTCATAGCGACGAACAGATCGCCCGCGCCGATCTCCCGGCTGTCGAACGCGACACCGGAAACCGCAAAGTCGGCGGAGGCATGGCCGCTGGTGGCGGCCGCAATCTCAGCGGAGGTCCAAAGGCTCATCACCGGCCCATAGCATCCCGAAAAAGGCGAGCGGACCGCGTCAACGCAGCCCGCTCACCGTTTCACCGCTGACCAGTTCATAGCGCAACCCGAGCTTCTGGCGCTCGCGTGGGCGTTTCTCGCCATCGGCCTGGGCGAACGGACGAGCTGGAATGTTGATCTTCCTTTTCACGCTACCTCCCTTGCGACAGTCACGTCGTCAAACGGCAGGACGAGATCGCCAACGATCTGCCCCTGCTCATGCCCCTTGCCGGCGATCAGCACGATATCGGCCGCGCCAGCCATACCGACCGCATGGGCGATCGCCGCGCGGCGATCGCCGATTTCGATTGCGCCGGGCGCACCGGTCAGCAACTCCGCGCGGATCGCGGCAGGATTTTCGGTGCGCGGATTATCGTCGGTGACGATCACCACATCGGCCTGCGCCTCCGCGACCTGCCCCATCGGTTCACGCTTGCCATGATCGCGATCACCGCCCGCCCCGAACACCAGGATCAGCCGCCCGGTGACGTGCGGGCGCAGGGCAGCGATCGCCGCTTCCAGCGCATCCGGCGTGTGTGCGTAATCGACATAGATCGGCGCGCCGGATGCGGCGATCGCGGCGCGCTCCAGCCGCCCGCGAACCGGCTGAAGCCGCGCGAGATTGGCGATCGTTGTGGCGACATCCCCGCCGGTCGCGATCACCAGCCCTGCCGCGACAAGGGCGTTGGCGGCCTGATAGGCGCCGATCAGCGGCAGCGTTACCTTATACTCGCGCCCGTCGGCGGCGATCACCAGCCCCTGCCCCAGCAGCGTGGGATCGCGCGACACCAGCCGCAGCGTATCGCCATGTTCGCCCACCGTGATCAGCCCGTTGCGCCGCGCACGGGCGAGATCGATCACCCGCTCGGACTGCGGGTCGTCGACCCACACCACCGCCGTGCCGTCGTCGCCCAGCACCTCCGCGAACAGGCGCAGCTTGGCGGTGAAATAGGCCGCCATGTCGCCATGATAATCGAGGTGATCGCGGCTGAGATTGGTGAAGGCAGCCGCCGTTACGGGCACGCCCTCGGTGCGATATTGGCTGAGGCCATGGCTCGACGCCTCGAACGCCAGATGCGTCACGCCCTCGCGCGCCAGCCCGCCCACATTGGATAGGAATGTCACCACATCCGGGGTGGTGAGGCCCGTCGTCACGCGCTCATCGGCGGTGGCCACGCCAAGCGTGCCGATCGATGCGGCGTGATGCCCCGCCATGCGCCACAATTGGCGCGTCATCTCTACCGTGGAAGTCTTGCCGTTGGTTCCCGTGACGGCCACCGCGATCTCGGGGAACGGCGCGAAGAATTTCGCGGCCAGCGCAGCGAAGGCCGCGCGCGGATTGGTGGAGGCGATATGCAGCGCACCATCGACCTCCGCCTCCGGCCGCGCGACCACGGCGATCGCGCCGGCGGCAATCGCGGCGGGGATGTAATCCTCCCCATTCACGCGCTGCCCCTCGAACGCCCCGAAGATTGTTCCGGGCGCGACCTTGCGGTGATCGATCGCGAAGCCGGTCACCTGCGCGATCTCGTTGCCGCCGGTGAGCTGACCCAGCTTCATTCGGCGCTTCCTTTTTCTTCTTTCTTGCCCGTCGCTTTCCACAACAGCGCGTTCAAATGGCTGACATCGATATCGTGATGATCGTCGGGAATTACACCCAGCAGCGCGCCAGTGCGACTTATCACCCGGCTCACCACCGGGGCCACGGTATAAGCAGCGGTCGTCTGGAACGAATTCGCCTGAACCCGCTTGGGCGAATCCATCATCGCGATCACCACGTAGCGCGGCGCATCCATCGGGAAAGCCGCCGCGAAAGTGGAGACGTTGACGTTCCGCGCATAGCCGCCGCGTTGGGCGACCTCGGCCGTGCCGGTCTTGCCGCCGACGCGATAGCCCGGCGCTTCGCCCCGGCGCCCGGTGCCGTCCAGCACGACGAGCCGGAGCAGCTGGCGCATCCGGTCGCTGGTCGATTGCTGGAGCACGCGGCGCCCCTTCGGCTCCTGGCCCGGCGCGATCTTGAGCAGCGTCGGCGGATGCCAGACGCCGCCGTTGACCATCACGGCATAAGCGCTCGCCAGATGGAGCGGCGTCACCGCGATGCCATGGCCGTAAGCGGTGGTCATCACCGTGGTGCGCGCCCAATAGGTCGGCCACAGCGGCCGCGCCTTTTCGACCAGCTCAACCTCGGGCTTGGTATTGAACCCCAGCTTACGGAACATTTCCTGCATCCGCGCAGCCCCCACCATGTCCGCGATCCGGGCGGTGGCGATGTTCGACGAATAGATCAGGGTTTCGGGGATGTTGAGCCAGCGCTTCTGCTCATGTCCGCGATCGTCGTGGATCGTGAACCCGCCGACCTTCAATGGCACCGTCGCGTCGAAACGGCGGCTCATGTCGGTAACGACGCCATAGTCGATCGCCGCCGCCATCGCGAGCGGCTTAAACGTCGAGCCGAGCTCATAGACCGACTGGGTGACGTTGTTGCGCAATTCCTCGGTGCCGGCCATGCCAACCCGGTTGGGGTTGAACAGCGGGAACGACACCATCGCGATCACTTCGCCGGTATGCGCGTCCATCACGATGCCGGCCGCGCCCTTGGCCTGCATATCGTTCATCGCGCGGCCGAGTTCGCTTTCCATCGCCGCCTGCACGCGGCTGTCGATCGACAGCGCCACCGGCGCCGCGCTCTGCATCGGATCGGTCAGTCGCGCGTCGAGCGCGCGCTCCATCCCGCTCATCGGCTTGCCCTCGGTCGACAGGAAGCCGAGCGCATGCGCCGCCAGCGTCGATTGCGGATAAAGCCGCTGGGTCTGCCGTTCGAAGACGACGCCCGGCTCGCCGATCGCATTCACCGCTTCGACCAGCGCCGGGCTGGCGCGGCGATTGAGATAGGTGAACGGCACTCTCTTGGTAATCTGGGTATAGAACCACGGCTGATTGCCGACATCAGGCATCAGATCGGCGAGTTTTTGCGCGATCGCGCCACGATCACCAAGCAGGCGATCGGGATGTACACCGATCGTCCATGCATCGATCGTGCGCGCCAGCGGCTCGCCATTGCGATCGACGATATCCCCGCGCGGCGGGGCACCAAGGATGGACGCGCGCGTCGGCTTGCCCTCGATCGCCAGCCACACGAGCCGCCCGGCGACCACCGTCACCGCCGCGACGAACAGCAGCATCAGCATCATCAGGCGCATGTGCTGCGTCGCAAGCAGCGCGTGTCGCTGCTCGCTGGCTTTTACCGATCGGGCAGGGCGCGCGACCAGCGTGGTCAACGTAGCCGCCGTGCCTCGGCGCGAGCGCCGCTTGCCAGATCACCCAGGGTAGTGTCGCTCAGCAGCGACTTGTCGAGCATCGCGACCGCCTTCCCCTTACGCGATTCCGCTACCGGCGTCGGCGCGACCACGGCGGTGCGCAGCACGACGGCGGCGGTGAGCTTCGGCGCGTCCGGCTCGACCGGGCGCGACGCGACCTTCACCAGCGCCGCCGGGCGCGCCACGGCGGGCGCCTCATCGATCACCTGCGCCGGCGCGATCGGCGAAGGCAGCGACGGGACTACCAGCGCGGCGGTGCGGATTTCGCCCTGCTGCTGGCCCGGCATCGGCGCGGCGCGATCGAAGTTGATCGACGCAAGCTGCCCCTCGTCGCGCACGAACTGCCCGGCGGTGGGGGAAGCCAGCGCCAGCGTGTCGCCGTTCCAGCGTTCGAGCTGGGTAAGGTTCGAACGCACATCGAACTCCGTCTCCAGCGCACGGATATCGCGCTGCGCGAGGCCGATCCGACCGTTGAGCTGCTCAAGCCGCTTGCGCTCGGCAGCGACCTGAAGCGAGACGAGATAGAAACCCAGCGACACGATCACCACGCCGCCGAACCAACCCAGACCCTTCAACCGATAAGTCGCTGCCATCGTTACGCCTCCACTAACTCGGCGCCATCCCACGGTGCAGCGTCAGTGCGCCGCGCCATGCGCAACGTCGCCGAACGCGCCCGTGGGTTACGCGCCACTTCAGCCGCGGTCGGGCGAACAGCCTTCGCCGCCGGCTCAAAACTCGGTGCCCGCGCTTCGCGCGCTTCGGGGCGATGCCGCGACCCGGCTGGCATCGCCCCGCTCCGCTCGCGCAGAAATCGTTTCACCAGCCGGTCCTCCAGGCTGTGAAAGGTGACGACCGCGAGCCGGCCGCCCGGCGCGAGCACGCGCTCGGCGGCGGCGAGGCCCTGCACCAGTTCCTCCAGTTCGCGGTTCACATGGATGCGGATCGCCTGAAACGCGCGGGTAGCCGGATCCTTCTTGTCATGCGGGCGATGCCCCAGCGCGCGCCGAACGATCTGCGCCAATTGGCCGGTGGTGGTGAGCGGACGCGCCGCCACGATCGCCTTGGCGACACGGCGCGAGCGCGGCTCCTCGCCATAACGCCACAGCACGTCGGCGATCATCGCTTCGTCTGCGGTGTTGAGGAAATCGGCCGCTGACGGGCCCGATTGCGACATGCGCATGTCGAGGGGGCCATCTCCCTGAAAGGAGAAGCCGCGTTCCGGCTGGTCGAGTTGCATCGACGAAACGCCGATATCCATCACCACGCCGTCGACCGGCGGCACATCCCGCGCCTGAAGCTCGCCGGCGAGGGCGGAAAATTCGGCCGGCACGAGGATCAGGCCCGATTCGGACGCTTCGAGCGCACGCCCGCGCTCGATCGCATCAGGATCGCGATCGAACGCGAAGACTCGTGCGCCCGTCGCTAGCAAGGCACGGGTATAGCCGCCCGCGCCGAACGTCGCGTCGACCATAGTCTCGCCGCGCTTGGGGGTAAGCGCGGCGAGCACTTCGTCGAGCAGCACGGGGACATGGGGCTCAGCGCGGGCGGTCACAGCGCATGCCCCTTTTCCTCGCACGCGAACTCGACATATTCCTTGAGGAACGGGTCGATCCCCGGTGTTTCGATCAGGATCTTCGGGCTCCAGATCGTGATCCAGTGGAACGATCCGTGGAAGAACGCGACGTTGCCGATCCGCGCATATTTGCGCTCGAACGCCGGCATGATGAAACGCCCGCTGCCGTCGAACGGCAACGGCTCCGCGCCGCCGGCGCGATCGAGGATATTATAGTCGGTGCGGCCGGTCTTCTCGAACTGGGCGGCGTCGAGCAGCTCCAGCCGCTCTTTCCAGAACGGCACGAACTGCGGATCATACGCGATCAGGCAGCGATGTTCGGGGTGCGGCGCGATGATGACGGTCCCGCCATCCTTGCCGTCTTCGCGCGGGGAGTTCTTCGCGAGCATGGCGCGCAAGGTGTTAGGAATGGCGACCCGCGACTTATCGTCGACGAGTGCGATTCCTTTTCCCTGATAGTCGACCCTGCCCGACACGCCCACCTCATCCGCGACGGACGCGCCTCTCCGGTCCGCGAAACGGCCCATCCGGCCGTCCCGGCAGTCGCGAAGATAAAAAACAGCGAGTCCGCCCCTCTGCAGCTCTGATTAGTATCAGGGCCGCTCGGGGATGGGAAGGGAAATCTGGGGAAATTCGGGGAAATGGGGGTCAGCCGGGCGGCTTTCCTCCGGAATCGCTCTCCGCAAGCCATGCGCGTTCCGCGTTCGTTCGCACGATCAGGCATGCCGAATCCGGGGAGAAGCAGGGAATCCCCGCTCGTTCCCCGGATTTCCCCGGCGATTCCTCGATGATCATGGTCGATGTCACTGGCGCGGCGCGGCGGGGGCGGCGCCGTTGGCGGTGGCGGGTGCCACCCCTAATTCGGCGAGCGGCTCGTTTGGCGCGGTCGCGGGCACGTTATTGTTGGCGAGCGTCATGTTGGCGACCGCATCCGCCTTGGGCGAGTCAATCGCGGCGACCGGCCGCTCCTGGCTGGCCGCACTGAAAATCGCGCTGGCGAGGCCGATGAGCAGAACCACCGCAGCGAGGCCAATCAGGCCCACTCGCACGCGCTGCATCGTCTGGCTGGTTGTTGATGTTTCGGTCTTCATCCGTCCTACAAGACTAACGCCTTGTCGCCCGAATGTCGAATATGGCGCCGATCAGCGACGCTCCAACCCCTTCGCCGCCAGCCATTCCGGGTTGTAGAGCGTGGAAAGATAACGAAAACCCGTGTCGCACAAAATCGTCGCGATCCGCTTGCCCGGCCCCAGATCGCGCGCCAGTCGCACCGCACCGGCGACGTTGATCCCCGACGACAGGCCGAGACACAGCCCCTCTTCGCGCAGCAGACGCTCGACCCAATCGAGCCCCTCCTGATCGGGGATGCGGTATTGCGCGTCGATCGGCGCGCCTTCCAGATTGGCGGTGATCCGGCCCTGCCCGATCCCTTCGGCGACCGAATTGCCCTCGGCCTTCAACTCGCCATGCGCATAATATTCGTAGAGCGCGGCGCCGTGCGGATCGCTGAGCGCGATCGTCACTTTCTCGTCCTTCGCCTTCAGCCCCATGCCGACCCCGGCGAGCGTCCCGCCGGTGCCGACCGCGCATGTGAAGCCGTCGATCCGGCCATCCATCTGCGCCCAGATCTCTTCCGCCGTGCCGATGATATGCGCCTTGCGGTTGGCGATATTGTCGAACTGGTTGGCCCATATCGCGCCCGGCGTTTCCTCCGCGATCCGGCGCGAGGTGTGCACGAAATGGCAGGGATTCGAATATGGCGCCGCCGGGACGGTCACCAGTTCGGCGCCGAGTGCGCGCAGCGTATCCATCTTCTCCTTGGATTGCGTATCCGGCATCACGATGATCGTGCGATAACCCTTCGCATTGGCGACCAGCGCCAGCCCGATCCCCGTGTTGCCGGCCGTGCCCTCAACGATCGTGCCACCCGGCCGCAACTGCCCGCGCGCCTCCGCATCCTCGACGATGAAGAGCGCCGCGCGATCCTTCACGCTGGCGCCGGGATTGGCGAATTCGCATTTGCCGAAGATATCGCAGCCGGTTTCGTCGCTCGGCCCTCTCAGCCGGACGAGCGGGGTGTTGCCGATAAGCGCGAGTGTGTCAGGGGCGGTATGCATGACGCATTAGATGCCCCCGTCGATCGATCGCGGCAACCACGCTTGCGCTTTAGCGGCGAATAGCCCGGCTGATGCCGTGACAATTGAGGGAAAGGGCGGCACGAAGCGGGCGATAATCGCACCATGGCACGCAAATCTTCCTTCCCACCTGTTACCGACAATCGCACCCGCGTGCTTATCCTCGGCAGCCTGCCGGGCGAGCGCAGCCTTGCCGAACAGCGCTATTACGCACATCCGCAGAACCAGTTCTGGCGCCTCCTCGGCCACGCGCTAAGCCGCGATCTCGCGGCACTTCCCTATGACGCGCGACTCACCGCGCTCATCGCGGCGCGGGTTGGGCTGTGGGACGTGGTCGCCTCCGCGCACCGCGCGGGCAGCACCGATGCCGCGATCCGCGATCATGCCGCCAACAATCTCCCCGCAATGATCGACTCGCTGCCGCAACTCCGCGCGGTCGCGTTCAACGGCGGCACCGCGCTGCGCCTCGGGCGACCTTTGCTCGAAACGCGCGCGCTGACGCTCGTAGCCTTGCCGTCGTCGAGCGCGCTTCACACGATCGGCATCGCGGCAAAACAGCCCGCCTGGGACGCGCTCCGTGCATTTTTGGGCTGATTCGCCACCATCACGACGGGTGAAGGATATAAAATTGCATGCGAGGCCGTTTGCCGCCTTGACGAAGGCGGCATCGGGCGTATGGCGTCGCGATGTTATGAAGAGCCTCATCCTCCTCCCTGCCGCTGCGGCGCTGTTCGCGCTTTCCGCCTGCAATTCGAAGCCGGAAAAGCCTGAAGTGCTCGACATCAATCCCGATCCGATGGCCGCCGAGCTCGCCAACAAAGGCACGGTTGAGCTGCCGCCGTCGATCAAGGCGGAAAAGACCTTCCGCTGCAAGGACAACAGCCTCGTCTATGTCACCTTCTTCCAGGGCGACAAGCAGGCGTTCGTGAAGACGAAGAAGGACGGCACGCCGACCGTGCTGAAAGCCGAGAAGACCGGCGATCCGCTGGTTGCCGAGGGCGGCTGGAAGCTGACGGGCGACACCGCGCACATCACGCTGGATCAGGCGGGCAAGGGCTCGCAGACCTGCAAGTCGTAATTCTAGCAAATCATCAATTTACGGGCCGGCGCACATGTTGCGCCGGCCTTTTTAATTGTCGGCGGCGCTTGCCACGCGCGGCGCGGCGCGGCACGTTCGGCATATGGCGACGATCGCGGTCTATAGCCTGAAGGGCGGCGTCGGAAAAACGACGCTGGCCGCCAATCTCGCCTGGTGCGCGGCGACGCGATCGGCGCGCCGCACGCTGCTATGGGATCTCGATCCGCAGGCCGCTGCAAGCTGGATCCTCGGGCGCGAAGGGAAGCGCGATCGGGCGCAGGCCGCCTTTTCACGCGAAGTCGATGCCCATCGGCTGATCCGCACGACCGATACCGAGCGACTCGATCTCCTGCCCGCCGATGCGTCGCTGCGCGATCTCGATCACCTGCTGCGTGAGATGGATAAGAAGAAGCGGCTGAGCAAGCTGATCGCCGGGCTTGGCGACTATGACCGCGTGATCCTCGATTGCCCGCCGGGGCTGACCGAGACCGCAGAGCAAGTCGCCCGCGCGGCCGATCTGATCGTGATACCAGTCGTCCCCTCCCCGCTCGCGCAGCGCGCCTATGAGGAAATCGAGCGCCATCTCGGCGGCCGCACGCCAACGCTGCCGGTGCATGCGCTGGTCGATCGCCGACGGCGGATGCATATCGATGCGGTTGCCGCACAGCCCGATTGGCCGATAATTCCAATGGCCAGCGTGGTGGAGACCGCATCGGCCGCCCACCGCGCGGTGGGCGACGCCGCGCCACGTTCGGCCGCAGCAGCCGCTTTTCTGAATATCTGGCAGAGGATCGAGCGACGACTCGCTTCCTGAATTACGAACGGCTCGATCCGGCGATGGTGCTCGGCGCCTATTCGGTCGGGGTTTTCCCGATGGCCGATGGTCGCGACGCGCCCGGCGTCTATTGGGTCGAGCCGCGCCGCCGCGCGATCCTGCCGCTCGACGAGTTTCATCTCTCGCGCTCGCTGCGCAAGACGCTGCTCGCCGATCGCTTTCGCGTCTCCGTCGACCGAGCTTTCCCCGCGATCATCCGATTGTGTGCGGAAGCGGCGAGCGACCGGCCCGAAACCTGGATCAACCGCTCGATCGAACAGGCATTTCTCACGCTGCATGAAAGCGGCCACGCCCATTCGATCGAATGCTGGGATGGCGAAGAGCTTGTCGGCGGCCTCTATGGCCTCGCACTGGGTCGCGCCTTTTTCGGCGAAAGCATGGTGAGCCGCGCGACCGATGCCTCCAAGGTTGCGATCGCCGCGCTGGTCGCACGGCTGCGGGCAGGTGGCTTCACCCTGCTCGATTGCCAGTTCATGACCGATCACCTCGCCTCGCTCGGCGCGACGGAGATCGATCGCGCCGATTACATGGTGTTGCTGGGCGAAGCGCTGGCCGGGTTGGTTTCCGTGACCGGGGCGTCGTCACCCGAATCCCCGGAATCGTCAGGCGCAGCGGCGGCCGATTTCTTCGCGGTGGAGGCAGCGATCACATCGGTATCCGCGCCCTTCGCCGGGAAGGACATCGTACAGCTCTTGGCCCACACATCGTAAACCGGGTGCTGCACCACATTGAGCGCGGGGCGCTCCTTGTACAGCCAGCCTGAGAAAGCGCGGCGCCACGCCTTGTCCACGCCCTTCACGTCGAGCTGGACGAAGGCGCCGGTCAGTTGCTCCTGCTCCCACGGCGCGGTGCGCTCGCAGGCACGCAGACGCACGATCGTATCGCCGACGCGCAGCGCCTGCCCCGGCTTCATCGTCAGTTCGCGGCTGACGCCATTGCGCTTGTTGAGGATGCCGATCACCGCGACTCGCTCGGCCATCGGCGTCGTGCCCGCGTCGATCGCCTGATCGCCGCCATCGACGGAGGTGACACCATTCGCCGCAGCAGCGCGCGGCGCTGGAACCGCCTGACTGGCGGCGGGCGTGCCCGGCCTCTGCGCATCGGCACTATCAGCGAACCAATGGCTTCCCTGCCAAAGGCCAATGCCGGCCAGCGCGGCGACAAGCGCGCCCGCCGCCAGCGCGCGCTTCACGCTTCCGGGCTCCATGCTTCATAGTCGCCGGTCGCGGCAGCGCGGACGCCGCCCTTTTCCAGCGCGCCCGGCGGACGATATGCCAGCGCGGTGCCGGTCATGTTGGGCAGCGCCGGCTTTTCCCAGCGACGCGGCGCAGGCAGCGCGCGATCCGGCACATCATCGACATGATGATGCAGCCAGCTGAACCAATCGGGCGGCACGCGGCTCGCGTCATTTGCGCCGTTGTAGATTACCCAGCGGCGTGGCTGGCCGCTCGTGTCGGCTCCGCCTTCATAATAGACGTTGCCGAGCGAATCCTCGCCCATGCGCGTCTTTCCGCGCAGGCCAAACCAGGTGCCGATGGTAGCGCCGTTCCACCAAGTGAACGGGTTCAGATTGATGCCCATGAAATCGCGCTTACCCGCGAAGCCGGCGCGCTTCAACCGGGCTTACTTGCCCCACGACACCTTATCGCCTTCGTTTATGCCCAGTTCGGCGGCGCGCCCGGCGTTGATTTCCAGCACCGCGGCGACCGGCTCGCCCGAGGGAATCGGGGCTTCGGAAAAGGGCACCGTGTTCTCGGCCAGCCGCGCGATTGTATGGTCGGCGCGGATGAACAGGATGTCGAGCGAACTCGGCGTGTTCTTCATCCAAAAGGCGGCGGGCTTCGGCTCGCCCCCGGTGGCGGGATAAGGCGAGAACAGCATCCCGCCATCCTTTGGAATATCCTTGCGGAACATCAGGCCGCGCGCCTGTTCTTCCTCGGTCCGCGCCACATCGACGTGGAAAACATGTGCGCCGTTCGCGCTCTCGATCGTCAACGTCACGCGATGCGCGGCGTCTTCGCCACCGGAAGCATTCTCGGCGCCATTGCTCCCAGAGGCACCACCAGACGAGCACGCCGGAACGAGCGTCGCCAGCATCGCTGCGGCGAGGATACGCAACATCTCAATCCTCCAGCGCGGCACCGACGATCACCGCCAGCGGCCCCTTGCGCCCATCCACAACGCGCGCGCGCAGCTTCTGATCCGGCTCGACCTCATGGATCGCGGCGCGTCGCAAGGTTTCCATGTGGACGAAAATATCCTGATTGCCGCCCGGTCGCACCAGAAAACCATAGCCCTTCAGCCGGTTGAACCATTTCACCAGCACCGGCTCCCATTCGCCGGCGTCCGCCACCAGAGTGGCCGGGTCGATGCGGGCGGGATCGCGCGGCTCGCTGGGTTCCACCGCCTGTGACATATCCAGCGACAGAATCTCGACCGCCTGAAAACCCCGGTCGCGCTTCACCGCAATGACTTCAAGACGAGAGCGTTCGGGCAGGCTGCGCCGGCCAAGCGATTGAAGTACGCTGAAATGGATCAGCACATCGCCCGTATCGCCGGTATCGGGCACGAGAAAACCGAAACCGCGCGTGACATCGAACCATTTGAGGGTACCGGAAACCCGCGCGCCTTGCTCGGCGCCGGCCACACCAATCTCCTGTTCGCGGTCATCTACATCGCGAGGCATGTCGCTACGCACTTTTATGCAATCCCCCCCGGATAGTCGTTACGCTAGCATGGTTGACGTTACGTACAACAGCCCAAGCGCGACTTTTGCGTCATTCCTCGCCCTCGAATGGGACACCGGGGGGAGAAACGACGATCCGCCGGGCCAACGCGGGCGAGTGGCCGGCGCGCACCATCGCCGCCACCTGGCGTTCGCGCAGCCGGTCGTCGGGCGCCGTTCTGCCCCACGGGCCAAAGCGACGACGGCGGGCGAAAGCGAGCGCGACGTCGATCGAGCGCTCAGCCGCCGGCTCCATCGCAATCGCCGCGTCGCTTTCACTGACATGCGCCGCACGCAACGCATCGGCGACGCGCCGTCCGCCATAGCCACGCCGCGCCAACGCAGCCGCGCGCATTTCGGCGAAACCGCGATCGTCGACATAGCCGAGCGTCGCCATTCTCTCCGCCACTGCCGCCGGCTCGATCAAGTCCCCTTCCCATCCCCGCTCGCGGATCTTACGGCGCAGATAATCGGCCAGCTTGCCGCGCGTCGTCGCGAATCGCTCGACATAGCGCAGCGCCAGTTGATCGAGCGTGGCGGCGTTTAGCGGGCGCGGCGGGCGACGTTCGGAGGGCACGGCCATGTTGTTGCCACACTGACGAACGAATTTAAACGCGCGGGGCGCGCAAAGGCAGCCATTGAGCGAGCTTGCGCCCGGCAAGGGGCGCGCGAAAGGTTAAGAATTGGAATGACTACCCTGGATCCGACCGCCACGCACGACGCGTTGCCACGCCGCTTCGCGGATTTCGCGACGCTGGGCGAAGCGCTGGACTATGCGGCGCAGGGTACGCGCGGCCTGAATTTTCACGACGCACGGGGCACGTTGAACCGCGCTTATCCCTTCGCGGAGCTGCAACAGGACGCGAAGGCGGCGGCGTGGCGGCTGATGGCGGCCGGAATAACGCCGGGTGACCGCGTTGCGCTCGTCGCGGAAACCGGGGCCGAGTTCGCCGCCCTGTTTTTCGGCACCGTCTATGCCGGTGCATGGCCGGTGCCGCTCCCGTTGCCCACGTCGTTCGGGGGCAAGGAATCCTATATCGACCAGCTCAGCGTCCAGCTTTCGAGCTGTGATCCGGTAATGCTGATCTATCCGCCAGAGCTTGCCGGCATGGCGGGCGCGGCGGCAGAGGGCTGCGGCGTGCGCGGTGTCGACTGGAGCGACCTGCTCGCGACGGAGGCTGTGCCCGTCGCGCTCCCGCAAGCGAACGGCGACGATATCGCCTATCTGCAATATTCCAGCGGCTCGACACGTTTTCCGCACGGCGTCGCGATCACGCATCACGCGTTGCTCAACAATCTCGCGGCGCACGCGCATGGCATGGAACTGATCGACAGCGATCGCTGCATCTCGTGGCTGCCATGGTATCATGACATGGGGCTGGTCGGCTGCTTCCTGTCGCCGATCGCGAACCAGGTTTCGACCGATTATCTGAAAACCGAGGATTTCGCGCGCCGTCCGCTGGCATGGCTGGATATGGTCAGCCGCAATCAGGGCACTTCGATCAGCTATTCGCCGACCTTCGGCTATGACATTTGCGCCCGCCGCATCTCCAGCCAGACGCGTGCATCGGATCGCTTCGATCTGTCGCGCTGGCGCCTCGCCGGCAATGGCGCGGACATGATCCGGCCGGATGTGATGCAGGATTTCGTCGACGCCTTCGCCGATGCCGGCTTCAAGGCCAGCGCATTCCTGCCGAGCTACGGCCTTGCCGAAGCGACGCTGGCGGTGTCGATCATGCCCCCGGGTGAGGGCATCCGCGTCGAGCTGGTCGAGGAAACGCAGCTTTCCGGCGTCCCTGCCGGGCAGGACCGCCCGCAACGTTACCGCGCGATCGTCAATTGCGGGAAGCCGGTGCGCGACATGGCGATCGAGATCCGCGAAGAAGACGGCACCCCGCTTCCCGAGCGCGCGATCGGCAAGGTGTGGTGCGCCGGCCCGTCGGTGATGGTCGGCTATTTCCGCGACGCCGACGCGACCGAGGCCTGCATGAAGGACGGTTGGCTCGACACAGGCGACATGGGCTATATGTCTGACGGCTATATCTATATCGTCGGCCGCGCCAAGGACATGATCATCGTCAACGGCCGCAACCATTGGCCGCAGGACATCGAATGGGCGGTGGAGCAGCTTCCCGGTTTCAAGCAGGGCGATATCGCCGCCTTTGCGATCACCACGCCGGGCGGGGAGGAAACGCCTGCGGTGCTCGTGCAATGTCGTACGTCCGACGACGCCGAGCGCAGCCGCCTGCGCGACGAGATTCGTGATCGCGTGCGCGCGGTGACCGGCATGAATTGCGTTATCGAGCTGATCCCGCCGCGCACATTGCCACGCACCAGCTCCGGCAAGCTCAGCCGCGCCAAGGCACGCAACCTCTACCTCTCCGGTGAGATCAAGCCTTATGCCATCGCCGCCTGAGCGGTGACTGCATCCGGCAAGAATGCTGCTCAAAAATCGCGCGCACGGAAACGATTGATCAACCCCTGATCGCGTAAACGGGGGGGTGTGAGTAACGTGGAACCCCCCACCGTCCGCCATCCCGCGGTCCCACTCGGGCCGTTACTTGGCTTGTCCGAAGGCAGCGACCCCGGCGCCTGGGCGCGAATCCGTGGCGCCACCCTCCATGCCGGGCGACAACTCGCGCTCTTCATGCTTGGCGTGAATCTGATTGGCGCGGCGATCGCCGTGATGCTCTTTACACCGCATGTGCCGCAATCCTGGCTTGGGACATGGGGCATCGCCGTCATGGTCGTCGCTACCGTGATTGCGGTTCGCCGATTGCGAACCAGCCCGCAGCCGGATGCCCTTGCCTCCGTCGGCGAGTTACGCAGCACCGGGTTCGAAGGCATTGCGCTGGCGCTGGTGTGGAGCGTCCCGATATTGCTGTTCGGGCGCCACAGCGATGCGACGACCGCGCTGGCGCTGTGGATGGTGCTGTCGGTGCTGATGTCCGCCGCCGCGATCGCGCTGGCGCCGCTGGTGCTTGCCGCGCTGGGGTTCATCGGCGGCGTGACTCTCGCGGTGGCGACGGCGTTTGCGATCACGCATGTCTATGTCGGCGCGGCGGGCTCTATCCTGTTCGCCGCAATTCTAATCATCGCATGCGTTTCGCGCGCGCGCGCCCTTGTGCTGCTGCGCGGATCGGAACTGACGCTTACCGAGCGCGATGAGACGGTCAGCCTGCTGCTGCGCGAATTTGAGGACACCGGATCGGACTGGCTGTGGGAAACCGACGTGCAGCGCCGCGTTGTCAGGGGCACCACGCGCTTCGCGATGGCGCTGGGCGTCGCCCCCCACGCGATCGAAGGAATGCCGCTGCTTCAGGTGCTCGCCGGGCCGGCATGGGAATCGGGCAATTTCTCGCCCGCCCTTCGCCAGCTCGCGGAAAAGCTCAAGAACCGTGAGAGCTTTCGCGATCTCGCGCTGCCGGTGACGGTCAACGACGAGCAGCATTGGTGGGAAATCGCCGCCAGCCCACGCTATGACGATCGCGGTGAATTCATCGGCTTTCGCGGGGTCGGCTCGGATGTAACGGAGCAACGCGCCACCGCCGACAAGATCAATCGCATGGCGCGCTTCGATGCGCTCACCGGGCTGCCCAACCGCCTGCTGGTCAACGAAGCGCTGGGCAAGGCGCTCACCGAGGCGGAGAAATGGGGATCGCGCTGCGCGTTCATGATGATCGATCTCGATCGCTTCAAAGCGGTCAACGATACGCTGGGTCATCCGATCGGAGACCGGCTGCTCGGGCGCGTATCGGAACGGCTGGCACAGCTCGTCACCGCAAATGAGATGGTCGGGCGGCTCGGCGGTGACGAATTCGCGGTCGTGGTCCGCGACGCGGCCGACACGGGTCGCGTCGAGCAACTCGCGCGGACGATTATCGAGACATTGTCGCGCCCCTATGAGATCGACCAGCATACGTTGTGGATCGGCGCCTCGGTCGGCGTCGCGACCTCGCCTCGCGATGGCCGCACCGCCGAAAACCTTATCCGCTCGGCCGATCTTGCGCTGTATCGCTCCAAGGACGCAGGCGGCGGCGCGTTCCACACCTATGAGCCGCAACTGCACGTCGCGGCGGAGGAACGTCGCGTATTGGAAATCGCGCTGCGCAAGGCGCTCGAACGCGGCGAGCTGCACCTGCAATATCAGCCGGTCGTTGAAACCATGACCGGGCGGCTCACCGGTTTCGAAGCATTGTTGCGGTGGAACAGCCCGCAGTTTGGTATGGTCAGCCCGGCCAAATTTGTGCCGCTCGCGGAAGAAGCGCGATTGATTGGCCCGATCGGCGAATGGGTCGTTCGCACCGCCTGCACCGAAGCGGCGCGCTGGCCGGACGACATCCGGATCGCGGTGAACGTCTCACCCGAGCAATTGCACAATCCCAATTTCGCAACCGTCGTCGCGCAGGCGCTGGCCACCTCCGGCATTTCAGCCAGCCGGCTGGAGCTTGAGGTGACCGAGAGCGTCTTCATGCGCGAAGGCACCGGCGCGGTGAAGGTGCTGGAGCATATCCTCGACATGGGCGTGCGCCTGAGCCTCGACGATTTTGGCACCGGCTATTCCTCGCTGGGTTATCTCAGCCGCACCAGATTTTCCTCGATCAAGATCGATCGCAGCTTCGTTCAGGGCGCGTCGCGTGGCGTGCCGGAAGCGCTGGCGATCATCTGCGCGGTGGTGGCGCTCGCCCGAAGTCTCGGCATGGCGACCACAGCCGAGGGCGTGGAGACCGAGGCCGAGCTGAACATGATCCGCGAACTGGGCTGCACCAAGATCCAGGGCTTCTACTTTGGCCGCCCGCTGCCGGTGGAGGAAGCGCGCGCGCTCGCCGGACGCCATCGCCCGGATGCCTATGCCGCCGCTTGAGCGGTTACGGCAGGAGACGATCGCACCGCCGCGCCGAATTGCGCGCGCAGTTTCATTCTCCCCTATTGCCGCCGCCGCCGCGTCGCGTTAGGGGCAACCGCTCGTAGGGGTGTAGCTCAGCTGGTTAGAGCGTCGGTCTCCAAAACCGAAGGCCCTCGGTTCGAATCCGAGCTCCCCTGCCACTTCCAGAAAATTGAACAATCTCAACATGATAGAGCCTAAAAACCGCCCCGTGTTGGATAGGTTTGCTGGATAGGTTCGGGCTCCTCCGTCTGCCGCGACCCCACCAGATGTCCGCCGCCGCTCTAGGGCTGAACAAAAAAAGCAGGGCGTCGACCGCCCGAGAGTAATCTAACCCGCCCGCTTCTCCACCCGCTGGATCGCGGCGCGACTCACGCCATATTCGTTCGCCAGCGCCCCCAGCGACACCCCATCGGCCCTCCGTGCCTTTACGGTCTCCTGCTGCTCCTTTGAGAGCGCGGAGGGGCGGCCCAACGCCTTCCCTTCGGCCTTAGCCCGAGATAGCCCCGACTGGGTGCGCTCGATCAATAGGTCGCGCTCGAACTCCGCGACGGCGGACAGAACGCCCATCGTCATCTTTCCGGCAGCGCTGGTGAGGTCCACACCCCCGAGGGCGAGGCAATGCACCCGGACCCCATCTGCCGCCAAGCGTTCGACGGTGGCACGTACATCCATCGCATTGCGGCCCAGCCGGTCTAGCTTGGTGACGATGAGGACGTCGCCGGACTCCATGCGGTCGATCAGGCGGGCGAAGCCCTTGCGCTCCATAGCAGCCACCGAACCCGAGACCGTCTCCTCGACAACGCGTTTAGGCTCGACCGCGAAACCGGCGGCGGCAATCTCCCGCACCTGATTGTCGGTGGTCTGGTCCGCTGTGCTGACGCGGCAATAGGCGAAGGTGCGAGCCATGAGGCGTGATCCCGTTGTAACGAAAAGCTGTATCGTTTCTAAGGGTGGATCGAAATGGTTGTCAAGCTAGTTTCCGATACAGCATTTCCGGCAGGCTCGAAAACGGTCGTTTCCGATACAAGGGGCGCACGCACGCAGCGGGTTCGCATTGCACTGGAGCTGCCGGCGCATTCGCTGCACGGTGAAGGAGGCCGAGAGCAAACGCGAGTGGCGGAAAGCTCCGGTCGAGCCGCGCCGCCTCTGCGTCGTTTGACAGCGAGGCCGACAGTGTACCAGGCACAGACCGCGCGCCTCGAACGCGTTGACCTGTTTCCGGCAATCGGATTGATGGCGACACTGGCGCCCTTCGGTGATCCCGGAAGTAGGCTCCGAGCCATCGCGCCATCGCTCCACCGCCACCCCATAAGGGGGGAAATCGGCGCGCGGCCCCTACGATAACCCGCTTCGGAAATTTGCACCAAATATAACGGGCCGCGATTGCCACCCTAAGTCTGCCACGGCCCGCTTGATACCGCCCAACCGGCGACAGCGTAGCAGCAGCAATAGCGCCGGCCATCCGCCAGATAGAACGACTGGCGGAGCTTCGCCTGCTAGCAGCGGGGATACCATTTCCACCCTGCGGGAACTGGAGGTGACGTTCGGGGCATCGAAGGGGCCCGATGCGGGATTTAAGCGCATTTCCAGACCACAGAGCGACGATGGAGACGAGGATGCCCCGATAGGTCCCTGTCCTCCAACGTCGCTCCGTGGCTGGCGATGACCGGATTAAGCCGGCATCGCGACCATCAGGCGGCGGCGCAGCGGCGGTCGATCATATCGAGCTTCATCCTGACGGCATTGATCGCGGCGGGGCCGCAAACTCCGTTCACGATGCAAGATCGCGGGACCGGCCGCACCTCGAACAGCGGACAATTGGCGGAGGGGCATGCGGCGAGCTGCTCGCGCCATGTCCCCGCGACATACGGATCGCAGATACAGGCTTTGCACTTCTCATTAATTGCGGAAGCGCGGGAGCGGCGTGGGTTGTTCAAGGGTTCTCCTACTCGCGGCACGGCGGCGCGATGACGCCAGGAACGGCGATCCGGCGGCGTGGCGTATTCGGGGTTTGAGGAATGATGGAGCGAGGCGGATTTCTCCCCCAATGATGCGGCCCAGTTACAAGATGCGGCCTAATTGGGCTCTCTCTCCGAGAGTGCGCTCTAATCAAAGAGTGTGGGCTATCGGGTCAGCTAGGGCCGAAACTGGTCCGAAGCCGATTCCCTCTCCGAGGGGGAGCACTAATTGGCCACGTTCGGTGCGCTCGACCGTCGACAGTTCCTTCGCCATGTCGATGGTGAGGAGGTAGTCGGTGCGGGAGCATCCGCCGGTTTTGCAAACGCTCGTGCAAAAGTCCGTCCCGTCCTCGAGCCCATATTCCTCCGCCCGACGCTTCACCCACTGATGGAAGTAATCTCGGACGCCCAGCCACCCATGAAGCTGCCGCGCGTCGATCATGATGACACCCTCGCGGTCGATGGAGATCACTGCGGTATCGAAGGCGATCTTCGTGGCTACGACGAACTTGGGAGCAGTGCAGGCCCCTCCTCACATCGCGGTGACAGGCGCACGAAACCCCATAGCCGATAGCTGACGCCGTCACGTCCCTCGACCGTCCGCCCGGCTTCTATGATCGCAGCCCGAACCGCTCGCAGCTCCTCCCGACGTACGCGATCCCGCTCCGCGTAGAACTCGGGCAGCGCTTGGCTTTTTGCGTGCTTCAGCCGCGCAGATACCACTATCTGCCATAGACGGTCGCAGCCGGTCGGAGGGCGGTCGCCACGTTGTGCGTTACAGCGGCGATGCTTCAATAGCCCATTCGTCACTAAGCTTTTGCCGCCCTTGGAGCGCGGGCACACGTGGTCGAAGGTTGGCGCGAGCGGGTCGTTGGACCGACCCGGCTTGCTGCGTATCTTGTTGCCACATCCGGCACAGAAGCCGCTCTGGGCGTGAAACAGGATCAGGCGTAGTCGCCGCGCATCTGTAGGCATAGCCGCGATGCTGCGACGGATATGGTCGGACGGCAAGCGGCTAAGCTTAAGGCTCTTAGTGATGGTATTTGGGGTGTACCTTAAGGCTCCCTCGCCCCCACTTCCTCCAGCCCTGCCGATGGTGCGAGGGCTGGTGTCCAGTCCGGGTCCATCGACCGCATTACCTTCGCTTCCACCGCCGGCGATGACCAGCCGGAAATCGCAGGCCATGCCTTCCGCCCCCCAAAATGCTCCATCTGCCCCCTGAAGGCCATGTACATCGACTCGCCCAACGCCAACTCCTTCGAAGCTGGGACGATGAAGCTGTCATGGATCGGCAAGCAGGGAATGCCCCGATAAGCGAGGCTGTCGAGAACGACGGATGCGATGGCGCTGTCGATCCGCTGCAATTCCATGCCCCGGCCGGCACCGAACCAGCCCGCGATTGCGCTATGCAACTCCTGCACCCCCGCCAGCGCTTCCCGCCAGAGCCGCTTCGGGATGCCTTTGGGGGCACGCGGGGGTAACGCCAGCACTGACGTTGAGGAGGCGCGTGAAGGCCGCCTTGGTGACGCTACGGGCTACGTGGGGCGCGGCGGGCAGCGCGTAAGGATCGGCATCAGCCGGCCAGTCCAGTCGGGAGAGCGCGTAACAGAGCCGGGGATGGAGGGCGCAATAATCCAGTTCGACCGTCACCTCGCCATCGAGCAGTACGGCGGCACGACGATGGCTCGGCAGCGCCATCCACCACCCGCCGTAGAACCGGCCGCCACGATCAAACCGGCCGTCATTGAATACCCGATGGAGGCGGATGGCGGTGTGGTCGGCGGCTTCCGGCCGGTCGTCATCATCGGCACCGTCATCGAACGCATCGCCATCGATCCCGTCATTCCCCGGCGGGACGTCTTTAAGGTCGACGCGCGTGTCCCGAAGGAGTCCATTGAGGCGCTGGAGGTCGGAACGCATCGTCCGCGTGGTCTCATCGTCCTCATATTCCGCCAGCGTGTTGACCTGCGCCAGCCCGACTATGACCCGGCGCTTCAACCGGACCACCTCTGCAACCGGATCGAACGATAGGTCGTGGATCGTCAGCCCTGCCGCCGCGAAATGCTCGACCAGCTTTGCGGTGGCGCGCAGACGGGACCGGCGGCCAATGACACGTCCGGCCTCGCCCCTGCTCTGATAGCCCCTGCGCCTTCCGCCCAGCCGTTGCATTCGAGGAAGTCGACAACGTCGGTGGCGGCGGTGAAGGTGATAGCCGCGTTGCGATAGCGGCTCGCCCGGTATGCATTGCGGTCGCGGGAATACGCAATGAACCGGGACGGGGTGGCGGCGGCGCAAGCGAACAGGTCGAGCGTCAGCGCCGCCATGGCCGCCCGGACGCGCTCCATGGCGTCGGCCCGCCGTGCGCGTTTCCTATCCTCACACGCCACCATCGCATCGACCAGCCCAGCGATAGCCCCTGCCGCACCTTGATGCGTCGTTACACGATCCCAACGGACTGGGCGGCTGTTCTCCAACTCGCGCCGCCGGTCGGAGTTCGGGAAGTGGCCTAAAGGCGCCAAAGAAGCCGCTTCGGCGCTGATTATCGGGATGGAGGATAAGGAGTCATTGGATTTGGCTATCGTGCCTGTGGGGCGGGAAATGACGGGATTATCCTGCATCGCTTGAGGGCCGCGCCGGTGCCGGCAAAGTCACGCCGGGATATTCGATCAGCTCGATAATATCCCGCTTGCGCTCCAACGTGATCCCGTCGGGATTGTAACGCCCGTAGGTGAACCCCTTCTCATGGCCGAACACCTGCGCCCATTCGTTCTCCGGCACGGTGGCCCTCTCCATGATCCGCGTGACGTTCTTGCGGAACGAATGGAACACCTTGCGGCGATCCTTGAAGCCGCGAGCAGACTTGAAGCGAGAAAACTCCTTGCTGGCGTCGGCGCCCGCTTTCTTCCCCGGCCCCTCCCCGTTGAAGGTGGTCCATACTTGTCCCGTGCCACCGGCCGGCTTGCGGTCCCAGAGCCACGCCAGCGACGGGTGGAGGGGCACCTGTCGGTTCCCGGCTGGGGTCTTCGCGTCCTCCACTTGGAAATACCGGACGCCCTCGCCCTCCCGAAGCTGCTCCCACCGGAGCGACGCAATCTCGTCAAGGCGCATCCCGGAGTACATCCCGACTAGGATAACCTCCCGAATGTCCGCCCGCTTCGGCGGCTTGGCGAACAGCGCGCCAAGCTCCTCCTTCTCCCATGCCAGATAGCCCAGCACGTTCACGCCGGTTCGCAGCTTCCGGTGGAAACCATCAAACGGGTTGTGACCAGAGCAATGACCGCGCCTCGCGGCCCAATCCCAAAGGCCCTTCAGGGTCGCCAGATGGCGGTTCATGGTGGCGTCGGCCAATCCGTTGTCGCTGCCCCCAAACAGCTCCTGAACCTTAGCCCATGCCATCTCCTTGGCGCCGTTGGCGCGCGCCCAGTCGCGGTCGGTACGGCGAAGCGCATCGTGAAAGCGGGAAGCGTCGGCGTCGCGGACGCCCCGAATAGGTTTATCGTTCCAGAAGCCCTTGAACAGGCGGAACGTGGCGTCCTTCTGCTGCTCCGTGTTGGTTTCCTTGAGGCCGCGCTGGGTGCGCCATTGGGTCATGTAATCCGACACCACCTCGCTAAAGGCTGGCTCAAGCTCCTTCCGTTGAGGCACCTTCTGCCCCCTCACCTCCCGCAGCGCATCCTGAAGGGCGGCAACGCGGATCGCGGCGTTAGCGGTAAGCTCGCCATCGGGGTCAGGATCGGCGTCGGCCATCTTCCCCAGCTCATGTTCAATTCCAGCCTCAACCGGGTCCTCATCGCCCTGATGGACAACGAACGCACCCTCGGCCGCCTGCCGGCGTAGCATCTGTGTAGATGCGGCGGAGTGCGCCGGGGTCGCTGACGGACCGGCCCTGCTTCTCCTGCCACTCCATCCGCAGCATCGCTTCCCATGCGGCGGCCTCAACCCTCGCCACCTTCACGTCAGAAGTGTGAAGGTTTCGGTATTAGGTGCTTCTTGTCGTCGTAATGATCCTGAAGGCCCTTCGGCGCGCGCACGGTGGCCCAGTATTGGCGATGTTGGAGCTTCAGGCTTGCCATTTTAGGGAGCTTTCAAGGACGTGTAGGATAGGTTTGTTGGATAGGCATCGTCGGATACAACGCTTTGAAAATCACTGAAATTATGCAAAACCAACGCCTTAAACCACCCCTGTCAACGTCTCCGAGATCCCCTGCCACCTTCTCTAGAAATCGATTTGCAGCCAGCATGGCACGGCGCGTTGGCCGCCCGCCCACATCCGTCGCGGGAAGAGCTGCGAATCCTCGTTTCCAGTCAGCGCGGAAATGACTGTTCCGATTTGGGACGCGGCGGAAAACTCGTGGTTAACGGACTGTTGGTCGCCAAACCTTGCCTCTACGGACCACGATCGAACGAGACGACGCGATTCGTCGCTGGCGCTAGCTGGAAAACACGGGGATTTTAAATGCGTAAGTTGGTAGTTGCCGCAGCCCTTTCGACCGTTGCCATGCTCGGCACGGCAGCTCCCGCTTCAGCTGCGGCGGTGTTCAATCTCGACAATGTGAAGCTCGTCGACGGCGGAACGCTGTCCGGCACGTTCACCACGAGCGACGACCTCGCGACGCTTATCGGCTTCTCGATCACGTCGTCCACCAACAGCGGCTGGCCCTATGGCAGCTACACCGGGACTACCTATACGTTCGGCAACGCGACCGCGCTGTTCTGGAACGCCGCTCAGGGCCTGTCGGCGACGTTCTCGAACGCGAAACTCAACGTATTTTTCAACAGCCCGCTCACATCGACCGGCACCTCGCTGAACCAGACCACCAGCGAAACCGAGAAGGGCTATAATCGCTATCTGACTTCCGGCTCCGTTTCCGCCGTCGCGGGCGCCGTTCCCGAGCCGGCCACCTGGGCGATGATGATCGCGGGCTTCGGCCTGGTCGGCGCGGCGATGCGCCGCCGCGCGGTCAAAGTGCGGTTCGCCTGACAGCCTGACAGGTAAGAAACTCGGAAGGCGCCGATTGAACCCGGCGCCTTTTCCTTTGCCTACAACGGTCGCGCAGGCCGGTGCGCAAGGTCGAGGCTGAGAAGGGGCGGCACACACTTCGAGACCGCGAGTCTTCGATAGAGCTAGAATAAGCTGGTGATCCGCCAGCCGCCACCTTTCAGGCCAGTGCGTACCCGGCAGTCGACAACGCGAAATTGTCGCCCCCACAGCCCTTGATCAACGGAGCCCCAACGGAAAAGGACGGGGCGTGGCCACCCCGTCCTTCCCCTGAAACCGTGGCGCATCCAGATACGCCAGGCTCCTCCCCTAGAACTTCGCGCCCGCGCGGATACCGATGGTCCGCGGCGTGATCGGCACGATATAGGGCCGTTGTCCGCACGACCCGCATTCCTGGAAACGTGAGATTTCGCCGCGCACATCCCACAGATTTTGCGCAAAAACCTCGATCGTATAATTGCTGCCGATTTCCGCGCCGAGCGCGAGATTGCCGGTGGTATAGGCGCGCAGCCGTCCCAGCTCCGCGGCGGGATTGATGATCAAGCCGGTGCCCGTTTGATAAACCGCGGTCCGAATATCCGACGACGCCGAACTTTGATGCGACACCAGCGCCTGGACATAGCCCTTCACGCTATCGCCCAGCGGAACGGTATATCGCGCCGTTCCCGTGATTTTGAACTCGGGCGTTATCGGCAGGCGCGTGCCCTTGGGCGCCGAAATAAGGTTTTGATCACCCCCCTCAGTCAACCCGGAGCAGGTGAAGGTCGGATCGGCCTGAAGACACAGATTCTGGCGCGTCCGGGCGTCCGTATAAGACCCCGCAGCCGTCAACGTGAGCGGTCCGGTCGACAGGTTCGCGTCCATCTCCACGCCACGGATACGCGCGCTCGGCCCGTTCTCGATTACCGTGAAGCTGTTCTGACCAAGGAAGGAGAATTGGAACGCATCCCAATTCTGCTGATAGACCGCGCCGTTGAAGCGCAGCATCCCGCCGAGCAACGTCGTTTTCCACCCGACCTCGTAATTGGTCAGGAAGTCGGGCGCATAATCCCGCACGTCGCCGCGCCGGTTGATGCCGCCGGGGCGGAAACCGCGCGACCATGTGGCATAGAGCATCACCTGATCGCTCGGCTTCCACGTCAGGTTGAATTTATAAGTCGCCCCCTGCCCCTGCGTCCGCTTGGGAATGAGGTTGGTACCGGAGATATTGGCGAGGTTGGTGCACGGGCCACCGGCAACCGCGGCCGGCGCGAACGGTGGCGGCACCTGCCCGGCACCCACGGTATCGCGCAACGTCTGCCCGTTGGTGAGATAACAGCCCGCCACGCCGGTGCGAGAGCTTCCCGCCGCGTTATACGGGGTCGCCGTGTAAGGAATGCCGCCGTCGCCAGCATCCGGATTGCGCCCGAAGCCGAAGAAACCAAGTAGCGAATTGTCGTAGATATAGGCGCGTGCGCCCGCCGTGGCGGTCAGCGTTGGCAAAATGTCGAAGCTTGCCTCGCCGAACATCGCATAGTCCTTGTCAACGCGATGCTGTTGGGTGAGCCACAGGGTGCCCGGATGGCCGTTGACCGACAGATTGGGTGCCAGCCCGGCAATCTGATAATCCTGATGAATCAGGTTCGACTGGCGCTGATAGAAAGCGCCCGCGACGATACGAAGCCGCTCCGTGCTCGGCGAAGCAACGCGGAACTCCTGGCTCATTTTCTTGAAATGATCGGTGCCGAGCACGCGCTGGAGCGGGGCGATCGTGTTGCCGAGGGCATCCTGATAATAGAAATAATTCGCGAGGCCGCCGTGCGATTGGTAAAGCGAATCATAGGCTTCGGCGTAATCGGTATAATCGCTGGACTGCGTATCGCGGCGATCGAGATAGGCGCCGGCATAGGTAATGTCCCAATTGCCGACCTTGCCCTCGATCGTCAGCGCGCCCTGAATGAAGCGGTCGCGGCGATATTCCGGCAGGAAATGCTGCACCTTGAGATCGCCGAGCGACGGATCATAGCCATAGCTGCCGTGGCTGCGCTGCTCCTGGTAAAGTACTGTCGGCGTCACCGTCCAATTGTTGTCGAGATCAATCTTCAGCGCGGCGCGGCCGCCCCAGGTTTCGGTGTCGTTATAATCCTTCTTTACCAGCGCATTGTTGTTGACGGTGATCCCGTTCTTGATGCAGCCGTTGATATCCCCGTTTTCATCATAGGTCGGCGAACCGCAGAAGGTCCGCGTACCGGCGACGTTGTCGATATAACCGGCGTCCTTCTGGTAGAAGCCGACCACGCGCAGCGCGACGTTTTCGGAGAAGGGCGTGTTGATCATCCCTTCCAGCTTGCCGCCGACGCCGCCCTTGTGAACAGTGTTCAATTCGCCATCGATGCGGCCGTAAAAGCCAGCGGTATCAGGCTTGTTGGTGATGATACGGATCGTGCCAGCCTCGCTCGACGCGCCGTACAGCGTGCCCTGCGGCCCGGAGAGGCTTTCGATGCGGGCGACGTCGTAGATATGGATATCGAGGGTGCCGCCGATCGTCGTCACCGGCTGTTCGTCGAGATAGCTGCCGACCGAAGGCAGCGAACCGGAGTGATTGCCGTCGCCCCCGGAGGCGACGCCGCGCATGTAAACAGTCGTCACGCCCGGCTGTGAAGTCTGGAAGGCGACCGATGGCAGAAGCTGAGTATATTCGTTGAAATTCGAGATATTGAGCTGATCCAGCTTGCGCGTTGACAAGGCCTGGATTGAAATCGGAACGGTCTGAATATTCTCATCGCGCTTCTGGGCGGTGACGATGATGTCGCTCATCGCATCATTGGATGCACGGGTGGCCGGTTGATCCGTCGTCTGAGCAAGGGCGGGGCTGGACAGCGCGGCCGAAGCAAGAAGCATAACCAACGTGCGGTTCTTGAAACTTGCCACCCATGCCCCCCGAATGATCATTTTGTTGCAAGAATGTTGCGGCGCGGCGCACCCGTCAATCAAGACTTTCCATTAAAAACGACAATGGCCCGAAAGCGTGGCAGATTTGCAACGTGCATCACTCGCCCAATACTGCTCAGCGTTCGTCCGCGAAGATCAGAACATCGCGCCGATCATCATTATCGACGCCGCCCCCATCAACAGCGTGGCGCCCCAGCCGAGCCAGCGAATCGCGCGCGGCGCGACAAACGCCCCCATCACGCTTTTCCGCGATACGAGCAGCAGCAGCACGATCATCAGCGGCACCGCGACGACGCCGTTGATCACCGCGCTCCAGAACAGCGCCCGCATTGGGTTGATCGGTGAAAACTGGATCACCAGCGCGGCGAGCACACACACCGCGATCACCGCATAAAAGCCCCGCGCATCAGTTGCCTTGCGCTCCAGCCCGTTCTTCCAGCCCATTGCCTCCGCCGCTGCATAAGCGGCCGATCCCGCCAGCACCGGCACCCCGATCATCCCCACCCCCAGGATGCCCAGCGCGAACAGCAGAAAGGCGAAATCGCCGGCGATCGGCCGGAGCGCGCTCGCCGCCTGTGCCGCGGTTTCGATGGTGGTGACCCCGCCGGCATGGAGCGTCACGGCCGTCGCCAGCGCGATGAAAAAGGCGGTGAGATCGGAATAAGCCATCCCGCTCCACGTATCCCAGGAGATGCGCGACAATTCGGCCGATGCGTCCGCCGGGGCGTCGATCAGGCCCGGCGCGCCGCGCAGATCCTCCACCTCCTCGGATGCCTGCCAGAAGAACAGATATGGGCTGATCGTCGTCCCGAATACGGCGACGACCATCGTCGCCGCATCGCTGTCCAGCCGAAACCGTGGCCATATCGTATGCGCCAGCACTTCACCCCATGGCACATGCACCGTGAACAGCACCGCCGCATAGGCGAGAAGTGAAATCGTCAGCCATTTCAGAAATTTGACGTAGCGATGATAGGGGACGAACACCTGCAGCCCGAGCGTCGCGATCACGAACGCCACCGTCATCCAGCGCCGCCCGATCCCCGTCACCAGCTCCGCCGCCTCGCCCATCGCGGCGACGTCCGCCGCGATGTTGAGCATATTGGCGATCAGCAGCAGTGCGACCAGCACGCGCAGCAAGCGCGGGGAAAAGGCCGTCTTGATATTGGCCGAAAGCCCCTTGCCCGTCACGCGCCCGAGCCGGGCGCACATCACCTGCACCGCCGACATCAGCGGATAGGCGACCGGCATTGTCCACAACATGTCGAAGCCATATTGCGCGCCGGCCTGGGCATAGGTCGCGATTCCGCTCGGATCGTCGTCCGCCACCCCAGTGATCAGCCCCGGCCCGAGCTGACCGAGCGGATGGTGGAGTATCTCGCTCCATCGCGATTTGCCGACCTCGAGTGCCGGCGCTTCGCTCATGAAAAGGCGGGCGCTTCGGGATAGCGGGCGATCACGTCGCCCAACGCGGCATAGAGCGACGCGAGATGCGCGGCGAAGGGTTGCCACGCGGTATCACCGCCACGGAACATCGGCTGGCGCACCTGCTCAGAGCTGGCGGTGCGGACGGCGCGCTCAGTCTCGTGGAACGACAGACAGGCCGTCTCGAACGGCAGATCAAGTTGATCGAGCAGGCCGCGAATCCCCGCTTCCGGCGCCTCGACCAGGTGCTCATGGATCACGCGATGGACCTGCCCCGGCTGCACCGCATCGAGATGGGCCATCAACCGCACGTAGTCGCGATAATAGCGCCCCATGTCGTCTAGCGCGTAGCTGAACGACTGGCCCCGCGCGAAATGCTGCTTGAAATTGGAGAAGCAGCACGCACGCGGATCGCGCCTCGCATCGATGATCCGCGCGTTGGGCAGGATCAGCCGAATCAGCGGCACGTGGAGCCAGTTGTTCGGCAGCTTGTCGATGAAAAACGGTCGCCCGGTGCGCCGCTGCACCGCCGCCCGGCGCAGATATTCCTCGCCAAGTTCGGCTGCCTCTTTGCGCGTAAGGCTGGCAAGCCCATGCGGATAATCCGCCACGCGCCGCACCATCGCGGGAAGATCGGGAAGCTCGGTCGTCCCCTCCACGGCGCTGTGGCTCGACAATATCTGCTCGATCAGGGTCGATCCCGCGCGCGGCATGCCCAGGATGAAGATCGGGTCCGGCGCCGGGCAGCCCCAGCCGGCGCGTTCAGCGAAAAAGGCCGGCGTCAGCAATTCGATCGAGGCATCCACCCGCCCCGCGATCACCGAGGCGTCATAGCCCAATTGCCCGCGCCGCGCGGCATTGCCGGCCGCGTAATGCGCGAACGCCCGATCCGCCTGCCCGCGATCCTCCAGCGCCTTGCCCAGCGCGAAATCGAGGTGGAGGGCGTCGTCCTCCGCAAGACCCTGCGTGCCCCTCCCCGCCTCCATCGCGGCGATATCCGCATCGTCGAACCGCACCGTCTTCAGGTTGGCGAGGCTCCACCACGCCTCGCCAAGCGTTGGCTGAAGCGCGATCGCACGACGATAGGCGGCGACGCCATCCGCCTGCCGCCCGACCGTCTTGAGCATATGGCCGTAGCTCATCCAGACTTTTGGCTGCTGTGGCGCAGCGGCCAACACGCCTTCGTACAGCGCGATCGCTTCCTCGAACCCGCCGAGCCGCCCCAGCGCCGCCGCCTTCAGATTGGCATGGCCGACATGATCCGGCTCGGTCGCGAGCAGCTCGTCGAGTTCCGCCAGCGCCTCAGGCGCGCGATTCTGGCGATAGAGCACCAACGCCAGATTGGCGCGCGCCGCGGTAAATGCCGGCGCCAGCTCCAGCGCGCGGCGCAGCAGATTCTCCGCATCGCGATTGCGCCCGATCCGCCCCGCCAGCTCCGCCAACATGCGGATCGCCCGCGCATCGAACGGATCGCGCTTCAGATATTGCTTGAGCAGCGGCTCCGCGATGTGAAGCTGCCCGTCGTGCAGCGCCAGCGCGGCATCGAGCAGGGGCGGCGGATAGGAATTGGCTGCGAGGGTCGCCATCACGGGCAACGATGATCGGAAGCGCCCGCCAGCGCAAGCCGCTTGCGGGATCGCGCGGGTTATGACGGATGCTCGCGCGTGCCCCTTGCCTTCGGGCGAAGGCGACGCTATTTCCGCAACCCATCCGACAGCGAGGACGGGCTTTCGCCGTTTCCCTGATGAAAGGGAAGCGGTGGCGGTCTTATGCCTCGCTCGGCACGTTTGCGAAGGCACGCACAGTGGCGAAGACGTCCCCGATCGAATTCATCCGTCAGGTTCAGGCCGAGACGCGCAAGGTTGTCTGGCCGACACGGCGCGAAACGATCATGACCGCGGTAATGGTCCTGATCATGACGACGCTCCTCGCGCTGTTCTTCCTGGGCGTCGATACGCTTTTCGATCAGCTCGTGAAGGGCCTGTTGAGCCTCGCGAAGTAAGGGACAAGGTTTCACGCACATGGCGCGCTGGTACATCATCCACGCTTATTCCGGTTTCGAGGGCAAGGTCCGCGATACGATCCTGACCGAGGCCGCGCGCCTCGGCCTCGAGCAGCTCGTGGAGCAGATCGAGGTGCCGACCGAAACCGTGACCGAGGCGCGTCGCGGCAAGAAGGTGGCGGTCGAGCGCAAGTTCATGCCCGGCTACGTGCTGGCCAAGCTCAGCATGAACGACGACGTCTATCACCTGGTGAAGAACACGCCACGCGTGACCGGCTTCCTCGGTTCGTCGGGCAAGCCGCAGGCGATCAGTGACGCAGAAGCCGCGCGGATGCTCAATTCGAAGGACGAGGCCGCCGCCGCACCGAAGCATTCGGTGAAGATCGATTACGAGATCGGCGATTCGGTGAAGGTGCTCGACGGCCCGTTCGCGAGCTTCAACGGCACCGTCGAAGAGCTCGATTTCGACAAGTCGAAGGTCAAGGTCTCCGTGTCGATCTTCGGCCGCGCCACCCCGGTCGAGCTGGATTTCGAACAGGTCGAACGCAGCAAGTAAGGCGCAGGCGGCACGCGGATAGCCACGCTATCCGTTAGACCGCCAGGCCCGGCCGGCAGGTCGCGCAGCGAACCTGCCCGACGACGCGGGATTCACTCCCGCGTCGGGCCTCTGCAGATTATCTCCTACATCCGTCGCAAGCCCTAAGTTCGCGCGCGCCTAACCGTTGATCGCCCGAAACCCGATCGCGACGATCGCCACCACCATCGGTGGCGCAACGAGGCGCGCCCACATCCCGCGCGACGCAGCGCCGCGCCAGTCCCCCACCGCCAGCACCAGCGCGAGCGCCCCGGCGATCATCGTCCACAGATAGTATCGCAGCTCCGCCGCCACGCCGAGCGGCGCATAACCTAGCCCGTACAGCAGCGCCGACCACGCCAGTACTCGCGTCGGAAATCCCGAACCCCCGGCCCACAACAGCCCGATCATCGCCGCGATCCACACGCACGGCCAGCCAAGCGGCGTCTCTGCGCTCAGGCACGCCAGCCGATCGACCGCGCGCACGATCGCGTTGGGGGTTACGGCAAAACCCCATTCGTTGGGCGGTGCCGTGACCTGCACCGGCCGATCGACCGAATCGAGCGCCAGGAAGCGCGTCTCGACGTTCCAATGCGCCAGCCGGTGCTCGGCATAAGCGATCGGGTGACGCAGGATCGCGCGCAACCAGAACAGGTGCGGCTCGATATGTTGCGCGGCGAAGGCGCGGCGCACCCGTTCGAAGCCGATCGGGCACGGCTCATCGACCCACCAGGCATAGCTGTCCCATTTTACGGGCGTGTAGCAATGCCGGTTGACCGCCACCGCGTCCTTCACCCGCAGCGCCGGGAATTGATCCTCACCCGAATGATAGGTGATGCCACCAAGATCGAAGATGATCAGCGACATCTCCACCCCGCTCGGCTTGGCCGCCGTCAGCCGGTTGGCGAGGGGCATCGCCGCCGCCAGCAGCGCGAGCAGCAGCACCGCGCTTCCCGCCATCCGTATCGGCCGCCCCCGCCACGCTTCGGGCAGAGTCCACAGCGCGAGCGGCAGCGTCGCGAATACGGCATTGAAGCGCAGCATGGAGGCAAACAGCAGCAGCGCGAGCGCGGCCAGCCGCATCGCCCCTTTCCCCGTCGCGCGCTGATCGGCGATCGCGCATAGCCCCGCCGCCGCCAGCAATGCGCCGGTCATCAGGCTGTCCTTGATGATCGTCGCCATCAGCGCGGCCGATAGCGGCAACAGCGCGACGCAGCCGATAGCGAGCGCACGGCGCCCCCATCCGGCCCGCACCGCCGCGAGAATCAGCAGCGTGAAGCCCAGCGCATAGAGCCCGAGTTGCAGCACCAGCATCGGGGCCGGGCCGTGCGCGAGCGGCAGCAATTGCCGCCACACCCATTCCATCGCCGGCGGATGCCAGTCATCGAAATCGCCGCTCAGCGCCTGATCATATTGGCGCAGCGAATCCCAGGTGACGAGGCCGGGCCAGTAAGCGAGCGTCCCCGCACAGGCGATAAACAGCGGCACCAGCGCCGCCGCCACGCGCGTTGCGGGAAAAGCCGACGGCTGCGAATCGCGCTCCATTTCTCCGGCGTAAGTCGGTCCGCGAAAATTGGAAACGGTGCGCGGTTATCGCCCGATCTCGAATGCCGCGCGATATGCCGGTTTCACTGCATTGAGCAGCACCGGCGTCACCGGCAGCGTCACCTCATAACTGCCCTCGGCATAGGGCCCGGCGACATAGGGATCGGCAATCAGCCCGATGCGATTGATCCGGCTGCCATTCGACGAACCCAGCAGCAAGGTGAGTTCATCGACATTCGGGCATTTGTCGAACGTCCCATCGCCCGACGGCGCCGCGCCGCGTCTGCTGGTCCGCTCGCTATTCAGCGCCGCACAGAATGGCGCCGTCACGGCGGCGTGCAATGCGGCGATCGAAGTGAACACCTGCTTCGGCTCCAACCGGCGACCAGTCGCTTTGTCCCACAACATCCCCAGCGATCCGGAATTGCCGTGCGCGCCGCCGGTATAGCTATAGAATTTGCCCGACAGGCTTATGAAGCGCTGCGTGTTCGTCACCAGCTGCCAGGTCTTCTGCGTCTCATATTTGCGATAGGGGAAGCCGCTCTTGCGCGCTTGCCGCCGCGCTTCCGCCGCGTCGCGCGCCGTGGCGGCACGCAGCTTCGTACTATCCGCCTCCAGCCAGGTGCGCAGTGCCGGGATCCGCGCCGCCGCCGGTGGGTAGCCGTAGAGAAATTTGTAATCCTGCGCCGCGCCGCCGGATTGCGCCAGCGCGCCCGTCGCCACGCTCACCGTAAGCGCCAATCCCATCGCAATCCGCATGAACTTCCCCCGATATCGCCAGCCAGCGAGACGCGCGGACGGCGATGAATGTTCCGCTCCGCCGGGCTGGTAAGCCCGCGCCATCCCGCCTAGTCAATCGTCCCAATGATTGGACAGGGGAGCCGTGCATGAAGCCGCTGGAAGGTATTCGCGTTGTGGAACTCGCGCGGATTCTCGCCGGCCCGTGGTGCGGACAGTTGCTCGCCGATCTCGGTGCGGAGGTGACGAAGGTCGAGCGCCCCGGCCCCGGCGACGACACTCGCCACTGGGGGCCACCGTTCCTTCATGACGCCGACGGCAATTCGCTCGACGCGGCTTATTACCATTCCACCAATCGCGGGAAGACCAGCGTCGCGATCGATATCGCCACCCCGGAAGGGCAAGCGGCGGTGAAGCGGCTGATCGCCGATGCCGATGTGGTGATCGAGAATTACAAGGTCGGCGGCCTCGTCAAATACGGTCTCGACGCGGCCACTTTGCGCGCCGCCAATCCGAAGCTGATCGTCTGCTCGATCACCGGCTTCGGGCAGACCGGGCCTTATGCCCATCGCGCGGGATATGACTTCATCATTCAGGGCATGGGCGGCATCATGTCGCTGACGGGCGAGCCGGACGGCGCGCCGCAAAAGACCGGCCTCGCCTATGCGGACATCTTCACCGGCGTCTATTCGGCGGTCGCCATCCTCGCCGCGTTGCGCCGCCGCGACATGAGCGGCGAAGGCGCGCATATCGACATGGCGCTGCTCGACACGCAGGTGGCGGTGCTGGCCAATCAGGCGCTCAACTGGATGGCGAGCGGCAAGGTGCCGCACCGCATGGGCAACGGCCACGCCAACCTCACCCCCTATCAGGCGTTCGCCTGCGCCGATGGCGAGCTGATCATCGCGGTGGGCAATGATTCGCAGTTCGCGAAGCTCTGCGCGGTGCTGAACCTCCCGCTGGCGGACGATCCGCGCTTCGCCACCAACCCCGCGCGGCTGGCGAACCGCGATGCGCTGATCCCGATCCTGACCCGCACCATCCTCGACTGGCACAAGGCGGAGCTAGCCGATGCGCTTGAAGCGGCCGGCGTACCGGCGGGACCGATCAACAATGTCGACGAAGTATTCGCCGACCCACAGGTGATCGCGCGCGGGATGCGATTGTCGCTCGATGGCCTGCCCGGCGTGGCCGGGCCGATCGTTATCGACGGGGAGCGAATGGTGGGGACCAAGGGCTCGCCGAGGCGCCCCGGGTAAGCGGACGCCGGACAGGCGTGAAATTATCGCGACTATTGGGTGGAAGGTGGAATGACGGATTAAGGGATCACGTCAGCACCTAACGATGGTGTGCTTCTGCCGCTCGGGCTGAGCGGTTTAGCGAGCCAAGGCGCCTCTTGATTGATCGGGGCGGCGAACAAGCCAGTATGTTGCTCCCGCAACGGCTCCACCCACGCCAAAAAGAAGTGTGTCGTAGACGATAGCGAAAAGCGCGAGTTTTCCGTGGAAGCCCACCCAGATGCAAGAAACAACCAATGGGGCGGTTACTACTGAACCATAGAACGCATATCTCGGCCATGTTGCAAGCTGTCTTCTAATAACTAAAAGCCAGAGCGGCGCGCCCACCATCAGACCAAAGAAATAGAAGATTAAACACAGCGCTACGAACATAGAGGATGGGTGTTCGAAGATACCCATTCCATGTTTTGGCCATAGCGAGACAACGACGGACTGGAATGCCGCGACTGGCATGGGCGCTATCAAGAACGCACATACTTTTCGAAACATTACCACTCCCGCTTCCCGCTCCGCATCAATCTAACGGCGGCTCTTGAAAAACGTCAAGCCAGTTAGAAACGGCTGCCACCCGCCGCTACACCCCCACCACTTCCCCAATCGACCGCAGCCCCTCGCGCCGCACGCGTTCCGCCAGCCCGCGCACGATGCGGCGCGCAATGCCCGGCCCTTCATACACCATCGCACTATAGAGCTGGACGAGGCTCGCCCCCGCGCGGATGCTCTCCCACGCATGGTCGGCGGTGGCGATGCCGCCGATCGCCACCAGCGGCAACTTGCCGCCCGTCGCCGTGCGGAAGTCGCGCAGCCGCTCCAGCGCCAGCAGCCGCAACGGCTCACCGGACAGGCCGCCCCCCTCCCCCGCATGCGTCGAGCGGAGCGGCGGCCGGGTAATCGTCGTGTTGCTCACCATCAGCGCGCCTAGCCGCCGGTCGAGTGCGGCGCGCGCGATCGCGTCCACATCGGCCGGCTGGAGATCGGGCGCGACCTTCAGGAACACCGGGACGGGCGTATCCGCGATCGCCGCCAGCACGCGATCGAGCAGATCATGGAGCGCCCCGACATCCTGCAACGCGCGCAACCCCGGCGTGTTCGGGCTGGAGATGTTGAGCGTGAGATAGCTCGCATAAGGCGCCATCAACCGCGCCATCGTCACATAATCGGCGATGCGATCGGCGGCATCCTTGTTCGCGCCGATATTGACGCCAACGATCCCCGGCCGCCCCGCGCGCGCCGCGAGCCGCTTCGCCGCCGCCTCTCCGCCCTTGCTGTTGAAGCCGAAGCGGTTGATCACCGCGCGATCCTCGGTCAGCCGGAACAGGCGCGGGCGCGGGTTGCCTGGTTGCGGCAACGGCGTGATCGTCCCCACCTCAGCAAAGCCGAAGCCGAGCGCGAGCAGCGCGTCCGCCACTTCCGCATCCTTGTCGAACCCCGCCGCCATGCCGAGCGGATTGGGAAAGCGCAGTCCGGCGACCTCCACCGCCAGCGCCTCGTCCACCCCCGGCGCGGCGATGCGCGGCATCAGGCGCAGCGCCGCGATCGTCAGCCGGTGCGCGTTTTCGGGATCGAGCTGGAAAATGGCGGGGCGGATCAGGTCGTAAGCGGTCGGCACGGGCGCTCCGGGGAAAAGGCGGTGGTTTCGCGCGCCGCTATCCCCGCAAATGCCCCGGCCGCGCAAGGGCGCTCCGGTTCGGGAGGCCCGACACATTTCACCCCGCCGACAATCGTTTCAATCCTGTAATATCTTCGAGACGATCGTTCCCGAAAGCGTGGTGACAACCGCAACCGGGGGTGCCGCGTGTTCCGATTTTCCATCCTGACCGCTACTTTGCTGCTCGGCGCATGCGCGACCGACCGCCCACCCCCACCGCATCACGGCGGGCCGCCCCGTCACGGCCCACAGGGCGAGGAACAGGCGCACTATCTGTTCATCAGCCCGATGGGCGAGCCGTTCCGCGTCGAGCATCCCGAAAAGGCGTGGTTCGCCGGGGCGGATACCAATCATGACGGCCGGATCGACCGCGCGGAATTCCGCGCCGACGCGATGCGCTTTTTCCATGTGCTCGATCGCAACGGCGATGGCGAGATCGCGCCCGATGAAATCGAATTCTACGAAACCGAGATGGTGCCCGAAATTCGCGTGCGCGATGCGGCGGGCCCCACGCACAGTGCCGCGCCATCGGGCGGGCACGGCGGCGGCGGCCATGGCGGCGGACGCGGCGGGGGAGGCCGTGGCGGCGGCGGATTTGGCGGCGGCGGACGAGGCGGCGGCGGCGGCGATAGTAGCGGGCAAAGCTCTGGCTCTTCATCGCAGGCCGCGCGCGAGCAGCTACAGGGCGCCGCCCGCTGGAGCTATATCGCGCTACCCGAGCCGGTGACGGCCGCCGACACCAATTTCAATCGCGGCGTCGACGCCAATGAATTCATGCAAGCCGCCGATCAGCGTTTCGCGTTGCTCGATCGCAATGGCGACGGCTTTCTAACGCCGGGCGAGCTGCCGGCGATCAACACGCGCGTTCGGGGCGGTTTCGGCGGCGGCAGGCGCGGTGGACACCACGGCGGCTCCTTCCATCGCCCCCCGCCGCAAGCTGACGGGCAAGATGATCGCGGATCGCCACAAGATTGAGTTGCGCGACACGCCCGCGCCAAGCATCCGTTCATCTTCGTTGCGTCATCACCGGGAAATCATGTTCACTTCATCTTCCGCCTCACGCCGCACGCTTCATTCTGCGCTCGCGCTTGTGCTCGCTGCACTCGCATCAACCTCCCCCGCCAGCGCGCAGGAGGCAAAGGAAGCTGCACACGCCCCGGCCGAAACGGATGTGACGGAACAGGAAGACGTGGTCGTCACGGGGCAGGCGCTGCCCGGCGCGGTGATCGGCAACATCCCCCCGGAAAACCAGCTGACGCCGGCCGATATCGCGGCTTACGGCGTGGATTCGGTCAGCGATCTGCTCGATCAGATTTCGGACCAGACCTCGAGCATTCAGGGGCGCGGCAGCAGCGGCCCGGTCGTGCTGGTCAACGGCAAGCGCATTTCCGGCATCAACGAAGTGGGCGACCTGCCGACCGAGGCGATCGCGCGGCTCGATATCCTGCCGGAGGAAGTCGCGCTGAAATACGGTTATAGCGCCACGCAGAAGGTGGTGAACATCATCCTGCGCCGCCGTTTCCACGCGCGCGTCGTCAGCGCGGGCGCGGGTGCGGCGACCGAAGGCGGCGGCGGCAACGTCAATGGCGAGTTCGGCCTCACCAAAATTCACGACAATCAGCGGCTGAACGTCGTGGCCCGCGCCAAGACGAGCGCGGCGCTGCTCGAAAGCCAGCGCGGCATCATCGCCGATCCGGCCGCGAGCGATCCCGCCAACCCATTCGCGAGCGACACCGATTTCCGCACGCTCCAGCCATCGACGCGCAACTATTCGCTCAACGGCACCTATGCCTATCAGATCTCGCCGAAGCTCACCGCGTCGCTGAACGGCACCGCAGGCTATCAGACCAGCCGTGGGCTCGTCGGCGGCGCGCCCCTCTCCGCCGCGCTCGACCCGGATGAGATTGCGGCGCTGCGGCAGGATAGCAATACGTTCACCGCGCATAGCGGCCTGACGCTGAACTACGATCTGTCGACGAACTGGAAGCTCTCCTTCACCGGCACCTACGATCACAGCGACGCGCGCAGCGACACCGATCGCTTCCAGAGCGCCAGCATCCGCGATCAGCATGCGATTGCGATCGGCAACACCGCCGGCGCGTCGTTGCTGGTGTCCGGCCCGTTATTCGCGCTGCCCGGCGGCAAAGTGCGCACATCGTTCCAGATCGGCGGGAACGCCAGCCAGTTGACCTCCACGACTGATCGGCTGGGCGCCTCCACCCTGTCGAGCGCGGTCACGCGCTCCACGGGCAATGCGCAGCTCAGCTTCGACATTCCGCTGACCAGCACCAAAACCGGCTTCCTGAGCGCGATCGGCACGCTGACGGCCAACGTAAACGGCGAACTCAACCAGCTTTCGGATTACGGCACGCTCGGCACATTCGGCTACGGTCTGAACTGGACGCCGCGCACCGGGATCAGCGTGATCGCCTCGGTCAACGAGGATCGCGTCGCGCCGACGTTGCAGCAGCTTGAGGCGCCGCTGCTCGTCGTGCCCAATGTGCGCATCTTCGACTATGTAACCGGCCAGACGGTGCAGGTGTCGCAGATCACCGGCGGCAATCCCAATCTGAAGGCCGATGATCGGCATGTGTTCAAGCTCGGCTTCTCGGTGAAGCCGGTGTCGAAGCTCGATCTGACGATCAACGCCAATTATCTCAACAGCCGGGTGAACAATCCGATCGGCAGCCTGACCGGCGCGAGCCTGTTCGCCCAGAACGCCTTTCCTGATCGCTTCATCCGCGATGAAAATGGCGAGCTTGAGAGCATCGACGCGCGGCCGCTGAACTTCGCGCGCGAGGAAAAGGAACAGCTTCGCTGGGGCGTCGTCTTCTCGAAGGTGCTGCGCGCCGCAACGCGCCCCACGCCGCCGCCGGGCGGATGGCCGCGCCGCAATCGCGAGGGCGGTCAATCCGGTCGGCCCGGTGCGGATGGCGCGACACCGCAGCAGCAGCAGCAACAACTGGAGGCCACGGGCGTGCAGGGCGCGCGCGGCGCGCCGGGCGACGTGGTGGTCAACGGTCAGCGCGGTGGTGGAGCTGATAACTCGCCACCCCCGCCCAACGACATGGGGCCGCCGCCGGAAGGCTTCGGCGGTCCCGGCGGAGCGGGAGGTGACGGCTTTGGCGGCCACGGCGGCCCGGGTGGCGGATTCGGCGGCCCGGGTGGCGGCGGGCGTGGCGGATTCGGCGGCGGGCGCGGTGGCTTCGGCGGCGGACGTGGCGGCGGTGGCAACGAGGCGCGGCTCCAGCTTTCGATCTGGCACACCTGGGCGATCCGCGACACGCTGGTGCTGCGCGATGGCTCGCAACCGCTCGATCTCCTCGCCGGCGACACGATCGGCGCGATCACCCAGCCGCGCCATCAGGTCTCGTTCAACGCCGGGGTTGTCGATAACGGCGTCGGCCTGCGACTGAGCGGAAACTGGAGCGCCGCCGCGACGACGCGGACCTCCGCCACCCCGGCGGTGGGCGATCTGCATTTCTCGTCGCTCGCGACATTCAACCTTCGCCTGTTTGCGAATATCCAGCAGCGCGTGCCGCATGAAAGCTGGGCGCGCGGCTTGCGGCTGTCGCTTGGCGTGAGCAATATCTTAAACAGCCGTCAACGCGTGACGGACGCGACCGGCGCGACGCCGCTCGCCTATCAGCCGGGCTATCTCGATCCGATGGGCCGGACGATCAGCCTGTCACTGCGCAAGATGTTCTAAAATCGTCGGACGCGGGATCCGATCCGTTCGAATCCCGCGTCGATATCGGATCCGCGCAAGCGGATCAGAACAGACGCGTCATCAGATAGAAAAGCGCGCCGATCGCCGCCGATGCGGGGATCGTGATGATCCATGCCACCACCACGTTGCTCGCCACGCCCCAGCGCACCGAGGATGCCCGACGCGCCGTGCCCGCGCCGACGATCGCGCCGGTGATGGTGTGGGTGGTGGACACCGGAATGCCCAGCACGGAGGCGCCGAACAGCACGATCGACCCGGCGAACGACGCGCTAAAGCCTTGATGCTGCGACAGCTTGGTGATCCGCGAGCCCATCGTCTCGATGATCTTCCACCCGCCCGTCACGGTGCCGAGCGCGATCGCGATATAACAGCTCACCGCCACCCAATGCGGCACCTCGAACGGCCCGGTCAGATAGCCGGTGGAATAAAGCAGGACCGTGATGATCCCCATCGTCTTCTGCGCGTCGTTTAGGCCGTGGCTCAGTGAATAAGCCGCCGACGAAAACAGGTGCATCACGCGGAACGAACGCTCCGCATGACCCGAGGTCGCGCGACGCAGCGCCCAGCTGCTGACGAGCATCACCAGCATCGCTAGCATCATGCCCAGCAGCGGCGACAGTACGATCGCGAGCAGCGTCTTGTTGAGCCCGACCCATTTCACCGCGGTCATGCCGCCATGCGTCACGCCGGCGCCGATCAGCCCGCCGACCAGCGCGTGGCTGCTCGATGACGGAATGCCGCGCAGCCAGGTGATGACATTCCACGACATCGCCCCGCCCAGCGCGCCGAAGATCACGGCCGGGGTGACCATATTCTTGTCGATCAGCCCCTTACCGATCGTCTCCGCCACCGCATGCAGGCTGGGGAAAGCGATCGTCAGAAAATATGCGGCGAAGTTGAAGAAGGCGGCGAACACCACCGCCCTCACCGGCGAGAGCAGCCGCGTCGCGACCACCGTGGCGATCGAGTTGGCGGCATCGTGCAGGCCGTTGAGATAATCGAACGCCAGCGCGACGAAGATCAGCCCGACGAGCAGCGGAAAGGCGAGCGAATGCATCGTCGAGATCAGGCGTGATCGATGACGATGCCGTCGATCTCGTCGGCGACATCCTCGAAAGCGTCGACGATCCTCTCCAGATGCTTGTAGAGTTCACGCTCGACGACGAACCGCAGCGTATCCTGCGTCCCGTAATTTTCCAGCGAGCGCTTGAGCCCGGCTGCATGGACCTCATCGGCATGCCCCTCGATCCGCACCAGCCGCTCGGTCAGTTCATGCAGGCGCGGTCCGTTGCGGGAAACGTCGCGCAGCAGTGGCATCGCCTCCGCCGCAACGCGGGCCGCATCTAGCACGATGCCCGCCATGTCGCGCATTTCCGGTGCGAACTCTGTCACCTGATACAGATCGATCGCATTCGCGGCCGCCTGCATCTCATCAATCGTGTCGTCCATCGCGCCGATCAGCGCGGTGATCGCGCCGCGATCGAACGGGGTGAGGAAGGTGACGCGCACCGTGGTCAGCACGTCACGCGTGATCTGATCAGCGTCATGCTCGCGCTCGATGATCTCGCGGATATGCTCGCGCGCCGAGGGGCCGCCCTGCAGCAGCCGCGCGGTCGCTTCCGCCCCGGCCAGGACGGTCGCGGCATGGGCTTCGAACAACTCGAAGAAATTGCCGGTCTTGGGCAGCAATCGCTGGAACCAGGCGAACATTGAGCGGACTCCGGAAATTGGTTGTTGGCTGGTCAGCAGTGATTGTCGGCGCACCGCCACCTCGAATTGCGAGGGAGCGAAGGATCGGATCAGTTCGCGCAAATCGGGTTCGTCGACGGCATGCGCCGCGTCGGCGAGTGAGAACCAGCGGCGCTCGCGCTCCGCCTGCTCCTTCCACGTCGGTAGCTCGGTGGTCACCGCCAGCGGGAACAGCACGACATCCGCCATCAGCGACGCGCCGCTGCTGCGCCGCTTGCGATAGCGATAGGTGCCGAGCGGGACCGGGCACAGCGCACCGCACACGCCGGCTTCCTCCTCCGCTTCCTGCTCGGCGGCAGAATGCGGCGTGGCGCCGGGGCCGATATTGCCCTTGGGCACGACCCAACGCCCCGTCCCCCGCGAGGTTACGAGCAGAACCTGGATTTCGCTGTCGCGCGACGATCCGTCGATACGATAGGGAAGCGCGGCGATCTGGCGAATGACCTGTCTCTTCTGACTGATTCGAGCCGCCCATATCCGGCCAAGCGAAGAATGTCATCGCCAAGCAGCAACGGCAAGGCCACCAGATCACGATGACCCGCCGGTTCGGACAGCCCCGCCGCCACGATCATCACATCGCGCACGGCGGAAATCGGCCCCTTCCTGCTCAGGCGCCCGGCGTTTCCTTGGGTATCAGCGCATCGTCGATCGCGCGCGCGCGCACCGCGGCTTCCCGCGCCATGATTCGCCCGACATAATTTTCGAACACATCGTTTTTGGGCAAGGAGCCGAACTGCATGCCCCAGCCGATATGGCTGCCGACATAAACGTCCGCCGCCGTGAAGCGATCGCCGGCGATATAGGGATGCGCGCGCACCGCCTTCTCCAACACCTCAACGACGCGATCGAGCGACCCGTAGCCCGCCATGGTCTGCTGACGTGCATCGGGCTCGACACCGAGCGAGCGGTTGGTCGTCGCCGCCTCGACCGGGCCTGCGGCGAAGAACATCCAGCGATAATAATCGGCGCGCTCGTCTGCAGTAGGCGCGAGCCCGGCCTGCGGAAAGGCTTCCGCGAGATAGGCGATGATCGCCGCGCCTTCAGTCACGACGCGTCCCTTGTGGACGATCGCCGGCACCTTCCCCATCGGATTGATCGCGAGATATTCAGGCGCCTTCATCGTATCGCCATAACCGAGCAACACCGTTTCATACGGCGCACCAACCTCTTCGAGCATCCAGCGCGCGATCCGCCCGCGCGACATCGGATTGGTATAGAAGATCAGATCGCTCACCATCGCCTCCTATCGATTCTCATCAGAACAAAGAAGGAACATTTCAACGGTCAGCCGTCAAGGAATTTGTGGAAGAACGCGATCGTCCGTCCCCATGCCAGTTCCGCCGCTGCCTTGTCGTATCGCTCGGCGGAAGTGTCGTTGTTGAAGGCATGATCGACCCCCGGATAGGTAAACGCCTCCACCGATTTCCCGGCCGCCTTCAGCGCGGCCACCCATGGCTCCCCGGTTTGCGCGACGCGACTATCCTTGCCGGCATAATGAAGCATCATCGGCGCCTGCACCTTCGCCGCCTGGTCGGGCGATGGCGCGGGGCCGTAATAGGCGACCGCCGCATCGATCGCACCGCCACCGGAAACCGCCAGCCGGTCAACCAGCGCGCCGCCCCAGCAGAAACCGACCATGCCGCCCTTCCCGCTCGTCTCCGGCCCGCTCTTCGCCGCCGCGAGGATCGCGAGGCCCTGTGCGATGATCACGTCATAATCGACCTTGCCGATCATATCGCGCGCCTTGTCCTCATCGGCTGGCGTGCCGCCCCATGGCGCGAGGAAATCGGGCGCCACCGCGCGGAACCCGGCGAGCGCGACGCGGCGGGCGACATCGCGGATATGATCGTTGAGCCCGCGATTCTCGTGGATCACCATCACCGTGCCGAGCTTGCGCCCGCCGGCCTTGGGCCGGGCGAGATAGGCGGTCGACGGCTTTCCCGCGACGGTCGAGTTGACCGTGCGCGTCAACAGCCGCGCATCATCCGGCGGGGTGATCGAAGCGGCCGCGGGCGATGCGCCGATCGCCGCGATCAGCGCCTCCGCGACAACGGCGGAGCCGGCCAGCGCGGTCATCTCGCGCAGCAGCGTCCGCCGGTCACGATGTTCATGGGTGAAAGCGTCATACAGCCGCACGGCGCGGTCGCGTAGCGTGGGATCGGTCATGCAGCCTCCGATTCGCCCCCCGGCGATCGGCGGATCATAGCCACGCGGGGGCGAAGTGAAAGCCGCGCGTCAGGCGCGGGCGTACCACCATATGCCGTCGCGCACCTCCCGAACCGCCCGCCCCTCTACTTCCAGCCGACGCAGGTGGGCCAGCGCCTCGCCGGTCGCCATGCCGACCACCTCGGGCCCGATCGGGCGACGGAACAAGGTGGTAAAGCAATCGACCGCACGGATCGGCCCGGCCGCCATCCGGTCGACCAGCGCATCGAGGCGGTCGCGATGCTCATGGTCCAGCGCGTCCAGCCGGGCGTGGAGGCCGTAGAACGGATCGCCATGCCCCGGCAGCACGAGCAGGTCCTCGGGCAATTGGCGGAACTTGGCGATCGAATCGAGCCAGTCGCCCAGCGGGTCTTCATTGCTCTGGCTGACATGCAGCGAGACGTTGGAACTGATCTTGGGCAGCACCTGATCGCCCGAGATCAGGATGCGGCGATCGTAATCGACGAGACAGGCATGTTCGGGGCTGTGCCCATTGCCGGTGACGACGCTCCAATCCGCCCCGCCGATGCGCAGCACCTCGCCATCACGGATGCGCGTGTAGGTCAGCGGCAAGCGCGAGATCATCTTGGCGAAATTCGACCAGCCGGAGCTCATGCCGCGCGCGATCTGCTCCTCGTCCCACCCTGCACCACGCCAGTGATCGAGCTGCTCGCGCGGCACTTCCGGCCGGCCGTCCGCTGCCAGCATTCGCGCCATCAGCCATTCGGTGCGCGTCATTACAACGGGCGCGTCGTCGAACCGACGCGAGAGCCAGCCGGCGAGCCCGATATGATCGGGGTGCAGATGGGTGCCAAGGATGCGGCTGATCCGCGAGCCGTTGAGCGGGCCGTCGAGGATCGTGTTCCATGCCTCGGTCGATCGCGGCGAGGCGGTGCCGGTGTCGATCGCCATCGCTGCGTGATCGCCATCGTCGAGGATCAGGCCGTTGACGTGCTTGAGCGGGCCGGTCATCGGCACGCGCCACCAGCGGATGCCCTCCGCCAGCGTGAGCAATTCGCCCGGCTGCGGCCCACGCTCGCCAAAGGGAAAGGTGAGACCCGCGTGGCTGGTGGGGGTAAGCCCCTCGTCGCCGATCAGGGTACGCTGGATATTTGCTGCCATCGCGAACGACGGTGCCACCGCCGCGTGCATAACTCAAGCGATCGGCTTAACTTCTCGCGCGGCGAACCGCAGCACGAGCAGAGCGCCGACGAAGGGGAGCAGCGCGCCGCCAATTTGCATCCACAACGGGTGCGGGATTTGCTGGAAGGAGATGATCGCGCCGATCAGAATGCCCACGGCCACCAGCCACGGCACGATGCGCCAGCGCGACACGGCTAGCCCGGCCCACCCGCCCGCTACCGCGCCGGTGAACCATGCGACGACGACCATCATCTTGGTGCCGAGCGGAATCGCCGCCACCGCACGCGCGATAGAGGCGGCGTCGCTCATGTCGATTCCGGGCGGCGGCGGAAATAGAGCGCGGCCGAGCAGCTCGACCAGCGTGATCGCCACCATCGAAACGACGATGCCGACCACCAGACCGATCAATTTGCGCATCGCAGCCTCCCGCGCAGCCGAACCGCGCGGGAGCTATCACAATGCGACCGAAACGGCCAGATCAGCGGCGAAACGGATCCTCGAAGCCACCACCGCCAGCGGCCTCATCACCGGCGGACTCGGCATCGCGCGCCGCCTGAAGGCGCTCGGCGCGAAGCTGTTCGATCAGCGCTTCGCGATCGCCTTCGAGCCGGTGGTCGGTCGGGGCCTGTTCGACGCCCGATGCCTTCGCCGCTTTGGACACGGCAGCGTCAAGCTCGCGCTGCGTGGTGAGGCCGAGCGTCACCGGATCCTTCGGCACGATATTGGCGATGTTCCAGTGCGAGCGCTCGCGGATCGCGGCGATCGTGGTGCGCGTCGTGCCGATCAGCGTGGAGATGGTGCCGTCGGTGATCTCGGGGTGATTGCGGATGATCCAGGCGATGCCGTCCGGCTTGTCCTGCCGCTTCGAAACCGGCGTGTAGCGCGGCCCCTTGGTGCGGCGGACCTGCTCCGGACCCTTGGTCATCTGAAGGCGATAATCGGGGTTTGCCTGCCCCTTTTCGATCTGCTCCATCGTCAGTTCGTGCGCACGCACCGGATCGCGGCCGGTCAGCTTGGTAGCGGCGGTATCGTCCGCGATCGCCTGCACCTCAAGGATGTGGAGGCCGCAGAAATCGGCGATCTGCTCGAAGCTGAGCGCAGTATTATCGACCAGCCATGAAGCGGTCGCATGGGGCATGAGCGGCTGGGCCACGACGAAAACTCCATCGGAAACAAATAGGGCCGCCCCTTACCGGAGCGGCCGCGTCACTTTTGCCGACTTAGTGCGCTGGAGGCGGGAGAGCAAGCCATCAGGCCGCGCGTGCGATCGGAACAGGCGCCAGCGCGGCAAGAAACTGCGTCGCGCTGGCCCGCCAGGTGAAATGCGCGCCCAATTCCGCGCAGCGCCGGGGATCGAGCGCCAGCGCCCGATCGATCGCCGCCGCGAGATCCTCGTCCATCGCCCCGCTCTCGTGCGTCAGCACGTCGATCGGCCCGGTAACGGGATAAGCCGCGACGGGGGTGCCACATGCCAGCGCCTCGATCATCACCAGCCCGAACGTATCGGTGCGGCTGGGGAAGACCAGCACGTCCGCTGTGCGATAGAGCGCCGCCAGCGCCTCGCCGAACCGGCTGCCGAGAAAATGCGCCTGCGGGAAACGTGCTTCCAGTGCCGCGCGCGCCGGGCCGTCGCCCACCACGATTTTGCTGCCGGGATGGTCGGTCGAAAGAAAGGCGGCGACATTCTTTTCCACCGCGACCCGCCCGACATAGAGCATGATCGGCTTTGGCAACTTCGCGATCATCGCGTCGAGCGGGCCGGTCGCGCTGAACTCCGCCGACACGCCCCGCCCCCAGCGGCGGGCGTGAGGCAGGCCATGCGCCGCCAACGTCGCCTCGATCGTCGGGGTGGAGGCGAGGATGCCCTGCGCCGGGGCATGAAACCAGCGGATATAGCGCCACACGAATTCCGGGTTCACCCCGGTGCGCGCCGCGATATAGTCCGGGAATTGCGTGTGATAGGCTGTGGTGAACGGCCGCCCGCGCGCCACGCACCAGCGCCGCGCGGCGACGCCCAGCGGCCCTTCGGTGGCGATATGCACCGCCTCAGCCGCGAACGCCGCGATCCGATCGCCCACCGCGCGCACCCCGGCCAGCGCCAGCCGTATCTCGGGATAGGTCGGGCATGGCAGCGACCGGAACGTGTCCGGCGCGATCACCAGCACCTGATGCCCCATCGCGCGCAACTCGCCGATCACCGCCTCAAGCGAGCGGACAACGCCATTGACCTGAGGCGCCCAGGCGTCCGTGACGATCGCGATGCGCACGTCAGGCCGCCAGCGCGACGACGGTATCGGGCGCGCGACGCGCGATCTCGTCGGCCCAGTGGAGCAATTCCATCCGCCCGTCGAAATGCTCGACCAGCGCGGCGCAGCCCTCCACCCAATCGCCATCGTTATAATATTCCACGCCGGCGATTTCGCGGATTTCGGCGGTATGGATATGCCCGCATACCACGCCTTCCACGCCGCGCGAGCCGGCGGCATGCGCCACGACCTCCTCGAAGTGCGAGATGAAGGCGACAGCGTTTTTCACCTTCGCCTTGGCATGTTTCGACAGCGACCAATAAGGCATGCCGAACCGGCGGCGGAAGGCGTTGACCCAGCGGTTCAGCGCCATCAGCACATGATAGGCCACGTCCCCGGCATGGGCGAGCCAGCGGTGCGCCAGCGTGATCGCGTCGAACTCGTCGCCATGAAGCACCAGCAGGCGGCGCCCGTCCGCCGTTTCGTGGATCGCCTTGCGCCGGATCGCGATGCCGCCGAAATCGAGGCCCGAGAACTGGCGAAACACCTCGTCGTGATTGCCGGGGATATAGATCATCCGCGTGCCCCGCCGCGCTCGCTTCAGCAGCCGCCACACCACGTCGTTGTGCGCGGCGGGCCAGTAGAATTTCTTTTTCAGGCGCCAGCCATCGATCATGTCGCCGACAAGGTACATCGTGTCGCTGTCGACGTGATCGAGGAAGTCGATCAGCATCCCCGCGTTGCAACCCCGCGTGCCGAGATGGACGTCGCTGATCCAGATCGTGCGGTAACGCCGTCGCGCCCCCTCAGGCTCGGGGTGATATGGGCGGCTGTTGGCGAAATCGGTGAAATCGGCAATGTCACCGGCAATCGCGGCGATCGGTAGAACGGTCGTCGGCATGGGCGGCCCTCCCTGCCGCCGCCATGCCCGATACGTGTTACGCGTGTGTCACGCCGCAATGACGGTTTGAAGAAAGCTCAGCCGTGCATCGCGATATGGCGCGGCAAAGCCGCCACGCGCGCCAGCCACGCCTCGATCGCCGGATAACGCGCGAAATCGAACCCGCCCTCGCCGGCTACATGGGTGTAGGCATAAAGCGCGATATCGGCGAGCGTGAAGCGCCCGGCGGCGAACCATTCGGCGCGTTCGAGATGTTCGTCCATCAGCTTCAGCGCGTCATGCCCCGCCGCCTCCTTCGCCGGCAGCGCCGCGCGCTGCGCCTCCGTCAGGTTCTCGGTGCCGACGAAAGCGCGCCAGAATCGCAGCGTCGCGACGTTCGGCTCGTGGTTATATTGCTCCCAGAACATCCAGCGCAGCATGTCGGCATGATCGAAACGATCGACCGGGATCAGCGGCGAGCCATGTGCGAGATAAATGCACGCCGCGCCGCTTTCCGGCAAATAGTCGTCGCCGACCTGAAGCACCGGGATGCGCCCGTTTGGGCTGACCTCCGACAGGAAGGCCGCAGTGCGCGTCTCACCGCGCATGATGTCATACCCGCGCCGCTCGATCGGGATGCCGAGGTGCGCCGCCGTCAGGCGGATCTTGTAGCAATTTCCGGACGGGGCATATTCGTGGAGGATCAGCGCGCTCATCGCGAAAATGTGCCGCTTCCGCCGCCGGCGCGCAAATAAAAGCGACGGCGGCGTTGAAAAGCGGCGCTTATGCCGGTCACCCCATTGTCAGCACGATTTTGCCGACATGCTCGCCCGCCTCCATCCGGCGATGCGCTTCGGCTGCCTCGGCCAGCGGATAGGTGCGGTCGATCACCGGGCGCAATCGCCCCGCCTCGACATAAGGCCACACGATCCGTCGCAATTCCTCCGCCACCAATGTCTTGAAGCCGTTGTCACGCGGGCGCAGCGTCGATCCGGTCAGCGTCAGGCGGCGGCGCATGATATCGAAGATCGGGATCGTCGCCATCGCGCCGCCCTGCACCGCGATCGACACATGCCGCCCGTCCTCGGCGAGGCATTTCAGGTTGCGTGGCACGTAATCTCCACCAACCATGTCGAGCACCGCCGCGACGCCCTTGCCGCCGGTGATTTCCGCCACCCGCGCGACGAAATCCTCGCTGCGATAATTGATCGCATGGTCCGCGCCGAGCCGCTTCGCGGCCGCGACCTTGTCGTCCGAGCCGGCGGTGACGATGATCTCAAGCCCGAAGATATTGGCGAGTGCGATCGCCATCGTGCCGATCCCGCTCGTCCCGCCATGGACCAGCACAGTATCGCCCTCCACGGCAAAGGCGCGCTCGAACAGGTTGGTCCACACGGTGAACAACGTCTCGGGGATCGCCGCCGCCTCGATCATCGTTACCACTTCGGGCACGGGCAGGCACTGGCCGGCAGGCGCGACGGCATATTCGGCATAGGCCCCGCCAGCGACGAGCGCGCAGACCTTCCGCCCGATCATCCCTGCGTCCACGCCCGCGCCCACCGCCGCGACCACGCCGGACAATTCCAGCCCCAGGATCGATGGCGCGCCGGGCGGCGGCGGATAGGCGCCCTTCCGCTGGATGACATCCGGCCGGTTCACCCCGGCAGCGGCAACGCGGATCAACACCTCGCCCGCGTCCGGCTGTGGGACAGGGCGTGCGACGGGAACCAGCACCTCCGGATCGCCAGGCGATTCTGGATCGATCGCCATCATCGTCACCGGAAGGTCGGTCATCGGCTTCAGCCCCCTTTTCACCGCGAAACTCGGGTCGCAAATCCCACCTCGCTTATTGACTTCACCCCGGCAGCGGTCAACGCTCCAGACGTGGACCTTGATGACATCCTTGGCCCCCGGCCCGACGATCCGTTGACCGCGCTGCTGCGCGAGGATCTCGATCGGCTGTCGGTGGCGGAGCTGGAGGCGCGGGTTGCCGCGCTGGAAGGCGAAATCTCGCGCTGCCGCCGCAAGATCGAAGGCGCCGTTAACCATCGCGCAAGCGCCGACGCGTTATTCAAGCGATGAGTGCTGGCGCATCGGGCCGGCTTGTTGCTCCCGGTGCGGAATTCCCGGTGCTTGATGCGGGGCCCCTCCCTTCCGACATAGTGGAAAAGGGGCCGCGCATGTGTCGTGGCCTGTCAGGAGTATCGTAATGCCATCCTTTGCCAGCGCTCTCGAAACCACGCTGCACAAGGCGCTTGAGGCAGCCTCCACCCGCCGCCACGAATATGCGACGCTGGAGCATCTGTTGCTCGCGCTGATCGACGACGAACATGCCAGCCAGGTGATGGCCGCGTGCGGCGTCGATGTCGCCGAACTGAAAACCACCGTCGCCCATTATCTCGATACCGAGCTTGGCGCGCTTAAGGTCGATGCCGCGACCGATCCGTCGCCGACCAGCGGGTTCCAGCGCGTGGTCCAGCGCGCGATCCTGCACGTCCAGTCTTCGGGGCGCGACGAGGTGACCGGCGCCAACGTGCTGGTTGCGCTGTTCTCTGAACGCGAAAGCTATGCGGTCTATTTCCTCCAGCAGCAGGATATGAGCCGGCTCGATGCGGTGAGCTTCATCAGCCACGGCGTCGGCAAGGGCGCCGCTGCCGCTGAGGCCGCCACGCCCAAGGGCGTCGAGGAAGAGAAAAAGGAAAAGGCCGAAACCAAGCAGAAGGGCGAAAGCGCGCTCAAGCAGTTCACGGTCGATCTCAATGAGAAGGCCCGCAACGGCAAGGTCGATCCGCTGATCGGGCGCGGGCCGGAGGTGGATCGCACGGTGCAGATCCTCTGCCGCCGCTCGAAGAACAACCCGCTCTATGTCGGCGATCCCGGCGTCGGCAAGACGGCGATCGCCGAGGGGCTGGCGCGCAAGATCGTCGAGGGCGACGTGCCCGATGTACTGAAGCCCGCCGTGATCTATTCGCTCGACATGGGCGCGCTGCTTGCCGGCACGCGCTATCGCGGCGATTTCGAGGAGCGGCTGAAAGCTGTCGTCAACGAGCTGGAAAAGCTGCCCGACGCGGTGCTGTTCATCGATGAAATCCACACCGTGATCGGTGCCGGTGCGACCAGCGGCGGCGCGATGGATGCGTCGAACCTGCTCAAGCCCGCGCTGTCGGGCGGCACGATCCGTTGCATCGGCTCCACCACCTACAAGGAATTCCGCAACCATTTCGAAAAGGATCGCGCGCTGCTGCGCCGGTTCCAGAAGATCGACGTCAACGAGCCGTCGATCGAGGATACGATCAAGATCCTCGCCGGGTTGCGCTCCGCGTTCGAGAGCCACCACAGCGTGAAATACACCCCCGATGCGATCAAGTCGGCGGTGGAGCTGTCCGCGCGCTACATCAATGATCGCAAGCTGCCCGACAAGGCGATCGACGTGATCGACGAAGTCGGCGCGATGCAGATGCTGGTTGCCCCGTCGAAGCGGAAAAAGACGATCACGCCGAAAGAGATCGAGGCGGTGATCGCCACCATGGCGCGCATCCCGCCGAAGACGGTGAGCAGCGACGACAAGAAGGTGCTGGAAACGCTCGACACCGATCTGAAGCGCGTCGTGTTCGGCCAGAACAAGGCGATCGAAAATCTGTCGTCGGCGATCAAGCTCAGCCGCGCCGGCCTGCGCGATCCGGAAAAGCCGATCGGCTGCTATCTGTTCACCGGCCCCACCGGCGTCGGCAAGACGGAAGTGGCGAAGCAACTCGCCTCGATCATGGGCATCCCGCTCCAGCGGTTCGACATGTCCGAATATATGGAGCGCCATTCGGTCAGCCGGCTGATCGGCGCGCCTCCGGGCTATGTCGGCTATGATCAGGGCGGGCTGCTCACCGACGCGGTCGATCAGAATCCGCATAGCGTGCTGCTGCTCGACGAGATCGAGAAGGCGCATCCCGATCTGTTCAACATCTTGTTGCAGGTGATGGATAACGGCAAGCTGACCGATCACCACGGCAAGACGGTGGATTTCAGGAACGTCATCCTGATCATGACCACCAATGCCGGCGCATCGGACATGGCGCGCGAGACGCTTGGCTTCGGCAACCTCACCCGCGAGGGCGAGGATGAGCAGGCCGTGCAGAAGATGTTCACGCCGGAATTCCGCAATCGCCTCGATGCGATCGTGCCGTTCAGCTATCTCCCGCCGGAGGTGGTCGCGCGGGTGGTGGACAAGTTCATCCTCCAGCTCGAACTCCAGCTCGCCGACCGCGACGTGCATATCAAGCTCGACGATGCGGCGCGCCAGTGGCTGACCGACAAGGGCTATGACAAGCTCTATGGCGCGCGGCCGATGAGCCGGCTGATCCAGGAGAAGATCAAGCAGCCGCTGGCCGAGGAGCTGCTGTTCGGCAAGCTCGTCCATGGCGGCGAGGTTACGGTGAAATTGAAGGACGGCACGCTTTCGTTCGAGATCGTCGCCGCAGCGCCAAAGAAACCACGCAAAAAGGGCGGCCCGAAGGACGGCCGGGTCGAAAAGCTCAAGGCCTGACCTGACACACACCGGCGACCGATCGGGCCAACCGATCCGTCGCCGGTGTCATTTCGTACCATGTCGTTTCCATCCTATCGTCACGCCCGCCACGCGACGAAACTACGCCCCATCGAGAGAATATGGAGGGGGCGATGCGGGCGATATTCGCAACGGCAGCGACGGTGGCAGCGGGAGCTGCAGCGATCACTTTCCATCAGGGTGGCGACGCACAGTCCTCGACGTCCCCAACAGCACGCTACATCATGGACGTCAGCACCGATGGCGGCATGATGGGCAATCCGATGGCCGCGATGCTTGGTGGCGGTGGCGGCACTCGACACAGCCTGCGGCTGCGGCTCGGGTCCTCACTGGCACCGAACGGGGGCAACCCAGTCGCCGATCATTTCATGCCGGCGGTCGCGAACCTCGGGCCATCCGTTCGCCTCGTCTCGCCCGAGCGTGCTGCCGGGCAGGACATGCCGGCCGAGTTCAGGCGACCGAAGGGACGGCTGCTGATCTATTGGGGCTGTGGCGCGCAGGCCGGCCCGGGTCAGCCGGTGGTGATCGATTTCGCAAAGGTGGCCGCGGGGCAGTTTCCGCCGGGACTGTTCAGCGTCTCCGTTCCTGCCGAACGCGGCCCGGAACCGGGCAGCAGCCGCAGCTATGGTGACTGGCCGAATGCGAAGGACCGCAAGTCCGCCGCGCGCGTCGGATCGATCATTGGCGAACATCGTATCGCCGGCAATTACTCGCCCGAGATCAAATTCGCGCTGGCGCAGGACTTCATGCCCGCACTTTCGGCGCGCTCCACCCCCCTCCCCGGCGGCGCGACGACGATGAGTTGGGCGCCGATCGCGGGTGCTACCGGCTATTACGCCTGGGCGATGGGCGGCAAATCCATGGGGCAGGATGATGCGGACATGGTGTGGTGGACATCGGCCAGCGCCAAGGAATTTGGCGGCGGCCTTTCGGACTGGCTCGCGCCGGCTACCGTTACACGGCTGATCGGGCAGAAGATCGTGATGCCCCCGTCGCAAACCAGCTGCGCCATTCCCGCGCAGGTGAAGGAGGCAAGTGGCGGGATGCTGATGAGCATGCTCTATGCCTATGGCCCAGAGCAGAATTTCGCTTATCCGCCGCGCCCGGCCGATCCGCGGGCCGTGTGGCACCCGGAATGGACCGCACGGGTGCGCTATCGTTCGATGACGATGTTGATGCCGGGCATGCCGGCAATGAACGGCGCAATGGAAAGCGATGGCGACGATCAGGGGAGCAAGAAACGCTGCAAGCCCGGTCTCGGCGGGATGCTTGGGGGGATGCTCGGTGGAAAGAACTGCTGAGTTGCGTTACGGCGGAACAACAGAGTCTGCGATGAATGCCATCATCACCGATCCTTTAACTATCACGCATTAAAAGACGGCATGAAAGCGATTAAGGCTCTTAGCGAACGAACCATTGCGTTTCTCGATGGCCAACACCTGCCGCCGACCCCGAATAACTATGCGCTGGGCTATGCCTATCTCGATGGTGTGCAGGCGGAACTCGGGCGGACGATTCTCACGATCATCGACGGCGGCGTGCGAATCACGCAACCGGAAGCGGATTCGCTTTACGCCCGCTTCTTCGGCGACAGGGCAAGTGTTGTAACCGGTGCGGCGCTTCGCTCTCCTGTCTCTGCTCCGCCCCCGGTGGATCGCGGCGCGGACACGTTGCGGCATCAAACGCTGCGGCTGGCCGATCTCGCCGCCGCAGCGCACGCGGTGACCGGGGAGTTCAGCCGTGAACTCGCCTTTCGGCTCGACGATTTCCCCGCCTCCGACGCCGCGCTGTTGCAGGAGCTGATCGTCGCCACGCTCGCTCGTTCGCAGCGTTCGGAAAACGAACTCGCCGCGACCACGCTGCAGGTGGAGCAATTGCGCAACCAGCTTGAAATCGCACAGGGCGATGCGGAACGCGACCTGCTGACCGGCCTGCCGAATCGTCGCGGGATCGAAACCTATCTCGCCCGCGCCTGCGCCACCGGTGATCCGCATGTGATCGCGATGTGCGACATCGATCGCTTCAAATCCTATAACGATCGCTACGGCCATGCCGTCGGCGACCGGGTGCTGCGCACGGTCGCGGCAAGCCTCACGCAATCGCTCGACGGCCAGTTCGTCGGGCGCTGGGGGGGAGAGGAATTCCTGCTGGTGCTGCGCGGCGACCTCGTCGTGGCGCGGATGATCGTCGATGACGCACGCCGCTCGCTGAGCGAGCGCCATTTCCGCCTACGCGAAACCGACGAGCCGATGGGCTGCATCACCTTTTCCGCCGGAATCGCGATACTGCCGCCGGACACGCGCCAGATCGAAGCCGCGATGAAACGCGCCGACGCGCTGCTCTATGAAGCCAAGGAACAGGGGCGCGATCGCGTAATCGCGGGCTGAACCCGCATCGCGAAAAATCCTTTTCGGCTCGTTTACGATCTGTTCGGATGCTTGCGGCTAGAGCACCGGTCATGTCGGGTCGCACGACTTTAAGATTGTTTTACGGGGCGCTCATCTCCTTCCTGGCGCTGCTGACGGCTTGGCCGGCGGCGGCGCAACGGGGCATTCCCGGCACCCCGGTCGCCGTCTGCATCGCGCGAATTCGGGCGGGGGACACGGCTGCGGCGATGCTCCGCGCCGACGATCGCTATGATTGCACGCGGCAACAGACCGATTTCGGCCCCGGCGATTATTGGATTCGCTCCGCACCGCTTTCGACGCACGCGGCGACGATCCGAACGGCGAGCGTATGGCAGGATTCTGCCACGCTCTACATCGTCTATGCCGATGGCGTGGTGCTGCGCGATCATATGGACGGCCGCGCCGCCACGCGCTCGATACGAATGGGCGCGATGTTCGAACGCGCGCTGCCGGCGCGCGCCGCCCCGGTGACGCGCCTGCTGTGGCAGGTGCATGGCGCCGGCAACGCGCGCGGCGTCGTGGTCGGGCCTCGCCTTGCCACTTTACACGAAAGCGCGCGCTCCGATCTGCTGCTCGGATCGCTCTACAGCGCGTTCGGGGGGCTTTGCATCGCCTTGCTCGTGTACAATCTCGCGCTGTGGGGGGCGCTGAAACACAGATTCCAGCTCGCCTATTGCGGGATGGTGGCCGGTCTGATGCTCTATGCTTTCACCTCTTCCGGGGCGATGGCCTGGGTCTTTCCCGGAATGGAGAACAACGAACGGCTGCGGGTCAATTATCTGTTGCTCTCGATCTCCGCGACCAGTGCGCTCGCGTTCGCGCGCAGCTTCTTCGAGCGCGACGTATTCGATGGGTGGATCGGCCGCGCTGCAAACGGCGTGTCGGTCGTGTTGCTGATGACGCCGGTTGTCGTGATCGCGCTGGCGCCGTGGCGGATGGACCTGCTCGACTGGCTCTATGGGGCCAGTTTCACGCTCTTGATCGCGCTGGTCCCATTCATTCTGTGGCAGGCGTGGCGCAAGCGCAGCAATTACCTGTGGCTGTTCACCGTGTCATGGGCCGCGCCGGTGGTGGTGGCGGGGCTGCGGGTGGCGGAAAATTTTCACCTCGTCCCGTGGAGCTTCCTGCTCGACAATTCGACCATCCTGTCGATGACGGTGGAAGCCCTGCTCTCCAGCCTGGCGATCGCCTATCGCTTCCGCCTGATCGCCGTTGAGCGGGACGAGGCGCGTGAGAAGGAGATCGCCGCGCGGTTGCTGGCGGATGTCGATCCGCTCACCGGCCTGCTCAACCGGCGCGGATTCCTGCGCGCCGCGATCGGGCGGGAGCAACCACATCTGCTGGTGCTGGCCGACATCGATCATTTCAAGGCGGTCAATGCGGCGCTGGGCCACGATGGCGGTGACGAGGTGTTGCGGGTGATAGCGCGCGCGCTGCGCACCGCCGCGCCGCCGGATGCGCTGATCGCGCGCCTGGGCGGCGAGGAGTTCGCGTTGCTCGTGCCGGATCACGGGCAGGATCTCTCCGGCGACGTGCTGTCGCGCGTGCGCGGCGAGCGGATGCCATTCGATATCCGGGTGACCGTTTCGCTCGGCACCTGTACCGGGCCGATCGCCGGGGAGCAGGACTGGAAAAACCTCTATCGAAACGCCGATCAGGCCTTGTTCGCCGCAAAGTCGGCCGGTCGAGACCGGGTGCGACATGCGCTCGGTTCGATCGCGGCCTGAGCCTCTTTCGCGTTGCGCCCAAATTCGCTAAGAAACCGGGCATGGAACGTCGTCGTCGCGCCATATTGCTGATCGCCGCCGCGCTGCTGATCGCTGGCGTGGGCGAACGCCGTCCGCTGATCGCGCTCAACCTGCCGGGGACCGATTCGGTAATCAATGCGGAGCCCGGCAAACACGCCACGCTTGAATTGGGCTTGTTCGGCGTTTCGGTGCTGGTGAGGCTGTACAACGCACGCTGAGGGTCGCCATCGTCCTTGACCCCCGGCCAGCCCCTGCCGCATAGCCGGCGCATGGCGTCCGCACCCGACGAAAATGCAATCGCGACAATGACGTTCGAGGCCGCGCTGCGCGAGCTGGAAGCGATCGTTCACAAGCTGGAATCCGGCGAAACGCCGCTGGCCGAGGCTATCGACCTTTATGAGCGCGGCAATGCGCTGCGCGCGCGCTGCGCCGAGCGTCTTGATGCCGCGCAGGCGCGGATCGAGGCGATCCGGCTTGATGCGGAAGGCCGCGCCAGCACCACGCCGTTCACCGCAGGATGAACCCTTCGCCCGCGCTTCAGGCGGCACTGGCCGAAACCGCGCGCGAGATCGATGCCCGTTTCGATACGCTGTTGGCGATTCCGGACGATTCCCGTGCCGACCTGTATCGCGCGATGCGCCATGCCGCGATCGGCGGGGGCAAGCGGCTGCGTCCCCTGCTCGTTTTCGCGACCGCGCAAATATTCGGTTGCGATCGGGATTACACCGCGCGCGTGGCCACTGCGCTGGAATCGATCCACGTCTATTCGCTGATCCACGATGATCTGCCGGCGATGGACAATGATGACATGCGGCGGGGCAAGCCCACCGTCCACAAGGCGTTCAACGAGGCGACCGCGATCCTTGCCGGCGATTGCCTGCACGCGCTCGCATTCGAGGTGCTGGCGGACCCGGCGACCCACCCCGATCCGTTCGTCCGCGCCGAACTGACGCTCGATCTCGCCCGCGCCGCCGGGCCGGCCGGGATGGCCGGCGGCCAGATGATGGATCTGGAGGCGGAGCGCGCGCGCTTCGATCTCGCCACTGTAGGCCGATTGCAGGCGATGAAGACCGGGGCGCTGATTTCCGCGGCGGTGGAGGCAGGCGCGATCCTCGGTCACGTGGCGCCGGAAGGTCGCACCCGCCTGCGCGGTTATGCCCGCGACATCGGCCTCGCCTTCCAGATCGTCGACGACCTGATCGACGTTGAGGGCAATGAGGCGGTCGTCGGCAAGAAACTGCGCAAGGATGCCGGCGCCGGCAAGGAGACGTTCGTCTCGCTGCTCGGCGTGGAGCCCGCGCGCGAGCGTAGCCGGCTGCTCATCGATCAGGCGATCGAGCATCTGCGCCATTATGGGCGGGAAGCGGATTTGTTGCGCGATATCGCGCGTTACGTGCTGGAAAGGGATCGTTGAGGTTATGAGTACCCGTATCGGCGTTTACCCCGGCACTTTCGATCCAATCACGCTGGGCCATATGGACATCATCCGGCGCGGCGCGAAGCTGGTCGATCGGCTGGTGATCGGCGTCACGACCAATCCATCCAAATCCCCGATGTTCTCGCTGCCCGAACGGATGGCGATCGTCGAACGCGAAGTGGAGTCGATCGATGCCGATATCCGGGTCGTCAGCTTCGATTCGCTGCTGATGGACTTCGCCGAGCGCGAGGGCGCCAGCGTGATCGTGCGCGGGCTGCGCGCGGTCGCCGATTTCGAATATGAATATCAGATGGCGGGCATGAATCAGCAGCTCAACGCCACGATCGAGACGATCTTTCTGATGGCCGATGTCGCGCTCCAGCCGATCGCCTCGCGATTGGTGAAGGAAATCGCGATCTTCGGCGGCGAGATCGGCAAGTTCGTCACACCCAGCGTGCGCGAGGAAGTGATGGCGCGCGTCCAGGTGCTCGGCCGGCGCGGCGTGTGAAGGTTCAGATTGGCGCAAGCGGCGCTATGCTCTACGGCGCGCGGTAACTGAGCTGGAAAGTCCGATTGATGCGTTTCTTTGCTATGGTAGCGATCCTTGGTGCGCTCGCGTCGGCTCCGGCCATCGCCAAGGAGAAGAAGGATACGGTCGTGCAGACCGCGGCGCCGGTGGTGCGTGCCGCACCGCCGCCGATGACCGATACGACCAACCAGTGGTTGCTCGATCTTTCGGACGGCGGTCGCGTGACGATTTGGCTGCGCCCCGATGTCGCCCCGCTGATGGTCGAACGGATCAAGATGCTCACCCGCCAGCATTTTTATGACGGGCTGGTCTTTCACCGTGTGATCGACGGCTTCATGGCGCAGGGCGGCGATCCGAAGGGCGACGGGACAGGCGGCTCCACGCTGCCGGACCTGAAGGCGGAGTTCAATTACCTGCCTCACGTGCGTGGCGCGGTGGCGGCGGCGCGTGCCCAGTCGGACGACAGCGCCAATAGCCAGTTCTATATCGTCCTTCAGCCGAAGCTCGCGCTCGATCACAAATATACCGTCTTCGGGCGCGTGATCGAGGGGATGCAATATGTCGACGGGATCGAACGCGGCGAGCCACCGGCGAACCCGACGCGCATCGTCCATGCCTATATCGCCAGCGACAATCCTCCGGCCTATCAGCCCGCCCCGCCGCCGGCGGTGAACGCGGCGGCCGTGCTCGGCCCGGTCGCGCTGCCTGGCGCTGCGAAGGCCGCCCCCGCCAAGGCTCCGGCCAAACCGAAGAAACCGTAACGCGCCGTCGCGCGAGGGTAACCATGAACGTCGACTTGTTCGATTTTACGCTGCCGGCTGAGCGAATAGCACTCCGCCCGGCTTCACCACGCGAATCCGCACGGATGCTGGTGGTGCGCGGCGACGGCATGCACGACCGGACGGTCAGCGATCTGCCGAGCGAATTGCGCGCGGGCGACCTCCTGGTCTTCAACGATACGCGCGTGATCCCCGCCCAGCTTGAAGGCATGCGCGGCAATGCGCGGATCGGCGCGACACTCCACAAACGCGAGGGACCGCGCCGCTGGCGCGCCTTCGTCCGCAATGCCAAGCGGGTGCGCGACGGCGACATGATCGATTTCGGCGCCGACGTCAGCGCGATGGCGAGCGATCGGGGCGCGGACGGCAGTATTGCGCTCGACTTCGCCGGGGACGAGCCGGTCGAGCTACTGCTCGAACGCGCGGGGCGGATGCCGCTCCCGCCCTATATCGCTGCCAAGCGCCCCACCGACGCGCGCGATGCCGATGACTACCAAACGATGTTCGCGCGCGAAGCGGGCGCCGTCGCGGCCCCCACCGCCGCGTTGCACTTCACGCCCGGGCTGATCGCCGCGCTGGACGGCGCAGGGGTGAACCACACTACGCTCACACTGCATGTCGGCGCCGGCACCTTCCTGCCGGTGAAGGCCGACGATACCGACGATCATGTGATGCACGCCGAATGGGGCCGGATCGATCAGGCCACCGCCGATCTCCTCAACGCCACGCGAGCTAACGGCGGCCGGGTGATCTCTGTCGGCACTACCTCGTTGCGGCTGATCGAAAGCGCCGCCGGCCTTGACGGCATCATCCGCCCGTTCGAGGGCGACACCGCGATCTTCATCACTCCTGGCTATCGCTTTCGCGGGATCGACGGTCTTGTCACCAACTTCCACCTGCCGCGATCGACGCTGTTCATGCTGGTCAGCGCACTGATGGGGCTCGATCGAATGCAAGCGGCCTATGCCCATGCAATCGAGCGCGACTACCGTTTCTATTCCTATGGGGACGCATCGCTGCTGCTACCCTGATCGATCGTCAGGAAAACTCCTCGGTATCGATCTCCGTTTGAGTCACGGCGGGATAGCGCGGGCCGGCGATCGCTTCCGGCGTCATCAGCCGGTCGACCTGGTCGAGAATGCTGGCCGGCAGGCTCGTCGGGGCCGCGAAATTCTCCTCGAGATGATTGAGCGACGTCGTTCCGGGGATCGCGGTGAGATGCGGCCCGCGCGACAGCACCCAGCCGAGCGACAATTGCGCCGGCGTGTAACCTGCCCCCTTCGCAAGCGCTCGGAAACGCGCGAGCAATTCGAGGTTCCGCTGAAGATTTTCACCCTGAAAACGCGGCATGGAACGACGGATGTCGCCCTGCTCGAGATCGTCTGGCGAATGCACCGCGTCGGCGAGGAAACCACGCGCTACGGGTGAAAAGGCGACCAGCGACGTCCCCAATTCACGCGTCGCCTCCAGCACGCCTAGTTCGACATTGCGCGACCATGGCGAATATTCGTTTTGCACAGCCGCGATCGGATGCACCGCGTGCGCCCGGCGCAGTGTCGCGGCCGAGATTTCGCTGAGGCCGATCGCGCGGATTTTCCCCGCCTCCACCATTCGTGAAAGCGCGCCGACCGATTCCTCGATCGGCACCTGCTTGTCCCAACGGTGGAGGTAATAGAGATCGATCACATCGGTGTTGAGCCGAGCAAGCGACTGATCGATCGTCGCGAGCAGGGTCTCTGGCCGCCCGTCAATCACGCGCTTGCCGTCGACCCCGGTCATCCCGCATTTCGAAGCAAGGACATATTCCTGCCGGCGATGCGCGATCGCCTCGCCCAGCAACGTCTCGTTCGCGCCGAACCCATAAAGCGCAGCGGTGTCGAGAAAATCGTAGCCCAGATCGAGCGCGCGGTTGAGCAGTCGCACCGCCTGTTCGCGCGGCGGCGGCGAACCATAAGCATGGCTCAACGACATGCAGCCGAGCGCGAGGGGATTGACGTCGAACGGGCCTACCCGGCGTTTTGCGTTCACATTTCCTCCGGCCAATACAGACGCATCGGATTATCGACGAGCAGCTTGCGCCGCAACTCCGGCGTCGGCGCGATACGCGGGATCACGTCGACCAGCGCGCCGTCATCGGGGATAGCATCCTGCATATTGGGATGCGGCCAGTCGGTGCCCCACAGCACGCGATCCGAATAGTCCGCCACCAGCGGCCGCACCGCGCGAACGAAATCGTCATAAGGTGCGCCCTTCGGATCGAGCCGGTCCGGGCAGGTCACCTTGGTCCAGATATCCTCGCGACTGTCGAGCAACGCACGAAATGCGCGCATGTCGGTCCCGTCCGCTCCCTGCGACACATCCGGCCGGCCCATGTGGTCGATCACCAGCGGCACCGGGATCGCGGCGAGGAACGGGCGCAATTCCTCCAATATGTCCGCCTCGAAATAGACTACGACATGCCACCCCAGCCGCTCGATGCGGTGCGACACTTCGATGAATTTGTCCTTCGGCGCATCATCGACCAGTCGCTTGAGGAAGTTGAACCGGATACCGCGAATGCCGCCGGCGTGCAGCCGATCGAGTTCGGCATCGTCGATCGCGGGATCGACCACCGCGACACCGCGCGCACGTCCGTTGGATACCGCAATCGCGTGGAGCGTGGCAGCATTGTCTGTGCCGTGGCAGCTCGCCTGAACGATCACGTTGCGGCCGAAGCCGAGACGGTCGCGCAGCGCGAACAACGTCTCCGCGCCCGCATCCTGCGGCAGATATTTGGCCTTCGCGCTGAAAGGGAATTGCGCCATCGGCCCGAACACATGGCAATGCGCATCAACCGCACCGGCCGGGGGGGTGAAATCGGGTTTCGACGGATTTTGCGTCCAGCTCAGGATGCGGCCCGCTTGATCATTGCTCATCCGAAAACCACTCCATCCATCAGCTTGCGCGCCGTGCGCAGCATCCCCGCCTCCACCGGTTGCCCGGCCTCATCCACCGTCACCACGCATTCGGTGACGCCACTCGGATGCTCGACGCCGAGCGTCTTGCTGCGCCCATCGGGCACTTTGGCGACGGCATGCGCGGGCGATCCTTCGATCAAGCACGCAGTCGCGACACTGACCGCGCCGAGCACACCGATCGAGGCGTGAACGCGATGCGGGATCAACGAGCGCACCGCGACCGCTCCGCCCTCGCGCGGGGCGGCGACCAGCATCATCTTGGGCACCGATTTCGTGGCGACATCGCCGAGATTCATCAACGGCCCAGCGGCCAGGCGGATCGCCTCGACCTTTGCTTTCATCGCCCCATCTGCATCAAGCATGTCGCGATCTTCATAGCCGGTCACCCCGACGCTTTCGGCGCGCAGCACGACGCAGGGCATGCCATTGTCGATCAGCGTGCACGCGACACCGTTGATCTCATCCACCCCGTTGCCGGTCGGCAGTAGCGCGCCACAGGTGGAGCCAGCCGTATCGCGGAAGGCAAGCGGGATCGGCGATGCGGTACCGGGCACGCCGCTGATCGCCGCCCCACCCGCATAAGCGATCTCACCGCCGGGCGTCCGCACCGTCGCCACAGCTACCTGCCCGGTATTTTCCATGAAGATTGCGACGCGTGTCTCAGCTTCCTGCGGTTTGACCAGCCCACGCTCGATCGCGAACGGTCCGACCCCGGCGAGAATGTTGCCGCAATTCTGCGCGTCAGCGACGATCGCCTGATCGACAAAAACCTGAAGAAACAAATAGTCGACATCGACATCTGGCCGCGCCGATTTGCGCACCACCGCGACCTTGGAGGTCAGCGGATCAGCGCCGCCCATCCCGTCGATCTGGCGCGGATCAGGCGACCCCATCACGCGGAGCAGAAAGGCATCGCGGTCGGCGATATCGGCAGGAAGCTCGTCGGCGAGGAAATAGCCGCCCTTGGAGGTGCCGCCGCGCATCCAAATGCAGCGCACGCCAGCCGCCTCAGACATATTTCAGCCCCATCTGCTCCAGCTTGCCGCGCATGTCGTAGATGTCGAGGCCCAGCTCACCTGCCGCGAGCCGCTTGCGCTTGGCCTCTTCATTCGCCTCGCGCGCCCGAGCCTTTTCGAGCACGGACGCCGCATTTGCGCGCGGCACCACGCACACGCCGTCATCGTCGGCGATCACCACATCGCCGGGATTCACCAGCGCGCCGGCGCATACCACCGGCACGTTGACCGAGCCCAACGTCGCCTTGACCGTTCCTTGCGCGAAGACCGCCTTCGACCACACTGGAAAGCCCATCTCGGTCAGGTCGCGAACGTCGCGCACCCCGGCGTCAATGATCAGGGCGCGGCAGTGGCGGGCCATTGCGGAGGTGGCGAGGAGGTCTCCGAAATAGCCGTCTTCGCAGGGGCTGGTGGGAGCGAGCACCAGGACATCGCCTTCGCGCAACTGTTCGATCGCGACATGTAACATCCAGTTATCGCCCGGCGGCGCGGAAATCGTGACCGCGGTGCCCGCGATCCGGGCGCGCGGATAGATCGGGCGCATGTAGCTGGCCATCAGCCCGGTGCGCCCCTGCGCCTCATGCACGGTGGCGACGCCACAGGCGGCGAGGCCATCCACGATGGCGAGTGGGGGGCGCTCCACGCCGGTCACGACCACGCCTGCCATTATCAATCTCCATCAATCGCGAGGCGCCAAGCGTGGGTGAGCTTCCGAGAAAGCACAATTCCGAATTACGGACCGGCGATAAGTTTATGCTATATATCATCGACGCGATGACCCAGCCGTTCGACCTCAACCTGCGCCATTTGCGCGCGCTGCCGCTGATCGCGGAACGCGGCAGCATGAGCGCGGCGGCAGAGGCGATCGGGCTGTCGCAACCGGCGCTCGCGCAGGGGCTGGCGAAGCTGGAGGAACGCTTCGGCGCGCTGCTGTTCGAGCGCTTCCCGGACGGGATGCGCGCGACCCCGGCGGGCGCGCGCGTGATCCCCCGCGTCCACGCCGCGCATGACCGGCTGGCCCGCGCGATGCGCCCGCTGGGGCGCGGCGGACGGCGCGCGTTCGAGCGCCCGGAAAATCTGTTGACCGCGACGCAGGTGCGCGCGCTGCTCAACCTTGCCGAAGCGGGCAGCTTCGTCGGCGCGGCGCGCGCGACCGGCCTGTCGCAACCCGCGCTGCACCGCGCCGTGCGCGAACTGGAAGGGCTGTGCGACACCCCGCTGGCCGAGCGGCAGGGACGCGGCGTCGCGCTGACCACGCACGGCAGACGACTGGCGCGGCAGTTCCGGCTCGTCGCCGCCGATCTGCAGGCCGCGCTGGAGGAGGCACAGGCCGGCGCGACCGGATCGCACCTCGCGATCGGGGCGATGCCGCTGTGCCGCGCGGTGCTGCTGCCCACAGCGGTCGCCACCTTCGCCCGCGCCCAGCCGGCCAGCCACATCGACATCGTCGAAGGCTCTTACGCCGAACTTTCAGAGCTGTTGCGCGACGGGCGGATCGACCTGATGATCGGTGCGCTGCGCGACCCCTGCCCGCCCGATTTCACGCAACGCGCGCTGTTCGTCGACCGGCTGATGATCGCGGCGCGCGCCGGGCATCCGCTCGCTGGCGAACATGATGTACCGGCATCCGATCTTTGCCGCTTTCCGTGGATCGTCGGGCGCGCGGGATCGCCGCTGCGCCATCATTGGGAACGGTTATTCGAGGGCACCGGCCTGCCCTACCCGCCGGCCCCGGTGGAATGCGGATCGGTGATGGCGATCCGGGGCATATTGCTCGATTCCGATTTCCTGACATTGGTTTCCCCGGATCAGATCGCGCTGGAGCTGCGCGCCGGGCTGCTCGCCAGGGTGCCGGCGGCGTTGCCATCGACCGAGCGCATTATCGGCGTGACCACGCGCGCGGACTGGCAGCCCACGGCAAATCAACGCCATTTCCTCGACATTCTCGATGCCGGCCAAAGCGGAAGCAGTATTCCGCAAATCGAATAGCCATCCAGAAGTTCCGATTGGCCCCGCCGTGATGGGAATGGCTACGATCATGTCTATGGTTACGGTTACTTTCATCGGGCTTGGCGAGGCGGCCATCGCGTTCGCGCCACCCGTTCGCGGCGCAGAAAGTGGCGTTCGCGGCTATGACCGGAAACTCGACGATCCCGAAACCCGCGCGGCCAAGCTCGCCGATTTCGCCGCCGCCGGCGTTTCCCCCGCCGACAGCAATGCCGCCGCGATCGACGGCGCCGCGCTGATCCTGTCGCTGGTCACCGCCGATCAGGCGCCAAGCGCGGCCGAGGAGACCAGCGCGACGATCGCCCCCGGCGCGCTTTATTGCGACATGAACAGCATCGCCCCCGACACCAAGCGCGCCGCCGCCGCGCGGATCGAGGCGGCGGGCGGGCGCTATGTCGATGTCGCGGTGATGGCGCCGGTAAACCCCGCGCGCCACGCCACGCCGTTGCTGGTGAGCGGCCCGCACGCCGGGGACGCCGCCGCCGCGCTGCGCGAGCTTGGCTTCGCGAAGGTCTCCATCGCCGACGGGCCGGTCGGCGCGGCCTCCGCGATCAAGATGATCCGATCGGTGATGGTGAAGGGGATCGAGGCGCTGAGCGCGGAATGCTTCCTTGCCGCCCATGCCGCCGGGGTTGCCGACGCGGTGATCGCCTCGCTCGACGCGAGCTGGCCGGGGGCGGACTGGCGCGCCCGCGCGGATTACAATCTCGATCGCATGCTGATCCACGGATTGCGCCGCGCAGCCGAGATGGAGGAGGCGGTGAAGACGCTCGACGCGCTCGGCACCGGGGCGGCGATGACGCGCGGCACGGTGGCGCGCCAGCGCGCGATCGGCGAATTGCGCCTGCCCGTGCCGGACGGCCTTGGCGCCAAGGCCGGCCTGATCCTTGAGCGGACAGCATCCCCCGCCGCCGCCGCGACGGGCGGAGCAATTGAACGTCGACCGGCCCTCGAACCGAAAGCGAATACCGCATGATCATCGATTGTCACGGCCATTACACCACCGCACCGGCCGCGCATAACGAGTGGCGGGACGCGCAAAAGGCCGCGTTCAAGGCCGGCGGGGCGGCGCCGCGCTATCCGCACATCTCCGACGACGAGATCCGCGAGACGATCGAGCAGAACCAGCTTCGCCTGATCCGCGAACGGGCGGCGGACATGACGATCTTTTCCCCGCGCGCCTCCGCCATGGCGCATCATATCGGCGATGCGGCGGTCAGCGAAGCGTGGTCGCGGGTCAACAATGATCTCATCAAGCGCGTGGTCGATCTGTTCCCCGAGGTGTTCGCGGGGGTGTGCATGTTGCCGCAATCGCCGGATACGGGCCTTGAAAGCTCGATCCGCGAGCTGGAACGCTGCGTCAACGAACTCGGCTTCATCGGGTGCAATCTCAACCCCGATCCCGGCGGCGGCCATTTCACCGCCCCGGCGCTGACCGATCGTTACTGGTATCCGTTTTACGAAAAGATGGTCGAGCTGGATGTGCCGGCGATGATCCACGTCTCGGGATCGTGCAATCCGGGGCTTCACGCGACCGGCGGCTTCTATATCGCGGCCGACACGATCGCGTTCATGCAGCTGATCGAGGGCGATCTGTTCAAGCGATTTCCCCACTTTGCGCTTCATCATCCCGCACGGCGGCGGCGCGGTGCCCTATCATTGGGGGCGCTATCGCGGGCTGGCGGATATGCTGAAGAAGCCCGCGCTCGACGGGCATGTGATGAACAACGTGTTCTTCGATACCTGCGTCTATCACCAGCCGGGCGGTGAATCTGCTCGCCGACGGTGATCGACACCAAGAACATCCTGTTCGGCAGCGAGATGGTCGGCGCGGTGCGCGGGATCGACCCGCAGACCGGGCATCATTTCGACGACACCAAGCGCTATGTCGACGCGCTGCCGATCAGCGACGACGGAGCGCCACGCGATCTTCGAGGGCAATGCGCGGCGCGTCTTCCCGCGGCTCGACGCCGAGCTGAAGGAGCGAGGGCTGTGACCGAGCCCGACGCGATCATCCACGCCTATCTCGCCGAGTTCGACGATATCCCCGGCACGCGCGTCTATCACCGCGCAAGCGCGCGCGGGCGGGCTATCACCTGAACCAGTTCGCGATGAGCCTGATGAAGGCGGAAAACCGCGACCGCTGGCAAGGCGGACGAGCGCGCCTATCTCGACGAATGGCCGTTGACCGAGGAGCAGAAGGCGGCCGTGCTGGCGCGCGATTACAACCGCTGCTCGATCTGGGCGGCAACATCTATTTCCTCGCCAAGGTGTTCTCGACCGACGGGCTGAGCTTCGCTTCGAGGCGGTGTCGACGATGACCGGCATGAATTTCGCGGAGGACTATACCAGGCGATGATGATCGCCGGCGGCCGCTCGCCCGAGGGCGTGCGCAGCGATCAAGGGGAAGAATTGATGGCGCGGATCACCGCCGGGGTCGGCTGCAGCCATGTGCCCCTGCTCGGCGTCGCGAGCGATTTCGGCAAGGATAGGGACGATTACTTCGGAACCCGATCTTCGCGGGCTATCGAGTGGACGCGGAATTGGGAGCAGGCCGAAAAGCCCGATGTCGTGATCCTCGTCTATAACGATCACGCTTCCGCCTTCGATATGAAGGTCATCCCGACCTTCGCGATCGGCTGCGGCGAACGCTACAAGCCCGCCGACGAAGGCTGGGGGCCGCGCGCGGTGCCCGATGTCGAGGGCCATGCCGATCTCGCCTGGCATATCGCGCAGAGCCTGATCCTCGACGAATTCGACATGACGATCATCAACGAGATGGACGTCGACCACGGCCTCACCGTTCCGCTGTCGATGATGTTCGGCAAGCCCGATGCGTGGCCGGTGAAGGTGATCCCGCTGGCGGTCAACGTCGTCACCTATCCGCCGCCGCTCGGGCAATCGCTGCTGGGCGCTGGGCGAGGCGATCGCGCGCGCGGTGGAAAGCTTCCCGGAGGATCTCAACGTGCAGGTCTGGGGCACCGGGGGGCATGAGCCACCAGCTTCAGGGGCCGCGCGCCGGGCTGATCAACCGGAGTGGGACAATGGCTTCCTCGATCGCCTGATCGGCGACACGCGACTGCGCTGCGCCATGTCCCGCATATCGAATACCTGCGCGAGACCGGCTCCGAGGGGATCGAGATGGTGATGTGGCTGATCATGCGCGGCGCGCTGGGCAAGCGCACGCGCGCGCTGCACCGCCATTATCACGTCCCCTGCTCGCAACACCGCGATCGGCCATATCGTGCTGCGCCCCGACAATGGCGAAGGCCTCGACATGACCGGCAGCGGCACGGCCTGATTTCCCCTTCCCGACAAGAGAGACCAACATGACCCTCCGCATCGCGCTCGCCGGCGCCGGCGCCTTTGGCGAGAAAGCATCTCGACGGACTGAAGAATATCGACGGGCGTGAGCGGTGACCAGCCTCGTCGGCCGGCGGCTCGAGCCGACGCAGCGCGATGGCCGCCAAATACGGCATCGGCCACGCCACGACCGACCTGGCCGACAGCGCTGGCGCGCGACGACGTCGATGCGGTGATCCTGTGCACCCCGACGCAGATGCACGCCGCGCAGGCGCTGCAATGCCTCGACGCGGGCAAGCATGTGCAGGTCGAGATTCCCTTGTCGCGACAGCCTGGCCGATGCGCGAGGCGGTGCTGGCCAAGCAGCAGGAGACCGGGCTCGTCTGCGATGGTCGGCCACACGCGGCGCTTCAACCCGAGCGCACCAATATCTGCACAACCGCAAATTCGCCAGTGGCGAGAGCGCAGGTGCAGCAGATGGACGTGCAGACCTATTTCTTCCGCCGCCAGAATATGAACGCCAAGGGCGAGCCGCGCAGCTGGACCGATCATCTGTTGTGGCACCACGCCGCGCATACCGTGGACCTGTTCGCCTATCAGGCCGGACCGATCGTCGCCGCCAATGCGATCGAAGGGCCGATCCACCCCGAACTCGGCATCGCGATGGACATGTCGATCCAGCTCAAGGCGGCGACCGGCGCGATCTGCACCTTGTCGCTGAGCTTCAACAACGACGGGCCGCTCGGCACCTTCTTCCGCTATATCTGCGACAATGGCACATGGATCGCGCGCTACGACGATCTCGTGACGGGCCGGGAGGAGCCGATCGACCTCACCGGCGTGACAATATCGAACAACGGCATCGAATTGCAGGACCGCGAATTCGTCGCCGCGATCCGCGAAGGGCGCGAACCCAACGCCTCGGTGGCGCAGGTGATGCCGTGCTACCGCGTGCTGGGCGCGCTGGAGCAACAACTCGCGGGCAAATGATCGCGCCGCTGCAGTGAAAATGAAACGGCCGCCGGCGGATATGCCGGCGGCCGTTTCACTGTGCGACGGAAAGGAAAGGCGCGAAAAGAGCCCGGTGCGTCCGCCGGACCTTCATCACCGCGATCGGATCGGCCGGCGCCACCGGCTTGCCGGCGAAATATTTTCAAATACGAACCCGCGCCGATCACACGGCATATGAATTACCGCAAATATTTCCCCGCCATATGAAATATGGGCCGACGAATTATCGCCGCGTCAGCTTGGTTCAATCATCGCGCGCGCGAATGCAGCGGTCCGACGACAAAATTTCGCATGCGACATCATCGCGGCCTACATATTCGCAAAACGATCAGCTCGGCGCGCCGCGAAAAACGAAATTCTGTAAAAAATCCTACCGTCCACGCGCTGAAATCGCGCGGAAAATAAAATCACGCCGACAAAATTCGGTGTTCCGGACAATATCTGCTATATAGCGTAGCGCTGACGTTGCCCTAGACGGATTTCGGGCTGCGCACGTCGCCCTTGTCCCCACGAGCTTCACGAGGCCGGGATGTGCCAATTCGGCATATGCCCGCACCATGGGCCAAGGAAACTACCATGATCACCGGAACCGTAAAAATTCTTCAACGCCGACAAGGGCTATGGCTTCATCGCCCCGGAAGACGGCGGCAGCGATGCCTTCGTGCACATCTCCGCCGTCGAGCGCGCCGGGATGCGGACGCTCGATAAGGACCAGCGCGTTTCATACGAGCTGGAAACCGACAAGCGCGGCAAGACCTCGGCCGTGAACCTTCAGTCGGCGCTGAACGGGTTCGGGGTGCCTTGCGCACCCCGGCTCCTGCCGCAGCGCGCGCACCGCGCGCCCGGCCAGCATCTCCGCCTGTTCCCGCAGGGCCCCGCCCTGGCGCAGGCCGGTCAATCGTCGGCGAGTTGTCGCAGCAGCGCCGGATCGATCTCCCGATCGAAAGACGACGCCGACGCGGCCCGCGGTCTGCCAGGCGACGCGGCCGGGAACCCAGCCGAGCCCGGCCAGCTCGACCTCGATCGCCGCGTCCGGCGCGGCCGGGCGCGGCAGCTCCGCCATCAGCCCGCCGGCGGAGACGTTGCGGATACGCGACCTTGGTCGCGCGTGGCCGCGCCGGCGATGCGCAGGCGGGCGGCGAGCGTGGACGCTTTCACGCCCGCGCTCGGCCGCCGTCGCGCGGGAACCGCGTCGGCAAAGACGTTCTTGCCGAAATGCTTCATCGTCACGTTTATACGTCGCCAAATCTTGCGGAATTACAAACACGCTCCCTATCGCGCGTTCAATCTTCGCGCGAGACCTTTTCCTGGCGCTCATGCTGTTCCTGCGCCTCGACCGTCATCGTCGCGATCGGCCGGGCCTCCAGCCGCCCGAGGCTGATCGGTTCGCCGGTCACTTCGCAATAGCCATATTCACCCTCGTCGATGCGGCGCAGCGCCGCCTCGATCTTGGAAATCAGCTTGCGCTGCCGGTCACGCGTACGCAGCTCGATCGACCAGTCGGTCTCGCTCGACGCACGATCGTTGAGATCGGCCTCACGCAGCGAATCGACCTGCAGCTGCGAAAGCGTGCCCTGCGACTCGCGCAGAATCGCTTCCTTCCAATTGAGCAACTTAGCGCGAAAATAGGCTTGCTGCCGTTCGCACATAAAGGGCTCGTCAGGGTGCGGTCGATAGCCATCGGAGTCGTTGGAGGCGTTCGGACTGCTGCCGCCGTCCTCCATTCGTTCATACGCGGTCGCCATCAAGCTTCTCCCCGTCCGCGCTGGTGTTTTGCTCCACCGCGCGTTGTCCGTGGCGCGCCTATAATCGGGTGCCGGACAGCAAACAAGCGACCATGAATCGTCACGCGCTCATCTCTGCCATTCTGAGGCTTTCCCGCCGCTGAACCGAGATCCGGCCGCCGTTGCGCGGCCGAAACTGTCTCGCATTGAAACGTTTACCAACCTTCCGGTGCGTTTGCCGCCTAGTGTTGCGCAAATACGCGTTTAATCATGGTTACCGCGCTTGAACTTAAACCTTTGCTTTGCACTTTCTGCGCTAGCGGGGGCGCACATTGTGCGTAAGGGCTGCGGAGACCGTTCTTCGCCGGGAAGATAAGAGAGAAGAACCATGTCGGTGCGGATGGCTTTGGTGAAACTTGCCGCGTGCACAGCGGGCGGCGCATTGATCGGCGGCGGCGCAGTGCATGTCGCGGAGAATGCCAAACCGCGCACCGAGTTCAGCAAGAAGAAGGTCGCGCACAAGCCCGTGCGCCGCCCGGTCGAGCGGGTTCTGCCGGTGGCGCGCGTGCGCCCGGCGCCGGCCTGCCCGCCCTCGGTGGTAACGGTGGCGACGCAGGCGCCCCCGATCGCGCTGCCGGCCGCGCCAATGATCGAGACCAGCGCCCCCGCCGCGCCCCCGGTGGTGTTCGGCGGCAGCGGCGGCTGGGGCGGGTTCGGCGGCGGCTTCTTCGCCGGCGGGTTCTTCGGCGGCAGCGGCGGCGGATCGACCGGAATCGTGATCTCCTCCACCTCCAGCACCAGCGGCGGCTCGACCTCCAGCTCGACCTCGTCGGGCGGATCGGGGGGCTCGTCGACCTCCTCCTCGACCGGCGGCTCCTCCACCTCGACCTCGTCGGGCGGGTCGTCCAGCTCAACCTCGACCGGCGGGGTGAGCAGCACCTCCTCGACATCCACCTCCAGCGGCAACGTCAGCAGCACATCCTCGTCGAGCGGGAATGTGTCGACCTCGACCTCGTCGAGCGGCAACGTGTCGACCTCGACCTCGTCGAGCGGCAACGTGTCGACCTCGACCTCTTCAAGCGGCAACGTGTCGACCTCGACGTCATCCAGCGGCAACGTTTCCACCTCGACCTCGTCGTCGACCTCCTCCTCGTCTTCATCCTCCACCTCGTCGTCGACCTCGTCGAGTAGCAGCTCGAGCGGCGGCTGGTCGTCGAACGGCGGGTGGAGCTCGACCGGCAGCAGCGGATCGAGCAGCGGCAACCCCACGCCGGTGCCCGCGCCGCCGATGGTCCTGCTGTTCGGCGCGGCGGCGGCCGGCGCTGGTCGCGCGGCGGCGACTCGACGCAGGAAAACCACGCTCGCCGCCTGAACCGCGCCCGCGCAGACCCGCGCGGGTTGCCTCCCCTCGCCGGCCCCCGCCATAGCGCGGGGATGCACGATATCCGCCTGATCCGAGAGAATCCGTCCGATTTCGACGCCGCGATGGCGAAGCGCGGCAAGGGGGCGGAAAGCGCCGTCATCCTCGACCTCGACCGCCGCCGGCGCGAGGCGCATCACCGAGTTGCAGGCCGGGCAGGCGCGCCGCAACGAAGCGTCGAAGGCGATCGGCGCGGCCAAGGCGGCGAAGGACGAGGCGACCGCCAGCGCGCTGATGGCCGAGGTGGCGGCGCTCAAGCAGCGGCATGCCCGAGCTGGAGGCGGAGGAAGCGCGGCTGGGCGGCGAGCTGGACGACCTGCTCGCCGCGCTGCCCAACATTCCGCTGCGCCGACGTGCCGGCGGGCGCGGACGAGGACGATAAAGCAGCTGGTCCACGAACGCGGCGACGCGGCGCGACTTCGGGTTCGAGGTGCAGCGAGCATGACGCGATCGGCCCCGCGCTGGGGCTGGATTTCGAGACCGGCGCGCTGATCGCCGGCGCGCGCTTCACGCTTGGTGCGCGGGCAGATGGCGCGGCTCGGCGCGCGCGCTCGGCCAGTTCGGGCTCGACACGCTGACCCGCGCGCACGGCTATGAGGAGGTCGCCCCGCCGCTGCTGGTGCGCAGCGAGGCGATGTTCGGCACCGGGCAGCTGCCCAAATTCGCCGAGGACCTGTTCGAGACGACCGACGGCCGCTGGCTGATCCCGACCGCCGAGGTGAGCCTGACCAATATCGTGCGCGAGCAGCATCCTCAGCCGCCGACGAGCTGCCGCTGCGCTTCACCGCGCTCACCCCCTGCTTCCGCTCCGAGGCGGGCGCGGCGGGGCGCGATACGCGCGGCTTCATCCGCCAGCACCAGTTCGAAAAGGCGGAGATGGTCTCGATCGTCACCGCCCGATCAGTCCGAGGCCGAGCATGAGCGGATGACGGCGGCGGCGGAGGACGTGCTGACGCGGCTCGGGCTGCCGTTCCGCCGGATGAAATTGTGCACCGGCGACATGGGGTTCACCGCCGCGCGGACCTATGACCTGGAGGTGTGGCTGCCGGGGCAGACAGCGCTATCGCGAGATTTCGTCCTGCTCGACCTGCACCGATTTCCAGGCGCGGCGGATGAACGCGCGCTACCGGCCGGAGGGCGAGACGGCGACCAACTTTTTAGCGGCCGGCACGCAGCCGAGATTCATGGGAAAAGGGCCACTCCGTTCGTCCACACCCTCAACGGCTCCGGGCTGGTGGTCGGGCGGATGATCGTCGCGATCCTCGAGAATTATCAGCAGGAGGACGGGTCGGTGTGGGTGCCGGAGGTGCTCCAGCCGTATCTCGGCGGGGTGAACCGGCTGGAGCCGCGCTGATTTGCCCCTGGCCTCCCCTTTCACCGTCATTCCCGCGCAGGCGGGAATCCATTCTGGCTGGCGGCGCGGCTCTTTCGTCGACCTGCGCGAATGGATTCCCGCCTGCGCGGGAATGACGAAATCTTTGAGGTGACGCCCAAATCATGCGCATCCTGCTGACCAACGACGACGGCATCCACGCGCCGGGGCTTGACGGTGCTGGAAGAGATCGCGCGCGCCGATTTCCGACGACATCTGGATCGCCGCCCCGGCGGAGGAGCAATCGGGCGCCGGGCCGCTCGCTCACCCTGTCGCGCCCGCTGCGGCGTGCGGCAGTTCGACGCGCGGCGCTTCGCGGTCGCCGGGACGCCGACCGACGCGGTGCTGATGGCGCTGGCCGAGCTGATGCCGGCGAAGCCCGACCTGATCCTCTCCGGGGTCAATCGCGGCGCCAATCTGGCCGAGGACGTGATGTATTCGGGCACCGTCGCGGCGGCGATGGAGGGCGCGCTGGCCGGCATCCGCGCGATCGCGCTCAGCCAGCGCTATGCGGCGAAACGGGCATGGGCGACGAAGTGTCGTTCGCCACGCGGCACGAGGCATTGGGGCGAACGGGCGCTGCGCCCGCTGCTCGATGCGGCCGTGGGCGCCCGGGCAGCGGTGGTCAACGTCAACTTCCCCCCGGTCGCGCGCCGATGCAGGTGAAGGGCGATCAGCGTCGTGGCGCGGCAGGGCGATGCGCGATTACGGCCGCGCGCGGCTCGAGCGGCGCGACCGATCCGCGCGGCTTTCCCTTATTACTGGCTGTCGCTGGGGCGGATCGAGCATGCGCCGGAGCCGGGCACCGATCTGGCGGCGGTGGCGGACGGCTATGTCACGGTCACCCCGCTGCATCTGGACCTGACGCAGGACGCGTCGCTACAAGCGCTGCGCGAACGCGTATCTGTGAGCGGAGGATGGAGATGCGGCGGCTGAGCGCGGTGGCGACCTGCCTTGCTGCTCGGGGCTGCTGCATTCCGCCAGCAACCCGCACGTCGACCGGCCGCTATCCGTCCGCGCTCACCAGCCGCGTACGCGCCGATTATCCGCCGCCCCGGCCGCAGCAGCCACCACCGCAGCGCCCGCAACCGCAATCGCAGCCGCAACCCCGCGCTCCCGACCAGCAGCTCCCCGCGCCGCGCCCGGCGTGGGAGACACGCGGCGCCGAGGCCGATGCGCGCGACGTGCCCGCGCAAAGCTATGTCGTGCGCCCCGGCGAAACGCTGAGCGAAGCCGCCGACCGCACCGGCGCCGGGCATCACCGTGATCGCCGGCGCCAACGGGCTCGACCCCGCCCTATGACGATCCGCGCCGGGCAGCGGCTGACGATCCCGCCGGGCCGCTATCACCTCGTGCGGCAGGGGCAGACCGGGCATCGCGATCGCGCGGGCTTATGGCGTGCGCATGGTCGCGGATCGTCGTCGGCGAACGATCTGGTCTGAGCCCTATGTGCTGCGCGCCGGGCCAGCGCGTGCTGATCCCGGGCGGCGAGCGCGCGCGGGCCGAGCGCGGCCGAGCGCGCCGCGGCGTTCCGGCTCGATATCGACGACATCATCACCGGCGGCGAACCGGCGATCGCGCAGAACCAGCGCCCCGCCGCGCCGGCCGCCAGCCCGCGCATCGCGTGCTGCCGGCAAGCGCCGCGGTGGCCGCGCCGATCGCATCGCGCCGGGGCGCTTCCTGTGGCCGGTCGACGGGGCCGGTGGTGAAGCGTTTCGGCGCCGGCGCAGAGCGGCGAGCGCAACGACGGGGTCGAGATCGGCGTGCCGCACAACACCCCGGTGCGCGCGACGGCCGACGGCACGGTCGCTTATGCCGGCGACGCGATCGCGGCGCTGGGCGGGCTGGTCATCGTCAAGCACGGCGAGGGCTGGACGAGCGTCTACGGCCACGCCTCGAAGCTGCTCGTCCAGCGCGGACAGGCGGTGAAGAAGGGCCAGACGGTCGCGCTGTCCGGCGCGAGACTGGCTACGCCGACCGGCCCGAGGTGCATTTCGAGCTGCGCAAAGGTCGCAGGACGCCGGTCGACCCGCTGACGCGAATTGCCGCGCTGACACGCGTCATCTGGCTGTGGTGCGCCCGCGAAGGCGGGAGCGCCAGTCTGAGGTCCCGGCGATCGCGGGGACATCAAGTGGGAATGGCGCTGGAGGTGACGGCAGCGCAATCCAAAGCTGGTGACGAACAGCGTATCGAGCCGTGTAACGCCCGCGGTCCACTATGACCGACGCCGAAGTCCGACCTGCGTCCGCCTGCTCACCGAGCGCGGCTATGTCCACCAGATGACCGATGCCGCCGCGCTCGACGCGCTGGCGCTGAAGCAGGTGGTGCCGGGCTATATCGGCTTCGACCCACCGCAGCCCTCGCTCCACGTCGGCAGCCTGGTGCAGATCATGCTGCTGCGCCGGCTCCAGCAGACCGGGCACAAGCCGATCGTGCTGATGGGCGGCGGCACCGGCAAGATCGGCGATCCCAGCTTCAAGGACGAGAGCGCGCAAGATGCTCGCCGACGGACGGGATCGAGGCCAACGTCGCGCTCGATCAAGCGCATCTTCGAACGCTTCCTGACATTCGGCGACGGCGCGTCCGACGCGGTGATGCTCGACAATGCCGAATGGCTCGAGCCGCTCGAATACATCCCGTTCCTGCGCGAGGTGGGCAGCATTTCTCGGTCAACCGCATGCTGTCGTTCGATTCGGTCAAGCTGCGGCTCGATCGCGAACAGTCGCTGTCGTTCCTCGAATTCAACTACATGATCCTGCAGGCCTATGACTTCCGCGAGCTGGCGCAGCGCCAGGGCTGCCGGTTGCAGATGGGCGGCAGCGACCAATGGGGCAATATCGTCAACGGCGTCGAGCTGGCGCGGCGGATGGACGGCACCGAGGTGTTCGGCGTCACCACCCCGCTGATCACCACGGCGGACGGCGGCAAGATGGGCAAGACCATGGCCGGCGCGGTGTGGCTGCACGAGGATCAGCTGCCGCATTTCGATTACTGGCAATTCTGGCGCAACACCGACGATCGCGACGTGGGCCGCTTCCTGCGGCTGTTCACCGACCTGCCGCTGGATGAGATCGCGCGGCTGGAGGCGCTGGGCGGGGCGGAAATCAACGAGGCGAAGAAGATCCTCGCCAACGAAGCGACCGCGATGTGCCGTGGGCGCGATGCGGCCGAGCAGGCGGCGGAAACCGCGCGCCGCACCTTCGAGGAGGGCGCAAGCGGGGATGCGCTGCCGACGTTCGCCGCAACGGGCGTGGTGGCGCTGGTCGATGCGCTGGTGGGCCTCGGCTTCTGCGCATCGAAGGGCGAGGCGCGGCGGCTGATCAAACAGGGCGGCGCGCGAGTCGCAGGCGAGAAGATCGAGGACGAGGCCGCCACGGTTACGGCTGGCGCGGAGCCGCTCCGTATCTCGGCGGGGAAGAAGCATCACGGCTTGCTCGTCGCCGGCTGAACGCCGCGCGCAATATGGCTAATGCCGCGGTGATCCTTTCCGTTGATGATCGATTCATGCGGAAATCCTAGCCCCCCAAGGGACAAATGGGGGGATTTCACGCGTGGCCGCTTCGGGTGCCGCATCGATCAGTTTCGACGCACGCGGCGAGTTGCGCGACGAAGTATATCACCGCACTTCAGCAACACGCGCCGACGGCCCGGCGCTGTCGCTGCTGATCGTCAACATCTCGCCATCGGGCCTGATGGCGCGCAGCACCGAAGTGCTGGAGCCCGGCACCACGCTATCGCTCATGCTGCCGGCGATCGGACAGATCGGCGCGGAGGTACGCTGGTCGCTCGGCGGGCGGCTCGGCTGCCAGCTCGCGCGGACGATCCCGCCGTCGCTTTATTATGAGATGCTGGCCGGATTGAGCCGCTGATCGCTCGGCTCGCGCCCGGCGAGCGCCGCATCGAATGCCGCGCGGTCGAGCTTGCCCTCCCAGCGCGACACCACCACCGTCGCGACCGCATTGCCGATGAAGTTGGTCAGGCTGCGGCATTCGCTCATGAAGCGATCGACGCCAAGGATCAGCGCCATCCCCGCGACCGGCACGGCCGGCACGATGGAGAGCGTCGCCGCGAGCGTGATGAAGCCCGCGCCGGTAACCCCCGCCGCGCCCTTCGACGACAGCATCGCCACCGCCAGCAACAGCAATTGATGCCCGAGCGTGAGATGCACGTCGCACGCCTGCGCGATGAACAGCGCGGCCAGCGTCATATAGATGTTGGTGCCGTCGAGGTTGAAGCTGTAGCCGGTCGGCACGACCAGCCCGACGACCGATTTGGGGCAGCCGGCGCGCTCCATCTTCTCGATCAGCAGCGGCAGCGCGCTTTCGGACGAGGAGGTGCCGAGCACCAGCAGCAGCTCCGCCTTGAAATAGACGATCAGCCGCAGGATCGAAAAGCCGCACACCCGCGCGACCGCGCCCAGCACCAGCAGCACGAACAGCAGCGAGGTGAGATAGAAAGTGCCGACCAGCGCGGCGAGGTTGGCAAGCGTGCCGACGCCATATTTGCCGATCGTGAAGGCCATCGCGCCGAACGCGCCGACGGGTGCCGCCTTCATCAGGATCGCGACGACGCGGAACACCGCCGCCGACACGTCCTCCAGCAGCGCGACCACCCGCTCCCCACGCTCGCCGATCGTGGCGAGGCCGATGCCGAACAGGATCGCGACGAACAATGTCTGGAGGATATTGCCCTCGGTCAACGCGGACAGGAAACTGTCCGGGATGATCGCCATCAGGAAGCCGGTGACGCTCGTTTCATGCGCCTTGGCGGCGTAATCGGCAACCTTGCTGGCATCGAGCGTGGCGGGATCGATGTGCAGCCCGGCGCCCGGCCGCACGGTATTGGCGACGATCAGCCCGACGATCAGCGCAAAGCGTGGAGAAGGTGAAGAAATAGGCGAACGCCTTGCCCGCGACGCGCCCCACCGCACGCAGATCGCGCATCCCCGCGATGCCGGTGACGATGGTGAGGAAGATCACCGGCGCGATGATCATCTTGACCAGCTTGATGAAGCCATCGCCGATCGGCTTCATCGCCTCGCCGGTCGCGGGCCAGAAATGACCGAGCGTCACCCCGGCGGCGATCGCGATCAGCACCTGAAGATAGAGATGGGCATACCATGGCCGGGGCGCGGGCGGCGACGCATCCTGCGATATCGCAACCATCTGAATCCCCTTCCCTCACCCGAATTAGCGCTTCTTATGCGCAACTGGCGGTGGGCGGAATCCCTGACGTGCGCATCGCGATGATCGCCGCGCGGGCGATCTCGTGCCGCAGTGACGGGGGTAACGCGCCGGAGCAAGGCCGACGGCGTTTTTTCCGGACCGTCAGGCGGCGATCGGCGCGACGCCCAGCCGCGGTATTTCGATCGCGGGGCAGCGATCCATCACCACCTTCAGCCCGGCCGCCTCGGCGCGCGCGGCGGCGGCCGCATCGATCACGCCAAGCTGCATCCACACCGATCGCGCGCCCGAAGCGATCGCCTCGTCGACCGCCACGCCGGCGGCATCGGAGCGGCGAAAGATATCCACCATGTCGATCGGCTCACCGATCTGCGACAGATCGTGGAAGACGAATTCGCCGTGGAGATGCTCGCCGGTGATCTGCGGATTGACCGGGATGACGCGATAGCCGTGCGCCTGAAGCATCGCCATCACGCGATAGGAGGCGCGATCCGGCCGGTCCGACGCGCCGATCATCGCGATCGTGCGCGTTCCTTCGAGAAGCGCCTTGATCGCGGCGGGTTCAGTCAGCGGCACGGATCACACCTCTATAATCTGGTCCGCTCGTGCCGGCGGCGTCACGCGCGCCAGCACGACCGGTATTAGACCAACTCCCCTACCGGCCTTCGGTTTCCAGCCAGCGAACGACCTGTTCCGCAATGGGACGGAATGTGCGGTCGCCAGGATCGGCAGCGGGAGGCTCGCCGGCGTCCGAGGCGCGGCGGATCGCGATGTCGAGCGGCACCCGGCCGAGGAACGGCACACCATGCGCTTTCGCCGCCGCCTCCGCCCCGCCGCTTCCGAACGGATCGGATACCTCGCCGCAATGCGGGCAGGCGTAACCCGCCATATTCTCGATCACGCCGATGATCGGCACGCCGGCCTGCTCGAACAGATCGATCGCGCGCACCGCGTCGATCAGCGCAAGATCCTGCGGGGTGCAGACGATCACCGCGCCCGCCGGGCGGTGCTTCTGGATCATGGTGAGCTGCACATCGCCCGTACCCGGCGGCATATCGACCACCAGAGTATCGGCCAGCCCCCATTCGGCATCCATCAACTGGCCGAGCGCGCCCGCCGTCATCGGCCCGCGCCACGCGATCGCCTTGCCCGGCGCGACGAGCTGCCCCATCGAGAGCAGTGGCACGCCATAAGGCGTCTGGACCGGCAGCAGCGCCTTGTCCTTCGCCTCCGGCCGTGTGCCCTCGGCGCCCAGCAGGCGCGGCTGCGATGGGCCGTAGATATCGGCATCGACCATGCCGACGCGGCGCCCCAGCCCGGAAAGCGCGATGGCGAGATTGGCGGAAACGGTCGATTTGCCGACCCCGCCCTTGCCGCTCGCCACCGCGATGACGCGACGGCGCGCGCGCTCGGCGGTGACGACCACGCGCACCTCGCGCCCCGGCGCGGCCGCGGCCATCTTCACCGTCGCCTCCAGCGCATCGCGCGCCTTGGCGTCCAGCCCGGTCGCGTCGAGCACAACGCCGACCCGCGCCCCATCCACCTTCACCGTGGCGCGCGCGCCAGCCACTGCGGCAACGGCCGCCTTCACCTCATTCTCGTCCATAACCGTCGCGATACGATCGATCTGCACGCTTGGCACTGTTTTTCGCGGATTCGATTCTTATAAGGGGAATATGATCAAATTGCCGCGCTGGTTCGGGCGCCCCGCCATCCTGATGACCGAAACGCCCAAAGGCCCGTGGGGCCAGGGCGATGACGACGGTAAAAGCGGCCCGCGCAATCCGTGGGCGGTGCCTCCGGGCGGCCGCAAGACAAACGCCAAGCCGACCGCGCTCGACGAATTCCTGCGCCGCGCGCGTGGCGGGAACGGCGGCGGCCCGCAGCTTCCGCCGGGCGTCAACGCGCGCAACCTGTGGCTGATCGGCACGGCGGTGATCGTCGGCGTGTGGCTGATCTTCACCTCGGTCCACCAGATCGGGCCGCAGCAGCGCGGCGTCGTCACCTATTTCGGGCGTTATTCGGGGATATTGCAGCCGGGCATCCGCCTCACGCTTCCCGCGCCGATCGTCGATGTCGAGAAGGTCGACGTCGAGCAGGTGCGCAACGACGATTTCCCGCGTGACGGCGGCGAGAACGTGCTGACCGGCGATCGCAACATCATCGACCTCGCCTATACGGTGCGCTGGCGCGTGGAAAATCCGCGCGACTTCGTGTTCGAGATCAAGGATCCGGAAGAAACCGTCCGCGCCACCGCCGAAAGCGCGATGCGCGCCGTGGTCGCCACCACCACGCTCAACGAGGCGATCGGCGCCGGCCGCACCACGATCGAGGCGCGCGTCGCCCGCGCGATGCAGGAAATCCTCGACGATTATCAGGCCGGCGTGCGCGTACAGGGCGTGTCGATCAAACAGGCATCGGCTCCCGCCAGCCTGATCGACGATTTCAACGCCGTCACCGCTAAGCAGCAGGAAGCCGTCGCCAATCTCAACAACGCGCGCTCCTATTCGCAACAGGTGATCGCCCAGGCGGAGGGCGAGGCCGCGACCTTCGACAAGATGTACGAACAATATAAGCTCGCCCCGGAAGTGACGCGTCGACGCATGTATTATGAAACGATGGAAGCCGTGCTGCGCCGCACTGACAAGGTAGTCGTCGAGACGCCGGGGATCGCCCCGTGGGTGCCGCTCGACAAGCTGCGCAAGCTGCCCGACAATGCGGAGGTGCAGGTGCAGGCCCCGGCCCAGCAACCCGCTCAGCCCGCCCAGCAGCAGGGGGCGCAACGATGAGCATCCTGCGCAACCCCGTCGCGATGGGCTTCGCCGCTTTGGGCGTGGTGATCGTCGGTGCCGCGACCTTCGCGATCGTGCCCGAAACCAAGCAGGCGGTGATCCTGCGGTTCGAAAATCCGGTGACGACGATCAACCAGTGGCAGCCCGGTCAGGTGATCGGCCAGAACACCGGCGCCGGGATGATCGCGCGCATCCCGTTCATCGATAAGATCGTATGGGTCGACAAGCGCGTGCTCGACGCCGATCTCGACGATACATTGGTGCTGTCGACCGATCAGCTGCGGCTCAACGTCGACGCCTTCGCACGCTTCCGCATCGTCGATCCGCTGAAGGCGGTGACCTCGACCGGATCGACATCGGCGACCGAGGAACGCGTCGCGGATCAGCTTCGCCCGCTGCTCGGCACCGCGCTGCGCAACGAGCTGGGCAAGGTGCCCTTCTCCACCCTGCTCACCCCTGAACGCGGCAAGGTGATGGACGCGATCCAGAACTCGCTCCAGCGCAACGCGCGGCAATATGGCGTGCAGATCGTCGACGTCCGCATCAAGCACGCCGAACTGCCCGAGGGCAGCCCGCTGGAAAGCGCGCTGCAATCGATGCGCACCGCGCGCCAGCAGGAGGCGAACACGATCCGCGCACAGGGCCAGAAACAGGCCCAGATCGTCCGCGCCGAGGCCGACGCCACCGCCGCGCGCATCTATGCCGACGCATTCGGCAAGGATGCCGATTTCTATAACTTCTACCGCGCGATGCAGTCTTATCGCCGCACCTTCGGCGCGGACGGCGGACCGGCGCCGGAAGGTGCAACGACAATCCTGATGTCACGCGACAATGCGTATCTGAAGGAATTCGAAGGTCGCGGAAAATGATCGCATGGACCGGGGGTGCGCCCCGTCCATGGATCGTTCATATTCAATCGTCGTTCATCGGCCAAAGCCCATTGAAACGCACCCGATAGACACCGGGTGATTGAGAGGAACATGAAGACCGTGCGCTACGCCTATGCCCTCACTGGCGCCCTCCTCCTTGGCGGCACCGCCGCCTCGCTGACGCTGCAACATCCCGCGAGCGCGGCGCAGGTCGCGCAGAACGAACCCGGCGCGATCAGTGCCTCAGCGCCCCGCGCCGGTGCGCCGATGAGCTTCGCGGACATGGTGGCGAAGCTCCAGCCGGCCGTGGTCAACATCTCCACCGATCAGAAGGTGACGGTGCAACAGCCCGCGAACCCGTTCGCCGGCACGCCGTTCGGCGACCTGTTCGGCCAGTTCGGCGGCGGACGTGGCGGCGGCGGCGGTGGCGCCCCGGTGACGCGCGAGGCGCAGTCGCTCGGCTCGGGCTTCATCATCTCGCCTGACGGCTATATCGTGACGAACAACCACGTCGTCGCCGCCGGTATGCGCGGCGCGGTGGTCACCTCGATCCGCGTGACGCTGCCGGATCGCAAGGAATATGTCGCCAAGCTGATCGGGCGCGATGCCGCATCCGATCTCGCCCTGCTCAAGATTTCCGCACCGCAGCCGCTGCCGTTCGTGCGCTGGGGCGATTCCGCCCATGCCCGTGTTGGCGATTGGGTGCTGGCGATCGGCAATCCGTTCGGCCTTGGCGGCACCGTCACCGCCGGCATCGTTTCCGCCGTCCACCGCGTCACCGGACAGGGCGGCGCGAACGACCGTTTCATCCAGACCGACGCGTCGATCAATCAGGGCAATTCCGGCGGCCCGATGTTCGACATGAACGGCAACGTGATCGGCATCAACTCGCAGATCTTCTCGCAATCCGGCGGCAATATCGGCATCGGCTTCGCCATCCCGGCGGAAGAGGCCAAGCCGATCATCGATACGCTGATGAAGGGCGGCAGCGTGAAGCGCGGCTATCTCGGCATCGGCATTCAGGCGATGACCGACGATATCGCTGCAGCGCTCGCCCTGCCGAAGAATTCGGGCGAGATCGTCGGCCGCGTCGAGCCGAACGGCCCGGCGGCGAAGGCCGGGCTGCGTGCCGGCGACGTGGTGACCAAGGTGAACGGCACCGCCGTCACCCCGGATACCACCCTGTCGTATCTGATCGCCAACGTGAACCCCGGCTCCACCGCGAAGCTGGACATCGTTCGCGAAGGCAAGCCGATGTCGATCACCGCCAATGTCGCCGTGCGGCCCCCGGAGGACCAGCTCGCCGCGACCGCCGGCAGCGGCGACGATTTCTCGGCCGACGACGATAGCGATCAGCCGAGCGATCAGGCCGCCGCGCCGACCAATGCGATCGGCATCACCGTCCAGCCGCTGACCCCGGCGATCGCACGGCAGGTGGGCGTCGATTCGACCATCCAGGGCGTGGTCATCAGCCAGGTCGATGCGTCGAGCGATGCGGGGCAGAAGCTGCGTCGCGGCGATGTGATCTCCGCGATCAACGGCTCCCCGGTGCGCACCGCCGCCGATCTGGCGCGTGGCGTGGCCGCGGCGAAATCGGCCGGGCGCCCGCAGGTATTGCTGATGATCAACCGCGCACGCGGGCAGAGCGGCTTCGTGCCGGTCAAGATCAAGTAAGCGGCTCGCCGAGCCAGACGATCGGGGCGTCGCGCGATCTTCGCGCGGCGCCCTTTTCGTGTTCGCAACACACCGCTAGAACTTTCATTCGTTCACGTTTTCCGGGGAAATGGGCATGACCGACAGCATCCTGATCGGCGCGGGCAGCGGGGGCGCCAACCCGCAGACGCTCCAGCTCAAGCGCGCCAACCGCCACGGGCTGATCGCAGGCGCGACCGGCACCGGCAAGACAGTGACGATCCAGGGCATCATCGAGGGGCTGTCGGCGGCCGGCGTCCCGTGCTTCGTGGCCGACGTGAAGGGCGACCTTTCGGGCATCGCCATGGCCGGATCGCCACAGGCCAAGACGCATGAGGCATTCGCCGCGCGCGCCGCGGAGATCGGCCTGACCGACTGGCATTATGCCGACAATCCCGTGCAATTCTGGGATCTCTACGGCGAACAGGGCCATCCGATCCGCACCACCATCAGCGAGATGGGGCCGTTGCTGCTCGCGCGGCTGATGGATCTGAACGACGTGCAGGAAGGCGTGCTGACCATCGCCTTTCACGTCGCCGACAAGGAAGGGCTGCTGCTGCTCGACCTCGACGACCTGCAATCCATGCTGACCAATTGCGCCGAACGCGCCGACGAGCTGACCACCACTTACGGCAACGTATCGAAACAGTCGGTCGGCGCGATCCAGCGCTCGCTGCTCCAGCTTCGTTCACAAGGCGCGGAGCATTTCTTCGGCGAACCCGCGCTGGAGATGGACGATTTCATCCGCACCGACGACAAGGGGCGCGGGATCATCAACGTGCTTGCCGCCGACAAATTGATGGCGAGCCCCAAGCTCTATTCCACTTTCCTGTTGTGGCTGATGAGCGAATTGTTCGAGCATCTCCCCGAGGTGGGCGATCCCGACAAGCCGAAGCTGTGCTTCTTCTTCGATGAGGCGCATCTGCTGTTCGACGAGGCGCCCAAGGCGCTGCTGGAGAAGATCGAACAGGTCGTGCGGCTGATCCGATCCAAGGGCGTCGGCGTCTATTTCATCACGCAGAACCCGATCGACGTGCCCGATACGATCGCGGGGCAACTCGGCAACCGCGTGCAGCACGCGCTGCGCGCCTTCACCCCGCGCGATCAGGCGGCGGTGAAAGCCGCGGCGCAGACCTTCCGCGCCAATCCCGGCGTGGACGTGACCACCGCGATCACCGAACTGAAGGTGGGCGAGGCGCTCGTCTCGCTGCTCCAGCCCGATGGCGCGCCCTCCCCCGTAGAGCGTACGCTGATCCGCCCGCCATCGAGCCGCGTCGGGCCGATCACCCCGGTCGAACGCGGCGTGCTGATCCAGACCGATGCGATCGGCGCGAAATACGACACGCTGGTCAATCGTGAATCGGCACAGGAGCTGCTCGCCGCCAAGACGGCGGAGGCAGCCGCGGCCGCATCCGCCGCGCGCGCGCAGGACGATGCGAGCAAAGCGGCGGCGCTTCAGGCGAAACAGGATGCGCAGGAGGCCAAGGAGGCCGAACGCGCCCGCATCGCCGCCGAGCGCGAGGCAGCCAATTCGCCGTGGAACAAGGCGATCACCTCCGCCACGCGCGCGGCCAGCTCGTCGATCGGGCGGCAGGTGGCGAATGAGATCGGCAAGCAGGTGTTCGGCACCAAGAGCCGCTCGTCATCCGGCGGCGGCCTGCTCGGCAGCGTGGTGCGCGGCGTGCTCGGCGGCTTGTTCAGGCGGTAGAGCGCCGGTCCCCGCGTTGCGCCAAGCACAGGTGTATGTGGGACGGCTCGCTCGGCCGTGCTGCCCGATGCCCCCGGAAGGCCGATAGCCCCGGGGGGTCATGTGCCGCGCATGTGAGAACCAGCCTCCCGCGCTCCCGCGCGCGGCGATGAGCGCGCGTTACGCGACGCGATCCGGTTGCGCTGCGATCAGTGCCTCCAGGAACAGCCGCACCTCGCCCTCGATCGGGATCGGCGTGCCGGTGGGCAGATGGACGTTGACGCTGACCATCTCCACCTCGGTGCATAATTCACCGCGCTGATTGGCCAGTTCGAACTTCTTGGTGATGCTCGACGTGCCGAGCCGCTCGATCCGCACCGACGCCTCGATCGTATCGCCCCACACCAGCGGCCGGAGATAATCGACCGAACAGCGGCGAACGTGGAATTCGGTTTCCAGCCACGTCTTGCCCAGCACCTCGGCGATGCCGGTCCATTCCCAATAATCCGTATCCGCCACATCGGCATATTCGAGGTAGCGCGAGTTGAACACCACGCGCTGCCCGTCGATCTCCGCATAACGGACCTTGAAACGGGTGGAGAAAGCGAAGCCGGGACGGGTCATGCGCTATCGATGCGGTGACGCGATGCGCGCGTCAACCGCGGCGGCGAAAGGCGGCCGCCGTTACTTATAAGATATCGTGCACAAACGCGCCTTGGTAAGCCGAACCGCATGACCGGCATACGCATCGCGCAACCATCGGACGATGATCTCGTCGCCCAGCTTCTGATCCGAACCTTCTCGCACCTCTACGCCGCAATGGACGTGAAAATGTCTCCGGCACGGGAAGCCTATCTGAAAGACCAGGCGGCTCGACGGGCCTTCGCCACGGCCTTCGTCTGCGAAATCGCGGGAGAGGTGGTAGGCACGGTCACGCTGGTGCCACCATGCCCAGATTCCGAGGCGTGGATAAGTGGCGCCTGGGATCTGCGGCTACTCGCGGTTGACCCCCGGATGCAGGGGCGCGGGATCGCCGGGGCGCTTATCGAGGCCGCGGAGCAAAGCGCGAGCGCCGCGGGCGCGACGATGATGTGCCTGCATGCCCGGCGAGGTGTCGCCAATCAGGCGCGATTCTACCTGGCCGGCAATTATGTGCGCGACCCGGCCGGCGATCTCGACACAGAGCCTTTCCAGGAAGGCTATCGGAAGAGTTTGTAGCCCCGCCCGATCGTTGCGAATATCGGCCTTGCGCGGGTGAATCCCCCGAAACCCGCCGCCTCTAGCCGCGATCGCGCAGCCACATCGCGATCGACGCGGCGATTGCCAGCGTCAGGCCGATCAGCAGGCCGATCGTCGCCTGACCGAACGCGAAACCGATGATCGCGCCGCCCAGCACGCCGCTGGCGATGAGGAAACCGCCGGCGGCGGAGGGACGGGAAGACTTGTCAGACATCGCCGCGCGCCTTGCCATGCCGTGCGCCCGGACGCCAGCCGCCGTGCACGCGGAAACCCTTTGGAAAGGCATTTTCCGAACGGACTTTTAGGCAGGGCGTGCGCAATAAGGGCGCCACATGGACCATTTCCCTTTCGTTGCCGATCGCGCCACGCTGGCTGACGCGCAGACCCTGCTTCTCGCCTTTGGCGAGGCGGCGGGAGAGGAAGCCGCCGCGCGCGCGGATCGCAGCCGCGACATCGGCAACCACATTCATTTCTGCCACTGGCGCCAGATCGAGCGGCTGGTGCTGTTGCTCTCCGTCGACCGCGCGCCGGGCACGGTTCACTAGAGCCACTCGCGATATGGTTGCCGCCCGGTGCGGTAGCACGCTATCAGCCTGAAATGGTTCGGCGAGGCGCCGCATTACTGGTCGCGATCCTCGCCGTGTCACCTGCCGTGGCACAGCAACAACCGAGCGCGCCCGCCGCTCCCCCCCCACAGCCGGCCGCGCACGTCGACGACATGCTCGATCCCAACGCTCCGCTTGCGCCGATGCCCGATATCGGCGTGGCGTGGCCCGATCTCGCCAAGGCCCCGGCGGACACCGATGTGGAGCAGGCGAAGGTCTCCACCGAAACCCGCTACGGCTATCGCATCGACGGAATAGACGCGGTGCCCTCCCAGTTGTTGCGCCAGCGCTTCGCCGAGCTTTCCGTGCTGGATCAGCATGATGGCGAGCCGGCCAACGCCGCCCAGCTCGATCGCCGCGCGCGCGAGGACGCGGAATTGCTCGTCACCCTGCTACGCGCCGAGGGCTATTATGACGCGCGCGTCCAGACCAGCGTGGACGCGAGCAGCGGCAAGCCGATGGTGGTCCTCTCCGCCGAGCCGGGGCAGCTCTATCGCCTGACCGCGGTGACGATCGACGGCGTAGCGGCCGCGGGCGACAAGGCCAGGGCACTGACCGACGCGTTCGGGGTGAAGCAGGACGATCCGGTCAACGCCGACGCGATCGTCGCCGGGCAGGCGCGGCTGACCGAGCAGGTCGGCAAACAGGGTTTCCCCTTCGCGACGATCGGCGAGCCGGAGATCACCGTCGATCGCACCGCGCGCACCGCGACGCTCGACATGACGGTCGATCCCGGCCGCGCGCGCAAGTTCGGCCGCATCCGCGTCAATGCCAACAACCATGTGTTCGACGCCCGCCACGTACAGGAAATCGCGCGGTTCGAGCCGGGCAAGCCATATTACGCGCCCAATCTCGAGGATCTGAAACGCGCGCTGATCCAGACGGGGCTCGTCTCCAGCGCGGAGGTGAAGCCGGTGCCGGGCGCAACGCCCGATACGGTGGACGTCGACGTGACGCTCCAGCCCGCGCCCCCGCGCACGATCGCCGGGGAGCTTGGCTACGGCACCGGCGAAGGCGCGCGCGCCGAGGTGAGCTGGACCAACCGCAATTTCTTCCCGCCGGAAGGCGCGGTGATCCTGCGCGGGGTGCTCGGCACGCAGGAGCAGCTTGCGCAACTGACCTTCCGCCGCAACAATTTCGAAGGCCGCGATCGCGTGCTGACCGGGCAGGTCTCCGTTTCGCATACCGAGCGGCTGGCCTATACTGCCGACACCTTCTCGCTCTCCGGCTCTCTGGAGCGGCAGACCAATATCTTCTTCCAGAAGGCGTGGGTGTGGTCTCTGGGCGGCGAACTGGTCAGCACCGACGAGCGTGACGTGATCGCCTCCACCGGGCAGCCGCGCCGGCGGACCTATTATATCGCCGCCCTGCCGCTCAGCCTCACTTATGACGGCTCGGACGATCTGCTCAACCCGACCAAGGGCTTCCGGCTCGGCGGGCGGCTCAGCCCGGAGCTGTCGTTGCTGGGTCAGGCGTTCGGCTATGCCCGCACCCAGATCGACGCCAGCGCCTATACGCCGCTCAGCGACAGGATCGTGCTGGCGGGGCGCATCCGGCTCGGCACGATCGTCGGCGCGCCGCGTGATGCAATCGCGCCGTCGCGGCGCTTCTATGCCGGCGGCGGCGCGTCGGTGCGCGGCTATGGCTATCAGGCGATCGGGCCACGCGATCCCAACAACGATCCGATCGGCGGCCGCAGCCTGACCGAATTCTCGATCGAGACGCGGGTGAAGCTCGGCAATTTCGGCATCGTGCCGTTCCTCGACGGCGGCAACATCTACACCTCGCCGCTGCCGCAATTCACCGCGCTGCGCTACGGCGCGGGGCTGGGCGTGCGTTATTATTCCAATTTCGGGCCGATCCGCCTCGATGTCGGCACGCCGCTCAATCCGCAAAAGGGCGATTCGCGGGTCGCGGTCTATGTCTCGCTGGGGCAGGCATTTTGAGGCGCGCCGCAAGGTGGATCGCGGGGCTGGCGGCGGCGGCGCTGGCGATCTTCGGCGCGGCGGTGCTGATCGTCGATACCGATATCGGGCGTCGCTGGGTGGCGGATCGCATCGCGGAAGTGCGCACGCCGAGCGGGCTGCGTTTCACGGTCGGGCGGATCGACGGATCGCTTTATGGGCGCGCGGTGCTGCGCGATGTGCGGGTGTACGACCTGGATGGGCTGGTGTTTGCCGCCCCGGTCGCGCGGCTCGATTGGGCGCCGTTCCGCTGGTTTTCCAACCGGCTCGACATATCGTCGCTCGACGTGCCGGTGGCGAGTTTCGCCAAATGGCCGCGCACCCGGCCGAGCGGGAAACAGGGCCCGCTGCTGCCCGATTTCAATATCCGCATCGGCCGGCTGGCGGTCGACCGGCTGATCGTCGATCACAGCATCACGGGAGTGGCGCGCTATGGCCGCATCCGGGGTCGCGCGGATATCCACGCCGGGCGCGCTTTGGTCGACCTCACGGCGGTGATCGAGGGCAGCGACGCTCTGCGGCTGAAAATCGATGCCGAGCCGGATCGCGACAAATTCGATATCGCCGCGCGCGCCAGCGGCGTGAAGAATGGCGTGCTCGCGCGGCTGACCGGGATCGCCAAGCCGTTACGGCTGGAGGTCGGCGGGATCGGCGGCTGGGCGCGCTGGGACGGCCACGCGGTCGCCACCGCCGGGGGTGCGCGGGTGATCGACCTCACGCTCGGCAACCGGCAGGGCAATTACACGCTGAGCGGCGATCTCGTCCCGTCGCTCGTCGCCGGGGGCAAGATCCAGCGGCTGACCGCGCCGCGCGTCACGGTGAACGGCGGCGCGACCCTCGCCAACCGGCGACTGGCGGGCAATCTCGCGCTGCGCTCGGCGGCGCTGGCGGTGGAGACGACCGGCACGATCGATCTCGGCACGAGCGCGTTCCGCAATGTCCGCATCCGCGCGCGGCTGCTCCAGCCCGCAGCACTGTTCCCGAACATGACCGGGCGCGACGTGGAATTGCGCGCCGTGCTCGACGGCGCCTTCGCCACCGCCGGGTTCGATTACCGCCTGACCGCGACACGCTTCGCCTTTGACGACACCGGGTTCGAGCAAGCGCGCGCGGCGGGCAAGGGGCGGCTCTCCAAGGCGCCGGTCAGCGTGCCGGTGCGCTTCACCGCCGCGCGGGTGACCGGGGTGGGCGACGTCGCGGGCGGCATCCTGCGCAACCTGTCGGTGGAGGGCGTATTGCGTATCACCAGCCGGCTCGTCACCGGCGACGATCTGCGGGTGAAGTCGGACAAGCTGACCGGGCGGATCAACCTGCTGCTCGATCTGGCGAGCGGGCAATATCAGGTGGGCGTCAACGGCGCGCTCGGCCGCTATCTGATCCCTGGCCTCGGCGTGGTCGACCTGACCTCCACCCTGCGCGTCGTGCCGGGGCCGGGCGGGCATGGCACGCGCGTGATCGGGCATGGCGAGGCGCGGATGGTGCGGCTCGACAATGCGTTCTTCCGCAGCCTGACGGGCGGGCTGCCGCGTATCGTCACCGCGCTGGAGCGGACGCCGGACGGGGTGTTGCACTTCACCAACCTCGTGCTGACCGCCCCCTCCCTGCGGCTCGCCGGCACCGGCTTGCGACGCCGCGACGGCACATTCCATTTCGAAGGGCGCGGCACGCAAGCGAGCTATGGCCCCCTCACCCTCAAGCTCGACGGGCAGATCGATCATCCGACGATCGACCTGCTGCTCGCCTCCCCCAATGCGGCGATGGGCTTGTCACAGGTGCGCGCGCACCTCGATCCGACACCGCGCGGCTTCGCCTTCAGCGCCGCGGGTGGTTCGCGCATCGGGTCGTTCGAGGCGGCCGGCGAGATATTGCTGCCGTCGGGCGGAACCGCGCAGATCGCCTTCGCGCGGATCGACGCCAGCGGCACCCGCGCGACCGGCACGCTGGATATCGTGCCCGGCGGGTTCACCGGCGCGCTGGCGCTTTCCGGCGGCGGCCTTTCCGGCGAGCTGCTGTTCCGCCCGGTTGGCGAGGTGCAGCGTGTCGAGGCGCATATCGACGCGCGCCGCGCGCGGCTCGGCAGCAAGGTGACGGTGCGGCGCGCGCATCTCGATCTCGTCGCGCTGCTCGATCCGGCGGGCGCCTCGATCGAGGCGAGCGCCAACGGCGGCGGCCTCCAGCGCGGCAAGCTGTCGATCGGGCGTTTTGCCGGCAGCGCGCGCCTGCGTGGCGGCGTGGGCGAGATTCGCGCGCAGATCGCCGCCGCACCCGGCCGCGCCTTCGATATCCAGAGCGTGATCGCCGTCACGCCCGACAGCTATCGCGTCACCGCGGAGGGCACGGTCGATCGCCGCCCGCTCAAGCTGGTGGAACCGGCGGTGGTAACGCGCGAGGGCGATGCATGGCGGCTCGCACCGGCGCGGCTGACCTTCGCGGGCGGCGAGGCCACGCTTGCCGGCCGGTTCGCCGACGATTCGACCACGCTGGAGGCGACGCTGGCGCGGATGCCGCTGTCATTGCTCGATATCGGTTATCCGGGGCTGGCGCTGGGCGGCAATGCCTCGGGCACCATGAGCTATGCGATGCGCGACGGCGGGGCGCCGACGGGCCGCGTCGACATGACGGTGCGCGGGCTGACCCGTTCAGGGCTGTTCGCCTCTTCCCAGCCGATCGATATCGGCATCGCCGGCATGCTCGCCGCCGATCGCGCCGGGGTGCGCGCGGTGATGGCATCCGGCGGCCAGACGATCGGGCGGGCGCAGGCCCAGCTCTCCCCGCTCGGACAAAGCGACATCGCCGAGCGGCTGATGGGCGCGGGCCTGTCCGCGCAACTGCGCTACAACGGCCCGGCGGATACGCTGTGGCGGCTTAGCGGGCTGGAGATGCTGGCGATTTCGGGGCCAGTGGCGATCGGCGCGGACGTGACCGGGCGCGTTTCCGATCCCTCGATCCGTGGCATGTTGCGCGCGAACGGCGCGCGGATCGAAAGCGCGACCACCGGCACATTGCTGACCAACGTGCAGGCGGCGGGCACGTTTCAGGGATCGCGCCTCCAGATCCAGCAATTCGCCGCCGATGCCGGAAAAGGCGGCCGCGTCACCGGCACGGGGCAGTTCGATTTCTCCGCCGAGGCGGGAATCGGGCTGGACCTTTCACTCGACGCCGCCCGCGCCGTGCTGATCAACCGCGACGATATCGGCGCGACCGTCACCGGGCCGCTGCGTATCCGCTCCAGCGGCGCGGGCGGGCTGGTTTCCGGCGAGGTGACGCTCGATCGCAGCCGCTATCGGCTCGGCCAGGCGAGCGCGGCGACCGCCGTGCCGCAGCTCAAGGTGCATGAGATCAACCTGCCCGGCGGCGGCGAAGAGGAGGAAGCGCGCGCTACGCCGTGGCGGCTCGATATCCATGCGCGCGCGCCGAATCAGCTGATGGTCAGCGGGCTCGGCCTGTCGAGCGAATGGTCGGCGGACCTCAAGATCGGCGGCGCGCCGGACAATCCCGCGATCACCGGCCGCGCCGATCTGGTGCGCGGCAATTATGAGTTCGCCGGCCGCGAGTTCCAGCTCTCTCGCGGCGTGATCCGCTTCGCGGGCGAGGTGCCGGCCAACCCCGCGCTCGATATCGAGGCAAATGCGGATTCGACCGGGCTGAACGCCGCGATCCGCGTCACCGGGGTCGCGCAAAAGCCGGAGATCGCCTTCACCAGTACACCCGCGCTGCCGCAGGACGAATTGCTCTCGCGGTTGTTGTTCGGCACCTCGATCACCAATCTGCCCGCACCGGAAGCGTTGCAGCTCGCGGCGGCAGTGGCGGCGCTGAAGGATGGCAGCGGCGGGCTGAATCCGATCAACGCGGTGCGCCGCGCCGCCGGGCTCGATCGCCTGCGCATCCTGCCGGCAGACGTGCAGACCGGGCAGCAAACCTCGATCGCGGCGGGCAAATATGTGACCCGCAAGCTCTATGCGGAGATCATCACCGATGGGCAGGGCTATTCCGCGACGCGGATCGAATATCAGGTAACGCGCTGGCTATCGCTGCTGTCGAGCATCTCGACACTTGGACGGCAGAGCGCCAACGTACGGATATCGAAGGATTATTGATCGACGGCGCGGGCGCGATATACCGCGCCCGCGCCGTCGATCGGGCCGGATCAGCCGAGCGTGCGGCCGATCATCACCTGCGGCGTGATGTCCGTGAAATTGGCGATATCCGCCTGAAGCTCGCCACGGCGTGGGCTGGCCATCGCGGCGCCGAACGCTTCCTGCGACCCGAAATGGAATTGCGCGATCAGCGCGAACGGCGGGGGGGCATCGCCCATCGGCAAGCCTTCGACCAGCTCGACCCGATCCGGGCTCCAGATTTCCGCCGCCAGCTTTGCGTGGTGATCGCGATAATAAGCGCTGTCGAAACGCGCGCCCTGGTGATTGGGGTAGATAACCGAAACGATCATTCAATGCTCTCCATTCAGGCAAAAAGAAGGGCGCCGCCAATCGAAGCGACGCCCCCAGGGGAGGATGGTTCAGGCGGGCTCGCCGACGATCGTCTTCACTTCCATGAAGTCGGTGAGGCCGTATTTGCCGCCCTCGCGCCCGTTGCCTGATTGCTTGTAACCGCCGAACGCGGTGCCCGGCGTCGGCCCCCATGAGTTGATCGTCACCAGACCGGCGCGGAGCTTGCCGGCTACCTTGGCCGCCTCGGCCGGATCGCCGGAAATGGTGGCGGACAGGCCGTATTCGGTGTCGTTGGCCATCTCCACCGCCTGATCGCGATCGTTATAGGTGGTGATCGTCGCGACGGGACCGAACGTCTCCTCGCGATAGATGCGCATTTCCGGCGTCACGTCCGCCAGCACCGTCGGCTTGACGAAATAGCCGGCGTTGCGCCCGTCGGGCCGCCCGGTGCCGCCGGTGACGAGCCGTGCGCCCTCATCGAGCGCGGACTGGATCAGCGCCTGAATCTTCTCGAACTGCGCCTTGTTGACGACCGGGCCGATATGCGCGCCCTGATCCTCAGGATTGCCGACCTGCGTCGCGTCCATCATCGCCTTCACCACCTCGGTCGCGGCGTCGGCCTGGCTCTTGTGGACGAGCAGGCGGGTCGGCGCGATGCAGCTTTGCCCGGTGTTGGCGATCACGCCGGCGAGCGTCGGCGGGAGCACCTCCTCCAGCTTCGCGCCTTCGAGCACGAGGTTCGGCGCCTTGCCGCCCAGTTCCTGATGGACGCGCTTCACCGTCGCGGCGGCGGCGGTGGCGACGGCCACGCCCGCGCGGGTCGATCCGGTGAAGCTCACCATGTCGACGCCCTTGTGGGAAGACAGCGCCGCGCCGACGCCCGGCCCGTCGCCGTTGACGAGATTGAACACGCCCGCCGGCACGCCCGCTTCATGCAGGATCCCGGCGAAGATCATCGCGTTGGTCGGCGCTTCCTCCGAGGGCTTCAGGATCATGGTATTGCCGGCGGCGAGCGCGGGGGCGACCTTCGCGCAAATCTGGTTGAGCGGCCAGTTCCACGGCGTGATCATCGCGACGACGCCAACCGGCTCATGCACCACGCGCGATCCGCCGACCTGTTCGGAGAACTGGAATTCGCGCAGCGCGGCGAGCGTACCGATGAAATGGCCGAGCCCGGCGGGCGCCTGCGCCATATTGGCGAAGGAGATCGGCGCGCCCATCTCGCGGCTGGTGGCGGCGGCGAGATCGGGGATGCGCGCCTTGTAGCCGGCGATGATCTTCTCGAGGATCGCAGCACGTTCCTCCACGCTGGTCTGCGACCAGGTGGTGAACGCCTTGCGCGCGGCGGCGACCGCCTTGTCCGCATCGGCGGCGGTGCCAAGCGTGATTTCGGTGCAGGGCTGTTCGGTCGACGGATCGATCACCTGATGGCGTTTGCCGCCATCGCTCTCCACCCATGCACCGTCGATATAGTGTTTCAGGTAGCTTTCCATGACAAGACTCTCCGCTGGCGTTTTTGGGGTTTGGGTATGGTCATGCGACCTTGCGGATTAGGTTGCAACAGGAAACGCGACGGCCGCAAACCGTGCCGCGACGGGACGTGCGGCGCATTAACCGCGAAAGCCTCTTTCCTCTTGTGGCACACCGCGCCCAAGAAAGATCGGTACGACGAAAGGAACCTTCGCGATGCGCCGTCTGGCCATTCTTGCCGCCCTTCCGCTCGCCGCGCCGGCGGCGAGCGCGCCGGCCCCCGCCCCCTTCACGATTGTCGAATCCGGCGAGGGATTCGCGCATCTGCAGGATGCGCTGATGGCGCGGCGCGGGCAGGATTTCACCGTGCTGATCGCGCCCGGCGTCTATCGCGAATGCGCCATCCAGCAGGCGGGCCGCGTCACGTTCAAGGCAGCCGAGCCGGGCAAGGCGATCTTCGAGGGCGCATGCGAGGGCAAGGCGGCGCTGGTGCTGCGCGGCAAGGCATCGACGGTCGACGGCCTCGTCTTTCGCAACATTCGCGTGCCCGATGGCAATGGCGCCGGCATCCGCATCGAGATCGGCGACCTGACGGTGCGCAACGCGACATTCCTCGACAGCCAGGAGGGCATTCTCGGCGCGACCGGCGACGCGACGCGCATCCTGATCGACCATTCGACCTTTTCCGGCCTCGGCCAGTGCGACGAAACGCCGGATTGCGCGCATTCGGTCTATCTCGCCAATAGCGGGGAGATCATTGTCACCAATTCGCGATTCGAGCGCGGGCGCGGCGGGCACTACGTCAAGCTGCGAGCACCGCGCGTGCGGATCGACGACAACAGCTTCGACGACAGCGCCGGCCGCAAGACCAATTACGCGATCGACCTGCCCGAAGGCGGCACCGGGGAAATCCTGCGCAACACCTTCGTTCAGGGCCCGAACAAGGAGAATTGGACCGGCTTCGTCGTCGTTTCGGCCGAGGCGCGCAAATATTCCGCCGCCGGGCTGCGGGTGGACGGCAATGTCGCCACTCTCGCGCCGGGGCAGAGCAAAAGCCCGGCATTCGTCGCCAACGTCAGCGGCGAGCGGCTGGCGCTGGGCACCAACCGGCTCGGGCCGGGGGTGCGCGCTTATGAGGATCGCCGGCCGTGAGTTGGCCACGGGCCTAAGCCGTCGCCATCGTGCGTTCGCGGATCATGTCGGCGGCCTTTTCCGCGATCATGATCGTCGGCGCATTGGTGTTCGATCCCACCAAAGTGGGCATGACCGAAGCATCGACGACGCGCAGCCCATCCAGCCCGCGCACCTTGAGCCGCGCATCCACCACCGCCATGCGATCCCCGTCCGCGCCCATCTTGCAGGTGCCGACCGGGTGATAGATCGTCTCCGCTGTGCGGCGCACCCACGCATCGATCTCCGCATCGGTCCGCACGTCCGCGCCGGGCGACAGTTCGTTGTCGCGATACGGATCGAGCGCCGCCTGCGCCGCCACGTCACGCCCGATCTTCACGCATTCGCGCATCACGCGAACATCCTCCTGCTGGCTCAGGTAATTGGCGAAGATCAGCGGATCGGCCAGCGGATCGGCTGACGCGATCGTCACGCGGCCACGGCTTTCGGGGCGAAGCTGGCACAGATGGAACGAGAAGCCGTCCTGCTTCACCTGCACCTTGCCGTGATCCTTCATGATCGCGAGCACGGCATGAATCTGTACATCGGGCCTGACCAGGCCGGGGCGCGAACAGACGAAGGCACCGGATTCGAGGAATTGCTGCCGGCCATAGCCACTGCCACGGAGCATATACTCGAGCCCGACCTTGAGCTGCCGCAGGCCTTTCGTCGCGGAATATGCGGTCGTCAGCCCGTGGCAACGCCAGTGCATGATGATATCGAGATGGTCCTGCAGATTCTCGCCCACGCCGGGCAGATCATGGACCGCGCGGACCCCCGCATCCTTCAGCCGCGCCGGATCGCCGATGCCGGAAAGCTGGAGGATCTGCGGGCTCTGCACCGCGCCGGCGCAAAGCAACGCCTCGCCCACCACCTCGACCCGCGCGGGCTTGTTGCCGACGAGATACTCAACCGCGACGGCACGCCCGCCCTCCACCACGATCCGCGTGGTGCGCGCGCCGGTGATGACGGTGAGGTTCGGCCGCGCCTGCACCGGATGCAGATAGGCGGCGGCGGTCGACCAGCGCTGCCCGTTGGCGATGGTCAGGTCGTACCGGCCAAAGCCCTCCATCACCGCGCCATTGAAATCGGTGGTGATCGGATAGCCCGCCTGCTCCCCGGCGGCGATCAGCGCATCGTGGAACGGGCTGTCGTTCTCGCCAGCGGAAACGGTCAGCGGCCCGTTCGCGCCGTGCAGCCCGCCACTCTCGCCGCGATGATGGCCTTCGAGCCGGCGGAAATAGGGCAGCACATCATCCCACGACCAGCCGGCAACCCCGGTCTGGCGCCATTCGTCATAATCCTGCGGGTGGCCGCGCATATAGACCATGCCGTTGATCGCGGACGATCCGCCCAGTCCCTTGCCGCGCGGCCACCACAAACGGCGATTGTCGAGGTACGGCTCCGGCTCGGTCCAGAAGCCCCAATTATGCTTGTTCTTGGATTTGATCAGGCTGCCGACGCCGGCCGGCATCCGCACCAGCATATCCTTGTTGGCGCCCCCGGCCTCCAGCAAACAGACGGTGGCGGCGGGGTCTTCGGACAGCCGCGCCGCGAGCGTGCAACCGGCCGAACCTCCGCCGATGACGACAAAATCATAGCCTGCCACCTGATCTCTCCTGCTTCTTATGTTGTCATTTTTTATGGCGCGATGACGAGCTTCCCCACCATTTTGCTGTCACGCATCGCCTCAAACGCCGCGCGCCAATCGGCGAGCGGATATTCGGCGTGGACGCGCGGACGGATGCGCCCCTCCTCCGCCAGCCGCCAGATCGCGTCGAGATTCTCGCGGCCCTTCTCCGGGAACTGCCGCCCATATTCCCCGGCGCGGACGCCGACGACCGAGAAGCCCTTGATCAGCGGCATGTTGGTGGAAACGGTCGCGATCCGGCCGGAGGTGAAGCCCACCACCAGCAGGCGCCCGCCGAATGCGATGCAGCGGGTCGATTCATCGAACACATCGCCGCCGACCGGATCGTAGATCAGATCCGCGCCGCCGCCGGTGATTTCCTTCACCGTCTCGCGAAAGCCCGGTGCGGGAACGGTTGCCTCAGGCGCATATTCGGCCGCGACCAGCGCCAGCTTCTCCGCCGAACGGGATGAGGCGATCACCCGGCAGCCGAGCGCATGCGCGAGATCGACCGCCGCCAGCCCGACCCCGCCGGTCGCGCCATGGATCAGCGCCCATTCGCCCGCCTGCGCCATCCCCAGCCGGACGAGCGCGACATAAGCGGTGAGATAGGCCGTGCCGACGCTCGCCGCCTCGCCGAACGACAGATGCGCGGGCTTGCGCCGCACGCTGCCGGCATCGACCGCGACGATCTCCGCGAACCCGCCGAGCCGCGCGCCGCACACCACCGCTTCGCCCGGCGTGAAGCCCTCGCCCGCGATCACTTCCCCCGCCACTTCCATGCCGGGCGTGAAGGGCAGCGGCGGCTTGAGCTGATATTCGCCGCGCGTCATCAGCAGATCGGGATAGTTGAGCGAGGCCGCCTTGACCCGCACCAGCACCTTGCCCGGCGCGAGCACCGGATCCGGCACATCGGCCAGCGCCGTGCCGGACAGATCCGGCGACAGCGTAGAGACGACCAGCGCCCTCATCGGTGGGCGGGACGCGCGACCATGATGTCGAGCAGCGAATCGAACAACGTATTCATGTCGAGCTGCGGCGCATGGATCTTGCTCAGCCCAAGCGTGATGAGGCCATAAGCACGGATTTCCGCCTCATGCCGGGTGAAACCCGCCGGCGTGAGATTGCGCGCGAGAAAATCGAGCAGCAGCGCATCATGCCGCTCGACCGACTCTCGCGCCCGGTCATCGCTTTCCGCCCAGGCGCGCATCGCGATCGCCAGCCGGGAGGAACCGCGCCGGCGAACCGTTTGCCCCAGCAACCGGATGCGGGAGATCGGATCGGGGGTGGCACGCTCCAGCGCATCGAGCAGATCGCTCACCTGCGTTTCGGAGAAATACCGCGCAAGCTGCCCCTGATAGTCGTCGAAATCTTTGAAATGATGATAAAAACTTCCCGTGGAGACACGCAGCTCATCCGCCAGCGGACGCAGCTTGAGCGCGCGCAACCCGCCGCGCCGCAACAGGGATTGCCCCGCTTCGAGCCAGTCGCGCGGTGTGAGGTCCGGCGACCGCGATGTAGTCTGAATTGCTGGCGGCACGCTTGACATCCCCTCTACCATAACGAAGGTTATGCCGGAAACCGGCGTCGGTAAAGAGCCGACTCCGCCACCCGCTCTGGAGAGATTTCGAGATGCCTGACGCCTATATCATCGACGCCGTCCGCACCCCGCGTGGGATCGGCAAGCAAGGGAAAGGCGCGCTCGCCGAGATGCACCCGCAGCATCTCGCCGCGACGGTGCTGAAGGCGATCAAGGATCGCAACAACCTCGACACCGCCGAGGTGGACGATATCATCTGGTCGACCTCCACCCAGCGCGGCAAGCAGGGCGGCGACATGGGCCGCATGGCGGCGCTCGACGCCGGCTTCGACGTGAAGGCATCGGGCACCACGCTCGATCGCTTCTGCGGCGGCGGCATCACCGCGGTGAACTTCGCGGCGGCGCAGATCATGTCCGGCATGGAAGATCTCGTCATCGCCGGCGGCACCGAGATGATGAGCCTCACCGCCGCGATGGCGCAGGAAGATATGGAATCGGGCAAGCCGATGCTCGGCATGGGCTCGGGCAACCCGCGCCTCAACCTGTCGCATCCGCAGAGCCACCAGGGCATTTGCGGCGACGCCATCGCCAGCATGGAAGGCATCGACCGCGAGGCGCTCGACGCGCTCGGCCTCGAAAGCCAGCGCAAGGCGGCGGTGGCGATCGCTGAGGGCCGGTTCGACAAGTCGATCGTCCCCGTCGTCGACGATGCGGGCAATGTCGTGCTGGCAAAGGACGAATACCCCCGCCCGCAGACCACCGCGGAAGGGCTCGCGAGCCTGAAGCCGTCGTTCGGCGCGATGGCCGACATGCCCTATAACAATCAGGGCGACACGTTCCGCAAGCAGATCAACCGCAAATATCCCGATCTGAAGATCGAGCATTTCCACCATGCCGGCAATTCGTCCGGCGTGGTCGACGGCGCGGCCGCCGTGCTGCTCGCGTCCAAGGCCTATGCCGAAAAACACGGCCTGAAGCCGCGTGCGCGGATCGTGGCGATGGCGAACATCGGCGACGATCCCACGCTGATGCTCAACGCGCCGGTGCCCGCGGCGAAGAAGGTGCTCGCCAAGGCCGGTCTCACCAAGGACGATATCGACCTGTGGGAGATCAACGAGGCGTTCGCCGTGGTGGCGGAAAAGTTCATCCGTGATCTCGATCTCGATCGCAGCAAGGTGAACGTCAACGGCGGCTCGATCGCGCTCGGCCATCCGATCGGCGCGACCGGCGCGATCCTGATCGGCACCGTGGTCGACGAACTGGAGCGGCAGAACAAGCGCTACGGCCTCGTCACCATGTGCGCCGCGGGCGGCATGGCCCCGGCGATCATCGTGGAGCGCGTCGAGGGGTAATGACATGATGGCGTGAGCGGCGCGCAAAGACGCCGCCACGCCCCCATATGGAGAGAGTGATAATGCAGCATCCGGTCGCTCATGCCCGGGCGACGCCCGACAAGGCCGCTTATATCATGGCCGCAACGGGCGAAGTGGTCACTTATGCCGAACTCGATCGCCGTGCCGATCAGGGTGCGCAACTGATCCGCTCGCTCGGCCTGAAGCGCGGCGACGCCATCGCGGTGATGATGGACAATAACGCCCGCTATCTGGAGATCATGTGGGCGGCGGAGCGGACCGGGGTGTATGTCACCTGCCTCTCGTCGAAGCTGATGGTCGACGAGGTGGAATATATCCTGCGCGATGGTGATTGCCGCGCGGTGATCGTCTCCCGCGCGACCGGCGAATGCGCGGCGGCGCTGCTGCCCCGCATCGGCGACATGCGGCGCTTCATGGTCGGCGGCACGGCCGAAGGTTATGAAAGCTATGAGGCGGCGCGCGACGCGCAGCCGGCCGAGCCGATCGCAGACCCCTCGCCGGGGCAGATCATGCTCTATTCGTCGGGCACCACCGGCAAGCCGAAGGGCGTTCGTTTCGCGCTGCCGGAGGAGCCGTTCGGGATGAACCCGTCGCCGCTCGTCGGGCTGGGGCAATTGCTGTACGGCTGGACGCCCGATATCGTCTATCTGTCCCCGGCGCCGCTCTATCACGCCGCGCCGCTGCGCTGGTCGATGGCGGTGAACCAGATCGGCGGCACGGTGATCATCATGGATCGCTTCGACGCCGAAAAGGCACTGGAATATATCGAGAAACATGCGGTCACCCACGCGCAATGGGTGCCGACGCACTTCATCCGTATGCTCAAGCTGCCAACGGATGTCCGCGCGAAATACGATATGTCGTCGCTGAAAGGCGTCTGGCACGCCGCCGCGCCCTGCCCGGTGCCGGTGAAACAGGCGATGATCGACTGGTGGGGCCCGATCGTCGGCGAATATTATGCCGGAACCGAAGGCAACGGCTTCCACGCGATCGGCGCGCAAGAATGGCTGACGCACAAAGGCTCGGTCGGGCGCAACCTGACCACCATCACGCATATCTGCGACGATGAAGGGAATGAGGTGCCCGCGCGCACCGAGGGCGCGATCTTTTTCGAAAGCCCGACCGGGGAGCGGACCTTTTCCTATCACAATGATGCGGAGAAGACCGCCGATTCAACCGACCGGCACGGCTGGACCACGCTGGGCGACGTGGGCTGGATGGATGAGGAAGGGTATCTCTACCTCACCGATCGCAAGAGCTTCATGATCATATCCGGCGGGGTGAACATCTATCCGGCCGAGATCGAAAACCTGCTCGTCACCCATCCCAAGGTGGCGGACGTGGCGGTGATCGGCGCGCCGCATGAGGAGATGGGCGAAGAGGTCGTCGCCGTGGTCCAGCCGCGCGACATGGCCGAAGCGGGCGATACGCTGGCGGCCGAGCTGACCGAATTCGTCCGCGCCCACCTCAGCCACGTCAAGACGCCGCGCCGCATCGACTTCCGCGCCGAACTGCCGCGCCACGATACCGGCAAGCTCTACAAACGGCTGCTGCGCGACGAATATTGGGGCAAGAAGCCGCTGGTGGAGGGGGCCGCCGCGTGAGCTTCAATTTCGGGGATCTTATCGAGGCGATCGAGCGGAAGATTCCCGCCGACCGCGTGGCGCTGGCGCATGGCGACGAAGTGGTCGACTGGGGCGAGCTTCGCCGCCGCTCGAACAATCTGGCGCGCGCGTTGATCGAGCGCGGGCTGCAACCCGGCGAGCGCGTCGCTTTCTACGCCTATAACAGCGCCGACTACATGGTCGCGCTGATGGCGTGCTGGAAGGCGCGCGGCACCCACGTCAACGTCAATTACCGTTATGTCGCGGACGAGCTGGCCTATATCCTCGCCGACAGCGACGCGACCGTGCTGTTCTATGACGCGCGGCTGCGCGACGCGGTGGCGGCGGTGGTCGATCGCTCGCCGCTGGTCAGGACATGGGTGGAATGGGATGAGGCGCCGGGCGACGCCCCCGCCTTCGCCGAGCGGCTTGAGGCACTCGACGTCGGCGATGGCGCGCCGCTCGATATCGCGCGCGATCCGGCCGACCGCTTCTTCATCTACACCGGCGGCACCACGGGTATGCCGAAGGGCGTGGTGTGGACCCATGCCGATCTCAACGCGATCGGCATCGCGGTCGCGGCGGCGCAGGGGCTGCCGGTCCCCGTCGATGTGGAACAGGCGGCGATGTTCGCCGCAGCCAACCCGGATTATCCGAAAACCGTCGTCGGGCCGCCGATCATGCACGGCACCGGGCTGCTGTCCGCTTATGGCGCGATGCTCGGCGGCGGACTTGTCGTGACGCTGCCGAGCCGCAGCTTCCGCGCCGAAGAGGCGCTCGACGCGATCGACCGCTGGCAGGCGAACCGGCTGGTGGTGGTCGGCGACGCCTTCGCCCGGCCGATCGTCGATGCGCTGGATGAAGAACCGGCGCGGTGGAACGTGGCGTCGATGCGGGTCATCATCTCATCGGGCGTGATGTGGACGCAAGGCGTGAAGGACCGCCTGATCCACCATATGCCGGATGCGATGTGCCAGGATAATTTCAGCTCATCGGAAGCGATCGGCATGGGCGTGTCGATCACCACGCGCGATGGCACGGTGGAAACCGCGAAGTTCATGGTCGGCCCGCGCTGCCGCGTGCTCGACGAGCATGATCGCGATGTCGTGCCCGGATCGGGCGCGCGCGGGATCGTCGCGCTCGGGCCACCCAATCCGGTGGAATATCACAAGGACACAGAGAAGACCGCGCGCACGTTCCGCACGATCGATGACGTGCGCTATTCGATCCCCGGCGATTATGCGGAAGTGTTGGCGGACGGCACTCTGGTGCTGCTCGGGCGTGGCTCCGCGTGCATCAATTCGGCCGGCGAAAAAATCTTCCCCGAGGAAGTGGAAGAGGCGCTGAAGCTCTGCCCCGGCGTGGCGGATGCGCTGGTGTTCGCCATCCCCGATCCGAAATGGGGACAGGCGGTAGCCGCGGTGGTGCAGGCGGCGGACGGCTATGTCGAGGGCGCGGCGCGCGATCACCTGCGCACCCGGGTTGCAGGCTACAAGCTGCCCAAATTGCTCGTAGCGACCGATCAATCGCTGCGCGCGCCGAACGGCAAAGCGGATTACGCCAAGGCGAAGGGGCTCGCCGGCGTGGCGTGAGGGCGGTGAGGAGGCGTTCCGCCTCTTCCCCCCATTAAACCAGGGTCGCCCTGAAAACGTCCGCCGTTTGGTAGATGCCGGCGAACGGCGAAGCGCGCCCGCCTCCCCCGGCCGCTTAGCGCATCGCGCTATCGCATCGGGGGAGCGGCGGCGGTTCAGCCGTCGCTGGCGCGCTCGATATCCGCGCCGACCGCGCTCAATTTCTCTTCCAGCCGCTCGTAACCGCGATCGAGGTGATAGACGCGGCTGACCGCCGTTTCGCCCTCGGCCGCGAGCCCGGCCAGGATCAGGCTCATCGACGCGCGCAGGTCGGTCGCCATCACGGGCGCGCCGACCATGCGATCGACGCCGCGCACCACCGCGGTGCGGCCACGCACCTGAATATCCGCGCCCATCCGCGCGAGTTCGGGAACGTGCATGTAGCGGTTTTCGAAGATCGTCTCGGTCAGCACGCTGGCGCCGTCGGCCTTGCACAGCATCGCCATGAACTGCGCCTGCATGTCGGTGGCGAAGCCGGGGAAGGGCGCGGTGGAGAGCGTCAGCGGACCAAGCGGCCCATCGGCGGAAACGCGCACCGAGCGCTTGCCTGCGACCACCTTCACACCGGCATCGCGCAGCGCGTCCAGCGTCGCGCCCATATCGTCGGCATCGACATTGGTAAGTTCGATATCGCCGCCGGTGATCGCCGCCGCGCAGGCGTAGCTGCCCGCCTCGATCCGGTCGGGCATTACGGCATAGGTCGCGCCGTGGAGACGGTCGACGCCTTCGATCTCCAGCGTTTCGGTGCCGATACCCTCGATCTGCGCGCCCATCGCGACGAGGCAGCGGCACAGATCGACGATCTCCGGCTCGCGCGCGGCATTGTCGATCCGGCTGGTGCCGCGCGCCGTGACGGCGGCCATCAGCGACATTCTCGGTCGCGCCGACCGAAACGATCGGGAAGGCATAGCGGCCGCCCGAAAGGCGCCCGCCGGGCGCGCGCGCGGTGACATAGCCCGCGGACATTTCCAGATCTGCGCCTATCGCCTCCAGCGCCTTCAGGTGCAGGTCGATCGGGCGGTTGCCGATCGCGCAGCCGCCGGGCAGCGACACGCGCGCCTCGCCCGCGCGCGCCAGGATCGGACCGAGCACGAGGATCGACGCGCGCATCTTGCGCACGATGTCATAGGGCGCCTCGGTCGAGGTGAGCTTGCCGGTGCGGATCGTCATCACGCGGCCGAAATCTTCCGGGCGCGATCCCTCGATCGCGGTCGATGCGCCCAATTGGTTTAGCAGATGGCCGAAGCTGTCGACGTCGGCGAGTCGCGGCAGGTTGCGCAGCGTCAGCGGCTCGTCGGTGAGCAGCGCGCAGGGCAGCAGCGTCAGCGCGGCATTCTTCGCGCCGGAAATCGGCAGGGTGCCGGAAAGGCGATTGCCGCCACGGATGAGGATACGGTCCATGCGTTCGCGCATATCGAACCACGGGCACGTCGCCAAGCGGCGCGAATGTTCTTCTACTTACGAGCCGGATAAGGCCGGTTCAGCGCCCGGCTACGCCTTTTCCAGCGTGCATTGCAGCGGGTGCTGGTTCTGGCGGGCGAAGTCGATCACCTGCCCCACCTTGGTTTCCGCCACTTCATAGCTGAACACGCCGCACACGCCGACGCCGCGCTGGTGGACGTGGAGCATCACCCGCGTCGCCTCCTCCACGTTCATGCGGAAGAAGCGCTGGAGGCACAGGACGACGAATTCCATCGGCGTGTAATCGTCGTTGAGCATCAGCACGCGATAGGGCGTCGGCTGCTTGGTACGGGTCCGCGCGCGGGTAGCTACGCCGATACCGGTCCCGCCGTCGGAATCGTCGTCGCGGCGCTCGGCCATCAGGATCGGCTGGATAGGTTTGAAGGCTGGCGCTGCATGGTTGCGTCGCAAAATATGGCATCGCCGAGCGCGCAAGGGCAAGGGCGCGCGCGTGTCATTAACGACGAAAAAGGGGGCGCCGCCGCGTTAACGCAGCCACCCCCTTCTTCCTTTTCGCCCCGTGCGGGGCGAGGCCCCGGATTACGCGGCGACCTTGATCTTCTCGGCGGCGAGCGCAACGCGGTTCGAGATCGGCTGGGCGATCTCACCGGCGAGCTTCAGCGCCGCCTCGGTCGAACGCGACGCTTCGGCGACGAAGGCATCGAACGACGCGCGGGCATAGTCGCTCTGCAGCTTGAACAGCTCGGTCGGCGACTTGACGGTCGACATCGCCTTGAAGGCTCTCGGTCGCCTTCTCGTAGGAGGTCTTGGCGTAGGCCGCGGCGTCCTGGCCGATCTTCTCGGCGGCCTTGGCGGCGAGCTTCGACGATTCGACGATCGCTTCGAGGTTGCCCTTGTGGAAGGCGTTGGCGTCTTCGAGGGCCTTGACGCCCTTTTCGAGCGCGCCCTTGGCGCGCTCGTTGGCCTCGGCGAAATAGGCCTGGGTCTTTTCGGTCACGTTCTTGATCGGGTCGGACCATCTTGATCGGTTCCTTTGCAGCGATGGTCGCCGGCCGGGCGGGCGGGCGGGTAGGCGCGGGTAGGGCCGTAGCGGCCTTGGCCCGGGGTGCCGGCTTCTTGGCGACCGGCTTGACGACCGCGCGGGGGGCCGCCGGCGTCGATGTTCGCGGTGGTGGCGGTAACCGCAACCGTCGCCGGCTTGGCAACGGCGACCGACGCGGCGGCCATGCGGCGCGGCTTTCGGCGCGTCACGTGGCGACCGACCGGCTTGGTCACCAGCGGGGCGGCGACGGGTGCCTTGGCAAGGGCGGGCTAGCAGCCTGCTTCCCTGGCAACGACAGCCGGCGTCGCGACCGGGGCAGCGACCGGAGCGGGCGCGGGCTTGGCAGGCGGCGGAGCGCTAGCGTTGGCGACAGGCTTCAGTTCGGGCTTGGCGGCAGTGTCGGTCATTCCGCAACGACTCCATCTTGCTGCGGTGCAACATACTAGAGTCGGTGCGGCGATTCCGCAAGGCATTATTGTGCAGCGCAACAATAAGGTCGCGCAGCGGCATCGGCCCGGCTGGAATAACTAGCCTTATCTTAGCCTTCACATAGCTCCCGGGCGCGTCCTCGATCGCCGCCAGCTTGCCTGCGCCCGGCACGCGTCGCGTGCTGCGCCGCCACCTCGCCCGCGTCGATCGCATGGAGCCAGTCCAGCCAGTCCGGCCACCAGCTCCCCTTCGTCTCGCTCGCCCCGGCGACGAATTCATCGAGCGTTCCGGACGGGGCCGGATTGGTCCAATATTGGTATTTATGCTGCGGCCGGCGGATTGACCACGCCAGCGATATGCCCCGAACCGGCGAGCACGAATTTCATCGGCCCGGGACAGCATTTGCGTCATCTTCCACACGCTTTCGGCCGGGCGCGATATGATCCTCTCGTCCGGCCTGAATGTAGCTCGGCGTTTTGATCCGGGTGAGATCGAGCGGGGTGCCATCGCGACCGACAGCGCACCCGGCTTCACCAGCAGATTGTCGCGATACAGATCGGTCAGATAGCTGAGAGGTGCCATTTCGCCGGCAGGTTCGTGGTGTCGCCATTCCAGTGCAACAGATCGAACGGCGCATAATCGTTGCCGAGCAGATAATTGTTGGTGACGTAATTCCAGATCAGATCGCGCCCGCGCAGCAGATTGAACGTCGCGGCCATATAGCGCCCGTCGAGGAAGCCCTGCGGCGAAAGCCGGCGGATCAGGGCGAATTGTTCATCATCGACGAAATTGAGCAGATCGCCCGCGCTGGCGAAATCCACCTGCGCGGTGAAGAAGGTCGCGCTCGCCACCTTTTCCGCCTCGTCGCGCGCGGCGAGCAGCGCGAGCGTCGCGGCAAGGGTGGTGCCGGCGACGCAATAGCCGATGGTGTGAACGGCCGGCACGTCGAGCACATCGCGCACCGTGTCGATCGCGTCGATCTGCGCCGCGACATAATCGTCCCACGCGGTGTCGGCGAGCGACGCGTCGGCCGATTTCCATGACACGACGAACACCGTGATGCCCTGATCGACGCACCAGCGGATGAAGCTTTTTTCCGGCGTGAGATCGAGGATGTAGTAACGATTGATCCACGGCGGGAAGATCACCAGCGGGACGCCGAGCACCTTCTCCGTCGTCGGCGTATATTGGATCAGCTCGTACAGCGGCGTGCGCTTCACCACCTTGCCCGGCGTGACGGCGAGATTGCGACCAACCTCGAACGCGTCGCCATCGGTGTGGGTGAGTTGCCCGCGCGCCATGTCCGCCAGCATGTGGCGCAAGCCCTTGAGCAGATTTTCGCCGCCGGTCTCGATCGTCTTTTCGATCACCTCCGGGTTGGTCAGCGCGAAATTGCTCGGGCTCATCGCATCAACGAAGCCCTTGGCGGCGAAGCGCAATTGCTCCTTCTGCGCCGGCTCCATCCCCTCCATCGCATCGACGCTTTTCAGCAGATGATCCGAGATCAGGACGTAGCTTTCGCGAATCCACGCGAACAAGGGATTATCCCGCCACGCCTCCGCCTTGAAGCGTTTGTCGCGGGATTGCGCGGGTGCGTCGGTTTCCTTCGACGTGCCGGCGGGATCGAGGAACCGCTGCCACAGGTTGAGGCTGTCGCGCCAGAAATCGCTCGCGCGTTCCAGCGTCGTCGGATCGTTGAAGCCGGGGATCATCGGCATTCCCGACGCGCCTTCGCCCCCGCCGGGCCGCATCGCCGCCAGCCCCTGTTCGAGCATCATCTGTTGCGCGCGGCCGAGCACCCAGGTCCAGCGTTGCAAATCCGCGAGGGTGGGGGACTGGAACTCGGTCATCATCCTCTCCTTTAAGCAACATCGCTGCGGCGTGGGTGATCCGCTTACAGCGTAGCAATGTTACAGAGATGAGATAGCGGCTTTTTACGGTGACGAAGCACGTGGCACCTGTCGCCCGCGCGCGGGACGCGATATGGTGCGGATGCGAAAGGAGTACCAATGTCCGACGAATTCTACCGCATGAAGCGCTTGCCGCCCTACGTTATCGCCGAGGTCAACGCGATGCGGGCACAGGCGCGAGCGGCGGGAGAGGACATTATCGACCTTGGCATGGGCAACCCCGACCTGCCCCCGCCCCCGCATGTGATCGAGAAATTGTGCGAAGTCGCGCAAAAGCCCGGCGCGCACGGCTATTCCCAGTCGAAGGGCATTCCGGGGCTGCGCCGCGCGCAGGCCAATTATTATGGCCGCCGCTTCGGCGTGGATGTCGATCCAGAAACGGAAGTGGTCGTCACCATGGGATCGAAGGAGGGGCTGGCCAGCCTCGCCACCGCGATCACCGCGCCGGGCGATGTGGTGCTGGCGCCCAACCCATCCTATCCGATCCACACGTTCGGTTTCATCATCGCGGGTGCCACGATCCGCGCGGTGCCCACCACGCCTGACGAGCATTATTTCGAAAGCCTCGATCGCGCGATGGCCTATACCGTGCCGCGCCCGTCGGTGCTGGTGGTCAATTACCCATCGAACCCGACGGCCGAGACGGTCGATCTTGCTTTCTATGAGCGGCTGGTGGCGTGGGCGCGCGAGAATCAGGTGTGGATCCTGTCCGACCTCGCTTATTCGGAGCTGTATTACGACGGCAATCCGACGCCATCGATCCTGCAGGTGAAGGGTGCGAAGGACGTGGCGATCGAGTTCACCTCGCTCTCCAAGACCTATTCGATGGCCGGCTGGCGGATCGGCTTCGCGGTTGGCAATGCAAAGCTGATCGCGGCGATGTCACGGGTGAAATCGTATCTCGATTACGGCGCCTTCACGCCGATTCAGGCGGCGGCCTGCGCAGCGCTCAACGGCCCGCAGGATATCGTCGAGAAAAACCGCCAACTCTATCACAAGCGTCGCGACGTGCTGGTGGAGAGCTTCGGCCGCGCCGGTTGGGAAATCCCCTCCCCGCGCGCATCGATGTTTGCGTGGGCGCCGCTGCCGCCGGCACTGGCGCACTTAGGTAGCCTTGAGTTCTCGAAACAATTGCTGACTCACGCCAAGGTCGCGGTTGCGCCAGGGGTGGGATATGGTGAGAACGGCGAGGGTTACGTGCGCATCGCGATGGTCGAGAACGAGCAACGATTGCGCCAGGCAGCGCGCAACGTGAAGCGTTACCTGCAAATGATGGGCGTCAACACGCCCGCGCGTACCGCTGGGTGAGTGCGCCCGTCGCTGACGGTCACGCAACCAGCCGCCTGCTCGGATAAGCAGGCGGCGGGCCGTGTCGATCGTCTATAACCCATTGTATTCGCTGGCCGGCGTGCTGGTCGGCCTGCTTGTCGGGCTGACCGGTGTCGGCGGCGGATCGCTGATGACACCGCTGCTGGTGCTCGTCTTCGGCTTCCACCCCGTGACGGCGGTGGGGACGGATCTGCTTTACGCATCCGCCACCAAGACAGTCGGCACGTTCGTTCACGGCTGGCGCGGCACGGTCGACTGGCGCGTAGTGCGCCGGCTCGCGACGGGCAGCCTGCCGGCCACGATCGCGACATTGTTCGTGATCGATTATGTCATGCACCGCTCCGGCGATGCGGGGCATCTGCTCACCACCATTCTTGGCGCCGCGCTGTTGCTGACGGCGGTGGCGATCCTGTTTCGCAGGCGGATCGTCGAGCGGCTCGCCCCCCACTTCGTCAAGGTGAACGAAAGCCGGATCGCGTGGCTGACCGTCCTTCTGGGCGGCGTGCTCGGCGTGCTCGTCTCGCTCACTTCGGTCGGCGCGGGCGCGCTCGGGATGACTGCGCTGCTGGTGCTCTATCCGCGGCTGGAAGTGAAACGGCTGGTCGGTTCGGATATCGCGCATGCCGTGCCGCTGACGCTGATCGCAGGGCTTGGGCATCTCTCGCTGGGTGCGGTCGATCTCTCGCTGCTGGTGTCGTTGCTGGCGGGCTCGGTGCCGGGGATCGTCATCGGCAGCCTGGTCGCGACGCGCGTTCCGGATCGTGTGCTGGTCCCGATTTTGGCGGTGACTCTCGCACTGGTGGGCGCGAAGCTGCTGTTCTGAATGCGGGGGATGCGCGGGAGGGGCTGGGCTTGGGTGGGTAGCCGACGTTTAAGCGGCAGGCTCACTCCCGTCACCGAGGTGCAGCTGACCCTCTCGAACGGTGAACCATCGCGCCGCACTATGGCGCCGATCCACCAAGTGCCATTGCGGCTGCCCATCTGTGGTCGAGAAAGACAAGAACCGGATTCCACTGTCCGTCGTGATCGTCACTTCAGGCAAGGCGCCAAATAGCTCGCACCGCGCGATCCGGGCGCCGCGTAAGGCGTCGAGAGCCGACTCCCATAGGTCCTCTTTGCTCCAGCTACCGCATCGAATCGCCGTCGCATCCTCGATGCGCCAACTCCACTCGACACCTAACGATACTTCACCTTCGGGATGGCCCGTCGAACCATCTCGATTGGCTACAGGTCGCAGTTCGCCACACTCGATGAATATGGCAGACCCATAGCCACGCCAGACGTGACTTACGGGCAAGCCGATCAGCGACGCGGCAAAGGGGCTAAAGGCTTCGAGGGGTGTCATATACGCCGATCTTAGCCCGGCGCTGCTATGTCCGCTATTGGGGCGCAAGCCGCACTACCTCACCCCGCGCAGCAGCAACTTCACGCGCCCGATCACATCCACCTCTACGCCCGGCACCATAAGCGTCGCATAGGCGGGGTTGTCGCTGGCGATCGTCAACACGTCGCCTGATCGCGCGACGCGCTTTACGAGCAGGTCGTCGTCGCGGCGCAAGACGAAGATCGCGGCGGCGCGGCTCATGCGGCGGTCACCACCATCGACCACCAATCGATCACCGTCGAGGATCGTGGGCATCATCGAATCGCCGCGCGCCATGATGATCGAGGCTGTGCGCGGCGCTATTCCCGCCGTAGCCAGCGTTTCCGGTGCGAAGCGCTCGACGCGCAGGCGGCGCTCGCTCACCACGTCCGCGCCCGCCCCGGCCGCTGCCTCGACCGCCAGCCACGGCACTTCCACCAGCGCCTCTCCCGCCACCGAACCGCCCAGCAACCTTTCTTCCACACCGAAGAATGCCGCGAGGATTCGCCGATCCTCCTCCGCGAGCCGCTTGGGTGAACCACGCCCGACATATTGCTGAAGATAGGCGACATTGCGCCCAAGCATCACGGAGAGCGCGGCGAGGCTCGTGCCGCGCGCTTCCGCCAGCTGCATCAGCACGTCGCGGGGATTTTCGGACATGGCCTTGTTCTACTCGCAGGAAATTTCCTGGACAAGTTGGATTTTTTGCAGGAACAAATGAGGAACAACAGGAATCGGGAGTCGAACCGACATGACGCTGCTGACCAAGATCGATCGCTACCTTCGCCGAACCGGCATGCCACCGACCACGTTCGGCCGTCGCGCCGTGAACGATCCGCGACTGGTGGGCGACATCAGGCTGGGGCGGGTGCCGGGGCCGCAGGTATCCGCGCGGATCGACGCATTCATCACGGGAACGGACTGATGCGCGGACCGGGGGTGGCCGCATTGCTCGAACGCCGGCTGACGATCGCCGCGCAGGCAGCGGGCACGGCGATCGCGATCGCCGAAAGCCGCGGGACCGAATGGCATAGCGCCACCTTCTCGGGCATGCGGCACGAGATCATGGCGGAGGCAGCGACCTGCCCGATGCTCGATCGCTGGCTGGCTGAACTGGCGGAGGCGGAATTGCCGGTGGCGGGACATATCGTCGCCGATATCGCGATCGCGGGAATCGAGCGCGACGCCGCGCGCACGCGGTTCCGGCTGGAGGCGCTGACAGTCGCGAACGGGTGACGGAGGCGCGCTAGATCCCGCCGGCGACGGTGGGATGCCCGGCGTCGGCAAGCGCAGCGGCGAGATCGGCGACGCAGCGATCGACCTGTTCCTCGTCCGGCGAGCGGACGACGAAATTGGCGCCCGTTCGCCCTTCACGGAAAAAGGGATAGCTGCCGATCGCCACGCCCGCGTGGGCGCGCTCCATACGGCCGAGCAGATCGGCGACCTCGCTCTCCGCCACCCAGCAGCCGAGCGTGCCGCTCACCACCGGGCGACCGCCCTCCAGCGTGCCGGTCAGCGCGTCGAGCATTCCGGCGGTGATGTGCGGCACGCCGGCCATGATGAACACATTGCCGATGCGGATGCCCGGCGCGCCGGACATGCGATTTTCGATCAGGTCGGCGCCCTCGGGCACGCGCGCCATGCGCAGCCGCGCTTCGGTCGCGCCGCCGCGGGTGGCGTAATATCGCTCCAGCACCGCTACTGCCTTGGGATGGTGGACCACGTTCACGCCAAGCGCGGCGGCGATCGCATCGACCGTGATGTCGTCATGCGTCGGGCCGATCCCGCCGGTGGTGAAGAGATAATCGTTGCGCGCGCGCAGCGTGTTCACCGCCTCGCCGATCGCTTCCTCGCGATCGGCGACGACGCGCACCTCGGCCAGCCGGATACCCTGTACGTTGAGCCACAGCGCGATCTGCGCGACATTCTTGTCCTGCGTGCGACCGGAAAGAATCTCGTCGCCGATGACGACGAGCGCGGCGGTCCAGATACGTTCCTCAACCATGTGTTTCGGGTCATAGCCTCGCCAATCCGTGTTCGTCACGCTATATCCGGGGGCATGACCGAATACGTTACCGTAACCAGCGATGCGCCGCTCGGGCGCGATGGCGCGATCAAGCTGCACGGACGCGATGCGTTCGACGGCATGCACAAGGCCGGCCGCCTCGCCGCCGAAACGCTCGACATGATCGTGCCGCACATGGTGCCCGGCGTCACCACCGGCGAGATCGACCGGATGATCCACGATTTCATCCTGAGCAAAAGCGGCGTGCCCGCGACGCTTGGCTATCGCGGCTATACGCACAGCTCGTGCATCTCGATCAACCATGTCGTGTGCCACGGCATCCCCGGTGACAAGGCGCTGAAATCGGGCGATATCGTCAATGTCGACGTCACCCCGATCCTGGACGGCTGGCACGGCGATTCCAGCCGCATGTACCTGATCGGGGATGTGCCGCTGAAGGCAAAACGGCTGGTCGACGTAACCTATGAATGCCTGATGCTCGGGATCGAGCAGGCGAAACCCGGCAATCATCTGGGCGATGTCGCCCATGCGATCCAGCGGTTCGCCGAGGGGCATCGTTACGGCGTGGTGCGCGATTTCTGCGGCCACGGGCTCGGCCGCCTGTTCCACGATGCACCGGAAGTGATCCATGTCGGCCGCCCCGGCACCGGGCCGGAGCTGCGCCCTGGCATGATCTTCACGATCGAGCCGATGATCAACATCGGCCGCCCGGACGTGAAGCTGCTCGACGACGGCTGGACGGCGGTGACGCGCGATCGCTCGCTCTCGGCGCAGTTCGAGCATTCGATCGGCATCACAGAGGACGGGTGCGAGATCTTCACGCTGTCGCCGGCGGGGCTGGATCGGCCGCCTTACGCCTGAGGCGCGCTATCGGGGAGGATCGATGGGACGGATTACCATATCGACCTCTCCGCGCCTGAAGTTCGAGACCTGGGCCGCCGACGATTTCGACGATCTATTCGATCTCCACAGCGATCCCCGTGTACAAACCAGTTACGGCCCCAGCCCTGAAAAGTGGACGAAGGCCGGCATCCGCGCGCGCCTTGACGGCTATATTGGCGAGCAGCGCCTTCTCGGCCTGACGAAATGGAAGGTATCCCTGCTGGACGGAACCTTCATCGGCAGGGCGGGATGGTCTCCCTGGGGTCCGCAAACTCTTGAAATCGGTTATGCGTTCAAACCAGAATTCTGGAACTGCGGTTACGGGATCGAGGCCGCGCGGGCAGTCACCACATGGGCCGTCACCAATCGATCGAATGATCGGCTGGTCGGTTTCGCGCTGACGCACAACACCGCCTCGCGCCATATCCTTGAGCGGATCGGGATGTCGTTCGTGGACTATCGCGACATCGCCGGGGTTGAGAACGCTTATTACGAAATGTGACCTTGGCGGGCAGAAGGCGATCCGCTCAGCATCCTCCCCCACCCAGCCGATAGACGTGGATCATCCCGTCGGTGAAATATTTGTCCCCGCCGCCGTTGCGGTGCCAGCCGGGGGTGATGCGCGACGGCATCGCGTCGGCGAGCTGCGCGCCGTTCGTCCGTAGCAGCGCGCCGGCGGCGTCGCGTTCGTCGTCCACCTTGGGGCCGATGTGGTGGGTGATCTGTAGCGTGAACAGGCTCAGCCCCACGCCGCGATCGAATGTCGCCGCCGCCATCCAGTCGTTCGGGCCGACGCGCCAGAAGCGGATATGGTGGCGCTTGTCGGCGCTTTTTCCCTCGTCGCGCTGGAAGGCGAACTCCTGCTGCGCGTCTGCGACATAGAGCGGGCTGACCGGGGCCTGCGGATAGGGGCGACCGAACAGCACGCTCCCCGCGATGCCGAGGCCGGAGCGCAGATCGACCGGATCGGCCAGCGACCAGCCGGCGCGGCGGAACGCGCATTCGATCGCGCCGCGCTCCCCCTGCAAACGCAGGTTGATCGGATCGCCGGGAATGTCCTGCGCGGTATAAGAGACGATCTGATCGCGCTGGCCGATCAGTTTATGTTCGTGATGGCTCCACAGGCGCGGCAGCCCGCCATAAGCGAGCCCGATCCATAACGCCGGCAGCCCGAGCAGCATGAAGGCGGCGATCGTAGCCCAATGCCAGCGGCGCAGACGGCGTTTGCGGCGCGGTGGCCTGGTGGGATCGGGCGGAGCGTGGTCCATCCGCGGAAGCTGACTCGGTTTTCCTGCGCCGGCAATGAGTTTGCGCGAAATGCGCGACGATTAAACGTATCGACTTAATCCCCCTTCCCATCGCGTTCGTCCTGCGTCACCATCGCCGCCAACGACTCCAATAAAACCATGGGGCGGGGGAGAGGCTTATGCGGAACGGTTTAGCGCTGGTGACGATCGCAGCGCTGCTCGCATCGTGCAGCGGCAATAACCAGCCAGCCAAAAGCGACGCATCGGGGGTCGGCAAGGTCGACGGCCAGTTGCTCACCACCGGCGGCGACGGCAGCGACTGGGCGATGACCGGGTTCAATTACTCGGAACAGCGCTTCTCCCCCCTCACCCAGATCAACGCGGATAACGTCGGCAAGCTCGGCGTCGCGTGGTTCGCCGACATGCCGGACGCACGCGGGCAGGAAGCCACGCCGATCGTGATCGACGGCAAATTGTTCGTCACCGGCCCGTGGTCGAAGGTTTATGCCTATGACGCGGTGACCGGCAAACCGCTGTGGACCTATGACCCCAAGGTCGATCCGCAAAAGGGCGTGCAGGCATGCTGCGACGTGGTGAATCGCGGCGTGGCGGCGTGGAAGGGGCGGCTCTATCTCGGCACGCTCGACGGCAGGCTCGTCGCGCTGGACGCCGCGACCGGCAAGGAAGATTGGTCGGTCCAGACGACCGACAAGGCCAAGCCCTATACGATCACCGGCGCGCCGCGCGTGGTGAAGGATATGGTGCTGATCGGCAATGGCGGCGCGGAGTTCGGCGTGCGCGGCTATGTTACCGCTTATGATGCGGCGACCGGCGCGAAGAAGTGGCGTTTCTACACCGTCCCCAACCCGACCGGCGCGAAGGACAATGAGGCATCCGACGCGGCGATGGCAAAGGCCGCGCCGACCTGGTCCGCCAACGGCCAGTGGAAGCAATCCGGCGGCGGCGGCACGGTGTGGGATTCGATCGTCTATGACGCGGAGCTGGATCAGCTCTATCTCGGCGTCGGCAACGGCTCCCCATGGAATCACGGCCTCAGATCAGAAGGCCAGGGCGACAATCTGTTCCTCTCCTCGATCGTCGCGCTGAAGCCGGAAACCGGCGAATATCTGTGGCATTATCAGGAAACGCCCGCGGAAAGCTGGGATTTCACGGCGACCCAGCCGATCAACCTCGCGACCCTCAATATCGGTGGCCAGCAGCGCAAGGTGCTGATGCAGGCGCCGAAGAACGGCTTTTTCTACGTCATCGATCGCACGAACGGTAAGCTGATCAACGCCAGCCAGTTCATCCCCGGCGTCAATTGGGCGACGGGCTATGATATGAAGACGGGGCGGCCGATCGAGAATCCGGCGGCGCGCTATTACAAGACGGGCAAGCCGTTCCTCGCCGTGCCGTCCGCCATCGCCGCGCACAACTGGCAGCCGATGAGCTTCAACCCCACGGCGGGGCTGGCCTATATCCCGGCGCAGATCGTCGGTGCGGGCTATATGGCGAGCAGTGACCCGCTCGATCAGGCAAAACCGATCGGGTTCAACGTCGGCGAGAATCTCGGCGCCTTGATGTATCCGCGCGACCCCGCGACGATCAAGGCGGCGACGGCGGGCGCGACCGGGCTGCTGGTCGCGTGGGATCCGGTCGCGAACAAGCCGCGCTGGACGGTGAAATATCCGACGCCGTGGAATGGCGGCACGATGACCACTGCCGGCAACCTGGTCTTCCAAGGCACGGCTCTTGGCGAATTCCGCGCTTATGCCGCCGATACGGGCAAGCAATTGCTCGCCTATCCGGTCGGCACCGGGATCATGGCGGGGGCCGCGACATATATGGTCGGGGGCACGCAATATGTCGCGGTGCTTGCCGGGCGCGGCGGCGCGCTGCCGCTGTCGATCGGCTATGCGATCGGCAAGGCCGCGGATGTGCCTAATCACCCGCGACTGATCGTATTCAAGCTCGACGGCAAGGTCGCTCTGCCCGCCACCACCCCGCCCGATACCGCGGCGGTAACGCTCCCCGCGGCAAGCGGCACCCCGGAACAGGTCGCGCAGGGCCGCGCGCTGTTCGGCCGTTATTGCCAGGTGTGTCATGGCGCCTCGGCGGGCGGCGGCGGCGTGCTGCCCAATCTGCAACGCTCCGGCGCGCTGGGCAGTGCGGAAAGCTGGAAGTCGATCGTGATCGATGGCGCGCTCAAGGATCAGGGCATGGTCAGCTTCACCAAGGTGATGACGCCCGATCAGGCGCAACTCATCCGCCTCTACGTGATCGACGAAGCGCATTGGGCGCAGAAAAATCTGAACACCGGCGGCGCGGCCCCCATCGCGCCCGCCAGGTGATCGGAGGCAGCGGCGCGCTCCCCCTCTTTGCGCGTCGCTGCCTCCGAAAATGGCAGTTCCTGCCTGTGTGCCCAATAGTTAGGCAGTAACTATTGCTTCCGCGGTGACGAGTCGCCGCCTTGCCCTTCGCGCGCCCGACTGGCACGTTCAATGCAATGCCGTTCACACACGGTGTGGCTTTTCAAAATTGGGGTGGGCGTTTTCGCGTGAAGAAGATCGAAGCGATCATCAAGCCGTTCAAACTCGATGAGGTGAAGGAGGCGCTCCACGAAGTGGGGGTGTCGGGCATTACCGTCACCGAGGCGAAGGGCTTTGGCCGGCAAAAGGGCCATACCGAACTTTATCGCGGCGCCGAATATGTCGTCGACTTCCTGCCGAAAGTGAAGCTGGAGGTCGTCGTCGAAGACAGCCTCGTCGAGCGTGTCGTGGAGGCGGTGGCGCAAGCCGCGCAGACCGGGCGGATCGGCGACGGAAAGATCTTCGTCATCCCGGTCGAAACCGCACTGCGCATCCGCACCGGGGAGCGCGACGACGACGCGATCTGATCCACCGCATCATATTGTGAACCTCCGCCGGTGCCGCAGGCCCGGCGATATTTACTGACGAAGGGCATTCTATCATGGCGACTACTGCCAGCGACGTTCTGAAGCGCATCAAAGAAGAGGAGATCGAATGGGTCGACCTCCGCTTCACCGATCCCAAGGGCAAGTGGCAGCACCTGACGATGTGCGCCGGCGTGCTGGGCGAGGATGAGCTGACCGACGGCCTGATGTTCGACGGCTCGTCGATCGCCGGATGGAAGGCGATCAACGAATCCGACATGACGCTGAAGCCCGATCTGGACGCGGTCTATACCGATCCGTTCTCGGCCACGCCGATGCTGATCATGATCTGCGACATCGTGGAACCGGCGACCGGCGAGCTTTACTCGCGCGATCCGCGCTCCACCGCCAAGCGCGCCGAAGCCTATGTGAAGACGCTCGGCATCGGCGACACGGTATATGTCGGCCCGGAAGCCGAATTTTTCATGTTCGACGACGTGCGCTTCGAGAACAGCTATTCGTCGAGCTATTACAAGATCGACGACATCGAGCTGCCGGGCAACACCGGCCGCGAATATGAAGGCGGCAATCTGGGCCACCGTCCGCGCGCCAAGGGCGGATATTTCCCGGTCGCGCCGGTCGATTCGGCCGTCGACATCCGTGGCGAGATGGTCTCGACCATGATCGAAATGGGCCTGCCGTGCGACAAGCATCACCATGAGGTGGCCGCCGCGCAGCATGAGCTGGGCCTGATGTACGGCACGCTGACCACCACGGCGGATCGGATGCAGATCTACAAGTATGTCGTACATCAGGTCGCGCATGCTTATGGCAAGTCCGCGACATTCATGCCCAAGCCGATCAAGGAAGATAACGGCTCGGGGATGCACACCCACTTCTCGATCTGGCAGGGCAGCAACCCGCTGTTCGCCGGCAACGGCTATGCCGGCCTTAGCGATATGTGCCTGTATTTCATCGGCGGCGTGATCAAGCACGCCAAGGCGCTGAACGCCTTCACCAACCCGTCGACCAACAGCTACAAGCGGCTGGTGCCGGGCTATGAGGCGCCGGTGCTGCTGGCTTATTCGAGCCGCAACCGCTCCGCTTCGTGCCGCATCCCTTACGGCGCGGGCGCCAAGGCGAAGCGCGTCGAGCTGCGCTTCCCGGACGCGCTGGCCAATCCGTATCTCGCTTATGCCGCGCTGCTGATGGCCGGGCTGGACGGCATCCAGAACAAGATCCACCCCGGCGAGGCGATGGACAAGAACCTCTATGATCTGCCGCCGGCCGAGCTGGCGCAGGTGCCGACCGTTTGCGCTTCGCTCCGAGAGGCGCTTGACTCGCTCAGCACCGATTATGAGTTCCTGCTCAAGGGCGACGTCTTCTCCAAGGATCAGATCGATTCCTATATCGAGCTGAAGCACGAGGAAGTGGCGCGCTGGGAAATGACCCCGAGCCCGGTCGAATACGATATGTATTACAGCGGGTAAGGTGCGACCGCGCCGGCGCCGGTCCGCGCAGTGGGCATCCACTGTCGGCCGGCGTGGCGACAACCGACGGCGCGGCTTTGCCGCGCCGTTTGCGTTTTGGGGCACGCGAACTCGTTGCCGCCGCGCCTGAGTGTTGCACTCACCGCTCGGCGCAATGGGCGACAGGCTCGACATGACGCGAGCCAGTGAAGCGTGCGGGGACTCCCCCCCCCCCCCGCTCCGCTTTACCGATAGTTAGCCGGATCAGGCGTGGGTGCCCTGCAGGCGGCGTTGTTGCCGTGGTGGCACGCATCGACCTCCCTGCGCCAATCTGCCATCGCATCGGCGTAGGCGCGTTCCTGGCGAGCATAGCGCGCATCATCGCGCGCGACCTGCCGGTGCTGCGCGCGCCGCGCCTGGCGATAGGCCAGGATATCAGCCGCATATTGCGCCGAATCCGCCTGCTGCATATCCGCCTGCGTGGCGGCCTGGGTATTCGACTGGTCGAGCACCTGACGGTTCGCGGCATCGACGGCCGGCCGCCCGGCAGCATCGATCGCCTCCGTCCGCGGGCTATCCTTATCGTACCCGCGATCATAGGGCAGCGGCGCATGCGGCGCGTTCGGGTCCGGCGCCTGCGTGTTCTGGGCGACCACCGGCACGGCGACGGCCAGCGTTGCTCCGGCGATCAGCAACGGAAGAATGCGCATCGAAAATCTCCTCATGCGATGCGATTCAACCGATCGCGCCGATGCCGGGTTCCCGCCGCGCGATTCTTCAGAACGAGAAGCTGGCCCGCGCCGTCAGCCGATCTCCGCTGTTGCGCGCATCGGCATAAGGCGAAACGATCGTGCGATCGATATTGGTGCCCGAATAATCCAGCCCGAGCGTCAGCGGCCCGGTGATGCGCCGCACGCCGACCAGCCAATCACTGTAATTCCCGCCGGGCCGCAGCCGTGCCGCGCGCAGCGGATCGTCGATCGAGCCCGACGAATGGCCGATACTGGCGTTGAAGGTGTAGGGCGTCGCCGGCAGCCCGAACTGCGCACGCGCCGAAACGTAGAGATTGTCCCCACCGATCGCGCTTTGCGACGGGGCGTAGCGCGCGTCGGCCCCGATCTGCGCCGGCCCGAGCTGATAGCTCAAGCCCACCCCGCCCTCGACATAATCCATATTCCCGCGCGCACCGGTGAAGAGATGCGCCATCACGAAACCGTCGCCGCGAAATCCCATGCCGAGATCCATGCCATAGCCGACCGACGCATCGATCACCGCATCCGCCCCGCCGGCGCGCGGGCTATCGCGCAAGCCCGTGACGCGCGCGCCGATATCGAAGCCCGACGGCAGCTGGAGCGACAGCGACGCGGACGGCGCGAGCTTTCCCTCACTCCAGCTGATGCCGCGCCGCCGCTCATCGGTGGCGACATCGACCGAGCCGTCCACCGACACCTGCGCGGCGGCGGGCAGCGCGGCGCAGGCGAAAAGCGTGGCGGCAAGGATTTCGGCGTAGCGCATGTCAATTCCCAGGGTGGTCGTTGGTTTCGTTGAGTTGAGCGACCAGAATCTCGCGGTCTCGCGCCGCCACGTCAATCATATGCGCGCGCAGCCGGTCGGCCCATCGTGCCGCCTCACCCTTGATCGCCGGGCTCGCGCTGTCGCACCAGCCAGCGTGACGCCCGGTGAGCGGCGGCGCCTCCACCACGATGTCGCGCGCGAGCATGTGTCCGGCCGGATGCCGCGCCTCGCGCCGGACGACCATCCGTGCGGTCCAGTCGCAACGCAATGTGGTCGCCCGGCCCGGCGCGCTTGCCGTGCCGATCTGCCGCTGCTCCATTTCGACCGTACCGTGATAGATCGCATCGATCGCATCGCCGCGATGATCGACCCGCGCGCGATGCAGCTCGATCGCCCCGCTTCCACCGAGCAACAGCCCGGCCACCAGCAACAATGTCATTTCCTGTCTCCTGTACTGCTCATTCAGGGTCGGGATGGTGACACGAAGGGAGGCGTTCAACCGAAGGCGCGGTCGCGCAACAATTCCTCACAGGCCGGTCATAGGATTTATCGATCGCGTGAAGGTCGACAAAGCCATCGCCGCGCGGCACGGTCGACCCGACATTCAGGGGGTTCCGCCGCATGATTATCCGTCCCGCGCTCGCCACGCTCGCGCTGTTGCTCGCCACCGCCGCGACGAGCCCTGCCGAGCAAAAGATGCGCGCGACGGTGACGGCAGACGCGCCGCGCAACGAGGCGCTGCTCGAACGGCTGGTGAAGCAGAATTCGGGCACGCTCAACCTGCCGGGCGTAACGGCAGTGGGCGAAATGATGCGCTGTGAACTGGCGGCGCTCGGCTTCGATGTACAGTGGATCGACATGCGCGCCACCGGCCGCGCCGGCCATATCGTCGCGACGCACACGGGCAACGGGCGCGGCAAGCGCATCCTGTTGATCGGCCACCTCGATACCGTGTTCGAACCCTCCAGCCCGTTCACCGGCTTCCGGCGCGAGGGCGGCCGCGCGATCGGGCCGGGTGTGGGCGACGACAAGGGCGGGCTGGTGGTGATCATCGCGGCATTGCGCGCAATGCAAGCGGCGGGCACGCTGAAGAACGCCGATATCAAGGTGGTGCTGACCGGCGACGAAGAACGCACCGGCGCACCGCAGGACGCGGCGCGGCGCGACCTGATCGATGCGGGCAAATGGGCCGATGTCGCGCTGGAATATGAAAATGTCGCGACCGAGAACGGCACCGATTACGCCACCGTCGCACGGCGCGGATCGCTGACCTGGGAGATCGTCGCGAATGGCAAGACGGGCCATTCGAGCGGGGTGTTCGGCAGCGCGCTCGGTTATGGCGCGATCTACGAGCTGGCGCGCATCCTCGACACGTTCCGCCGCGAGCTGCCCGAAAAGAACCTGACCTATAATGTCGGCGTGATGGCCGGTGGCACCCCGGCGGCGATGGACACGGCGGGCGTCGTCGCGACGGGCACGGGCAAGCCCAATATCGTCGCATCCGATGCGGTGGCGCGTGGTGATCTGCGCGCGCTCACCCCGGAACAGGAAGCGCGGGTGCGTGGGCGGATGCAGGAAATCGTCGCGCAGCATCTGCCGGGAACCACCGCGACGATCGGCTTCTTCGAAGGATATCCGACGATGCCGCCGACCAGCGCCAATCGCGCGCTGCTGGGCGAACTTAATCGCGTCAACCGCGAGTTCGGCCTGCCCGAAATGCCGGAATATGATCCGTCACGCCGGGGCGCGGCGGATTCGAGCTTCGTTGCGGCGGACGCAGTGACGATGGGCGGATTGGGCGCGTCGGGCGGCAATTCGCATGCAGACGGGGAGTGGATCGACCTCGCCAGCCTGCCGCGCCAGGCGCTGCGCAGTGCCGCGCTGATCAGCCGGCTCGCCGCGCAGCCGCGTGCCGCTCACCCCTTGAAGCGATAGCCGACGACGACCCCGCACAGGAACACGACGAGCAACGCAATGCTCACCCGGCCGTGCGGGTCTTCCCAGCCGAAATAGTCACCGCCGAACGCGAAAAGCGCGACGAACAGCGCGGTGGCGATACCTGAGATCATACAACGACCCTCGCTCCCACGCGGGCCACCATCGCATAACAAGGTTAATTTTCGGCAACCGCGATCGTGACGGCGCGATCGACTTTAACAGCGCGAGGTTGCGGGGCGTCGCGCGCTACGGCATAGGCGCGGACATGAAGCTCCGCATCCATGTGACGCTGAAGCCCGGCGTGCTCGATCCGCAGGGCAAGGCGATTGAACACGCCCTTGCCGGCCTTGGCTTTTCCGGAATCAACGACGCCCGCGTCGGCAAGTTGATCGAGCTGGATGTCGCCGATTCGACCGATGATTCGGCGATCGATGCGATGTGCCGGCAGCTCCTCGCCAATACGGTGATCGAAAATTATCGCATCGAACATCTGGAGCCTGCGAAGTGAAAACCGCGGTCATCGTCTTTCCGGGATCGAATTGCGACCGTGACATCGCGGTCGCGCTGGAAGCGGTGACCGGGCGCAAGCCGGAAATGGTGTGGCATCGCGAAAGCGAGCTGCCCGATGGCGTTGGCCTTGTCGCGCTGCCCGGCGGCTTCTCCTATGGAGATTATCTGCGTTCCGGCGCGATGGCCGCGCGCTCGCCGATCATGCGCGCGATATCCGATGTGGCGGCGAAGGGCATGCCGGTGCTCGGCATCTGCAACGGCTTTCAGGTGTTGACCGAGGCCGGGCTGCTGCCCGGTGCGCTGATGCGCAACGCCGGGCTGAACTTCGTGTGCCGCGACGTCGCTCTAACGGTGGAGAATGCGCAATCGGCGTTCACCAGCCGCTATGCCGCCGGTGAGCGCATCCTGATTCCGGTGGCGCATCATGATGGCAATTACTTCGCCGATGCCGCGACGCTCGACCGGCTGGAGGGCGAAGGCCGCGTGGCGTTCCGTTATGCCGAAAACGTCAACGGCAGCGCGCGCTCGATCGCGGGCGTGCTCAATGATGCCGGCAATGTGCTGGGCATGATGCCGCACCCTGAACGCCGCATCGAGGATGCGCATGGTGGGGACGAAGGCCGCCGCCTGTTCGAAGGCCTGCTGGAGCTGGTAGCCTAACCGCTTTCGCCGTTCCCCGGCCCAACGCCGGGGCGCCCCCCTGTCAGGCCAGGAATTTCGCGCAAGGCATGCGCGATGGTCGCGGGAGAGCAGCCAGCCTCCCGCCCCCCATCAGTCGCCTTTGACCTTCGCCGGGCCGAGATCACCCAGCCCGACCGTCCCGCTCGCCATGGCCAGCATTGCGTCGAGGCTCTTCTTCGCGCCCAGCCGCAATTCCTCGTCCATCTCGATGCGTGGCTCCAGATCGCGGAGCGCGATGTAGAGCTTCTCCATCGTGTTGAGCGCCATATACGGGCAGATGTTGCAGTTGCAGTTGCCGTCCGCGCCGGGCGCACCGATGAAATTCTTGCCCGGCAGCGCCTTTTCCATCTGATGGATGATGTGCGGCTCGGTCGCGACGATCAGCGTGTCGCCGGGGAAGGACTTGGCATATTCGAGGATGCCGCTGGTCGAGCCGACATAATCGGCATGATCGAGGATCACCGCCGGGCACTCGGGATGCGCCGCGATCGGCGCGCTGGGATGCTCCGCCTTCAGCTTGAGTAGTTCCGTCTCGCTGAACGCCTCATGCACGATGCACACACCGGGCCACAGAATCAGATCCCGCCCGGTCTTGCGCGCGAGATAGCCGCCGAGATTGCGATCGGGGCCAAAGATGATCGGCTGATCCTTCGGAATCTGCGACAGAATCTTTTCCGCAGAGGACGAGGTGACGATCACGTCCGACAGCGCCTTCACCGCCGCCGAGCAATTGATGTAGGTCAGCGCGATCGCATCCGGGTGCTGCGCACGGAATGCCGCGAATTGCTCGGGCGGGCAGCTATCCTCAAGGCTGCAACCGGCGTCCATATCGGGCAGCACGACGATCTTGTCAGGCGACAGGATCTTCGCCGTCTCCGCCATGAAACGCACGCCGCAAAAAGCGATCACATCGGCATCGGTCGCCTGTGCCTTGCGGCTCAGATCGAGGCTGTCGCCGACGAAATCGGCGAGATCCTGAATTTCCGGCTTCTGATAATAATGCGCCAGGATGACTGCGTTCCGCTCCTTGCGGAGTCGTTCGATCTCGGCGCGCAAATCCAGGCCGCGCAAATTGGTAGGCTGCTCCATATATCGTCAGATGGACTGCCCGGCGCGCGCAATCAAGGGAAGTGCGGTGCGAAGCTGCGGTTTGCGCCCGGCATCCCGGCGATCACCTCGCGCGTCACCGTTTCGCCAAGGGCGCTGAACGCCAGCGCCTGAGACACAAGATGCGTGCTGAGTATCGCCGCGACCGCGCACAGCCATGCCGGGTGCACGCTGCGCAGGCGAATCCAATCGGCGACAATGCCCGCGACGATAAACAACAGCGGCGCCGCCACCGCGGCGATCGGCCAGGACCATGGGATCATGAACGGCATCGGCAGCAGGCGGCCAAAACCGGGCCCGGTAAGGATCGCCATCGCGGAGAACATCAGCCGCCGGTGCCATGGGGTACGCCGCCGCATCGCGATCGCTGTCGCCACCAGCCCGGCGAAACAGAGTATCGCGATCGGGTTACCGAACAGGAATTCGCGCGCGTCGAAAAAAGGCGGCGCGATATTCATCCGCACCACGTAAACGGTGATCGCGGTGCCCATCGCGACCATCGCGGGCACCCACAGCACGGCCATCCAGCCGAGCGTGCGGTGGACCCGAACCGACCCCAGTTCGATCAGCACATTCTGCGTCAGATACAGCGCGACCCACCCGAAGAAGATGAACGCGTGGACATGAAAGATGAGTGGCAGCCCGAAGCTGGATCGCCCAAGCGCCAGATTGACCGCAAAGCCGGCGACGATGACCGCGGCCATCAGGAACGCACCGATCAGGAAGAAGCGATCGCGCCCCTTCCTTGCCGTCATGGAATCAGCAAGCACCGCCATCGTCGGTCTCCCCTGAACCGCTCCCGCATGGGAAGAAACATACCGCAATCGCAACGATCACTCAACGCCGGTTGCCGAGCACTTCCTCCAGGCTGCGGCTGACGTCCCAGCGTTCCCCGTCGCGCACCGGATCATCGGCGAAGCGCACGTTGACGATCGCGTCTATTCCGGCCGCTTTCAATGGCATGGCAAAACTGCGCTCCACCGCGCGGCGCGTCGCATCTTTCGCCATGTTCATCATCGGTGCCGCGCGTGCCTGCCGCAACAGCTCCGCCTGCCCCGCGCTGCGGTTCGCCGAATCGAGCGACTCGCGCGCGGGCGTAAGCGCCATCAGCACCCCGCCCGAGCCATAGCTGCGGATCGCATCGAGATCGATCGCCGGCGGCGTCACCTCGACAGCCGGCAACCGCACGGACAGCGTTTTCGTGGCGGCGTCCCATGCCACGTTGCGCTGCGAGAGGCGGCCGAGATCGACCTCATAGCGAACCATCCCCGGCATGATCGTGGTCCGTTCCGCGCTCAACCCGAATTGCGATTGTTTCGACGTCACGACCGCCACGAAGCGCGCCGCGAACGCGGAGAGGCGGTTCTGCTCGCGCAGCCCCGACAGGCTGGCGCTGGCGATCGTGGTCGGATCGGGGGTGAGGCGCGAAGTGACATAGCGCTGCGCCAGCCACCAGCCGCCGCCAGCAAGCAGGAGCAGGATCGCAAGCGCCGCGAGGAAATCGACCGCGAACGGCCTTACGCGACGTTCCGCCATACCCCCGCTTCCGAAGCGACCAGCCCACGCTGTTCGAGATCGACGAGATGCGCCAGCACGGATTGCTCGGCCGCGCCGAACAGGCGCCGGTCGATCCCGACATACATTTTCTCGACCATCGCCGGCACCGCGCTCGCGCCGTTGCCGAGCAGCCGCAGAATCTGACCCTCGCGCTGTTTGCGGTGGCCGAGCAGCCCGCGCACCAGCCGCTGCGGCTTTTCCACCGCCTCGCCATGGCCGGGGTAGTAAACCCGATCGTCGCGGTTCATCAGCTTTTCGAGGCTGGCCATATAGGCGCTCATGTCGCCATCCGGTGGCGAGACGACGCTGGTAGACCAGCCCATCACATGATCGCCCGAGAACAGCGCCTTTGTCTCCAGCAGCGCGAAGGCGAGATGATTGGAGGTGTGGCCCGGCGTCGCGATCGTTTCCAGCGTCCAGCCTTCGCCCGCGACGCGGTCGCCCTCCGCCAGTACGCGATCAGGGGCGTAATGCGCGTCGAATGCCGCATCCGCGCGCGGGACCTCGCTCGACACATGGAATGGCGCGGCACCGACGATCGGCGCGCCGGTTTCCGCCTTCAGCCGGATCGCGGCGGGCGAATGATCGCGGTGGTGATGGGTGATGACGATCGCGCGGACCGGCCGCCCGGCGATCGCGGCGATCAACGCCGCGTGGTGCGCCTCGTCCTCCGGGCCCGGATCGATCACCGCGAGATCATGGGTGCCGACGATATGCGTCTGCGTGCCGGTGAAGGTATAGGGCGACGGATTGGGCGCAAGAACCCGCGTAACGAGCGGTTCGAGCGCGATCGCGATGCCGGTCGGTGGCTCGTCCATCCGCGCGAGATGGCGGCTGAACGCCCGTATGGCAAGGGAAAGCGGCATGAAACGGCCGGCCCCAACCTTATTCGGTGGCGACCGGCCGACCGGCTCCTCCCCCGGTTCGATCAATCCCTGTCCGGATCTTCCCGCGACATTTCCGCGATGCTGCGATCCAGCTCCGCCAGCGTTTCACGACGCGCATCTTCGGGCATGTTGCGTTTCGCCGCGATCGAGGCGCGGGCGGCGCGCATCCCGGCGATAGCACTGGCCATCGCCTGCCGCTTGATCGCCACCGTATCGACCGCGGCCATCTGCGTCGCAATCGCCGCGCGGCGCTCCCCTTCCGCTCCTGCCCGCGCGATACGGTCATTGCAGATCACGACGGTGCGATGGCCATTTTCGTGGCCGCGCATCGTCATCCGCGCATCGCGCCCGCCTTCACCGCAATCGCGCGACACAACGGTCGGCACGGATGCCATGGCGCGCGAGACGCGGCGATCGATCTCCTCGCGAGACGGCGGCGCGGGTGGAGCGGGTGGAGCGGTTGGAGCGGGCGGCGCCTGCACCATGTCGGGCGACGGCGGAACGGGGGGCTGCGGCGGGAGCGGGGCCGGATGGTCGGCCATATAGGCGTCCGCGTCCGCCCCTTCATAAACCTGCGTCCCGCCATCACGGTGGATCACCACGCGACGCTTGCCCTCACCCGCGATCGGCGCGGCGGGCATCGACAGCTCGGGCGGCGGACGCAGCAGCGAGGCCAGCTGGATCGCGTCGATATCGACCCCGGTGACACGCTCCATGCCGGCGCGCATTTTCGCGGCGGCGGCGGTGCCGGTGGCGGTAAGGCCTAGCGCGGCGGCGCCCAGTGCAGCGATGCTGACCGTGCCGGCAACGATCCGGGCGCGGGTGGCGGGTGTGGAAAGCATGCGCAATCTCCCCTTGAGATCATCGACCGTGTGCAAATGGCAGGCGGCGGCGATCGCCCCGCCGTGCGCCGCCTTGACGATGGCGCAGGCGTAGGCGTGCCGCTCGGCGGGATTGCGCCCGGCGAGGACGCGCGCGTCGTTCGCCATCTCCTGATCGGCGCGGAAAGCGCGGAAGGCGAACCACGCCACCGGATTGAACCAGTGCAGCCCCAGGACCGCGAGCGCGACCCAATTGGCGATCAGATCGCCGCGCGCATGATGGCCAAGCTCGTGCGCCAGCGCCAGTTCGCGCTCGCTCTCGTCATAACGGCCAGCGAAATCGCGCGGAAAGGCGACGAAACGCCGCATGATGCCGAAAGCGAGCGGGCCGGATGCCGCCGGGCTGGAAACGATCGTGACGCTGCCGATCGTGTCGAGCGGAGTCGCGGCCGCGAGCAACCGGCGGCGAAAACGAACATAAGCTGCGAATTGCCAGCCGATGAAGCCCAGCGCGCCGACACTCCACAGGATCACGGCCGCGCCACCAATCATCGCGCCGAGATCGGGGGCCGTCGACGCATCGACGCCCGCGGCCGGCAGGATCATCCACGACACCTGGCGGCCCATATCGCCCAGCGGCGCGGCGATCGGCGGCACCACCCCGTCACGCAATGTCGCAGGGAGCGGCGGGAGCACCAGCCGCAGCACGGGAAGCAGCCACAGCGCATAAGCCACCGGGGCGCCGAACGCGCGGCGCACGGGAACGCGGATCGCCAGCACCAGCGCGATCAGCGCGGCCGAAGCGATCAGCGCTTCCACCGCCCAGCCGATCATTGCTTCAGCGCCTTCAGCAGCGCCTCGATCTCGGCGATATCCTGCGCGGAAAGTTCGTCGCGCTCGGCAAGATGCGCGACCAGCGGCGTAAGCTTGCCGCCGAACAGCCGATCGATCAGCCGCCGCGATTCACCGGAAACATAGTCGCCGCGCTGGACGGCGGGGCGATAAAGATAACGCCGGCCGTCTTCCTCGTGCGAAACCGCGCTCTTGGCGAGCAGCCGGCCGAGCAGGGTCTTGACGGTATTGACGCTCCAGCCGCGATCGGGGCCGACACGCTCGGCCACCTCCTGCGCGGTGAGCGGGGAATCATCCCACAACACCTCCATCACGGCATGTTCGGCATCGCTGATCCGCTCGGCCACGACTCGGCACCCTCCTATCGACTACGGTTGTAATTACATCGATTACGCTTGTGGTCAATAGCGAAAGGACGATCCGGCTCATCTCGTTTCGACCGGCCGGGGCGCAATTGCCAATGGCCGATCGGCCGTTAAGCTGCCGCCTTCGGGATCAAGAAGGGGGCAGATATGAGGTCAGTCGCGCTAGCCATATTGCTGGTGGCCGCTCCGGCAACGGCGCGGGCGGCCGAGGCGCCCCTACCCGGGCTGGAAGCCGCGCTGGCCTACCCCTTCCCCACCGCGCTGATCGCCGCGGAACGCGCGGATCGCATCGCCTGGATCAGCGTGGTGAAAGGCGTGCGCAACGTCTGGACCGCCACCGGCCCGGACTATCGCGCACGGGCGCTGACCGGCGCGCTCGCGGACGACGGGCAGGAATTGACCGGGCTGATGCTTTCCCCCGATGGCACGCGAGCGATCTGGGTGCGCGGCGGCGATCATGACTCCAATTGGCCGATCGACTGGGAGCCCAATCCTGCCGACAGCCCGGATGCGGTCACGCTGGAAATCTGGTCCGCCGCCACAGGCGGCGGCGTGCCAGTGAAGATCGCCGAGGGCGACACGCCGGCGATCTCCGCCAAAGGACGCGTCGCCTTCATCAAAAGCGGCAAGGTGTGGAGCGTCGACGGCGCCGGGAAGGAAAAACCGAAGCAGCTTATCGCTGATCGCGGCAAGGCGTCCGCGCTCGCCTGGTCGCCAGACGGAACGCGGCTCGCCTTCGTCTCGGGGCGGGGCGACCATAGCTTCGTCGGCATATGGTCCGGCGCGGACAAGCCGATCGTCTGGCTGGCCCCGGCGACTGGCTTCGATGGTGCGCCGGTGTGGTCTCCGGATGGGCAGCGTGTCGCCTTCACCCGGCTTCCCGGCAATGGCGGCGCGCCCGAACCGATGCTGACCGAAACACCGCTCCCCTGGTCGATCGTCGTCGCCGATGCGACGAGCGGCGACGGCAAAGTGGTGTGGCAAAGCCCGCGCACTCTAGAAGGCTCCTATCCCGACTCGATCGCCGATGGCGCGGCATTGATGTGGGGCGCACATGATCGCCTGGTATTCCGCGCCGAACTGGACGGTTGGCCGCATCTCTATTCGATGCCAGCGGCGGGCGGTCAGCCATTGCTGCTGACACCGGGCAATTTCATGGTCGAGCACACCACCATGTCGCGCGATCGCGCGACGCTGTTCTATGACGCCAATACCGGCACGGCGGCCGAGGACGACGATCGCCGCCACATATTCCGCGTGCCGATCGACCGTGCGGAGCCGGTGGCGATGACACGGGGCGATGGGCTGGAGTGGACGCCAGTGGCCGTCGGGGGCGATCGTATCGCCTTTGTCGCGGCGGGAGCGACCCGCGCCGCAGAGGTGCGGATGAGCAGCGGGGCCGGGAACGGCACACTCGTCGGGGCCTCATCGGCCGGATACGCACCACCGATGGTCGCGCCGAAGCGCGTCGTCTTCAAGGCGGCAGATGGACTTGTCGTCCATGGGCAGTTGTTCGAGCCGGCAGGCGGCAAGGCCAAGCATCCGGCGATCGTTTTCGTCCACGGCGGGCCGATGCGGCAGATGCTGCTGGGCTTCCCCTATATGGATTATTACGCCCACAGCTATGCGGTGAACCAATATCTGGCATCACGCGGCTTCGTGGTGCTCTCGGTCAATTATCGGCTGGGCATCGGTTATGGTCGCGCATTCCAGCACCCTGACAAGGCCAGCTTCCGTGGCGCGTCCGAATATCGCGACGTTCAGGCCGGCGCGAAATATCTGCAATCGCTGAGCAACGTGAACCCCGATCGGATCGGCATCTGGGGCGGCTCCTATGGCGGCTATCTGACCGCGCTGGCGCTCGCGCGGGACAGCGCGACGTTCAAGGCCGGGGTCGATCTGCACGGCGTGCACGACTGGTCACGCCTGATCGCGGAGGAAGGCAAACCCGTCGAACGCCATGAAAAGGGCGATTGGGAGGCAACGCTCAAGACCGCCTTCGAAAGCTCGCCGATCGCCGATGTCGCGCGCTGGAAATCGCCCGTGCTGCTGATCCATGGCGATGACGACCGGAACGTGCGTTTCAACCAGACGATCGATCTGGCGCGGCGGCTGGACAATGCCGGGGTCCGCTATGAGCAGTTGATCCTGCCAAACGAAATCCACGGCTTCCTGCGCTATGCGGATTGGTTGAAGGCCGACACCGCGACCGTGCGCTTCTTCGAAACGGAGCTGAAGGATAAATAGGCCGGCGGGCGCAGGTGGCACGGGCTCCCACCATGCTGTTCTGTCGTAAATTTTTACAGTTCGGGCATCGCGACTTTGCGCGTTAACCACTGTTCCGATGGATTTCCGTGCCCTTCGCCTTTTGGCACGCGTGCTGCATCGTGAATGGCGCACCGAGCGTTAAAGTCAAAACGCTTCAGCAGGGCGGGTGCGTCGCTACTTCGATCTCGCGACGCCCCGCCCTCACCCGGTCACTCAGCCTTGGCAGCGCTTTCGAACAATTCGGCCAGCTCGCCGGATTCGTACATCTCCATCATGATGTCCGATCCGCCGACGAATTCGCCGCCGACATAGAGCTGCGGAATGGTCGGCCAATCCGAATAGGCCTTGATCCCCTGACGGATGCCCTGATCCTGCAACACGTCGACGCTTTCGAACTCGACGTTCAGATGCTGGAGGATTGCCACCGCGCGGCTGGAAAAGCCGCATTGCGGGAAAAGCGGGCTGCCCTTCATGAACAGCACCACCTGATTATTCTTCACTACCGCATCGATGCGGGCCTGGACGTCGTCGGTCATCGCCTGTTCCTCAACATATATTGGCCGTTATTTCGGAACGGCGGTGGTAAGCTGCAAGGCGTGGAGCACGCCGCCCATGCGGCCACCGAGCGCGGCATAGACCGCCTGGTGCTGCTTCACGCGCGATAGCCCCGCGAACGACGCGCTGACGACGCGCGCCGCATAATGATCGCCATCGCCCGCGAGATCGGTGATCTCCACGTCTGCATCCGGAATTCCCTCGCGGATCAGCGTGGCGATGTCATCCGCCGCCATCGGCATGTTATTGCGCTTCCATCAACTGGCGGCGCGCCTCGATCATCTGCTCCTCCAGCGCGCGGCGCACGGCGGCCTCGTCGATATCGACGCCAGCGGCGGTGAGATCGCCGAGCAGCTTGCGCACCACATCGTCGTCGCCCGCCTCTTCCAGATCGGCGTGGATCACCGTCTTGCCATAGGAATCCGCCTCCGCCGGGGTGAGCTTCATCAACCCCGCCGCCCATTGGCCGAGCAGGCGATTGCGCCGCGCGATGATGCGGAAGGCCATTTCCTCGTCACGCGCGAACTTGTTTTCAAAAGCGCGCTCGCGATCGTCGAAGGTGGTCATGTCTGCTCCCAATAAATCAGAGCCCTCGAGATAGAGAGGGAGCAGCCCATGCGCAACGTCGGGGCGGCGACGCGTCGGAGTCCGTTTGGAAATACGCGAGGGAGCATATTTCGCGGCGCCGACCCGCGGGAACGAACGTTTCAGTCCGCGACGCGGACCACCAGCTTGCCGATCGCCTGACGTCCACCCAACCGGGCGATCGCGTCGCCGCCCTTTTCCAGCGGAAAGACCTCGGTGATCTTCGGCGCGATCTTGCCCGCCGCCCACAGATCGAACAACTGCCCGATATTGGCGCGGTTGCGCGCCGGCTCCCGCGCCGCGAACGCACCCCAGAACACACCGCATATGTCGCAGCTCTTGAGCAACGTCAGGTTGAGCGGCAGCTTCGGGATGCCGGCGGGGAAACCGATCACCAGATAGCGCCCCTCCCACGCCATCGAGCGCAGCGCCGGTTCGGCATAATCGCCGCCGACCGCATCATAGACGAGATCGAAGCCGTTCGGAGCGGCCTTCGCTTTGAACGCGTCGGCCAGCGCCTTGGATTCATCCTTGGAGAACGGCCCCCGGCCATAGACGATCACGTCGTCGGCCCCGGCATCGCGCACCGCCTGCGCCTTTTCCTCCGACGATACCGCGCCGACGACGCGCGCGCCGAACGCCTTGCCCAATTCCACCGCCGCAAGGCCAACGCCGCCGGCCGCGCCGAGCACCAGCAGCGTTTCGCCCGGCTTGATATGGCCGCGATCGATCAGCGCGTGGATCGTCGTGCCATAAGTGAGCAACATCGAGGCGCCTTCCTCGAAGCTGCGTGCCGCCGGCAGCGCATAGAGCCCCGCCTCGCGGATCACGACCTTCTCGCTGAGGCCACCCATACCGGTATTGCCCATCACGCGATCGCCAGGCTTGAACGTGGTCACGCCCTCGCCGATCGCTTCGACGACCCCGGAAATCTCGCCCCCCGGCGCGAACGGCCGCGGCGGCTTGAACTGATATTTGTCCTCGATCACGAGCACGTCGGGGAAGTTGATCGCGCAGGCCTTCACCGCGACCAGCACTTCGCCCGGGCCGGGCGTGGGATCGGGCAGTTCACCGACTGTCAGAGTTTCCGGTCCGCCGATCGCGGTGGACAATAATGCGCGCATTTCCGCTTCCTCTCTCCGCCAGCGCGCGACCCATCACGGGATCGCGCGGCGTTTTCGAATTGACGGTATCGTCTTGCAGCGCGCGGCGTGGCGCGTCCAGAGGGTTTGAGGAATCGTGCGCCGCGTCAGGCCGCGCGGCGGCTCACCCATGGACGGCCGGCATCGATTTCCGCCTCATATCGACCGATCGCGGCGTCGCGCTCCATCGTCAGGCCGATCTCGTCCAGCCCGTGCATCAGGCATTCGCGGCGGAACGGATCGAGCGAGAATGCGAACCGATCCTGATAAGGCGTCGTCACCGTCATGCTTTCCAGATCGACGGTAACGGGATCGGTCTTCGCCGCCTCCAGCAGCCGATCGATCGCTTCCTGCGGCAACACCACCGTGACGATGCCGTTCTTGAACGCATTGCCGGAGAAGATGTCGGAAAAGCTCGGCGCGATCACCGCCTTGATGCCCAGATCGTTGAGCGCCCAGGCGGCATGTTCGCGGCTGGAGCCGCAACCGAAATTGTCGCCTGCGATCAGGATCGCAGCTCCGGCATAAGCCGGATCGTCGAACACATTGCCCGGCACCGCGCGCACCGTTTCGAACGCGCCACGGCCAAGGCCGGCGCGGGTGATCGTCTTCAGCCAGTGCGCCGGAATGATCACATCGGTATCGACGTTCTTCTGGCCCCATGGATAGGCGCGGCCGGAAACGCTCGTCACGGCTTCCATCTTCTATACTCCTCGCGCGCGGATCAGCGCGTCGTTCGTACTTTGGTCACAGCGGCCGGCCGCCCGATCGCGGCATAGGCCGCGACCCCGGCAAACAGCGACCCGGCGACCAGCAGCAGCAGCACCTTCTTCATCGCCTGTCCCCTAACTTATCGCATCAGTTCGCGCACGTCGGTGAGCCGGCCTTCGACCGCCGCCGCCGCCGCCATCGCTGGCGAGACGAGGTGAGTGCGCGCACCCGGCCCCTGCCGTCCCACGAAATTGCGGTTGCTGGTCGAGGCGCAACGCTCGCCCGGGGGCACCTTGTCCGGGTTCATCGCCAGGCACATCGAGCAGCCCGGCTCACGCCATTCAAAGCCGGCAGAGGCGAAGATGCGATCGAGCCCCTCGGCTTCGGCCTGTCGCTTGACGAGGCCCGAGCCGGGGACGACCATCGCGCGCACGCCATCGGCGACCCGCCGCCCGTTGGCGACCGCCGCCGCCGCGCGTAGATCCTCGATGCGGCTGTTGGTGCACGATCCGATGAAGACATGCTGGATCGCCACGTCCTCCATCCGCGTGCCGGGGGTGAGCCCCATATAATCGAGCGACTTGCGCGCCGCCGCCTGCTTGGACGGATCAGCGAAGCTTTCGGGATCGGGGACGATGCCGGTGATCGGCACCACATCCTCCGGGCTGGTGCCCCATGTCAGGCCGGGCGCGATATCGCTCGCGGCCAGCACGACGCGCTTGTCGTAACTCGCCCCCGGATCGGTGGCCAGCGAGCGCCACCACGCGACCGCCTTGTCCCAGTCCGCGCCGGCGGGTGCCATCGGGCGGCCTTTGAGATAGGCGAAGGTGACATCATCGGGCGCGATCATCCCGGCGCGTGCGCCGCCCTCGATCGACATATTGGCGACTGTCAGCCGCCCTTCGAGCGACATGGCGCGGATCACGTCGCCGGTATATTCGATGACATGGCCGGTGCCGCCGGCTGCGCCGATCTTGCCGATGATCGCGAGAATCACGTCCTTCGGGCTGACGCCGAAGCCGAGCGTGCCGTCAACGCGCACTTCCATCGTTTTCGATTGCGACAGCAGCAGCGTCTGCGTGGCGAGCACATGCTCCACTTCGCTGGTACCGATACCGAACGCCAGCGCGCCCAGCGCGCCATGCGCAGAGGTGTGGCTGTCACCGCACACCACCGTCGTCCCCGGCAGGGTGAAGCCCTGTTCCGGCCCGACGACATGGACGATGCCCTGCTCGGCGGCGAGCGCATCGATATAAGGCACGCCAAATTCCGCGACATTGTGGCGCAGCGCGGAAAGCTGAGTCGCGCTTTCGGGATCGGTGATCGGCAGTTCGTTGCCGGCCGCATCGACGCGCGCCGTGGTCGGCAGGTTGTGATCGGGCACCGCCAGCGTCAGATCGGGGCGGCGCACCTTGCGCCCGGCGGCGCGAAGCCCCTCGAACGCCTGCGGGCTGGTAACCTCATGAACGAGGTGGCGATCGATATAGATCAGGCAGGTGCCGTCATCGCGTCGTTCGACGACGTGCGCGTTCCAGACCTTTTCGTAGAGCGTGAGCGGGCGACTTAACATGATAGGTACGCATTAACCGCAAACGAGGCTTTCGCGAAACCCCGTTTGCGGGCCGTTTATCGCAAAGAAATTGCGCCGGGGCCGGTTCAGCCGCCCAACCCCACCTCATAATGCGCGGTCGTCTTGGCGGCGACCTCTTCGGCGGTGACCCCCGGCGCCAGTTCGATCAGCTTGAACGGCGAATTGTGATCCGGGCGCTGGAACACCGCGAGATCGGTGATGACCATATCGACCACGTTCTTGCCGGTGAGCGGCAGGGTGCATGCGTCGATGAACTTCGGATCGCCGTTCTTGCTGGTATGCTCCATTACGACGATGATCTTCTTCACACCGGCGACGAGATCCATCGCGCCGCCCATGCCCTTGATCATCTTGCCGGGGATCATCCAGTTGGCGATGTCGCCATTCTCGGCGATCTCCATCGCGCCCAGCACGGTCAGGTCGATATGGCCGCCGCGGATCATCGCGAAGCTCTGCTCCGACCCGAAATAGACCGATTGCGGCAATTCGCTGATCGTCTGCTTGCCGGCGTTGATCAGATCGGGATCGACCTCGTCGTCATACGGGAACGGCCCGATGCCGAGCATCCCGTTCTCCGACTGGAGCGTCACCTCCACCCCGGCTGGAATATGATTCGCGACCAGCGTCGGGATGCCGATGCCGAGATTGACGTAGAAGCCGTCGCGCAATTCCTTCGCGGCGCGCGCCGCCATCTCGTCACGGGTCCAGGCCATGGCTTACTCCTTGCGCGCGCCGGGATCTGACCAGCGCTTGTCTGCGGGAAAAATGTCGTCGAGGCCGCCCTTCAGCGCGGCGCCGTAAACGGGGTTGGGCAGCACGAACCACCCCGCGCCCCACAGCCGCGCGATCGCGGGTGCGGACGCGGCGGCGCGGCGCGCGGCGGGTTGCTGGCCGGCGTTGAACAGGTCGCTGAAATCGCCGAGCTGGTCGCCACCCATCGCGATCACGCAAAAGCGCTGCGCGATCATCGCGCGGCGGCCGTCCTTGTGGCTGCCGGTGGCATCGTCGCCGGTGAGATAAAGCGTATCGCCGTGCTTTGCCGGGCCGATTCCGGCGGCCTCGATCGTCGCGGCGGTTTCGGCGGCATTCTTCGCCGCGCGGTTGGTGTTGAACACCACGGTCACACCCAGCGCACGGAGCGCGGCGAGCGCCACTTGCGCACCGGGCGTCGGCGAGACCTTGCCCATGCCGGTGCGTTCCCAGCGATCCCAGAGCGTGTCATCAAAGGCGCGGCCGGGATGTTGCGCGTCATCCGCCTCGTAACCGAGGTTGAGCAGCACGGTTTCGTCCACGTCGAACACCGCCGCGAACGGCTTTGCGCCGCACGGCTCCCAAACCGGCGCGGCGAGAGTCGCACCTTCAGCCAGCAACACGCTGTCACGCGGGCGCGCGCGGACCTGCCTGGCGGCATAAGCAACCAACGCGTTCCACGCCTGAATGCTGATCGCGGCGCCCTCAGCCGAGCCGTAAAGATATTGGAAGCCCGGCGCGATCTGCGCGGGCGCCACGGCTGCGGGCGAACTCGCCACGGGCGCGACGGGCGCGGTCGCGCACGCCGTCAGCCCCAGCATCGGGCCGAGCACGGCAAGGCCCGCGAGCCGCTTCACGCCGTCGCGCGCTCCCGCACGGTGCGGAATTCGATCTTCTTGTCATAGGGCGCACCGACGATCAGCCGGTTCACATAGATGCCCGGCAGATGGATACCGTCGGGATCGAGGCTGCCCACCGGCACGATTTCCTCCACCTCGGCGACGCACACCTTGCCGGCGGTCGCCATCGGCTGGTTGAAGTTGCGCGCCGTCTTGCGGAAGATGAGATTGCCCGCCTCATCCGCCTTCCAGCCCTTGATGATGCTGAGATCGGCGCGGATGCCGCGTTCGAGGATATATTCCTGCCCGTCGAACAGCTTGACCTCTTTGCCCTCGGCCACCTGCGTGCCGACGCCGGTCTTGGTGTAGAAGCCGGGAATGCCCGCGCCACCGGCACGGCAGCGTTCGGCCAGCGTGCCCTGCGGGCAGAACTCGACCTCAAGCTCGCCGGAAAGATACTGCCGCTCGAACTCCTTGTTCTCGCCGACATAGGACGAGATCATTTTCTTCACCTGGCGCGTGCGGAGCAATTTGCCCAGCCCCTCGCCGTCGATCCCGGCGTTGTTGCTGGCGATGGTGAGATCTTTGGTGCCCGCCGCGAGGATCGCGTCGATCAGTCGTTCCGGGATGCCGCACAGGCCGAAGCCGCCCGCGCAGATCGTCATGCCATCGAACAGCACGCCATCAAGGGCGGCGGCGGCGTCGGGGTAGAGCTTCTTCATCGGCCGGTGACTCTCCGTTCATCCGGCCCGGCGGTTAGCGGGGGATGCGCGTCACCGCAAGCCAACCTGAATAGGTATTCAACTTTATCCCGCCGCGCACGGCGGGGCGTTAGAACAGCCCCTTCTCCACCCCCAGCGCCTCTGCGAGATCGTCCAGCGCCTGCGCCTCGCCGGTCACCTTGATCGCGTGCATGCCAAGCTCGGCCGCCGGCTTGCAGTTGATGCCAAGGTCATCGAGATAGACGCAACGTTCCGCCGGTTTGGCGAAATGCGCGAGCATCATTTGATAGATGCGCGGATCGGGCTTGCGGATGCCGACCTTGCTCGATTCGATCACGCAATCGAACCGCGCGAGCACGGTGCTCACCGCCTGGGCCCGCTCGCTGCTGCGCTCCATCCCCGCGCCTTCGCCTGCGGGCACGTTATTGGTGATGCAGCCGATGTGATAGCCGTGGCGCTTCAGCCAATCGAGCGCATGGACCATGCGCGGACGGATATCGCCGGCCAGCACCGCCAGCACATCCTCGCCGCGCAGGTTGTGGCCTAGCGCACTCGCCTCACGTGCGAAGGCCGCATCGAAACCGGCGGAATCGATCTCCGCGCGCTCGAACCGCGCCCAGGCATTGTCGTCGGGCGACAGCGCATTGACCTTGCGGATGAAATCCGGCGGCAGGCCGCGATCCCGCTCCAGCCGGTTGAACGCCTCGAACGGGGATGACGTGACCACCCCGCCGAAATCGAAGATCACTGTGTCGCGCTTCATCGCCCCATTCCGTGCCGTGGCGCGCGCCGCCGCGCAAGCCCCACCGCTATAAAGTGGCGCCCGCGAAATCGCCGATGAGATAGGTGACGAGCATCGCCGCCGCCCCCCAGAAGGTGACGCGCAGCGCGCCTTTCGCCGCCCCCGCGCCGCCAGCGCGCGCGCCGACCGCACCCAGCACCGCGAGCAGGACGAGCGCGACCGCCGGCACCGCCCAGACCAGTGTGTCGTCGGGCGCCAGCAATACAGTCAGCATCGGCGCGGCGCCCCCCGCGAAGAAGCTACCCGCTGAGGCAAGCGCCGCCTGCACCGGCCGTGCGGCGGCCGCGTCGGTCAGCCCGAGTTCGTCGCGCATATGGGTGGTGAGCGCGTCATGCGCGCTCATCTGCGTCGCAACCTGCTCCGCCAGCGCGGCATCCAGCCCGCGCGCGCGATAGATCGCGACCAGTTCGCGATGCTCCGCATCGGGATCGGCGGCAAGCTCGGCCGCCTCCTTCGCGCGATCGGCGCCTTCGGCATCGGCCTGGCTGTTGACCGAGACGAACTCCCCCGCCGCCATCGACATCGCGCCCGCCACCAGCCCGGCGATTCCCGCGAGCAGGATCGCCGATACGCCCGGCCGCGCCGCCGCGACGCCGACGATGATGCTGGAGACGGAGAGAATGCCGTCGTTCGCGCCGAGCACCGCCGCGCGCAGCCAGCCGATCCGATCCGCCGCATGAAACTCCCGGTGGCGGGGGCGCACCGATCAATATTCCAGTTTGAGGCCGGGGCGTTTCCAGCGCGTTTTCACCAGTCGCCCGGTGCCGGAAAGCGTGATCCACGCATCCATCATGTCTGCGCCACCGAAGCAGATATTGGTGGTGAAGATATCGTCGGTCGCGACGAACTCCACCAGTTCCCCGGCTGGCGAGATCACGCTGATCCCGCTCTCCCCGATCGTCGCAACGCAGACATTCCCAGATGCCTCCACCGCCAGCGAATCGAAGAATTTATATCCCGCCGGGCGATAGAGCGGGATGCCCGGGCCGCCGGGGCCCGCGTCGGGCGAAACCTTGCCGGGAGCGGTGATGTTGAAACGCATCAGCCGGCAGGTGTAGGTTTCGGCGGCGTAGAGGATCGTCCCATCGGGCGAGAGGCCGCAGCCGTTGGGATTGTTCGACGGGAAGATCACTTCCTCCAGATGGCTGCCATCGACCTTGCCGTAGAAGATGCCGACAATGTCATGCACGCGCTTCGCGTAATCGACCTTGCCGTGATCGGTGAACCAGAAGCCGCCATGTGCATCGAACACGATGTCGTTCGGTCCACGCAGTGTGCAGCCGAAATCGCCCGACTTGTAGAGCACCTCCACCTTGCCGGTCGCCGGGTCGATCCGCTCGATCCGGCCGCCGGAATAATTCTTCGCGATGCCGTGCGGCGCGAGATAGCCGTTCGATTCGAGATATTCGAACCCGCCATTGTTACAGCAATAGAGCATCCCGTCCGGCCCGATCGCGAGGCCGTTGGGGCCGCCACCCGGCTCGGCGACGGTGTGCTTGCGGCCATCGGGGGTGACGCGAGTGATTCGACCGGATTCGATCTCGACCAGGATGATGCTGCCATCGGGCATCCACACCGGGCCTTCGGGGAAACGCAGGCCATCGGCCACCAGGGTGAAATCGCTCACGCCGTCGCTCTCCTTGCTTTTTCTGTGCGGGAAGCATCGGTTAAGTCGAACGGCTTCGCAATAGCCGCCTTCCACCCTAGCGACCGCCCGGCTAGACCCTGTCGCATGGAGAGCAAAAACCGCACCGGGGGGCGTATCCTCGTCGATCAGCTTGTGGCGCAAGGCTGCGAGCGCATCTTCACCGTGCCGGGGGAGAGCTTCCTCGCCGTGCTCGATGCGCTGGTCGATACGCCGCAGATCGATGTCGTCACCTGTCGGCAGGAGGGCGGCGTGGCCTTCATGGCCTGTGCCGATGGCACGCTGACGCATCGCCCCGGCGTGGCCTTCGTCACGCGTGGGCCGGGCGCGACCAACGCATCGATCGGGGTGCATGTCGCGATGCAGGACAGCCAGCCGATGATCATGTTCGTCGGCGATGTCGATCGGGCGACGCGGGACCGCGAGGCGTTTCAGGAAATCAATTTCGAGGCGATGTTCGGCCCCGTCGCGAAATGGGCGGCGCGAATCGACGATGCGCGGCGCATCCCGGAATATGTCGCGCGCGCTTATGCCGTGGCGATGAACGGGCGGCCGGGCCCCGTGGTGCTGGCGCTGCCGGAGGACATGTTGCTCGATCGCGTGGAGGCGCTCGACCGGGCGCGGGTCGAGCGCGTTGCGCAGGCGCCCGATCCCGCCACGATCGACCGGCTCGCGGAGTTGCTCACGGCGGCGAAGCGCCCGGTTGCGATCGTTGGCGGCGCGGGATGGGATCAGGAAGCGGCGCGCGATTTCGCGGCCTGGGCCGATCGCGCGGGCGTGCCGGTGGTCGCTGCGTTCCGGCGGCAGGATGCGGTGCCCAATGATTGCCCGGCCTATGCCGGCAATCTTGGCTATGGCCCGAACCCGAAGCTCGTCGCGCGGGTGCGCGAGGCGGATCTGCTGCTCGTCGTCGGCGCACGGCTGGGCGAGGCGACGACCGACGGCTATACGCTCGTCACCCCAGATCACCCCGGTCAGCAATTGATCCACGTTCATCCCGATGCGGGCGAACTCGGCATGACCTATGCCACCGATCTCGCGATCTGCGCGTCGATGGCAGCCTTCGCGAGCGCGGTCGCCGCGATCGATGCGCCGGCGCGGGCGGACGCGGCGGCGGCGCATGGCGATTATCTCGCATGGTCCACGCCGCGCGCGCGCGACGGTGTGGTCATGGACCTCGGCCCATGCGTCGCCGCGATGCGCGAGCGGCTGCCGGCGGATACGATCATCTGCAACGGGGCGGGCAATTTCTCCGGCTGGTGGCATCGCTATTGGCCCTATGCGGGGCCGGGCACGCAGCTTGCACCCACGGCGGGGGCGATGGGCTATGGCGTGCCGGCGGCCGTGGCGGCGTCGCGGCGTCACCCGGAACGCATGGTGGTCGCGCTGGCGGGGGACGGCGATTTCCTGATGAACGGGCAGGAACTCGCCACCGCCGTGCAACATGGTTGCGATCTGCTGGTGATCCTTGTCGACAATGGCGCCTATGGCACGATCCGGATGCATCAGGAACGCGAGTTCCCGGGGCGCATTTCCGCCACCCGGCTCGCCAATCCCGATTTCGCGTTGCTCGCCCGCGCTTATGGCGGATGGAGCGAAACCGTGACCCGCACCGCCGATTTCGCTCCCGCGCTGGACCGCGCGATGGCCGAGCACGGCGTCCGACTGCTCCATGTGAAAACCGATATCGAGCAGATCACCGCCGGCACCACCCTCTCGGCAATCGCGAAGCGGTAGGGGCTCCCTACCGCTTCGCGGGCGATCAGAAGCGCACGCCGACGCCGGTCAGCACGCCGTTGGTCGAATAGCCGTCGCCATAAGTGGCGTAGCGATATTCGCTCTTGAGATAGACGATCGGCGACACCTTCACCTCGGCCCCGGCAGCAAGCAGCAGGCCATCGAGATTGCGCGTCTGATCGAGTTCGCGCACCTGCAAATTGCTGTAGCCGATCTTGCCGTAAAGCAGCGTGTTATGGGTGATCGGCGTGCCGATCCGGCCCGATACGTCAAACTCGCGCCGGCTGCGCAACGCGTCATCGGCATAGGATACGTCGGAGAAGTTCATTCCCCCTTCCACGCCGATCAGCAATTTGGGCGCCACCGCTTTGTCGTATCCGAGCGCAAAGCCATAACCGATGTCACTCGCCTTATCGCGGCCCGCGCCGCCGATATTGGAGAGATCGAAGCGAAGCTGGTCCAGCCCCACCGTCGCCTCCACGCGTGGTCCCTGAAAGGCTGTCGCGTCCTGCGCCTCGGCCGGTGTCGCGGCGATGGCGGCGAACAGCGCGACGCCCGCAACCGGCGCCAGCAGCGCGAGGCCAGCGACCGGGGCGGAAAGATACTGGTACATGATGAAACTCCTCGAACACGCCATCCGTGAGGGAACCGGGCGGCGGGGAGGAGAAACGCCTTTTTGCTCTCCGCGATATTGCGCGGGATTGCAGGATTACGGCGGCTTTGGGGCAAATTGTCGCGATCGTTCCGGCACCCGCAACATGATGCGAAAAGGGCCGCTCCGGCATCCCGAAACGGCCCATTCACGGCGAGCGCCGCACGACTTTTCAGGCACCGATCAGATATCGTCGCCCAGTGCGCCCTTCACCTTGCCGATGAACTGCTGGGCCTTGCCCTTCAGCTCCTGCCTGGCGCCCTCGCCCTCCAGCTCCGCGTCCTTGTCGGTGCGCGTAGCTGGGTCTTTATCGGCCATCGCCTGCTTCGCCTTGCCGACGGCCTCGTTCACGTTGCCTTTGATCTTGTCGACCAATTCGCCCATGTCCGGTCTCCTATGGGAACGCCGCGTGAGTGCGGCACCTGTGGAAAACCAACGGACCAACCGGCGGCCGGTTCCTCAGATCAGCCCGGCCAGCGGGCTGGACGGATCGGCATAGCGGCGCTTGCCCATGCGGCCGGCGCGATAGCTCAACCGCCCCGCCTCGACCGCCGCCTTCATCGCGGCAGCCATCAATATGGGGTCTTTCGCCTCGGCGATCGCGGTGTTCATCAGCACGCCATCGCAGCCAAGCTCCATCGCGCGCGCCGCGTCTGACGCCTGACCGACGCCGGCATCGACCAGCACCGGCACCTTCGCGCCCTCCACGATCAATCGGATCGTCACTTCATTCTGGATGCCGAGGCCCGATCCGATCGGCGCGCCCAGCGGCATGATCGCAACCGCGCCCGCATCCTCCAGCCGCTTCGCCGCGATGGGATCGTCGACGCAATAGACCATCGGCAGGAAGCCCTCCTTCGCGAGCACCTCCGTCGCGCGCAGCGTTTCCACCATATCGGGATAAAGCGTGCGCGCCTCGCCCAGCACCTCCAGCTTAACGAGATCCCAGCCGCCCGCCTCGCGCGCCAGCCGCAGCGTGCGGATCGCATCATCGGCGGTGAAGCAGCCGGCGGTGTTCGGCAGATATGTGATCTTCTTCGGATCGATGAAATCGGTCAGCATCGGCGCGTTCGGATCGCTGACGTTCACACGACGCACCGCGACCGTGACGATCTCCGCGCCGGACGCTTCCAGCGCGGCGGCGTTCTGCGCGAAATCCTTATATTTGCCGGTGCCGACGATCAGCCGCGAACGGAAGGTCCGCCCCGCCACCGTCCACGTGTCGTCGGCATGATCGCCACCACCAACGAAATGGACGATTTCCAGCTCGTCGCCGTCGTCGAGATGCACCGCACCGAGCGTGGAGCGCGGCACGACTTCCAGATTGCGTTCCACCGCCACTTTTTCCGGGGCGAAGCCGAGTTCATTGGCGAGGCCCGCGAGCGTCAGGCCGGCCGCGACGCGGCGATGCTCGCCGTTCACGGTGATCGAGATAGTGCCGTCGATATGCGTCATGCGGCGCCATCTAGGGCGCTCACGCAACAGGGGCAATGTTGCGCTTGGCGTTCGGCAATGCGAGAAGGGCCGCGATGAGCAGCCTCGTCTATGTCCTCAATGGCCCGAACCTCAATCTGCTCGGCACGCGCGAGCCGGAGATCTATGGCCATGACACGCTCGACGATATCGCCGGGCGGATGGAGGATCGCGGACGCGAACTGGGGCTGGAAATCGACATGCGTCAATCGAACCACGAGGGGCATCTCGTCGATTGGCTGCATGAGGCGCAGGCGAGCGGCGCAAAGGCCGTGATCCTCAACGCCGGAGCCTTCACCCACAGCTCGATCGCGCTGTATGACGCGATCAAGTCGGTGCGGACGCCGGTGATCGAGGTGCACCTGTCCAATCCACATACGCGGGAGGAATTCCGCCACATCTCTTTCGTCGGGCGCGCGGCGAAGGGCACGATCGCCGGTTTCGGCGCCGTGTCCTATATGCTCGCGCTTGAAGCAGCGGCGCGGTTCTGACAGAGCGCGCGCCCTGAAATTCCCAGGGGAAAATTGGTCACATGGCTGACAACGAAGATAACAAGGGCGCGATGAAGGTCGATGTCGGGCTGGTCCGCCAGCTGGCCGAATTGCTCGACGCGACCCACCTCACTGAGATCGAGGTGGAAGAAGGCGATCGCAAGATTCGCGTCGCGCGCAAGGCCGCTGCGGCCGCGCCTGCGATGCATTACGCTCCGGCGCCCGCCGCCGCACCGATGGCGCCGGTTGCAGCGCCCGCCGCCGCCGAGGCTCCGGCCGCGCCGAACCACGCCAATGCGGTGCGTTCGCCGATGGTCGGCACCGTCTATCTCGCCGCCGATCCGTCGGCAGCGCCATTCGTTTCGGTCGGCGCGCAGGTTAAGACCGGCGACACGTTGCTGATCGTCGAGGCGATGAAGGTGATGAACCCGATCCTCGCGCCCGGCACCGGCACGGTAAAGGCGATACTGGTCGAAAACGGCCAGCCGGTCGAATTCGATCAGCCGCTGGTCGTCGTCGAGTAAACAGATGCGCGCGGCGCCCGCCCGTTCCGTTTCCGGTGCGCCGGGGCGGGGCGCGGGCTGGTGCGGTCAGGAAACATAAAATGCCCCAGATCAAGAAACTGCTGATCGCCAATCGCGGCGAGATCGCGCTCCGCATCCATCGCGCGTGCCACGAAATGGGCATCAAGACGGTCGCGGTCCATTCGACCGCCGATGCCGATGCGATGCATGTGCGGCTCGCCGATGAGGCGATCTGCATCGGCCCGCCGTCGGCCGCCGAAAGCTATCTCAACATCCCGAACATCATCTCCGCCGCCGAGATCTCCGGTGCGGACGCGATCCATCCGGGCTACGGCTTCCTCTCCGAAAACGCCAAGTTCGCCGAGATCGTCGAGGCGCACGGGCTGATCTTCGTCGGGCCGAAGCCCGAACATATCCGCACGATGGGCGACAAGGTGGAGGCCAAGCGCACCGCCGGCGCGCTGGGCATGCCGCTCGTTCCCGGTTCCGACGGCGCGATCAGCGATGTCGACGAAGCGAAGAAGCTTGCCGCCGAAATCGGCTATCCCGTGCTGATCAAGGCCGCATCGGGCGGCGGCGGCCGCGGCATGAAGGTGGTGCCGAGCGAAGATCAGCTCGAAACGCTGATGCAGCAAGCGGGCAGCGAGGCGAAGGCGGCGTTCGGCGACGCGACCGTCTATATGGAGAAATATCTCGGCAACCCGCGCCACATCGAATTTCAGGTATTCGGTGATGGCAACGGCAACGCGATCCATCTCGGCGAGCGCGATTGCTCGCTCCAGCGGCGCCATCAGAAGGTGCTGGAAGAGGCCCCCTCCCCGGTCATCTCCGAAAGCGAGCGCGATCGGATGGGCGGGATCGTCGCCAAGGCGATGGCCGACATGGGCTATCGCGGCGCCGGTACGATCGAATTTCTGTGGGAAGACGGCGCGTTCTACTTCATCGAGATGAACACCCGGCTGCAGGTCGAACATCCCGTGACCGAGATGGTGACGGGCCTCGATCTGGTACGTGAACAGATCCGTATCGCCGAAGGTCATCCGCTGACGTTGCGTCAGCAGGACGTGCAGATCCGCGGCCATGCGATCGAATGCCGCATCAACGCCGAAGATCCGCGCACCTTCGCGCCCTCCCCCGGCCTGGTGAAGCAATATCACGCGCCGGGCGGGATGCATGTGCGCGTCGATTCGGGGCTGTACGCCGGCTATAAGGTGCCGCCCTATTACGACAGCATGATCGCCAAGCTGATCGTTTATGGCACCACCCGTCAGGGCGCGCTGCGCCGGCTGCGCCGCGCGCTGGAGGAATTCGTGATCGACGGGATGAAGACCACCATCCCGCTGCATCAGGCGCTGCTCGACGATCCTGAGTTCCAGCAGGGCGAATATACGATCAAGTGGCTGGAGGAGTGGCTGGCGAAGCAGGAATAGCATTCCTGCCGCGACTTTCCCCGGTCGACCGCCCCAATATGACCCACCTCGCGCGGATGAAGAATTCGCGCGAGGTGAAAGATTGTGCTAACCCTGATTTCACGAACGACCGCCGCCTGACCGAAGGCGCGGCGCAAGGGGTCGCATATCGCTCGATCAAGGGGGTGAGTATGCGAAATGCACTAAAGGCTTCGATAGCGACGGCGTTGATGGCGGCGGCACTGCCCGGCGCGGCGAACGCAGCGAATGTGATACCCACAAAATGGATTTTGATCGGCTGGCCCGGCGGAGACGGCGTGCTGCGGGCAGGTTCCGGCTGGGAAGCGGGCTCAACGCCGTCGAATATACTCAGCATCGCCAGCAGCACGCTCGCCCCCGATGGGCAGCAGTGGAACAACGGCTCGTTCTGGTGGGATCAGACGCAGACCGTTTCACCTTATTACATCACGGTGCAGCTCTCGCAGAGCTTCACCTTCGATCATCTCGTGCTTCAGGCCGACAATAACGACAGCTACCTCGTCGAATATTGGAATGGCTCGGGCTGGCAGTCGATATTCACCGCCGGCACGGTCGGCGGCTGGGGCCTGATGACGCGCGACAGCGGGATATTGGCGAATTTCACGACCAACCAATTCCGTTTATCGGCGATCGACGGGGATCAATATTATGCGATCTCCGGCTTTCAGGCGTTCACTGCCGGGGTGCCAGAGCCCGCGACCTGGGCGCTGATGATCCTCGGCTTCGGCGCGATCGGCGGTGCGATGCGTCGTCGGCGCGCGGCAACGGTCCGCTTCGCCTGACCCGCCTCCCCGGCCTCGCCGCGGCCGGGGGAGATCGCTTGCATCCCCGCCCGGGCTGAGCGACGATCGACCCCCGGCGTCGGGAGGGGGAAAGCGCATGTTCATTGGCCATTACGCACCGGCGCTCGTCGCCGCGAGCAGCCCAAGAGCGCAGCGATTGGGCGCGCTGTTCATCGCGGCCCAATTGGTCGACATCGCCTTCTTCAGCTTCGTTCTGATCGGCGTCGAGCATATGCGCGCCGTGCCCGGCTTCACGACGATGAACGCGATGGACCTCTATGACATGCCCTATACCCACAGCCTGATCGGCGCGCTGGGCTTTGCGGCGGCATGGGCGGTCGGCACGCGATTGCTGGGCGGCGGATGGCCGGCGGCCGCGATCGGCGCGGCGGTGGTGACGTCGCACTGGCTGCTCGATCTGCTGGTCCACGCCCCCGACCTGACTCTGCTCGGGGGCGGCACGCGCTACGGCATGGCGCTTTGGAATCATCCGGCGATCGAGATGCCGCTGGAACTTGTGCTGACCGGCGGCGCGCTGCTGTTCTACGCCAGCCGCACCGAGACAAAGGGCGCGGGCGGCCGCCTGTCGCTCGCCCTGCTGACCATCGCGCTGTTCGCGCTGCAGGCGTTCAACTGGCTCCAGCCGCAGCCGACCGCCCCGATCGATCCGGTGCCGGCATCGCAACCTTTGCTCGCGCTGGTCGCTTATGGATTGCTTGCGGCGCTCGCCTTTTGGGTCGCGCGGACGCGGGCGCTGAAGGGTGGACCACGCGTCCGGCTTGTTTAGAAAGAGGGCATGAAAGCAACCATCTGGCACAATCCGCGCTGTTCGAAATCGCGTGAGACGCTCGCCCTGCTCAACGCCGCCGGGGCAGATGTTAGCATCATCGACTATCTGAAGGCGCCGCCGACGCGCGACGAACTGGCGCGCATCTACGCGCGCGGCGGAATCGCGCCGTGCGATGCGATGCGCAAGGACGCGCCCGCGCTCGCCAGCAATGATGATGCGCTGGATGCAATGGCGGCGAATGCCGCGCTGATCGAACGGCCGGTGGTCGAGACCGAAAAGGGCGTCGTCATCGGTCGCCCGCCCGAGCGCGTGCACGAGATTCTGTGAACCTTCCAGACGCGACCCGCTGGCGCGTCAGGCGTGCCGCTCGCGCGGCCGTGGTGATCGACGCGGACGATTATTTCCGCGCCGCATGGGAAGCGATGCAGCGGGCGCGACACCAGATTTTGCTGGTCGGCTGGGATTTCGATGCCCGTATCCGGCTGATCTGGGACGAGGGCCAGCCCGGTGTTCCGGTTACGGTGGGCGAATTCATCGGCTGGCTGGTCGATCGCACGCCGGGGCTGGAAGTCTATATCCTGCGCTGGGACAAGGGCGCACTGAAGACACTATTTCGCGGCAAGACCTTGTGGACGCTCACCAAATGGCGGTTTGCAAGGCGCAATATCCATCTGAAGCTCGATAACCACCATCCGATCGCCGCGTCGCAGCACCAGAAGATCGTAGTGATCGACGATTCGATCGCCTTCTGCGGCGGGATCGACATGACGGACGCACGCTGGGACACCCGCGCCCATCGCGATGGCGACCCGCACCGCGTCACCCCGCGGGGCAAGCCCTATAAACCGTGGCATGATGCGACGACGGCGCTGGAGGGACCAATCGCCGCCGCGCTCGGTGAATTATGCCGCGATCGCTGGCGCATCGCGGGCGGCGCGACCGTTCCCGCGCCGCCGCAGCACGATGATTGCTGGCCCCCCAGCCTGACACCCGATTTCATCGATACCGATGTCGCGATCTCACGCACCCAGCCGCATCATGCGGATCAGCCGGAGGTTCACGAGATCGAACGGCTCTACGTTCATCTGATCCGGCGGGCAAAGCGACGCATCTACGCCGAAAGCCAGTATTTCGCGTCGCGTCGCGTCGCGGAGGCGATCGCGGCGCGGCTTGCCGAGCCGGATGGCCCGGAAATCGTCATCATCAACCCGGTGGTGGCGCAGGGCTGGCTGGAGCCGATCGCGATGGACACCGCGCGCGCGCGATTGTTCCAGGCGCTGAAGCAGCACGATCGGCATGACCGGCTGCGCATGTATCATCCGATCGCCGCGTCGGGCCGGCCGATCTATGTCCATGCCAAGGTGCTGGTAATCGATGAGGAAGTGGTCCGCGTCGGCTCGTCGAATTTCAACAATCGTTCGCTCCGGCTCGATACCGAATGCGATGTGACAATTGTCGACACCGGCCCGCGGATCGCCGAAATCCGCGACGGGCTGGTCGCGGAACATCTTGGGCGCGAACCGGCGGAAATTACCGCCTCGATCGCCGAAAAGGGGTTGATTGCCACGATCGAGGCGTTGCGCGGCGCGGGGCGGTCGCTGATCCCTTATCGGGTCCCCGATCTCGACGGCGTGAAGAAATGGCTCGCCGACAATGAGGTGCTCGATCCCGAAGGCCCGGCGGAAATGTTCGAGCCGCTGTCGAAGCGCGGGCTGCTGCGCCGGCTGGGGCGCCGCATCAGGAAACATTAGCCGGAGCACGATCCCCATCCGAAATTGTCGGCGATCGGGCCGTTTCGGCGATCGATCACACCATCCCGGTGTTGTTCCAACCGGCTTCGCGCCTTAAGGGCGCTGGCATGAGCCAGATCACGCCCGAGATCGTCGCCGAACACGGCCTCTCTCCGCAGGAATATGACCGCCTCCTCCACGCGCTCGGCCGCGAGCCGAATATGGTGGAATTGGGCATCTTCTCGGTGATGTGGTCCGAGCATTGCAGCTACAAATCCAGCCGCATCCACCTGAAGAAGCTGCCGACCGAGGCGCCCTGGGTGATCTGCGGCCCCGGCGAGAATGCCGGCGTGATCGATATCGGCGATGGGCAAGCCGCCATCTTCAAGATGGAGAGCCACAACCACCCGAGCTACATCGAGCCCTATCAGGGCGCGGCGACCGGCGTCGGCGGCATCCTGCGCGACGTGTTCACGATGGGCGCGCGGCCGATCGCCAATATGAACGCGCTGCGCTTCGGCCGGCCCGATCACCCCAAGATGCGCCACCTGATTTCCGGCGTGGTCCATGGCATCGGCGGCTATGGCAATTGCGTCGGCGTGCCGACAGTGGGTGGCGAGGTGAATTTCCACCCGGCCTATGACGGCAATATCCTCGTCAACGCGATGACCGTGGGCGTCGCGGATACCGACAAGATTTTCTATTCGGCCGCTTCCGGCATCGGCAATCCGATCGTCTATGTCGGCTCCAAGACGGGGCGCGACGGCATCCACGGCGCGACCATGGCTTCCGCCGATTTCGGCGAGGATGCCGATGCCAAGCGCCCGACGGTGCAGGTCGGCGATCCCTTCACCGAAAAGCTGCTGATCGAAGCGTGCCTTGAGCTGATGTCCTCCGACGCGATCGTCGCGATTCAGGATATGGGCGCGGCCGGCCTCACCTCCTCCAGCGTCGAGATGGCGTCGAAGGGCGGTGTCGGCATCGAACTAATCATGGATGACGTGCCGCAGCGCGAAACCGGCATGACACCCTATGAAATGATGCTCTCCGAATCGCAGGAGCGCATGTTGATGGTCCTGAAGCCCGGTCGCGAGGCCGAGGCGGAGGCGATCTTCCGCAAGTGGGAGCTGGATTTCGCGGTGATCGGTCATGTCACCGATACCGGCCGCATGGTGCTGAAGTGGAAGGGCGATGTCGTATGCGACATTCCGCTCGGGCCCCTCGCCGACGAAGCGCCGCTCTACGATCGCCCGCACGTGCCCACCCCGCCGGCCAAGGCGCTGGTGAACGTGCCGCAAACGCAGGATATCGCCGCCGATCTGGTGACGCTGATGGGCTCGCCGGATATCGCCAGCCGCCGCTGGATCTGGGAGCAATACGATCACATGGTCGGCGCGGACACGTCGCAGCGCCCCGGTGGCGACGCCGCGGTGGTGCGCGTCCACGGCACCGCCAAGGGGCTCGCGATCACCACCGATTGCACCCCGCGCTATTGCTTCGCGGACCCGGTGGAGGGCGGCAAGCAGGCGGTCGCCGAGACGTGGCGCAACCTGACGGCGGTGGGCGCGACCCCGCTCGCCATTACCAATTGCCTGAATTTCGCCAATCCGCAGCGGCCCGAGATCATGGGCCAGATCGTCGGCTGCCTCGAAGGCATGGGCGACGCCTGTCGCGCGCTGGACTACCCGATCGTGTCGGGCAACGTCAGCCTTTACAACGAGAGCAAGGCGACCGGCGGCGGATCGGCGATCCTGCCGACGCCCGCGATCGGTGGCGTCGGCATCCTGCAAGACTGGACCAAATCCGCGACGATCGCCTTCAAGGGATCGGGCGACGTGATCCTCGCCGTCGGCACCCGCCACGGCCATCTCGGGCAGAGCCTGTGGCTGCGCGAATGCCATGGCCGCGAGGAAGGCCCGCCGCCGCGCGTCGATCTCGCGCGCGAAAAGGCGACGGGCGATCTGATCCGCGCCGGGATTCAGTCGGGCCAGCTTTCGGCGGTGCACGACGTGTCCGACGGGGGCATCGCGGTGACGCTCGCTGAGATGGCGCTCGCGGGCGATATGGGTGCGATGATCGACCGCAAGCAGCCGTTCGGTTGCGCCGAATCGTTCTTCGCGGAGGATCAGGGCGTCTATGTCGTGACCGTCCACGATCATTCGCTGGCCGATTTCCTGGCCGCCGCGCATGAGGCAGGCGTAGAAGCCGAGCCGCTCGGCCGCACCGGCGGCAAGCGCCTGATCTTCGAACGCCCCAATCGCGATGACGTGGTGGCGCTGGAAACGCTGCGTGAGGCGCATGAAGGCTTCTTCCCGAAGCTGATGGCCACGGCATGAGGCCTCTCGCGCGCCGCATCGCCATGCTCGCGGCGCTCGCGCTCGCTGGCATGGCGATGCCAGCAAGCGCGCAGGAAGCGGCGGAGCCCGATTTCTTCGGCGGCGCGATCTGCCAGCCGCCTTATTCGTTCGACGGCGCCACCGCGCTTTATCATGCGGCGGAAAAGCTGGGGAAGCATGACACGTCAGGGCTTGGCGGGGCGATCTATCACCTTCCCGCGCCGATCACGCGCGACGGTTTCACCACGCAGGACGTGCTGTTCGCGGGCTCCGCATATGGCGTGCTGATCGCGGGCGAAGTGGCGGCGCAGCTTGCGGAAACCTATCACCTCACGCCGGAAAAGACGCATCTGCTCGGCGCATCCTCCGTCGGCTTCTCACGTGTCCTGCCGGACGCGGAGCAGCCGATGAAGGACATGGGCCTCGTCTCGATCGTCGCGCGGCAAGGACGCGGACTGAAGGGCAGGACGATGCTGGCGTGCGAATTCGTCACGAACGAAGATCGCGAGCGGCTGGAAATGTTCGAAAAGGCGTCGGGCAAATAGCGCCGGCCTCCACTCAATGTGGTGGCGAGCATCATAACAGTACAGCGCGGGCAATGACATGACAGGGCGATTCTTCATCGCACCCTGTCTTCAACCACCCGTGAAACAAAATCAGGCGCGCACGGCTTGCGAACGAAACGGTCGCCCTGACGCGGCCCGAGCAAAACCCCGTCCCACGAAAAAGGCGCCGGCTGTTTCCAACCGGCGCCTCGTTTCTTCAATAGATAGACGCAACCGATCAGGCGGCGAAGCGGACCGCACCCCGCCGGCGCGAACGCAACATGCCGCCAACAGCACCAAAGCCCATGATCATCAGGGCCCAGGTTGCCGGTTCGGGAACGCCCGCGCTGCTCAAACCCTCAACGCGGAATTGCTTCGCGGTTCCAATCCCCGGGTTGAAGTTGAACGCGACGTCGTAAATGCCCGTGCCGGCCAGCGTGAACTTGTTCTGGCCCGAACCCGTCACCGTGCAGATGGAGCAATTCGACGAATCAAACAGCGCGATTCCATTCACCAGCATGGTGAAGGTGTTGTCGCTCCCCTTCTTCATGTTTGCGAAGGAGAAGGTGAGGTTGTCCCACGCAGAGCCGAACAACACATCCAGATTGGTTATCGCGCCCTGGACGGTGGCCTCACCCTTGCCGGTGATCGACAGCGCATTGGTCGACGTGAAGGTGACGTCTCCCGCGTTACCGGATACACCATTGACGTTTCCGTAAATCGTGTTGCCGCTCTGCGTGCCGTTCGAGTGGACGCCATTCTGGCCGCCGAATGAATCATTAGCCGTCAACGTAAAGCCGCCGACCGTCACTGCAGCACTTGCCGGCATGGCAACAGTCAGCGCCGAAAGAGCAAGAGCTGCCGCTCCGCCGAATTTAATAATCATCCCCAATCTCCCGATTTCAGATAGTCAAAGCCAGCGACCAACACCGTAATACCGCTTATTGATATTTGGTGGTTGTCTAGCCGGTCCTAACGTTTCATTCACTTGGCGATTTCCAAAGCGAATCCTGTTTCGGGACGGTGCGTTTACGCGACGGATGCCGCCGCCATCCGCCGTGTCCCCGGATAAGCGAACAACAGGTCGCTCCCCGCTTCGGCGTGCAGTTCCTCGGCCCCGGACACCATCACGCATTCGCCGGCCCGCCACGCGACCCCGCCGATCACGCCGGAACCGGCGATGGGCACCAGCCAGCCCGATTCCCCGTCCGGCAATGCAATATCTCGATTACCGCCGCTCCACCGCTCCAGCACGAATTTCGGCCCTTCGACCAGAATCGTGCGGCCGGGCGACACCTCGCCGGGCATCGGCGGTGGAGACCATGGGTTGAGATCCGCCACCGCGACGCCATCATCCAGATGCAATTCACGCCCCCGGCCGTAATCATACAGGCGATAGGTAACGTCGGCATTCTGCTGCACTTCGATAACGGTCAGCCCCGCGCCGATCGCGTGGATCACCCCGGAATGCGAATAATAGAAATCGCCCGCCTTCACCGGCTTCCAGTCGAGCTTGCCCTCGATCGTTCCGTCGAGTGCGCTCGCGCGCAGTTCTTCCGCCGTCAGCGGCGCCTTTGGCCCGATTGCGATCGTCGAATCGGGCTCGGCGGCAAGGACTACCCAGCATTCGTCCTTGCCGCGCGGCAAGCCGCGCGCCCGCGCCTCGGCGTCGGACGGATGATCCTGCACCGACAGTTTTTCGCTCGTGAACAGATATTTGATCAGCAATTCCGGCTCATAGGGATGCGGCGACTGAAACCACACTTCGCCGATCGGCTTTCCGCCCGGCACCGGGTCCGGAAAGCCGGGATAAAGGTGATCGCGGCCCCATGGCTTTTCGACGCGCTTGGTCGCCAGCAAGGTCGCAGTCATGTCCGTCTCCGAATAGCTCGATCGTCGGCATTCAACGCACGTCGCATTGAATGCGTTTCCCCGTTGTTCGCGGCGGCGGGCATAGGCTAAAGGCGTTATAGATGCGTACCCATTTTTCTCGTCCGCTGGCATTGGCGCTGGTCGCCGCTCTCGCCATTCCGATCGCCGGCTGCGCCCGCAATCGCGCCAAGGGCGATCTGCCCTATGTCGCGCGCGACGTGGGTACGCTCTACACGGCTGCGAAGAATCGGCTCGATCAGCATCGCTACAAGGAAGCCGCCGCGCTGTTCGATGAAGTGGAGCGGCAGCACCCCTATTCGATCTGGGCGCGCCGTGCGCAGCTGATGGGCGCGTTCAGCCATTATCTCGCGCGCAGCTATACGGATTCGATCCAGTCTGCGCAGCGGTTCATCTCGGTCCATCCCGGCAACAAGGATGCGCCTTACGCTTATTACCTGATCGCGCTGTGCTATTATGAGCAGATCAGCGACGTCACCCGCGATCAGAAGATCAGTTCCCAGGCGCAGGATGCGTTGGGCGAGCTGATCCGCCGCTATCCCAATTCGCGCTACGCCGCCGATGCGCGGCTGAAGGTCGATCTGGTCCGCGATCACCTCGCGGGCAAGGAAATGGAGATCGGCCGCTTCTACGAACGGCGCGGCCAGTGGCTCGCGGCGACGCTGCGCTTCCGCAAGGTGATCGACGAATATCAGACCACGACGCATACGCCCGAGGCGCTGATGCGGCTGACCGAAACCTATCTGGCGCTCGGCGTGCGCAACGAGGCGGAGAAATCCGCCGCCGTGCTCGGCGCGAACTATCCCGGCACCGATTGGTATGCGCGCGCCTTCAAGCTGGTGAAGGAATATCCGCCCGCTACGATCGCGCCGATTGCTCCCGGCCAGCCGATCGTGCCGGTGGCAACCACGCCGGCCGCGACGCCGGGCACCGCCGCGCCATCCGCCGCCCCGGCGGTGGAAACACCCGGCAAGCCGACGGCGGCAAGCCCGTCTTCCGCCACGCCGGGAAACTGATGGCATGATCCGGGCGCGGATCGTTGCCGCCCGGTATGGCCTTTCGCCGGGTCGGCGCGCGCGCAGTGTCGCGCGATGCTGACGGCGCTGTCGATTCGCGATGTCGTGCTGATCGAGGCGCTGGATCTTGAATTCGGCCCCGGCCTTGGCGTGCTGACCGGGGAAACCGGCGCGGGCAAGTCGATCCTGCTCGATTCGCTGGGGCTGGCGCTCGGCCAGCGTGCCGACAGCGGGCTGGTGCGCCACGGCGCGACGCAGGCGTCGGTCACCGCCAGCTTCGACCCCCCGGTGGAAGCGGCACGCCTGCTAGACGCCAACGGATTCGCGGCGGAGCCGGGCGAACCGCTCATCATCCGCCGCACGGTCAAGGCCGATGGCGGCAGCCGCGCGTTCATCAACGATCAGCCGGCATCAGCCGCGCTGCTGCGCGAAATCGGCGCGCTGCTGGTGGAGATTCACGGCCAGCACGACGATCGCGGCCTGCTGGAGCCCGCCGGGCATCGCGCGCTGCTCGACGCTTTCGGGCGGATCGACACCGCCGCGGCCACCGCCGCCTGGGCGGAGCGGCGCGCGGCGGAGGATGCGCTGACCGCCGCGCGTGCGGAGATCGACACCGCCGCGCGCGATCGCGAATGGCTCGAACATGCGGTGGGCGAGTTGGACGCGCTGGCGCCGGAACCGGGCGAGGAACAGGCGCTCGCCGACAAGCGCCGAACGATGCAGCGCGCGGAGAAGATCGCGGACGATCTCGGCACGATCGCGGGGCATCTCGAAGGGTCGGATGGCGCGTTGGCGCATCTGCGTCAGGCCGCGCGCGCGCTGGAGCGCGTCGCCCCGGATCACGCCGCGCTGGCCGACGCGCTCGCCGCGATCGACCGCGCGCTGATCGAAGCCGGCACCGCCGAGGAGCGGCTGCACGACGCGCGAATCGCGCTGGCTTACGATCCCCGCACGCTGGAGGATGACGAGGCGCGGCTGTTCGAACTGCGCGGCCTCGCGCGCAAGCATCGCGTCCAGCCCGACGATCTCGCCGCGCTGGCGGACGAATTGCGCGGACGCCTGTCGCGGCTCAACGCCGGCGAAGAAGGCATTGCCGCGCTGGAGGCGCGGGTGGCACAAGCGTCGCGCGACTATGATGCGGCCGCCGCCGTTCTCAGTGAGGCGCGCGCCGCCGCCGCCGCCCGGCTCGACGCCGCCGTCGCCGGTGAACTCGCCCCGCTCAAGCTCGATGCGGCGCGCTTCCGCACCGCGATCGCGCCCGCCAATCGCGATGGCTGGAGCGCGGCGGGCAAGGACCGCGTGGAATTCGAAATCGCCACCAACCCCGGCGCGCCGTTCGCACCGTTGATCCGCATCGCCAGCGGCGGCGAGCTTTCGCGCTTCATCCTCGCACTGAAGGTCGCGCTGGCGGCGGAGGGCGGCGCGGCGACCATGGTGTTCGACGAGATCGATCGCGGCGTGGGCGGCGCGGTCGCCTCCGCGATCGGCGACCGGCTGGCGCGGCTCGCCGGGCACGCCCAGTTGCTCGTCGTAACGCACAGCCCGCAGGTCGCGGCGCGCGGCGCGGCGCATCTGCTGATCGCGAAACGCCACGACGGGATCGTCACCCGCACCGGCGTCACCGCGCTTGGCGAGGGCGAACGCCGCGAGGAGATTGCCCGAATGCTATCAGGCGCGACCATTACCGACGAAGCACGCGCGCAGGCCGAACGATTGCTGGAGGCTGCCTGATGGGGCTGCATCATCACGGACACAAACACGATCATTCGAATGGCCATGATGACGGGCATGGCCATGGCCACGGCCACGGCCACGGCCACGGCCACGGCCATCATCACCATACGCCGCCCGCGCGCTGGGATCGCGCGTTCGCGATCGGGATCGGGCTCAACCTCGCTTATCTGATCGCCGAGGCGATTGCCGGGCTGCTGACCAATTCGGTCGCGCTGCTCGCCGATGCCGGGCACAATCTGTCCGACGTGCTTGGGCTGGCGGTGGCGTGGGGCGGTGCGGCGCTGGCGCGCACCCCGCCGTCCAAGCGCTTCACTTACGGGCTGAAGGGCTCGACGATCCTCGCCGCGCTCGCCAACGGGCTGCTCCTGCTCGTCGCGCTTGGCGCAATCGCGCTGGAGGCGGTGGAGCGGTTCGGCGACCCCGCGCCGATATCCGGCCTGACGGTATCATGGGTCGCGGCGATCGGCATTCTGGTGAACGCGGGCACCGCGCTGTTGTTCGCATCCGGCCGCAAGGGCGATCCCAATATCCGTGGCGCCTATCTCCACATGGCGGCGGACGCGATGGTATCCGCAGGCGTGGTGGTCGCCGGCGTCGCGATCTGGCTGACCGGCGCCGCGTGGATCGACGCGATCGTCAGCCTGCTGATCGTGGTGCTGATCTTCTGGCAGACCTGGGGCCTGTTGCGCGAAACGGTGGAGATGGCGCTCGCCGCCGTGCCACGCGGCATCGATTATGACGGAGTGGAGACCGCGCTCGCCGCGCTTCCGGGCGTGAGCGACGTGCATGATCTCCACATCTGGCCGATGTCGACCACGGAGCCGGGGCTGACCGCGCACCTGCTGATCCCCGCCGGCCATCCGGGCGACGATTTCCTCCATTCGGCGCAGGCGATGCTCCACGAACGCTTCGGGATCGGCCATGCGACGATTCAGATCGAAACCGGCGAAGCCGAATGCGGGCTGGCAAGCGCGGCGACAGTCTGAGCGGGCCGCGATAGCGCCTGCGGCGAACAGGGGCGCACCGCGGCACTGCTCGCTTGCCATTGTGGCGAAGCACACCGCGGAGCGTTGCGAGCCCTTCGATCACGGGCGCAACGCCGGTCGCCCGCGACGATCCGACGCGCTGACAGCATACGCCTTTCCCGGCGTCGCCGTTCCACCTCCGCGTTGCGCAACGAAATTGCCGACGCATGGGGATTCGCGCGCGGCCGACCGCCGGCTCGAATTGGCAATTCACCACCGGCATTCTATGCAATCACCCACACAAGAGTAAGGCAGGCCCTCCATCATGCAGCAAGCCCGCTCCGCGCCCGTCGCCCGTATCGTCCGCGCGACCCTGGTGGCTGGAACGCTCGATATCCTTGCCGCGATCGGGCTGACGCTGCTCTTCGCGCGGCGCACCGTCTCGGAAATGCTCGCCTATGTTGCGTCGGGCCCGTTTCCGGGCGTGCCGGTGCGCGGGCTGCCGGTGGCGCTGCTTGGGCTCGCGGTCCATTTCGCGCTGATGGCGGCAATGGCGACGGCGTTCGTCCTCGCGGCCGATCGCATGCCGTGGCTGCGTCGCCAACCGATCCTCGGCGGGATCGGCTATGGCATCGTCACCTTTGTCGTGATGAACCTGATCGTCGTGCCGTTGCGGTTCGGCGTGATGCCATCGATACTTGCGGTCGAAACGCAACTTTTCTGCCATATCGTGCTGGTCGGCCTGCCGATCGCGTTTATCGCGCGACGGTGACCCCCTTCTCCGGCGCGACGCCACCGCCGCCACGCATCGCGACGCTGGATGCGGTGCGCGGCATCGCGGTGATGGGCATTTTGCTGCTCAACATCATCTCCTTCGCACTTCCCGGCTACGCTTATGTCGATCCCAATTTTGCCGGCAGCGCGACGGGGGCCAATTGGTGGAGCTGGGCGATCGTCTTCGTGTTCGCGGATGGCAAGATGCGCGGCCTGTTCACCATGTTGTTCGGCGCCTCCACCCTGCTGATCGCGGAGCGCGCGATGGAGAACGGGGCCCACCCGGCACGCGTGCATTATGCACGGATGGCCAGCCTGTTCGCGATCGGCCTGATCCACGCCTATCTGATCTGGGCGGGCGACATATTGACGCTTTACGCGTTGTGCGGCGCGTTGGTGTTCGCGGTGTGGCGCTGGCCGGCGCGATTGCTGGTGGGCGTCGCAGGCGCGTTGTTGCTGTGGCAACTCGCGTTCGGCGTGCTCGGTTATGTCGATACACGACGGTTCGAGGCAATCGCCGGCGCGCCCGAGGCAAGCGAGACGGTGCGTACGCAATGGGCGTCCTATCGCGCGGCGCTCGTCCCTGCACACCCATCCGCCGCACAGGAGATCGCCACCTATCGCGGGGATTGGCGCACGATCGCCCACGCCCGCGCGCGGGACGCTTTCTATCTCGAAACGCGGGTAATGCCGTCGATGCTGCCGGATACGCTCGGCCTGATGCTGCTGGGCATGGCATTGTTCCACACCGGCTTCTTCTCCGGAACATGGTCACGACGCGCCTATTGGGGGGTGGCGATCGGGGGATATGCCTTCACCATTCCGCTTTATATCGCGCTCGCCGGCTGGCTGACGCGCACGCGCTTCGATCCGATCGTGATGATCCTTAGCGAGCCGCTGCACCTCGCCCTGCTGCGGCCGTGGCAATCGATGGCGCATGCCGCGCTCGTCATCCTGTTGGTGACTTCCGGGCGGATCGGCTGGCTGACCACGCGGATCTCCGCCGCCGGGCGAATGGCTTTCAGCAATTATCTCGCCACCAGCGTGATCTGCACGTTTCTGTTTTACGGTTATGGCCTTGGCTGGTTCGGGCGGCTGGAGCGGTGGCAACTTTACCCGGTGGTGCTGGCGGTGTGGATCGCGATGCTGTCGTGGTCGCGGCCGTGGCTGGAGCGATTCGCTTACGGCCCATGCGAGTGGCTGTGGCGCAGCATGGCGCGCGGACGGTGGCAGCCATTCCGCCGGCGCGCCTGATTCGTAATTGCGAATCACCCGCAAAAATACTTGCGACCGCATCGCAATAGCTCTAGACGTGGCACAGAGCGAGGGAGTGCCGCATGGTCGTCTGCGTTTGCAATGCTATCCGTGAGAGTGAAGTGCGCGAAGCCGCGCGAACCGGATCGAAGACGACTTGCCAGGCCTATCGTTCGCTCGGGCGTCAGCCGAAATGCGGGCAGTGCGTTACGTTCGCGCGAGCCATTATCGATCAGGAACGCGCTGCTGCGTAACAGTCGCAGCAACAAAATCCGCAGAAATCCGCCATTTTTCCGGTTGCCGTGATTGCCCTCGGGGGCGTAAAACAGTCGCGACAAACGGAGTTATAAAAATGAAGGGCGACGCGCGCGTCATCGAATTGCTCAACGAGACGCTCAAGAACGAGCTGACCGCGATCAATCAATATTGGTTACACTATCGCATGCTCGATCACTGGGGCGTCAAGAAACTCGCCGAGTTCGAACGCCACGAATCGATCGACGAGATGAAGCACGCCGACTGGCTGGCGGAGCGCATTCTGTTCCTCGATGGTCTGCCCAATTTTCAGCTGCTCGGCCGCCTTCGCATCGGCGAAACCGTTGAGGAAGTGCTGAAGGCCGATCTCGCGCTGGAAGAAGAGGCCGTCGCCCAACTCAAGGGTGCGATCGCTTATTGCGAGGAAGTGAAGGATTACGTCAGCCGCGATCTGTTCACCAAGATCCTCGAAAGCGAGGAAGAGCATGTCGACACGCTGGAGCGCCAGTTCGACATGATCGAGCGTATGGGGATCCAGAATTATATTCAGCTCAACGCCAAGAGTGAGCACGACGGCTGAACGCTTCCCCCGTGCCTGTTATGGGCGCGGGGGAAACAATCTATTCGTGGCCGAATCCGCTCAACCCGCCACGACGACCGAACCCTCCCGGGCGCCGCTCGACCAGTGGATTGGCTTCATGCTCGAGCAGGGTAAGCGTCTGATCGAACAACGGCCGCAATTTCACGATTTCCTCGATCAGCCCTGTCGGCGCGTCGCGCGTTTCAACGCAATAACGCGCGGCAAGCTCGATCGATTCGGCCAGTGCGGCGAGCGGTTCCGCACCGAATTGTAGCGATTCACCCTTCAGGGTATGCGCCGGGATCACCATCGCGGCAGCATTCTGATTTTGCGCGGCGCGCTCGATCGCGGCGACGGATTTTACCCCGTCTTCGCGAAAGTAGCCGAGAATGCGGATGAAGCCCGCGCCCAATTCGGTGCGCGCGCGTGCGAATATGTTCCAATCGACCAGCGTGGAGCTTTCGACCGCCACCTGTCCCTCCATGCTCGCGCTTCGATCGCGACGTCCGGCGTCGTCATTAACCGACGATCGTAAACACCGCGTAAGCATGGATTACCGCCACGAAACTTTTCGCGAGCGAAACGACCCGCGCGTTTCAAAGCGCGGGCCGGGTGCGATCAGTCCTTCGCGTAAGGGTTGCGCGCAGCACGCAACGACAGACGAATCGGCACCGCCCCGAAATCGAGATCGCGACGCATGCTGTTCGTCAGATAGCGCTCATAGCTGGCCGGTAGTTGATCAACCCGAGTGCCGAAGATCACGAAGCTTGGCGGGCGTGTCTTCACCTGCGTCACATAGCGCATCTTGATCCGCTTGCCGCCCGGCGCCGGCGGAGGATTCGCCTCGATCGCACGCTCGAACCAGCGATTCAGCTCGCCGGTACCGACCCGGCGCGACCATGCCGCACGCGTCTGGAACGCGGCCCCGATCAGCTGATCGATGCCCCGCCCCGTCACCGCCGACACAGTGAGCAAAGGCACGCCCTTCACCTGGCTCAACCCGTCCTCCAGCGCCTTGCGCACGCCGTTGAACAACGACGAGGGATCGGCCGCGACATCCCATTTGTTGAGCGCGATGATGAGGGCGCGGCCCTCGGATAGCACCTTGTCTGCAATCCGCAGATCCTGCGCCTCCAGCCCCAGCGTGGCGTCTAGCAGCAGGACAACCACTTCGGCGAAGTCGACCGCGTGGAGCGCGTCCGCGACGGACAGTTTCTCCAGCTTGTCCTGCACCTTGGCGCGCTTGCGCATCCCGGCGGTGTCGATCAACCGCACCTGACGGGGGCCATCCGGGCCCTGCCATTCCCAGTCGATCGCGATTGAATCGCGCGTAATGCCCGCCTCCGGGCCCGTGATCATGCGATCCTCACCCAGCATCCGATTGACCAGGGTGGACTTGCCCGCATTGGGGCGCCCGACGATGGCAAGCTGGAGCGGCGCGTTGAGCCGATCCTCATCCGATTGCTCGTCCTCGTCCGCGACGAAGGGCTCGTCTTCCCCTTCGCTTTCCAGATGCGGCAGCAGCGCCTCGAACAAATCGGCGATGCCTTCGCCATGCTCGGCAGAAAGCTGCACGGGATCGCCAAAGCCGAGCGAGAGCGATTCAAGGATACCCTGCTCGCCTGCGCGCCCTTCGGCCTTGTTGGCGACCAGGACGATCGGCGTGGTCGATCCACGCAGCCAGCGCGCGATTTCCTCATCAAGCGGGACGATCCCGGCGCGTGCGTCGACGATGAACAGCGCGACGTCCGCGATCTTCACCGCCGCTTCGGTCTGGCGGCGCATCCGGCCGGGGAGCGTATCGGGATCCTGATCCTCATAGCCCGCCGTATCGACGACGCGGAAATCGAGCCCGAGCAGGTGCGCGTCGCCCTCGCGCCGATCTCGCGTGACGCCCGGACGGTCGTCTACCAACGCCAGCTTCTTGCCGACGAGGCGGTTGAACAGGGTCGATTTTCCGACATTTGGTCGGCCGACGATCGCTACAGTTGGAAGCGGCATCGCGGCGCAATAGCCGCAACGCGCGCCGCCGTCACCTATACGCGGTCAATCGACCCTTCTGATCGACAACATAGAGTGTGGAATTGGCCACGACCGGCGGCAAACCAAGCTCCGCGCCCTGCTGGATCGTCGTCACGACACTGCCATCGCTGGGCGAGACGCCGACGATTTCGCCACGCGTATTGGTGAGCCACAATTTGTCGCCCGCCAGCACCGGCCCGAACCAGACATAGGGCCCGGACTTCTTCTTGACGTTCTTGTAGCCGCGCAGCTGCGAGATCCAGCGTACCTTGCCGTTGGCGCGCGACAGGCAGATCAGCCGCGCATCATCGGTGATGACGAACAGCCACTCGCCCGCCAGCCATGGCGTGGAAGTGCCGGCGAGATTCTGTTCCCACAGCCGCTGGCCGGTGGAAATCTCCAGCGCGACCATGCGTCCGCCCTGCCCGACGGCATAGACGCGACCATCGGCGATCACCGGATCGGCATCGATATCGGCGAGACTGGAAACCGAGGTGGACATCGAGGTGCGCGAAAGCGCGTCCTGCCACAGGGTGCGGCCATTCTCGTAACGATAGGCGTTCAGTTCGCCGGAGGAGAAGCCCGCGATGACCGTTCCAGCAGCAGCAGCCGGCGCGGCAACACCGAATACGCCTTGCGACTCGAGGCTGCCGGATTCAGCCCAAACGACCTTGCCGTCCGCTTCACCGAGCGCGAACAACTGATTGTCCTGGCTCAGTACATAGACCTGGCCGTTTGCGACGGTCGGTGCGCCGCGCAGCGGGCCACCCGGCTTCGCGCGCCACAGGATCGCGCCGTCGGCGGCGTTCATCGCCACCACATCGCCAAGACCATCGGTGGCAAAGACCTTGCCATCCTCAAAGCTGACACCGCCGCCGAAGCGCGCCGCAGTGTTTTTCTTGCCGGTCGCCATGGCCGTGGTCCACAGCGACGCCCCGGTATCCGCTCGAAACGCGTGAACCACGGCATCGACATCGACCACGAACAGTTTGTTGTCAGCGATCACCGGCGCCGCGCCCAGCCGCTGCCGATTGGACCCACCATCGATCCGCGCGGACCACGCCCGCGTCGGGGACGCGGCAAGCGCGAGGTTGCCCATATTCTTGGATGCGTTGCCGCCGGGCTGCGCCCAGGCGTCGTTCGGCGCGGCCGGCGGTAGCGTGACCGCCACCGCAGAAAGCGACGGGTCGACTGCGGCACCGTTTTCGGAAACCAGAATCGGGATACGTTCACCCAGCGTCGGGGTCTTCTTCGGGCCATGGCCCTTGAAAATCCCGCAGCCACTCAAACCCACAAGCGCGGCAATCACCAGCGGCGCAGCCAAAACCTTCTTCATTACTGCTTGGCCTTTTCGTTGCCGCTCGCGGTTTTCGCGTTGCCCGCTTCCAATACCCCGGCCATCTGAACCGCGCGTTGACGGATCGACGGTGGCACCTGCTCCGATGCCGCGATCTGCCCAAACAATTGCCCGGCGAGATCGCGCCGCCCCTGCTTCAAATAGGCGATCGCGACCAGTTCGCCCGCACTGCCGAAATAGGGATTGCCCGCGATCGCCAGCCCACGCAGACGGCTGACCACCACTTCCGGCTTCAACGTATCGAATTCCGCGCTGGTCTGACGGATCAGCGCCAGATCGCGGAACGGCTTCGCGATCGACTGATCCTCCGCGATCGCGGCGAACTGTTGCGCCGCGCCCTTCAGATCGTCCTTGCGCAGCGCGATGTCGGCCTGGCTGAAGCGCGCTGACGCGCGATAACCATCCGACTTCGACTGGGCGAGTTGCGCCAACGACTTGGCAGAGGCATCCACCTTGCCGGCTGCGAGATCATCATAGGCAACCTGAAGCTGCTCGCCCTCGCGTTCCGCGCGCTTTTGCTGCTGGTTCTGCCAGATCAGAAAACCGGCGAACACCGCGAGCCCGCCGACGATCGCAGCGATCAGCCAGCGGCCATAACGTCGCCAGAAATCGAGCGCCTGATCCTTGCGCAGTTCTTCATCGACTTCACGCAGGAACGCTTCGTTATTTTGCGGCGTCAGGGCCAAGGGGAACTCCGGGTCCGGGGAAAGCGCGCCTGTTTAGCGACGCGCCGGGAGAAACGGAAGCGGATTGCTATTTCGGCTGATAGGTCTGTTCCACGCCGGGAAAGGCGCGGTTGCGGACCTCGCCGGCATAAGCTTCGGCGCGCTCGGCGATGAACCCCGCCATGTCTCCATAGCGCTTCACGAAACGCGGCGTGCGCTCGAACATACCGAGCATGTCCTCGGTAACCAGCACCTGCCCGTCGCAATGCGCCGATGCGCCGATGCCGATCGTCGGGCAATCGATCGAACGGGTGAGTTCGATCGCGATCGGCTCGATTACGCCCTCCACCACCAGCGAGAAAGCGCCCGCGCGATCGATCGCCTGCCCGTCATCGATGATTTTCGCGGCTTCTTCCTGCGTCCGGCCGCGCGCGCCATAGCCGCCGAGTACGTTTACAGCCTGCGGCGTCAGGCCGACATGACCCATCACCGGGATGCCGCGATCGACGAGGAACTTGACGGTCGGCGCCATCGCCACGCCGCCTTCCAGCTTCACCGCCGCCGCGCCGGTCTGCTTTAGCAGCCACGCCGCGCTCTCAAATGCCTTTTCGGGCGAGGCTTCATAGCTGCCGAAGGGCATGTCGACGACTACCATTGCGTGATAGCTGCCCCGCACGACCGCCGCGCCGTGCGCGGCCATCATGTCCAGTGTTACGGGTACGGTGGAGGGAAGACCGTAGATCACCTGCCCCAGGCTGTCGCCGACCAGCAGCAGATCGCAATGCGGATCGAGCAGCTGCGCGGTACGCACGGTATAAGCGGTGAGCATGACCAGCGGCTCCCGCCCCTTGCGCTTGCGCACCGCGGGCACGGTGACGCGCTTCATCGGCGCGGAAACCGGGGTCGCGCGGCTGGTGGAACTGTCGATGGTGAAAGTCGTGGACATAAGCGTCGGCTTATCGAGTCCCCCGCCGCGATACCAGCCTTTGCGCGATCCGAAATGCGCGACCTAGCGCACCCAGCGCCCGCGCCCGGCCCAGCCGTTGCGGATCGCGACCCCGGCCAGCCGCACCTCGATCAGCGCGATCGCGACGATGGCGAGCGGGAAATAGGTCACCCACACGCCCTTGGCGGCGATGATATCGGTGGTCGCGAACAAATAGCCGAACTGAACGACGATCGCGATCAGCGAGACGACGAACAGTGGGCGCGCCACCGCCTTGCCGAACAGCAGCGCCACCGCGCCGATGAAACCGCTGCCGACAGCCAGTGCATAGACCCAATTGTACCACCCCGGCATCGCGGCATAGAGCGCGCGGTCGTAAGCGGTCGCGTTGCCCATCGCATCGGCGCCGAGCCGGAATTGCTGGATACAGGCGAAAACGCCCACCGCGCTCCAAACGACCAGCAACAGGGCCGCGATACGAAACCACAGTGGCACACGCGTCGCGAACTGGCTCATTCAACGTCCTCCGGTTGCGAACCGGAATGTGCCGTGCAAGCGTCCGTTACACAAGCGTTTCATATTGCGCGGCATCAAATCCGATCACCAGCGCATCACCCTTCGTCGCCACCGGCCGACGGATCGCGGACGGGTTGGCGAGCATCACCGCAATCGCCTTTTCCGCATCGAGATCGGCCTTTGTCTCATCCGGCAATTTGCGGAAGGTGGTGCCGTTACGGTTAAGCAGCTTTTCCCACCCGAGCCGCGCCACCCAGCCCCGCAACGCGGCCTCGTCGACGCCAGCCTTTTTGTAATCATGAAAGGCATAGACCACGCCATGCTGATCGAGCCAGACGCGCGCCTTCTTCACCGTGTCGCAATTGGGAATGCCGAACAGGGTAAGCGCCACGATTTGTCCCTTCCATTGTGCCGGATGCGTGATCGGGCAGCGCATAGTTCACCGTCCGCGCCGGGTCGAGGCTGCGCGACAAGGCAGCGACCCCATGCTCGCTGGACTCATTTGCCGGGCAGGCGCACAATTCGGGACCTCTTCAGGAGGATTCGTCATGCCGCAGTTCGTGATCGAGCGAGAAATGCCTGGCGTGGGGCAACTTACGAAGGATGATCTCAAGGGCGCATCGCAGGGCTCGTGCAGCGTGTTGCGCGATCTTGGCCCGGAAATACAATGGGTCCACAGCTATGTCACTGATGACAAGATCTATTGTATCTATCGAGCGCCGAGCGAAGACCTGATCCGGGAGCATGCGGCCACGGCCGGTTTCCCGGCGAACAACATCGCACGGGTGAGAGCGACGATCGACCCGACGACGGCCGAATAGGCGCCCATGGGTGGGCCCTATGACGCCGCGCGGCTTAAGGGAGGAACGGGAATGAAGAAGATTGCCGTGTCAGGCATCGCGATCATTGGCGCCTTCTATCAAACGGCAGATGCCGCCACTCCGCAAAACCGCGTTGAAAAATGGCCGCCGACAATGGTCGGCAAGGCGGCCCCGGTCATTCCCGGCATGTCCCCTGTTCTGGACAAAAACCTGCGTAATTTCGACGATCTCGACTTCCGGGTTTACACAAAGCAAGTCTGGAAAGACCTGGGCAAAAGCCACGCCGAAAACATCGTAGTCCATTATCCCGATGGACATACCACGACGGGTATCCCTGCCCACATCAAGGAACTCGCGGGGATGTGGACCTTTGCGCCAGACAACAGGATCGTGGAGCACCCTGTCCGTTTCGGCACCGCGGACGGCGAATGGACCGGCGTCGCCGGCTATCTGGACGGAACTTTCACGAAGCCAATGATCCTGCCCGGCGGAAAGATCATCCAGCCCACCGGGAAAAAATATCATCTGCCGATGTCCACGCTCGGGCACTGGAACAAGCGCGGCACGATGAGCGAGGAATTTCTGTTCTGGGACAATGCCACGCTGATGCGGCAGATCGGCGTGGGGCAATAATTCGAGCGCGGCTCGCACTCACCCAAGAAACCGGCCGAGGACGCTGACCAGCTGATCCTCGAACCCCAATGCGCGGTAGAAGGCCAGCGCCTCCTCATTGCCGTTGCGCACCATCAGTTGCAGTTTCGGTGCGCCGCGTTCGCGGAGCCATGCCTCCGCCGCCGCCATCAGCGCACGCCCCAGCCCGGTGCGTCGCGCTTCGGGCGCGACGGCGAGATAATAGACCCAGCCGCGATGGCCGTCGTGGCCGGTCATCACGCTGCCGATCACGGCTTCCGCCGCCCGCGCAACGAGGATCGTGGACGTCGGGCCGGCGAGCGCGCGCGCGATGTCGTGCGCCGGCGGGTTCCACGGCCGGATCAGGCCGCAGGCGTCCCACAAAGCGATCAGCGCGGCCTCATCGAAGGCAGACGCTTGCTCGATCACTTCGCTTGTTGCTTCGCCAGATCGGCATCGAAGGCGACGCGGGCATCGGCAACCATTTTCGGCAGCACCGTCGCGTCGACCAACGCACCACGCCGCGCGCGACCGAGCACATCCGTCGTCTCCGGATGGAAGGGCAGAACGATATCCGCGCGCTCCTTCGCAAGCCGATCGAAGCTGTGGCGGAAATCACCGACGATGCCGGGATAGGCGCGGTTGCCGGTCAGCCGGTTGCCCGCAACCGCGATGCTGCACGCGAACAGCACGTCGCGTGGCGCGCCGCGATCGATGATCCGCATCTTCCAGCTCGTGCAGCCCGGTGTGTGCCCCGGCGTAGCCACGGCGGTCAGCGTTACTCCGCCGAGGGTCACCGTCTCCCCGTCGCGGATGCCGCGATCGACATGAGCGGCCGGGAAGCGGATCACGCCATAGTTCGTTTCGCCCGGCGGCGTCCCGGTTTCGACTGCGCGGGCGTCCCTCGCGCCGACCACCAGTTTCGCGCCGGTCGCCTTTTTCAAGGCGGCAAGGCCCCCCGCGTGATCGAAATGCGCGTGGCTGAGCAGAATCAGCTTCACATCGCGGACCTTCGCGCGCGCGGCGATGCTCTTTTCGAGCCGTGCGGCATTCTCCGCCATCGGCGCGTCGATCAGGATCGCGCCGGCGCTGGTATGGATCAGATAGGCGGCCAGCCCTTCCGTCCCGACATAGTCGATCGGGCCGATCAGATGGAACGGCGCGATCGGCCGCGTCCAGGCAGGTGGGTCCGCCGCGATGGCCGGCGCGGCGAACGAGAGCGAAAGGGCTAAAGCGATACGGCGCATCATCATCCGGCCTTTCAACGGTGGGTTAGCGTGCCCGGCGCATCACCGCGCCGCGCGACGCGACCGCCTCATTCCCACTCGATCGTGCCGGGCGGCTTCGAGGTATAGTCGTAGGTGACGCGGTTGATACCCTTCACCTCGTTGATGATCCGCGTGGTGACGCGGGCGAGGAAACCGCCGGGGAATTCGAATGCCTGCGCGGTCATGCCGTCAGTGGAGGTGACGGCACGCAACGCGAGCACGCTGTCATATGTCCGCCCGTCGCCCATCACGCCGACCGAGCGCACCGGCAGCAGCACCGCGAACGCCTGCCAGATCGCATCGTACAGGCCCGCGTTGCGAATCTCCTCAAGGTAGATCGCATCGGCCTTGCGCAGGATGTCGCAGCGTTCCTTGGTCACCTCGCCGGGGATGCGGATCGCGAGGCCGGGGCCAGGGAACGGGTGGCGGCCGACGAAGATGTCGGGCAGCCCAAGCTCGCGGCCGAGATCGCGGACCTCGTCCTTGAACAGTTCGCGCAGCGGCTCGACGAGCTTCATGTTCATCCGCTCGGGCAGGCCGCCGACATTGTGGTGGCTCTTGATCGTCACCGACGGGCCGCCGGTGAAGCTGACGCTCTCGATCACGTCCGGATAGAGCGTGCCCTGCGCGAGGAACTCCGCCCCGCCGATCTTCTTCGCCTCGCTCTCGAACACCTCGATGAAGGTCTTGCCGATGAACTTGCGCTTCGCCTCGGGATCGGTGACGCCGGCGAGCCCGTTCATGAACAAGGTCTCGGCGTTCACATGGACGAGCGGGATATTGTACGCCCCGCGAAACAGGCTGACGACCTGATCGGCCTCGCCCGCGCGCATCAGGCCGTGATCGACGAAAACGCAGGTGAGCTGCTCGCCGATCGCTTCATGAATCAGCACCGCCGCGACCGCCGAATCGACCCCGCCGGAAAGCCCGCAGATCACGCGCCCAGTGCCGACCTGCGCGCGAATCTCCGCGATCTTGGTCGCGCGGAACTCGGCCATCGTCCAATCGCCGTGCAACCCGCAGACGTGGCGGGCGAAATTGGCGATCAGCTTGGCGCCGTCCGGCGTGTGCACCACCTCAGGGTGGAACTGCATCGCATAGATGCGCCGTGCGTCATCGGCGATCACCGCGAAAGGTGCCCCTGCACTGGCGGCGACAGGGCGGAAACCGGGAGCGAGCGCGGTCACCTTGTCGCCGTGGCTCATCCAAACCTGATGCCGCTCGCCCTCGCGCCACACCGCGTCGAACAAGGAGCAGCGATCGGCGATGTCGATGAATGCCTCGCCGAACTCGCCCGAATTGCCGCGCTCCACCGTGCCGCCAAGCTGCTCCATCAGCGCCTGCTGGCCGTAGCAGATGCCGAACAGCGGCACGCCCGATTCGAGAATCTCCTGCGGGATGCGCGGGCTCCCCTCGTCGAGCACCGACGCCGGGCCGCCTGACAGGATGACGCCCGCAGGCTGCATCCGCTCGAACGCCGCCGCAGCGGACTGGAACGGGGCAATTTCGCTGTAGACGCCCGCTTCGCGCACGCGGCGCGCGATAAGCTGGGTCACCTGGCTGCCGAAATCGACGATGAGGATCGAATCCTGGGTGTGCGCTTCCATGCCGGTTGCCACTAAGAGCGCAGCGGCCACGTAGCAACCGGCAGGTTAGCCTCCATCCAGCTCGACCTTCGCCTCCCGGCCATCCGCCGCTCGATAATAGAGCTCGTAATAATGACCTTTCGGGCTGTGCACCTCCTCGACCAGCATGATCCGATCGCGCGGGGCGATCGCCAGCGCGCGCGCGCGATAGGTCGCGGGCAGCGCGTCAAACGGGATTGCCCGCTCAACCGCGGCATGCCCCTCCGGCTCCCATTCCAGCGCGAGCGCACGCGCGCCGCGCCAGTAGAATTGCAGTTCGTTCTCGCCACCCGGCGCGACATGCTCGACCCACGCGCGATGCAGGCGCGCGATCTGATCGCCGGAAAGCATGAACATCGCCGCCCCCGCCACCACCATCGCGCCATGACCGATCCGCCTGAACAGGCCTTCACGAATCAGTGGGAGCAGCCATCGCACGGCGAACGATGCGAGCACGGCCGCAACGGCGACCAGCAGGCCCGCCGCCAGCGCCCCCCCGGTCAGCAGGCCCAGCCACGCGTAGAGTGCGATTTTCAGGAGATGGAGCAAAACCTCGTTGGTGGCGCGGGTCGCGACGATCTCATGCGGGGTCAGCCCGAGTCGTTGATACGCCCCGTTGAACAACAACCCCACCGCCCCGGTGAAGCCCGACAGCAAACCCGCGAGCGCGCCGATCAATGGCAGCCTTCGCGGCGACAACGGCGCGCGTACCGCACCTGCGCCGCGACGGAACAATGCCGGCAGGTTGGCAAGCAGGAAGCAGGCGATGATAAACTCGACATAGGCCGGCTCGAATCGGCTGAGCAGCCACGCGCCAAGCGCCGTCGCCGGCAGCGCGGCCGGCACGAAACGGCGCACGACATCCCAGCGGATGTCGCGCCGAAACACGACGATTCGCGACGCCGCGCTCGCGGCGGTGCCAATCGACAGCGCGGCGGGAACGGTCGCGATTGGCACCACAGCGCGCAAGATCGGCACCAGCACCAACCCGGCGCCCCCGCCCGATACCGCGCTGACCAGAAAGGCCAGAAAGGCCGCGATGAAGACGACGATGATCATCGACGCGCGATAGCCCGCGAATGCGACCGGCACGCGACGGCAATGTCAGCGAATGTTTCCAATGCCGCTTAACGAAATTGGGGCCGCTCCCCGATCCGGGAAGCGGCCCCAATTTCTAACCTGGCCCGTTCGGAGCCGCATCGTGCCGGCGCGGCCCGATCGCGCTATGGTTTCGCTGCCCTCAGGCTGCGACGTCGAAATCCTCGTCGGTCATCACCGGGCCGGAATCCTGACCCTTGGCCGAGACGTCGCGGTCGACGAACTCGATCACCGCCATCGGCGAGGCGTCCGACGCGCGGATGCCGGCCTTGATGATGCGGGTGTAACCACCGTTGCGATCGGCGTAACGCTTCGCGATCACGTCGAACAGCTTCACGAGCTGCGCGTCGTCCAGCAAGCGCGCATGCGCCAGACGCCGATTCGACAGGCCGCCCTTCTTGCCGAGCGTGACGAGCTTCTCGACGTAGGGACGAAGTTCCTTCGCCTTGGCCACCGTGGTGGTGATCTGCTCGTGCTTGATCAGCGCGGCCGCCATGTTGCGGAACAGCGCGATGCGATGCGCGGACGTACGCTGAAGCTTACGACCACCTACTCTATGACGCATGATATCTTCCTTTTCGTTCGTTAGGGGGCCGTTTCAGGTACCCCATAGCAGGTGGAGGCGTGGTCCACCGGTTGATCGCCACCCCGGCGCGAAAGGCCGGGGTCCGTGTTCCGTCCGGGAGCCGGCGCGGCTTAGCCGCGTCGTCGGTCGGGCCTTGCGGCCCGCCGGCCGGGCTGGCGCCATCTCCGGGTTAGCTCGGCTAACCCGGTATGGCTCAGCCCATGATCTCCTGTTCGAGCTTCTTGGCCATCTCTTCGATGTTCTCAGGCGGCCAGCCGGGGATTTCCATGCCCAGACGCAGCCCCATCGACGACAGCACTTCCTTGATTTCGTTCAAGGACTTGCGGCCGAAGTTCGGGGTGCGGAGCATTTCCGCCTCGGTCTTGCCGACGAGATCACCGATATAGATGATGTTGTCGTTCTTCAGGCAGTTCGCCGAACGGACCGACAGCTCCAGCTCGTCCACCTTCTTGAGCAGGTAGCGGTTGATCTGCTGCGTATCGCCCTGCGGCTCGGCGCCGGCAGCCGGAGCCGCCATGCCCACCGGAGCAGACCGCGCAACCGCCGAATCGTCGAAGTGGACGAACAGCGCGAGCTGGTCCTGCAGAATGCGCGCGGCATAGGCCAGCGCATCCTCCGGAGTGACGGTGCCATCGGTCTCGAGCGACAGCGTCAGCTTGTCGTAATCGAGATCCTGGCCAACGCGGGTCGGATCGACCTTGTAGCTGACCTGACGCACCGGCGAGTAAAGCGCATCGATCGGAATCAGGCCGATCGGCGCATCCGCCGGACGATTGGCGACGGCCGGGACATAGCCCTTACCGACGTCTGCGGTCAGCTCCATGTTGAGCGTCGCGCCTTCGTCCAGGTGGCAGATGATCAGATCGGGGTTCATCACCTCGATATCGCCGCTGACCGCGATGTCGCCCGCCGTGACGGCGGCCGGACCGGTAGCGGAGAGCTGAAGCCGCTTCGGGCCTTCGCCCTGCATCTTCAGCGCAATCTGCTTCACGTTCAGCACGATGTCGGTGACATCCTCGCGGACACCCGCGAGCGAGCTGAATTCATGCAGCACGTTCTCGATCTTGATCGAGGTGACGGCAGCACCCTGAAGCGAAGACAGAAGGACGCGGCGCAGCGCGTTGCCGAGCGTCAGGCCGAACCCGCGCTCGAGCGGCTCGGCGACGAAGCTCGCCTTGCGCTTCCCGTCGCCGCTCTTCTTCTCGAGCGCGTTGGGCTTCTTCAGTTCCTGCCAGTTCTTTGCGTTGACGGACAAGCTCACGTCCCCTGAAGTTGGGCCGGAACGGGGGCTCGCCCCGGCCTTGGTGCAAAAGAACCCCGACTCGTCAGCCGGGGGCCGTAAAATCAGACGCGACGGCGCTTGGACGGGCGCACGCCGTTGTGCGGGATCGAGGTCACGTCGCGGATCGACGTGATCTGGAAACCGACCGCCTGCAGCGCGCGCAGCGCGGATTCGCGACCCGAACCCGGCCCCTTCACCTCAACCTCGAGCGTGCGGACGCCGTGCTCGGCGGCCTTCTTGCCGGCGTCTTCGGCGGCGACCTGTGCGGCGTACGGGGTCGACTTACGCGAGCCCTTGAAGCCCATCATGCCGGCCGACGACCAGCTGATCGCATTGCCCTGTGCATCGGTGATGGTGATCATCGTGTTATTGAAGCTGGCGTTGACGTGCGCCACCCCCGCGGTGATGTTCTTGCGTTCGCGCCGACGAAGGCGCTGCGGTGCCTGTGCCATGTAGTATTCCTGACCTTTTCTTTCAACACGGCGGCCGGGAGGCTCCTCGCCTCAAACCTGCCGCCGGCGGAGTAAACCCGCGAAACCGCCCGAACGGACGGCTTCGCAACCGGCTTACTTCTTCTTGCCTGCGATCGGCTTCGCCTTGCCCTTGCGGGTGCGGGCGTTGGTGTGCGTGCGCTGACCGCGGACCGGCAGGCCCTTGCGGTGGCGCAGGCCACGATAGCAGGCGAGGTCCATGAGCCGCTTGATGTTCATCGCGGTCTCGCGGCGCAGGTCGCCTTCCACGGTGTGATCGGCGTCGATCGTCTCGCGGATCTGCAGCACTTCCTGATCCGACAGATCCTGCACGCGGCGTTCCGGTGCGATCGCCAGCTTCTCAGTGATCTGCTTGGCCTTGGTCGGGCCAATGCCGTGGATATAGGTGAGCGCGATCACCACGCGCTTGTTGGTCGGGATGTTGACACCCGCGATACGTGCCATGAAACTTGTTCTCCTGTGCTCCACAAGGCCCTGCATGGCTGCAGCGGACCCTATCTCTTCGCATTGCCTTCCAATGACGCAGGAAAGCGGCGTACGCAAAAACGCGCCGCCGGCAACCGTTGTGTTGGAAGCGGTGGCCAGTACGGGGTGACGGCTTTCCTGTCAAGCGAGACGGCGGCGGGTGGTGACGGATTTTGGGGACAGGGTTAGGGAAATTCAACACACGCCCCACGTTCGCATTTACAAGCGCGGGTCAACTGGCTCACTTTCCATAGCCAGCACGCCAAACACGCACTGATGAACCCGCGTCAGCGGGCCATGTTCCACAAAGCGCCTTAGGCTCTCCAATCCAAGCGCGAACTCTCGGATCGCCATGGAGCGCTTCTGGCCAAGCCCGCGCTTGCGAAGCCGCGACAGATTTTCCGGTCGATCGTAATCAGGACCGTAGATTATCCGGAGATACTCACGCCCGCGGCATTTGATCGCCGGCTGGAGCAAGCCTCGCTTGCCTCGGGCAATGAAATCGCGCGGCTTCACGACCATGCCTTCACCGCCAGCCGCAGTGAGTTCTTCCCACCATGCGATCGCAGCCGCGACCTGCTCCGGATTATCGAGGTCGATCTCATGATACGCCGTTGCGACAAACAGCGCTGGGTCTGCTGCCGCAAGGCGATGGGCTTGGCTCATGTGCCAAAGATGGTCTTGATCAGCGTGTACGGAGTTTTCAGACGCGAGTAGGTGGAACGGCGCGATGCGCAGATCATCAATTCCCGCGAACGGCGCAACATAGCGATTATATGAGTCGCGATACCGACGCGCGTCTTCCAACCGCGTAGCTGTCGAAGATGCAAGTTCCTGCACCGCCACGCCCCGCGCAAGCGCGGCGGATAGCGCGGTATCGGCTGCCATCAAGCCAGACACGGCGGCCGCGCCCACCGGAGCATATTGATCGTGGACCAATGCCGACGCCTTCATGCTCCAAGGCATGATCTCAGCGTCCCAAAGCACCCAGTCAGTTGCAAGCTCGTCCCAAAGGCCCGCTGCGCTCATCGCTTCGTCCAGCCGGTGCATTACACCAGCCTCCAACGTCCCATCGTTGAAGAAGCGACGCCCGGTTCGCGTCACGACGATGCCGCGTCCACCATCCGCGATGCCAAAACGCCGATCAGCCACCTCTTGATTACGAGTGAGCAGGATCAACGCGCGCGATCCCATATGCTTTTCCTCGACGACGAGACGGCGAATGCCTTTTTCACCATAGTAGGCGAACGCTTCCTCCGGGCGTTCCAGCCAGCCGTCGCGTTCGCTGGTTTCGGGCGGCGACATCGTGGGCGGCAAATGGATCAGCCAGCGGGGATCGACTGCAAACCGGCTCATCACCTCAAGCGCTGCGGCAGCGTTGTCCTCCTGTACGATCACCGTGCCGAGGTCGCGGGTGTCGAGTACCTGCTTTCCAAGCACATCGGCAATGTTCAATTGACGCGCGTGTGCTTCGCCCGTTGCTGCAGGCGGTTCCGATAATGGACGGATCGGCTCGTAATAGGACCGCGCTGCGGGCACAGATACGAGGTCCATTTCCGGGTAACGTAGCGCCGTCAACTTGCCGCCAAAACAGCATCCGGTGTCGATGCACAATGTGCCGTTGACCCAATTGGCCTCCAAAACCGGGGTGTGGCCGTAAACTACCTTTGCCTTGCCCTTGTAGTCCGCCGCCCAATTGTACCGCACCGGCAGGCCGAACTCGTCGATTTCACCGGAAGTTTCGCCGTACATGCAGAACGCACGAACAGCCCCGGACGCCCGGCCCTGCATCTCTTCTTTCACGCCAGCATGTGCGACGACCAATCGACCTTCATCGAGAACATAGTGGCTGATCAGTCCGTCCAGCCAGCCGCGCATATCGACGGCGAACTCCGGAGTTTCAGCATCCAGTTGCTCGATTGTTTCGGCGAGTCCGTGGGTCGGCTTCACCGCCTTGCCTGACAAATGCCGCTTGAGCTTATCGTCATGGTTGCCGACCACGGCGAGCGCGGTGCCATTCTCCACCATGTGTCGGGCAATACGAAGCACATCAGGCGAACGCGGGCCGCGATCCACGAGATCGCCGATGAAGATTGCACGACGCCCCTCAGGCGGGGTGACCGAGACCGCCTTGCCGTCCCATTGTACGGTGTAGCCGAGTGTGCCGAGCAGCGTCTCCAGTTCATCCGCACAGCCATGCACGTCACCGATAATATCGAAGGGACCTGTATCCTCCCGGCGATCGGTCCAAAGGCGCGTGCGCGTGATTGATACCACATCGACCTCTTCCGCCGATCGCAGCGTATAGACGTATCGTAAGCCTTCTCGCGGAAGCCCGCGAAGTGAGCGGCGAAGGTCTTGCATCTGGCGTCGAACAGGGCCTGCGCCAAATTGCCGATCCGGCCGGGCAGCATTGCGCGTAACCGCAACTTGCTCGGGGAGATCGAAAACGATCGCGACTGCCAGCGCGTGCCAACGCTTTGCTAACGCAATGAGAGTTTTACGCGATTGTGGCTGGACGTTCGTTGCATCCACAACCGTGAAGCGGCGGTTTTTGAGGCGTTTTTCGACGATGGCGTGAACGAGATCGAACGCGTCAGGCGTCGCCGACTGGTCAGTTTCGTCGTCAGCAACCCAGCCGCGCGCACGGTCGGACGACACGACCTCGGTGGCTAGGAAGTGCTGCGATGCGAAGCTGGACTTGCCGGTGCCTGATGCGCCCACCAGCAAGACGAGCGCGAACTCGGGGATTTCGATTTTCATCGCGTAAAAATCCCCATCTGGGTCGGCGCGCCCAAATTAGTGTCTTCGGCTCCGATGCCTTCGAAACGGACACTATAGCCATGGGCAACAGCAACCGACTCAGCCCAATGGCGAAACTGGTCGCGCGTCCATTCAAAGCGATGATCGGGATGCCGTAGCTTGCCTTCGGCAAGGTTGGGGAACAACGCGTTGTAATCGCGGTTTGGCGTCGTCACAACGATTGCCAACGGACGTGCATGGCCGAAAAGCGCCTGTTCGAACGCCGGAAGGCGCTCGGCATCCATATGCTCAATGACCTCGATGACGGCGGCGGCATCAAAACCCAGAAGCCGATCATCGCGGTAGGTCAGGGACCCTTGGATCAGTTCCAGTCGCTTTCGCTGCATGTCCTGCATCTCTTCGACTCTGAGCCTATCGCCGGCGGTAGCAAGGATGCGGGGCGCGACCTCGACGCCCACGATCCGAGTGAAACCGCGAACTTTGAGCAGGGCGCGAAGCAGCTTTCCTTCGCCGCATCCGCAGTCCAGAATCGTCTGAGCGCCGAGGGCGGTCAATGTTGAAACAACTCGCTCGATACGTATGTCGTTCAGGCGGATTGGTTTCTCGATCGCTTCCTCTTGCTCATCGCGGGCCTCGGCGAGTTCAATGGGCTCGGCATCCGCACTTTCCTCGAAGCTGGCCTCGGCGAGGCGCATCAGCGACCGGAAGCCCTTGAGATATCGCCGCACAATCGTTTCACGTTCAGGGTGTGCGTCGAGCCACCCCTCGCCTTTGCGGAGCAGCTTCTGCACTTCGTCTTCGCCAATGTAATAGTGCTTTGCACCGTCGAGCGTAGGAACCAGCACAAAGATATGGGTTAGCAGTTCCGCCAACCGCACAGTGCCGCTCAGGTGAAGGGCAACATAAGGGCTGTTACCCCAATCCGGATGCGCAGGATCGAGTGGGATCGGCGTTGTCTCGACCTCATAGCCTAGTGGCTCGAACAGCCTGCCCACGAGATCAGCACCGCCGCGCGCCGGCAGCGGCGTGATTGTCGCTTCCAGCGGGATCGGTTGGTCGGCAATCTCTTGCCTAAGTTTCGAACGGCCAGAGATCGCTGTGCCGAGCAATCGACCAAGCGCAACTGCCAGCAACGACGATGCGGCGTATGGTCGGTCGTTAACATATTGGTCCTGATGTCCTGGTGCGCCGCCCTTGCCACGCACTAATTCAACCGGATCGACCTCTAGCATCATTGCCGCTGTGCAGCGCACGTCGCTCACCTCCGGAAAGAACAGCGTGGCACGACCGAACGGAAGTTCCGTCTGATGCACGTTGTCCGGATGCTTCATCAACAGAAAGCCTAGATCGCTGGCCGGTTGATGCGTCGTCGAGATGGTCAGCAACATTGGGATGCTTTCGGCTACGAAAAAGCCCTCCCGAAGGGCTTCGGAAGGGCTTCTACTTTGGTCGGATTTTTCAGGTCCGACTAAAGCGCAGCCCGCGCATAAGGGAAGTAATGAGGATTCTCGACCGCGCACGACAACATGGCTCCGTGAGCGGAAACAATGCGGTCCGTGGCTGTGGCATCCGTGATCATCTCGTACTTGTCGCCTGCCAATCGTTGAGCGTCAAGGAAAGCTTGCGGTCACCGACGACGTCCGAATGTCGATAACGTGAGGTAGGAACCCAAGCACAGGCGGCAGATGTCATGATGGTCGGGTTCAAGATGAGCGGCGAACTTCGTTGCTTCATCCTGCGTGGCAAACCCGCGCCACATGCCCTCCCTGACCACCGTCCCTTCGGCTGCCAACGCTTTCTTCCGCGTCGAACACGTGGCCGCATGGACCTTCGCACGGCGATGATAGGGGCTATGATTGACCCAGAACGGAGCTTCGTCGGGGCACACGGCCGGAACTGGAGCATTGTTCACTTCCTCGGCGATCCGAGTAGCTCGGAACTCGTCGGACATTTCAACGAGTTCGTCGATGGTCCAAACGCGATCAGTCAGGCCCGCGGCCATTGCTCCCGGAACGCGCTTTTCCCAACGGGAGGTTCCATCCCGCAAACGGCGCGGACGAGGAACCCAACAATAGTTGCGATACAGCATCCAAATAGCAATTTGACGCTCATGAAACTCCAGCCGCTTTGAGAAGCCGTTCGACTTACGGGTGAAACGGCGATTGGCTTGGCGCATAAATCCGTTCTCGCGTTCGATCCGCCAAGTATTGATCTCCTCTGCGTCGAGCGATCCCTTCACCCGTTTGCGCACCGACCCCTTGTAGCGCTTCCGTTCATCATATTGCTTTTCGAAAACGCCTGCATTCACGTCATCGCCGAAGGCGAGGTCTACCGCGTCAGGGTAAGCGGGCAGCCCATCGAACGCGATCGAGGGCCGAGTGGCAAAGGAGCCATCGGCTGCTCGGGTCAAACGCGACGCGATCTTCCGCATGAATGCAACGGCATCGACTGCATGGCGCCCGCCAACGTGATAGCCAAGTACAAGCTGCGTATCGGGATCGACACCAAGATACGTCCAGCTAACGCCCTCGGACTCCACCTTTTCATCTAATTTGTATCCGTGGTCGTTCCTCCCCACGAAAGACCACAATTCATCCACCTGGATCATGCGTGGACTGTAGGTCGGTGCACGCTGGTGAAATCGGATCGCCATATCGCCCACTTCTTCGACGATCTTCACCACCGTTGCGAGAGGGCGATCAAAGACCCGCTCACATGCGCGCATCGACATGCCTTCGCAGAGCGCATGCAGAATCTGCGCCCGCTCCCTGACTTCTAACCTGTTCATTCCAACCTCCTAGCTGTTTCAGAAGGCTAACTTATTATTGATCCCGATCTATAGAGTCAATGATCCCGATTGACAAAGATCATTGATCCTTTAGAACAAACCACGAATCGAGGATCGGAATGGGACAGTTTCGGATTTTTCTTATGGGCTGGGCTGAGCCGCAGCTTGTTGAGTTGCCAGCCTGCGGCATTCCAGAGGTCGGCGCGCTGGCGGCCAATGGCCGATTTTTGGCCGGCGAATTGGTGGATGTTGCCGACGAGGATGGTGTTCTCACCAATCGCCGGGCTCTGCTGTCAGTTTCCCGCATCCAAATGATCGTGGAGGAGTAGATGGGCGACGTTCCTGAGGCGATGAAATGGCCTCGCTCCTATGCGACGTACTCGGCTGGTGACCTCGCTCAAATCAGCGGTCTGACGCAGGACATGCAGCGCCTTTGGCGCAAGCGTGGGCATTTGCCCGAGATCGGTGGTGGGCACGCGCGTTTCACCCCCAACGACGTGATTATGATCACTATCCGGTATGCGCTCTCGAAGTTGGGTGTATCGCCCAGCCAGAGCCCGGCGATTGCTGACATTGCAATCGCCGGCGCATTATTTCACGCCATCATTAGTCATGCAGGAGCATGTGAGGTCATCGGCCCTGCTGGCGACGTTGACGAGTTCCTCTCCGGGTTTGAGTTGGATGATTTTGCAAGCGATCTCGCAGGACACCCACAACAGACTAATTACCTCGTTTGGGATGAGGACGGCGACCACCGCGTGATCGATCGCGATGAGGCGATCTTTGACGAGAGCACGATTTTCATCGCGGGTGTAGATCTCCGCGTGGTCGGCGCGCGATTGATGATCCGCGGACGCAAGCCGATCGTTACGTTGGAGGCCCCGGTTAATCTGACCGGTCGTCGGGTCCGGCGTCTAACGGGTGTGGGGGCTAATGATAGCTGACTCTGAGAGGCGCTCCGGGGAGGTGTTGAGCCAGAGTAACATTTCGACCTCGGATGTTGGCATCCCTAACACCCCACTTCAAAATCCGTCACCACCCGGCGGCGAACCCGGCCCAGTTTCCGAAAACGGAAAGCCGGCGGGAAGCGAACTTCCCGCCGGCCTCGGTACCCCCGGGAGTTTCGGGTACCGATCTCGTGGTCAGGTGACACCTGATTTGGGAGCCGGAAGGGGGGACAACCGGCTATGACTCACGAGATAGAACCCGTCACGCATCGGGCGGGTGGCTCCCGCATGACAATTTGTTCATTTACCCGAGGACCGACGCTCCACCGCCGCGCGCCAGCGCGCGACCTGTGCGCCGAGGACCGAATCGACCACCGGAGCAAGCGCCGTCGCGTCACTGCGAAAATAGCCCCCGACGACATAATGCAGCGTGAGCTTGCTATGCCCCGCTTCGCCCGGCGCGATGGTGAAGGTGAGCACGCCGCTTACCGCCTCTGCCTGAAGCGGGCCGAGCGCGCTGGCGAGTCGCAGCATGTGCGGCGGGCGCACGAAGATCACCCGGCCGTGCTCGACCGACCCGGCTTGTTCATCGCCCTTCGGCGGCAGGCGCTCGCAGAAACAGCCGCCGGCGCGCGGATCGAGAGAAAGGTCGCGCGAGTCGCCAGACCAGCTGTGGACGCCATCCCACCAGAGCGCGGGACTGACCAATGTGTCCCAGGCAAGCTCCGGCGTGGCGGCGGCGATCGTGGTGACAGAGATTTCAAAGCCGTCACGCGCAGCGTGGAGCACCTCGGCTTGCACGGGCATGGCCCAGCACCAGCCAGTGGCTAGCAACGCGGCGGCGGCGCATGGGAAACTGCGCATCATCATCCCCTCCCTCACCGGCATGATAGGCCAGCGAGGTGAGGAGACAATATGTCACTTGCTGTCGAAAATCGCCTCGATCGCGATGGTCACGTCGGCGATATCGGCCATGCCGTCGACCCGGCGCACGAGCCCGCGCGCCTCGTAGATTGGGATGATCGGCGCGGTCTTCGCGCGATATTCGGCCATGCGCGTGCGGACGGTTTCTTCATTGTCGTCTGCGCGGCGCTTGAACTCATGCCCACCGCATACGTCGCAGGTACCCGCGACCTTCGGCTGCTTGAACCTGTCGTGATATCCTTCGCCACAGGTGGCGCAGGTGAAGCGGCCGACGATACGCTCGACCAGCGCATCCTCGTTGACCGCGAGCTCGATCACATAATCGAGCTTGGCGCCGCGCGCGCCGAGCAATTCGTCGAGCGATTCGGCCTGCGCGGCAGTGCGCGGATAGCCATCGAAGATCGCCCCGGCGCCAGTGCCCTGATCGAGCCGCTCGCCGATCAGCGCGGACACGATCTCATCCGAGACGAGCCCGCCCGATTCCATCACGGCCTTCGCCTGCAACCCGACCGGCGAGCCGGCCTTGACCGCAGCGCGCAGCATGTCGCCGGTCGAAAGCTGCGTCATGCCCCGGTCGGCGACCAGGCGCGCAGCCTGAGTCCCCTTGCCCGCGCCCGGCGGCCCCAACAGGATAATATTCACGCGATCCCTCTCCCAAAATCTGCGCGCTTAACGCAGGCGACCGCCCTTCAGCTTCGCCTTCTTGATCAGATCGCCATATTGGTGCGCCAACAGGTGCGACTGAATTTGCGTTACCGTATCCATCGTCACGTTGACGACGATCAAAAGGCTGGTGCCGCCAAGATAAAAGGGAATTGACAGCGCGGTCACCAGATATTCCGGCAACAGACAGATCAGCGTCAGATATGCGGCACCGATCACGGTGATGCGCGTCAGGACGTAATCGAAATATTGCTCGGTGTTCTTGCCCGGACGGATGCCCGGAATGAAACCACCGTGGCGCTTCAGATTCTCCGCCGTCTCTTCCGGGTTGAACTGCACCGCAGTGTAGAAGAACGAGAAGAAGATGATGCCCGCGCCATACAACAGCATGTAAAGCGGCGAACCGTGCTGCAGATACTGGTTGAGGCTGATGATCACATCGCCGAGCCGGCTTTCGCCCGATACGCGATTGCCCGCGAACTGGGTGATGGTGAGCGGCATCAGCAGCAGCGACGAAGCGAAGATCGGCGGGATAACGCCGGCGGTGTTCAGCTTCAGCGGCAGATGGCTGCGCTCGGCCTGCATCCCGCGCTGCGTCTGTCGCTTCGGATATTGGATCAGGATCCGCCGCTGCGCCCGCTCCATGAAGCAGATGAACAGGACGAGCAGCACGACCGCGAGGACGATGCCGATCAGCTTGATCGGATCGAGGCTGCCCGACCGACCGCCCTCAAGCAGGTTGAACAGCGTCGTCGGCAAATGCGCGACAATGCCCGCCATGATGATCAGCGACACACCGTTGCCGATGCCGCGGCTGGTGATCTGCTCACCCAGCCACATCAGAAACATCGTACCGCCGATGAGCGAGATCACCGCAGCGACGCGGAACATCATGCCCGGCTGGATCACCGCCTGCACGCCCTGATTGGCGCCCAGCGCCTCCAGCCCGACGGCGATGAAATAGCCCTGCACCGCGGTAAGCAGCACCGTGCCGTAGCGGGTATATTGATTGAGCTTCTTGCGCCCGCTCTCACCCTCTTTCTTGATCGCGGCGAGCTGCGGCGACAGCGATGTCGCGAGCTGCACGACGATCGATGCCGTGATGTACGGCATCACGCCGAGCGCGATCAGCGACATGCGCGTCAGCGCGCCGCCAGAGAAGGTGTTGAAGAAATCGAGCACACCGCCGCGCGTCTGCTGGCTCAACAGGCCAAGCGCGGTGGGATCAATGCCGGGAAGCGGCACGTAGCTCAACATGCGGAAGACGATCAGCGCGCCGATCGTGAACCACAGCCTCTTCTTGAGGTCGGTCGCCTGCGAGAATTTCGCGAGGCTGATGCTTTGCGCCATCTGGTCGGCTGCGGATGCCATCGTGCGTTGATGCCTTCGGAAACGAAAAACGGCGGAGAGGGTACTGATGCCCCGCCCCGCCGCTCATATAGGCGCACGAAGCGCCATGTCTAATGCCGCGGGCGATAAGCTTTCACCTTCGCGCCGAACCGATCGATTTTGTGTCCCGCGCGTGGCGGAAAAACACGGTCGATCGGCGCGGCCCGAATGGTGAAGGAATCAGCCCTTCTTGGCGGCCTTGGCGGCGAGGGCGGTGCCCTTCTTGGCCTTGGCCTTTTCGGCTGCCGGAACGACTTCGATCACGGCGACCGAGCCACCAGCCTTTTCGACGGCGGCGCGGGCCGTCGCCGAAGCGCCGGCGACGGTGAAGTTCAGCTTCGCCTTCAGCTCGCCCTTGGCGAGAAGACGGACGCCGTCCTTGCCGCCGCGCGCCAGGCCAGCGGCCTTCAGCGCCGCGTGATCGATATCGCTGCCGGCGGTCAGCTTGCCCGCATCGACCGCCTTCTGGATCGCGCCGAGGTTCACCTCAGCATAATCCTTGGCGAAGATGTTGTTGAAGCCCCGCTTCGGCAGACGCATGTGGAGCGGCATCTGGCCGCCCTCGAAGCCGGCGATCGAGACGCCTTCGCGGCTCTTCTGGCCCTTCTGGCCACGGCCGCCGGTCTTGCCCTTGCCGGAGCCGATGCCACGGCCGATACGCATGCGGCGATGACGGGCGCCTTCGTTGTCGCGGAGTTCGTTCAGTTTCATAATGTGCACTCGCTTTCGCTTGTTACGCGCAATGGAAAAGGGAAGGAGGCGCGTTAGCCCCCTCCCCCCGATTTGTCACCTGGTGAAATGACGGGCGATCAGCCCTGCACTTCAACCATGTGCTGCACCTTGCGGATCATCCCGCGGACTTCGGGGCTGTCTTCCAGCTCCGAAACCCGGTGCATCTTGTTGAGGCCGAGCCCGACCAGCGTCGCGCGCTGATCCTTGGTGCGGCGGATCGGCGAACCGGTCTGCTTGATCTTGATCTTCGCCATGCCGGCTTACTCCGTGACGGCCGCCGCTTCGGCAGCGGCAGTCTGCGCATCAGCGCCATGGCCACGGCCGAGCAGGTCGGCGATCTTCTTGCCACGACGCTGCGCGACCGACTTCGGCGAAGTCTGGCTGCTCAGCGCCTCAAAGGTGGCGCGGATCATGTTGTAGGGGTTCGACGTGCCGACCGACTTGGTGACCACGTCATGGACGCCCAGGCTCTCGAAGACGGCGCGCATCGGGCCGCCCGCGATGATCCCGGTGCCCTGCGGCGCCGAGCGGAGGGTAACGCGACCCGCACCGAAATGGCCATTGCCATCGTGATGCAGCGTGCGGCCTTCCTTGAGCGCAACGCGGACCATGTGCTTCTTGGCCGACGCGGTCGCCTTGGAGATGGCTTCCGGCACTTCGCGTGCCTTGCCGTGGCCGAAGCCGACCCGGCCCTTGCCATCGCCGACAACGACGAGCGCGGCGAAACCGAAGCGCTTACCGCCCTTCACCGTCTTCGACACGCGGTTGATGTGGACGAGCTTTTCGATCAGCTCCTCACCACCGTCGTCGTTGTTGTTGCGACGATCGTCGCGACGCCCACGGTTGCCATCGCGGCCGCCACGGCCACGATCGCCGCCGCCGCTGCCACGACCGCCACGCGCACCGCGACCGCGGGGCGCCTCGCCCGCCGGAGCACCAGCCTCGGGAGCCGGCGCTGCGGTGGCCTGCACCTCGGTGTTGTTCTCGTCAGCCATGTCTTAGAACTCCAGTCCGGCTTCACGCGCGGCTTCCGCCAACGCCTTCACCCGGCCGTGAAACAGGAAGCCGCCACGGTCGAACACGACCTGCGTGACGCCAGCGGCCTTCGCCGCTTCCGCAACGCGCTTGCCCACTTCGGACGCGGCCGCGACAGTCGCGGTCTTGCCCTCGTGGCCGGCCAGCGTCGAAGCCGACGCGACCGTGCGGCCCGCCTCGTCGTCGATCACCTGGGCATAGATATGCTTGCCCGAGCGATGCACCGACAGACGCGGACGAGTACCAGCACGTGCACGAAGCGCCGTGCGATTGCGGCGACGCCGCTTTTCGAAAAGCGAAAGGCCCTTGGTCACTTCTTCTTCCCTTCCTTACGGAAGATGTACTCGCCGTCGTACTTGATGCCCTTGCCCTTGTAAGGCTCAGGCTTACGCCAGCGGCGGATCTCTGCGGCGAGCTGGCCGACCTTCTGCTTGTCGGCGCCCGAAATCTCGACCGTCGTGTTGTCCGGGGTCTTGACCTCAAGACCTTCCGGCACGTCGATATCGACATCGTGGCTGTAGCCGAGCTGAAGCTTCAGCTTCTTGCCCTGCGCAGCGGCGCGATAGCCGACGCCGGTGATCAGCAGCTTCTTGGTGAAGCCCTCGGTCACACCCGTCACGAGATTCTGCACCATCGTGCGCTGCATGCCCCAGAAGGCACGTGCGCGCTTGGTCTCGTTGGCGGGCTGCACCGAAATGCCGTCCGCCTGAACGTCATAGGTGACTTCGCTGGCGAGCTGAAGCGCCAGGGTGCCCTTCGGCCCCTTCACGCTCAGCGTGCCGTTCGCGATGTTCGCGGTCACGCCCGAAGGGATCGCGACCGGCTTTTTGCCGATGCGGCTCATCAGAACACCTCCGCCAGCACTTCGCCACCAACATTCTGCTCGCGCGCTTCCGCGTCGGACAGAACGCCACGCGGCGTCGAAACGATCGTGATGCCAAGGCCGTTCATCACCCGCGGCAGCTCTTGCGAGCCACTGTAGATGCGGCGGCCGGGCTTCGAGACGCGCGCGACGTGCTTGATCGCCGGCTGGCCCTCGAAATACTTGAGCTCGATACGGACGCCCTTCACGGGGCCCATGTCTTCGGCGCTATAGCCACGGATGTAGCCTTCGCGCTGAAGCACGTCGAGCACGCGGGTCCGCATCTTCGATGCCGGCGACACGACGCTGTCCTTGCGTGCGCGCTGGCCGTTGCGGATACGGGTGAGCAGGTCACCCAGGGGATCGGTCACTGCCATTGTTCGTGATCCTTACCAGCTCGACTTCGTGACACCGGGAATCAGGCCCTTGTTGGCCAGTTCACGGAGCTGCACGCGGCAGAGACGGAATTTGCGATAATAGGCGCGCGGACGACCGGTCACCTCACAGCGGTTGCGCACCCGGGTCGGGTTCGCATTGCGCGGCAGCTCGGCCATCTTCAGGCGCGCGATGAGACGCTCGGTCTCGTCGAGCGACTTGTCGTTCGCCTTCGCCTTCAGCGCTGCAAGCTTGCCGGCGTATTGCTTCACCAGCTTCTTGCGGCGCTCGTTCTTATTAACGGAACTCAGTTTCGCCATGGACTTAAGCTCTCTCGTTCAAATTCATGATCAAGGCGATCACGCCGCCTTCTTCTCTTCGGCATCGGCATCCTGCGGGAACGGGAAGCCGAACAGACGAAGCAGCTCGCGCGCTTCGTCGTCGGTCTTCGCGGTCGTCGCGACGATGATGTCCATGCCACGCACCTTGTCGATGCGGTCGTAGTTGATTTCCGGGAACACGATCTGCTCCTTCAGACCGCAGGCGTAATTGCCACGGCCGTCGAAGCTCTTCGGGTTCAGCCCGCGGAAGTCGCGGACGCGCGGCAGCGCGATGGTGACGAAGCGGTCGAGGAACTCGTACATCCGCTCGCGACGCAGCGTCACCTTCACGCCGATCGGCATGCCTTCACGCAGCTTGAACTGCGCGATCGACTTCTTCGCCTTGGTGACCACCGGCTTCTGGCCCGCGATCAGCTCCATCTCGGAAGCGGCCTGTTCGACGCGCTTCTTGTCCTGGGTCGCCTCACCGACGCCCATGTTGATGACGATCTTGTCGATCCGCGGGATTTCCATCGCGTTCTTGTAGCCGAACTTCTCCATCATCGCCTTGGCGATGTTGTCGTCATACAGCTTGCGGAGGCGCGGCTTGTAAGCATCAGCCATCGATCTTCTCCCCGGACTTCACGGCCACGCGGACCTTCTTGCCGTCCTGCACCTCGAAACGGACGCGCGTCGGCTTGCCCTCGGCGGTGACGTGCGCCACCTTCGAGATGTGCATCGGCGCTTCCGAGCGCTCCAGGCCACCCTGCGGGTTCGCCTGGCTCGGCTTGCGGTGACGGGTGGCGACGTTGACGCCTTCCACGACGACCTTGCCGTCCTTCGGCATTGCCAGCGTGACGGTGCCGGTCTTGCCCTTGTCCTTGCCGGACAGGACGATCACGCGGTCACCCTTCTTGATCTTCGCGGCGGCCATTACAACACCTCCGGCGCGAGGCTGATGATCTTCATGTGCTTCTTGGCGCGCAGCTCGCGAACCACCGGGCCGAAGATACGGGTGCCGATCGGCTCCTCGTTCTTGTTGACCAGCACCGCGGCGTTCGAATCGAAACGGATGGTCGAGCCGTCCGCACGATGAATGTCCTTGGCGGTGCGCACGATGACGGCGCGATGCACGTCGCCCTTCTTCACCTTGCCACGCGGCTGTGCTTCCTTGATCGACACCACGATGATGTCGCCAACGCTGGCCGTGCGACGCTTCGAGCCGCCCAGCACCTTGATGCACTGCACCCGCTTCGCGCCGCTGTTGTCAGCGACGTCGAGATTGGATTGCATCTGGATCATTGATCCGCTTCCTTCTCGCTTTGTGGCGCTGGATACCGACCCAGCGCCGCCTTCAAACTATTGCCCGATTACCCGGACGAACGATTATGCCGCGACGTCGCCGTCGACATCGACCTGCTCCGGGGTCGCGCGGGTGTTAACCCGATCGAGCACCTTCCAGGTCTTCAGCTTCGACATCGGCTTGGTCTCTTCGATCCGCACCGTTTCGCCAGCCTTGAACTCGTTCGCCTCGTCATGGGCGTGATACTTCTTCGAGCGGCGGATGATCTTGCCGTAGAGCGGGTGCTTGACCTTACGCTCCACGTTCACGACCACCGTCTTTTCGCCCTTGTCCGAGACGATCACCCCGGTCAGCACGCGCTTCGGCATGTCTTCTCGTCCTTTACTTGGCCACTGCGGCGCGCTGCGCCTGCAGGGTCTTGATGCGGGCGATGTCCTTGCGGACCTCGCGAACGCGGCTCGGCTTCTCGAGCTGGTTGGTCGCGGCCTGGAAGCGCAGGTTGAACTGCTCGCGCTTCAGCTGGCCCAGCGCTTCGCCCAGCTGGTCGTCGCTCTGCCCGGTGAAATCACTATTCTTCGACATCTTACTCGCCTCCGAGGTGCGACGTGTCGCCGAGACGCGCCACGACCTTGGTTTTGATCGGGAGCTTCATCGCCGCGCGTTCAAACGCTTCGGCGGCAAGAGCGCCCGGAACACCGTCCAGCTCGAACAGGATACGACCCGGCTTGACCCGTGCCGCCCAGAATTCGGGCGACCCCTTGCCCTTGCCCATGCGGACTTCGGCAGGCTTCGACGAAACCGGCACGTCAGGGAAAATACGGATCCACAAACGCCCCTGGCGCTTGATGTGACGCGTGATCGCGCGGCGAGCCGCCTCGATCTGGCGTGCGGTGATCCGTTCCGGCTCCATCGCCTTGAGGCCATAGGCCCCGAAGTTGAGCGCGGTGCCGCCCTTGGCGTCGCCGTGGATACGGCCCTTGAACGCCTTGCGGAACTTGGTGCGCTTCGGTTGCAGCACGTCTCTTACTCCTTAGCGGCGGTCATCGCGCGCAGGGCGCACGCCGGAGGTCTGAGCCTCCATCATCAGCCGATCGGTGGCCATCGGATCATGGCCCAGGATCTCACCCTTGAAGATCCAGACCTTCACGCCGCACACGCCATAAGCGGTGTGGGCCTGGGCCTCGGCATAATCCATGTTCGCGCGGAGCGTGTGCAGCGGCACACGACCTTCGCGATAGCTTTCGGTCCGCGCGATCTCGGCGCCGCCGAGACGGCCGCCGCACTGCACGCGAATGCCATCGGCACCCAGGCGCATCGCGGACTGCACCGCGCGCTTCATCGCACGGCGGAACGCGATACGACGCTCGAGCTGGTCGGCGATGCCCTGCGCAACGAGCTTGGCATCGACTTCCGGCTTGCGGATCTCGACGATGTTCAGGCTGACCTCGGAGGAAGTCATCGCGCCAATGGCACGACGCAGCTTCTCGATGTCGGACCCCTTCTTGCCGATGATCACGCCGGGGCGCGCCGCGTAGATCGAGATGCGGCACAGCTTGGCCGGACGCTCGATCACCACCTTCGAGATCGCGGCCTGCGGCAGCGTCTTGACGATGTACTGGCGGATCTTGATGTCCTCCAGAAGGAGGCGTCCGTAATCCGCGCCGTCGGCGTACCAGCGGCTGTCCCAGGTGCGGTTGATCTGCAGGCGCAGACCGATCGGGTTGCTCTTATGACCCATTAGGCTTCTTCCTGCTCGCGCACGACGATCCGCAGCCGCGAGAACGGCTTCAGGATGCGGGTGGACTTGCCGCGGCCGCGCGTCGCGAACCGCTTCATGGTGATCGACTTGCCGACCGACGCCTCGGCGACGACGAGCGCGTCGACATCGAGATTGTGGTTGTTCTCGGCGTTGGCGATCGCGGAGGCGAGCACCTTGCGCGCGTCAACCGCCATCGCCTTCTTGGAGAAGGCGAGGATGTTCAACGCGTCGCCGACCTTGCGACCACGGATCAGGCCCGCAACCAGGTTCAGCTTCTGCGCCGAACCACGGATCTGCGTGCCGACCGAGAGCGCTTCCTTCTCGCCGACCTTGCGGGGGGATGCAGGCTTGCTCATCAGCGCTTGCCCTTCTTGTCAGCCGCGTGACCCGGGAAATACCGGGTCGGCGCGAACTCGCCGAGCTTCATGCCGACCATGTCCTCGTTGACCGAGACGGGCACGAACTTGCGGCCGTTATAGACGCTGAACGTGAGCCCAACGAACTGCGGCAGGATCGTCGAACGACGCGACCAGGTCTTGATCGGACCGGAGCGGCTGCCGCCATCCTGCGCGGTTTCTGCCTTCTTGAGCAGATGCAGGTCCACGAACGGACCCTTCCATACTGAGCGCGCCATTACTTCTTCCTCGCGTGACGGCTGCGGATGATCATCTTGTCAGTCGCCTTGTTGTGGCGCGTACGGGCGCCCTTCGTCGGCTTGCCCCACGGGGTGACCGGATGACGGCCGCCCGAGGTACGGCCTTCACCACCGCCATGCGGGTGATCGACCGGGTTCTTCGCGACGCCGCGGGTAAGCGGACGCTTGCCCTTCCAGCGCGAACGACCGGCCTTGCCAAAGTTCTGGTTCTGGTTGTCGGGGTTCGACACCGCGCCGACCGTCGCCATGCAATCGCTGCGGATATAGCGCTGCTCGCCCGAGTTGAGACGAACGATCACCATGCCCTTGTCGCGACCCACGACCTGCACATAGGTGCCGGCCGAACGAGCGATCTGACCGCCCTTGCCCGGCTTCATCTCCACGTTGTGGACGATGGTGCCGACCGGCATCTGGCCCAGTTCCATGGCATTGCCCGGCTTCACGTCGGTCTTCTTGCCGGCGACGACCTTGTCACCAACGCCCAGACGCTGCGGTGCGATGATATAGGCCTGCTCGCCGTCCGCATAATTCACCAGTGCGATGAACGCGGTGCGGTTGGGATCATATTCCAGACGCTCGACGGTGCCTTCGGCATCCCACTTGCGGCGCTTGAAATCGATGAAACGATAACGCTGCTTGTGGCCGCCGGCGATGCCGCGCGAAGTGACGTGACCCTTGTTGTTGCGGCCGCCCGACTTGGTCTTGCCCTCGGTGAGAGCCTTGACCGGACGCCCCTTGTGGAGCGCCGAGCGATCGATCAGGATCAGGCCACGAACGCCTGGGCTGGTCGGGTTATAATGCTTGAGTGCCATTACGCCTTGGCCCCCTCGGTCACGTCGATCGACTGCCCTTCCTTGAGCGTGACGATCGCCTTCTTCATGTCGGACCGCTGATAGGGAGCACCCTTCCAGCGCTTGGTCTTGCCCTTCTGGACGATCGTGTTCACGCCCACGACGCTGACGTCGAAGATCGCTTCCACGGCGGCCTTGATCTCCGGCTTGGAGGCGTCGCGCGCCACCTTGAACACAACCGCGTTCTGCTCGGAGAGAAGGGTAGCCTTCTCGGTGATGTGCGGCGCGACGATCACGTCATAGTGACGATTGTCGATCGCCTTGGTCGGCTTCTTAGCCATTGAAGCGCGCCTCCAGCTTCTCGACCGCAGCGCGGGTAATCACCAGCGTGTCGGCCTTGATGATGTCATAGACGTTCGCGCCCACGGCCGGGAGCAGATCCACGCCCGGCAGATTGCGCGCCGAACGGAAACCTTCGCCCGCGTCGCTGTCGATAACCAGCGTCCGCTTGCCGACGCCGAGCGTCTCGAAATGGCCCTTGAGCTCCTTGGTCTTGGCGACTTCGAAAGCATCGAGGACGATCAGCGAGCCCGCCTTGGCATGGCTCGAAAGCGCCATCTTGAGGCCCAGCGCGCGGATCTTCTTGTTCAGCGACGGATTGAAGTCGCGAACACGAGCACCGTGCGCCTTGCCGCCGCCGATGAACACCGGAGCCCGGCGATCACCGTGACGGGCGACGCCGCCGCCCTTCTGGCGACCGAGCTTCTTGCCCGACCGTGCGACATCGGCTGCGCTCACGGGTGCCGCGAGCGGTGCCGCGACGCTTCTCGAGCTGCCAGGTGACGACGCGGTGCAGGATGTCGGCACGCGGATCGAGGCCGAAGACCTCGTCCGAAAGCTCGACGTCCGCGGCCTTCGCCTTGGCGTCGAAGGAGGAAACCTTGACCTTCACTTATCAGCCCTCCTGGCCGTCGGCCGCCTCGGGCGCGACCGAGCGTCTCGGCCGGCGTGTCCGCAGCGGTGTTGCTGTTGGCGGCCTTCAGGCCGGCGGGCAGCGGCGCGTCGGCGTGACGCGGTCGACCTTGACCGCAGTCCTTGACGAACAGCCAGCCACCCTTCGAGCCAGGGCACCGAGCCCTTGACGAAGATGAGGCCGCGCTCGGCGTCGGTGCCGACGACCTCCAGATTCTGCTGGGTGCGGTTCTTGTCGCCCATGTGCCCGGCCATCTTCTTGTTCTTGAAGACGCGACCCGGATCCTGGCGGTGACCGGTCGAACCGAGCGAGCGGTGCGACACCGACACGCCGTGGGTGGCGCGCAGACCGCCGAAGCCCCAGCGCTTCATACGCGCCGGCAAAGCCCTTGCCCTGCGTGCGGCCCTGGATGTCGACATACTGGCCGGCGACGAAGTGATCGGCCGACAGCTCCGCGCCGACGTCGAGGAGGTTTTCCTCGCTCACGCGGAATTCGTGCACGATCGCCTTCGGCTCCACTTCGGCCTTGCCGAAATGGCCGCGCTGCGGCTTGGCGACATTCTTTGCCTTGGCGCTCCCGGCGCCAAGCTGGACGGCTGTGTAGCCATCACGATTTTGTTCGCGACGAGCGACGACCTGAAGCGCCTCGATCTGCAGAACGGTAACCGGCACGTGGCGGCCATCGTCCTGGAACAGGCGGGTCATCCCCATTTTCTTCGCGATCACGCCAGTACGCATGATCAACAAGCTCCTTGACAGAGGCACCTGCAGGCCCATCCCACAGGTGCTTGTGACCACCCCTGGAAGGGATGATCGAGTTCGGCCCGGATTATGCGAAGCGCGCCCCCGTCCCGGGCCGGCGCCCCCACGAAGGGAGCTTGACGGGAGACGCTGTCCCGAAGAGGAAGAAGCCTTTCGGCGGTATCTCTTTGTCTGTCAGTCGCCCCACATCCGCGGGGTTTCCAAACCTCGTTCCCGAACCACGCGGGAACGACAAACCCGCGGGACTCGACGTCAACCGCGGGGATGGTGGCCATTACGCCAGCTTGATCTCTACGTCAACGCCCGCCGCGAGATCGAGCTTCATCAGCGCGTCGACCGTCTGCGGGGTGGGCTGCACGATGTCGAGCATACGCTTATAGGTGCGCACCTCGAACTGCTCGCGGCTCTTCTTGTCGATGTGAGGACCACGGTTGACCGTGAACTTCTCGATTCGCGTCGGAAGCGGAATTGGACCGCGAATAAGAGCGCCCGTACGTCGGGCGGTTTCGGCGATGTCGCCGGTCGCCTGGTCGAGCACACGATGATCGAACGCCTTCAGGCGAATGCGGATATTGCTGTCCATTTTCCCTACCGATGCGAAAGAGCGGGGCAACTCAACCACGCACCATCCCGAAGTGGATGGCGAATCGATGGCCGCCTCTTGCTGTTTTCAAACTCGAACCGAAGGCGCGGCCAATAACTACGCCCTCATAAAAAGGCAACCGCCCGACACACCTTTCGGCGCGCCGGGCGGTTGTTTTGCGTCGAAACGCTTACTTGTCGATCGCGCTGACCACGCCGGCGCCGACGGTGCGGCCGCCTTCGCGGATCGTGAAGCGCTGGCCGACGTCCATGGCGATCGGCGCGATGAGCTTGATGCCCAGCGCGACGTTGTCGCCCGGCATGACCATCTCGGTGCCCTCAGGCAGCTCGACGGTGCCGGTCACGTCGGTCGTGCGGAAGTAGAACTGCGGACGATAGTTCGCGAAGAACGGCGTGTGACGGCCGCCTTCGTCCTTCGACAGGACGTACACTTCCGACTTGAACTCGGTGTGCGGCTTGATCGAGCCCGGCTTGCAGAGCACCTGGCCACGCTCGACTTCGTCGCGCGCCACGCCACGGATCAGCGCACCGACGTTGTCGCCGGCCTGGCCCTGATCGAGCAGCTTGCGGAACATCTCGACGCCCGTGACGGTGGTCTTGCGGGTGTCGTGGATGCCGACGATCTCGACTTCCTCGCCAACCTTGACGATGCCGGTCTCGACGCGGCCGGTGACGACGGTACCACGACCCGAGATCGAGAACACGTCTTCGATCGGCATCATGAACGGCTTGTCGAGCGGACGCTCGGGCTGCGGGATGTAATCGTCGACGGCCTTCATCAGCTCAAGCACGGCTTCCTGGCCGAGCTTCGCGTTCGAACCGCTGAGCGCGCAGGTCGCCGAACCCTTGATGATCGGAATATCGTCGCCCGGGAATTCGTACGAGCTGAGCAGCTCGCGGATTTCCAGCTCGACCAGCTCGAGGATTTCCTCGTCGTCGACCAGATCGACCTTGTTCATGAACACGACCATCGCCGGCACGCCGACCTGACGGGCGAGCAGGATGTGCTCGCGGGTCTGCGGCATCGGGCCGTCGGTCGCGGAGACGACGAGGATCGCGCCGTCCATCTGCGCCGCGCCGGTGATCATGTTCTTCACATAGTCGGCGTGACCCGGGCAATCGACGTGCGCATAGTGGCGATTCGCCGTCTCGTACTCGACGTGCGCGGTCGAGATGGTGATGCCGCGCTCACGCTCTTCCGGCGCCTTGTCGATGTTGGCGAAGTCAACCGCAACGCCGCCCGAGGTCTCAGCGAGCACCTTGGTGATCGCCGCAGTCAGCGAAGTCTTGCCATGGTCGACGTGACCGATGGTGCCGATGTTCAGGTGCGGCTTGGTCCGCTCAAATTTAGCCTTAGCCATTGATTCCCTACCTTCTGAATTTCCGTGTGAGCCGCACTAGGACTCGCCGTGAAGGCGGCCCCATAGCGACTGTTTTCACCCATTGCCAGCCCCCCGCCGTCCGACCGCCACCAGGGCGGGCGGAACGGGAGGTGCCGGATTTACGCCATCTTCGCCTTCACTTCGTCGGCGACGTTCTGCGGAACCTCGTCATAATGCGAGAACTGCATCGAATAGCTCGCGCGACCCTGAGTGAAGGAACGCAGCTGATTCACGTAACCGAACATGTTCGCCAGCGGCACCATCGCCTCGACGCACTGGGCATTGCCCCGCGTGTCGGTGCCCTGGATCTGCCCGCGCCGGCTGTTCATGTCGCCGATCACGTCGCCCAGATAATCTTCCGGCGTCACGACCTCGACCTTCATGATCGGCTCGAGCAGCTTGATACCGGCCTTCTGCGCGGCTTCGCGCATCGCGCCGCGGGCGCAGATTTCGAACGCCAGCGCCGACGAGTCGACGTCGTGATAGGCGCCGTCAGTCAGGTGCACTTCGAAATCGATGATCGGGAAGCCGATCAGCGAGCCGGTTTCGGCGGTTTCGCGGAAGCCCTTTTCCACCGACGGGATATATTCGCGCGGGATGTTGCCGCCCTTGACCTCGTCGAAGAACTGGAAGCCCGAACCGCGCTCACCCGGCACGACCGTCACCTTGACGCGGCCGAACTGGCCCGAGCCGCCCGACTGCTTCTTGTGGGTGTAGTCGATGTCGACCTTCTTGCCGAGATATTCGCGATACGCCACCTGCGGCGCACCGACGTTCGCCTCGACCTTGAACTCACGCTTCATGCGGTCGACCAGAATCTCGAGGTGGAGTTCGCCCATCCCCTTGATGATGGTCTGCCCCGATTCGTGATCGGTCGAAACGCGGAACGAGGGATCCTCAGCCGCGAGACGATTGAGCGCGATGCCCATCTTCTCCTGGTCGGCCTTGGTCTTCGGCTCCACCGACAGCTCGATCACCGGCTCCGGGAATTCCATCCGCTCGAGGATGATCGGCGCCGACGGCGCGCACAGCGTGTCGCCGGTCGTCGTTTCCTTGAGGCCGGCGATGGCGACGATGTCGCCCGCGAAAGCCTCATCCACGTCTTCACGCGAATTCGCATGCATCAGCAGCATGCGGCCGATCTTTTCCTTCTTGTCCTTCACGCTGTTCAGGTACGAGCCCTTTTCGAGCTTGCCCGAATAGATGCGGGTGAAGGTGAGCGAGCCGACGAACGGATCGTTCATGATCTTGAACGCCAGCGCCGAGAACGGTGCATTGTCGTCGGCCGGACGCGAATCCTCGGTCTCGCCGTCGAGCTTGACGCCCTTGATCGCCGGCACGTCGAGCGGGCTCGGCAGATAGTCGACAACCGCGTCGAGCAGCGCCTGAACGCCCTTGTTCTTGAACGACGAGCCGCACAGCACCGGCACGAAATCGAACGCCAGCGTGCCCTTGCGGATCAGCGCCTTCAGCGTCGCGACATCAGGCTCGTTGCCTTCGAGATACGCTTCCATCGCGGCGTCGTCCTGCTCGACCGCGATCTCGATCAGCTCGGCGCGCGCAGTAGCAGCGGCGTCCTTCAGGTCGTCCGGAATCTCGCGATATTCGAACTTCGCGCCAAGCGAATCCTCGAGCCACACGATCGCGCGGTTCTCGACGAGATCGACGAGGCCGATGAACGAGCTCTCGATACCGATCGGGAGATACAGGACCGCAGGACGCGCACCGAGGCGATCCTTGATCATCTGCACGCAGCGCTCGAAGCTCGCGCCGGTACGGTCGAGCTTGTTGACATAGCACATGCGGGGCACGCGATACTTGTCAGCCTGACGCCACACGGTTTCCGACTGCGGCTCCACGCCGGCAACGCCGTCGAACGCGGTGATCGCGCCGTCGAGCACGCGCAGCGAACGCTCCACCTCGATGGTGAAATCGACGTGGCCCGGGGTGTCGATGATGTTGATGCGGTGATCGTTCCAGAAGCACGTGGTCGCAGCCGACGTGATCGTGATCCCGCGCTCCTGCTCCTGCTCCATCCAGTCCATCGTCGCCGTGCCTTCATGCACTTCGCCGATCTTGTACGACTTGCCGGTGTAATAAAGGATGCGCTCGGTGGTCGTCGTCTTGCCGGCATCGATGTGCGCCATGATGCCGATATTGCGATATTTCTCGAGCGGATGGCTGCGGGCCATTGTCGTGCTTCCTCAACGATGTGGGGAGCCGGACGATTCCGGCTCCCCACGATATGGTTAGTTTTGCGGCGTTCGCTAGGTTACCAGCGATAATGGCTGAAGGCGCGGTTCGCCTCCGCCATGCGGTGCGTGTCTTCGCGCTTCTTCACCGCGTTGCCGCGGTTGTTCGAAGCGTCGAGCAGCTCGCCGGACAGACGGGCCGCCATGGTGTTCTCGCTGCGCCCGCGCGCCGCCGAGATCAACCAGCGGATCGCCAGCGCCTGCGCGCGCTCGGGACGAACCTCGACCGGCACCTGATAGGTCGCACCACCAACGCGGCGGCTGCGGACTTCGATGCCCGGCTTCACGTTGTTGAGCGCCTCGTGGAACACACCGAGCGGCTCCTTCTTCGCGCGGGTCTCGACGGTTTCGAGCGCACCATAAACAATGCCTTCGGCGACGGACTTCTTGCCGTCCAGCATCACCGAATTCATGAACTTCGACAGAACCTCATCACCAAACTTGGGATCAGGCAGGATTTCCCGCTTTTCGGGACGACGACGACGCGCCATGGCAAAAACCTTTCAAACAGATGGGAAGAGCGACGGGGAACGGCTTACTTCGGCCGCTTCGCGCCGTACTTCGACCGCGACTGCCTGCGGTCCTTGACGCCCTGGGTGTCGAGCACGCCGCGCAGGATGTGATAACGCACACCCGGAAGATCGCGCACACGGCCGCCACGGATCAGCACCACGGAGTGCTCCTGAAGGTTGTGGCCTTCACCCGGGATGTAGCTGATGACTTCGCGCTGGTTGGTCAGGCGAACCTTGGCCACCTTGCGCAATGCCGAGTTCGGCTTCTTCGGGGTCGTGGTGTAGACGCGCGTGCAAACGCCACGCTTCTGCGGGTTCTGTTCCATCGCAGGGACCTTGCTCGCGGCCTTCTGCGGATCGCGGCCCTTGCGGACCAACTGGTTAATCGTCGGCATTGAAGCCTTCACCTTTCATTAGGTTACTTTGCTGGAGCCTTCACAAGCTTACGGAATACGAAAAGGACCATTGGGCGGTCGCGTGCGACCTCCCGGGCCCTTTATGCACCCAGCAATGTTCAAGCGTGTTCGAAGGGCATAAAACCCCACGAACGGGCGCGCCTATACGCTCGGGTCACGTTCCGGTCAATGGCTGGAGGGCGCCGGGCGAGTCCGTCGAAGGAGCGATCCGGGCGCCGTCACCAAATCAGCGCATCGCGACCGGGACGCCGCCTTTCAACACCGCGACGGGATGCTCAAGCGTGCGCACATCGGCGAGCGGATCGCCCTTCACCGCTACGATATCGCCATATCGACCGATCGCGAGCGCGCCCACATCCTCGCTCCGCCCCAATGCCTGCGCGGCGCTGGTCGTGGCGGCGCGAATCGCCTGGATCGGGGTCATCCCCCATTCGACCATCTTGGCAAATTGTTTGGCGTTGTCGCCGTGCGGATAGACGCCCGCGTCGGTGCCGAACAGCAGTGGCACCCCCGCCTTCACCGCGCGCTGGAAGGTCTGGCGCTGTTTCAGGCCGATCGCCTTTTCCTTGTCGAGGCTTTCCTGCTCGGTGCCGTTGGCGGTGCCCGTCGCCAGGATATAATCGTCGTTATAAATATCCATGTCGAACCAGGTCTTGTGCTGGATCGCCAGTTTCATCGCCTCGTCCGAGGCAAGACTGCAATGTTCGATCGTGTCGATCCCCGCGAGGATCGCCGCCTTGATCCCCTCATCGCCATGGGCATGCGCGGCGACACGCATATGGAGCATGTGCGCCTCGTCGGCGATCGCCTTCATCTCCTCATAGGAAAGCTGCTGCCCGCCGACCGAGTCGCCGAGCGAGAAGACGCCGCCGGTTGCGCAGATCTTGATCACCTCCGCGCCATATTTGTGCAGCCAGCGCACCTTGGCGCGCGCCTCTTCCGGTGAGTTGACGACCGATGGTTCCTTGCGGTCATAACTCGGCGGCAGAGCGTTGTTATCGCAATGGCCTCCGGTCGCGCCGAGCGCGTAGCCCGCCGGGGTGATGCGCGGGCCGGGCACCCAGCCGCCATCGATCGCCTCCTTCAGCCCGACGTCCTGAAAATTATCCGCACCGACATTGCGGATCGAAGTGAAACCCGCGCGCAGCGTCTTGAGCGCATTGCCCACGCTCACCGCGCCCCAGAAGCTGTCGGTATATTTCAGCGACTGATAGCCGCCGATTTCGGCCAGTCCGGTGAGGTGAACGTGCATATCGATCAGGCCCGGCAGGATCGTCACGTCGCCGAGATCGACCTTCTTCGCGTCCGCCGGCACCGTCGCGGGCGCCGCACCGCGAATCGCGATCGCGGAGATACGGCCATCGGTCACCACGATCGTCGGGCGATCGACCATAGCCCCCTTTTCCACATCGAGCATCCGCGCGGCGGTGATCACCGTCGTCTCGGCGGCGGCCTGCCCGGCGGCGGCCATCGCCAGCACCGACACGAGCGACGCGCGCAGGATTCCCGATATCGTCATGACATTCCCCCGGTTTGTTATCGGCTCTATCATGGAGCGACCATCACGCGGAGGAAAGCCATGTCGTTGCCCGAACTGCCGATCGAGGGCGGCTGCCGCTGCGGACGGGTGCGCTTTCGCATCAGCGCCCCACCATTGCTGGCGATGGCGTGCCACTGCATCGGCTGCCAGCAAATGACTGGGAGCGCCTTTTCCACCTCGCTCGCGGTGCCGGAGCCAGGCTTCGCGGTGATCGCGGGCGAGCCGGTGATCGGCGGCCTGCACGGCTATCCGCATCATCATCATTGCGACTGGTGCAAGAGCTGGGTCTTCACCCGGCTCGATCCCGCGATGGGCTTCGTCAACGTGCGCGCGACGATGCTGGATGATCCCCGCTGGTTCGCACCGTTCATCGAAAGCTATACGAGCGAGGCGCTGCCCTGGGCGCAGACCGGCGCGCGCCACAGCTTCTCGCGCTTTCCGGAAGCGGGTGAATATCCCGCGCTGATCGCGGAATATCAGGCGCTGATCGCTTAACCGAGCATCCCGGCATAGGTCAGCGGCGGCGCGGGCAGCATGACTCGCGCCGCAATCGCGGGGACGCAGAGCAGCCCAACCAGCGCGACCCCGATCCGCAACCGCCGACGATCGAACGCCGGCCAGCCGATCACCACGCCGATCGCCGCCGCGATCATCATCCACAGATGATAGCGCAGATCGGACGCGATGCTCACCACCGCGAAGCTCGCCTCGCCCACCAGCGCGGAGGCGAACAGCGCGCGCGCCACCTCCGCCTCGCGACTTTGGGTACAGCCGAGCGCGACCAGCCCGGCCAGCGCCAGCCCGAACCATGCGAAGGGCCAGCCGAGCGGCGTTTCGACCGCATATCCGGCGAAGCGTTGCCACGCGCTCGCCACGCGCCCCGGCGAAGCGAGGCCGAGATCGTTGCGTTCGCTCATGATCGTCGGCGCGGCGCCGGGCCAGCGATACGGCACCAGCCAGCGCGCGGTGGAATTGAGGTGTGCGAGCCGATGGGCGGCATAAGCGATCGGATGCGTGATGATCGCCTCGACCCATAACAGTTCGAGCTTTCCCGGCGGCATCTTCGCCAGCGGCGCGATATCGGCGCCGCACGGGCCGGAATCGCTCAGCGGATCCCAGAAATACGGCTTGCTGCAACCGCGCGCGCGTATCTCTGCGGCCGCGGTCGGTGTCAGCCCGGTAGCGGCAATCGGCGCGCGCACCGCGATCGCGGCGAGATCGAAGATCGGCTGGGTCCGCACCACCCCGCTATCCTTCGCCCCGAGAAGGTGGTGGTTGACCAGCGGCGACAGTGCGATCGTCGCCGCGATCCCGCCGAGCGCCACCGCCATTCGCCCACGCCAGCCGAGCGGCAACAGCATCGCCAGCAACGGCGCGACCGCGAACACGGCGTTGGCGCGGACCAGCACGGCATAAAGCAGCAGCAACGCCGCGCCAGTCCAGCCGGCAATGCCGAGTCGCGCACCGCTTAGCCGCGCCGCGCCGATCATGCCCGTCGCCGCAAGCAGCGCGCCGGTCATCTGCGCGTCCTTCAGCACCACCATTTGCCAGCCGAGGAACGGCGGCAGCAGCGCGACCACCCCCAGCGCGATCGCCGCGCGCGTCCGGCCGGCGCGCGCCAACACCCCCACCAGCAATGCGAAGCCAAGCCAATAAAGCGTGACCTGCACCACGAACAGCGGCGCCTGCCCCGGCCCGAACGGCGCGAGCGCCTGCCACGCTCTCGTCATCACGGGCGGATGCCAGTCGTCGAAATGCCCGGAGAGCAACTGGCGGTATTGCACCAGCGTGTCGTACATCGCGAAGCCGGGATGAAAGACGGCCAGCGTCAGCGCCCAGCACGCGAGCATCCCCCCGCCGACCGCGCGCGTGGCGCGATCGCGGGGAGACAAGATAGTCATGAGTGGATCAGATGTGCAGCGCCCGGCCGTAAGCGGCCAGCACGCTTTCGTGCATCATTTCCGACAGCGTGGGATGCGGGAAGACGGTCTCGATCAGTTCCGCCTCCGTCGTCTCCAGCGTCTTGCCCACGGTATAGCCCTGGATCAGCTCGGTGACTTCCGCGCCGATCATGTGCGCACCGAGCAATTCGCCGGTCTTGGCGTCGAACACCGTCTTCACAAAGCCTTCGGCCTCGCCCAGCGCGATCGCCTTGCCGTTGCCGATGAACGGGAAAGTACCGACCTTCACCGCATAGCCCGCTTCCTTCGCCTTGGCTTCCGTCAGCCCGACGCTGGCGATCTGCGGGTGGCAATAAGTGCAGGCGGGGATGTTGAGCGGGTCCATCGCGTGCGGATGCTTGCCCGCGATCGCTTCCGCCGCAATCACGCCCTCATGGCTCGCCTTGTGCGCGAGCCATGGCGGCGCGGTGATGTCGCCGATCGCCCAGATGCCATCGACATTGGTACGGCACGACGCATCGGTCTTGAGGAAACCGCGATCGTCCACCGCGACGCCCAGTTCCTTCAGCCCGATATTCTCGGTGTTCGGCACGATGCCTACCGCGACCATGACATGGCTGAACTCGCTGACAATTTCCTTGCCGGCCTTATCCTTCAGCGTCGCCTTCACGGCGGTCGCGCTCGTCTCGATCTTGCTCACGCCCGCGCCGGTCATGATCTTCATGCCCTGCTTGGTCAGCGCCTTTTCGAGGAAGGCGGACACATCGGCATCCTCGACCGGCACGATGCGATCCAGCATCTCCACCACCGTCACCTCGGCGCCGAGATCGTTGTAGAAGCTCGCGAACTCGATCCCGATCGCGCCGGAACCGATCACCAGCAGCTTCTTCGGCATTTCGGCCGGCGTCATCGCATGACGATAGGTCCAGATGCGTTTGCCGTCCGCCTTGGCAAAAGGCAGGTCGCGCGCGCGCGCGCCGGTGGCGACGATGATGTTCTTCGCGGTCAGCTCGGTCTTCTTGCCGTCCTTGTCGGTGACGGTCAGCCTGCCTTTGCCGGTCAGCTTCCCGTCGCCCATGTGCACGGCGATCTTGTTCTTCTTCATCAGGTGCGTGACGCCCTGATTGAGCTGCTTCGCCACGCCGCGCGAACGCTTCACGACCGCATCGAGATCGGCCGAAATCTTCTCCGCGACCAGCCCGTAATCCTTGGCGTGGCTCATATAATGGAACACCTCGGCCGAGCGCAGCAGCGCCTTGGTCGGGATGCAGCCCCAGTTGAGGCAGATGCCACCGAGCAATTCGCGCTCAACGATCGCGGTCTTCAGGCCGAGCTGCGCGGCGCGGATCGCCGCGACATAGCCGCCGGGCCCCGAACCGAGCACGATAAGGTCGTATGTGTCAGCCATCAATTGTCTCGCATTTCGCCGCGACGCATCCACGTCCGGCGTATTTCATAGAGGCCCATCGTCAGGACGGCGGCCATCGTCGCATAACCGATCGGCCAGATCGTCGCCCCGCCCTGCGGATAGGACCAGGCGCCCGCCCAGAAGATCAGCGCGGTGATCGTCAGCGCGGCGACAAGCCACAGCAACTCGAAGACGAGCGTGCGGCTCATCTCAGGCGAGCATCCCCAGCGGGTTTTCGATCAGCGCCTTGAACGCCTGCATCAGCTCCGCGCCATCGGCGCCGTCGATCGCGCGGTGATCGAAGCTGCCGGTCGCCGACATGACATTGGCGATGCCGAGCGCGTCGTCGATCACATAGGGCCGCTTCTCGCCCGCGCCGATCGCCATGATCATGCCCTGCGGCGGATTGATCACCGCCTCGAACTGCTTGATGCCATACATGCCCATGTTGCTGAGCGAGGCGGTGCCGCCGGTGAATTCCTCCGGCTTCAGCTTCTTGTCCCGCGCGCGTGCGGCGAGATCCTTCATCCGGGTCGAGATTGCGGAGAGCGTTGCCGTATCCGCCTCGGTAATAACCGGGGTGATCAGCCCTTCCGGCGTCGACACCGCGACCGAGATATCCGCGCGGTGGAAGCTGATGAGTTGATCCGGCGTGTACATCACGTTGCACTTGGGCACCTGCACCAGCGCAACGGCCAGCGCCTTGATCATCAGATCGTTGACCGACAGCTTGACGCCACGCGGCTCCAGGCTGGCGTTCAGCTCGCTGCGCAGCTTGAGCAGCTTGTCGAGGCGCACGTCCACCGTGAGGTAGATATGCGGCACCTGCTGCTTCGATTCGGTCAGGCGGCGCGCGATCGTCTTGCGCATGTTGCTGAGCTTGGTCGTATCGTGCGGGATATCCGGCACCTGCGCGGGAGCGAGCGGCGCGATCGCGGCGGGTGCGGCGGCACCGGCGGCAGGCGCCGCGCCGGTCTTCGCGCCATCGAGATCCGCTTTCACGATCCGCCCGTTCGGGCCGGAGCCGGTGATTCCCGCCAGATCGACGCCCTTCTGCGCGGCGATTCGACGCGCGAGCGGGCTGGCCTTCACGCGATCGCCATCGGCTTGCGCAGGAGCGGGAGCGGGCTTGGCCACTTCGGCCTTGGCGGCTGGAGCCGCTACTGGCGCGGCTTCCTTCTTTGGCGCATCCTGCTTCGCGGCGGGCTTCGGCGACGAAACCTCGCCCTCGCCGGACAGGAGCATGATGACCGTGCCTACCTTCACGCCGTCGGCACCCTCGGCGACGAGGATCTTCTCCACCGTGCCTTCGTCCACGGCTTCGAATTCCATGGTGGCCTTGTCGGTCTCGATCTCTGCCATCAGATCGCCGGCCTTGACCGTATCGCCCTCCTTCACCAGCCATTTGGCGAGCGTGCCCTCTTCCATGGTTGGTGAGAGCGCGGGCATCTTGATCTCGATCGGCATTCAATTCCCCGGGGAGCGGTGGGTAGTCCCGACCGTCTCTCGCGCCGCACCCTTGCGCGGTCAAGCCCACAGGCCGATAACCGATCGCATTGGGGGGCATTGGTCATGCGCATTTATCTGACCGTGATCGACGACACACCGGAGGCGGAAATCGCCTTGCGGTTCGCTGCGCGTCGCGCGGTTAAGACCGGCGGCGGCGTTGAGATACTCGCGCTGGTGCCGAAGCAGGAGTTCATCGCCTTCGGCGGCGTGCAGGCGACGATCGAGGAAGAGGCGCGCCTCCACGCGGAGGGGCTGGTGGCGAAGGCCGCCGGGACATTGATCGAGGAATCCGGCCTGCGCCCGTCGATTACGGTGCGGCAGGGTGATGGGCGCAAGATCATCCGTGAGGTGATCGCCGCCAATCCCGATATCTCCGCGCTGGTGCTGGGTGCTGCGAACAACGGCACCCCCGGGCCGCTTGTCGCGCATTTCGCGGCCGATCTCAGCCTGTTGTCCGTCCCGCTGATGATCATTCCCGGGAATCTCGATCAGGCCGCGATCGACCGGCTGAGCTGATCCGCGATGATGCGGCTTGCCTGAAAGCGCACGGCGCGCCACCGTTGGCGGATGCGCATTTTCCTGCCCCTCTCCGCCGCCCTGCTGATCGCCACCCCCGCTGTCGCACGCGACGCGCCGTCGCCGGAGCGGCTGCGCGGTACGGTCGACAGACTGGTCTCGTTCGGAACGCGGCATTCGCTTTCGTCGGCCACCGATCCAAAACGCGGGATCGGCGCGGCGCGCAACTGGGTCGCGGCCGAGTTCGCCGCGCTGTCGAAACAATGCGGGGGATGCATCACGGTCGAGCGGCTGTCGCGGCGATTCGTCGTGCCGCGCGCGCCGAACGGCGTGGTGATCGAGGATGTGCTGGGCATCCAGCGCGGCACCGATCCGAATCGCTTCATCATCGTCGGCGGCCATATCGACAGCCGCGTTACCGATGTGATGAACACCACCGCCGACGCGCCCGGCGCGAACGATGATGCCTCCGGCGTCGCGCTGGTGATGGAGGCGGCGCGCATCCTGTCGAAGGAGAAGTTCGCCGCCAATATCGTCTATGTCGCCTTTTCCGGCGAGGAGCAGGGGCTGTTGGGCGCCACCTTGCTCGCGCAGACCGCGAAGGCCCGCGGCTGGCAGGTCGATGCGATGCTCAACAACGATATCGTCGGCAATTCGATCGGCCAGGGCGGCGTGAAGGTGGCGGATCGGGTCCGCGTCTTCTCCGAAGGCATCCGTTCGAGCGACACCCTCGCCGAGCAGATCGAGCGCCGCGCGATCGGCGGCGAGGATGACGGCCCGAGCCGCGCGCTGGCCAAGGCGATCCGCGGCGTGGCGGGCAATCTGCCGGGCGGCTTCGCCGCATTCCTCGATCGGCGGCCTGACCGCTTCGGGCGCGGCGGCGATCACGAACCGTTCCTGCGCGAAGGCTATCCGGCGGTGCGCTTCACCGTGGGGCTGGAGAATTGGGATCGCCAGCATCAGGATCTGCGCACCGAAAACGGTCGCGTCTATGGCGACACGGTCGAGGGCATGGATTTCGACTATCTCGCGAAAGTGACCGCGATCAACGTCGCCACGCTGGCGCGCCTCGCGGCCGCGCCGGCGGCGCCCGCCAGCGTAGCGATCGCGGGCGCGCTGGGGCTGGACACGACCGTCACCTGGTCGCCGGTGCCGGACGCGCGCGGCTATCGCATCCATTGGCGCCGCGCCGACCAGCAGGACTGGACCGATTCGCGCGACGTGACCGGCGCGACCACCCTCGCGCTGAAGGACGTGCCGGTCGACGATCACTTCATCGGCGTATCGGCAATCGGTGCCGACGGCGCGGAGAGCATCGTCTCCTTCGGCGGCCGCGCGCTGGCCAAGTGATGCCCGCGATCATCCTGAAGCGCACCTGACCAGGCGTTTCAACGATCGTTCAGTTGCGACTCGTCAGAAGGATCGCACGGGAGTGAATGCCTTGTTCGAAAGGAATTCACATGAAGACGTCACGTATCGCCATGATCGCCTGCGCCCTTACCACGGTTGCGGGGCTCAGCACCGCCGCCTCGGCTGAAACGCGCTGGGCGCGCCATCACCCGCGCCAGCATGAGGTGCTGAAGCGCTCGCATCACCAGATCGCCCGCATCAATCGCGAGCGGCGCGAGGGCGAGATCACCGGCGCGCAGGCCCGCGCCGATCGCGCCGCCGATCATGCGATCATGCGGCAGGATCACGCCGATGCGCGCGCCAATGGCGGGTACATCACGCGCGGCGAGCAGCATCAGTTGAATGCCGAGGAAAATGCCCAGAGCCGCACGATCGGTAAATGACGCGATCGCGCCCCGCCCCAAAAATGGGCGGGGCGCGCCTCAGCGCCGGCGCGGCTTGCGCTTGTGCGTCCGCCGATGCGCGGGTTTTGGGGTATAAGTGACTGAATCGCTGGCGATTGCCGCCCCAATTCGTGCCTTCCGGATGGTCACCGTCGTGATCGTGGGGGCCGGATAATAATAGCCATCGGCATAATAGCCCGGCACGGTGCCGGCGGTGCTGGTCGTAACTACGGTGGTTCCATCCGGCGCATGCACCACTCTGGGCGGCGGAAGCGCGCCGGCGCCATAATAGCCCGCGTCCGCGCCCGGATCGTCGAAGCGATCCCAGCTCACGCCCGCGATCGAATCATACACGCGCCCGCGCGTATCGATCAGCACGGCATCATCATAATAGCGCGACCAATTGTAGCCATAAGGCGGCTGCGGCAAGCCATAGCCGCGCCAATCGGCGACATACCAATCCGGCGCGCGCCAATAGGACGGCAGCGCCCGGCCACGTTTCGGCTGGCGATACGCGGCCCAGCCGCCCGGCGCCTCTGCGCCGCCCCACCAGCGGCCATCGACCCGCCGCCCCCACCGATTTTCGCGCGGGGGATGGGTGATTGTCGTCGCCGGCACGTCCTGCCAGTCCCCGGCAGCTCCGCCCGGCCCCGGCACCGCGACGCGCTGCGCGTCCACCGCTCCAGCGGCACCAAGAAGCGCCAGCGCGGCGGCCGACAGAATCAGCGTGCGCATGTCATCTCTCCCTGTTTTCCGGGCCGCGAAGGTCCGCAATTCCTAAACGATTGCTTACCATTGCACCGGGGGAGTCTCCAGCGCGCGCGCTGTCCCGAATCGGATCAGGCGAGACGATTCGCGATCAGCGCCACCAGCGCCTCGCATCCCGCCGCATCCTCGGCATCGAACCGCCCGACATTGGGGCTGTCGAGATCGAGCACCCCGATCAGCCGCCCGTCGACCACGATCGGCACGACCAGCTCGGACGCGCTCGCCGCATCGCACGCGATATGCCCGGCGAAGGCGTGCACATCCTCGACCAATTGCGTCGTCCGCGATTGCGCCGCAGCACCACACACACCCTTGCCGAGTGGAATGCGGATGCACGCGGGTTTGCCCTGAAACGGGCCGAGCACCAGCTCGCCCTCGATCATGCGATAAAAACCCGCCCAGTTGAGATCGGGCAGATATTGCCACAGCAGCGCGGCGGCGTTCGCCATATTGGCGATCGCATCCGGCTCGTTCGCGGTCATCGCATCCAGCGCGCCGGTGAGTTCGCGGTAAAGCTCCGCCTTCGATCCGGCGGCGATATCGAATTGATACATGCGCCTGATCTAGGATCGCGCGGCGATTAGTCCAGCAGTCGCCCGCATCGCCAAGCTGGTATTTATCTCAAACGGCGATATCGGCGGCCCATGCTGCTGCGCGTCAACCAACGACTGGAAATCGAGATCGAGGAATCCACGACTCGCTCCGGCGGGGCTGGCGGCCAGCATGTCAACACGACGGACAGCGCGGTGATCCTGCGGTTCGATCTGGTGGCGGCCCCGCTTCCGGTGAGCGTCAAATACCGGCTCGCGCATCTCGCCGGCTCGCGGATGACGAGTGATGGCGTATTGATCCTGCGCGCGGAAGGGTCTCGATCGCAGCACGAAAATCGCGCGGAGGTGCGCACGCGGCTGATCGAGCTGGTCAATCAGGCGCTGGTCGTCCCCAAGAAACGCCGCCCGACAAAGCCGACCAAGGGCTCGCAAAAACGGCGGGTCGAAGGGAAAAAGGCGCGGGGCGATATCAAGGCCGGACGCGCGAAACCGCGAGAATAAAGCCGCTTCAGGCGGCTGGCGCGTCAAACCCTGCTTTGGCGAAGCGCTCCGGCCAGGGTGCGGTCGCCGCGACATCCGCCTTGCCGGCGCGTGGCACGATCAGTTCGATCGCGTGGAGCATCATCCCGGCCGGGTGGGCGCTACCGTAAAAGGGATCGCCGGTCACGGCATGGCCCAGCCCTTCAAGGGCATGGACGCGAATCTGGTGGGTGCGCCCGGTCGCGGGACGGAATTCGACCAGCGCGCGGCCGTCATGCGTATCGAGCAGCCGCCATGCGGTGCGCGCCGCCTTGCCTTTCGGATCCGCAGTCATCCGCCAGCCATGTTCGCGCGTCGAAACCTTGCCCAGCGGCAGATCGATCTCGCCGCTTTCGCCCTCGGGAATGCCATCGAGCACCGCCAGATAGCGTTTCGTCACCGTGCCCGCCTCGAACGCCTGCTGGAGCCGGGCATGGGCCTTGGGGTTGCGCGAAAGCAACAGGCAGCCGCTGGTATCGCGATCGAGCCGATGCACCGCCTGCGGCCAGCGGCGGAAACCGAAGGTCAAATTGTCGAGATGATTCTCGAGGCTGATCGCCCCGTCGCGCGGTCGATCGACCGGCAAGCCCGCCGGCTTGTCGATTACCAACGCCTCACCGTCGAGGAAGAGCACTCGGTCACCCAGCATGACGCGGCCCTTGCCACCAGTGGGCCGCCGAGGCCAGAGAAAGCAGCATGACGCTACGCTATCTGTTTCTGATCCTGCCGCTCCTCGCCGCACCAGTGGAGGCGCAGGTATGCGGCGGCACGAGCGCCAACGTCGCCGCGGACGGCCGCGCGCTGGGGCATCTGCCCTATGGCGACGTAGCGGATCGCGATCTTGTCGTGGCGCCGCCGGGGGTCGCGATCCTCGGCACCTGCCGCTTGCGGCCGGAAGCGATGGCGGCGCTGCAGCGGCTGCTCGCGGCGGCTGCGGGCGATCCGGCGGTGCAAGGGCAGCTCTACGCGCTCTCCTGCCATCGTTCGATCGAATCGCAGGAGGCCACGTTCTGCAAGCCACGTGCAGAGGCCAATGACGGCGATCGCTCGATCTCAGTCGCCCCGCCGGGGCATAGCGAGCATGGCACCGGCTATGCGCTTGATTTCACGGTGCGCCCTGCCGACGGTTGCCGCGATGCCGAGGCGTGCATGGCGGCCAAGCCCGCCTTCCGCTGGTTGCGGGACAATGCGCCGCGCTTCGGGTTCGAGCTGTCCTTCCCGCCCGGCAACGGCCAGCGCGTGAAATGGGAGCCGTGGCACTGGCGTTGGGTGGGGACGAGCGCGGCCGAGCCCGGCGCGGCGCGCGCGCGCTTCATCTTCGCCCGCGCACGGCGCGAATTTCCGGCCGATCCGGCGCTCGTCGACAAGGTTGCCGCCGCGCCGAATGGCGCCGCGCAGGCTCAGGCGAAGGAATAGGCGTCCATCGCCAGCACGCCATAGGTGTAGCTATGGTGGAGCCGGGTCGCCGTCGCGCCCTCCCCGCCCGCGCCGAGCGCGCCGGGCAGCGGCAGGAAATGATCCGGCGTCGGATGGTTGCGATGCCCGTTCGGGGCAAGCGCGATCGCGTCGAGCACCGCCGGCGTGTCTCCGGCGGCCAGTCGATCGTGCATCCAGTCGGCGAAGTCGCTCACCCATTCGGGCGTCGGCGAATCGACCGTCCGGCGCGCGACGAACACCTCGCGCAGATTGTGCGTCATGCTGCCCGATCCGATCACCAGCACGTTCTCCGCGCGTAGCGGCGCCAGCGCGAGGCCGATGCGATAATGCCAGTCCGCGCTATGGGCGGTGCTGATCGATAGCTGGACGACCGGGATATCCGCCCCCGGCCAGCCGAGCAGCAGCGGCACCCATGCGCCATGATCGAACCCGCGCACCGGATCGGCCCGCACCGGCACGCCCGCGCCCTCCACCAGCGCGGCGACCCGCGCGGCGAGTTCCGGCGCACCGGGCGCGGGATAGCGCAGGCGATAGAGTTCTTCGGGAAAGCCGCCGAAATCGTGGATCGTCCCCGGATGCGCGGCGGTAGTCACCACTGCGCCGGGCATGTCGTAATGCGCGGAGAGGACAAGGATCGCGTCCGGCCGCGCCAGCGTGGCGCCCAGCCCGCTCAGGAAATCACGCGCGGCGCTCGGCTCGGCGACGATCATCGGCGATCCGTGGGAGACGAACAATGCGGGCTGGGCAGTCATGGCGGAATCCTCGAAAATGCGATGCCGGTGCGCTGAACAACGCACCGGCAGACAACATCACCCTTTCAGCTTCGCCGCGGTCTCGGCGATGCGGCGGCCCTGATAGCGCGCGCCATCCAGCTCTTCCGTGCCGGGCTGGCGGCTGCCGTCGCCATTGGCGATCGTCGTCGCGCCATAGGGCGAACCGCCGCGAACCTTGTCCACGCCCATCTGCTCGGTGAAGCCGTAATCGAGCCCGACGATCGTCATCCCCTGATGTAGCAGGTTGGTGATGATCGAGAAGAGCGTCGTCTCCTGCCCGCCATGCTGGCTGGCGGTGGAGGTGAAGGCGCCACCGACCTTGCCGATCAGCCCGCCGCGCATCCAGATGCCGCCGGTCGTATCCCAGAACGCGGCCATCTGGCTGGGCATCCGGCCATAACGAGTGGGCGCGCCGACGACGATCGCATCATAATCGAGCAGCGCATCAGGGCCTTCGATCACGGGATGCGCGGTATCCGTCTTGAAATGAGCGGCTTTCACCACCTCCGGCGGCGCGGTTTCGGGCACGCGGCGGATATGAACCTCCGCACCCGCCGAGCGCGCGCCTTCGGCGACGGCATCGGCCATCTGTTCGATATGGCCGTAGGACGAATAATAGAGAACGAGAACCTTGGTCATCACATTGCTCCCATCAGGAAAGGGGTGCCGCCCGGCGGGGGAAAGACCGGGCGGCGGGGGAAAGAATTATTCGGAATCGACCAGCACCAGCTCCGCATCCTCCTGCGCGGTGATCGCGAAGCTGCGGCCACCAGACAGCGCCGCGCCGTCTCGAGCCTCAAACGCCTCGCCGTTGATCTCGATCCGCCCGGTGGCGGGGACGAGATAGGCATGGCGCCCCTCGCCCAGATCATAGGTGAGCGTTTCGCCCGCCTTCAGCGTCGCGCCCATCACGCGGGCGTCGGCGCGGATCGGCAGCGCGTCCGCATCGTCGGCGAACCCGCTCGCCAGCGTGACGAAGCGGCCCGAACGATCGCCCTTGGGGAAGGGCTTGGCGCCCCAGCTCGGGCTGCCGCCATTGGTGCGCGGCATGATCCAGATCTGGAACAGTGTGGTCGGTTCATTCTCCAGATTATATTCGGCATGGCGAACGCCGGATCCGGCGCTCATCACCTGCACGTCTCCGGCCTCCGTGCGACCGCGATTGCCCATCGAATCCTCGTGGGTGATCGCGCCGGAGCGGACATAGGTGATGATCTCCATGTCGCGATGCGGATGCGGCGGAAAGCCGTTATGCGGCGCGATCAGATCGTCATTCCACACGCGGATCGCGCCCCAGCCCATCCGGGCCGGATCGTAATAATTGGCGAACGAAAAATGGTGGCGGGCGTCGAGCCAGCCGTGGTTGGCGTGGCCCAGGCTTTCGAACGAGCGGCGTTCGATGCCGCTATCGGTCTTGATCAGGGTGTCAGTCATGGCAACCTCCATTGCTTGACTGGAAGATAGGTCGGCGCGATGGTCGCGAAAATGGAAACGTTTGAAACGGATTGTTTCCAAATGTGGAGCGTAAGATGCGGCTACCCGATCTTGAAGGCTGGGCGACCTTCGCCACCGTCGCCGATCACGGCTCGTTCAGCGCGGCTGCGATCGCGATCGGCGTGTCCAAGGCCACCGTCTCCAAAACGGTCGCACGGCTGGAGGCATCGCTCGGCCAGTCGCTGTTTCACCGCACCTCGCGCCGGCTGACGCTGACGGAAGCGGGCAAGCCGCTCGCCGATCGCGCGCGCCAGATGCTGGCGGAGGCGGTGGCGGCAGAGGAAGCGGCGCACGATGCCGCCTCCGCTCCCGCCGGGCGGGTGCGGCTCGCCGCGCCGATGACTTTCGGGGTGACCAATATCGCGCCGTTGATCGCCGAATTTCTCACCGCGCATCCTGCGATCGAGATCGAACTCGCGCTGTCCGATGCGCGAGTCGATATCGTCGCGGAGGGGTTCGACGTCGCGTTGCGCATCGCCGATCTCCCGGACAGTTCGCTCCGCGCGCGGCGGCTATGCTCGATCAGCGCCAGTATCGTCGCCGCGCCCGCTTATCTGGAACGGCACGGCACGCCGCACCATCCGGGCGAACTCGGCGAGCATCGGCTGCTCGGCTATACCAACCTCACCGGCCCGTGGCGCTTTCGCGGGCCGGGCGGCGCGGAGGTGGCGGTGCGCGCGGAAGGGCCGCTTTCCGCCAATAGCGGCGACGCGCTGATGCCCGCATTGGTCGCCGGGCTCGGCATCGCACGGCTGCCGAACTTCATCCTCGGCGATACGCTGGCGCACGGACAGGTGATCGAGATTTTGCCGGATTGGCGCCCGGCCCCGGTCGGCCTGCATCTGCTCACCCCGCCCAGCCCGCTGCGCCCCGCGCGGGTGGAGGCGCTGATCGCCTTCCTTTCGCAGCGGCTGCGCGACTGAGGCGCGCGCAAAGGCGGGTTGATCTGTCATTTTCCGGGAGTATGAGCGCCGCCATCGAGCCAATTTCGACTCGCCACAAGGATCAACGAACCCAATGCCCCGCTCAAGCCCGTTGTCGGGCGACGGAGACAGTAGAAGCACCGCTTCGCTATTCCCGATCGCCCCCGGCCCGGTGGCGGTTCGCAACGGTCAGCGCCAGGCCTGACCGCGCGATCCTCCTCGGGCTCGCTACGAACCCGATGGAAGTCGCAAATGACAAAAATCCCCATTTTCATGGCGGCCGCCGGCTGCCTTGCCGTGCTCGTGCTACCCGCCGCCGCGCAGACAACCGACCAGCCGACGCAGGACTGGGCGATCCACGGACAGGCGACGTTCGTCGTACAGGGCGTGGGCGGCTTCGCCTCGCCCTATTCCGGGGCGAACAGCCTGGCGCCGCGTCAGGTGCGCGAGACCGGCGACGTCACCGCCTTCATTGGCGCGCGGCCGTGGGCGGGCGCGGAAATCTGGGCCAATCCGGAAATGGATCAGGGTTTTGGCCTGTCCGACACGCTCGGCGTCGCCGGTTTCCCAAGCGCGGAGGCATATAAGGTCGGCCGCGCCAACCCGTATTTCCGGCTGCAACGCCTGTTCATTCGCCAGACGATCGGGCTTGGCGGCGGACGCGAGAGCATCGCGCCGACCGCGAACCAGCTCGGCGGGATGCGCGACGCGGACCGCATCGTCATCACCGCCGGCAAGTTCGGCGTCGGCGACGTGTTCGACACCAATGCTTATGCCCATGATCCACGCAGCGATTTCCTCAACTGGGCGGCGGTGGATGCCGGCACGTTCGATTATGCCGCCGACGCCTGGGGCTATTCGACCGGCGCCGCGATCGAACTCTATCGCGCGGCATGGACGGTGCGAATGGGCGCGTTCAACCTGTCCAAAGTGCCCAATGGCGAAACGCTGGAGCGCGATTTCAGCCAATATCAGATCGATGCCGAGATCGAGCATCGCCATTCGATCGCCGGCCACCCCGGCGCGGTGCGTGTCACCCTGTTCCGCAACCACGGGCGCTTCAGCCGCTACGACGACGCGCTGGCGCTCGCCCAGGCGACCGGGGCGGCGATAGATCCGGCGCTGACGCGGCGGCCGATGACGCGGCTGGGCGTGCATTTCAATCTGGAGCAGGAACTGACCAGCGATCTCGGCATGTTCGCGCGCGCCGGCATCGCCGATGGCGCGATCGAGCCGTATGACTTCACCGATATCGACCGCAGCGCGCAGATCGGTGCGGTGCTGCGCGGCGCGCGCTGGCAGCGCAGGGACGATCGCATCGGCCTCGCGCTGATCGTCAACGGCATAGCGGCCGAACATCGCGCTTTCCTGGAAGCCGGCGGGATCGGCGTGCTGGTCGGCGACGGGCGCCTTCCGCATGCCGGGGCGGAGCAGATCGCGGAGTTGTTCTACGCCGCGCGCATAACCCCGGCGCTGGAGGCGACCATCGACGCGCAGCATATCGCCAATCCCGGCTACAATCGCGATCGCGGGCCGGCGAACGTGCTCGCGCTCAGGCTCCACGCCGCGTTCTGACTTGCCATGCGCGCCGCTTTCGGCCGTTATCCGCCGCCATGCGTGAAGATCCCCTGCTCGATCACGAGGAGCCGGTGCCGCCCGGCGTCGCCCACCCCAGCCATCTGATGTTTGGCGCGGGGCTGATCGCGCTCGCCATCATCGTCGCGCTGGTGGCGGGCGCGCTGGTCAGGCGCCATCCCTTCGGCTTCGATCGCACGATCATCCTCGCGCTGCATGAGGCGGGTCCGATGTGGCTGCGCCATGCGGTGATCGACATCACCGCGCTGGGCGGGGTCACCGTGCTGGTGTTCGTCGTCGCCGCGACGACCGGGCTGCTGCTCGTCCGCCGCTTGTGGTTCACCGCCGCGCTGGTGGTGATGGCGACCACGCTCGGCTCGCTGATGGTCGATCTGCTCAAGACGATCTTCAGCCGCCCCCGCCCCGAAATCGTTGATCACGTAGTAGCGGCGAGCGGCTATAGCTTCCCGAGCGGCCATGCCGCGAATAGCGCGATCGTTTATCTCACCATCGCGGCATTGGTGACTCAGGTGACGCGCGGGCACACCACGCGACGCTATATCGCGCTGATTGCGGGCGGGCTGGTTGCCGCGATCGGACTGAGCCGAGTGTATCTCGGCGTCCACTGGCCGTCCGACGTGCTCGCCGGCTGGAGCTTCGGGACATTGTGGGCGCTGGGCTGCTGGACGATCGGCGCGCGGGCGCGGATGAGTTTAGTCCACCAGCGCCAATAGCCGATGGGCCGCCTTCAGGTGCGGCGCGTCGATCATCTTGCCGTCGAGCTGGAGTACCCCCGCCCTCGGATTGGCCGCGAAAGCATCGACCACCGCGCGAGCGTGCGCGACCTCTTCAGGTGCCGGCGTGAAAGCGGCGTTGATCACCGCGATCTGGCTCGGGTGAATCGCCATCATCCCCGTAAAACCGTCGCGCCGCCCGCGCGCGGCATAGGCAGCCAGCCCGTCAAGATCGCGGAAATCGGGATAGACCGTCTCGATCGCCGGTACGCCCGCCGCATGGGCCCCGAACAATGTGAGCGCGCGCACCACCTTGTACGGATCGGTATAACCGCCATCGGCCTCGCGGCTGGTAACCGCGCCGATCGCGGCGGGCAAATCCTCCGCTCCCCAGGTCAAACCCGCGAGCCGATCGCCATCATACGTGCCGAGCGTGAACACCGCGCGCGGCGTTTCGCTCGCGATCGGCAGCACGATATAATCGCCCCGTAAGCGCGCGCGCAGATCATCGACCGACGCGCCGCCCTCCGCCTTGGGCAAGGTGATCCCCGTAACCGGCAGCCCCTCAAGCGCCGCGAGATCGTCCTCGATCAACGCCGAATCGAGCGGGTTGATGCGCACGAACAGCGCCGGCCCACCGGGCGCCCGCCCGACGAACTCCCGCACCGCCGCCCGCGCCGCCGCCTTGTTGGCGAGCGACACCGCATCCTCCAGATCGAGGATCAGTGCATCTGCGCCCAGCCCCAACGCCTTCTCCATCCGCTCCGGCCGGTCGCCGGGGACGAACAACAACGAACGCAACCTCACTTGCCCATCTCCGCCAGCTTGTGTTCCCACGCCAAAGCGTCGCGCACGATACCGTCGAGGTCATCGCGCTTCGGCCGCCATGGCAGGCGCCCGAGGATCGCGCTGTTATCCGCGACCAGCTCGGCCGGATCGCCCGCGCGACGCCCCTCGAAACGGCGCTCGATCGTCACATTGGTTACGCGATCAACCGCGTCGAGCACCTCCAGCACCGAAAAGCCGCGCCCATAACCGCAGTTGAGCGTGTGGCTCTCCGCCGGCCGCTCGATCAGCAGCCCCAGTGCGGCGACATGCGCGTCGGCGAGGTCGGAGACATGGATGTAATCGCGCACGCCCGTGCCATCGCGGGTCGCGAAATCGCTGCCGAACACGCCGACATGGCCCCGCTTGCCTGTGGCCGCCTCGACCGCGATCTTGATGAGATGGGTGGCGCCGATCGTCGATTGCCCGCTGCGGCCGTCCGGGTCGGCACCCGCGACGTTGAAATAACGCAGCGCGCAATAATTGATCGGATGCGCGGCCGCCACGTCGCGCAGCATCGCCTCGGTCATCAGCTTCGACATGCCATAAGGGTTGATCGGCACGGTCGGATCGCCCTCGGCCACCGGCACGCGCTCCGGCGTGCCATAGGTTGCGGCGGTCGAGGAGAAGATGAAATGCGGCACGCCCGCGACCACCGCGCTTTCGATCAGGCTGCGCGAGGCCGCGGTGTTGTTGCGATAATATTTGAGCGGATCGGTCACCGATTCGGGCACCACTACCGATCCGGCGAAATGCATGATCGCGCGGACGCGGTGCTCGCGGATCACGTCGCGGACGCGGGCATCTTCCACCGCCATCTCGACCAGCGTCGCGCGGCGGTCGACCGCCCAGGCGAACCCGGTGACAAGATTGTCGACCACCACCACTTCATAGCCCGCGTCGAGCAGCGCCAACACCGCATGGCTGCCGATATAGCCGGCGCCGCCCGTCACCATCACCTTGCCGTCAAAAGTCATGCGATGCTCCTTTGCGTGGGCGTTAGCGGCTTCCTACATTGGCCGCAAAGGAGACCTCATCCATGACGGAATATGCAACGCTCGCCGGTGGTTGTTTCTGGTGCACCGAAGCGGTGTTCAACGACGTGATCGGGGTGGAATCGGTCGAAAGCGGCTATATCGGCGGCACCGCGCCCAACCCGACCTACAAGCAGGTGTGCAGCGGCGACACCGGCCATGCCGAGGCGATCCGCATCGGCTTCGATCCCGCACAGCTCAACTATGGCGACCTGCTCGACATCTTCTTCGCGACGCATGATCCCACGCAGCTCAATCGGCAGGGCAACGACGTGGGCACGCAATATCGCTCCGCCATCTTCCCCGCGAGCAACATGCAGGAGGAGCAGGCCAACGAGGCGATCGCTCGCGCTCAGGTTGGGCTGGACAAGCCGATCGTCACCACGATCGAATATGCCGACGAATGGTGGCCGGCCGAGGATTATCACCAGAGCTATTGGGAAGGCGAAGGCAAGCGCAATCCATATTGCATCGCCTCCATCCCGCCGAAGCTGCAAAAGCTGCGCAAGAGCTTCGCGGCAAGGGCGAAGGCGGCAGCGACCGCCTGAACCAACCGAACGGGGCCGGCCGGGTTAAACCTCGGCCGCCCCCAATTCCTTGCGCATCCTGACGAGCGGCACGGGCACGCCGCCCACATCGTCGGTCACCGCCTCGATCGGGCGATAGCCGCAGGCGGTATAAAGCGGTTGCCCGCTCATCGTGCCCATCAGCTCAACCGCGCCGAACCCCTCGCCCGCCGCCACGCGCTCGCAATGATCGAGGATCAGCCGCCCGACGCCACGCCGTGCGAAATCGGGGTGGGTGTACATCGCCCTCACCCGCGCCGCGTCACGCGCCGGATCGAGCAATTCAGGCCGGCGCAGCGAGACGCTATGATCCCCGCCATACAGCGTCGCGCGGCGGCTCCATCCACCGCAGCCGGCCAGCGCACCATCCTCCTCGACCACGAAATAGGTGCGGTCGGCGATCAATTGCGTGTCCAGCCCCATCACCGCGCGGCTCGCGATAACCTGTTCGGGCGACAGAAAACCCTGTTGCAACGTGTCGATCGCCAGCGCCATCAACTCGCGCAATGCCGGCAGATCGGCCTCGGTCGCGGTGCGGATCGTGAAACTCATCGACATTCCCTCAGCGATGCGCCGCGCGGCGCAAGCGGTCGTTGATCGCCGCCCCGATCCCGGCAGCAGGCACCGGCGCGATCGCGATTGCCGCGCGGTCGCTCGCATCGGCACGGTGGAGCGCATCGAACAGCCGCGCGGCTGCCTCCACCGGATCGCCCGACGCCGATAGCGTATCATCGCCCGCAACCGCGCCGAAACCGATCAACCACTCCCCATCTCGTGCCGCCGTCGCATCGAGCCGCAACGGCTTGGCCGGCGCATAATGCGTCGCGAGCTGGCCCGGCGCGGTTACCTTTCCCCCGGCTTCAGCCAGCGGCATGCCCAATTCCTCGCTGGAAATCGGGCCGGGCCGCAGGATGCGGCCTTGCATCACGATGGTCGATTCGAGCCCAGCCGCGCACGCACCGTCATCGACGATCAACGGCACACGCGTGCCGAGGCTCGCCGCGACGTGCTCTGCGCGGGTCGGGCTGATCCCGTTGCTGGCGTTGGCGGAGGGCGCCGCGAGCGGCTTGCCCGTCGCCTCCAGCAGCGCACGCATCGCGCGATGTGCCGGCACACGCAGCGCGATCGTGCCCAGCCCCGCGGTGACGAGTGCGGCGATCCCCGCGTCTGGCCGCGCCGGCAGCACCAAAGTCAGCGGCCCAGGCCACCACCGCGCGGCCAGCGCGCGCGCCGCATCGTCGAATATCGCGATCCGCTCCGCCGCCGCGAGATCGGGGACGTGAACGATCAACGGGTTGAAGCTCGGCCGCCCCTTCGCGGCATAGATTTGCGCCACCGCGCGCGAATCCGTCGCATCGGCGGCGAGGCCGTAAACCGTCTCGGTCGGCACCGCGACGATTCCGCCGCGCGCGATCTCCGCCGCCGCTTCCGCGATCGCCGCCTTGCCGTAGCGTCTCAAACCGGGGTGTTGAGCTGTCATCCCGTGGGGCTATAGCGGCGCGCGCAAGGAGATAGAAATGCCCTTCACTGCCCCGACCACCGAACAACGCTTCATCCTCGACCATGTCGTCCGACTTGGTGAGCTTGCCGCGACCGATCGCTTCGCTGCGGCATCCGATGACGTGATCGATGCGGTGCTTGAGGGGATCGGCCAGTTCGCTGCCGGCGAATGGGCGCCGCTCGCCCGCGCCGGCGATACGGTCGGCGCGAAATGGACGCCTGAAGGCGTGGTGATGCCGGCGGGCTATCAGCAAGCGTATCGCGCCTTTGTCGAGGGCGGCTGGGGCACGATCGGCGCACCGGAAGCGTTCGGTGGGCAGGGGCTGCCCTTCACGATCCAGACCGCGGTGCTGGAAACGCTCGGCACCGCCAATATGGGCTTCGCGCTTTGCCCGATCCTGACCGTCGGCGCGATCGAGGCACTGGCGCATCATGGTACGCCCGAGCAGCAAGCCGCCTATCTCCCGCGCCTCACGACGGGCGAGTGGACCGGCACGATGAACCTCACCGAGCCGCAGGCTGGCAGCGACGTGGGCGCGCTCAAGACGATGGCGAAGCCGCGCGGCGACGGCAGCTGGTCGATCAAGGGCACGAAGATCTTCATCTCGTTCGGCGATCACGACATGGCGGAAAATATCGTCCATCTCGTGCTTGCCCGTACCCCGGATGCACCGGCGGGAACGCGTGGCATCTCGCTGTTCCTCGTGCCGAAATACCGGCTCGATGCGGATGGCAATCCGGGCGAGTTCAACGACGTGCGCGTCGTCTCGATCGAGCATAAAATGGGGCTGCACGCCTCGCCCACCTGCGTCCTCTCGTTCGGCGATCACGACGATTGCATCGGCCATCTGATCGGCGCCGAACATGCCGGGATGCGCGCGATGTTCACCATGATGAACAATGCCCGCCTGAACGTGGGCCTGCAGGGTGTGCAGGTGGCCGAAGGCGCGACGCAGAAGGCGGTCGAATATGCCCGCGAACGCATTCAGGGCACGCGGAACGGCCAGCCCACCGCGATCATCGAATTTCCTGACGTGCGCCGCATGCTGATGCGGATGAAGGCGCAGACGCTCGCCGCACGCGCCCTGGTCTATTACGCCGCCGGTCAGGTCGATTACGCCGGTCTCGGCGACGCGGCGGCGAAGGATCGGCTGGAACTGGTGACCCCGCTCGCCAAGGCGCATGCCACCGATATCGGCAACGAAGTCGCGAGCCTCGGCGTGCAGATTCACGGCGGCATGGGCTTCATCGAGGAAACCGGCGCGTCGCAATTCTTTCGCGAGGCGCGGATCACGCCGATCTACGAAGGCACCAACGGCATCCAGGCGGCCGATCTGGTGGGGCGCAAGCTCTCGCTGTCCAACGGTGCCGCCTTCGCGAGCCTGATCGCCGATATCCGTGCCGAAGCGAAGGACGCGGGGCTGATCGCGCTGGTCGATGCGTGCGAACGCGTCGGGCGCCGGCTCCAGACCGCCGATGCCGATGACCGGCTGGCGGCGAGCTATCCGTTCCTCAACATGCTGTCGATCGCCACCGCCAGCTGGCTGGTCGAGCGGCTCGCGCGCGAAAGCGCCGACGATGCGCCGGGGCGCACGCGTCGTGCGATCGCGGCATTCTATCTCGCGCAGATTCTGCCGGAAGCCGCCGGGCAGATCGCCGCCGCCGAGGCCGATGCTAGCGCGCTCTACCAGCTCGACGCGGAGGCCTTCGTCGTCTGACTCACGCGTCGTTCAGCCGATCCGTGCGTTATGGCGCGGTGAACTGGACGATCGCCGCGCCGGAAAACCGCTACCGCCTCGTCGCCGCGCTCGCGGCGGGGGCGGCGCAGATGCTGCTCGTGTGGGTGCTGGTGACCGGGCTGACGGTACGCATCCCGCATGTGATCGAGCGCAGCATGGCGGTGTTCGGCGTCATCCCTGATCCGCCTCCACCGCCGCCCGAACGCATCCCGCCGCCGCCGCGCCATAGCGCCGCCGCCAAGGGCAACCCCTCGCCGCCCAATCTCCGCTCGCAGGCCACCCCGGTCGCCGCGCCCATTCCGGTGATCCCGCTGCCGATCCCTCCGGTGATGGTCACCGCGCCCAAACCCTATATCGGCGCGCAGCCGACAACCGGCGCAAGCGATGTGGCCGGCCCGGGCACCGGCGCGGGCGGCCAGGGCAATGGTTATGGCGGTGGAGGAGACGGCGACGGCGGCACCGGCCCGCGCTGGCGCAGCGGGCGGCTCAAGGATTCCGATTATCCGCCCGACGCGGGGCGCGCTGGCGTCAACGGCACCGTGGCGGTGCGCTATCTGGTCGACACCACCGGGCGGGTAACGGAGTGTGACGTTACCCGCTCCAGCGGCAGCACCGCGCTGGACGACACTACATGCGGCCTGATCCAGAAACGCTTCCGCTTCTCCCCCGCGCGCGATGGCAGCGGGCGCCCGGTGCGGGCATGGATTGTCGAGAACCACACATGGGTGATCGAACACGATCCGACGCCGCCGGATGAGGATGACCGACGGGGAAGGTGAGGCTGGGATTGGCGGGAAGTCGTCGGGCGCTTTCGGGGACAACGATGCATAAAGCCGACATGCCGCAAGGGCCTTTTGCGCCGACCAAACCGCTGATCCTGCAACGGGCCAGCCGACTGCGTGAGTGGTAACCCCCTCACAACATTACACGCTCAGCGCAATTCCGCCTTCACCGAATAAGATATGATCCGATCCGCAATGATGAGGTGCAACGGCGGGGCGAAATCGCATCGCGGCTTGCGTCCGGTGAACTCGATCTGAAGCACGCGCGTCGCTTTGTCATTGGGCAGCGACAGATCCGTTTCCAATTCCGTTCCCGGCCGCGCGGTCAGGATGTGCATGGTCGATGCACGCTCGCCTTCGAAAAAGGCGTTCAGCTCAAACCCGCGAACCCATGCCCCGCTCATCCGCTGCGGCTGGGAGAAAGGCACGCATACCAGCAGCGCGGCCCGCTCCCCTCCGCCCGAATGATTTAGCAGGCATTGCGCGATTTGCCGCTGAGACACTGCGCAGCTTTGCGACGGGCCAACCGAACAGCCCGAAAGAACACTGACGGCCAACACTCCGCCGATCGATTTACCCCATCGCCGCATATGGCGACGTTAGAAGCCGGCACTGACTACGGCAATCAGCTTGCGAAACGGGTGCGTGCGAAAGCAACCCCTTTTGCAACAGCGGCGACGGCTGCTTTCAGGCGCAGTGGGAAGCGGCAATGGACGGCAGTGATTCGGGGCGAACCCCGCGGCTACGCCCGCTCCGCCATCAGATCGGTGAGATCGAGCCCGAGCAGTTCGATATAGCCACGGATGCGGGGCCATTGGTTTTGCACGAATGCCTCGCGCTCTGACTGGCGCAGGCGCTCCGCCGCGCCGGGGAGGACGAACATCCCCACCCCGCGCCGCACCTCGACATAGTCATCGTCCTGAAAGCTTTGATAAGCCTTGGCGACGGTCAGCGGGTTGGCGCCATGTTCGGCAGCGAGCGCGCGAACCGAGGGAAGCTGGTCGCCCGCGCGGAAGTCTCCACGCAATATCCCTGCGGCGATCGTCGCGCGCAGACGGATGTAAACCGGGCTGTCCTCGTTGCTCAAAGCTGTCATGGTGCCTTAATACAGCAAATGAGGCAGAAAGCCAGTCCTAACCACCCCAATGGCTGATTACCGCGGCCGCTTCGGGGCGCGGGCGCTCCTCCAATGGCTTGCCGGGCGTGCCGATGAACACGAAGCCGGCGATACGCTCCGGCGCGGCGCCGAATGCATCGCGCACGCTATCGGAAAAAGCAGCCCAGCCGGTCAGCCAGCCACCCGCGAAGCCCATCGCATGCGCGGCATGAAGCAGGTTCATGCACGCCGCGCCCGCCGACAATTCCTGTTCCCACAAGGGGATCTTGCTGTCGACGCGCGGCGACGACAGCACCACGATCAGCGCAGGCGCCTGCGCGGCGAATTGCTCCAGCGCCTCGATCTCGATCCGTTTCGCCTCGGGCCGCTCGGCGCGATAGGCATCGACGATCACCTGCGCGAGCGCGGCGCGGCGCTCTGCCCCGACGATGACGAAACGCCAGGGCGCGAGCTTGCCGTGATCCGGCGTCCGCGCGGCGAGCGCACACATCTCCTCAAGCTGCGCGGTGCTCGGGCCCGGCCCGGCGAGGTCGCGCGGCTTGCCCGACCGGCGGGTGGCGAGAAGGGATAGCGGCGTGGAGCGATCGTTGAACATCGCGGCCGTCCCTACCCGGCTCGCACACCCATTTACAACGCGCGCGTTAGCGCGGCGCACCACCCTCATCGATCGGCGTGGAAAATGCCAAAGCCAGCGCCGCAATATTTCGTGCAAAAAACGACACGTCGCCAGTGCATTATGATCTCTCTACGGATCGCCCGCGACACAAAAACACGCTCCCCTGCGCACGCGTCCGCCGCGTGATCGCGGCGTTGTGCTGATCGAATTTGCAACGTAGTTTCCGCTGCAACAAAATATTCAGAGAAAGTACCTGCAGATGGTGGACACCCCGACCGCGGACACGCCGCGCGAGCCGGATATCTCCCACATCAATCCGGCTGTCGGAAACACCTGGTTCGGCCATCCCAAGCCGCTGTTCTGGCTGTTCGGCACAGAGATGTGGGAGCGGTTCGGCTATTACGGGATGCGGGCACTCCTGATGCTCTATCTCACCAAGCATTTCGTGCTTGGCGATCGCGCCTCGGCCGGCCTCTATGGCGGCTATACCGCTTTGGTCTATCTGACCCCGCTCGTCGGCGGGCTGCTCGCGGACCAATATCTCGGATCGAAGCGCGCGGTGCGGTTCGGGGCGCTGATGATGGCGATCGGCTATTTCACGCTCGCGTTCGGCGGAACGCCGGCCAAGCCATATCAGGTGATCGACGGCACGCGTTATGAAGTGGTCGTCGAGAATTTCCGCGACGCGCCGACCAGCGACCCGGCGGAAGCGCGCCACCTGCTCTATGACGGGCAGAAACTGGTGATGCACGGCAATGACGACGGCAGCCTGTCTCTGCTCGCCGCCGATGGGCACGTGGTCCGCCGCGTCGCGGCCGGCAGCTTCAGCGAACAGGCCGATCACAACCCGCTGACCATCACGATCCTGCTGCTCGCCTTGTCGCTGGTGTCGGTCGGCAATGGCTTCTTCAAGCCGAACATCTCCACCATGGTCGGCGAGCTTTACACACAGGGCGATCGCCGCCGCGATGCCGGTTTCACGATTTTCTACATGGGGATCAACACCGGCTCGATCCTCGGCCAGTTCCTCTGCGCGATCTTCGCCGACACGATCGGCTGGCCGGCCGGTCTCGGGCTGGCCGGGGTCGCGATGGTGATCTCTTTCCTGATGATAACCTTCCACGGCGGGCGGCTCGAAGCTTATGGCAATCCGCCGCCGCTCAAGGGGCGCGATCCGGCGTTGCTGATCTACCTCCTCGCGATCCTCGCGGTCCCGCTATTCTATCTGCTGTTCATGAATCTGATGACGACCGAAAAGGCGGCGCCCGGCGCGGGCTTCATCGGCTATCTGATGACGCTGCCCCTGATGGGCCAATTGCTGTTCGGCACCTTCCTCGTCTCGGTTCCCGCCATCCTGATCTGGTCGTTCGTCAAGGGCAGCCGGAAAGAGGGCGAGATGATGCTCGCGGCGATGGTGCTGATCGTGTTCAACGTCGTGTTCTGGACATTGTTCGAACAGGCGGGATCGAGCCTCACGCTGTTCGCGGACCGCAACACCGATCGCAGCGTGTTCGGCCTGTTCACGCTTTCCGCGCCTCAGACGCAGAACTTCAACCCAATTTCGATCGTGTTGCTCGCCCCGGTGATGAGCGCGCTGTGGGGCTGGCTCGCCCGGCGCGGGCGTGAGCCTTCCATCCCGATCAAGTTCGCGATCGCGCTGATGGGCGTCGGCGGGGGGTTCCTGTTCCTCGTGTGGGGATCCACCTTCGCTGGGCCGGATTTCAAGGTCGGGCTGTGGTGGCTCGCGGGGCTCTATGTGATCCACTCGCTCGCTGAATTGTGCATCTCGCCGGTGGGCCTGAGCATGATTACCAAATTGTCGATCGCGCGGGTCGTCGGGCTGATGATGGGCGTGTGGTTCCTGTCGATCTCCGTCGCGCAATATGTCGCGGGCGTCGTGGCGCAATTCGCCAGCGTCGAAACGATCGGCGGCCAGGTTACCAACCTGAAGGTGAGCCTGGATACCTATACGCACACCTTCACGATGATCGCCCTGGTGGCGATCGCGCTCGGGGCGCTGCTGTTCGTACTGTCGTGGCCGCTCAAGAAGTGGATGCACGGCGTGCAGTAAAATCAAACCATGAGGGAGAGGGTGCGATGGAAGATGTCGTGGCGGCGGCGGTCGCTTTCGTAGGGACGCATTTCCTGCTGTCGCACCCGTTGCGGGCGCCGATCGCCAATCGGATCGGCGCCCGTGGCTTCCTTGGCCTCTACAGCGTCGTTGCCTTTGCGACGCTGATCTGGCTCGTGATCGCCTATCGCGCCTCGCCGGTGGCGCCATTGCTATGGCCGGTCGGCGGTGCGCTCTGGGCGGTAGCGAGCATCGTCATGCTGGTGGCGAGCGTGCTGCTGATGGGCTCGCTGATCCGCAACCCTGCATTGCCCGAAATGAAGACGGACATAGTGCCCGATGCACGCGGCGTGTTCGCGATCACGCGCCATCCGATGATGTGGGCTTTCGCGCTTTGGGGCGCGGCGCATATTCTGATCTATCCCGAGCCATCGAACATCGTCGTCGCGCTGGCGATCATCCTGCTCGCGCTTGTCGGCGCGGCGCTGCAGGATCGCAAGAAAGAGACGCTCCAGCCAGAATTCTGGCGCGAATGGGAACGACGGACGAGTTACTGGCCGTTCGCCGCCATCGCCGACGGCCGCGCTCGCCTCGGCGGATTCGGCATGCACGCATTGGCCGGTGGACTAATTGTCTGGCTGGTCGCAAGCTGGGCGCATATCCCGCTTTCAGGGTGGCACGCCGGTATCTGGTATTGGTTGAGCTGACGTCGCTGCGCGAATAGACTTCCATAGGAACCTAAGTTTTCCTATGTCGGCAGAAGATAGAGTTGGAGAGGTTACGAATGCTCGGTTTGATGCAGCACGGCGCGCTTACGGTCGACAAGTTCCTCGATCACGCGGCGGCATGGCATAGTGGGCGCGAGATCGTTTCGCGCGATGCAGACGGTATCGTCACCCGCAGCAACTATGGCGCGACCCACACGCTGGCCAAGCAGGTATCGAATGGCCTCGCCCGCGCCGGCATCCGACCCGGCGATCGCGTGGCGACGATGGGGTGGAACTCCGCCCGCCACCTCGCCGTCTGGTATGGCGCGGCGGGCATGGGCGCGGTGCTCCACACGCTCAATCCGCGCCTGTTCCTCGAACAGATCGCCTATATCGCCAATCATGCAGGCGATCGCATCCTGTTCGCCGATCCTGCCTGCGCCGAGCTGGTCGGCCAGTTGCTTCCGCTTGCGCCGACGATCGAGCGCGTGATCTTCCTGTGTGACGCGGCCGCTCTGCCCAAAACCGATTATGCCGCCACCGCGTTCGACGCATGGGCGGCAGGCGAGCCGGCCGAATACACCTGGGGCGGATTCGACGAAAATCTGGCCTGCGGATTGTGCTACACTTCAGGCACGACAGGCAACCCCAAGGGCGTGCTATATGGGCACCGCTCGAACTATATCCATGCGCTGATGACGCTGCAGACGGATGCGCTGGCGCTATCCGGGCGCGATACGGTGTTGGTGGTCGTGCCGATGTATCATGCCAATGCCTGGGGCATGGTCTATTCGGCGCCCGCCGTCGGCGCGAAGATGGTGCTGCCGGGGCAGAAGATGGACGGCGAATCGCTCGTCAATCTGATCGAGGCGGAAGGTGTCACCTTCTCCTCCGCCGTGCCGACGATCTGGCAGGGTGTGCTGCAATATCTGAAGGAGAGTGGGCGCGGGCTTGGCGTATTGCGCCGCGTGGTGGTCGGCGGATCCGCGTTGCCGGAGATGCTGATCCGCACGTTCCGCGACGATTACGGCGTCGACGTGATTCAAGGCTGGGGCATGACGGAAACCTCCCCCCTCGCCACCATCTCGACGCCTTCGGCAGAGGTCGCTGATCTCAGCCCCGACGAGCGATTGCATTACGGCACCAAGCAGGGCCGCCTGCTCTGCGGGCTGGAACTCAAGCTGACTGACGATGAAGGCAATCGCCTGCCGCACGACGGGAAGACGCCAGGCCGGCTGATGATCAAGGGACCAACGATCGTCTCCGGCTATTTCGGTGGCGATGGCGGCAATGTGCTTGACGAGGAAGGCTTCTTTGACACCGGCGACGTTTCGACGATCGACGACAAAGGCTATATGCAGATCACCGATCGCGCCAAGGACGTAGTGAAATCCGGCGGTGAATGGATCAGCTCGATCGAGATCGAGAATATTGCGATCGGGCATCCGGCGGTCGCACTCGCGGCGGTGATCGGCGTCACGCATCCGAAATGGGACGAGCGCCCGATCCTCCTGTGTCAGCTCAAGCCCGGCGCCACGGCCTGCCGCGAGGATCTCACCGCGTTCCTCGACGGCAAGATCGCGCGCTGGTGGATGCCGGATGACGTGCTGTTCGTCGACGAAATCCCGCTAGGTGCGACGGGCAAGATCGACAAGAAGCTGATCCGCCAGCGGATGGTTGGCTATGCATTGCCATTCGAGGTTTCGCGCTGACCGTCGCATTCGGTCGAGGGGTCCATAATTACAGGAGCGAGAGGAAGTTGTTGAACCACTCCACCGGCGATCGTCGCCGGCAGGGCTGGCGGCGCCAGGTCGCCGCCCCGCTTCTCATCGCGCTTTGCGCTACGCTCGTCGCCTCTCCTGCGCTCGCGCAGGATTATGCCGTGCGCGTCGCGCGTATCCTGCGCACGACCCCGCTGATCGACGGGCATAACGACTGGCCGGAGGCCTTGGCCGATCGCGAGGGCGACAAACGCTGGACGATCGACCTGCGTGATCTCTCGCACGTCTCCGGCGAGCCGTATGACACGGACATCGCTCGGCTGCGCAAGGGGATGGTCGGCGGCCAGTTCTGGTCGGTCTATGTCCCCGCCGATCTGCCCGGTAAGGAGCAGGTATTGCTGACGCTGGAACAGATCGATCTCGTGAAGTCGATCGTCGCGCGTTACCCAGAGACGTTCGTGCTGGCGCGCACCGCCGCCGACGTGCGCCGCGCCCATGCCGCCGGCAAGATCGCCTCGATGGTGGGGGTCGAGGGCGGCGGACAGATCGACGGCAACCTCTCCGTGCTGCGCAGCTATGCGGCATTGGGCGCGGGGTATCTTACGCTCACCCATTCCCGCACGATCGATTGGGCGGATTCGGCGACCGACAATCCGAAGCACAACGGGCTCACCGCATTTGGCAAATCGGTGGTGCGCGAGTTGAACCGTCTGGGGATGCTGGTCGATCTGTCGCACGTCAGTGAGGATACGATGCGCGCCGCGCTAGCCGAAACAAAGGCGCCGGTAATCTTTTCCCATTCGGGCGCGCGCGCGGTCAACGATCATCCGCGCAACGTTTCTGATGCTGTGCTGCGGCTGGTGGGCGCAAATGGCGGCGTGGTGATGGTGGATTTTGCACCGGGTTATGTTTCAGACAAGAACCGGCGCTGGTCGGCCGACGCGGCGGCGGAGAAGACCCGGCTGAACTCACCGCCGTTTCGCGGCCTGTATATCGGCCAGCCCGAACGCGCCGCTGCCGCTTATGCCGAATGGCTGAAGGCTCATCCCGAGCCACGAGCCACGCTCGGCGAGGTCGCCGACCATATCGATCATGTCGCGCGCCTCGCGGGCAAGCGCAGCGTCGGCCTAGGATCGGACTTCGACGGGGTCGGTCATCCGTTACCGACCGGGCTGGAGGATGTCTCGACCTATCCCGCGCTGCTCGCCGAGATGATGCGCCGCGGCTGGTCCGACGCGGAGGTGGCAGGGCTGGCCGGGGGCAATGTGTTGCGCGTGATGGAGCGCGCGGAACAGGTCGCCAAAACGATGAGCGCTTCACCCGGCAGCTAGGCCACGCTGAAGACGACGGAACCGTATCCGTCGGCAAGCATTGCCGTATGCCGGGTTAAGCTGGGGCGAGGCAAAGGGGGCTGGGTTGGCGACAAGGGGCGGATTGCGACATATTGCGGGGGCACTGGCGTTCGTCGCGCTTGCCTGCGCCGGGCCGGCCGCCGCACGCGGAGGCGCGGTCGCACTGACCTTCGATGATCTGCCGGCACTCTCCATCCTGCCCGATCAGGCCTATGTCGATGATTTGAACGCAACACTGCTGCGCAAGCTCAAGCAGCACCATTTCCCCGCGATTGGCTTCGTCAACGAAAGCAAGATCAACGATCTCCAGCCCGAGCATCAGATCACCAATCTCAAGCGCTGGCTCGATGCGGGGATGCTGCTCGGCAACCACACTTTCTCGCACGATTCGCCGAATAAGCTGGGTGCCGAGGGCTACATCGCGGACATCGCGCGCGGCGAGCAGATCACGCGGCCGATGATGGAGGAACGCGGGCTGAAGCTTCAGTGGTTCCGCCATCCCTATCTGGAAACCGGCTATCCGGCGGCGGTGCGCAATCAGATCGACGGCTGGCTCGCCACGCACGGCTATCGCATCGCCCCGGTTACAATCGATGCGGAGGACTGGGAGTTCGCCGAACCCTACGACGATGCGATCGCCCGCCATGACGTTGCGCGGCAGCAAAGCATCCGCAAAGCTTATCTCGCTTACACCGCGATCCGCATCCGCTGGTCACAGGCGAGCGCGCGGGTGCTGTTCGGCCGCGATATCGCGCATGTCATGCTGCTCCATTGCACCCGGCTCAACGCGGATACGCTGGACGACCTCGCGAAGCTTCTGCGCGCGGCTCATCTTCGCCCGGTGTCGCTGGAGCAGGCAATGCGCGATCGCGCCTATCGCACGCGGGATGATTATGCCGAAAAGGACGGGATCACCTGGCTCGAACGCTGGGCGATCACTCTGCACAAAACTTTGCCCGAGGAAGGCGACGAAGACCCGCCCGCCGAAATTCAGGCGCAATACGATCGCGTTGACAATGATCGACAAAACAACGCAAATCAGTAATTGTTTCGTAAACGTTCCATTGAACGTTGCCGGTTAGGCTCGAACCTCTTAATCTACACTATAACGACTTATTTCCCGGAGTACACACCTTGACCGAAAAGCGGATCACCCGCCACCCGCCAGAATATTACAAAAACCCCGAGAATAGCATCGGCTATCTCACGCGGATCGTGTTCCGCAATTTTTCGCGATTGCTGGAACGCCATACGTTGCAGCACGAGATCTCCGCTGGACAATGGCGCTTCCTCAGACAGTTGTGGGTCGAGGACGGCATCACCCAACGCGAATTGAGCGAACGCGTCGGCATGCGCGAGCCGACCACCGTTGTCGCGCTCAAAGGGCTGGAGGCGGCGAAGCTTATTCGCCGCGAGAAGAGCAAGATCGATCGGCGCAAGATCTACATCCACCTCACCCCCTTCGCCAAATCGCTGGAGGCCAAGCTCACCCCGCTCAACGCCGAGGTTCATGCGACCGCGACGGCAGGGATGAGCAACGAGGAGGTGGAGACGTTGCGCCTGCTGCTGCGCAAGGTGATCGACAATCTGACGGTGGAAACGCGCGTGGGAGCGCCCCTTCCCGACAGCGACCCCGACGGAAAGGCTTGACCGGAGCGCCATCGCCGTCATTCTTAGGTAGTTAATTTACTAAGGAGTGGGCGATGTCGGTTCGGGTAGCCGTGATTTCAGGAAGCGTGCGCAATGGATCGCACAACAGCGCGCTTGCGGCGCTGGCCACGGCGCGCATCCGGGCGGCAGGTGGCGAGGCCGAGGTGATCGACCTCTCCACCTTCAACCTGCCGGTCTATTCGCAAGACCTCGAACTTCAAGATTGCCCGCCGGACGCGCGACGGCTGAAGGCATTGCTGTCGGCGTGCGATGCCGTGCTGATCGCGACGCCCGAGCATAATGGCTCGATCTCCACCCTGCTCAAGAACGCGATCGATTGGGCATCGCGCCCCAGCGAAGGCGAAACGATGGTCACGCTCTCCGCGTTCCGCGGCAAGACCGCGGGGATCATGGCGGCGTCGATCGGGCCGTTCGGGGGGATGCGCGCGCTCGCCCATCTGCGTCAGATTCTGGGCACGGTGCAGATGGTCGTCGTGCCGGAACAACTCGCGGTGCCGTTCGCCGATCGCGCCTTCACCAGCGAAGGGGCTCTGGCCGAGCCGCTGCCGAACATGATCCTCGATGGCCTGATCGGGCGCGTCCTGGAGGTCGCCGGCCGCCTTCGTCAATAATCCGGACAGGGTTGCGCTAGCCGTCGGTCGAATATACCTTAGCAATCTAAGTTTTGTTGGGGATCGTTGTGGGGCCACTTTCGGACATTCGCGTCGTCGAGCTGGGACAGTTGATCGCCGGGCCGTTCTGCGCCCAGTTGTTCGGCGATCTCGGCGCGAACGTGATCAAGATCGAGCCGCCCAAGGTGGGCGATCCGATGCGTCAATGGGGCGCGGGCGATCCGCCGGTGTGGTGGGAGGTGATCGCGCGCAACAAGCGCTCGGTCGCCGCCGACCTGCGCACCTCGGAGGGGCAGGAGATCGCGCGGCGGCTGATCGCCACCGCCGATGTGCTGATCGAGAATTTCCGCCCCGGCACGCTGGAAAAGTGGAATCTAGCGCCGGCCGATTTGTGTGAGGCCAATCCCCGGCTGATCGTGGTGCGCGTCTCCGGTTACGGGCAGACCGGCCCCTATTCCACCCGCGCCGGCTTCGGCGGGATCGGCGAAGCGATGGGCGGTTGGCGCGCGCTGGTGGGCACGGCCGACCGCCCGCCGTCGCGCCTCGGCGTATCGATCGGCGATAGCCTCGCGGGCACCTATGGCTGCCTTGGCGCGCTCGCCGCGCTGCACGAACGCGAGAAGAGCGGGCGCGGACAAGTCATCGACGTCAGCCTGTTCGAATCGGTGCTGCAGGTGATGGAGGGGCTGGTTCCCGAATATGCCGCCGCCGGCCACGTCCGCGCGCGCTCCGGCTCGATCCTGAAGGGCATCGCCCCGTCGAACGTCTATCCGTGCAGCGATGGCGAATTGCTGATTGCGGGCAATCAGGATGCGATCTTCCGCCGGCTGGCGACCGCCATGGGCCAGCCCGAACTCGGTGACGATCCGCGCTTCGCGACGCATAATGCGCGCGGGTTGAACCAGGATCTGCTCGACGAGATGATCGCCGAGTGGACGCGCGGGCAGACCGTCGCGGCGGTCGAGCAATTGATGGAGGACTATGCGGTCCCGGCTGGCCGGATGTTCGCCGCGCGCGACATGCTGGCCGACCCGCACTTTTCGGCGCGTGAGGCGATCGTCTCGGTCGAGACCGAAAACCACGGCACGCTGCCGATGCAGGGCGTCTTCCCTCGCCTCTCCCGCACCCCCGGCGGCATACGCGCGGCCGCGCCGGTTGCGGTGGGCGCCGATACCGATGCTCTGCTCGGCGAGGTCGGTTACGACGCGGCAACACTGGCGGATCTCAAGCAGCGCGGCATCGTGTGAGCGGCACGCTTTTCGACCGCATCTGGGATCGCCACCGCATCCTGGAGGATGGCGGCGAGACCCTGCTCTACGTCGACCTCCACCTGCTCCACGAAGTCACTTCACCACAAGCCTTCGCGGGTCTTGAGGCGCATGGCCGGGCGGTGCGCCAGCCGGCGCGCGCACTGGCGCTGTTCGATCACAACGTCCCTACCGTCGCGCAGGAGGACGGCATCGACGCCGTCGCGGACCCGCAAGCGCGCGCGCAGCTCGCGCGGCTGGTGGAAAACAGCATCCGCTATGGGATCGAGCGATTCGACATGGGCGATCCGCGCAACGGGATCGTGCATGTCGTGGCGCCGGAGCAGGGCCGCACCCATCCCGGCATGACGATCGTGTGCGGTGACAGCCACACGTCCACCCACGGCGCGTTCGGCGCGCTGGCATTCGGCATCGGCACGACTCAAATCGAGCATGTACTGGCGACGCAGACGCTTCGGCTGCGCAAACCAAAGACGATGCGAGTGAACATCACCGGCGCGCTCCCCGCGCATCTTTCCGCCAAGGATCTCGCGCTCGGCATCCTGCGCGCGATCGGCGTAGATGGCGCGTTGGGGCATGCGATCGAATTCGCCGGACCGGCGGTACGCGCGCTGTCGATGGAAGGCCGGATGACACTGTGCAATCTCGGGGTCGAGATGGGCGGCCGTGCAGCGCTGATCGCGCCGGACGAAACCACCTTTGCCTATCTGCGCGGGCGCCCCGGCGCCTCGCAGGGCGAGGAATGGGAACGGCACGTCACGCATTGGCGCACACTCGCAAGCGCGCCCGACGCGATCTTCGATCGTGAGGTCGAGGTAGCGGCCGCCGGGCTGCGCGCGATGGTCACCTGGGGCACCAATCCTTCGCAGGTGATTGCGGTGGATGAGGCCATTCCCGATCCGAGCGCCACCACCGACCCGCTCGATCGCGCCGCGCAGGAGCGCGCTTTGGCCTATATGGGGCTCGCCCCGGGCCAGCCGATCGCCGGACTGCCGATCGATCGCGTCTTCATCGGATCGTGCACCAACAGCCGGATCGAAGACCTTCGCGCCGTCGCCGAAGTCGTGCACGGCCGCCAGGTTGCGGCGAATGTCGGCGCGATGATCGTGCCCGGATCGGGCCTCGTGCGGCAACAGGCGGAAGAAGAGGGATTGGCGGATATTTTCGCCGCCGCCGGCTTCGACTGGCGCGAGCCGGGTTGTTCGATGTGCGTGGGCATGAACCCGGATCGGCTCGCGCCTGGCCAACGCTGTGCGGCAACCTCGAACCGCAATTTCGAGAACCGGCAGGGCGCCGGCGGCCGCACCCATCTGATGAGCCCCGCCATGGCCGCCGCCGCCGCGATCGCTGGCCGGATCATCGACGTGGCGGCGCTTTAGTTCGAACTCAGGTCGACGCCCGCTCCTCAAAAGCGTCGATCGCATCGGCATGGCGTAGCGTGCGGCCGATATCGTCTAGCCCGGCAAGCAACGCGTCGCGCAGGTCGGGATCGATCGCGAAGGAAATGGTCAGTGGGCCGACGGTGATCGTTCGATCCTGCAGGTTCACCGTGATGGGCGCTTCCGGCGCCCTCGCTAGTTGATCGAGCAGCGCGGCGTAATCATCGGGCGCGGGGGCGACGAGCAACAGCCCGTTAGTCGCGGCATTGCCGCTGAAGATTCCACCGAAGCTCGGCGCGATCACGCAACGGATGCCGTGATCGTCAAGCGCCCACACCGCATGCTCGCGCGACGAACCGGAGCCGAAATTGCGCCCAGCCACCAATATCCGCGCGACGGGATCGATCGCGAAGCGCGGATCGATCTCGCGCATGTCGGTGAACAGATGGCCGCCGAGCCCGCGCCGATCCAATCCCTTCATGAACCGCGCGGGCAGAATTTTGTCCGTGTCGATATCCGCATCCGGCAACAGCGCCGCGCGGGAGGTGACCATGGTCCATGGCTTCATACCGACTTGCCCCAATCCGCCGCCAGCGTTTCGAGCAACATATCGAACCGTTCCTGCCCCACCTTCGCGGTGATCTGCGCGATAAGCTCGCTCATCGCGGCTTGTGCATCACCCCGCATCTGCTCCCCAAACGGGGTGAGCATCAGGCGCTTGTGACGGGCGTCGTCAGGATCGTCCTCGAGCGTGACGACTTCCTTTTCGACCATCTGCGCGATCGTGTTGTGAATCGCCTGTCGCGAAACCCCCATGCGGCGCGCGATCTCCGACGGACGCCTGACACCGCTGACGATGTTGACCATCACCATCGATTGCGCCCGGCTGATATCCGGCCAACCCTTGTCATGAACCCGCGCCTGAAGCCCCTCGTCGAGCCAGCAGAATCGTTGGAACAGATGAATGATCAACTCGATCGACCGCATGAACCCGCTTAAACGGTGTTGCATCGCGCGGCGCAAGCCGTGCCGGCGGCTATGGACCGACTTGCGAACGCGATTTACTTAGCATACTATCTTTTTCGGAAGGAGCAATCGTTGCCTGCTATCGAAATCGTCGAGGTCGCCCCGCGGGACGGATTGCAGAACGAAGCGAGCATCGTTTCGACCGCACAGAAGCTTGAGCTGATCGAGCGCGCGATCATCGCTGGTGCGCGCCGGCTGGAAGTGACCAGCTTCGTCAATCCACGCCGCGTGCCACAGATGGCGGATGCCGACGAGGTGGCGGCGGGCCTGCCGGATCGCGACGATGTGACCTTCATCGCGCTGGTGCTCAATCGGCGCGGCGCAGAACGCGCGCTGGCGACGCGGATCAACGAACTTGGCGCGGTGTGCATCGCCAGCGACAGCTTCGGCATCCGCAACCAGGGACAGACGAGCGCGGAGTCGCTTGAGGTGGCACGTGAGACGGTCGCGCTGGCGCGGGGCGCAGGACGCGGGGCGCAGATCACAATTGCCACCGCTTTCGGCTGCCCGTTCGAGGGCGAAGTGCCGCTCGCGCACGTCGTCGAGATGGCAAAGCGCGCCGCCGACGCCAATCCGCGCGAGGTCGCGCTGGCGGACACGATCGGCGTCGCGGTGCCGGGGCAGGTGAGCGAAGCGGTGGCTCGGGTGGTCGAGGCGATCGCGCCACTCCCGGTGCGGGTCCATTTCCATGATACGCGCAACACCGCGATCGCGAACGTCTGGGCGGCGATCAACGCGGGGGCGACCGTGATCGACGCCGCACTTGGCGGGCTCGGCGGCTGCCCGTTCGCGCCGGGCGCATCGGGCAATGTCGCGACCGAGGATGTGCTATATTTGCTCGATCGTTCCGACATCGCGACCGGCTATGATCGCGCGCTGGCGATCGACGCGGCGAACTGGCTGACCGGCGTAGTTGGACGCGACCTGTCGGGCAAGGTACGCTGCGCCCCCGCTTTTCCGGCCGTTTCCGCATGACCCTGCACGAGGCGATCGCTGCACGGATCGCCGCGGCACGCGCCTCGGGCACGCCGATCGCACCATTTCGCGATACGCACCCGGAGCTGGGCGCGGCCGACGCCTATGCAATTCAGGATATCAACACCGCGCGCCGTCGCGCGGCCGGGGGCTATACGGTCGGTCGCAAGATCGGGCTGACTTCGGCCGCAGTGCAGACACAACTCGGCGTCGATGAGCCGGACAGCGGCTGGTTGTGGGCCGACCGTGCCTTCACCAGCGGCGCGACGATCACCGACACGCGTCTGATGGCGCCACGCGTCGAGGCGGAGATCGCGCTGGTGCTCGCATCCGACCTGAATGACGGCGAGAATCTCGCCGACGCGGTCGCCTATGCCGTGCCAGCGCTTGAGATCGTCGACAGCGCGATCCGCGATTGGGATATCGGGCTGGTCGATACGGTCGGCGACAACGCATCCGGCTGGGGCTTTGTGCTCGGCGGCCCCGAAACCGCGATCACCGGCCTCGCGCTCGCCGAGATGGAGATGACGCTCTCCCGCGATGGCACGATCGAATCGCAGGGACGCGGCAGCGCGACGATGGGCAGCCCGCTCAATGCGCTGGCGTGGCTCGCACGCCATGCCAGCGCGCGAGGTTACCCGCTCAAAGCCGGCGAGGTGATCATGAGCGGCGCGCTCGGCCCGGTCCTCGCTGCCCGGCGCGGCAATCGTTTCGAGGCACGGATCGGCAGCTTCGCGCCGGTCTCGGTAAGTTTTGATACGTCAGACTAGACCTTGCCCGCACACCCCTTTAACCTTCGATATCTAAGCAATTTGAGAGGAGCGGAAATGGACCCGCGCGACACGATCGGACTGGACGTTCAGTTTATCGGCAAGACTTCCCCCACCGCGCCGCGCATTCAGGCGGGCGGCCATCCTTGCCAGGGCATCTATTGGACCCCAGCAGGCAAGAAGCCAAAGACCGCGGTGATCGCGACCCATTACAACGTCGATTTCATGGAACATTACATCGCGCCCTATTTCGCGCGACGCGGAATTGCCTTCCTTGGCTGGAACACGCGCTATCGCGGGTTCGAGGATCAGTTCCTGCTGCATCACGCGGTGCTCGACATCGGCGTGGGCATGCGCTGGCTGAAAGAAGAGGCGGGCGTGGAGCGCATCGTGATCCTCGGCAATTCTGGCGGCGGTTCGCTGATGGGCGCCTATCAGGCGGAAGCGATCAAGCCGACCCTGGGCGCCGAGCTTTCGGGTGCGGGGCTGGATGCGCTCAACAATCTGATCAAGGCCGATCTCTATATCTCGCTCAACGCGCATCAGGGCCGCCCAGAGGTGTTGACCGACTGGCTCGATGCATCGGTGGTGGACGAGAACGATCCGATCGCGACCGATCCATCGCTCGATCCGTTCAGCCCGGACAACGCCCCGCCCTATTCTGAAGAATTCGTCACTCGCTATCGGGCCGCGCAGCGCGCGCGCAACCAGCGCATCACCGATTGGGCAAAGACCGAGCTGAAGCGACTCAACGACGCCGGCACTCCCGACCGCCTGTTCCCGATGTTCCGCGTTTGGGGCGATCTTCGCTGCATGGATCCGTCGCTCGATCCGTCCGATCGCAAGCCCCGCCTGTGCTATCGCGGCGATCCGGCGGTGGCGAACCGCACCCCCTCGATCGGGCGCGTCAACACGATCAAGACCTGGCTCAACATGTGGAGCCTCGAAACCTCGCCGTGCCAGGGCGCGCCGCATCTCGCCAAGTTCGATACGCCTGCGCTGGTGGTGCAGGGCACCGCCGACACCGGCGTGTTCCCGAGCGACGCACGCAAGATCTTCGACAACATCGGCTCGACCGACAAGCAGATCGAGTTGATCCCCGGCGCGCATTACTTCGAGGATTCGGACGCGGAGCGCGATGTGGCGGCCGACCTGATGGTTGCCTGGATCGAAGCCAAGAGCTGAGCGAGGAACGAGCGTGACCGATACAGGCGAAGCCGCCACCATCGATTCCCTGCGCCGCGCCGGCCTAGTCCGCGATGGTCAGTCGGTCACGCTCACCCCGCTTTCCGGCGGCGTATCGTGCGACGTGTGGCTGGCGCGGATCGGCGATGACGCGCCGATCGTCGTCAAGCGCGCGCGGCCGCAATTGCGCGTAGCGGCCGAATGGCTCGCCCCTGTGGAGCGCGCCGAAAATGAGGTGCGCTGGCTGCGGCGCGCGCGCCGGATCGACGCGCGGCTGGCGCCCGAAGTGGTGGCTGCGGTGCCGGACGAGCATTTATTCGCGCTCGCCTATCTGGAGCCGGAATCGCATCCGGTATGGCGCGATGAACTGATCGCCGGCCGGGTCGACGTAGCTTTCGCCGGCGGCTTCGGTCGCGATCTCGCCCGTATCCATGCCGCGACCGCCAACGACGCGGCGATCGCGCGCGACTTCGACAGCATGGACCTGTTCGACGCGCTGCGTATCTCGCCCTTCCTGCGCTATGTCGCAGCGAACCACCCGGAAGTGGCGGCGCGGCTGAACACAATCGCCGACGATCTTCAGGGGCGGCGCATGGCGCTGGTCCATGGCGACGTCAGCCCGAAGAATATCCTATGCGGGCCGGAGGGCGGCTTGTTCCTCGATGCCGAATGCGCCGTCTATGGTGACCCGGCATTCGATCTCGCCTTTTGCACTACGCATCTGTTGCTCAAGACGATCTGGCTCGCCGACTATGCCGCGCCGCTGAAACAATCCGCAAGTGCGTTCGTCACGCACTATCTCGGGGGCGTGACATGGGAGCCGGCCGAGGCGCTCGCCAAGCGAGCCGGTGCGCTGGTGGCGGCGCTGCTGCTCGCGCGGGTCGAGGGCAAATCGCCCGCTCCCTATCTAGACGCGACGGCGCGGGAGGTGGTGCGCGCCCGCGCACTGGCGCTGCTCGCCGCCGACATCCCGACAATCGACCAACTTATCGCCGAATGGCCCATGGAGTTTTGATGACCAACCGTATCGCCAACGTCCTCGCCCGCCAGCTCTGGGATTCACGCGGCCGCCCGACCATCGAGGCCGAAGTGAAGCTGGAAAACGGCGCGATCGGCCGCGCCATCGCGCCGGCCGGCGCTTCGCGCGGTGCGCATGAGGCAGTCGATCTTCGCGACGGCGGCGCGGCGTTTGGCGGGATGGGCGTGGCGAAGGCAGTGGCGAATGTCGCGGCCGAAATCGCCCCGGCGCTGAAGGGAATGGACGCACGCGATCAGGCCGCGATCGACCGGACGCTGGTCACACTCGACGGCACCCCCAATAAGGAGCGGCTCGGCGGTAACGCGCTGGTCGCTGTGTCGATGGCGACGCTCCACGCCGCTGCCGCCGCCGCACGCGCGCCGCTGTGGCGCTATCTCGCCGGCGATCGCAAGGTACGGCTGCCGCTGCCCGAGATCCAGATTTTCGGCGGCGGGGCGCATGCCGGCCGCCGCACCGACATTCAGGATTTCATGGTGATGGCGCCACACGCCGGCAGCTTCCGCCGTGCGCTGGAAATCACCGATGCGGTCTATCGCGCTGCCGGCAAGTTGATGGCGGCGATGGGTCCGCTCTCTGGCGTGGCGGACGAGGGCGGCTGGTGGCCGAACTTCTCCTCCAACGAACAGGCGCTCGACACGCTGACCAAGGCGATCGAGCGCGCCGGGCATCGTCCGGGCGAGGATGTGTTCATCTCGCTCGACATCGCCGCCAACGAACTGGGTGACGGCGATACCTATCGCCTCGCGCTTGACGATCGCCGGATGGACGGCGCGGCGATGGCCGAGGAAGTGATCGGCTGGACGCGACGCTACCCGATCCTGTCGATCGAAGACCCTGCGTCGCAGGACGACTTCGCCACGATGGCGACGGTGATGCACGCGGTGGGCGAGCAGGTGCAGGTGATCGGCGATGACGTGCTCGTCACCAATGCCGCGCGCGTCGCGAAGGCTGCCGAGGCTGGCGCGTGCAACGCCGCACTGATCAAGGTCAATCAGGTCGGCACCGTCACCGAGGCGCATGAGGCGCTGGAGGCGGCGCGCGCGCGGGGTTGGGGCATGATCGTCTCCGCCCGCTCGGGCGAGACCGAGGATGTGACGATCGCCCACCTTGCTACCGGCTGGGACGCGGGGCAGCTCAAGGTCGGTTCGTTCACCCGTTCCGAACGGATGGCGAAGTGGAACGAAGTGCTGCGGATCGAGGAGGAGATGGGCGCGGACGCGTTGTTCGCCGGCCCGTCCGCCTTCGCCGGGCCTGTCGCCGCACGGTTGGGCTGATGCGGCTCGCGATCGACACCATCCCGAGCGCTGGCTTTCAGGCGCAGATCGACGCGACGTTCGGCGTGGGGCAGGTGCGCGCGATCGAACCCGGTTCGCCGCCGGGCGACGCGGAAGTGCTGCTCCATGTCCTCGCCCCCGTTACGGCGGAGGCTATCGCAGCCGCGCCGTCGCTGCGGCTGATCCAGAAGCTCGGCGTGGGCGTGAACACGATCGCGCTCGATGCGGCCAAGGCGCGCTGCATCGCGGTGTGCAACATGCCGGGCGTCAATGCGCAGGCGGTCGCGGAATGCGCGTTGACGCTGTTGCTCGCGGTGCTGCGGCGCACGGTTGCGCTCGACGCCGCGACACGCGCCGGCACATGGGCGGTCCCATCAGATGTGCTCGACAATATGGGTGAGATATCCGGTCGGACAATCGGCCTCGTCGGCATGGGCAATAGCGCGGCGCGTCTGGCGCGCGCGCTGGAGGCGCTGGGCGCCGAGGTGGTGTTCACGGCGCGCAGCCCTCATGCCGACAAACCGTGGCGGCAATTGCCGCTGCCCGAATTGCTCGCAGCGTCGGATGTCGTGTCGCTGCATGTGCCGCTTACCGACGAGACAGCCAATCTGGTCGATCCGCTGGCGATGAAGCGCGGCGCGGTGCTGATCAATGTCGCGCGCGGCGGCCTTGTCGATGAGGCGCGGCTAGCCGAGGCGTTGCATTCAGGCCATTTGCGCGGCGCGGGGCTCGATGTATTCGCGGCAGAGCCGGTCGATCCGGCCGATCCCCTGCTCGCGCTGCCCAATGTCGTCGTCAGCCCGCATGTCGCATGGCAGACACCGGAGACGCTCGCGCGCAGCCTCGCGGCCGCCGCCGAGAACGTCCGTCGGCTGGCGGCGGGCGCCCCCCTTCTCAATCAGGTGATTTGATGACCAGCCTTCCGATCGTCCTCGCGTCAGGCCAATTGCTGACGCAACAGACATGGACACCGCAGATCGCCGCATGGGCGAACCGCGACGTGCGCCATGCCGATCACCAACGTGACGATACGATCGCGGGCATGGCGTCGCGACTGCTCGACGCGGCGCCCGAGCGGTTCGCGCTGGTGGCGCATGCGCTGGGCGGCTTCGTCGCGTTCGAAGTGATGCGTCGCGCGCCTGAGCGTGTAGCGCGGCTCGCGCTGGTCGCTACCCTCGCCTCCGCCGACGGCCCGGCACAGACCGCGCGGCGGCAGGGCTATATCGATCTGGTCGAATCCGGCCGCTTCGATCAGGTGATCGAGGAACGTATCCCGATACTGTTTCCGCCCGAGAAGCGCGACGATGCGGCCCTGCTCGGCCTCGCGCGGCGGATGGCGGCAGATACCGGCGCGGAAACCTTCCTGCGCCAGCAGCGCGCGATCATGGGGCGGATCGACAGCCGTCCAACGCTGGGCGCGATCGCCGCTCCGGTGCTGCTGATCCGTGGCGCTTCGGACGGGATAACCACGGTGGAACAGCAGCAGGAGATGCTCGACGCCATCCCCGGCGCGCGGCTGGAAACGCTGCCCGGTATCGGCCACCTGCCGACGGTGGAGGCGGCGGAACAGACCACCGCGCTCCTTACCGACTGGATCGACCGGGGCTGACGCCCCGCGTTACCGCACCGCGTAAAGCCGATGCCGCGCGCCGAGATCGGTGCGTTCGCCTACGCCGATCGCCAGCGTGCCGTTGAGCCACGCGTAATCGGGGCTGGCAGTCTCGAACACCGGCGCGATGCGCAGATAGTAGCGCGATGGATCGACCTTCGAGGCCAATGCCGGATCGGCGAACTCGCGCCGCACATCGTCCGGGATCACGCTGCGCCCGAAATAATTGACATAGATCAGCGCGCCATCATGCGTGCGCAGCACCGCGCGTGCGTCAAGCGTACCGACCGAGGCATCGGAACCCAGTCGACCGCCGACCGACCAATTGCCGCCTCCCGGAAGCACCTCACCCGACAGGCGGGGGCCTTCGAACTTGCCGCCGGTAATGTAACCGATCCGCCGGTCATTGAACGGCGACACCCCCAGCGGCACGATGCCGCCTCCGACGTGGAAGTCGACCGTGCACAGATAATCACCGAGCACCTGTGTCATTTCTGTCACCATTTTCGCGCACTCCCGCTGGACTAAACCGTAATTACTTCGTACCCTAAGTACGTCAGAAGACAAGGCGCTAGCCCGCGCCACTTGAGGAGAAGGGGGGCCATGTCCCACAATTTCAATCGTTTGTTAGCCGGAATCGCCGTGTCTGCGTTCATCGCCACGCTGGGGGCCGCCTCGCCCGCCGTCGCTCAGTCCGCACCGGCAGCCGATTCAGCACCCGCAGCAGCCCCTGTTGAGAGCGCCGGGACCGATATCGTGGTCACCGCCCAGAAGCGCGAGCAGCGATTGCAGGACGTGCCGATCTCGATGGAGGTCGTTTCCGGGCAGAAGGTCGCCGATTTCTCCGCCGCCGATTTCAAGGCCGTGCAGAATTTCGTGCCGAACATGTTCGTCCAGCAGACCAACGGCAACGACACAATTTACATCCGCGGATTCGGTTCCCCGCCCCAGAACTTCTCGTTCGATCAGGCGGTCAGCGTCTATATGGACGGCGTGTACGCGGGCAAGATGCGCCAGGCGCTCAACCCGTTCTTCGACGTCGCGCGCGTCGAAGTGATGCGCGGGCCGCAGGGCGCGCTCTATGGCAAGAACACGCCAGCAGGCGCGATCAGCGTCGTCTCGGCCGGCCCGACGAAGACGTTCGAGGGCGGGATCACCGGCACCTACAATTTCGATCTCAAGGGCTATGACCTGACGGGTTATGTCTCTGGCCCGGTTACCAACACGCTGTCGCTGCGCGTCGCGACGCGCATTCAGGATCAGGATGGCTACATCAAGAACCTGGCCAATGGTAACGACGAGCCCCGCAACAAGCTGCAATTGTTCCGTGTCAGCGCATTGTGGGAACCGACCGACAATTTCAACATGTCCGCCAAGCTGGAACTGTCGAACTACGAACGCATCGGCGGTTTGGGCGTTTCGACTCCTGAGAACACCGAGCAGCGACCGACGCTGGTCCGCTATGCGGCCAATTATCCGCTCGGTCGGGAAGGCTATACAAACAACTCGGCGCTCGGCTCCGTCACCGCGAACCTGAAGCTGGGCACGCATACACTTACGTCGATCACGGGCTATTCGTGGTTCAACGGCGCCGTGACGAACTATTTCGACCAGCGGGTTCCGGGAACGGGGCAGGTGATCGAAAACTCGGTCGCCAACAAATACCCCGAGGATTTCCATCAATTCTCGCAGGAAGTGCGGCTGTTGTCGCCCACCGGCGGCGTGCTCGAATATGTCGTTGGCGCCTATTACGACAAATCGACGTACAACGTAGATCCGTACCTCTATTACAACATCCTCGCCTTCAATCTGGTCTCGCTCAACCAGACCTATTTCCACCAGAGCGCTCGCACGCTGTCCGGATTCGGGCAGGCAACAGTGCGGCCAGCGGCGGGGCTTCGTGTCATCGGCAGCCTGCGCTATACCAACGTGCAGAAGGATGGGACGTTCAGCGGCAAACTGCTGAGCGGTCAGATTTTCCGGCCGCTGACCAGCGCCAGCGGGTCCATAGACGAGGGCCTCGTCGATCCGTCGGTCACTGTTCAATACGATGTTTCGCGCAATCTGATGGTCTATGCCGTCTATGGCCGCGGTTCGAAATCCGGTGGCTTCGTGTCGAACACGTTGGGCACGACGAACGCGACGTTCATCTACAAGCCCGAGCGCTCGCGCAACTGGGAGGCCGGGTTCAAGTCGACCCTGTGGGATGGCCGGGCAACGCTGAACGTGTCGGCATATGACACCAAGTTCACCGACCTGCAGACATCGTCATACAGCTCGACGCTTCAGACCTATATTACCGGGAACGCGGCCCAAGCGACCTCGCGGGGCGTCGAAGGATCGCTGCGCATCGCGCCAAGCCGTTATTTCGACATCACCGCGTCCGCCGCATATATGGACATTAAATACGACAAGTACCTTGGTGCTCCGTGTCTCGCGACGGCGACGGGCCCGGCGCCAGCCGGCGTCTGCGATCTTTCGGGCCGGCGCCCGCCGTACACGTCGAAGTTCACGGGCAACGTTTCGGTTCACGGACGCGTTGACGTCAGCGACTACAAGCTTGACGGCACGGCGATCCTCGGTGGGCGCTCGGGCTTCTTCAACTCCGACGACCAGAGCCCGAACTACGGCTATCAGAAGGGCTATGCGAAGCTCGATCTGCGCGTCCAGTTCGCGCCGCAGGATGATCGCTGGCACATCGCGCTGATCGGCAAGAACCTGACCAACGAACTGACCTCCGGCAGCGCGTTCCGCCTGCCCGCGCCGATCACCACCGTTTCGCGTGCGATCATGTTCGTGGAACCGCCGCGCAACATCGCGATCGAAGCAGGTGTGAAGTTCTGATCCGCTTCCCCCTCCCCGCACGGGGAGGGGGACGGTTTCACCTTTATAACGGCGTGTCGTGGCCCCATTGGCGGGTCACCACGCCGTTTTCTTTTCTGACCGCGACCCAATCGCCGCCGGCGAGCGTATCATCGCCGATCAGGTCGATCACCGCCGCCGCGATGTCATCGGGCGAGCAGCGCTCGTTGTTCGCCAATACCGGCGCCATCCAGTCCGCGACACGATCGCCACCGGTGGTATGCAGGATCGGCGTGTCGGTCAGCCCCGGCAGCACGCCGGCGACCCGCACCCCCCATTCATCCTTCAGCGACGCGCAGCAGCGGGTGAGCATCATCACCCCCGCCTTTGTCACGGCGTACATCGCATCGCGAAATCCCGGCCCCAATGCCACGGTGGACACAGTGTTGACGATCACGCCCCCGCCCCGCTCCCGCATCCCCTGCGCGATCGTCTGTGTCGCCAGCACGAGCGAGCTGAGATTGACGTCGACGATCCAGCGCAGCCGATCGAGCGGCATTTCGGGGAAAGCCTGCGCGCCCGAAACGACGCCGGCATTGTTGTGGAGGATATCCGGCGCACCTTCAGCGACCACCTGATCAAGCCACGTTGACGTAGCGGTCAGATCGGCAAGATCGAGCCGCACGATCAGCGGCTCAGCACCAGCCCCGCGCACGAGATCGGCCGTTTCGGCCAGCCCGGCCTCATTCACATCGACCAGTGTCACCCGCCCCGCGCCCGCCGCCGCAAGCCTCAGCGCGGTGGCTCGTCCTATTCCCGATGCGCCGCCAGTGATGATCGCGCGTCTGCCCAGAATTTCCACATCGCTCTCCCGTAATTCGCCGCGCCGCCCGTATCGGCGATCGTCAGCCAGTTGACACATATCCTTAAGTATCTAAGCATCGCGTACAAGAGTCGACGCCGATCGATCACAAGGATGGACAAGGACGGGAATGGCAACAGGATCGGCGACAACGATCGGGACGCGCGAAGCTGTCCCCGCGACACGCCGCACGGTCGCTTTGTGGATGCTGTTCGCGATCGGCACGCTCAATTTCGTCGATCGCCAGTTACTGTCTGTGCTGGTCGAGCCGATCCGCGCCGAAATGGCCTTCACCGATACGCAATTCGGGCTGCTCACCGGGCTCAGCTTCGCGCTATTTTACGCGCTGATGGGCATCCCTCTCGCGATGGTTGCGGATCGCTGGCATCGCGTGCGACTGATCGCCGCGGCCTGCGTGGTTTGGAGCTTATTCACCGCCGCCTGTGGGCTGGTGCATAATTTCACCCAGCTTGCGCTCGCCCGTTTCGGGGTGGGCGTTGGCGAGGCAGGCGGCGGCACGCCCTCTTACTCGGTATTGTCGGACTATTATCCGCCGGAGCGTCGCCCTTTGGCGATCGGACTCTATACGCTGTGCGGCCCAATGGGTGTGTTCCTGGGTGCCGGCCTGGGCGGATGGGCGGCCGCCACGATCGGATGGCGAGGCGCGTTCATCGCGATCGGGGTGGTCGGTGCGGTGATCGCTGCCCCGATGCTGCTGCTGCTCGTGCGCGAGCCGCCACGTGGCCAGATGGACACCGGCCGGCCGGCCGATGAAGCCGCACCGTCGATCGGCCAGAGCCTTGCCGCGTTTACCAGCAATCGCTCGCTGCGGATGGTGGCGATCGCCAGCGGGCTGTGTGCTTTCGTCAGTTACGGGATGCTCAATTGGATTCCCGCATTCCTGATGCGCACGCAGGGGATGCCCGTCTCCGCGCTCGCCACCTGGTTTGCGCCGGCCGCCGGCATCACGTTCGGGCTCGGCAATTGGGGCGGCGGAGCGTTGGTCAACCGTTTCGCGCGGCGCTCCGCTGCGGCTTACGGTATGGTACCCTGTGTCGCGATGCTGCTGCTGGTGCCGAGCTTCGCCGCCGCGCTGTTCGTGCAGAGCTGGCAATGGTCGCTGGCGATCATGCTGCTGCCGATGATTGCATGCACCATCTTCGTCGCCCCCGCGATCGCGCTGGTGCAGAACCTCACCCCGCCACGCGCGCGCGCCACCGCGACCGCGGTGCTGATGCTGATGTTCAACCTCGTCGGGCTAGGCTGCGGCCCGCTCGCAGTGGGGATGATCAGCGATGCGCTGGCGCCAGTCCACGGTGCGGCGAGCTTGCGCTTCGCATTGCTGTGTACCTTGCCGATCGCGGCGTTCGCCGCTTACGCGCAATATCGCGTCGGCCGCGTCGTGCAGCGCGATCTCGACGGCCATGGCGGCGGTTATTGAGAAAACAGGAGAGAGCCCATGAATGACACCGAAATGCGCACCTTCGCCAAGGGCTTTTTCGATGCGATCGAACAAGGCGATATTGCCGCTATGCAGGCGTGCTTCACGCCGGATGCGGAAATCTGGCACAACACCGACGAGTTGATCGTCTCGCCGGCGGATACCGCGAAGACGCTCACCGGCATGGTCGCGCGCATCAGCGACCGACGCTACGCCGATCGCCGGGTCGATGTTTTCCCCGGCGGCTTCGTCCAGCAGCATGTGCTTGAGGGCAAACGTGTCCATGATGGGGGCGCGGTGCGCCTGCCCTGCGCGATTATCTGCAAGGTCGAGAATGGGCGGATCACCCGACTCGACGAATATTTCGATTCGGCGCACGTCGCCGAATTCCGCAAATACTCACAAGCTTGAGGAGAGAGACGATGCCGGTTCTGCGCCAGGTTCCACGCAGCGCGGTCAAGGACGAGACCGTGCTCGCATATTATAACCGCTTGTTTGGAGACCGTGACCCGGTCAGCGAACCCGGCACCGCGACCGGCACGCCGGGCGACTGGTGGACGGTCTATGCGCTGGCGCCAGACATCTTCAAGCACGCGGTCGATGGCTTCGCGGTCTATCGTCACCCGAGCCGGCGCATCTCGCCAGTGCTGCGCGAGCTGGGACAGACCCGCGCCGGCTGGGTGAAGGGCAGCCAGTTCGTCTTTTCGCAGCACTGCAAGTCGCTGCGCGGGCTTGGCGTCAGCGAGGAGAAAATCGCTGGCATCCCTTATTGGACCGTCGCCGATTGTTATGACGAGCAGGAACGCGCCGTTCTCGCCTATGCCGATTGCCTGGCGCAGGCCGGTGGACGCGTGCCGGATCAGGTGTTCGACAAGCTCAAGACCTTCTGGGACGATGAGCAGATTTTCGAATTCACCTACATCACCTGCCTTTATGACATGCACGCCGTGATCACCCGCGCGCTACGCATGGAATTCGACAATCGCGAAGACCCGATCGTCGAAGTCGCGGCGCCCGAAGGCTTCGATGCGGCCGACTTCCTCAGCGCGCGCCCGTCGCGATAACCGTCAACTATATTGACGGTTATCGCGATTTGCGTTACACATAGCGTCATAAGGCGGGAACAAGTCGAGTCGCGCCACCCCATGCAGATGGGATCACGCGACAGCTTATTTCCCTTCTGGGCCATGCGCTTGCGTGGCTCGTATCAACTGCGCGGCAGCAAATGCCCGCGATGGATTGTACAAGAGGAGAAGGATGATGCCGGCCCCCAATACTCAGTTCGAATTCAAAGGCGTCAACCACTTGGCGCTGGTCTGCAAGGATATGGCCAAAACGGTCGAATTCTACCGCGACGTGCTCGGCATGCCGCTAGTCAAGACGATCGATCTGCCCGGTAATCGTGGCCAGCATTTCTTCTTCGACATGGGCAATGGCGACAGCCTCGCCTTCTTCTGGTTCAAGGGCGCACCCGAGGCGCATCCCGGCATTTCCGCACCGGAAGCACTGCCGACGCAAGGCAACTTCATGTCCGCGCACGGATCGATGAACCATATCGCGTTCAACGTTCCGGCCGAGAAATTCGACGAATATTATGATCGGCTGCAGTCGAAGGGGATCGCGGTCACCAAAATCCTGAACCACGACAATTCGGATACGCAGACTTCGGATCACATGCACGATGATGTGTTCGTGCGCTCGGTCTATTTCTTCGATCCCGATGGCGTGTGCCTCGAATTCGCAGCGTGGACCAAGGAATTCACCGACGCCGATGTGGCGCATGATCCGGTGACCGCCGACGGCACCAAGGCGGAAGGCATGATCGTCCAGACGGCGCTTGCCCAGAACGACGTCGCGGAAATGGCGCTGGCCAAGTAATCGCGCGGAAAAAGCCGGGGGGTTTCGCGCCTCCCGGCTGCTCCGGCGCTTGCAGTAACTTACATTGCTAAGTATCCTTCGCACTCCTTCCTATTAAGGGGTGACATGGCCAACGATATCCTTCTGCCGACGACGATCGTGGGCAGCTATCCCCAGCCCGACTGGCTGATCGACCGCGAGCGACTGAAGGCGAGCCTGCCGCCGCGCACCCGCGCGCAGGAATTGTGGCGCATTCCCGAACCCTGGCTGGGCGATGCGCAGGAAGCCGCGACGCTCGTTGCTATCCGCGATCAGGAACTGGCCGGCATCGATATCGTCGGCGACGGCGAGATGCGCCGCGAAAGCTATTCCAATCGCCTCGCCAATGCGCTGAGCGGGATCGATATCGACAACCCCGGCGTGGCGATGGACCGCACCGGCAAGCCCAATCCGGCACCGCGCGTCAGCGGCCCGATCCGCCGTGTCGGCGGGATCGAGGTGCAGGACGCCGAATTCCTCAAGCGTCATTCGTCGAAGCCGGTGAAGCTCACCCTCCCCGGCCCGTTCACGATGACCAAGCAGGCGCAGAACGATTATTACAAGACCGACGCCGATCTCGCGATGGATTATGCCGACGCGGTGAATGCGGAGATCAAGGACCTGTTCGCCGCCGGCGTGGACGTCGTGCAGCTCGACGAACCGTATCTCCAGGCGCGCGCCCATGATGCGCGCGATTTCGCGCTCGCCGCGCTCGATCGCGCGCTGGATGGCGTGACCGGCACCACCGCGTTGCACATCTGCTTTGGCTATGCGCTGGTCCACGGCAATCAGGTGACCAAGCCGAAGGCTTATGACTTCCTGACCGAACTCAACCGCTCGCGCATCGACGTGATCTCGGTCGAGGCGGCGCAGCCGGGGCTCGATCCGTCGATCCTCGCCGAGCTTCCCGACAAGATCATCATGTATGGCGTGCTTGATCTGTCGCACAATGAGATCGAGCCGGCCGAGCTGATCGCCGCGCGTATCCGCGAGGCGCTGCGCCATGTGTCGGCGGATCGGCTGTGGATCGCGCCCGATTGCGGCATGAAATATCACTCGCGCGAGGTCGCCTTCGCGAAGCTCGCCGCGATGGTTGAGGGCACGCGGATCGTCCGTAAGGAGCTTGGCGCGGCGTAAGGATCCCCGGCCCGACGCCGCAATGGCGTGGGCCGGCCGCTTTTCCCCGGACCTTGCTTGGTCCGGGGACGGGATTTTAAGGAGAGGCCCATGGCTATTAACGATTTCAGCCGCCGCACTCTGCTGGCGGGTGCCAGCGGCGCGGTTGCTGCCGCTGCGGCGGTTTCGATGACGAAACCGGCCAAAGCAGCCCCCGCACAGATCGAGCGCCCACGCAGCGAGCGTCGGAAGGACGGCCGCTACAATATCCTGCTGATAGTTACTGACCAGCAGCGCGCCTTTGCCGATGTGCCGAAATCACTGCCGATGCCGGGACAGGACATGATCCGCCGCCGTGGCGTCTCCTTCGACAATTACCTGATCAACACCAACCCCTGCGGCCCATCGCGCGCAGTGATGTACACCGGGCAGCATACTCAGCAGAACGGACTGTATCTAAATCCGAACAGCCAGCCCTTCCCGGAATTGCGCAAGGACGTGCCGACGATCGGCCACATGCTGCGCGATGCGGGCTATTACACGGCCTATAAAGGCAAGTGGCATTTGTCCGATATCGAGCTGCCACAGGTTTCCGAGCGCAAGTTGAAATATCCGCGCGGCGACGAATTGCTCGAGCCGTTCGGCTTCTCGGACTATAATTTCGACGGGGAGCGCGTCGGCCTGACCTGGCAGGGGTTCATGGACGACGGAACCACCGCCGCCGAGGCGATCAACATGCTGCGCGACTTCGACGCCGGCAAGGCTGGCGACAAGCCGTGGTTCATGGCGGTGAACTTCGTCAATCCGCACGACATCATGTTCTTCGATGCGCGCGGCGACGGCGAGAAGACCCGCACCATGCCCAATCTGATCGCGCCGCTGTTCCCGGCGCCGGGCGATCCGCTGTACAATGCGGACTGGAAAACACCGCTGCCCAAGAGCTTCTACGCCGACGATCTGTCAACCAAGCCCAGCGCGCACGCGGCGATCCGCGCGGCTTCCTGGGCATTTTATGGCAAGCTCGATCATGCGGACGAGGCGGCATGGCAGCGCTTCCAGAACTATTATTTCAACTGCATCCGCGACGTCGACCGCCATGTCGCGGCGGTGATGACCGCACTGGAGGAAAGCGGCCAGATCGACGACACGATCATCATCTACACCTCCGATCACGGCGAGCGCGGCGGCGCGCACGGGCTGCGGCAGAAGGCGGGCACGGTTTACAAGGAGGATATCGGCGTCCCCTTCGTGATCGCACACCCGAAAGGTGCGAAAGGCCAGCAGAGCGCGGCTCTCGGCACGACGCTGGATATTGCACCGACTTTGCTCAGCATGGCCGGCATCGATGCCGCGAAACGCCCCGCGACGCTCAAGGGGCATGATCTCACCCCCGTCGCCATGCACCCCGAAGCACGCACCGGGCGAGATCAGCAGGGCGCGTTGCTCAATTACGCGGTGGCCTATGGCTGGAACCAGCCAGACGTCGCGCCGGGCGTGGAAAATGTGAAGCCGCTCGCCGCGCCCGATATCGCGCTGCGCCGGCTCTATCGTGGGGTATTCGACGGCCGCTACAAGTTCGCGCGCTACTTCGCGCCGGATCAGCATCATATCCCGACGAGCTGGGAGATGCTGATCAAACTCAACGATCTCGAGCTGTACGACACGCTCCGCGACCCGGACGAGATCGTCAATCTGGCGAGCCCCGCCAACCGCGAGAAGAACCGCGCGCTGCTGCTGCGGCTCAACAAGATGACCAACGCGCTGATCGCGCGCGAAGTCGGCGTGGACGACGGCTCGCTCTACAAGGGCCAGTATCAGGTCACCAACAAGACCGCGTGATGCAAAGCCGCCCGCCCGGGAAATCGGGCGGGCGGCATCGCCGGCAACATGGATAAGAAAAAGGGGCGGCCCGCGCGATGCGAGGGCCGCCCCTTTTGTTTGATCTGCCCGGTCAGAAGTTCTTCGATACCTGCAACGTCACCGTGCGGCCCGGATTGATGAACACCGAGGTCGCGCCCGGAACACCCGAAATGCCGAACCCCTGGCTCCAGCTCACCGCATTGCTGAGATTTCGGCCGACCAGTGCGACCTCCCAGCGTTGCGCCTTGCTGGCGATCGCCAGCCGTGCGTCATAAGTCGTATAGGCCGGCATCATCGTCGCCGGGTTCTGCGTGTCCTGATAATTGGTCAGCCCGGTATAATTGGCGGAGCCTCGCGCGGTGAAGCTCAGATCGTCGCTGATCGGCGCATCGATCTGGGCATAGCCGGTCCATTTCCATTCCGGCGCACGCGTCAGCCGATAACCGGCGAGATTCTGCGACACGCAGGTTGCCGGCGACCCGAACACGCAAGTCGCGCCCGGATAGTCGACGTATTTGGCATCGAGATAGGCGACATTGCCGCCGAAGCTCAGGATCGAAACCGGACGGACATTGCCCTCAAGTTCGATACCGCGTGAACGCACCTTCGCCGCATTGCCCGTGACGAAACTGATGCCATTGAAGGTGGAGACCTGAAGATCATCGAAATTGGTCGTGAAGGCCGCAAGATTGAGATCATAGACGCCGCGCTCGCCGCGCAGCTTGATCCCCGCCTCCCACGAACGCGCGCGTTCCGGGTTGAATTGATATTTGCCGGTGCGGCCGAGCTGGGTGTCGTTCGACACGAAGCCGCCGCCCTTGCTGCCGGTCGCGTAGCTGACATAGATCTGGCCGCGCGAGCTGAATTTGTAGCTGGCCTTGCCCGAATAGTCCCACAGCCCCTCAACCCGCTTGCCGCGGATATCGTAGAGCACGAACGTCGGGGGGCCGCCCGGCAATTGCTGCATCCGCGCCTGTTTGTTCTCATGGCTGTAGCGGAGGCTACCATCGAACGTCAGGCCGGGCAGGATTTCCAGATTCCCCGCGACAAATGGCGAGACGGATTCGCTCGTCTGATCGAACGGGAGGACCGTGGTGCTGGTTGGATAGGCATAGATGGCTACACCGGATGCGTTCCAGAAGACGTTCTGAACGATATGCGATTTCGAATAGTAATATTGCACGCCGCCGAACAGGGATAGCGGGCCGATCGAGCCCGAAAGCCGCGCCTCCTGCGAGATCTGCGTAGTGGTTTCGGTGTGCAGATTGTCGGCAAGGGTCAGGGGGCTATTGTCGATATCGTTTTCGGTGCTCGCCTTCAGGTGCGAATATCCGCCGATCGTCGTCAACTGCACACCGCCGCCGAGATCGGTGTTGGTGGTGAGCGTGACGGAGACATTCTCGGTGCGCGAGAATTCCGGACGAGGCGATGACTGGACGTGAACGAAGCTCGGCGTTTCGGGCGCACCGCCATATTGCGCGTCGGCCTGCCGGATCAGATTGGCGACGGCCGAGCTGCCCAGGCCGTTATAGGCGCGGTTGCCGCCAGTGTAATTGTTCTTGCCATATTCGACCTTCAGCTTCGCCGACATGCCCTTGAAAGGCTCGAACAGAAGCTGCCCGCGCATGCCGAGATAGTTGTTGGCATTGTCTTTCTTGCCGGTCACGCGGTTGTACATATAGCCGCCGGCATGGCCGCCCTGCACGCTGAGACGCGCCGACAGGTTTTCGGTCAGCGGGCCGGAAAGATAGCCGTCGCCATTCCAGCCGTTGTTAGCGAATTCATACCCCGCGCTCACCCGGCCCTCGAAATCTCGGGTCGGCGCGGCGGTAATCACGCTGATCGCGCCCGCATCGGTATTCTTGCCGAACAATGCGCCCTGCGGGCCACGCACGACCTCCACGCGGGCGACGTCCATCATCGCGGTCTGTAACGAGCGCGAGCGCCCGGAATAAACGCCATCGACGAAGAAGCCGACCGACTGCTCGAAGGCCAGATTGCCGCCGCCCGAGCCGAGCCCGCGCATGCTGATGACGAAATTGCCGTTGGTCTGATCGATCTGGAGGTTGGGAACGCCGGACTGGAGATCGTTGAACTGCCGGATCCCCATATTGTCGAGCGCCTCGCCCGAGACCACCGCGACCGACAGCGGCACATCAAGCAGGGTTTGCGGGCGGCGCGTTGCGGTGACGATAACGTCATTCCCCGTGACAGGTGCCGCGCGCTGATCGCCGCTGTTCCCGGCCGCCGCCGATGTTGCATCCTGCGCGAAAGCCGGCGCGCACGGCACCGCGAGAAACGGCAGCGCCGCTCCCACCAACAATGCAACACGGTTGTTTCTGAAACCCTTCATCGCATCCTCCTCCTGCTTTTCGCGGATCGGACGAATCCCGTCCTTATTCCGCCCATTGGTCGGTTCGTTTTCTTCCCGGCTTTTTTGGTTAGTGTTCTAATTAAATCGACGCGTGACCGTCGTCAGAATGTCTGGGCGTTTGGCGGCAAACCGATCAGCGATCGGCCATGGAGCTCTGAGGCGCCGTCCTTGTCGTAAACGATGTGGTTCGACATCACGTTCACGTCGCGCAGATAGCGCTGCATCGGATTGCTCCGCAGATGCGAACTGGCGCCGCTCGCTTCCGCCACCATCATGATCGCGTGGCGGCACAGCTCCATTGCCTGGGCGATCTGCAGCCGCATCCGCGAACGCTGCTCGAAATCGGCGCGCTTCTCCGGCGTGGCGAGCGCGATATTGCTGTTCAGCGCGTCGCGCAGTAGCAACTCCGCCGTCCGCGCCATCACGCTGGCATTGGCGAGGCGCATCTGTGCCGCGGGCTTTTCGGACTGGGTAATATTTGTACCCAGCACCACGCGCTCGGTGAGTTGCTTGCGGAACAGCGATACGGCCGCGCGCGCCGCACCGACACCCGAAATCGCCGCCGTCACGCCAAGCAACGGGAGCATCGGCTGGCGATAAATCGCGTTGTCATACAACCGCGAGCCATGCGCGGTGCCGGCGCGCATCTCCGCCATATCCATCGTGCGATATTCGGGGACGAAGACGTCATCGATCAGCAGATCGTGACTCCCCGTCCCTTCCATGCCGTCGATGTGCCAGGTGTCGAGCACGGTGACCTGTTCGGTCGGCAATGCGCAGAACAGCACGACGTTATCGGGCCCGTCGACGATCATGTTGGTCACCAGCACCCAATCCGAATGCATGACGCCGGTGCCCCATTTCCAGCGTCCGGTGATGCGATAGCCACCGTCGACCTTCACCGCCTTTCCCGGCGGAGCGGTAGCGCCCGGCGCGATGACATAGGGAACGCGATCGCCGTCGAGCGTGCCGAACACCTCGTCCTGAAACCGTTCGGGGAATTGGGTGAGCATCCAATTATGCTCGACACAGAAAGCCGTTACCCAGCCGGTCGACGGGCAACCTTCGCTCAGCGGCAGCATCGCATCGATGAAGCTGTCCGCATCGAATTCCAGACCGCCATATTTCTTCGGGATGAAATGATAGAAGCAGCCGGTCTTGCGGATTTCGTTCCACACCGATTCGATCGGATGGCGAGCGCGTTCGCATTCCGCCGCATGGGCGGCAAGCAGCGGCTTCAGCGCGGTGGTACGGCGGATCAGCTCCTGCGGCGTCAAGCTCGTAAGGTCGTCGCGCGTCAGAAAATCATCATTGGCGGGGATGAAGGGCTGGACCTTCGGAACGGACGCGGCGCTGCTCATCGGGCTCTCCTGACAATATCTCTTTTCGCTCGCCCATTCTTCGGGGCCTAAGGGATATTGTCAGGTTGCCTTCCAAAATACAATTAGCAATCTAAATAATTCGTCGCATCAGGATCACAGCAGCTCGTAAACGTCATATTCCACCGCCCCGCCAACCGAGGCCCCAATGCCCACGGTGACGATATCGTTGAGCCATTGATAATCGGGATGCCCGGTTTCGAAGATCGGCGCGGTGCGGAAATAGACCTCGGCATGATCTTCCGCCGTTTTCGGGCCGCCGCGCCGGATAAGCGCGCGCACCTTGTCCAGCGGGCGCAGCACGCCGCGATAGGAGACATAGATCAACGCACCATCATGCGTTTCGAGCGTGACCCGCGCGTCCAGCCGCAACACGCCGCGATCGTCGATCGTCGCCCAATCCCCACCGCCCGGCACGACCCGGCCGGAAAGGCGATCGCCCTTCACGAGCCCGCCCGTCAGTGCCGCGATCATCCGCGTGCCGAAATGACCGTGGCCAACCATCTGCTGAGGTTCCGAAAACTCCGCGCGATAGGAACAGAGATGCGCAAAACGCGGCTCGAGCATCGGGATGTTACGGGTCACGCACGCCTCTCCTGCCTGTTCGGCTCGGCGGAAGAGCGGCGTTCCCGTTCCGCGACTTTGCGTCGCGTTATGGATACGACCGCAAAAACCATTGGCCGACCGAGTTTGCTTCGAATACTAACTACCTTTGCCGCAACCGATCCGTCAAGCGCGGGCAACCGCGTTGCTACCGTGCGGCCGCTCTCCTACAGGCAGCGGGGCGACGCACGGCGAGGGGGTGACGGACCGATCATGACGGCGGAACAGGATTGTCTCGAAGTACCAGCCGCGCCCGGCGGTGGCGACGGGCCGCCCCCGATGCTGATGATGAATCTAGTGCGCGCGGTCTATTGGTATGATGAAGCCTTGCAGGCCGCGCTGCGCCGCGCCGGCTGGCCGCCCGTTACGCGCATGCAATCCATGTTGTTCGCCAATATCGCCAACGGGGTGACGCGACCGGCGCGGCTCGCCCACAATCTGGGCATGACCCGCCAGTCGATGGGCCAGATGATAGACGAACTGGTGCGGCGCAAGATTCTGCTCGTCACGCCCGATCCGACCGATGGCCGCGCGAGCATCGTGCGGTTCAGTCCCGAAGGGCGCGCACTGACCAGCGCGGCGCGCGCAACGATGCGCGCAATCGAACGCGAACTTGCCGAACGGCTCGGGCCGGCGGCGGCTGAACAACTCGCCACTCTGCTGGCGCGCGACTGGGGGGCGCCGCCGGATGTAACCGCGCCGCCCAATGAACCCACCACGACCGACATTCGCTGACGGCACGCCGTCACCTACTGACAAGGAGAGAATCATATGAGCATCGGAATCGACAAGACGCTGGAGATCGCCGATCGCGTCGAGCATTTTGTGCGCGAGGTGGTCGTGCCCTACGAGCAGGATCCGCGCCGCGATCATCACGATTGCCCGACCGACGAGCTGGTCATGGAAATGCGCGAAAAGGCGCGCGCGGCCGGCGTGCTCACCCCGCACATCCTGTCCGACGGCAGCCATTTGTCTCAGCGCGAAACAGCCATCGTGCTGGAACGCACCGGCCTGTCACCGCTCGGCCCCCTCGCCTGCAACACTGGCGCCCCGGATGAGGGCAATATGTATCTGCTCGGCAAGGTCGGCAGCCCGGAGATCAAGGAACGCTTTCTGAAGCAACTCGTCGAGGGTCGCTCGCGCTCCGCCTTCTTCATGACCGAGCCGGCGGCGGAGGGCGGCGCGGGCTCCGATCCCTCAATGATGCTCACCACCTGCCGCCCCGATGGCAACCATTGGGTGATCGACGGACGCAAGGCGTTCATCACGGGGGCAGCCGGCGCGAAGGTCGGCATCATCATGGCCAAGGCCGACGAGGGCGCGTGCATGTTCCTCGTCGACCTGCCCGATCCCGCGATCACGATCGAGCGCGTGCCCAACACGATCGACAGCTCGATGCCCGGCGGCCATGCGACGATCCGCATCAACCAGCTCCGCGTCCCCGCCGATCAGATGCTCGGGCAAGCCGGCGAGGGCTTCAAATACGCCCAGATCCGCCTTTCGCCGGCGCGCCTGTCGCATTGCATGCGCTGGTATGGCGCGTGCGTCCGCGCGAACGAGATCGCCACCAATTACGCCTGCCGCCGCCAGGCGTTCGGCAAGGCGCTGGTCGATCACGAGGGCGTCGGCTTCATGCTGGCGGAGAATTTGATCGACCTGAAGCAGGCCGAATTGATGATCGACTGGTGCGCCGGCGTCCTCGATACGGGCGCGCTCGGCACGGCGGAAAGCTCGATGGCGAAGGTCGCGGTGTCGGAAGCGCTGATGCGTATCGCCGATCGCTGCGTGCAGGTGATGGGTGGCAGCGGCGTGACCAGCGACACGATCGTCGAGCAGGTGTTCCGCGAAGTCCGCGCCTTCCGCATCTACGACGGCCCGACCGAGGTCCACAAATGGAGCCTCGCCAAGAAGGTGAAGCGCGACTGGAAGGTCGCGCACGGCGGCTGATCCGCGCCGCTTAGCTCAGATCAATTGCAGGTCGCGCGGCTTCGCGTTGGGGAACAGGCTGTTGAGCCGATCCGTCCCCAGCCCGTATTGCCGCGCGACGATCCCGCCGATCAGCGCGCGATAGTCGGTCAGCACGGGCAGATCGCGCGCCTGATTGAGCGTCGCGGGTGATAGCGCGACCTGCTCGCCCGCCAGCCGGCCGCCCGATACGCCGCCGCCGAGCACCCAATAGATGCTGCCATGGCCGTGATCGGTGCCGCGATCGCCATTCTCGCGGAAGGTGCGACCGAATTCGGACACGACCACCACGGTCGTGCTGCGCCATGCATCCGGCCCGATCGCCTCGACGAAGCCGGCCAGCCCGCGCCCCAGTTCACCGATGCGATCGGCGAGATAACCCGTCGCGCCGCCCTGATTGACGTGGGTATCCCACCCGCCGACATCGACGAAGGCGAGGTTGAACTGATCGCGCATCAGCGTGCCGATGCGGCTGGCCGACAGCGCGAAGCCCTTGGCGCTCACCGCCCCCCGGCTCGCCGCCTTCATCTCCTCATCGAGCGTGCGGTACACCGTGTCGCGGACCGCGAATCCCTCCGCCACCGAACGGGAGAGCGCGGCATGCGGGGCATACATGCCCTCGATCAGCTTCGCCTGACGCTGGTCGATCGGCTTGCCGACATTGGCGAGCGCGAGATTGGGCACCGGCGATGCCCCGCCCCGGAAACACAGCGGCAATTGATCGGTGAAGGCGATCGGCTTGTCGCCCCGCCCCAGCATGCCGGCCAGCCGCGCCATGAAGCCCGATCCATAATCGCGATGGCCGCCGATCGGTTGCCCCAGCTCGATCGTATCCTGCGTCTCGAAATGGCTGCGGGTCATATCGTCGGTGCCGGCGAAGGGCACGAAGGCGATCTGACGCTGCTGCCATAGCGGCAGGATGCTGTCTTTGAGCGCGGCGTGCAGGCTCCAATCCGCATCGAGCGGCAGCGGTGCCTTGGGGTCGTTCGGATCAGGCTTGCCCAGCGCGATCGTCGGGCGCGCCTGATGGTAGAAATCGCTGGCCGTTGGCGCGATCACGTTGGTCGCGTCATAAGCGCCGCGCAGGAACACCACGAGCAGCCGGCTCCCAGCCTGCGGCGCGGCGAAGGCGCGCCCGGCGATCACCAGCGGGAGCGTGGCGGCGGCCCCCTTTAACAGATCGCGGCGGTGGACGTGCGGCAACATGGCAGCCTCCTCAGGCGCTAGCGGTGCATGAATTCGGGCGAGGAGAGGAACAGGCCGTTCCATTCCTGCGGCGTATTGGCCTGCGCGAGCGCGGCTCGCGTCGGCTGGGCGAGCGTATCCTGCAGGCCGTTGAAATAGAGCGCGTTCTGTAGCTGCGGGAAGGCGGGCAGATCGGCATTGGCATCGGGCGCGCGGAACAGGCCATAGGCACCACCGCCAATCTGCCGCGCGATATCGAAGCGCGTCGCCATCTGGCCAGGGCCCGACCAGGCGGCCGATTGGAGGTCATAACCGTCCGGTGTCTCGTGATTGTAGAGCCCCTGCCCCATGCGGTTGAGCCAGTTGATCATCGGCTGCGCATTGAGGATCACGCGATCCCCATAAGTGAGCCGCACCGCCGAGATCGCATAATGGATCGGGTCCTTGAAGGTCTTCCCCAGCGACGCGGCGAATTCCGGCGAGCGGATCATCACGCGCATCACCTGCGCGATATCGCCGTGGGTGCGCTGGAATGTCTGCGCCATGCGATCGATCAGCGCGGGCGGCGGGGCATCGCCCATGAAATAGGTCGCGATCCGCGCCGAGACATGATGAGCCGTCGCGGGCGCAGCCGCGATCAGATCAAGTGCCTGCTCCACCTCCGCATAGCCCGAACCACGGATCGTATGGCCGAGGAAATGCTTCTCGCCGAAATCGTGGCGCGCGGGGTTGAACTCGAACAGCCCGGCACGGAGGTAAAGCGGCTGGAGTTGCGGGCGCAGGCGTGGCGCATCCGGCTTCAGATCCACCCCCACGCCGGTCAGAATACGCGCAAGTTCCTGCACATCCTGCTGGCTGTAACCCGCGCCCACGCCCATCGTGTGCAATTCCATGATCTCGCGCGCGTAATTCTCGTTGATCTTGCCCGCCGCGTTCTGATCGTTGTCGAGATAGCGCAGCATCGCGGGATGACGCAGCGTCGCTTCGAGCAGCTCGCGAAAATGCCCGAGCGTGTGGCCACGGATCGTGTCCTCATAATCGCCGACCATCGCGCGGATATCGCGCTTCTGCGCCTGCACGTTGAAATGGTTGAACCAGAACCACGTCATCTGTTCGCGCAACTGATCGGGCGCGTAGAGATCGCGCAGGATCGAGCGCGTGCGTGCTTCGGTCGCCAGCGCGGTCATGCTTTTTTGATAAGCCTCGCGCGCCGCCTTCTTCTGATCGGGATCGGTCAGCGCATTCGCATCACGCTGCATCGCCTGTTGTTCGACGACGATCTGCGCCAGTGGCTCGCTACTGATCCGCATCTGCGCGATCTGCGCGGCGGCCTCGGGCGGGAGTGCTGCGGGCGGGCTATGGAGCTGCGCGTCGAGCCAGCGCTCGCTGCCCGGCCCATCCACGGCCGAGAGGTCGGCGGCGGTCGCGCCCCAGGTCAGCCGGTTGGCCCAGGCGATCCGATCAGCCGCCGGCGCCGCCTGAACCGGCATCGCGGCGCATAATATCGCCACACTCATGATCGAACGGGCAGGCCGCGAGAGTCCGAACCTCATCCCTTGCCTTTCGAGCAGGCGGCGCACGAATCCCGCCACATTGCCCGGCAAGTTGCGCCTGTCGGGCTGAACGCACTCTGACCCGCGCATGAAAAAACCGTCATTGAACCGGCGTTTACCACGATGCGGCGGGACGCCCGCGTTCAGCAGCCGCTCTTGTCGCCCGGTTTGCACTCGTGCCAGCCGCCACCGATCGCCTGCACCAGCGCGATCGCGGCGGTCTGCTGATCGACCACCGCCTGAATCTGCGTCTGCTCCGCGCTCAATGCCGCCGTCTGCGCGACCACGACCGAGGTGAAATCGACAGTGCCGGAACGATATTGATTGTTCGCGATCGCCGCCGCCTTGATCGCCGCCTCGCTCGCCGCCGCCCGGCTGCCCGTGACGTCGGCCAGCACGCGCGTAGCGGCGAGATTGTCCTCGACCTGCTGGAATGCGGTCAACACCGTCTGGCGGTAGGTTGCCACCGCCTGATCATATTGCGCGCGCGCTTGCAGCACCTGCCCGTGCCGCGCGCCGAAATCGAGCAGGGTCATCAATCCATTCAATCCGAACGACCACAGGCTGGTCGCGGCAGAGAACAATTGACCCACTGCACTGCCACTGGTTCCGGCGCTGCCCGATAGCGTGATATCGGGGAAATAGGCCGCGCGCTGAATGCCAATATTGGCGTTGGCCGCCGCCACGCGGCGCTCCGCCGCTGCTACATCCGGGCGTCGTTCCAGCAAGGTCGAGGGCAATACGCCCGGCACGTTGGGCACCGCGGGCTGCCACGCCGCCACCTCGATCGAGAAGGTCGACGGGTTCTCCCCCGCCAGCACCGCGATGGCGTGTTCCAGCAGCGCACGTTGCCGATCGAGATCCTGCCGCGTGGCGATCGCGTTCGATAACGTGGTCTGCGCCTGATAGACATCGGAGCGGGCGACCGTCCCCGCTTTGTACTTGTTGTTCGTGATGGTCAGCGAGCGCTGGTAGTCGGCGATCGTGCGATCGAGCAGCACGCGCTGCGCCTCTATCCCCCGCAACTGAATGTAATTGGTGGCCAGTTCGCCCTGCGCCGAAAGGGTGGCGTTGGCGAGATCGCCGGCGGTCGCCTGTTCGGTGGCCTTCGCCTGCGTCACCGCATTGCCGAGCTTGCCCCACAGATCGGGCTCCCAACTGCCCCCGATGCTGAGTGCGAAGCGCGAGCCCGACGTGGTAACGGTGGTGGTGCCCGTGCTTGCTCCTGTGCCCGTTCCGGTGCCGACACTGGTCGCCGTACCGCCCGCGAACGCACCCGAATGCTGCGCGCTGGCAGAACCGGTGATGGTGGGGAACAGCGCCGATCGCTGCACCATCACCAGCGCGCGCGCCGCCTGATAGGCCGCGCGGGCGGCGGCGACATTCTGGTTTGTGATCACCACCTTGCGCTCCAGCGCGTCGAGCGTGGGATCGTTGAACAGCGCCCACCATTCGCCACGCGCCACCGCGTCGTTCGGATTGGCCACGTCCCAGCCAGGCGCTTCCTTGAACGATGGCGGGATGGCGACCGTCGTCGGCGGACGATAGGCGGGCGCCATGCTGCATCCGGCGAGCAGCAGTGCGGCGGCGACGGACAGGACACGCTTCATGCGACGGCTCCGGGGGAAGAAAGCGGCAGATCGCCGTGACGCGCCAGCGCGCGCTCCTCCGCGCCATGGCGACGGCGGAAGCGATCGAGCGCGAGATAGACGACCGGGGTGGTCAACAGGGTGATGAGCTGGCTGGCGACGAGGCCGCCGAAGATCGCGATGCCGAGCGGCCGACGCAACTCCGCACCATCGCCGAAGCCGATCGCCAGCGGCAATGCGCCGAGCGCGGCGGCCATCGTCGTCATCATGATCGGGCGAAAACGCAGCAACGATGCCTCGCGCACCGCCTCGAGCGGGCTGAGGCCGCCGCCTCGCTCCGCCTCTAGCGCGAAATCGATGATCATGATCGCGTTCTTCTTCACGATCCCGATCAACAGGATGATGCCGATCAGCGCGATGACGTCGAACTGGCCGCCGGTAGCGATCAGCGCGATCATCGCGCCAACACCAGCCGAGGGGATGGTGGATAGCGCGGTCAGCGGGTGGATCGCGCTTTCGTAGAGAATACCCAGCACGATGTAGATCGCGAGAAGCGCGGCGAGGATCAGGATCGGCATCGATCCGGTCGATTGCGCGAACACCTTCGCCGTGCCGCCAAATTCGCCGTGAACGGTCGCGGGCAGCGCCAGGCCGGCCTGTACCTGCGCGATCGTCTGCGACGCCTGCCCGAGCGATACGCCGTTGGGCAGGTTGAACGACACGGTGGCGGAGGGTTCGCCGTCCGAATGGCTGACCGCCGCGTTGGTCGATGCGGTGGACCAGCTCGCGATCGCCGACAGTGGGGTCATGGTCTGCGCGGTCGTGCTGACCGCGCTCCCCGCCGCGACGGCGGAACCGCCCGCTCCCGTTCCGCTGGTGCTGCCGCTCGGCGCATTGTTTCCGGCACCGGTGCTTGCCGTCGTCGTCGCGCTTTTGGTTGGCGCCGTCACGCCGTTCGTAACGGCGTTCGGCGGCGAACTGAGCGGAAGATAGATGTTCGACAGCGACGAGGGGGAGCCGTTGAACTGGCGCGCCGCCTCCATCACCACATGATATTGGTTTAGGCCGGAATAGATGTTCGCCACCTGCCGCTGGCCGAATGCGTCATACAGCGTCGCGTCGATCGCCTGCATCGTCACGCCGAGCCGCGCGGCGGCATCGCGATCGACCTCTACAAAGGCGTTGGCGCCGGCATCCTGTTGATCGATGTCCACGTCCGTCAACGTTTCAGGATGCTTTTTAAGCGCATCGACCAGCTTTTGCCCGGCGGCTTTCAGCACATCCGGATCGTCCGCCTTCAACACATATTGATAGGTGCTGTTGGTCTGCCGCCCACCGACCTGCAGATCCTGCACCGGATTGAGGAACAGGCTCACCCCGCTGACCTTGGCGAGTTTCGGCCGAAGCCGCGCGATCACCTGTTGCACCGGCGGCCGCTGTGATCGCGGCTTCAGCGTCGCGAACATGAAGCCGCCGCCCGCGCGCGATCCGCCGGTGAACGCCACCACCGTCGCCACCGCCGGATCGGCGTCGACGATTTTGGTGATACGGGTGAGCTTTTCCTGCATATCGGTGAACGAGATGCTCTGATCCGCGCGCAGACCGCCGATCAGGCCGCCGGTATCCTGTTGCGGAAAGAAGCCCTTTGGCGCCACCCCGATCAGGAAGATGTTGAGCGCCACCGTTCCCGCAAGCAGCAGCAGCACCGCGCCACGGTTCGCCAGCGCCCAATCCAGCGCGCTTGTGTAGCGCGCCTGCGCCCAATCGAACGCTCGCCCTGCCGCACGCATCACGCGGCCCTCGCTCTCCTCGTTACGCAACACGCGGGAGGCCAGCATCGGCGTGGTGGTGAGCGAAATGACCAGGCTAATCAGCACCGCAATCGACATGGTAAGGGCGAATTCACGGAACAATCGCCCCACGATCCCGCCCATGAAGATCAGCGGCACGAACACAGCGATCAGGCTGAGCGAGATCGACAGCACGGTGAACCCCACCTCACGCGCGCCGTTAAGCGCGGCGTCCAGCGGCTTCATCCCCGCCTCGACATGGCGGCTGATATTTTCCACCACCACGATCGCGTCATCGACGACGAAGCCGGTCGCAACGGTCAGCGCCATCAGCGAGAGGTTGTCGAGGCTGAAACCCGCGAGATACATCACCGCGATCGTGCCGAGCAGCGACGCGATCACCGCCGCCGCCGGGATCAGCGTCGCGCGCCAGCTGCGGAGGAACAGGCTGACCACCAGCACCACGAGCAACGTCGCGATCAGCAACGTCACCTCCACCTCGCGCAATGACGCGCGGATGGTGAGCGTGCGATCGCTTGCGACATCGAGGTGGATATCGGGGGGAACCTCCGCCCGCAATGCGGGTAACTGCGCCTTCAGCGAATCCACCACCTGCACGATATTGGCACCGGGCTGGCGGCTGATGATCACCGGGACCGCGCTTTTTCCGTTGAACAGCCCCATGGTGCGAATGTCTTCCGGACCGTCCACCACATTGGCGATGTCCGACAGGCGTACCGCCGCATTATTGCGCCATGCGATCACCGTGTTGCGATAATCGGCGGCATGCAGCCCAGGCTGATTGGAATAGATCTGCCAGCTGTAGCCGCGCGCATCGAGCACACCGCGCGGCCGGTTCGCGCTTTCGGATTGCAGCGCGGTGCGCACATCCTCCAGCGCAATGCCATATTGCGACAGCGCCAGCGGGTTGACCTCGACCCGCACGGACGGGAGCGCCGCGCCGCCCAGCTCGACATTGCCGACACCCTGCACCTGCAACAATTTCTGCTGCACGACGGTGGAGACTGTATCGTAGATTTCCGACGGGCTGCGTGTCGGCGAGGTGAGCGCGAGGATCAGCACCGGCGCCTCGGCCGGATTGGCCTTGCGGTAACTCGGATTGGTCTTGAGCGTGGCCGGCAGATCGGCGCGCGATGCGTTGATCGCCGCCTGCACGTCGCGCGCGGCACCGTCGATATCGCGCGACAGATCGAATTGCAGCACGATCGACGATGAGCCTACGCCCGAACGCGAGGTCATTTCCGATACGCCCGCGATCGTGCCGAGATGGCGCTCCAGCGGCGCGGCGACGCTCGACGCCATTGTCGACGGGCTGGCACCCGGCAGGTTCGCCTGTACCATGATCGTCGGGAAATCGACCGCTGGCAGCGGCGCCACCGGCAGCATGAAAAACGCGCCCACCCCCGCCAGCATCAAGCCGATCGTCAGCAGGATCGTGCCCACCGGCCGCCGGATGAAGGGCGACGAAATGTTCACGCCGGCGTCGCCTCACCGGACGGATGGCGGCGGCGGCGCACGGACCAGCCGCGCTCGCGCCATTCCTCCAGCCCCAGGAAGATGACCGGCGTGGTGAACAGCGTCAGCACCTGGCTGAAGATCAGGCCGCCCGCGATGGCGATGCCAAGCGGCTGACGCAGTTCATGCCCCATGCCCCCGCCGAAAATCAGCGGCAGCGCGGCGAACAATGCGGCGAAGGTGGTCATCATGATCGGTCGGAAGCGCAACAGCGCCGCCTGCCGGATCGCGTGCGGCGCATCCGCCCCTTCCTCTCGCATCGCGTCCAGCGCGAAGTCGATCATCATGATCGCGTTCTTCTTCACGATGCCGATCAGCAGGACGATGCCGATGATGCCGATCACCCCCAGCCCCGATCCGGTGAGCCACAGACCGAGCAGCGCGCCGATGCCCGCCGACGGCAGCGTGGACAGAATCGTGACCGGATGGACGAAGCTCTCATAGAGAACGCCCAGCACGATATAGACCACGACGATCGCCGCCAGGATCAGCCACAATTCGTTCGCTAGCGACGATTTGAATGCGCTCGCCGCACCGGTGAAATTGGTGGTGAGCGCGGATGGCATCGCGATCTGCTGCTCGGCGCGCTCGATCGCGCTGACCGCGCTGCCCAGCGACACGCCCGGCGCGAGATCGAAGCCGATCGTCGCTGACGGGAATTGCGCCTCCCGCGCGACCACAAGGGGGGCCGCCTCGGTACGGATCGTCGCGACGGCGGAGAGCGGCACGCTGGTCCCGCCGGACAACGGAATCCGCAGATCGCCCAGCGCCTGTGGATCGGTGACGCTACCCGGCATGGCCTCCAGGATCACGCGATTCTGGCTGGATTGGGTATAGATGGTCGAAACGATGCGCTGGCCGAACGCATCATAAAGCGCATTGTCGATCGCCAGCGCGCTCAACCCGAGCCGCCCGGCGGTGTCGCGGTTGATGTCCACCACCACCGATCGCCCGTCCGCCAGCACATCGGTCGTCACGTTGCGCAGATGCCGGTCTTTCTTGAGCACCTCCGTGAGCTTCGCGCCCCATTCCTCCACCTGCGTCTGGTCCGCGCCCTGCAATGAGAAGCGATAGGCGTTCACCCCAGTGGAGGTGTCGATCGTCAGATCCTGTACCGGGCGGAAATAGACCCGCATCCCGGCGATATCGCCTACCGCCTTTTCCAGCCCGGCGAGCACTTCATTGAGGTCTCCGCGCTCGCCATCGGGCTTGAGGTTCACGATCATGCGCCCCTGCGACAGGGTTGCGTTCTGCCCATCGACACCGATCGCCGAACTGAGGCTGGCGACCGCGGGATCCGCAAGCAGCGCCTGCGCCACCTTTTGTTGAAGGCCGGCCATGCGGGCATAGCCGATATCCTGCGCCGCGCTGGTCGTCACGGCGATCTGGCCAGTATCCTGTTCCGGGAATAGGTTCTTGGGGATGACGTAAAACAATATGCCAGTAACGACGAGGGTGGCCGCGAATACCAGCATCGTCAGCGTGCGGCGCAGCATCACCCAGTCCAGCGCGCTGGCATAACGATGCGAGACCCGGTCGAACCAGTCGCGCGTCATTTGCGAAATGCGGTGCTGCCGCTCGTCATGCTCCGCCCGCAGCCAGCGCGCGGACAGCATCGGCACCAATGTCAGCGCCACCACCGCCGAGAGCAGGATCGTCACCGCCAGCGTCACCGCGAATTCGCGGAACAGCCGTCCGACGACATCGCCCATGAACAGCAACGGGATCAGCACCGCAATTAGGCTGACCGTCAGCGAGATGATCGTGAAGCCGATCTCGCTCGCGCCCTTAAGCGCCGCCTCGAACGGGCGCATCCCGGCCTCGATATGGCGGGAGATGTTCTCCAGCACGACGATCGCATCGTCGACCACGAATCCCGACGCGATCGTCAGCGACATCAGGGTTAGGTTGTTGATCGAGAAGCCGAGAAAATACATCGCGGCAAACGCGCCGACCAGCGACAGCGGCACCGAAATGCTGGCGATCACCGTCGCGCGGAGCGAGCCGAGAAACAGGAAGATCACCAGCGTCACCAGCAGCACGGCGAGCACCAGTTCGATCTTCACGTCCGAAACCGATGCGCGAATGCCCGTGGTGCGATCGGTGAGCAGCGTGACATGGACGTCGGCGGGAAGCTGCGCCTCCAGATCGGGCAGCGCGGCCTTGATCGCATCCACCGTGCCGATCACGTTCGCGCCGGGCTGGCGCTGCACGTCGATCACCACGGCGGGCGCGCCGTTCATCCATGAACCGAGCCGCACATTCTCGGTCGCCTCGACGACATTGGCGACATCCGACATGCGCACCGGCGCGCCATTGGCGAAGGCGATGACGAGATTGCGATAGCTGGCGACATCGGCAAGCTGATCGTTGGCGTCGATCGTCCAGCTCTTGGTCGGACCGTCGAAACTGCCCTTGGCGGCGTTGGCGTTGGCGTTGCCGATCGCAGTACGCACCGTTTCCAGCGACAGGCCGCGCGCGGCGAGCGCCGCGACATTGGCCTGAATACGCACCGCCGGACGTTGGCCGCCCGACATGGAGACGAGGCCGACTCCCGAAACCTGCGATATCTTGTTCGAGAATTGCCGCTCGACGATCCCCTGCACCTCGCCCAGCGGGCGAGTGTCGGAGGTGACGCCCAGTGTCAGGATCGGCGCGTCGGCAGGATTGACCTTGGCATAGATCGGCGGCGCGGGAAGATCGGCCGGCAGCAGCGTGTTCGCCGCGTTGATCGCCGCCTGCACCTCCTGCTCCGCCACGTCGAGCGACAGATCGAGCCGGAATTGCAGCGTGATCACCGATGCGCCGGAGGATGAGGCCGAGGTCATCCGCGTCAGCCCCGGCATCTGCCCGAACTGTCGTTCCAGCGGCGACGTGACGGTTAGCGCCATCACATCCGGGCTGGCACCGGGATAGAGCGTGGAAACCTGAATCGTCGGGTAATCGACCTCCGGCAGAGCGGAGAGCGGCAGCGAACGATAAGCAACGAGCCCGGCGAGCAGGATCGCGACCATCAGCAGCGTCGTCGCCACCGGGCGCAGGATGAACGCGCGCGATGGGCCGCCGGGGGTGGACGGCGGCGATGGCGCGTCAGGCGCGGCGGTGTCGGTCATCCGGCCTGATTACCCTGTGCACGGTGATGCTTGCCCTGTCCCTTCTGGCCGCCCTTTCCGCCTGCTCCACCCGCGCCGGGGCCACCCTTGTCACCGGGCAGGCGTACAGTGGATCCGTCCTCCAGCCCGTCGGCGCCCTCGATCACCACCGTTGCGCCGGCCTGCAAGCCGGAAAGGATGGCGACCTGCCCGTTGGTGCTCGGCCCGATCTTCACCGGGGCGAGCTTCACCGTGCGATCCTTTTGCAGGATGAACACGAAATCGCCGGGCGCGCCGTGCCGAACCGCACTGACCGGGACCGTGACGACATTGTGCAGCGTATTCACCAGCATGGAGATGTTGACGAACTGGCTGGGGAACAGCGTGTTGCCGCCGTTATCGAAGCGCGCCTTCGCCTTCACCGTGCCTGTGGTGGTATCGACCTGATTGTCGAAGGTCAGGAAACGTCCTGCCGCGATCTGGCTGTTATCGTCCTGATTGCTCGCCTGCACCGGCAACCCCGCGCCGCTGCCAGCCGCATGGCCGATCGTTGAAAGCTGCGCCTGCGGCAATGAGAAGGCCACATCGATCGGATCGAGCTGCGTCACCACAACGATGCCGTTGGTATCCGAAGGCGTCAGATAATTGCCGATATCGACCTGCCGGATGCCGGCACGCCCAGTGGTGGGGGCCTTGATCGCGGTATAGTTCAGGTTCAATTGTGCGGTGCCGATCGCGGCGCGATCCGCCGCCACGGTGCCGATCAGCTGATTGACGGTAGCGCGCTGGGTATCGACCTGCTGGCTGGCGATCGAATCCTGCTTGAGCAATGTCTGGTAGCGGTTGAGATCCACCTGCGCGGCGGCGAGCTGCGCCTCATCGCGCGCGAGATTGGCTTTCGCCTGCGCCAGCGCGAGTTGATATGGACGGGGATCGATCTGCGCGAGCACCTGCCCCTCGCGCACCATCTGCCCCTCCTTGAAAAACAGTTTGAACAAGGTGCCGGCGAGCTGGGTGCGCACCGTGGCGGTGACGATCGGCTGGACGGTGCCGAGCGCCGTCACGCTAACCGGCATATCAGCCAGCGTAGCCTTGCCGACGGAAACCGCCGCTGGCGGGCGCCGATTGTTGCGATCCCCACCGCTTTTCGAGATGCGGTAGGCGCCGAACGCGATCAGCGCGAGAACCGCGACGATGATGACAACGATCTTCCACGATCGGCGGCGCGGCGGCGTTTCATCGGCCGCTGCGGCAGGAGGGAGGGGCTGATCGTGATCGTCGGTCATGCGCTTCCTTCATCCTATGCTTCGATCGCGATCTAGGTGTCGCACAAACACCTGCGGTCATTCTTTTGTGCCGTCGCCTTTCGTGATCCTTACGACGACCCCGTTCCGTCAAGTCGCAATTCGTCGATCACGTCGCGAAATGCTTGCGCGGTGGGGGAAAGCGCCGTGCCGTGGATCAACCACAGCCGGCTGGCGATCGGAGACATGAAACGGCGATAAATAACATTTTCGAGATGCAGCCGCTCCAGCGAGCGCGCAAGGATCGTAGCACCGAAACCGGCGGCAACAAGGCCCAGCAAGGTCGCGAAACTGCTCGCTTCATGCGCGATATCTGGCTCGAATCCGGCTTCGCGGCACAGGCTGAAGAAATGCTCGTTGAACCCGGCACCGAGCGGCGGTGCGTAAAGCACCAGCGGCACCCCTGCGAGATCGGCGATCGTCGGGTCCGCCGGCTGCTCCGCGAGCCAATGCCCGGCGCGGATCGCCACCACCATATCCTCCTCGATGATGCAGCGCGCGACGATATCCGGCGGCAGGACGGGCGGTTCGGCGCCGCGCACCAGCGCGATATCCAGGCCGCCGCGGCGCAGTTCTTCCATCTGCTCCTCACGCCCCAGTTCCCGCAGCGTCAGCTCAACGTCGCGATGGCTTTCCCGAAAACGATAAAGCGCGGAGGCGATGAGCGGCACGAACGGACCGGAAGAGGTGAAGCCGACTCGCAGCCGGCCCAATTCACCGCGCCGCGCCAGCCGAACGGTTTCGATCGCGCGCTCGGCCTGCAACAGCGTCTGCCGCGCCTCGGGCACGAACAACTCCCCCGCCTCGGTCAACCGCACCCGCCTGCTGGTGCGATCGAACAGGCGCACGCCCAGTTCATCCTCCAGCGCGCGGATCTGCTGGCTGAGCGGCGGCTGCGAGATGCCAAGCCGCTGGGCCGCGCGGCCAAAATGCATTTCCTCCGCCACGCACAGGAAATAGCGCAAATGACGAAGATCCATCGATCAAGTCCTCTAACCTATCAATCGAACCGTATTATATATTAGACGCGACCCGACCAAGGGCGCATTGGCGCGCTCCGGCAGTGGGCGCCGCTTGGCCGCACATTGCCTGAACGAATAGAACGTGCCTCTTGACCGGGCGGGAAGGCACGACGATTCGCCAGAATACCTTGGAGAGGCCTTTCAGCCCGCCGGCATCATGCCGACGCGGCGTAATTGAGGGTAATGGATGATCGGAATCGTCAGGATCGCGCTTACCCGGCCGCTGACCTTCATCGTCATGGCCATCCTGATCGCGATTATCGGCACCATGGCCGCAGTGCGTACTCCGGTGGATATCTTTCCCAATATCCGCATCCCGGTTATCGCAGTCGCGTGGACCTATGCCGGGCTGCCGCCGGAGGACATGTCCAGCCGCGTCATCACCCCCTACGAGCGCGTGCTGACCACCACGGTCAACGATATCGACCACATCGAAAGCCAGTCGTTGCAGGGCATCGGCGTCGTGAAGATCTTCTTCCAGCCGGGCGTCGACATCCGCACCGCGACGGCGCAGGTCACCTCGGTCTCGCAGACGATGCTGCGACAGCTTCCGCCCGGCACCAACCCGCCGCTGATCCTGAACTACAGCGCCTCCACGGTGCCGATCATCCAGCTCGCGCTGTCGGGCAAGGGGCTGTCCGAGCAGCAATCTGTTCGATATCGGCCAGAACCAGATCCGCCCGCAGCTCGTCACCGTGCCGGGCTCGCCATGCCCTATCCGTCGGGCGGCAAGCAGCGCCAGGTGCAGATCGATCTCGATCCGCGTGCGCTGCAGGCCAAGGGGCTTTCGGCGCAGGACGTCGGCAACGCGGTCGCCGCGCAGAACCAGATCAACCCGGCCGGCTTCGTCGAAGATCGGCCCGACGCAATACAGCGTCCGGCTCAACAACGCGCCGAGCTCGATCGAGGCGCTGAACGACCTTCCGGTGAAGGTGGTCAACGGCGCGACAATCTATATGCGCGACGTGGCGCATCGTGCGCGACGGCAACGGCCCGCAGACCAACGTCGTCCACGTCGAGCGGCAATCGCTCGGTGCTGCTCACGTGCTGAAGAACGGCGCCACCTCCACGCTGGCGATCGTCGACGGCGCGAAGAACGCATTGCCGCGCATCGCCGCAACGACTGCCGGACACGCTGAAGATTCTGCCGATCGGCGACCAGTCGCTGTTCGTGACAGCGTCGGTCAAAGGCGTGGTCCATGAAGGCGCGATCGCCGGCGGCGCTGACCAGCGTGATGATCCTGCTGTTCCTCGGCTCATGGCGCTCGACCGTGATCATCGCCATCTCGATCCCGCTGGCGATCCTGGCGGCGATCGCGGCTCTGGCCGCGTTCGGGCAGACGCTCAACGTGATGACGCTCGGCGGGCTCGCGCTCGCGGTGGGCATCCTCGTCGACGATGCGACCGTCACGATCGAGAACATCAATTGGCATCTCGAACAGGGCAAGGGCGTAACGGAGGCGATCCTCGATGGCGCCGCGCAGATCGTGACGCCCGCCTTCGTTTCGCTGCTCTGCATCTGCATCGTGTTCGTGCCGATGTTCTTCCTGCCCGGGATCGCCGGTTTCCTGTTCGTGCCGATGGCATTGTCGGTGGTGTTCGCCATGATCGCGTCGTTCGTCCTGTCGCGCACGCTGGTGCCGACGATGGCGATGTATCCTGCTGAAGCCGCACAGATGGCGAGGACGAGCATCCGCGGGGACCGCGGATCGCGCAACCCGCTGGTCCGCTTCCAGCGCGGTTCGAGCGCGATTCGAGAAACCGCGCGGGCTATGGCGGCATGCTGGAACGTGCGCTGGGCGCGCGCAAGCCGTTCCTGATCGGCTTCCTCGCGGTGGTGCTGCTTTCGTTCGGGCTGGTGCCGTTCCTGGGCAGCAACTTCTTCCCGCAGCGTCGATTCCGGCGCAATCCTGATGCATGTCCGCGCGCCGGTGGGCACCAGGATCGAGGATACCGCCGCACGCTTCGAGCGTATCAGCCGCACGGTGCGCGAAATCGTGCCGGCGAGCGAACTGGCGTCGATCACCGACAATATCGGCCTGCCCGTCAGCTCGATCAACACGATCTACAACAACAGCGGCACGATCGGCCCGCAGGACGGCGACATCATGATCTCGCTGAAGGAGGGGCATCGCCCCACCGACGAGATCGTCGCGACGCTGCGTCGCGAGCTGCCGCGCCGCTTCCCCGGCACGACCTTCTCGTTCCTGCCCGCCGACATCACCAGCCAGATCCTGAATTTCGGCGCGCCGGCCCCGATCGACGTGCAGATTTCCGGGCAAGGATCAGGCCGCCAACCGCGTCTATGCCGCGAAGCTGCTGGCGAAAATGGCGGCGATCCCCGGCCTCGCCGATGCGCGCATCCAGCAGCCCGGCCGCTCGCCGCAGCTCGATGTGGACGTCAACCGCTCGCGCGTCAGCCAATATGGCCTCAACGAGCGCGATGTGACCAACAGCCTGTGGCACTCGCTTGCCGGCACCGCGCAGATCGGCGCCGGTGTTCTTCGTCGAATCCCGTCAACGGCGTTTCCTATCCGGTTATCGCGCAAACCCCGGAATATCGGTCGGCTCGATGAGCGAGTCTGAGCAACGTGCCGATATCGGGCGCGGCGGGCAGCGCGATCCAGCCGCTTGGCGGCCTGGCCGAAATCACGCCGCTCCAATACGTGCCGGTCGTCTCGCATTACAATATCCAGCCGGTCATCGAGTTCTATGCCGACGACCAGGGCCGCGATCTCGGCGCGGTCGGCGGGACGATGCAGCACGCGATCGATTCACTGAAACAAGGATCTGCCGAAGGGCTCCACCGTCACGTCCTGCGCGGCAGTATGCCACCATGAACACCGCCTTCTCGGGCCTACGCTGCGGGCTCGCTGGGGCCGATCGTGCTGATCTACCTGCTGATCGTCGTGAATTTCCAGAGCTGGCTCGATCCGTTCGTGATCATCACCGCGCTCCCCGCCGCGCTCGCCGGGATCGTATGGATGCTGTTCACCACCGGCACCACATTGTCCGTACCCGCGCTGACCGGGGCGATCATGTGCATGGGCGTGGCGACCGCCAATCGATCCGTGCTGGTGATCGCTTCGCGCGCGAGCGCTCGCGGAGCTTGGGGATGCGACAAAGGCGGCGCTGGAAGCCGGCATGGTTCGTTTCCGCCCGGTGCTGATGACCGCGCTGGCCATGATCATCGGCATGGCCCCGATGGCGCTGGGGCTGGGTGACGGCGGCGAACAGAACGCGCCGCTCGGTCGCGCCGTGATCGGCGGCCTGATCTGCGCAACGATCGCCACCTTGTTCTTCGTTCCCACCGTTTTCGCGCTCGCCCATCGCAAGCGCGATTCCGCCGCCGCGCGGCAACCCACCGTCGAGATGCACCCCGCCCATGGCTGACGTATCCGTTATGAACCACCCGAACGCCGATCGTGACGCGCTTGACGATCTCCGGCCGCGAACCCCGGTCGCCGCCGAGGCCCCCGGCCCCAGCCCGCGCACGTTGAAGCGTGTCGGGATCGCCGCCGGGATCGTGGCACTGGCCATCGCCGGCGCAGGGATCGCGACCCGGATCACCGCTACCGGCGATCTGAAACAGGTCGCAACCGAGGCCGCGACGCCGACCGTGGCGGTGGTGCGGCCGACCAGCGCATCGGCCAGCGACGCGCTGGTGCTGCCGGGCAATGTGCAGGCGCTGAACAGCGCTGCGATCTACGCGCGGACCAACGGCTATGTCCGGCGCTGGCTGGCGGACATCGGCGATCATGTGCGTACCGGCCAGCCGCTCGCCATCCTCGACGCGCCGGAGGTGGATCAGCAGCTTGCACAGGCCAGCGCCGATTATCAGACTGCGCTCGCCAACCAGAAGCTCGCCGCCACTACCGCCCAGCGCTGGAGCACGATGCTGGCAAAGGATGCGGTATCGCGGCAGGAAACCGACGAAAAGGCCGGCGATCTCGCCGCCAAGTCAGCACTTGCCAATGCCGCGCTCGCCAATGTGCGGCGGCTGCGCGCGTTGCAGGGCTTCACGCGTCTCTACGCCCCGTTCAACGGCGTGGTGACGAGCCGCTCTGCGCAGATCGGCCAGCTCGTCGTCGCCGGCAATGCCGCGTCGCAACCATTGTTCACCGTATCCGACGCCAGCCGGGTGCGCGTGTTCGTCCGCGTGCCGCAGGGTGCTTCGGCCGACGTCCATCCGGGCATGACCGCGACGCTGTCGCTCCCCGAATATCCGCAACGCACCTTCCCCGCGACGATGACGCGCAGCGCGCAAGCCGTCGATGCGCAATCCGGCGCGGTGCTGGTGGAGCTTCAGGCCGCCAATCCGGATGGCGCGCTGAAACCCGGCGCGTTCGCGCAGGTGACGTTCAAGGTCGGCGCGGGCTCTGGCAATGCCCTGAGCCTCGCCGGCAGCACGATCATCTACGCCAACGATGGCCCGAGCGTGGCGGTGGTGGACGGCAATGGCCGCGTGACGGTCAAGCGCGTCACCATCGCGCGCGATGAAGGCAAGACGGTCACCATCTCACAAGGTGTGGCGATGAACGATCGCGTGATTGACAGCCCACCCGATGCGATCCGCACCGGCGATCACGTGCGCGTACAGAGCGCGTCGAAGAGCGCCGCCAATGCGGAATAAGGCGGCGCGCGCGCGGATGATCGCGCTGTCGCTGCTGCCGCTCGCCGGTTGCTCGATGGCGCCCGCTTACCGGCCACCGGCGATCGCGACGCCAGCGGCGTATAAGGAGATTCCGGGCTGGACGGCGGCGACTCCGCTCGATGCCGCGCCGCGCGGCGATTGGTGGGCCGCCTTCAACGATCCCACGCTCGACGATCTCGAAAAACGCGCGCAACAGGCGAGCCCCACGCTCGCCGCCGCACTGGCGCGTTATGACGCGGCACGCGCAGCCGCACGGGTGAGCCAGGCCGATCTGTTCCCGCAGATCGATGCCGGCGCACAGGCGGGCCGCCAGCGACTATCCGCCAACCGCCCGCTCGGCGGCGGAGTGGCGCAGACCTACAATAATTACGTCGTCGGCGCTTCGCTCGATTATGAGATCGATCTGTGGGGCCGCGTCCGCAACAGCGTGACGGCGGCGCGCGCCGACGCGCAGGCCAGCGCCGGCGACCTGACCTCCGCGCAGCTCAGCCTGCAAGCGGCGGTGGCGGACGCATATGCGCGGCTGCGCGGGCTGGATACCGAGGCAGACCTGCTGCGCCGCTCGGTCGATGCCTTCACCCGCGCATATGATCTCACCGCGACGCGGCATGACGGCGGCATCGCCTCCGGCGTCGACGTCAATCGTGCGCGCACCATATTGGCCAATGCCCGCGCCCAGATTTCCGCCGTCGCCAACCAACGCGCGGCGACCGAGCATGAGATTGCGGCGCTGGTCGGCGCGGTTGCATCCGATTTCGCGATCGCGCCCCGCATCCTTCAGCCGGGAACGCTCGCACTGCCCGGCACCGCGCCATCCACATTGCTCCAGCGCCGCCCCGATATCGCGGCGGCGGAGCGGCGGATGTATGCCACAAACGCACGCATCGGCGTGGCGCGCGCGGCTTTCTTTCCGTCGCTCTCGCTCGGTCTGGCGGGCGGGTGGCAGACGACCGGCGGATCGCTGCTGACCACGCCGAACAGCTTCTGGGGGCTCGGGCCGCTCGCCGCGGCGCTGTCGCTGTTCGATGGCGGGCGGCGCAGCGCTCAGGTCCATGTATCGCGCGCGCAATATGACGAAGCGGCGGCGGACTATCGGGAAACCGTGCTCGGCGCGTTCCGGCAGGTGGAGGATGCGCTCGCCGCCACGCGCCACCTCGCGACACAGGCGGTCGAGCAGCGCGATGCCGCCACTGCGGCGACGCGTACCAGCGATCTGGCGCTCACCCGCTACCATGACGGCGCGGCGGATTATCTGGAAGTGGTTACCGCGCAGACCGAAGCGCTCGATTCCGAACGCGCGCTGATCGCGGTCGAGACCAGCCGGATGCGCGCAAGCATCGCGCTGGTAAAGGCACTAGGCGGCACACCGACCGCCTGATGGGATGGGGAAGGCGCGGCCGCGCCCTCCCCTGATCGCCCGTTCAGCTCAGAGCGGGGCGCCGCCCATCTTATAGGTCAATTGCAGGTAGAAGCTCCGGCCCACCCCGTCGAACCACGAAATGTCGTAATAGGGATAAGAGGCATAGGTCCGGTCGAAGATCGGCGCCTGATCGAACAGATTGTTGATCGCGCCCGTTACGCGGAATCGCTCGGTGATGTCGTATTTGGCGGTCAGATTGAAGATGTAGCTCGCCTTGATATAGCCATCCTGATCGTAATTCGGCAGCTTGCCGAGCCGCTGGCCGGTGAGCGTCGTGGAGAAACGATCCAGGCTCCATGTCAGGCTGGCCGTGCCCTTTTCGCGCGGGATATCGTAATTGCTGTCATAGCGCAGCTTGTTGACGATCGGATCGCCCGGATATTGCCGGATCGTGTGATTGAAGACGTAGGTATAGCCCGCCGACAGGGCGAACTCGCCGATCGCGGCGGTCGGCAACCTCATATGCGCCGCCACGTCGATGCCGTCGGTGGTTTCCTCCGCGACGTTGATCGGATTGATGTGGACGCCTTGAATCTGCCCCTGCAACGCACCGCTGGAATAGCGCTGCACGCGCCCGATCGCGTCGACGCAGGTGGGCGTCGCGGGATCGGCGCCACCACCGGCCCGGCATGCCGATTCGGCGCGGAGCAGGCTGTCGATATTGATATCGAGCACCTGATTTTTCATCTTCACGCGGAAATAATCGACCGACACGTCGAAGCGATGTGACGGCTGCCATACCACGCCACCGTTGAACGAGGTGGAGGTTTCGGGCCGCAACTGCCGGTTGCCGGTCTTGTAGGCGATAATCCCCTCGTCGGCGAAGCTGCAATCGCCGATCGGCGTCCCCGGCTCCTCGGTGCGGCACAGATAGTAATCGGTGCCCGAGGGGTGCGTGTTGCCCGGCCCACGGAAGACATAATTCAGGTCCGGCGCGCGGAACCCGGTGCCATAGGCGCTGCGCAGCAACAGGCGCGACGTCGGCCGCAGCTCACCGCCGACGTTGTAGGTGAACCGGCCGTAGCCGGTGCCGTCCGAGTGATAACGGTCATAGCGGCCGGCAGCGCTGACGTTCAGGAACGACAGAACGGGCACGCGGAATTCAACGCCCGCACCCCAATGGCGGCGCGTCCCCTCTCCGTCAGAATCAACCAGTCCGACGTAATATTGCGTCAGCGCTAACGGATCCGGGTGCAGGTTGAAGCCCTGATTGCCGGCCTCCAGCACCGCCGCGAAGCCAACCGGCCCGGCCGGCAGGTTGAACAGCTGCGTCGTGTTCACCGTAGCGGAGAAATTGTTCACCCCACGATTTCGGCCGATAAACCGCATCGGCAGTGATCGAACGATATTGGGCCGGGGTCAGTGGCGTGTAGAGCTTGGCCGGATCGGCGTTGAAGATCGGATAGCCGCTATCTTCGTCCACCCCCTGTTGCGGGCCGAGATAGAAAGCATTGGCCTTGTCGATCACGACGCGCGGGAACCACATTTTCGAACGATATTCGGCGTGGTTAAACGACACTTCGTAACGCCATTTGTCGTCCGCGCCGAACGTGCCCTTGATCCCCGGCGTGATATTGAAGGCAAGCGAGTTATTGCGCGTGAAGCCGGGGCCAAAGCCGCCCATCTCCTCCGGAGTGAACTGCCGCGTCCAGTTATCGAGCTTCGCGCCGCTATACGTCGCATCCGGCGAGAGATTGGGGTTGAAGAAGGTGCCTTCCTCATTCCCGTCCGGCGCGACATAATACCAGCTCAGCACATCGCGAAACAGCTTGAGCTTGGAATAGCTGAACTGGATGTCCGCGAACAATTCCGTTTTGTCGCCAAGCGAATAGCCGAGCGAGCTATAGGCGTTGAGCGACTTCCGCTCGGAAATCATCGTGCCATAGGCGACCGATTTGTTGCTGCCGCAGAAATAGCCGGGGCCGTCAATCGTATCGTAATTGCGGCGCGACGCGTAATAGGTCGATCCCATGTTGAGCGAAGAAAGCTTGTCGCAGGTCGACTGACCCGGATTGATATAGCCGCCATATTCGTCGGTGCGCAGGAAGGTGCGGCGCGCCAGCGGTGTGGCCGTGGTGGGGTTGTCCGCGGTCGAATCCTGCCGTGACCGCTGATATTGCCAGAGCGGGCGCTGATTGAGCAACTCGACGCCGAGCACGCCATGGAACGCGCCGGTATCCCAGCCGGTCACGCCGGTCAGGCGATAGGAGGCGCCGCCGCCGTGCTGCGTGTCGCCGTAGCGGAAATCGAGCAGGGTGCCGTCGATCTTCTTCTTGAGCTGGAAATTGATGACACCGGCGACCGCATCCGATCCATAGATCGCCGAGGCGCTGCCGCTCAACACTTCGACGCGCTCGATCAGCCCGACCGGAATGTTCGAAATATCGGTGAAGTTGCTGTTGCCCTGAAACGGCAGCGGGAAATCGGCAACGCGGCGGCCGTTGACGAGCACAAGGGTATGGTTCGGCCCAAGACCGCGCAGATCGACCTGCTGCGCACCGGGGGTGAAGGAAGCGCCGGACGCGCTCTGCTGCCCCTGCGTATCGCCACCGTTCTGGGTCAATGAACGCAGCACGTCGGGCACGCTCTGAAAGCCTGCCCTCGCGATGTCATCGGCGGTGACCATCGTAACGGGTGCCGGCCCCTCCTGCTGCACGCGCGGAATGCGCGAACCGAGAACGACGACATCGCCGTCCGGCGCGGAAGCGTCGGCCGATGTTTGTGCCAAAGCCGCGGTGGCGGCGCTCAACAGGCTCGCACCGCCCAACGCGACAGCGGCGAATTTCGACAGACGCATTTTATTCCCCCCGAGCTTTTGCCCATTGACATAGTGAAACGCCTATGTCGCAATTTGGGATATCAAAATTTCATATTGCGACAAATATTAGACATTTTGCGTCGGAGATTAATTCAAAATGGGGAGAATACAACAATTTTTCATGAGCTTGTTCGCGCTTGCCAGTATGATGGCGCCAGTCGCGGCGAATGCAGATCCTTCCGCCGGCTATAAATATTATTCGATCGGCAATACCGCGGCCTCTCTCCACGCGAGAACGAGCCCCGGGCTTATGCTGCTCGGTGGCGGAGACTGGAGCAAGGACGCCTTCCGCTGGTTCTTCGCGAAAGCCGGGCAGCGGGCATATCGTGGTGCTGCGCGCGTCCGGCGCCGGGGACGCCGGAGAGGAAATGTTCCGCGATATCGGCGGCGTGGCGTCGGTCGAAACATTGGTGTTCACCGATCGAAAGGCCGCGAGCGACCGGCGCGTGCTGGCAACAATCGCCCGCGCCGATGGCATCTTCATCGCCGGCGGTGATCAATCGCGCTACGTCCGCTTCTGGAAGGATACCCCGGTCGCCCGCGCGCTCGATGCGCATGTCAGGAAAGGCCGCCCGATCGGCGGCACCAGCGCCGGCCTCGCGATCCTCGGTGGGATTGCCTATGGCGCTCTGGACGGGGGGAGCGTTGATTCAATCACCGCGCTCGGCGATCCCGCCGGCCCGGCGATGACGATGGTGCGGGGCTTCCTGCGCATGCCTCATTTGGCGCACATCGTGACCGACACGCATTTCAACAAGCGCGATCGCCTCGGCCGCTTGATCGCCTTCGTCGCCAACGCGCGGAGCACCGGCGACCGCCAGGCGATCGGGCTGGGCATCGATGAGCGCGGGGCGCTATGCGTGGAAAAGAACGGCAGCGCCCGCTTTTATGGTCCCGACGGGACGTTCGCGTGGCTTGTCGAGCCACGAGGCGTGCCCACATTGATACGCGGCGAAGCGCTCGATTGGGGCGGCGTCCGCGTGACGGGCGTCGCACCGGGCCACACTATCGATCTGCGCACGCTGAAAGTGCCCACCCCCGCCTTCGCCAGTACCGCCGCGGTGAGTAACGGCAAGCTGAGCGGCGTGCCCGTGCTGCCGGATCGGCGCTGGGCGCTCGCGATCCACGGCGGCGCCGGCGTGAATCCACGCGGCACACTGACGCCCGAACAGGAGCGTGACTATCGTGACGGGCTGTCGGCAGCGCTTGCCGCCGGGGCGACCGTGCTGAAGGCCGGCGGCAGCGGGCTCGACGCAGTGGAAGCGGCAGTGAAGGTGCTGGAGGATAATCCGCTGTTCAACGCCGGACGCGGCGCCGTGTTCGATGCCGATGGCAAGAACCAGCTCGACGCCGCGATCATGGATGGCGCGTCGCGACGGGCCGGCGCGGTGGCTGGCGTCAGCGCGACCAAGAACCCGATCACGCTTGCGCGCGCGGTGATGGAACACAGCCGCTATGTATTGCTCGCTGGTCCGGGCGCGGACGAGTTCGCGCGTGAACAGGAGGTCGAACAGGTCGACCCATCCCATTTCCGCACCGACAAGCGTTGGGCGGAGCGGACAGCAAGCGCTGACGGCGCGTCACGACCAGCCGGCGCGGTGGGCGCGATTGCGCTCGATATGCACGGCCATCTTGCGGCGGCCACCTCCACCGGCGGGCTGGCGGGCAAGAAATCGGGGCGGATCGGCGACACGCCGATTATCGGTGCCGGCACCTATGCCTTCGATCGCGACTGCGCGGTCTCCGCCACCGGCATCGGCGAATATTTCATTCGCGAAAGCGCCGGCCGGCAATTGTGCGATCGGATCGCATGGCGCGGGCAGAAGGTTGGCGACGCCGCGCGCGACGTGATCTCGGCGATCGACGAACTGGGCGGCGACGGGGGCTTGATCGCAATGGATGGCGACGGAAAGATCGCCTTCGCGATGAACACTGATGGCATGTATCGTGGCAGCGTGACCTCTCAGGAGGGGCCGCGCGTCGCAATTTACGCCGATGAGGTGATCGATGCCCGATAGCCCCGGTCGGACGGTGCACGCCGCGCTCGACGCTCAATTGCTCGCGCTCCTTCGGCAGGATTCGCGAAAGCCTGTATCCGAGCTGGCCGCGATGCTCGGCGTGTCACGCGCGTTGGTCTATGCCGGGATCGCGCGGCTGGAGCAGGACGGCACCATAGACGGCTACACGGTGCGGATCGGCGCCGCCTACGACCAGCGGATGATTCGGGCTCATGTTATGCTGAAGCTGTATCCAAAGCTGGCGCAGATGGCGGTGGATCAACTGGCCGCGATGCCGGAACTCACCGCGCTCTACGCGATCGCCGGCGCGTTCGACATGATCGCGATGATCGAGGCGGTCAGCCCCAGCCGGCTCAACGACGTGATCGACCGCATCGGCATGATCGAGGGGGTTGAGCGGACCACCTCCTCGATCATCCTCGCGACCAAATTGCTGCGTTAGGGGTTCGCCTTCGCGGGAATCCGTGCGGGCGGGGGCGGCACCACCGAGGTCGCCTCGTCCGCGCCCCAGCCGCCGCCGAGCGCGAGGAACAATTGCGCCTGCGTATCCGCCACCCCGGCCTGCGCGGCGGCAAGCGACACCTCCGCATTGGCGAGCGTCGCCTGCGCGCTCAGCAGATTGAGGAATTCGCCGCGCCCGAAGCGAAACAGCTTCTCCGCCTGCGCGGTGGCCGTGGCCGCGCTGTCGCGCGCGCGGCTGAGCGCCGCCACCTGCTCGCGCCCGCGAGCGTAAGCGGACAACGCCGTCTCCACATCGCGCAGCGCCCCGAGCACGGTGCCATCGAACGCCGCGAGCGCCGCATCGGCATTGGCACCGGCCTGCGTGATCTGCGCGCGCACGACGCGGCGGTTGGGGAAAGTCCAGCTCATCAACGGGCCGAGGCTGAAATTGAAATCGTCGCGCTCGCCCAGCGCCGATACCGGCCCGGTATAACCGATCGACCCACCGAAGCTTACTTGCGGATAAAGGCTCGCGGTCACCACGCCGATCCGCGCCGTCGAGGCCGCCAGCCGGCGTTCGGCGGCGCGGATATCGGGGCGGCGACGCAACAGCGCCGCGCCGTCACCGACCGGGAGCGGCCCCGCGAGCGCGGGCAGCGCGGCACAGCTCGCCACGGCACGCGGATAATCCGCCGGAGGATGCCCCGCGAGCGTCGCGAGCTGGTAAAGCGCCGCCTGGCGCTGCGCGACAAGCGTGGGCACCAGCGCCTCGCTCTGCTGAACGGCGGCACGCGCGCGCGTCGTATCGAACGCGGTGCCGCGCCCGCCCCGCTCCAGCCGCCGCGTTACGTCATAGGTCTGCCGCTCGACGCCGAGCACGCGATCAGCCGCCGCGATGCGCAAATTGGCCGCGCAGGCCGCGAGATAGGCCCGCGTCGTCGTCGCCGCGACCGTCACGCGCACCTCGTCACGCACTGCTTCGACGGCAGCCGCATCGGCCTGCGATGCCTCGATCGCGCGGCGGATGCGCCCCGACAGATCGAGCGGGAGCGCCGCACTCAGCCCCGCACTGTACGACAACTCTCCGGTCCACGGCAGCGGGGTGGCATTCGGGCGCACCGGCCCCGCGCTGGCATCGACCGAGGTCTGTACCGTTCGCCCCGCCTCCGTCTGAAGCACCACCGCCGCCGCCGCGCGCAGGTTCGCATCGGCGGCACGCAGATCGGTGTTGGCCGCCAGCGCCTCCGTCACCAGCCCGTCCAGCAGCGGATCGTGATAAAGCCGCCACCAGCGATCCGGAAGCGGCGCATCGGCGAAGGCGGGATCGTGCGCCGCATCGAACTTGCCCTGCGCGGATGGCGCATTGGCGGCCGCGCGATCAGGCCGTTCGTAATTCGGACCGGCGACGCAGCCCGCGAGCAGCGCGGCGCTCGCCAATACGGCTCGCCTCACTTCTTCGGCTCCGTATCCGGCAGGATTGTCACCGTCGCGGTGCGGCCGGACACCAGCCGCAGATCGGCGGGCACGCGATCGAGCTTGATCCGCACGGGAATGCGCTGCGCGAGGCGGACCCAGTTGAAGGTGGGGTTCACATTGGGAAGCAGATTGCCGGTATTGGTCAATTCGCTGTCGCTGATCCCGGCGGAAATGCTTTCGACATGCCCCGCGATCACGCGATCATCGCCCATCAGCTTGATATGCGCCTTGTCGCCGAGGCGGATGCTGCCGAGCTTGGTTTCCTCGAAATAGGCCTCGACGCGCAGGCTGTCGCGATCGACCAGCGCCATCGCCTGCTGCCCCGCCGCGACATAATCGCCGCGATGCAGATCGAGATTGGTGACCGTGCCCGCGACGGATGCCTTTATATTGGTGCGCGACAGATTGAGCCGCGCGGCATCAGCCTGCGCCTCGGCCTGGGCGAGCGTCGCCTCGGCGGTGGCGACCCGCGCGACATTCTGCTCATGCGATTCCGCTGCGACGAGGTTGCCGAGCGCGAGATCGCGCTTCGCCTCGCGCCGCGCCTGCCCCAGCGTGGCGCGGGCGGACTGGATCGCGGCATTCGCCTGCTCCAGCGCGAGCGCGTAACGCGGTCGATCGACGACGAACAGCAGATCGCCGGGATTTACCTGCTGATTGTCGCGCACGCGCACATCGGTGATCAGCCCGCCGACATCGGGCGTGACGCGCACCACATCGGCGCGCACCCGGCCGTCACGCGTCCATGGATCGACCTCGTAGCGGCGCCACAACCATATCGCGATGAGCACGGCCACCGCGACCAGCAACAAGGTGACGGCGATACGGCCAATCGGGGCGAGATAACGATTCATGGCAGCGTAACGTCCGATACGAAAAGAAGCACCAGCAAGCCGAGCACAATGACGAACAGCGCGACATCGACGAGCGGGCGATAGGTGATGAGGCGATAGGCGCCGACCATGCCGAGCATGCGCGTCAAAACGCCGGTGATGACCAGCGCGACGATCGCCAGCACGAGCAAGCCGGGCATATAGACGCCGGCGATATTGACCTCGCCGTTCACGCGGTCACCGGGACGCCATAGGGCGCCGCCATCGGGAACAGATTACGTCGCAACCCGGTCAGCGCGAGCACCGCGCGCCGCCGCACATCAATATCTTCATCATGCGAAAAGGCCTGCATCGCCTGATCGATTCCTTCCAGCAACGCCGCGTCGTCGGGCGGCGGCCGATCGAGTCGCCGCGCGGCATAATAACGCCCTACCCCACGAAGAACCGGGGTGATCAACTCCTCCGCCGGGGCGCCCGCGTCAACCCGCAGATCGCGCAACTGACCGACCGTCACCCCGACGCGCAAATCCTGAAGCGCGTCGAGCATCGGGCGGCCCGGATCGTCGCCCATCGCCGCCAGCCGCGGCGCGAGCAACCCGATCCGATCGAGCATCTTGCTGACCCAGGCGGTGACATCGGACCGACCGGGCAAGTTGCTGCGCCGCGCGATCTCGCGCCAGCCCGCCCGGATGATCCGCGCCACGCTGCGATCCGCGCCGACCACCTGGAACAGCCCCACCGTCACCGCCGCGAACGCGGTGCCGACGATCTGTGCCAGCGCGCCGTTGAGGAAGGCGGCGAAATCGGCGGAATAATGATCGTTCAGTCCGACGATATTGATGAACCCCATCACCGTGCCCGTCGTGATCAGCGCCGCGCGGGGGAGGGTCAACAGGCTGCCGATCACCAGCAGCACCGGCGCGAGCACGACGACGAGCGTGACGAAATCGGTAACGCGCGGCATGATCGCGAAGGCGTAGATCGCCGCCAGCGTGACACCGATGATCGTGCCCCACAGGAAAGACAGGATCATCGGGCGCGGATCGTCGCTCGCGCCGAACAATGCGCAGGCCACGCCGGAGATCAGCACCGCGCCGGCGCCGTCCGCCCAGCCCGATCCGATCCAGAAGGCGCAACCGAGCAGAATCGTCATGGTCGTGCCAAGCGCGGCGCGCAACGCGGCGGGGCGATCACGGTGGAAGGCGCGGCGGGAGGTCTGCGCCAGCGCCGCGGCGACGACCGGGCTCACCGCGCGCCGGCTCGGCGAGCGCATCTGCTCGCGCAGATCACGCACGGCATGATGCGCCGCGATGAGATCGGCCAGCCGCGCGGCGAGACTGAGCAGCAGCGCGTCGCTCCACGCGAGCGGCGCCGCGGCGGTGGGCTCCAGCGCGCGCGCGTCGGCCAGCAACTCGTCGGTCAGCGCCGCCCGTGCCGCGACATCCTGTGGCGGCATGGCAAGCCAGTCCCGAACCCGCGCGATCAACGCCTCCGCCGGCGGGGGCAGCGCATCGATCGCGCGAAGCTGGGCGATGCGATCCTCAGCCGCGCTCGCCAGCGGCAGGATCAACGACAATTGATCCTGAAAAGCGCGCACCGTGCGCACCCGCGGCAGGAAACGCGCGGTATCGAACGGCAGGTGGATGGAAAGCTGATGCAGCTCGTTGATATCGAGCGCCAGCCGCCGCCGATCGCGATCGAGCATTTCATCGCGCGCTTCGCCCAACGCGTCACGCGTCCAGCGCTCCACGTCGCCCAGGATCGCCTCGATCCGGGTCAGCAACTGGCTGGTCACGGATTGCGGGAGGATCACCGCCTGCACCAAACTGCCGCACAGGATGCCGAGCGAGATCTCCTGCACACGCAACAGCGCGGTGGTGAACACCGCCCCCGGTGCCTCGACGCTCGGGAAACCGATGATGCTCGCGGTATAACCCGCAAGCAGGAAGATGTAGCTGCGCGGGGTGCGGTCCTGCAGCGAGATATAGAGGCACAGCCCGAGCCACAGCCCCAGCCCCAGCGACAACAGTTCGGGCGCGTTGACCAGATTGGGCACCAGCAGCACCGCCGCGGTGGCGCCGAGCGCGGTGCCGATCAGGCGGAAGATCGCCTTGGAAACGGCGGCCCCGGCCAGCGGCTGCGCCACGATATAGGAGGTGGCGACCGCCCAATAAGGCCGCGTCAATCCGATCCGCAACGCGATCCAATAGGCCAGCATCGCGCCGATGAAACACTTCACCGAGAAGAGCGCGGCGTTGACGGCCCAACGCCGCGTCAAGCCCCGTCTCCCCGCAAGCGGGGCGAGACAATGGCGACTGGATCGGGAACGGAGAACAAACGCAACCTCGAACGACTCTGCGTGAATCGTGCCTAGGACTGTGGACGCTCCAGAACAACATAATCCGGAAAATCATATGGCGCATGTCGCACCGACACCGCGCCCCCTTGCGCCGCCTCGCGCAAAGTCTCACCCCTGCCGCCATGCCCCACAGCGGGCGACTCCATCGAAGGAATTGCTTGATGGCATTTCGTTTTCTCATCTCGTCCGCCCTGTTAGCGGGCACCGCGTGCCTGGCCTTGCCCGCAGCGGCGCAATCCGGGCGCGCCAATCCGTTCGCCGCGCCGAGCACGCTGCCGTTCCAGGCGCCGCGCTTCGATCAGATCAACGACAGCGATTATCAGCCGGCGTTCGACACGGCGATGCAGCAACAGCTCGCCGAAGTGGCGAAGATCGCCGATAATCCGGCCGCACCAACCTTCGACAACACGATCGTCGCGCTGGAACGATCGGGCCGGATGCTGGAGCGGGTAAACCTCGCCTTCTTCGGTGTGGTGCAGGCCAACACCAACGACACGCTGGACAAGGTGCAGGAAGCCGTCGCGCCCAAATTGTCGCAGCATCAGGACGCGATCAACCTCAACCCGAAACTGTTCCGCCGCGTGAAGGCCGTGTGGGACAAGCGCGCCGCGCTGAAGCTGACGCCGGAACAGGCGCAGGTGCTGAAGGTCTATTATGACGGCTTCGTCCATGCCGGCGCGGAGCTTTCCGCCGCCGATCAGGTGAAGCTCAAGGAATACAACACCAAGCTCGCCGGGCTGGAAACGAGCTTCCAGCAGAAGCTGCTCGCCGCCGCCAAGGCCGGTGCGCTCGTGGTCGACGACAAGGCGAAGCTCGCCGGGCTGGACGATGGCCAGATCGCCGCCGCCGGGAGCGCGGCGCACGATCGCAAGCTCGACGGCAAATGGGTGATTCCGCTTCAGAACACCACCCAGCAGCCCAGCCTGGAAGACATGACCGATCGCACGACGCGCGAGGCATTGTTCAACAGCGGCTGGACCCGCGCCGAAAAGGGCGATGCCAACGACACGCGCACCGCGATCCAGCAGATCGCGCAACTCCGCGCCGAAAAGGCCAAGCTGCTCGGCTATCCGAACTGGGCAGCCTACACGCTGTACGATCAGATGGCCCGCACGCCGGAAGCCGCTTCCGGCTTCATGCGCCAGCTCGCCGCCGCGACCGCCCCGGCGCAGAAGCAGGAAGCGGCCGAGCTTCAGGCCCAGATCGACGCGACCGGCGGCAAATTCCAGCTCAAGCCATGGGATTGGGATCATTATTCCGCGCAGGTGCGCAAGGCGAAATACGATCTCGATCAAAATGAGATCAAACCGTATTTCGAACTGAAGACGGTGCTGGAGGATGGCGTATTCTATGCCGCCAACCAGCTTTACGGGATCACGTTCAAGAAACGCACCGACATCCCGGTCTATCAACCGGACGTTACGGTCTACACCGTTTACGACAAGGACGGATCAGAACTCGGCCTGATGTATTTCGACTATTTCAAGCGCGACAACAAAAACGGCGGCGCGTGGATGTCGAACTTCGTCAACCAATCCAAACTGCTGGGCACCAAGCCGGTGGTTTACAACGTCGCCAATTTCACCAAGCCCGCCACGGGCCAGCCCGCGCTGATCAGCTCGGATGACGTGACGACGATGTTCCACGAATTCGGCCACGCGCTGCACGGGCTGTTCGCGAGCCAGACCTATCCGGCGGTATCCGGCACGAATGTCGCGCGCGATTTCGTGGAATTCCCGTCGCAGTTCAACGAGCATTGGGCGTGGGATCCGAAGGTGCTGGCGCATTACGCCAAGGATTATCGTACCGGCGCGCCAATGCCCGCCACATTGGTCGACAAGATCAAGAAGGCCGCGAAGTTCAACCAGGGTTATGCGCTGGGCGAGGTCGTCGCGGCCGCGATGCTCGACATGGACTGGCATTCGCTGCCCGCCGGATCGCCGAAACAGGATGTCGACGCGTTCGAGGCGAAGTCGCTCGCCGCGACCGGGCTGGACGTGACGGACGTGCCGCCGCGTTATCGCAGCAGCTATTTCCTGCACATCTGGTCGAACGGCTATTCGGCCGGTTACTACGCCTATCTATGGACGCAGATGCTGGAGCATGACGCTTATCACTGGTTCATGGCCAATGGCGGGATGAACCGCGAGAACGGCCAGCGTTTCCGCGACATGATCCTGAGCAAGGGCCATACCGAGGATTACGCGCCGATGTTCAAGGCGTTCTACGGCAAGGATCCGGATGTCGGCCCGATGCTGGAAGAGCATGGCCTGACGGCGCCGACGAAATAGCGCGACGGAACCGGGCGGCCGCATCACGCGACCGCCCGGCCCGCCCATATCTTACTTTGCGAGGCCGGCCGCACCGATGACGGTGGCGAGGCTCATCGTCATGTAACGCACGGTATCCTCGCGATCGAGCTTCAGCCGCTCGTCGGGGGAGTGCGAACGCTCGGAGGCGAAGCCCGATCCGATCGTGACCGCCGGAATGCCGAGGCTCATCGCCATATTGGCATCGGTCGAGCTGCTCTCCAGCGCGGGCTGGCCACCGCCCAGCGCGATCGCGGCATAAGCGGTCTGCACCAGCGCATTATCGTCGGCGGTATGGCCGACCGGGCGATCGCCGATCAGCTTCGCCTCATAGCTGATCTTGCCGCGCGCCGTGGAGCGGGCGGCGTTCTCGCGATCCACCGCGCCGGGCAGGATCGAATGGAGATAGGCGTCCGCCTTCGCCAGTTCGTCCTTGCTCTCGGAGCGCATGTCCACCGTCATCGCGGTTTCGAACGGGATCGAGTTGACCGAGGTGCCCCCCTCGACCACGCCGACGTTGAACGTGGTGCGCGGCTTCGCCGGCACCTTCATCTTGCCGAATTCGACCATCGCGTCGCCCATCGCGAAGGCCGGGCTGACCAGCCCGAACGCGCCATAGCTGTGCCCGCCCGGCCCCTTGAAGGTGACCTTGTACCGCTTCGACCCGACGCCGCCGTTGGTCACGCGATCGCGGCCCGGCTCGACCGAGATGAACTGCGCGATGCGGTCCTTGTATTTGCCCTTGGTGAACAGGTGCCGCATCCCGCGCAGGTCGCCCGGCCCTTCCTCGCCGACATCGCCCATGAACAGGATGTCGCTCTTGGTGCGGATGCCCGCCTTGTCGAGCGCGCGGATGAAGGCCAGCAGCACCGGCAGGCTGCTGGTATCGTCGCCGATGCCCGGCGCGAGGAGGTAATCGCCCTCGCGGCGCACCTTGATCGGCGTGCCTTCGGGGAAAACCGTATCGAGGTGCGCCGCGACGACCAGCAGCGGGCCGCCGCCGGTGCCCTTGCGCAGCCCCATCACATTGCCCTCGGCATCCATCTCCACGTCCTGAAGACCGGCGGCGCGCAGCATCTCCAGATAAGCGGCGGCGCGCGTCGCTTCCTTGAACGGCGGTGCGGGGATTTCGGTCAGCGTGGTGATCTCGCTGACCATGCGATCATAATCCGCCGCGAGCGACTTGCGCGCGACATCGAACGGACGGCTGGCATAAAGCGCGCGCATCGCGCTTTCGGCGCCCGCCGCGGGCTTGGCGGCCACGGGCGTCGCGCCGAGCATGGCGAAAACCGGCAGGCACGTGGAAAAGGCAAGCTGGAAACGATTCATCTGGTCCCCCAATTATCTCTGCGAGCTTACCTAGCTCATTTTCCCGCGCTGGAAACGCGAATGACGCCGATGCCCTTTTCGATAGCGATCTTCGTGCCGAACGGCGCGGAAAGCCGCGCAAGACGGGCGAGAATGCGCGCGCCGACGGTCGCGTCCGCCAGATGCGGCACGCCACGCTCCGCGCCCGTCGCGCTCACCCCGAGATCGACCGGATAGAGGCGGATCTCCGCGATCTGCCCATCGACGTAACGGCTTTCGGCGATCACCGATTCATAGAGATTGGGATCGCCGAAGATCGCCGAGCCGCGCGCCTGAAGGAATTCCGGCGCGGTCACGTCGGACGGATTGACGCCGAACTGCTCGTACATGTCGGCCGGCAGGTGATCGAGCGAGTTGTTCATCATCGCGAAGTTGCCGAGCGAATAGAAGATCGGCTTGCCCTTGTAGATCTCGATCCCGCGCAGCTGGTGCGGGCCATGGGCGATGAACGAATCCGCGCCCTCTTCGATCGCGCGATGCGCGAAATCGACGGTGAAAGCGGGCGGCTCCTGCGTCGCTTCATTGGGCTCGTGATTGTGGAACGAGAAGACGACGAAATTTCCGTTCTGCTTCGCCTGACGGATCGAGCGCAGATTGCCCGCCTCGTCCTTCTTGTTCGGCTCATATTCGATCGTCACCGGCGCCTGCGGCGACGGCGTGGCGCGATAAATGCGTTCGCCGAGCTTCACCGCCGCATCCAGCTTCGTGCCCGCGATGCGCGCCAGCACGGCGAGATCGGCATCGGAAACCAACCCGATCTCCGTCGTGCGGATCACATTGGCGCCCGGCCGCCCCGGCACCATGCCGAGCGGATCCGCCGCCGGCGTCATCGGCGTAAAGGTGGACGTGGCGGAGACCAGCCCGATGCGACCATGCGGCGCATCGAGGAATTTCGGCGCGCGCGCTTCGGCCATGGTGCGCCCGGTGCCGGCGTGGACCAGCTTCGCCGCGTCGAGCCGCTTGTTCGTCTCGATCAGCCCTTCCGCGCCCCAATCGGTCGCATGGTTGTTCGCGGTGCTGACGATATCGAAGCCCATCGACACGAGATCGTCGACCACCTTCGGATCGCCGAGCATCCAGGTGCCGCCGGATTCCGCCTGCGGCGCGCCCTTGAAGGTGGGCAGATCGAAGACGACTTCCTCGAAATTGCCGAAAGTCACGTCCGCGCGACGCAGGATGCGGAGCATTTCCGGCGACTTCTTCTCGATCGTCGCGAGCATCGGGCGAAGATAGATCAGATCACCGACGGCGGTGAGCGTGAACTGGCCCGCGATCGGCGTGCTCGGCACCGGCGTGATCGTCAGCGCGTCGCGCTCCTTCGCCATCGCCGGCGTGACGATCGTGGTCATCGCCACCGCCGCCGCCGCGAGCGCGACACGCGAAGCCGCCATCCATCCCAAACGCCCAGCCGCCATCTGCCATTCTCCCGTTTTTCGATGCGACGCAGGAAATCCTGCGCAAACTACGAAGCCGGTCTAGGCGGAATCACTGTCATCAACCTGTCACGCCAATGAGGCGGTTCGGCTATCGCGCCGCGCGAAAATCCACGACGACGCGCAGACCCGTGCCGTTTTCGGGCGACGCGAGCACGACGCTGGCCCCCATCCGTTCCGCCAGCGCGCGAACGATCGGCAGGCCCAGCCCGCTGCCGGGCGGGGCATCCTCCCGCGCGACGCGATAGAAGCGTTCCCACACCTTTTCCCGCTCGCTTTCGGGAATGCCGGGGCCGTCATCCTCCACGACGAGGCGCGCGCTGCCGGGCTGCCGCTCGATCGCGACCCGCACCGTCCCGCCGGGTCGATTATAGCGGATCGCATTGTCGATCAGATTGCCGGCAAGCTCTGCCGCAAGGCCAGGATCTCCCAGCGCCTGAACCGGCCCATCGGCGGCGAACAGGATGTCGATCCCGTCATCCTCCCCTTGCGCGGCGCGATCCGTGGTTACCCGCCCGGCAAGCGCGGTGAGATCGAACCGCTGGTGCGGCGCGATCGACTGCTCCTCGGTACGCGCCAGCGCGATCAGCTGGAGCAGCAGCCGTTCGAGCGATTCCACAGCATAGGTGATGTCGCAGATCGCGGCACTTGCCGTCGGCGCATGTGGCCCCGCGCGGCGCAGCACATCGAGATGCACGCGCGCCACCGCCAGCGGCGTGCGCATCTGGTGCGAGGCGCTGGAGGTGAATTGCCGCAGCGACTCATTCACTTTCTCCAGCCGCGTCATCAGCCCGTTGAAGGATTCGACGAAGGGCACCGTCTCGCGCGGCATGTCCGGCTGAAGCGTCAGGCGAAACTGCGGCGCGGGATCGGTCTGCGCGGCACGCACCTGCCGCGTCAGCGCAGCGAACGGACGCAGCCCCCAGCCGATCGCCAGCCACACCAGCAGCCCCGCGACGAACAGCACCAGCACGCCTTCCGCCGCGATCTGCGCGAAATAGCCGTAATTGTAGATGCGCTGATCATCGACATAATCGGCGATCTGAATCACGACGAGTTCGCCATTATCCTGCAACCGGCGTGTTTCGGTGGCAATCCGCGCCGGGCGGCCGTGCAACATGCCATCGCGCAGATAGGCGGCCTGCCGCACATTATCGGCATCCTCGGCATCGATATAGCCGCGCACCATCGGCGTATCGCGCGCCTGTTTCGCGAATTCGGCGGGCGGATGGCGATCGACCACGCCGTCGTCCGTCACGTGATAATCCGCCGGCGGGCGCAGCGCGGGATCGCCCATCAGCACCTGTTGCCCGTGATAGACGCTGAAATTCACCACCGGCCGCGCGCGTCGCTTGAGCAGGTGGATGATCAGCGGGGCGATCTTCTGCCGCACTTCCGGCGGCTGGTCATATGCGAGGCTGAGCGTGCGGACCGAGCCCACGAGCACGCGATCGAGCGTATCCAGATCGGTGTTCCGCACCGCCCAGCCGGTGATCCCGGTAAGCAGCGTGACGAGCAGGGTCAGCGGCAGCATCACCGCGACGATCAGCCGCCCCTGCAAGGATTTGTAACGGCGCTGCATCCCGTTCACGCCGCCTCGATCATATAGCCGAGGCCGCGCACGGTGCGGATCGCGGGGCCCTTGTCGCCGAGCTTGCGCCGCAGCCGGCCGACATAAACCTCCAGCGCGTTGATCCCGACATTATCGTCGAAGCTGAACACCTCGGCGGAAAGCTGTTCCTTGCCGACCAGCCGGCCGGGGCGCGTCATCAGCGTTTCGAGCACCGCCAGCTCGCGCGGACGCAGCGGCACCGCCACCCCCTCCAGCAATACGCTACGGCTCGAACGATCGAACTCCAGCGCGCCCAGACGCAGCACGGGCGCCGGCGTGCCGTGCGCGCGGCGCATCAGCGCACGGACGCGGGAATGCAGCTCGCGCGGATCGAACGGCTTGACCATGTAATCATCCGCGCCACGGTCGAGCCCGAGGATACGATCGTCGATCCGATCGCGCGCCGTCAGGATCAGGATCGGTGTCGCCACCCCGATCTGACGCAGCCGATGCAACAGGTCGATTCCGTCCATTCCCGGCAGCCCCAGATCGAGCACGATCGCGGCATAAGGCTCGCTCGGCGCGATCATCAGCGCATCCTCGCCCGTGCCGAAGATGTCGACCGACAGCCCCTCGGACTCCAGCGACGATGCGATGCCGCGCGCCAGCGCGGCGTCATCCTCGACCAGCATGATGCGCATTTCCGCCTCCATCGGGCGCAATCGCCCGGCCATTGTCCCGCCCCTTTGTGTGGATTTTCTGATTCCGGCCCGCACATGGCGGCGCCTCCAGCCTTGCGTTCTCATCCCCGCTCGGCCCCGTCAACCCACGGGCCCACTCACCTCGTCGCCATATGCGAAAAGGGGCGACCGCATCGCGACCGCCCCTTTTCTTCATTCAGTCATCGGCATGTGGCTCAGAAATGAACCTTCGCACCGACGTTCAGATAACGACCGATCGAATCGTAGAAGACCGAGCCGTAGGTGGTGAGCGGCGGCTTGCGATCGAACACGTTGTTCACGCTCGCGAACAGCGTGAAGCCACCGATCGTCGTCTGGCCGCCCAGATCGAAATAGGTGCGGCTGGTGATCTTGTTGTTCGCCAGATCGAGCGTGTGATCATAATCGCCACCGCCGACATAGCGCACGCGCGCGTCGATCGAGAAGTCGCTGTTCGCATAGCTGATCGAGCCATTGCCGCGCCACTTCGGCGTGCCGAAGTTGACGCCATCGCCCACATCGCCGGCGCGCTGGATCACCGCCACGCCATTGTTGATCTCCACCTTCGGCACATAAGTCGCCAGCACCCGGAAGCGCAGCGCGCCCGGCAGGTTGCTGACGCGGCTCATCGGCAGCGTGTACGACGCTTCCATGTCGAGCCCGCGCGTCTTGTATTCGGCGAGGTTGATGTAGGTCGAACGGATCGTGGTCGGCGCGCCGTTCGCGTCACGCGTGATCTGCGCGCAGGCATTGGCGTTGCCCAGGCCGCAGCTCGTGATGATGTCCTGCGCGCTGAGCGAAACGATCGCGTCCTTGATGTCGATCTGATAATAATCGACCGACAGGTTGAGGCCCGGCACCATGGTCGGCGTGAACACCGCGCCGAGCGTCAGCGTGCTGCCGATTTCCGGGCGCAGGTTCGGGTTGCCGCCGGTAAAGCGGGCGACGTTGTTGTAGGTGTTGCCGTTCTCCGCGACCGAGAAGAAGCTCGTCGCCTGCGTGGTGAACAGCTCCGTCAGGCTGCCCGAGCGGATGTCACGCGAACGCGATGCGCGCAACAGCAGGTTGTTGAAGATGCGATCGGTGACGCCGAGCTTCCACGACCAGATGCCGCCGGACGTGCTATAATGGCTGTAGCGCGCCGCGCCGTTGATATCGAGCTTGCTGAACGACTGATCGAGCAGCGGGATCGCGATTTCGCCGAAACCTTCCTGCACGTTGAACCCGCCGTTGAGCGGCGAGAAGTTGAAACGGCTGAACCCCTTCGCCGCCGACACCGGATCGAGCGAGTTGGTCGTCATGCTTTCCCAGCGCGCCTCGCCACCGACGGCGACCGATACCGGCCCCGCCCAGGTGTTGAACGCATCGCCACGCAGGCTGAAGCCGGTCGTGTCGAGCTTGGTGGTGTAAACCACGCTCGCCTGGTTGCCGAACACATAGCTCACCGCCGCCGGATCGGCGCGGCCCGCGCCGAGGATGTTGAGCGGGCGGCAGGCGGTGTTCGGATCGCTCAGCGCGACCGAGCAGACGATCTTGCCATTGCCGTCATACACCGCGTCGAGCGCATTGGTGAGGTTCGCGCCGGTGATCTGGTTGTCATAGCTTTGCGCGTTGCGCATTTCGCCATGCGCATAATAGGCGCTGTACTTCCAGTTGCCGTCGCCGATCGTGCCGTCGACACCGATCGCGCCCTCAACGTTGCGGCGGCTGAACCCGAAGGTCCGCATGCCGTAATCCTCGAACACGCGGCCGACCGAGATCGTGTCAGTCGCGCCGATCTGACCGCCCAGCGCCTGCTGCACGAACGGGTTGCTGCCCTTCAGCGTGTAGGTGCCGGTTTCGGCATAGAACGGATATTTCGCCCAGATGCGGCTGAACGTCGCATCGGCCCAGAACTTCGCCTGACCAACGTCAAAGCTGACGCGGGCATAGGAATTGTAACGCTGATACGGGTTGGTCAGCGTGTGCTCGCTGTTCGACGAAACGCCCTCGCCGCCGACCATCGACGTGCCGCTGACCTGACCGAACCGGAACGGACGCATCGAACCATCGGCGTTGAAGGTCTGCCCGATCAGCCCGTTCGGCGCACCGTTGACGCCGGTGATCAGGCCGTTCGTGCCGTAGTTCGAATAGAAAACGTCGTGCGACAGGATCAGCTTGTGGCCGTTCACGCCGCCGACCGGCGCGAACAGATCGGTGCTGCCGACGTTCGGGCGCGAGAAGCGATCGAAGATGCCCTCGTCCTGCTGGTATTCGCCGCCGATCATGAAGTGACCGCGGCCGCCGGCGAAGCTGGTGCCGAACGAGCCGTTGAAGCTGTAGCGATGGCCGTCGCCGCGCGAGGAGATGCCGTTCTGCGCGCCGACCGTCAGGCCCTGGAGCTTGTCGTCGAGGATCAGGTTGACCACGCCGCCGACCGCGCCCGAGCCCCAGGCCGCGCTCGCGCCGCCGGTTACGACTTCAACGCGCTTCACCATGTTCTGCGGGATCGTGTTCAGATCGGCCGAGCCGGTGAAGCGACGGTTGTTGAGCAGCGTCAGGGTGCGCGTCACGCCAAGGCCGCGAAGATCCATCGCGGACGCCGAGGAATTGGTGTTCGCAACGGTGCTCGTCGGGCTCTGCGTCGCACGGAACTGCGGCAGATCGTTGAGCGCCTGCGCGATGCTCGGACGGGCGCCAATCTGCAGCTCGGCCTCACCCACCACGGTGGTCGGCGTCGGCGCGTCGAAGCCGGCCTTGTCGATGCGCGACCCGGTCACGACGATATCGGCGGACGCGTCGGCGGACGCATCGGCCGCCACCGGCGCCGGCGCCGGCACTGTTTGCGCCAGTGCCACGCCGCCGAGCAGCGACGAGATGATCAGGGTGGTTCCAGCGGTACCCCGCAGAAGCGCATGGCGCAGGCTGTCACGACGGATCGACATAAGCATATCCCTTTAGTCAGTTTGATCTGGCCAGCTCGCCGGGGCTCCGGGGCTGGCTTTGTTGTTGGTTTCTCGGGCGGTCGGCTCAGCCGGTTCGCCGAAACAGAAGGTTGAAGGCGCGGGTTTCGCCGACGCGCAGCGTGTCGACGCCGCCAGCGGCATCGCGATGGAATTTGAGCACGATGCTGGTCTCCAGCGGCTTGGCCTCGCCGGTGAAGACATCGCGATACGCAGGCTCAAGCGGCTGACCGCTCCAGCGCGGGCCGCTGAACACGAGGCGATCGCCATCGACCGTGACGGTGATGCACGACGCGATCTCGCTCGAACAATAGCGCCCGGCATAAGCCGCCAGATCCGCGACGGGTGCATCGACGCGATCGAACGACTGACGCTCGCCCTCGCGCGTTTCACGCACCAGCGCCTTGCCGGAGAAAGCGAACACGTCCTCGCGCAGCAGCCAGCGCCCAGCCCCGACCGGAACGAGCGCGCGGCCGTTCACCGTCAGGCCGCCCTTGCCGTCGGCCGCGAAACGATAGGGGAAGCCGGTCAGCCGATCGGCCCAAACGCCCGTCGGCAATGGCGCGCGCGGGGCATAGGGCTTGGCGCGATAAGCGGGCAGATACAGGTCCGCCACCTGACGGCCGAGCACCGGCGTATCCGCCTCGCCGGTGTTGCACAGCAACGACACCGCGAGCTTCTGCGCCGGGTAGCGCGCCATCCATGCGCGATAGCCGCCGGTGGAGCCGGAATGGCTCACCTCGAACACACCGTTGTGATCGCCGCCGACCAGCGCCAGACCATAAGCCATTCTGGCCCCGCCGGTCAGCACGAATGGCTGCTCCATCTCCGCGACGAAGCCCTTGCCGAAGAAGTCGCTATCGAGCGCAGCCTGCCATTTGACGAGATCGCCGACCGTGGTCAGCAAGCCGCCATTGCCATAAGCGTCCTCGATCACCTGCTCGTTACGATAGCCCGCCGCCGACGCCTCGTAAGCGCCGGTGCGCCCGATAACGACGCGGCCGTGATCGTCACGCCAGCTCGTCTGCGTCATGCCTAGCGGCTTGAAGATGCGATCGCGCGTGAAATCCGCCAGCGACTGGCCGCCGACCCGCGCGACGACGATCGCGGCGAGGTTATAATTGCTGTTGCTGTAGAGATAATGCGAGCCGGGCGCGAAGTTCAGTTCCTTCTGCTGCGCGACCAGCTTCAGCACGTCATCATTGTCCGCGGTGCGGCTGTTGCGCGGCCAGCCCTCCAGCGCCGCCAGCGAGCCCCAGTCGCGCAACCCGCTGACATGGTGGAGCATGTGGCGCAGCGTGATCGTCGCGCCGTATTCGGGCAGCTCGGGGAGGAACTTGCGCACGTCATCGTCGAGCGACAGCTTGCCGTCACGCGCCAGCATCAACAGCGCGGCGGCGGTGAACTGCTTCGAATCCGATCCTGCCTCGTAGATCGAATCGACTGTGGCGGGGATGCCGCTTTCCAGATCGGCCATGCCATAAGCACGCGCGGCGACCGGCTTGCCATCGCGCGACACGGCCACCGCACAACCCGGCGCAGCCTTGTTGCTCGCCCAGCGCGAGAAGATGGCATCGACTTGAGCGAGCGCGGGATCGGCGGAGGCGGGCGCACCGGCGGCAAGCGCGACGACGCCAACGGTCGCTGCGGTCATGCGACGCGCGATCGATGCCAATAGTGTCCCTCGTGCAGCAGCGCGCACCCTGTTCTCCGATTCCTGAGCCTTTCTCCGTCGTCGCGGCGCGCGCGGAGATGTTTTGACGGACGCCCGATAACCGGCGTCGCTGTCATCAACCTGTCATCAATCGAAAAAGTGCGGCGGCTCTCGGAAAATGCCGCCGAGCGCGGCGCTGCACCGGCGTCAGGCGGTGGGTCAGGCGGTCGTCAAACGGGCAGCGCGACGGTGATGATCGCCCCGCCGGCACGCCGCGAGACGCAGCGGGATACTCCGTCGCCGGATGAGGCACGGATCACCTCTCCCGACAGATCGATCTCGATCGCGCGCGGATCGGCGGCGTCGGCGCGGGCGAAGCGCTTGGCATGGGCTTCCTTCGCGGTCCAGCGCAACAGGCGGTCGCCGCCAGCGCGCAGCTCGCGCGGGGTGAACAGGTCGTCGGGCAGCACGGGCTGGCCGAGCGGCTCGATATCCACGCCGATCGGCACACGCGCCAGCGCGATCGCGCAGTGCGCGCCCTGCCCCGCGACGCTCAGCCACCATCCGGCGGGGGCGAGCACCTCCAGGGCACCGAACGGTGAGCGCGCCAGCACGATCGTATCCGGATGCACCCCCACCAGCGTCGCGAGCAAAGCGCGCGTCGCCCGCCGCCGCTCCGCGCGCCACGCCGCCTGCGGGCGGGCGGCGAGATCGGCGAGATCGGCGAGATCGTCCGAGGTCAGCGCCGCACGCTTCAGCAGCGCGCCCGCGTCATCGAGCCGACCGTACCACACGAAAGCCGCGTCGCGGGCGAGCGGCGGGACTACCTCTCCCGCCGTCACCCATTGGATGCGCATCATCCGCCGCGCGTGAGGCGGGCGGGCGATCCTTCCCATGAGGTTCCGTCAGGCAGGGATTCGCCCTTCATCACCACGGACAGATCGCCGAGCTGCGCATCCTCACCAATCTCCGCATCGTAGAGTACGATCGCATAGGAGCCGATCGTCGCGCGATCCTTCACGGTGACACCGCTCACCTTCATCACGCGATCCTCGAACAGATGCGTCTGGAGGCCCGCCAGATCGTTCAGCGCCACATCGTCGCCGATCGTCACCAGATCGTGCTCGGTCAGATCGGTGGTGTCGAGATAGCAACGCTTGCCGATCTTGCAGCCGAGCAGCCGGAAATAGGCCGGCAGCCACGGCGTTCCGCGCAATGGCTCCAGCAAATTGGGCACCGCGAGATTCTCATAGGTCGCCGTCACCAGCTCGGTGCGCCAGACGAAGGTGCTCCACAATGGCTGCGTAGTGGGCTTGTAGCGCCCCATCACCAGCCATTTGAGCGCCACAACCGCCAGCCCGCACGCCAGCGCGAACCCGACATAGAGGAACGGGAACGCGACCAGCACGAGATAGCCGCCGTTGCGCATGTCATCCAGCTCGCCCACCGCCGACAGCAACAGGCTGAAGAAGACGATGAACGCGGTCAGTGACAAGGTGACGCGAACCGCCTCGATCGACAGCCGCTTGGCGACCAGTTTCGGCCCCGGATTGAAGCGCGCGCCCTCATCGAACAGCGCGACCTTCTGGCGCACGGGCAGCGAGATCGGCGGGGAGCCGAACCAGGTGCCGTCCGCGCGTGCCGCCTCGCCGCTTTCGGGCGGCTTGGAAAGCACGCCGATCAGCACGCCGTCGCCGATCGTCGCGCCGGTCGGCAGCAAGGCGGAATTGCCGATGAAGCTGCGCCGCCCGATCCGCGTATGCGCCAGCCGGATCGCGCCCGGCTCGACCCGCGCCGCGCCGAACAGCACGGCATCGGCGATGAAGCTCTCCGGCCCGATATCGACCAGATCGGGGACGATCGCCGCCGCCGTGGATATCTCCGCGCGCCGCCCGACCTTCACACCGAGCGCGCGATACCAGGGGATGACGTAAAGCGTCGCATAGATCGGATGGAGCAGCCGGAGCGCGAGATCGTTGACCTGCTGGACGAACCAGAAACGGACGTAGAACCAGCTATCCATGCGATAGCGCCCCGGCCGGACGCGGCCCAGGAACAGCCGCTTGGCGACCACCGTCAGCACGCACATCAGGATGACATAGGTGGTGGCGAGCACCGGCGCGATCAGCAGATAGGTGTAGGTCTCGCTGCGCCAGTCGATCTCGATCATCGAGATCAGGCCCGGCGCGATCGGCACGATGGCGACCAGCGGCAGGATCAGCGCGGCGAGCGTCAGCGCGAGGCCGACCGTGAAGCGCCGCGCGAAGCCGCCGCGCGGGCGCGGCTCCCATGCGATGCCGTGTTCGACGCAGGCGGCGGGCGATCCGCTCCAGCGTTCGCGCGGCGGGATGCGCTCACCGACCGGCAGCGCGGAAAGGTCCTCCAGCGCCGCGCCCGCGCCGATCGAGCAATCGCGACCGACCACCGCCATCGAACCGACGAATGCGCCGGGCCCGATATCCGCCCGGCCTAGCCGGAGCAGCCCGCGCTCCACCGAGCTGGTCGCGAGCATCGCATAATCGCTGACGATCGCGCCGTCGCCGATCGTCACCAGATCGGCGACATCGATATTGCCGCGCCCGATAAAGGCATCGCGGCCAACCTTCGCCCCGAGCAGCCGGTAATAAGTGCGGATCAGCGGCGTGCCCGCCAGATAGGGCGTCGCGATCACCTCCGAGAAGCGCCGCACGAACCACCAGCGGAAATAATAGCTGCCCCACAAGGGATAATCGCCCGCGCGGAACCGCCCGATCACCAGCCATTTGACGAGTATCGACGCCAGCATCGCGAGCGGCGGGATGAAAATGAAACTCAGCCCGCTCATCAGCAGCGCGGTGACGCGATCGACCTGATCGGCAAGCCGCGTATAGGCGACATAAGGGAAGAACCATTGCAGCCCGGCGATGGTGAAGATCGGGATCAGCGCGATCGTCTGCGCGAAACCGCACAGCCAGCGTTTCCACGCGGCGATGCGATGAAACGGCAGCGCCTCCGCGACATGCTCCGGCGCCGCGCTGCCCAGCCGGGCGGCGAGCGCGCGGATGTTCGGCGCCGCATAAAGATCCTGGATCGACACCCCCGCCAGCCCCGGCGCCTTGCGGATCGCCGATACCAGCCGCGCCGCCTTGAGCGAGTGGCCGCCGAGATCCTCGAACAGATCGTCGAGCACCGATACCTTCTGCGGCGCGAATGCCTCGGCCCAGATTTCGTGAAGCGTCTCCTCCAGCGGCGTTGCCGGCGCGACGGTCTCGCGATCGGCGGCCGGGGCGAGCACGGGGCGCTGCAACGCCTTGCGATCTACCTTGCCCGATGCCGGCAGGGTCGGCAGCGCATCGAGCAGCTGATAACCCGCCGGTCGCATGTAATTGGGCAGGCGATCGCGCACCCGCGCGCGCACCGCCTCCAGATCGACCGCCGCGCCGCCGCGCGGAACGATGAAACCGGCGAGGAACTCCGCGCCGTCATCATCGCGAAACAGCTGGACCACCGCCTGCGCCACCGTCGGATCGTCGGCGATCACCGCCTCGATCTCGCCCAGTTCGACGCGGAAGCCGCGAATCTTCACCTGCGTGTCGATCCGCCCGACGAAATCGATATCGCCCACCGCATCGAGCCGCACGAGATCGCCGGAACGATAGATCAGCACGGTTTCGCCATCCGGCCCCTCAAACGGGGTCTGGACGAATTTCTCCGCCGTCAGGTCCGGCCGGTTGACATAACCCGCGCCAACGCCAGGGCCACCGATCACCAGCTCGCCTTCCGCGCCCGCCGGCACCGGCCATAATTCCTCGTCGACGATCCACGCGGTATAGCCGGGCAGCGGCCGCCCGATCGTGACACGCCGGCCGGGCTGCACCTCCGTCCAGGTTGCCGTCACGGTGGTTTCGGTGGGGCCATAGGTATTGAGGATGCGCAGGCCCGGCCGCGCCCAGCGATCGACCAGATCGGGCGGGCACGCCTCCCCACCCAGATTGAGCAGCCGCAGCGTCGGCATTTCCGTCTCGACCAGCGTGAGCAGCGACGGGACGACATGCCATACCGTCACCCCCTCGGCCGCGAGCACGATCGCCATGTCCGGCCCCGCCGTGGCCAGCGCCTCTGACGCGACGAGCAGCTTGGCGCCGACGAAGAATGCGCTCCACATCGTCTCGACAGACATGTCGAACGCGAGGCTGAAGCCGCCGAACACCCGGTCCGTCGCATCGAGCGCGAGAATCGCGCATTCCGAACGAACGAGGTGGCAGACGTTGCGATGGGTGATCATCACCCCCTTCGGCCGCCCGGTCGTGCCCGAGGTGTAGATGATATAGGCGAGATCGTCGGGCGTCGCGCCGGTCTGCGCGCGCTCGAGCGGCTCGGCCGGCCGCGCGGCGAGATCGCCCAGCGCCGCGTCCACCGCGAGCGCGCGTACCGGCATCGCATCGGCCCGCTGGCTTTCGGTGACGACGAGCACCGCCGCGCTATCCTCGACGATATAGTCGATCCGATCCTGCGGATAACTCCAGTCAACCGGCACATAACACGCGCCGCACCAGAGCGTGCCGAGGATCGCCATATATTGATCGAGCCCGCGCGGCAGACAGATCACCACGCGATCGCCGCGCTTCACGCCAAGTTCGCGTAAACGATGGGCGAAGCGCCACGCACGATCGCGCAGCTCGACATAGGTCAGTTCGGTACGGCGACTGCTTTCGGGATCGACATCGATCTGCTGCACCGCCTGATGCGTCGCATAGGCCTGACACGCCGCATCGAAAATCTCGTGGAGCAGCTCGTCACGCGCATAGGGTTCGTCATCCCGCAGCGCCGGTGACGGCGCGATCGGGGCGAAGATGGTGGGAGCGATTTCCGTTGCGGTGGCCATCGGCTCAACCTGCGCGATTGCGGGGCGATTTGCCACCCGTCGCGATCGGGCTTCAGATGAAATCTGCCTCGCGTTCGCCAATCGTCACCTCAAGCGGCGAAAGGCCCGCGATCGAGACGATCAGCCGATCGCCCGGCGCCACCGCGCCGACACCGGCCGGCGTGCCGGTATAGATCAGATCGCCCGGCAACAGCCGCTCCAGCCGCGAGAGATGCGCGATCACCTCGGCCACGTTCCAGATCATGTCGCCGATGTCGCCACGCTGGCGGACATCGCCGTTGAGCGTCAGCGTGATCGCGCCCGAACTGGCATGGCCGGCATCCGCCACCCGCCGCAACGAACCGATCGGCGCGGAGAAAGCGAAATTCTTCGCAATATCCCACGGGCGTCCCTTGTCCTTCGCCTGCGCCTGAAGATCGCGCCGCGTCATGTCGAGCCCGGCGGCATAGCCATAGACGAGATCGAGCGCGCGCTCGGGGGCCACCGCCGCGCCTTCGCGCCCGATCGCGACGACCAGCTCGGCCTCGTAGTGAAGATCGCCCGTCACCGGCGGATAGGGGATCAACCCGCCGCCCGGCACCGCATCTTGCGCGAACTTGTAGAAAAAGAAGGGCGGCTCGCGATCGGGATTGCTCCCCATCTCTCGCGCGTGATCGGCATAATTGCGCCCGACGCAGAAAATCCGCCCGACCGGAAAGCGTTCCTCGCTGCCATGGATGGCAACCGTCGGCGAAGCGGGCAGATCGAAGACATTGGGCATGAAGATTTGCTCCGGACGCGGGCGCGATGATTGCGCCGACAATTGCGCGCTCTGACCCATTGGACGGCCGCGTGGCAAGAGGGCGGTCAGGCGGGCAGCAAGGCCGCGCGCAGCCGCGTCAGTTCGCCCGCCAGCGCCACGATTTCCGCTTCCCCGCGCGATCCGGCGAAGATCGACGCCGACAGGCAGAAGCCCGGCGCGATTTCGGTGATCGGCACCGCGACGGTGCAGATGCCGCGATGCGTGAAGCCATCGTCCACGGCGAAGCCGCGATCGCGCGCACGCCGCACCTGCGCCGCATAATCCTCGAACGACAGCGCGGTCTGCCAGCGGACCGCCGCGTAGCGCCTCGCCAGCTCGCCGCCGCTCACCTCCTGCGCCGCCGCGAGCGCGCGCCCCACCGCGCCGCCACCGAGCGGCTGGCGCTGGCCGTCGGCCATCGCGACGCGGACCCCGGCGTCGCTCTCGGCGCGGAGGATGAGCCGCACGCGTTCGCGCGAGATCACTTTCCACAAAGCGATCGCAGCGTCGTTCGCCTGCGCGAGCTTCGCCATCGCCGGGCGCGCGCGCTCCGCCAGCCCCTGCGCCGCATCGTCGCGCAATGCCTCCGCCGCCGCCCAGACGCGCGTGAGGCGATAATATTTGGTGCGCGCATCCCGCTCGATTGCGCCTTCGTCGAGCAGCGTTTTCAGCAGGTTGAAACAGCTCGACGGGCTGAGGCCCACGATGCGCGCGATATCGGAGAGCGACATTGGGCTGCTCTCGCCAAGCAGACGAAGGATCGCGAAGGCTTGCGCGACGGAGCGGATCGGGCCGGTCATCGCGGCACGATAGTTTTCATATATATGAAATTCAATTCTCAATGTTGAAGAACTTCGGGCCAGGGTTTATCGCCCCACAAGTCGACTCGAAGGAGAAAATGCCATGGGCCGCATTCTGGAGGGGAAGGTCGTCGCGATCACCGGCGCGGGCCGTGGGATCGGGCGCGAGATCGCCCTGCTGTGCGCGCGTGAAGGTGCGGCGGTGGTCGTCAACGATCCCGGCGTCGCGCAAGGCGGCGACGGTGGAGACGCCGGGCCCGCGGAAACGACCGTCGCCGATATCGTCGCGGCCGGCGGCAAGGCGATCGCCAACCTTGCCGACGTTTCCGATCCCAAGGCGGCAACCTCGATCGTCGAGGATGCGGTGCAACGCTTCGGCCGGATCGACGCGGTCGTGAACAACGCCGGCATCCTGCGCGACACGATCTGGCACAAGATGAGCTATGAGGACTGGACGAGCGTCATCGACGTCAATCTGACCGGCGCGTTCAATGTCTCCAAGGCCGCAACCCCCTATTTCCGCGAGCAGCAATCGGGCAGCTTCATCCACTTCACCTCCACCAGCGGGCTGATCGGCAATCTGGGGCAGGCGAATTATTCCGCCGCCAAATTGGGGCTGGCGGCAATGTCGCAATCGATCGCGCTCGACATGGCGCGGGTGGGCGTGCGATCCAATTGCATCGCCCCTTTCGCGTGGAGTCGTATGACCGCCTCCATCCCCGCCGAGACGCCCGAGCAGAAGCAGCGCGTCGAACGGATGCAATCGATGAGCGCGGAGAAGATCGCGCCGCTCGTCGCCTATCTCGCGTCCGATCGGTCGGTGGACGTGACCAACCAGATTTTCGCGGTGCGCCGCAACGAAATCCTGCTGTTCTCAAAACCGCGCCCGATCCGCTCGATGGTGAAGGTAGAGGGTTGGACGGCGGAGAGCATCGCCGACGAGCTGATCCCTGCGTTCCGCCCCAGCTTCGCCCGCGCCGACGAGGTGTCGGCGCATGTCTTCCCGTACGATCCGGTCTGAGGAAATCCCCATGAGCACCACCAACCCCTGCATGGATGCGGACGTGTTCGAGCAGTTCATCGAACAGCTTGACCGTTTTGTTCGCGAGCGGCTGATCCCGGCGGAACGCGCGATCGTCGAGACCGACCAGATCCCGGCCGATATCCTGGCCGAGATGCGCGACATGGGACTGTTCGGCCTCACCATGCCCGAGGAGTTCGGCGGCGCGGGGATGAACGTCAGCCAATATGTGCGGACGATCTACACGCTGAGCTACGCCATGCCGGCGTTCCGATCGATCATCTCGATCAACATCGGCATGTTCTGTTCGGCGTTGAAGAATGGCGGGACGGACGCGCAGAAGGCGGCATGGCTGCCGCGCGTCGCGGGTGGCGAGATCGCCTGTTTCGGGCTGACCGAGCCGGGATCGGGATCGGACTCCGCCGGGCTGCAAACGACTGCCGTGAAAACCGATAACGGCTGGGTGCTCAACGGCACCAAGCGCTACATCACCAACGCCCCCTTCGCGAACGTCGCGCTGATCATGGCGCGGACCTCGAAGGAAAATCTGCCCAAGAACGCGCACGTCTCCGCCTTTATCGTGCCGATGGATGCGCCGGGCGTTTCGGTCGGCAAATCCGATAAGAAGATGGGCCAATCCGGCAGCCATATCGCCGATATCATCATGGAAGACGTTCACGTCCCCGCCGATGCCTTGCTCGGCGGCGAGCTGGGCAAGGGCTTCGTCTATGCGATGATGAGCCTCGATAACGGCCGCATGTCGGTCGGTGCGGCGGCGGCGGCTTATGCCCGGCGCGCGCTCGATTCAGCGGTGCGTTACGCCACCGAGCGCAAGGCGTTCGGTGAGCCGATCGCCAATTTCCAGCTGATCCAGCAGATGCTGGCCGACAGCGAGATCGAAATCTACGCCGCCGAATGCATGATGGAGGACGTGATGCGCCGCGCCGACGCGGGCGAGAACGTGTTGCGCAAGGCGGCCGCGTTCAAGGTCTTCGCATCCGAGATGTGCGGCCGCGTGGTCGATCGGTGCGTGCAGGTTTATGGCGGCGCGGGCTATCTTGCCGAATATGACGCGGAACGCTTCTTCCGCGATGCGCGCATCTATCGCATCTACGAGGGCACGACGCAGATCCTGCAGCTCCAGATCGCCAAGCATATGCTGCGCGAATTCGCGCAACACGGCTGATCGGCGATGTACGACATGCTTTCCGGCCTGTCGGTGATCGAGGCGTCGTCGTTCGTCGCCTCACCCACCGCCGGCCTCTATTGCGCGCAGATGGGCGCGGAAGTGATCCGCGTCGATCAGATCGGCGGCGGCCCGGATTTCCGCCGCTGGCCGGTGACGGCGGGGAATGACTCGCTTTATTGGGAGAACCTCAACCGCGCGAAGAAATCGGTCGCGCTCGATCTTGGGCGGCCCGAGGGGCGCGAATTGTTGCAGGCGCTGGTCCGCGCGACGGGACAGGTGATCACCAATTTCCCGGCAAAGGGCTTCATGGCGCATGACGCGCTGGCGGCAGGACGCGCCGATCTGATCACCGTGCGCGTGATGGGCTGGGCGGACGGCAGCCCGGCACTCGATTATACGGTCAACAATGCGGTCGGCTATCCGATGCTGACCGGCGCGGGGCCCGAGCCGATCAACCATGTGCTGCCGGCCTGGGATTTGCTGAGCGGGGCCTATGCGGCCTTCGCGCTGCTCGCGGCACTGCGCCGCCGGGCGGAGACCGGCAATGGTGGCGAGGTGCGCATCCCGCTGTCCGATGTGGCAATCGGCACGGTCGCCAATCTCGGCAGCGTGGCGGAGGTGCTCTACACCGGCGCGGATCGGCCACGGCTCGGCAATACGGTGTATGGGTTGTTCGGGCGCGACTTCGTCACCGCTGACGGCGTGCGGACGATGATCGTCGTCGTCACGCCGCGCCAATGGGCGAACCTGCTCGCCGCGCTCGATCTGGGCGACGCGGTGGCCGCGGCGGAAGCGCGACTGGGCGTATCCTTCGCGAAGGATGACGGGCTGCGCTTCGATCACCGCGATACGCTGTTTCCGCTGTTCGAACAGGCAATCGCGCGGCGCGACCATGCCGATCTCGCCACCGCGCTGGACGCGGGCGGCGTGGTCCATTCGGCCTATCGCGCAATGTCCGACGCGATCCGCGATCCCGCGCTGGTGCGCGACAATCCGATCTTCGGCGCGGCGGAGAATCCCAGCGGCTTCGCCTATCCCGCCGCCGGCGCCTTCGCGACCGTGCCGCAGCTCGAGCGCCAGCCGCCCCTCCCCGCCCCCCGCAACGGCCAGCATTCCGAACAGATACTCGCCGAGCGCCTGTCGCTTTCCTCGGGCGAGATCGCCCGTCTCATCGACTCAAACATCGTAGGAATTGCCCAATGACCCTGCGCCGCGCCGCCATCGTCGCCCCGCTCCGCACCCCTGTCGGCAAGTTCGGCGGCGCGCTCGCCAGCATGAACGCCGGGCAGCTTGGTGCGGTGATCCTGAAAGCGCTGATCGAGCGGACCGGGATCAATCCGTCGCGCGTCGACGACGTGGTGTTCAGCCAGGGTTATGGCAATGCCGAGGCGCCGGCGATCGGCCATTGGTCATGGCTCGCCGCCGGGCTGCCGATCGAGGTGCCGGGCTATCAGCTCGATCGGCGCTGTGGCTCCGGGCTTCAGGCGGTCGTCAACGCCGCGATGATGATCCAGACCGGCATGTCAGACGTGGTGGTCGCGGGCGGCGTGGAGAGCATGTCGAACGTCGAATATTATACGACCGAGGGGCGGCGCGGCACGCGTGCGGGCGGGCTGATGCTGCACGATCGCCTGACGCGCGGGCGACTGATGTCGCAGCCGATCGAGCGGTTCGGCGTGATCTCAGGCATGATCGAGACGGCGGAAAACCTCGCGCGCGATTATGACATTACCCGCGAGCAGGCCGATGCCTATGCCGTCCGCTCGCACCAGCGCGCGGCGGCGGCGTGGGAAAAGGGCCTGTTCGACGACGAACTCGTCCCCGTGCCCGTGCCGCAGCGCAAGGGCGACGCGGTGATCTTCGCGAAGGACGAGGGCTATCGCGCCGACGCCAGCATGGAGACGCTCGGCGCGCTGAAGCCGCTGGAGGCCAAGGCCATCCCCGGCGCGATCGTTACCGCCGGCAACGCCAGCCAGCAGAATGACGCCGCCGCCGCCTGCCTGGTCGTCGCGGAGGACAAGCTCGAGGAACTCGGGCTGGAGCCGATCGCCTGGTTCCACAGCGCCGCTTCCGCCGGCTGTGATCCCGCACGCATGGGGATCGGCCCGGTCCCGGCGGTCGAGCGGCTATTCGCGCGCAACGGGCTTGGCTGGGGCGATATCGACCTGGTCGAGCTGAACGAGGCGTTCGCCCCGCAGGTGCTCGCGGTGCTCAAGGGCTGGGGCTGGAGCGCCGGCGACAGCCGCAACGACATCCTCAATGTCAACGGATCGGGCATCTCGCTCGGCCACCCGATCGGCGCGACCGGTGGACGCATCCTTGCCAATCTGACCCGCGAGCTGCAACGACGCGGCGGGCGCTATGGTCTCGAGACCATGTGCATCGGCGGTGGGCAGGGGATCGCAGCGATCTTCGAGCGCGCCGCATAATAATAATTGGGGGGCGGGATGGACGATTGGAGCGCATGGACCGGGCGGACGGAGACGCAAGCCGACCGGGTTGATCCCGGCGCGCTTGCGCGCTGGTGCGCGACGCTCGATCGCTCCGCGCCGCTGGACGGCACCGCCCCGCTCGGCTTCCACTGGTGCCTGTGCCTGCCAGATGCGCCGACCGCGATGCTGAGCCCCGACGGCCATCCCCGCCGCGATCTCGGCCCGCGCAGCTTCCTGCCGCCGATCCCGCTGCCGCGCCGCATGTGGGCATCGAGCCGGATGGAATTCCTCCAGCCGTTGCGCGCAAACGATGCGATCGAGCGGCGATCGCGCATCATGTCGATCACGCATAAACATGGCGCGTCGGGCGAATTGGTGTTCGTCGATCTGGCGCATGATGTGTACGCGGCGGGCGAACTTGCGGTGCGCGAGGTGCAGTCCATCGTCTATCGCGAGGCCGCGCCGAAGAACGCGCCGCCTTCGCCGCCACCGCCGGGCGTCGGCAATTTCGATACCGCCGCATGGGATGCGGTGCGCACGATCGCGCCGGCCGCGCCGTTGCTGTTCCGCTATTCGGCGCTGACCTTCAACAGCCACCGCATCCACTACGACCTGGCCTATGCCACCGCGAAAGAGGGGTATCGCGGGCTGGTGGTTCACGCCCCGCTCACCGCGACGCTACTGCTCGAACTGGCGCGGCGCGAATTGGGCGAGCAGGCGCTCAAGGCCTTTTCCTTCCGTGGCATCTCCCCCGCTATCGCCGGCGAGACGCTGCATCTGGCGATGAAGCACGACGGCGAGGCGATCGAGCTGGGCGCATTCGCCGCGGATGGACGGCGGGTGATGCAGGCGCGCGCCGAACGCTGACGGTTCAGGGCGGGGCTGGCGTGCCTTTGCGGACGATACGGCGATAGAGGCCGCGCAACAGCATCAGCACGGTAATCGCCACCGCGAGCACCAGCAGCGCGACCGCCGCCGCCGCCCATGGGCTGGCGAAGGCGGCGAGCAGCAGCCCGGTCGTGGCGAGATCGCCCCCGGTCGACAGCACCGCATTAGACATCGGCTCCGGGCTGGCGTTCACCAGCACGCGCGTCCCCGCTTTGGCGCCATGAGTGAGCATCGCCGCGCCGCCGCCGAGCAACAGTGCCACGACCTGCCATTTCGGATCGCTCGGATCGACGATCGCCAGCGCCAGCAACGCGCCGCCGACCGGGCGGATCAGCGTGTGGACCGTATCCCATGCGCTATCGATCCACATCACCTTGTCCGCGAAAAACTCCGCCAGCGCGCCAATGCCCGCCACCGCGATCACCCATGGATTGGCGAGCACATCGAGCATGTGGAGATGCGCAGGCATCGCGATCCAGCCGAAGTGCATCGCAAGCCCGGTGACGAACACGCAAACGTAGAGCCGCCACCCGCTCAACAGGCTGACGCTTGCCGCCAGCCCAAGGATCCCTGCCGCCGTCATCGTGATAATCTAACACGTTACGGGGGGACGCGCATCTGTCGCGTCCGCGGTTAGCGAACCCGCTCTACCTCGGCGCGGCGGCTCGGCGCGGCGGGAGCGTCCGCCAGCGGCATCCGCACGGTAAAGACGCTGCCCTTGCCCGGACCGCCGCTCGCTACCGTGATGGTGCCCCCATGCAGCGCGACGAGCTGCTTGACGAGCGCCAGCCCGATCCCAAGGCCGCCCTGCGCGCGCGCGCGATGATCCTCCACCTGCGCGAAGATCTGGAAGATACGCGATTGCATTTCGATCGGGATGCCGATGCCCGTATCGGCGACGACGATCTGCACCTCATCGCCCACGCAGCGCGTCGTCAGCGAAATGTCGCCACCGGCCGGGGTATATTTAGCGGCGTTGTTGAGCAAATTGCCGATGACCTGCGCCAGCCGCGTGTGATCGGCATCGATCCACACCGGCTCGTCCGGCCCTTCCTGCGTGAACACATGGCCGCCCGCCTCCAGATTGAGCCGGCTGGCTTCGACCGCTGAGCGCAGAACCTCGTTCAGCGCGATTCTTTCCCGCTTGAGCGAGATCTTGCCTTCACTGATCCGCGAGATATCGAGCAGATCTTCCACCAGCCGCGACAGGTGAAACAACTGGCGCCCCATCTGCTCGCGGATCGCCGCGGCCTGATCGGTATCACCACGCCGGTTGAGCAGATGGAGCCCCCCGCCCAGCGCCGCCACGGGATTGCGCAGCTCATGCGCAAGCACGGCGAGAAACTCGTCCTTGTGCCGATCGGCGTCCCGCAGCGCGCGGGTGGCGGCTTCCAGCTCGTCGCGTTGCGCGGCGAGTTGCTGGCGCTGGCGATGAAGATCGAAGAAGACGTTGGCCTTGCTGCGCAGGATATCCGGCTCGATCGGCTTCTGGATGAAATCCACCGCGCCCGCGCCATAGCCGCGAAAGCGCCGCTGGCTGTCGGCGCTGCCAGCCGTCACGAAGATGATCGGGATGTGGCGCGTGCGCTCGCTGCCACGCATGAATTCCGCCAGCTCGAACCCGTCCATGCCCGGCATCTGCACATCGAGCAGCGCGAGCGCGACATCATGGTGCAACAGCAGCTCCAGCGCCTCTTCGCCCGAACGCGCCTTGAGCACGACGAGATCGTCGCGCCGCAACAGCGCCTCAAGCGAAAGAAGATTGCCCTCCAGATCGTCGACCAGGAGAAAGTGGACCTGCTCCATTGTGTCCTTCATATCCCTCCGAGATCAAGCAGACGGGATGCGATCGCGTCGAGCGACAGCGCGCGCGCCGCGGTACATCCATGGAGCGCCGCTAACGGCATCGTCGATGAACAGGCGGTTGCCGGATCTTCCACCAATGCGATTCCGCCCGCCTCCTCCACCGCCGCCAGCCCGCGTGCGCCATCCTGATTGGCGCCGGTGAGCACCACCCCGGCCAGCGCCGGACCATAAGCCTCCGCCGCGCTTTCGAACAGCACGTCGATCGACGGGCGCGAATAGAGCACGGGATCGTCAGCCGATAGCGACAAGGTGCGATCAGTCTCCACCAGCAGGTGATAATCGGGCGGCGCGAAATAGACCGTACCGCCGACCACCGGCTCCTTATCGTCCGCCTCGCGCACCGCGATCCGGCATTTGGACTGGAACAGCGGCGTGAGCGAATTGCGCCGATCGGCCGGCACATGAACGACGACAAGCACCGGCAGCGGATAATCCGCCGGCAGATGCGGCAGGATTGCCGACAGGGCCTCCACCGCGCCGGCGGACGCGCCGATCACCACCGCCTCGATCCGCGTCGCGCTCATGCCTCGCGCCTTTGGTAGATTTTCTCGTCACGATCGAAATCGACGAAGGATCGCGCGTGATCGGAGAAGCGAAGGCTTTCCTTGGCGCCCAGCCCGAGGAAACCGCTACGCGCGAGCGAATCCCGAAACAGCCCGATCGCTCGGTTCTGTAACGGGCGATCGAAATAGATCAGCACGTTGCGGCAGGATATCAGGTGCATCTCGGCGAACACCGCGTCGGTGACCAGGCTGTGATCGGAAAACACCACGCGGCTGCGCAGGCTCTTGTCGAACGCCGCGCCGCCATAAGCCGTGCTGTAATAGTCCGAGAGCGACGATTTGCCGCCCGAACGCTGATGATTCTCGGTGAAGGTCTTGATCCGGTCGAGCGAATAGATGCCGCTCGACGCCGCCGCCAGCGCATCGGGATTGATATCGGTGGCATAGAATATCGTGCGCTCCTCCAGCCCCTCCTCGCGGAACAGGATGACGAACGAATATAACTCCTCGCCGTTGCTGCACCCGGCGATCCAGATGCGCAGCGACGGATAGGTGCGCAGGCGCGGAACGACCTTTTCGCGGAGCGCGCGGAAATATTGCGGATCGCGAAACATCTCGCTCACCTGCACCGTGAGATAGCCGAGCAGCGCGCTCAGCATCGCGGGATCGTGAAGCAGCGCCTCCTGCATCGCGGAGAAATTGCGCAGCCCCATCTGCTCGCGCGCCTGTCGCAATCGCCGCTTGATCGACGCACGCGCATAATTGCGGAAATCGTAGTGATAGCGCCGGTAAAGCGCGTCGAGCAGCAGCTCGATCTCGATATCCTCGATCTCGTCGCGCATCGCGGCCGGCCTTATCGCGGCATCCAGACGCGGACGAGCGAGAGCAGCTTGTCCACATCCAGCGGCTTGGCCATGTAATCGTTCGCGCCCGCCTCGATACAGCGTTCCTGATCGTCCGGCATCGCCTTCGCGGTCAGCATGATGATCGGAAGCTTGCGCCAGCGCGCATCACCCCGGATCGCGCGCGTCGCGGTCAGGCCGTCCATCACCGGCATCATCACGTCCATCAGCACGAGATCGATCGCCGGAGCGTCGTCCGCCGCCGCCTTTTCCAGCGCATCGACCGCCTCGCGCCCGTTACGCGCGATCTCCACGATCGCCCCGCGCGGCTCCAGGATGTTGGTGAGCGAATAGACGTTGCGCACGTCATCCTCGACGACGAGGATGCGCCGCCCCTCTAGGATCGCGTCGCGGCTGCGCGCCTTCTGGATCATCTTCTGCTGTTCGGGCGGCAGTTCGTTGACCACCTGATGCAGGAACAGGGAAACCTCGTCGAGCAGGCGTTCGGGCGAGCGGGCGCCCTTGATGATGATCGAATCCGAATAACGGCGCAGGCGCTGTTCCTGCTCGGACGACAGATCGTGCCCCGTATAGACGATCACCGGGGGAAAGGGGTGGGAGCCATCCGCGCTCAGCGTTTCGAGCAGCGAGAAGCCGGTCGCATCGGGCAGCGTTAGATCGAGCACCATGCAATCGAAGGTCTGCTCCTTCAGCCGCTCCAGGCACTCGGCGGCTGTGCCGGCGCCTACCGTTTCCACCTCGCTGGAAGCGAGCAGCTTGCCAACCGCCTCGCGCTGGCGCGGATCGTCCTCCACGATCAGCACGCGGCGCATCGTGCGCGTCAGCGTGGAGGAAAGCGAATCGAGCACGGTCGCCAGATCCTCACGCTTCACGGGCTTCATCAGATAGCCGATCGCGCCGAGCGACAACGCGGTCTGCGTATGATCGGCGCCCGAGATGACATGGACCGGAATGTGTCGCGTCGCGACATCGCGCTTCAGCCGATCGAGCACCGCCAGACCCGATTGATCCGGCAGGCCGACATCGAGCACCACCGCATTCGGCCGGCATTTCTTGGCCAGATCGAGCGCTTCCTCGGCGGTGCCGGCGACCAGGCATTGGAAGCCCATTTCGCGGGAGAGATCGCGCACGATGCCGGCGAAGGTCGAATCATCCTCGACGACGAGCAGGATGCGCCGACCATCGCTTAGCCCGTCGCGATCATCCTCCACCCGCCGTGGCAGTGCCGCCGGGCGTGAATCGCGGACGGGCGCCACCGGCTGGATCGCGGCGCGCGGATCGGCGGGTGTTGCCGGCGCCGCCGACATTTCGCGCGGCGCGACCAGCGCGGGATCGTAACCGAGCGGAAGGGTGACCGTGAAGCTGCTGCCCTTCCCCTCGGCGCTCGTCAGCGTGATCCTCGCGCCGAGCAGCCGCGCCAGCTCCCGCGAGATCGAAAGCCCCAGCCCGGTGCCACCGTATCGCCGGCTGATCGTGCCATCGGCCTGATGGAATGCCTCGAAGATGCCGCGCTGCTGCTCGGCCGCGATGCCGATCCCTGTATCGGTGACGGCGAACGCGAGGTGATCGTCGCCCGCGCGCTCGATCGTCAGCCGCACACTGCCCTCGGCAGTAAATTTGAAGGCATTGGACAGCAGATTCTTCAGAATCTGCTCCAGCCGCTGACGGTCGGTATCGATCGTCGGAGAGCAATCCGCCGCGATGGCGATTTCGAATTGCAGATGCCGCTCGTCCGCGACCGGCTGGAACAATGGGCGCAGATCGGCCGCCAGCCGCTCCAGCGCCACCGTTTCCGGCCGAATCTGAACATGCCCGGCCTCGATCTTCGACAGATCGAGGATATCGTTGATCAGGCCGAGCAGATCATTGCCCGACGAATGGATCGTCTGGGCATAATTCACCTGCTCTTCCGAGAGATTGTCGTCCGGATTGTCGCCGAGCAGCTTGGAAAGGATCAACAGCGAGTTGAGCGGCGTGCGCAGCTCATGGGACATGTTGGCGAGGAAATCGGATTTGTAGCGGCTCGCCTGTTCCAGCTCGCGCGCCTTCAGCTCCACCGAGGCATTGGAACGGGCGAGATCGTCGCGCTGCACTTCAAGCTGCTGCGCCTGTTCCTCGAGCTGTACGTTGGTCTGTTCCAGCTCCGCCTGTTGCTGCTCCAGCCGGCTCTGCGAGTCACGCAGCGCGCGGCCTTGCTCCTCAAGCTCCTCGTTCGAAACGCGCAGTTCCTCGCTTTGGACCTGCAATTCTTCCGACTGACGCTGGGTTTCCTCCAGCAGATTCTGCAATTCGCTGCGGTAGCGCGCGGAGCGGAGCGCGACGCCCATCGCCGAGGAGACTTCCCCAAGCAATTCCAAAACGCGGTCGTCGACCGGGTGCAGGAAACCAAGCTCGACGACGCCCTGCACCAGTTCGTCGGCGCGTGCCGGGGCGATCGCCAGATGCCGCGGGCGATCCCGCCCAAGCGCCGACCCGATCGTGAGATAGCCGTCGGGGATATCGCTCAGCACCATCGGCGCGCGATCGGCCGCGACTTGCCCCAGCAACCCCTCGCCGCGTGCGAATCCCTGGACGATCCCGGCATCCGCCGGCACGCCATAAGTCGCGACGCGGCGATAGTTTCGGCCATCGCCGACGAAGATCGCCCCCGCCTCCGCGCCCAGGAATCGCGCGAGGAAGGCGAGGATATTGTCGCCAAGCTGTTCCACGCCCGGATCGCCGAGCACCGCCGCAGCAAGCTCGAGCTGCCCGGACTGGAGCCATTCATGTCGATCGCGCGCCAGCGCGACGCGGCGGACCAGCGCGCCGATCGCGATCGCCAGCAGGATGCCGACCAGCGCGGTCAACGCGATCGTCAGCCACGCGACCCGATAGGCGGACGCCATCGCCGCGATCCCTTCGCGACGGATGCGGGATTCCTCCTGCAACATCAGGCCCAGCTGCTCGCGGATCGCATCCATCTCGGCCTTGCCGCGATCGTCGCTTACCACCGATATCGCCGCCGCCGCTCCCTTCGTACGGCGAAGTTCGATCGTTTCCGCAAGCTCCGCGAACTTGCCGCGAATATGGCGACGCAACACCACCATCCTCGCGGCTTCCGTCGGATTGTCGACCGTCAACGCCGCGACGCGCTCGACCTGCGAAGCGACACTGGAGGCAGCGTCACGATAGGGCTCAAGATAACGATCGCTGCCCGTCAGCAGATAGCCGCGCTGGCCGGTCTCTGCATCCTGCACGGTCGAGAGCAGATCGTCGATCGACCGAATAACGATATGCGAATGCTGGATCTTGGTGGAATCATCGAGCAAAACCCGCACGTTGAAATAGGTGACAACGCCGCTGACGATGAAGAACAGGATCATCGCCGCGAGGCCCAATACGGTTCGCGCGTCCAATCCGGTTTTTCTAGTCAAAGCCGAGCGCACGGGGGCAGAGTTCATTCGCATCTCGACATTTGCGGCCGAAAACTATCGGCACGGGCCTTGAGGAATAGAGAAATTACATATGTTAGCAAGCAGGTGAGGCTTTTTGGCGTCACCGCGCGACGAACCGGAGCGGTGACCGTTACATCGACGAACCGATCGCGCGCGGGGCCGCGCTCGACCGCGATAGCCGCCACCTCTCCACCAGCCGCGCCGCGCAGATCAGCGCCCCGATCAGCAACACCGGCCCGATATCGAACCGCGCACGATTATTCTCCCACACGTCGAACGAGCTGGAGATCACGATCACCCAGCCGCCGAACAGCAGGAGCGCCGCCTCGCTCGCCAGCGCCGGCGTCATGCTCGGCAACGCGCGCGCGCGGAGCAACGCGATCAACCGCACGGTGACCGACAGGGCGAAGCCGACATAGAGCAACAACGCGGCCAGTTCGGTGAGCGACACCTGAAGCAACGGCGCAGCGGTGCGCGCGGGATCGTCGATGCGCCCGAACCACGCCGCCGGCTGAAGCCCGACGACCGCATTGCCGATCCGCTCCCATGGCGCGATCACCGCGCGATTGCGCTCCAGCCCCTTGAACTCGCTCGGCGGCCGGTTGAAATGATAGAGCGAGGTCGCGAGCACGCCGACGAACCCGGCCGGATCCGCCGCCAGCCCGACCATCGCATCCCGCGCCCGCGCCGCGCCGATCTTGGTATAAAGGATGTGGTTCCAATTATCCTGGCCGGTCGATTTGCGCAGATTGTCGAGGCTCGGCTCGCCGGTCGGCGCGATCGGCGGGAGCATGGCGAGATAGACCGGCGGCGGGGAAAAGCCCTGCACCACCGCGAAGCGCGACAGCTTTCCCTCACGAATCATCACCTCACGCGTCGCCAGCGGCAGGCGATCGACGGTGGTGTGATCGACGTTGAGTGGCGCCCAGCTGCTCAGCGCGGTCGAGCCGAAAATAACGAGGTTCTTGAGCATCACTGCGCCGATCACCGCCCCGGGGAGCGCGGCGGCGATCAGCACGCGCCGCCGCTGCCCCGCGCCGGCGAGCAGGGCGATCACCAGCATCGCGACGAACAGCAGCGGGTGAATCATCGAACGCAGCAAGATCGTCGTCGCGAGCATCGCGAAACCGAACAACAGCCAGCCGAAGGAGCGGCGCGTCAGCCCGGCGTGGACGCCCCACAGCGCCATGCACAACAGCCACGGCACGAGCCCGTCGTAATAGAGCTTCTGCGAGAACAGCAGCACCGCCGGCGAGATGCACAGCCATGCCGCCACGATCAGCGCCAGCCGGGGCCGCCCGGTCAGCTCGCGCAGCAGTGCATGCACCGCGAGGATACCGCCCAACGTAACGACGGCGTAGATCGCGCCCATCACCCACGGAAACCCCGTCGCCCCGGCGCGGAGCGCCAGCCCGACGATCAGGTTGAACAGCGGCGGCTGGCTGTGGAGATACCAGAGCGTGCGCCACAGATGATCACGCAGCAGCGCGAGATCGGCGATCTGCATCCAGCTCGCGAGATTATCCGCGTCAAACCGTTGGCCGAGCGCCAGCACGATCAGCCGCACCGCGACGAACAGCGCCACCAATCCCAGCGCCGACCGCGCGTTTCTGCCCTGCGCCACCATGCCCCGCTTCTCCCCTTCTGCGAGCGCTGGTTAGCGGCGCAACGGTAAAAGCCGCGATAACGGCGCCGGGCTCAGAATATTCGTGCCGGCGCCCCCGCCGCGACATCGCTGCCCGATGCGACAAAGGCGAGCAATGCGCTGACCTTGGGCAATTCGCATTCGAAGAAGAAGCGGCAGGCGCGGAGCTTGCCATCGATGAAATCGTGATCAGGTGATCCGGCGCGCGCCTCAGCGGCAACCGCCTGATCGAGCCACAGCCACGCCATCACGACATGGCCGAATGCGTGCAGGAACGCGGTCGCATTATCGAACGCGGCCGGGCGGCCGGCCGCGCGCAACGCCTCGATCGTGATATCGACCGATTGCCACGCCGCCGCCAGCGCGCGGGCATGATCCTTCAGCGCCGCGACACCCTCAGCCGCGGCGACGGTCCGCGCGATCGCATCGCCGAGCACCGGCAATCCCGCGCCGTCGGCAAGGATCTTGCGGCCGACCAGATCGATTCCCTGAATGCCGGTGGTGCCTTCGTGGATCGGGTTCAGCCTGTTGTCCCGCCACAATTGCTCGACGTCGAAATCGCGCGTGTAGCCATAACCGCCGTGAATCTGGATCGCGATGTCGTTGGCGGCGAGGCCATATTCGGACGGCCAGGTCTTCACGACCGGCGTGAGCAGCCCAAGCAACGCGGCATCGTCCTCATTGTGCTCGGCCGTATCAACCAGCCGCGCGCAATAGAGGCACAGCGCCAGTGCGCCTTCGACATAGGTTTTCTGCTGGAGGAGCATCCGCCGCACATCGGGATGCTCGATGATCGCCACCGGCGCGCCGTTGCGCTGCCCGGCCGGCCGCCCCTGCAATCGCTCGCGCGCATATTGGACGGCGAGGCGGTGGCTGCGATAGCCGATCACGGCCGCCCCGATCCCCACGCCGATCCGCGCCTCGTTCATCATCTGGAACATCTGGCGCAGCCCCTCGCCCGGCTCGCCGACGATCCAGCCGATCGCGCCGTCCCCCTCGCCGAAATTGAGCAGGCAATTGGCGGTGCCACGATAGCCCATCTTGTGGTTCAATCCGGCGACGCTGATGTCGTTACGTGCGCCTTCCGGCAGGACTTTCGGCACGATGAACAGCGATATCCCCGCCGTCCCTTCCGGTAGCGTGCCGTCCGCGCCGGGCACCTTGGCCAGCACGAGATGGACGATATTGTCGGTGGCGTCCTGATCGCCGCCCGAAATCCACATCTTGTTGCCCGCCAAACGATAACGCTCGCCGAGCGCATCGCTGCCGTCGGGCACAGCCTTGGTGCGGATATCGGCGAGGCTCGATCCGGCCTGCGGCTCGGAAAGGCACATGGTGCCGAACCAGCGCCCCGCGATCTGCGGCCGCGCGAACGCCTCGAACTGCGCCGCGCTGCCGAAGGTCGCGATCAGCCGCGCATTGGCGACGGTGAGCATCGGATAGGCGGCAGTCGCGACATTCGCCGCCGCGAAGAAGGCGAAGGACGCGGCGCATACCAGATAGGGCAGCCCCAGGCCGCCCCGATCCTCGGGAAAGCCAGCCGAAAACAGCCCAAGCCCGGCATATTGCGCCAGCGCGTCACCGATCGCCGGGCAGATGCGAACCGTGCCGTCCTCCAGCCGCGGCTCCTCGATATCGCTGCGTTTGTAATGCGGAAGGAATTGCTCGATCGCCAGCTTTTCCGACAGATCGAGCAGCGCGTCGACCGTCTCGCGATCGGCGAGCGCACCCGCTCCCAACCACTCGTGGAGCAGGAAATCCATGTCTCGACGATCGAGCAAGGTATTGGTCATGTACGAGATAACTCCATTACCCGGCCGGCGCTATTTCTTCGCGGCGGCGGCCTGACAGATGGCGTGGAAGCCGGCCGCCATGAACGTTGCCATGTGCCGCCTGATCGAAACGAAATCGTTCGACGAGCATAGCCCTTCCGACAGATCGTCGAGCCGCCCGGTGCGCGCCATATTGTGCGTCATCGCCCCGGACAGGAAATGATAGCCCCAGAAGATCGTCTCTTCATCGCAATCCGGCATCGCTTTGCGGAGCAGATCGATCAGCGCGAGGACGACCGGATTGAAATATCTGGTCATCTTGTCGGCGCCCCAGCCATCGGCGCTGTTGGCCTGCGCGCTGATCTTGCCGAATGCGCGCCACTGGTCCTCATTCTCGATCTGCGTGTTCAGATCCGTATCGATCCATGCGTGCAGCGCGCCCTCGACGGTCACATTGTCGCCCACCTCGGCGGCATAGCGGCGCATCGCCTCCAGCCGGCTGAGCGCGGAAAACGGCGCCCGGCGCGCCCACACCGCCTCGTAGATGCTTTCCTTGCCGTTGAAATGATAATGGATCAGCGTCGAGCTGACCCCGACGCGCGTGGCGACATCCTTCAGCGTGACGCCATGATAGCCGAATTCGGCGAACAATTGCTCGGCCGCGTCGAGAATCCGCTCGATCGATGCCTCGCGCGCCCGGGCCTTGTGGTTGCGGGCCCGGGGAGCTTCCGGGGCGGACGCGCCGTCCAGCGCGGCTTGATCGACGCTGTTCATCGCGCACCACGCTGCCGACGGCGGCGCGGCGCGTCAACGCCACGCCGCCGCACCGGCCCGATCACAGATTGTAACCGACGCGTACGCCGAAGGTGCGCGGCCGCAGGATCGCATAGCGGCTGTAGATGAACGCCTCCGGATGGATATATGTCGTCGCGCGGCTGTTGCCGAGATTTTCGACGTAGAAGGTGGCGGTCAGCTTGCCGAGGTTGATCCCGGTTTGCAGGTTGATGAAGGTATAGCTGTCGGTCAGGTCATAGAGCGGGCTGACCACGCCCGGCTTCCCAGGCGTATTCGGGAAGCCGTTCGGGAACGAGCCGACATGCTGGACCTGGAAGCCGCTGAAGCCGGTCGCGCCATGGCCGAGGCCATAATTGTAGCTGCCGAACACCGATCCCTGCAGATGCGGCGACGCCAATCGCGAGCCCTTCACCGCGCCGGAGATCGCCGCCTCCTGCGCGGAAAGCCTTGTCACCTTCGCGTCATTGAGCGAGCCGTTCACCCCGAAGGTCACGCCACGCGCAGGCACCAGCACGATTTCCGCCTCCAGCCCCTTGCTCGCCGCGCGGCCGACGTTGGTGGCGAACTGCACCGAATCCGACTGACGGTTGGCCTGAACCTGGATGTTGCGCCAATCGATATAATAGGCCGCGAGGTTCGCGCTGAGCTTGCCACCCAGCCAGCGCCCCTTCAGCCCAAGCTCGTAATTGGTCAGATTGTCCGAACCCGCGCCGCCCGGAATGACCAGATCGTTCTTGTCGATAGTGCTGACGCTGCCGGCGCGCGAATTGTAAACCGGGGTGCGATAGCCGGTCGACACGGTGGCGTAGGTCGTCATGTCATGCGACGGCTTGTAGCTGACGCTCGCCTTCCAGGACGCTTTTTCCGCCGAAGGATAACGCGTGGTCGTGGCGCTGGTCGGCGTCATCGCGAGCGGGCCGTTGAGGCCATAAAGCGCATAGACGAAATATTGCGTGTCGAACCCGGCATAAGTGTCGACCGTGCCGCCATATTTGCCGTAGCGGAGGCCGCCGGTGAGCGAAAGTTCGTCGGTGAGATGATAGGTCAGCTCGCCAAAGCCCGCCAGTTCATAGGTGCGCGCATCGCTGCCGAACTTCGAGAAGGCGACGCCCGGCAGGCCGGTGATGCCACGCGCGGCGAGGAACGCCTTGTCGGTCTGGTTCTCGCCCAGGACTTCGGTGTCGCGGTGGAGATAGAAGCCGCCGACGACCCAGTCGAACTTGCCGCCCGGATCGGAGATCAGCCGGGCTTCCTGCACGAACGTCTTCGCGGTGTAGCCGTCCGCCAGATAGAAAGGCACCGTGAGCGCGAACGTGCCGGCGAGATCGACGTCGAACCGGCCCTTGCCGATCGAATAGGTCGACGAGCTGGTCAGATGCGCGCCGCCGAACTGATAATCGACGGTCGCGTTATAGATCTGCGTCTTGGTCGTATAGAGATCCGGGCGGGCGCTGTAACGCTTGCGATCGCCAAGCGACGGCGAGGTCAGCGACGCGTCCTGGGGATCGCTGTTTTCATATGATCCGAGCAGGCGGATGCTCAGCCGATCAGTCGGCTTGAACAACAGGATCGCGCGGCCACCCCAATCCTTCAGCGTGTTGGCGTTCTTCACGCCGGTGCCGATATTGTCGATATAGCCTTCTTCGTTGCGGGCATAACCGACGACGCGCAGCGCGAGCTTGTCGTTGACGATCGGCATGTTGACCATACCGTTATAGCGCTGGCGGATACCGCCGCCGTCCGGCGTCAGGCCGATATCGACCAGCGCGGAGGAATCATATTCGCCGAGATTCGGGCTCTTGGTCAGGATACGCAGCGCGCCCGAGAGCGAGCCTGATCCGAACAACGTGCCCTGCGGCCCGCGCAGGAATTCGACGCGCTCGACGTCATAGATATTGGGGTTGAGCGTCACCGTGTTGCCGATGGTGCTCAGCGGCAACTCATCGAGATAGATGGTGGTGGTGGTCTGCAGCCCGGCGCCCCAGCCATTGGTGGAGATGCCACGCGCGGTGAAGCGCGCGTTATTGTCGCTTGCCTGGTTGAGCACGACACCCGGCGTCTCGCGCGCGATGCCATCGAACCCGACGATGCCCTTCTGCGTGAGTTCCGCCTGCGAGAAAGCAGTGACGCTGACCGGCACATCGAGCAGGCGCTCGCTGCGGCGCGTCGCGGTGACGACAACGTCACCGGCGTCGATCGCGTCGCCCGGCGCAGCGCCAGTCTGCGCCGAAGCGGGCGCGGCGGCGATGGCCAGCGCGAGCAACGACGATGAGTAAGCCAAAAGGTTCATATCCCCTCCCCTATCGCCCCCGCATCTGGGTGGCGCCGTCCCACGACGGAGCGGCGACATGACATTCTTGTGACGCCCGAGTCAATATTGACTATTGAGTAAGTCAATATTGACTCGGGCGCGTTCTAGCGCCCGTATCGGCGGGAAATGAGCGGCAAACGGATCACAAAACCCCGGTTCTTCCATCGATTGAGCACGCGCCTCCGGCGAACAAATGACGGCATGCCGCCTCTTATTCATGCATATGATATTACGTGATAAATCGTTCAGCGGCGCCCTTCACCCAGCGCGCGCGAACGTCCCGGAATTGGACGTTCGATATATCGTTATAGACTCATGTATAAAACACCTGTAACTACGCTTCATGGAACGTCACACCGGCGTTTCTGCGACAAATAGTGGGACCCGTATCAGCGGGCCCACCGCGCTAAAAAAAGTCGACCAGCGAACCGCTGGCGGGGGAGGGGCGTGATTTGCGACATATTTCTTGGATGCTTGCGAGTGCCGCGTTCTTGGCGGTGCCGGTTGCGGCTCAAACACAGGACGCCGCACCGCAGACAAATCAGCCGGAGCCAGGCGCCGGGCTTGCCGATGTCATCGTCACCGCTGAAAAGCGCAGCGTAAACCTTCAGGACGTACCGCTGGCGATATCGGCGTACACGTCGGACGCGCGCCAGCTCGCGGGTATCAACACGCTGGGCGATCTCGGGAATTTCACGCCGGGGCTCAGCTATTCGGCAAGCAACGATCGCGTGTTCATTCGCGGCATCGGGCGCCAGACCAATACCAACGGCAGCGACCCCGGCGTCTCCACCTATACCGACGGCATCTATGACGCCGCGACCAATACGATCGCCGCATCGGATTTCTTCATCCAGCGGATCGAGGTGCTGCGCGGCCCACAGGGCACGCTTTACGGTCGCAACTCGATCGGCGGCGCGATCAACGCGATCTCCAAGCGCCCGACCGAGGATCTGAACGCCGATCTGCGCGGCACCTTGGGCAATTACGACGTCTATAATCTCGAAGGGTCGATTTCCGGGCAGCTCGTGAAGGGGCTCCGCGCACGGCTGGCGGGCGCGCTCTACAATCAGGATCAGGGCTATTACAAAAACCTCGCCGGCGGGATCAGCGAAGGCGGGCGCGGCAAGCGCCGCTATCTGGAGCTGCAGCTTGAGGCGGATCTCGGCCCAGATGTCGTCGCATGGGTGAAGGCCTTCACCGGCAGCACCGATTTGCACCCCCGCTCCAACAATCGCGTCGGGCCATATGATTTTGCACTTTATCCGACCGGCGCGATCACGCCGGGATCGGCATTCGGCTATCTGGTTCCGGGCGCGGTGACGGCCTATCCCGTTCCGCAGCCACCGGGCGCGACCGATATCCGCAATTTCAGCACCACGACCACCCAGCGCGAGCGGATGCGCGACAATTTCGGCGTGACCGGCGACATCAAATGGACTTTGCCGGCCTTCGACGTTCACCTGCTGGGCGGCTATCAGCATTATCTCATCGAGAATTCCTACGCGCTCGATGATACCGGGGTGGTTTCCTATACCTTGCCGGGCGCGCTATGCGGCTTCCTGCCGGGGTGTACGCCGGTGACGATCTATCCAGCGTCGCAGCTCAATCTGCGCAACAAGAAGTCGTTCGGCAGCGGCGAACTGAACCTCACCTCGAACACCAAGGGGCCGTTCCAATGGGTCGCGGGCGTCTATTATTATCAGGAGACGCTGGCGCAGGAATCGCACTTCAACGCGCCTAATCAGCCGCAATTGCGCGCGCCGGCCAACGGACCGGCCAACCCGCTCGGCGATTTCGTGTACGCGGCATCGACGCTGACCACCAAGTCGATCGCGGTGTTCGGCCAGGCCGACTATCAGATTACCGATACGCTTCGGGTGACCGGCGGCTTGCGCTACACCCACGACAAGAAGAGCGGCAGCGAATCTTTCCGTCTGCTGTGCTTCGGCTGCGGCGGCTTCTCGCCCGATCTCTACGGCTCGTACACCCCGGCGCTGGATATCACCGCGTCGCAGATTTCCTATGCGCCGGCGCCGGGTGTTACCTCCCCCGTTGCGATCGATCCGGCGACCGGCATCGCGCGTCGCGGTCTCGCGAACAGCTGGGATGCGCTGACCGGCACGGCGGCGATCGAATGGCAGCCGACACGAGACGAACTGGCGTTCGTGCGTTACAGCCGGGGCTATAAATCCGGCGGGTTCAATGCCGGCGGCATCTCAGCATTGCCACAGACCGGGGCGGAGCACGTCGACGCTTTCGAGGCGGGCTATAAGCGGACGCTGGGCGCGCAATTGCGCATCAATCTGGCCGGTTTCTACTACGATTATCAGGGTCTTCAGGTGCCGCTGACCGTCACCCAGCCCGGCGGCGCGCAGCTTACCCAGTTCTTCAACCTCGCCAGCTCGCAAAGCTATGGCGCGGAGGCGGAACTGGTGTGGCAGCCGGTGAAGGCGCTGCAATTCTCGGTCAATTATGGCTATGGCCACACGCGGATCAGCCAGGGATGCTGCTTCGTCGATGGGCAGGATCCGCTGGCGACACAGCCGGGCGCGCAGCCGTCCGGGCCGATCGTCGCGGGGCAACAACCGCAAAGTGTCGCGGGGGCGCAACTGTCCGATACGCCACGCCACAAGGTCGCGCTCAACGCGATGTATAGCCTGGATTTCGAACCGGGCACGTTCACCCTGTCGGGCAATTACGTCTGGCGCGGATCGGCCTACAGCAACATCTTCAACCGTTATTACAACCGGATGCCGTCTTACGATCAGGTTGATCTGCGCGCCATCTGGACGGGACGGAACGACAGCTATCGCGTTATCGGTTTCGTGAAGAACCTGTTCAATACCGTGGGTTATGACAGCGCGTCGGGCAGCCTGCTTGCATCGTCGCCCTCGGTCGTCGCGCAAACCTATTCGTTCACGCCGCCGCGAACTTATGGCGTGCAGCTAGAGTTCCGGTTCCGATAGGGCGCGCCGGTGTTGCGTACCACCTTGCGCCCCGCCGACGCGCTGCCACTCAAGACGCGGCTGCTCTATGGCTCCGGCATGATCGCTTTCGGGGTCAAGGATCACGGCTTCAGCGCGTTGCTGATGCTGTTCTACAATCAGGTGATCGGGCTACCGGCGGCGTGGGTGGGCTCGGCGATCATGATCGCGATGATCGCCGATGCGCTGCTTGATCCCCTGCTCGGGCAGATTTCGGACAATTTCCGCTCGCGCTGGGGGCGGCGGCACCCGTTCATGTATGCGGCGGCGGTGCCGATCGCGATCGCCTATCTGCTGCTGTGGATGCCGCCAGCGGCCTCGCATGGCGTGCAATTCGCGTGGCTGGTGGCGACCGCGATCGCTGTGCGCTTTTCGATCAGCGTGTACGAGATACCGTCCACCGCGATGCTGGCGGAATTTACCAGCGACTATGACGAGCGCACCAAGCTGGTCGCAATGCGCTACTTCTTCGGCGTGTGCGGCGCGATCGTCATGGCGGTCATCACGTTCGGATATTTTCTCCGCCCCACTCCCGCGCAGCCGGTCGGCCATCTGAACGCGGGCGGCTATACGACCTATGCCTGGGCGGCGGCGGCGATCATGCTGGTATCGGTGCTCGCGTCCGCGGTCGGCACGCAGAAAGAGATATTGAAACGCCCTCCCCCGCCGCCGCCCGAACGGGCGTCGATCGGGCAGATGCTGCGCGAGATGCTCGGTATCATGGTGCACCCGGCTTATGTGTCGATCCTGCTCGCCAGCCTTTTCTTCGCTGTGGCATCCGGGCTCTACACTGCGCTCGCGGTCTATTTCTCGACCTATTTCTGGGAATTGAGCGCCAGCCAGATCGCCACCGTGGCCTCCGCCAGCACCATCGGTATCTTCCTCGCTTTCGTCGTCGTCCTGCCGATCTCCGCTCGGTACGGAAAGAAACAATCGGCGATGCTGATGTTCGCGCTGTCGCTGGTGGTGAGCGCGACGCCGCTGGTCCTGCGACTGTTCGGCCTGTTCCCGGCCAATGGCGATCCGCTGCTGTTATGGCTGCTGATGGGGCAATTCGCGCTCTTCATCATGTCGACGATCGCCGGGGCAATCCTCGCCGTATCGATGGTGGCCGACGTGACCGATCAGATTCAGCTCGAAACCGGGCGGCGATCCGAAGGGCTGCTGTTTTCCGCGGCGACGATGGTCAACAAGGCGATATCGGGGATCGGCATCCTGCTCTCGGGGCTGGTGCTCGCCTTCGTGAAATTCCCGGAACACGCTCAGCCCGGCCATGTCGGCGGCGACGTGCTTCAATCACTCGCGGTGATTTATATCGGGGTGACTGCGCTCGCGACGGGGGCCGCGATCGTCTGCCTCGCGTTTTATCCGATCAGCCGATCGCATCACGACGAGAATATCCGGCGGCTTGGCGAGAACGCGGTCTGAGCGCCGATCACCCGCGGGAAAGCGGCAATCCGTTCGCCAGCAGCGCCTCAGCCGCATCGAGCAATCGCTCATTCTCGGCGACGAGATCATGCGCCCGGCCACTTTCGATCCAGCTATCGAACGCCATCCGCCCACCCGCGACCAGCATCGCCGCCGCCATTTGCGCGCGACGATCGTTGGCAGGATCGATGCCGAGTTCGTCCGCGATATAGTCGGTCATCAGGTCGATCTGGAGCCGCTGATGGGCGAACCACACCGGCAGCAATTCGGGCTCACCAGCCAGCGCGCGCCCCAGATTGATCTGGCCATCGCCATCACGCTCATACGCATGGGCGATCCGGGTGACCTGATTTCGCCAGAAGATCAGCACCGGCACGCCCTGTTCGCGCTGCGTCGTCACCACGTTTTCAAATCGCGTCCTCGCGCGTTCAGCGATGGCGGCGATCAAATCGCGCTTGGAGGCGAAATGCGTGAACAGGGTGGTGATGTGGATATCCGCGGCATCGGCAATCGCGGCCATGGTCGCATCGGCATAACCGAGCTTCACGAACAGATCTCGCGCCGCGTCCTCGATACGTTGCCGCGTGCGCGCCTTCGCTGCTGTCCGGCGCGGGAAGCTGACTTTGGTCGTTTCGCCCATGCGCTGCTTATAGCCGATGGCGCCGCCAGTACTAGCTATGAAACTTGATTATTCTATAAACATAGTGCAATCTCCGTGCGAGAGATTTTGAAGGCGAATGGCGATGACTGACCTGTCCATACGGCACGAGTTCGAACGCTGGGTGGAAGAGAGCCGCCCCCCGCTTCGCGAGCAGCCCGCGCTCGGCATCGCCTCGCTGATGACGATCGCCGCCTTTGTCGATCCGGTCGCGCAGGTACCGATTTTCGACGCGATCGCCGCCGCCATGGCGAGCAGCACCGACAACGATGAACGCGCGGCGAGCATGGCCGCCGCACTGCCGTGGGTGGTCGACGGGAAGCCGAAAGTGGCACTCCCGCCGGCGTTATGGGACGCATTCTGGGCGATCGTCGCCAAGGCGCCGTCGCTGGACGAAGGCGAACTCGATCTGACCACCGCCGTGGTCGCGCTGGGGCTTCATTACGATCAGCGCATGGTTGACGCCTGTGAGGCGGCATTGCTCGAATTCGCTGGCGTGCACGATCTCATCGCCCAGCCCGAAGTGCGGCTGAAGACCACCGATCTCGAAGGCCATGCCAGCGACAGCCTCGCCACCGATCTGCTCTCGATGCTGACCGCCAACGGCTATGATCTGGAGGTGATCGACGCCGATACGGTGGTGCTGCCGGGGGATTATCCCGCGCAGAACCGCACCAACCGCCGCATTCTGCAGCTTCACGACGTGTGGCATCTGGTCGGCGGATACGGCTTCACCGGCGCGGGCGAAGTGGCGATTTCCGGCTTCCAACTCGCGCAGTTCGGCCAGAATTATTCCGCGCGCTTTCTCGCCACCGTCGCCGCCAAGGCGGTGGTGCATACGCCGATGCTGGCGGAGCTGCTGCTCAACGTGACATTCGACGGCTGGCGCCACGGGCGGGCCACGCAGGAGCTGATCGCGGTGCCGTGGCACAAGCGCATCGCCGATCCGATCAGCCAGATCCGGCGCGATCTCGGGATTCAGCCAATCGACAGCGATGCGGTGCGGACGATGGAAGCGCTGATGCAGGCGGCGTGACGGCCGGGATTTACTCGGCCGGCACCGGAGTGTTCGACGGCCGGTAATGCGCCGAATTGGTCGTGAACTCGGCATGGCCATAGCTGGCCAGTTGCGCCTTCAGCTTCGCGATCAGCCGGCGATCCGCGATGTCCCGCACACCGGGAATTTGCGCCGCTAGCGCGTACAGGCGCATCCGCGCATAGATGAACACGCCCGCGATCGCCGCCAGCGCGACATCGCCGGGCGTGAGATTCACGCCGATCGACGCGGCCTTCGCCTTGTCACCCCCCATGAAGCTCTTGACGAAGAACAGCTTGGCAAAAGCGCGTTCGAACATCTCATGGGTCCGCGCGGGCAGCGAGTTATCCGGCCGCAGGTCCGCCGCCATCGTCGCGCGTAGCAATTCGCCGCAGGTGGCGTCGTCATATCCGCTGCGCAACGTGCCGCTGCGCGCGTTCATCAGATCGACGATCCCTTGCGGCGTATCGGCCAGCAAATCTTCGGGCAGCCCGAGCAGGAAGCAGCGATAGCGCGCCAGCTCGACCATCGCACGTTCCCGTGGCGTGAACTGATCGCGCCCCTCCTCGATCATCTTGTACGACAGCAGGAAGACCGAGATCAGCCCGGCGGGCATCTGATCGACTTGCGGAATGGGCACGCCATAGACGCCGAGATCCCAATCGCCCGGCCGCCGCAACACGTTGGCGCGCACCATAGAGTGCATCAACCGCACCATCGCCGCCGATTTGAAGCCGGGGCCATATCGCTCGAGCGCGCCCGGCAGCAGGGAGGTGGTGAAGAAGGTCGCGGTATCCTTGACGCGCTTGGCCGCCGTCTCGCTCGACAATGTATTGGTGATCGCCATCGGCAGCGCGGCATATTTGTTCATGAAGGTGGCGATGAAGGCGCCGCGAATGATGAAGGGGCCGAAATTCGCAGCCGAATTGCGATCGTTCCGCGCACCTTCCTCGACCAGCGTCATGTCGAGCCAATCGGGTATCCGCTCCATCTCGGCGATGAATTCGATCAATTCGCGCGGCGCATCCTCCACGGTGTGGACGCCTTGATCGCAGGCCTGCGTCAGCATGTCGATCAGCCGACGAAAGCCATATTCGCGCATCAGCCCGGCATAAGCGTCTGCCGTGGCGTCACCCATCATCGTATAGGCGCGGATGAATTCGATCCGCTCCGCATCCGCGAGCAGCGCCACGCGATCCGGGGCGTATTTGCCGGAGAGCGCGGTCGCATCGCCTTCGGTCGCGGTGAAGCGTTCGGGGACGGCATGGAAATCGATCTTGTCGTAAATCGCCGGCGCGCGCTCCCGCTGCGCCTCCACCTTGTTCCAAAGACTGTCGAGCGCCGCACGCGTCATCCGGATTCATCCTCTCTCGACCAATTGCCACGCATCATATATATCGCTTGATATATTTTCAAGCTGGACAAACGAACCTCTGACCATGGCCCGCCCCCCTTCCCCGATCGCCCCATTGCGCGCCGCCGTCAGCGGCTATCGCAAGGGCGAGGAAACGCGCGCGCGCATCCTGGACGTGGCGCTGGGCGCGTTCGGCGGCAGCGGCTTCGCCACCGTGACGACGCGCCAGATCGCCCGCGAGGCGGAGGTGAATCTCCCCGCGCTCACTTATTATTTCGGGAACAAGCGCGGCCTTTATCTCGCCTGCGCGCATGAGATCGTCGCGCGCTATCGCGAGGGGATGGGCGCGGTGGCGGAGACGTCGTTCGCGGCGCTGAGCGGCCAATTGGCACCCGATGAAGCGCGTGCGTTGCTCAAACGCGTGTTCGCCGCGCTGGCGCATTTCCTGCTATCCGCGCAAAGCACCCGCAATCACTCGCTATTCGTCCAACGCGAGATCGCGAGCCCCGGGCCGGCCTTCGAAATCCTCTATGCCGAGCTATGGCGGCCCGGCATCGAACTCGCCACCGATCTGATCGTGCGGACCACGCAAGGGCGGCTCAGCGAAACCGAGGCGCAGGTGCGCGCGGTGCTGATGATATCGAGCCTGACGGGGTTCCTCTCGGGCCTGCCCGTGATCGCGCGTACCGCAGGCAAGGGCGATTATGCAGCGCTCGTCATCGCCGCGCTGGACGAACAGATAGATTCCCTCGCAGCCCCTGCCGCGCACGCCCTGCGCCAGAGCGCGAGCGCGTGACGATTGCGCGATAGTGAATTGAGCTCACCAATCACACCATCCAAATCGTTTGTCACCGAGCGAGACGATCCCCGAAACCCGCGCCGCCAGATAAATTCGGGGAGAGGCGAATGTTTCGCGAGATCGATTATGCCAGCGTAAGCGAGATTGTCGCGCAGGCACCGGCAGGCATGACGAAATTCAGGATCGAGGTTGACGATCACGGCGTGGCGTTGGTCACGATCGATCGCCCCGACAAGCTCAACGCCTTTTCCATGGGCTATGCCGCCGATCAACCGCGCCCGGGCGGATGGTCGCTGTTCGATCGCTACATGCGCGCGGTGACGCAGGAACTGAAGCACGATCCGGCGGTGAAGGTGATCGTCCTCACCGGCGCCGGGCGCGCCTTTTCCGCCGGCGCGGACATCAAGGACTGGTCCGGGATGGAAAGCCACGCGGCGGACGGCAAGTCCCCGTTCGTCAAGGATGGCCTGCTGTTCGACGAGCATACCGCGATGATGCACATCTGGTTCAAGCACCTGATCAAGCCGACCATCGCGATGGTCAACGGCCCCGCGGTGGGGATGGGCGCCGATCTCGCGGCGGTGTGCGACATCCGCATGATGGCGGATACGGCGTTCCTGCAATGGGCCTATGTACTCAACGGCCTCGTGCCGACCGAAGGCGGAATGTGGCTGCTCCAGCGGCTGGTGGGTCAGGGAAAGGCGTTCGAATGGCTGATGACCGGCCAGCGCATCCACGCGGAGGAAGCGTTACGCACCGGCCTCGCCAATCATGTCGTCCCGGTGAATGAACTGCGCGATCGCACCTTGGTTCTCGCCCGCCACATCGCCACGCTGCCGACATCCACGGTGCAGGCGACGCGCTTTGGTCTCAACGCCGTCGCCTCCATGTCCTATCAGGATTCGATCGGGCTGGCGTATCTCTCCGGCTACGCGGTGCGGCAGGATGTCCACGAGCGCGTGCGGGAACGCGCCGCCGCGATCACCGACGCCGACAAACGATGAGCGTCGGGCATGAATGCGGGCGCGAGCCGTGAAGTGAGGTCAACTGCGCGCGCCTGAATTAATTCGGCGCCGCGCCCGCGTCATGCGATCCGCGATGCCACTTCCACCACGGTCGAATCCCGGCCGTTCGTGGAAAACGCGCACAAGCCCGCGCCACCCAGCGCGGCAGAGACATGGGAGGGCGGAAATGAAAACCCGGATCACCGAATTGTTCGGCATCGAGCATCCGATCGTACAGGGTGGCATGCACTTCGTGGGGCTGGCCGAGCTGGCGAGCGCCGTCTCCAATGCCGGCGGGCTCGGCATGATCACCGCGCTGACATTGCCCGACGCGGAAGCGTTGCGCGCCGAAATCCGTCGTTGCCGCGAGATGACCGATCGCCCGTTCGGCGTGAACGTCACCTTCCTGCCGATCACTCGGCCGCCCGATTATGCCGCGATCATGCGCACGATCGTCGAGGAAGGCGTCCGTGCAGTCGAAACCGCGGGCAACAACCCGCAAAAGTGGACCGCCCCGCTGCAGGAAGCGGGCGTGAAGATCATCCACAAATGCACCTCCGTCCGCCACGCGCTCAAGGCGCAGTCGATCGGATGCGATGCCGTGAGCGTCGACGGCTTCGAATGCGGCGGTCATCCGGGCGAGGACGACGTGCCGAACTTCATCCTGCTGCCGCGCGCCGCCGATGAGCTGGATATCCCGTTCGTCGCCTCTGGCGGGATGGCCGACGGCCGCTCGCTGGTCGCCGCGCTCGCGCTCGGCGCGGACGGGATGAACATGGGCACCCGCCTGCTCTGCACCCGTGAGGCGCCGGTTCACCCGAAGGTCAAGGAAGCGATCATCGCCGCGAGCGAGCTTGATACCCGCCTCGTCATGCGCTCGCTGCGCAATACCGAACGCGTGCTCAATAACAGCGCCGTCACGCGGCTGCTGGAAAAGGAGCGTGCGCTCGGCGCCGAACTGAGCTTCGCCGACATCGCCGAAGAGGTCGCGGGAATCTATCCGCGCGTGATGAAGGATGGCGAGGTCGAGGCCGGCGCATGGAGCTGCGGCATGGTTGCCGGGCTGATCGACGATGCGCCGCCGGTTGCGGAGCTGATCGGGCGGATCATGCAGCAGGCGGATCGCCTCATCAACGATCGGCTCGCCGGTTTCGCCGGGGTCGCCGCCTGATGCCCCCGTATGCGCACGACGGCGACATGCAACCCTTCCCGGTGAGCCACCGCATCGACACCCTGTCCGATCTGATCGGACAGACCCCGTTGCTGGCGATCCACCTGCGCTGGAAGGGCGCGCGGCGGATCGTTTACGCCAAGGCGGAACACTATAACCTCACCGGCAGCATCAAGGATCGGATGGCGCTCAACGTGCTGCGTCAGGCTTATGCCTTTGGCGCGTTGAAGCCGGGCGATACGATCGTCGAGGCGACCAGCGGCAACACCGGCATTTCCTTCGCATCGCTCGGGCGGATGCTCGGCCATCCGGTCCGCATCCATATGCCGGATTGGATGAGCGAGGAGCGCAAGGCGCTGATGCGCTCGCTCGGCGCGGAATTGCGCCTTTTCAGCCGCGCGGAAGACGGCTTCCTCGGCTCGATCGCGGCGGCGCAGGAAATGGCGCGCACGCGTGACGACGTGTTTTTGCCCGATCAATTCGCCAATCCGCACAATTGCGAGGCGCATGAGGAATCGACCGGGCCAGAACTGATCCGGCAACTGGCGAGCCGCAACCTGTGCGCGGATGCCTTCGTCGCGGGCGTCGGCACCGGGGGCACCGTGATGGGTGTAGGCCGCGCGCTGCGGCGGATCGCGCCACGCGCGTGCGTCCACCCGGTCGAGCCGCTCGAATCCCCGACACTCTCAACTGGCTACAAGACCGGCGCGCATCGAATTCAGGGCGTTTCGGATGACTTCATCCCGGCGGTGGTCGATCTCGGTGAGCTTGATGCGGTGCTCAGCGTCTCGGATGGCGATGCGATCATCATGGCGCAGCGGCTGGCATCCGAACTTGGCCTTGCCGTCGGCATCTCATCGGGCGCGAACCTTGTCGCCGCGCTGCTGGCGCAGGATCGGCTCACCCCGGACGCGGTGGTCGCGACAGTGTTCAGCGACGACAACAAGAAATATCTGTCGACCGATCTCGCGCGCGTCGAGCCGATGAAGCCGGGCTATATCGCGCCCGAGGTGGAACTGATCGGTTACGAGGCGATCGCCTGCCCGCCCGAGGCGCGCGCCGCCTGAGCCCCGCCGGTCAGCGCCCCGTGAACCGCGCGGGGCGCCGATCGCGCAATGCCGCGATGCCTTCACGGAAATCGTCGCTGGTGCGCATCGCCTCCACCATGCGCGCGGCGGCGAAGGCCTGTTCCACCGGGCCTTTGGGCAACGTCTCCAGTGCGATCGCCTTTAATGAGCGCACCGCGAGCGGCGCATTTCCCGCGATCCGCCGCGCAAGCTGCATCGCGCGATCGAACGCGGCGCCTTCTTCCACCACCTCGTTGACGAAGCCAATCTCGCGCGCCCGTTCGGCCGCCATCGCCTCGCCGGTCAATATCCATTGCAGGCCGGGCTTGTAGAGCATCCGCCCCGCGAACCCCGCCATCAGGCCACCGTGGAAGCCCATCGTCGCTTCAAGATAAGCGAAGCTCGCGCGCGGATCGGCGATCACGATATCGCTCATCAGCACCAGCGAACACGCCATGCCGAGGCAGGCGCCCTCCACCGCGACGATGATCGGCTTGTCGCACGGCACGGTGGTATTGGGCAAAGCGCCGTCATCGTTCGCGGGCGGGTCCTTGAAATCGAGCCCGGCGGAAAAGACCGGGCCGGCCGCGCGCACCACGCAGACGCTGGCGTCATCGAGCGCGGCGAAATCAATCCAGACGCGGCGGAAAGCCTCCACCATCGCGCCGTTCCAGGCGTTGCGCTTTTCCGGCCGGTTCAGCGTGACGACCATGATCGGCCCGTCCATTTCGACCGTTACGCAATCCATGCCTGTTCGCCTCTTCTGTTCGCCAATCAATCACCGCTCCGTCAATCGGCGGCGCCGCTCAAGCGAAATAGCCGTGCCGCGCGTGAAATCATTTCAATATCGCGCTAGGCGCGGCGATTGAGCCGGCGCGCGTCCGGGGCTAATCCGCCTGCGCGCTTCACGCAGCGGCGCCCCCGATATGTTGCTGCGTCATTCGCGAGGATCGCTGCTTGAGACAATCGATGCCGCCTCTCATCCTGTTGCAGACGCTGGAGGCGGTCACCCGTCTTGGCAGCCTGAAGCGGGCGGCCGAGGAAATGCACCTCACCCCTTCCGCGATCAGCCACCGCATCCGGCTGGTGGAGGAACAGTTCGGCCAGCGCCTGTTCGAGCGCGATGGTCAGGGCATCCGGCCCACCGACAATGCCCGCCAGCTCTCCGCGACGGTCGCGCAGGCCATCGCGACGATCGACCAAAACTGGCGCGAACTGACAGACCACCCGGAAACGCGCCGCGTCAGACTGTGCTCGATGGCGGCGTTCACCGAACAGTTCATCCTGTCGAACCTCGACGAATTCCGCCGCCGCTTCCCCGATTTCCAGGTCGATTCGACCAGCGCGACGATCGCGGAAGGAGGAATGCGGGGCGAATTCGATATCCTGATCGGCATTGGCCCCTACCCCGGCGAGGGCTGGGAATATGAAGATCTGATGCCGTTCACGCTTAAGCCGGTCTATTCCGCCAGATCGGAAACCCCGATCGTCGCGGATAATGTCGTGTTCGGCCCGATCCTCAATTCGAGCACCGATTTCATGCCGTGGGAGAATGCAGCGCGGAAACTGGGCTTCACCATCGCTCCGTCAGCACGGCAGGTGCGATTCGATTCAGTGCTTACCGCCTGCCACGCGGCGGCGCGCGGCAAGGGCATCACGCTCGCCCCGGCATGGATCGCGGACAAGCTCGTCGCGCAGGGCGAGGTGCTGCCGTTCGGAAATGACGTGATCAATTCGGATCTGTCCTATTGGATTGCGGTGCGCAAATCGCGCAAGCTCCAGTCCACTTATGGCCGCTTCCGCCGCTGGCTCGACAGCGCGATCGAGCGCACCAGCTAAGCCAGCGCCGGCGGGTTGGTGAACCACGATCATCTATCGCCAATCCAAATCGTTTGTTCGCCGGCACCGGCTGGGGGAACCATCATGGCAATCACGCCTGCCAAGCGCGTGACACCTTGAAGGAGACCCGTGTTGACCGTTCCCGCCCAGTTCCGCGATCATCTGAGGCTTCCGGTAATCGGCGCGCCGATGTTCATCGCATCGGGGATCGAGATGGTCGTCGCGCAATGCGCCAGCGGTATCATCGGCACCTTCCCGGCACTCAACGCCCGTCCGCAGACCACGCTGACCGATTGGATCCGTGAAATCCGCGAGCGACTGGCGGCGATTCAGGCAGCGGAGCCGGCACGCAAGGTCGCCCCGTTCGGGGTCAATCAAGTGATGTCCGAACGCAACGATCGGTGGGAGCAGGATCTCATCACGATCGTGCGCGAACAGGTGCCGCTCATCATCACCAGCCTGCGCGCGCCGCCGCGCGAAATCCTTGACGAGGTGCATCGTTATGGCGGGCTGGTCTTCCACGACGTCACCAACCTGCGCCATGCGCGCAAGGCGGCATCGATGGGGGTCGACGGCCTGATCCTCGTCGCGGCCGGCGCCGGTGGTCAGGGCGGCGACAAGAGCCCGTTCGCGCTGGTCAATCAGGTGAAGGAATTCTTCGACGGCACGATCATCCTGTCGGGCGCGATGAGCACCGGGCGCGATATCTATGCCGCACAGGCGATGGGCGCGGATTTCGCCTATCTCGGCACCCGATTCCTTCCGGCGGTGGAATCGAATGCGTCAGATGTCCACAAGCAGGACGTGCTCGCATCCAGCGCGGACGACATCATCTACACCAACATGTTCACCGGCATTTACGGCAATTACATCAAACAGACCATCACCGCCGCCGGCTTCGATCTCAACGACCTGCCGAAATACAGCCCCGAAACCGCCAAATATCGCAAGGGCGACGATGGCGAGATCAAGGTGTGGAAGGATATTCGCGGCTGCGGCCATGGCTGCGGCTCGATCTCCGGCGCGCAGCCGATCGCCGAGATCGTCGATGAGCTTGAGCGCCAGTATCGTGCCGCGGCCGACGCAATGAACCGCCTCGTCGCCGCCTGAATCGCGCGAAACAGGATAGGGCATGCCCAACTTCATCGACCATGCGATCGCTGCTGCCGATCGCCCAGCCGCGATTTTCCCGGCGAGCGGGATCACGCTGACCCGTGGCGAGCTGAACGCCGCCGCCAATCGCGCGGCGCATGCCTTTCGTTCGCTCGGGCTGAAACGCGGCGATTGCGTCGCGCTGTCGATCACCAACCGGCCGGAATTCCTGTCCGCGATGCTCGCGGCGCAGCGCAGCGGACTGTTCTACGTTTTGCTGTCGACGAAGCTGTCGGTCGAGGACGCGGCCTATGTCCTCGCCGATTCCGGCGCGCAGGCCGCGATCTTCTCCAATGGGAGCTTCGCCGCCGAGGACACGTCGGCGTTGCGCGCGATCCATGACACGATCTTCGGCATCGAGCTGGGTGAGAACATTCCCGATTGGCATGCGCTTACCTCGCGTATGCCCGATACCTTGCCGGACGATTGCTCGCCCGGCGCGGCGATGCTCTACAGTTCGGGCACGACCGGCCGCCCCAAGGGCATCCGCAAGGAATTGCCGGACGGGCCGATGGGGATAACCGATCCGGCGAACGACGGTCTTATCATGGGCTATGGCGTGGATCAGGACACGGTATTTTACTGCCCCTGCCCGCTCTATCACGCCGCCCCGCACCGCTTCGTCTCCGCCGCGCTTTCAGCGGGCACGATCGTCGTCATCCCCGATCGGTTCGATGCCGAGCGGACGCTGGGGCAACTCGTGCAATATGGGTGCACGCACAGCCTGTGGGTGCCGACGATGTTCCACCGCCTGCTGCGCTTGTCGCCGGAGGAGCGCGCGAGGCATGATCTGTCGCGCCACCGCCACGCCGTCCATGGCGCGGCGCCGTGCCCTGTCCATGTAAAGCGGGCGATGATCGAATGGTGGGGCCCGATCCTCGACGAATATTATGGCGGCAGCGAGGGGATCGGATCATCGAGGATCAACTCGATCGACTGGCTGCAACATCCCGGGTCGGTCGGACAGCCATCTGGTTGCAAGGTTCATATTCTCGACCCCGACGGCAATGAGCTGCCGCCGGGCGAGACGGGCGACATCTATTTCGAATCCACCGCCCGGTTCGAATATTGGAAGGACGATGAGAAGACCCGGCGGGCGACCAACGATCGCGGCTGGCGCACCTTCGGCGATGTCGGCCATGTCGATGCAGATGGATTCCTCTATCTCACCGATCGGCGCCATTTCATGATCATCTCCGGCGGGGTGAACATTTATCCGCAGGAAATCGAATCCGTGTTCCTGGAACATGATCAGGTGCGCGATGCGGCCGTGATCGGGATTCCGCATGAGGAATTCGGCCAGGTCGCGGTGGCGGTGATCCAGCCGGTCGAGGGTGTGGCAGATGCCGATACCTTGCGTGATGCGCTGCTCGATTACGCGCGCCGCCGGCTCGGCCCGGTCAAGGCGCCCAAGCGGATCGAACTCGCCGACAGCCTGCCACGACACGACACGGGCAAGCTCTACAAAAGCGAGCTTCTGGCGCGCTTCATCGACTGACACGAAAATCGACGAGAGAGGATTGGGGATGCACCGGAAATACCGGATCGAGGATTGCGGAGCCGCCGCAGTCCCAGCGGTTGCGGCGCGCGCCGTTCGGTGGAAAGGCGCGGCATGACCGTTTCGACCGACCAGCCGCTCTCGCGCGGGCAATTGCTGGCCTATTGCATCTACGCCATCCCGCTGATCGCCACCACGGCCGCAATCGGCAGCTTTATCCCGCCATTCTACAGCCAGGCGCTCGGCATGCCGCTGGCGCTAGTCGCCTCTTCGCTGATGCTGATCCGGGTGATCGACGCGATCTGCGACCCGTTTATCGGCATCGCTATCGATCGCGCCCGTTTCCGCCAGAAGCACCGCCCATGGCTGCTGATCGCACTGCCGCTCTATCTGATCGCGGTATTGTTGATCTTCATGCCGATCAAATCGCTGGTCGGGCCGGTTTACCTGATCGCCGGCGGCGGCGCGATCTACATCGCTTTCACCATCGGGATGATCGTGCATCAGGCGTGGGCGGCGGCGATGACCGACGATCCGCGCACGCTTTCGCGCCTATTCGGCTATCGCGAGGTCGGCGTGATCGCGGGCATTCTCGGCGTCTTCGGGCTGGTCGCCACCGGCAGCCATTTCTACGGCAGCGACATCACCGCACAGGCGCGCACCGCCGGGCTGTTCATCCTCATCTCGATCACCTTGTGCACGATCATCACTTATTGTTTCACCCCCGATCGTGAGGGGCGCACGAGCGCGCATTCGGTGGCGAGTTGGGCGATCCTGCGGCCGTTCCTGCTCAGCCGCGATTTCGTGCTGCTGTCGCTGGCGATCCTGATCTACAACAGCGCCTGGACGGCCGTGGCGACGATGGGCTTTTTCGTCGCCGAGCATCTCTATCACGCCCCGAAATATTTCGCGCTCAGCATGACGCTGACCTTCGCCGTCGCGCCGCTCGGTATGGTCGGCTGGATGAAGCTCGCCAACCGGTTGGGCGACCGGAAAACGCTGCTCGTGGCCGCGATCTTCCTCGGCGGCGTGGTAATGCTGCTGCCGCTCGCGACCCGGATGGGTGCGATCGGGCTGTTCGGCATACAGGCGCTGATGGGGCTGGGCTTCGGCGCCGGGCCATATCTGCTGCGCTCCATCACCGGGGTGCTGGCCAACGCCTATATCGCGCGGACCGGCTGCGAGGTGCGCGGCGCGGCCTTCGCGATGACCAATTTTTTCGACAAGCTCGGCAGCGGGCTGGGCGCGTCGGCGCTGTTGCCGCTTGCGCTGCTCGGCTTCGATCCGAAGGCGGCGGCGAGCGACGGTTCGGCGCATATGCTGCTGATCGTCGCCACGGGGGCGCCGCTGATCGGCTTCGCGCTCACCGCCCTCCTCGTCCACGCGCTCCGCACCGACGGAGCGCCCGCGCGGAGCTAGTTCAGACGAGGTGGCTGCAACAGGAGCCGCGACAGCCTTCGACGAACTTCGCCTGATGCCACCAATAAGGCGAGCGAGGCAGTTCCGACGCCGCGAGCGCCGGCGCGACTCCAACGCCTGCCGCGCGGAATGGCGCGAGTAGCGATGGGATGTCGTGGCGCACCCCGCCCGCGATCACCTGACGGACGTTCGCGGCATCTTCGATCCGCTCCAGCGGGTTCCCGCTGACGATCGCAAGATCAGCGCGCGCGCCACGGGCGATCTCGCCGAGCCGCTGGTTGAGCATCTGCCCGGCGTTGCGCGTCGCGGTGAACAGCGCATCGACCGGCACCACACCGAAGCGCACCATACCGCGCAAATTCATGTGCAGACTGGTGCCCGCGAGATCGAGCGGCGCATCGGTGCCCGACACGATCAGCCCGCCCAGCGCCATCAGCCGCCGGACATGCCCGACATTATGCTCCAGGATGCCCAGTTGCGCCGCCCTCGACTTCTCATCGGCGGAACCGACAAGCTCCTTCAGGCGCGCATATTCCCATGGCGGCAACAGCGTGCGGAGCCGCTCGTCATCCACCAGCGCGGGATCGTCGCGATAGAGCACCGATGCCTGAAACAAGGTCGGCACATGCGCCGCCCCGGTATGGGCGAGCGCGGCCTCGACATCGCCATAAACCTGGCCGGTCTGCGAAACGGTATGCGAATAGCCAAGCTTGTTGGTGGCGCCCATATGCTCCAGCCCGTCCATGCCGTAAAAGGCGCCGGGATAGAGATAATGCGAAGTCGCCGGCAGGCCGTGGCGATGCCCCCAGCGCACCACCTCGCGCTGCGTCTCGGCCGGCAGCCGGACATAGCATTTCATCACGTCGTAAGAGAGCGCCTCCGCACGCTCCAGTTCGCGGGCGAGCTGCCCCGGCTCGGTCACCGGACGCATCATGTGATAGAAGATGCGCGGCCCGTCGATCGCCTCGCCTGTGCCGACGACATGCGGGCCGACACGCCGCCCGCTCGCGATCGCCTCGCGATATTCGACCATGTGATAGGCGGGGCCGGCGAGCGAGCGAATGGTGGTGATCCCCAGCGACAGCCACAGCCGCCCCTCGCGATCGCCATATCCGTGCCCCGTCATCTGGAGATGCGTATGCGCGTCGACCAGCCCCGGCATGACCATCAGCGACAATGCGTCGACGAACTCGACATCGCCGCCCGGCTTCTCGCCCGATGCGGGAGAGACCGAGGTGATAGTGCCGTCGACAATACCGATATCGATCATGTCCAGCGCGGCGCGGCGTTGGCCGTCCCACATCTTCCCCGCGCGAACCACCAGCGGGCGGGGGCGCTTGGGCACCGCCCATCGAAACTGCATCGGGATGGTGACCGGCTTGCCGCCGGACGGATCGGCAAGGCGCAGTTTGCCCGCCGACAAATAGAGCAATTTGCGACCGTCCGCGCTCCACGATGGGCAATCCGCGACCTCATCGTTGATTGCGCGCGGCTCGCCCGTCGGCGTGCCATCCGGCCCGACCGGCCACACCCACAAGCGTGACGCGACGACGAAGGCGATATGGCTGCCGTCAGGCGACCAGACCGGCCCATCGTCTCCGCGCGTCGCGATCGAAGCCTCACCGGGCAGCGACAGATAACGCGCCTTGCCGCTCGCGACGTCCACCAAAAGGATCTGGTTCCTGCCCTCGCGGAAACGCGCCGACGATGGCACCAGCGCGGCGAGCGCCAGCGTCTTGCCATCCGGCGCCCAGCTCGGCTTGCCGGGCAGAAACACCGGATCCTGCACCTTGCGCGTCTCGCCGCTGGCGACCGAGCAGACGAACAACGCGCCCTTCTGGTCGATGAACGCGATCTGCGTGCCATCGGGCGACCACGCCGGGCCGCTCACCGCGCCCTCGTAACGGGTAAGCTGGCGCAACGCACCGCTGGCATCGTCGCGCAGCCAGATGTCGAACGTGCCGCCGCGATCGCTGGCGAAGGCGAGTTGCCTGCCGTCGGGCGACCAGACGGGATCGACCATGCAATAGCCGTCGGCCAGAATCTCGCGCGGCGGCTGGCCGATCGGCATGACCCACAGCGCGTTCAATGCCCGGAACGCAATCTGAGTGCCATCCGGCGAGAGCACCGGCGAGCCGATCCCGCGCACCTGCTGCGGCCCGCTGACGGCATTGGATGCGCGGGGCCGGCGCGGCTGGTTGCGTGGCAGCGCCAGCGACAGCTCGAATGGAACCTCAGCCACCCCGCCCTCTCGCGCGCGCCTGCGAATCCCGCCATCGGCCGAATAAAGGAAGCCGCCGTCCGCCAGCCAGCGCGGGCGGAAGGGAAAGACATCCTCCCCGGAAACCAGATCCGCGCCGCCACCGGTCCGCATCCGCGCGCGCACGCCGATCACCTCGACATAGGTCACGCCGCTGCCGTCGGGCGTGAAGGCGGGGCCCGCGACAAGGCTGCGATCGAGCGGGTTGCGCCCACGCGGAACGGTGGCGATCTCGCGCGCCGGGCCGGTCAGCGGTGCGGCTACGATCCGGTGGCCGTCGATGACGCAGGCGATCTCCCGCCCGTCCGGAGACCAGCTCGGTTGCGCCGCTTCGCCGGGGATGTCGTTCCACGGCGTGCTTTCGCGCGTCGCGAGATCGAGGATGTGGACGCGGCACCGCCGGCCGCGATCGTACACATAGGCGATACGCTTGCCATCGGGCGACACCGCCGGCTCGCGGCTGTCCGATGCGCCGGTGGTCAGTTGCTGCAACGCCCCGCTCGTCGCATCCACGCGCCAGAGCTGGAAATAACCTTGGGTATAGGCCTGAAAGACAAGGCCGCTGCCATCGCGCAGCCAATCGGGCTGGCTCGCCTCCAGCATCGGATCGGTCAGGCGCCAGGCCGTGCCGCCCGTAGCAGGGAGCAGCCAGATCGTCCCGCCGAGGTCGATCGCGAGCTTCGATCCGTCCGGCGCGGGCGCAACGGCGAAATTGGTGCCGGCGGTGACCTTGATCAGATCGCGCGCGCTGCCCCGCGTAACGATCGGCTCCGGGCGGGGGGCGGACGCCGCGGTGCCAGCACCTTCGGCCAGGCCAGCTCCTTCGGCCAGCATAGTGGCGCCAACAGCGCCCACGATGCCCACAGCCATGGTCTGCCGCCGATTGAGCTTCCAGTCCACGGTCTAGCCTCCTTCGCCTCGAACGCAGCCTCTGCCGCGATCGGCTGGTGGCCGCGAGTATATTCAGTTTCCGGCCGGCCGGGGCCAGTGCCCCGGCCGGTTCCGGTTGTCGATCAGAAGCGAAGCGTTCCGCGAATTTCCACGGTCCGCGGCTCGTTGATCGCCGCACTCTTCGTGCCGCTGAAGAACGGGTTGTTCACGACATAGGTCTTCGCGCGAACATCGCCCAGGTTCTTGCCGAGCAGCGCAATCGTCAGACGGTCTGACGGCGAGATCAGCTCGATGCTGCCATCGATCGTCGCATAGGCCTTCTGCAACCCGACCGGATCGAGATCGGGGGCGACATAAGCGGAGCTGCGATAGTTGGTGCCCGCGTTCAGCTGCATCCGCCAGTCGTTCATCAGCGCCTGTTCGAAATTGGCGTTGAAGCTCGCGGTCCAGCGCGCCGAATCCGTCAGCGGACGGCCGCTGAGATCCTGCGTGCACGAGCCCAGCTTGCCCGATGCGGTGAAGGCCGCCGCCTGCCCGGTGGTGCAGGTCGCGCCACGATAGTCATCGTAATGCGCATCGAGATAGGCGGCGGAACCCGAGAGCGTCAGCGGCGCGATCGGCCGCCAGCGCGTTTCAAACTCCACCCCGCGCGAGCTGGCGCGGGCGGCGTTCGTGGTGATGAACATGATGCCGTTATAGGCTTGCGACTGCAGGTTGTTGAACCGCGAGTAGAAGCCGGTCAGGTTCATGTTGAGCTTGCGGCTGGCATCCCATTTGATCCCGGCTTCGTAGGACGAAACGTCCTCGCTCAGGTAAGGCTTGGCCGAACCGATCCCGTCCGACGCATCGAACCCGCCGCTTTTGAACCCGCGCGAGAATTTCGCATAGCCCATCAGGCCCTGATAGGGCTTGTATTGCAGCGTGATCGCCGGGGTGAGCTGACGCTCATTGAGCTTCTGATCGAGGCCGAAGTTACGCACACCGAAATAACGCTGGGCCAGGGTCAGCACGGTAGCGTCGGTTTCCGGCAGGCCGGTCAGCGGGTTGAGCACGACGAGATCGCGCGCCACGCGCTTCTTCTCGGCCACGTAGCGACCACCACCGATCACGCGCAGCCCCTGCGCCAGTTCGATGCTCAACTCGCCAAATGCGCTGTACGTATCGGCATGCTGATCGAAATGGCGCGCGTTATTGACGTCGAACAGCCCGACCGTGCTCGCGGTGATCGTGTAGAACGGATCGTTGAGATAATGCTGGGTCTGATAGAATGCGCCGATCGTATAAGCGATCTTGTCGCTCGACGGTGAGGCGTAACGCAGTTCCTGGCTGAACTGGGTGAATTTCTCGCGGTTGCTGAACTGGATCAGCTTGACCGGCGTGAAATCCGAATCCTCACGATCAGACCGCACCTTATAGGTCGAATAGCCCGTGTCCGACGTCAGCTGGCCACGACCGATCGGGACGCTCACCCGCAACGAGGCGTTGTGCGATGCGACCGCGTTGCGATCGGAGCCGGGCGCGCCGACGCTGTTGTGCAGATCGAGCTTGCTCTCGAAGTTCGGATCGATGCTCTTGAACAACGCCTCGCGGCCACCCGCCTCGATGATCTGGAACAGGCTGCCGTTGCGGATCTGATCCGAATATTCGTACTTCGCGTTCACTTCGAACACGCCTGGCTGCCATGCCAGCGACACGCGCGCGACATCGCCCTCGCGCGTCGGCTCATAGGCGTTCTTGAGCGAGTTGTAGATCGGCCCGTGCAGGCGCTGCTCACGGCGCACCGCGATGCGCATCTGCAGGTTGTCGGTCAGCGGCTGATTGGCGATGGCCGAAACATTGTAGCCGCCGAAACGGGTTTCATAGCCCGCCGACATCACCAGTGACGCGTCCTTTGTCGGCTTCGCGGTGATGATGCTGACAGCGCCGGCCACCGTATTCTTGCCGAACAGGATGCTCTGCGGGCCCTTCAGCACCTCGATCCGCTCGACGTCGAAGAACGGCGAGGAGAATTGCGCCGCGCGGCCGGCATAGATGCCATCGACGAACAGCCCGACCGACTGTTCAAAGCCACGATTGGTGCCCGAGCTGATGCCGCGGAGCGTGATGCGGTTACCGCTGGCGGTTTCGGACACGTTGAACGTCGGCACGTAGCGCGACATTTGCTCGAAATTCGAAAGGTTCAGCCGCTGGAGGCTCTCGCCCTGGACGACATCGACCGAAATCGGCACGTCCCCGAGCTTTTCCTGCCGCTTCTGCGCGACGACGAGAATGTCATTGAGGGCGCCGGTGTCGGCTGCGGCGTCGCGCTCGGCAGCCGGCGCGACCTGCGCGAATGCCGTGGTCGCCTGAAGCATCGCCGCGAATGCCACCGCGGCGGTAGCCTGCTTGAAATTGACCATTGCTCTCCCTGTCCTGAAACCGATTTGTTTGTTGGTGAACCGCGGTCTCCGGCGAGGAAGCAGACGGTATCGAGAGGGCAGGCTAACGACTTCCCATTTTCGCCTTCAAACGAATTGCGCCCGCAATAGGTGAATGCAGCTCATCCATCATGAGCGCTCGTCACGGTTTCAGGAGAAATGCGCCGCGCGAACGATGAACGCGCGTCCGCGCCATCGTCCGGTCGCCGATGCGGCCCACCATCGCCGCCCGAGCGGAGCGAAATATCAGCCCTGCGCAATGCCCTGGGGCACGATCGTCTTGACGATCGACGCATCGAGCGCCTCGTAATCGTGCAGCCCGATCGTATCGTACAATTCGGCGCGGGTCTGCATCCGATCGACTATATTGTGGGCGCCGCCGTCACGAGCGATCGCGGCGTAGAGATCGGCCTGCGCCTTGTTCGCGACACGCAGCGACGAAACCGGCCAGATGACCATCTTATAGCCCATGCTCTCGAATTCCTGTGCCGTATAGAATGGTGTCCTGCCGAATTCGGTCATATTGGCGAGCAGCGGGACGCTCGGCATCGCGGCCGCGAATTTTTCGAACATCTCCCGCGTGTTGAGCGCCTCGGGGAAAATCGCATCGGCGCCGGCCGCGACATAGAGTCTGGCGCGCTCGACCGCCGCGTCGGAACCCTCCACGCCCGCCGCGTCGGTCCGCGCGACGACGACGATATCGCGCGCCGCGCGTTTCGCCGCCGCCACCTTCGCCGCCATGTCATAGGCGTCGGCCAGCTTCTTGCCGTTCAGATGGCCGCACTTCTTGGGCAGGATCTGATCTTCCAGATGCACCGCCCCTGCCCCGGCATCCTCGAAGGTGCGGACCATGTGCATGACGTTGAGCGCCTCGCCATAGCCAGTGTCGCCGTCGACCAGCAGCGGCAGGCCCGACGAGCGCACGATCTGGCGGATGAAGAACGCCACTTCATCGACGGTGATGATGCCGAGGTCTGGCAACCCCATCGACGCCGTCATCGCCGCACCGGATAGGTACAGCCCGTCGAAACCGGCGTTCTTCGCCTGAATCGCGGCCTGTCCGTTGTGCGCGCCGGGCAGTTTGTAGATGCCGGGTCGCGCCAGCGCCGCGCGGAAGCGTTTGCCGGCGGTTTCTGTCGGAAGGTCGGCTGCAACGAGATAAGGCAAGGTGATGCTCCTTCAGGCGGCCATGTCTTCGCCGCGCGCGGCGAGCGGCACCCATGCAAGATCCTCGGGGCCGGTATAATTGGCCGAGGGGCGGATGATCTTATTGTCCTGACGCTGCTCGATAACGTGCGCCGCCCAGCCGGAGGTCCGCGCGATCACGAACAACGGCGTAAACATCGCGGTCGGCACGCCCATCAGATTGTACGAGACGGCCGAGAACCAGTCGAGGTTCGGGAACATCCGCTTGGCATCCCACATCACGCTTTCGATCCGGTCGGCGACCGAGAATTGGCGGTGCGCGCCGGTTTCGTCGGCCAATGCCCTGGCGACACGCTTGATCACCACATTGCGCGGATCGGACTCGGTATAAACCGGGTGGCCGAAGCCGATGATGACCTCCTTCGCCTCCATGCGGCGCCGGATATCGGCTTCGGCCTCATCGGCGCTCGCGTAGCGCTTCTGGATTTCATAGGCGACCTCGTTGGCGCCGCCATGTTTGGGCCCGCGCAGCGCGCCGATCGCGCCGGCGACCGCCGAATACATGTCCGAGCCGGTTCCCGCGATCACCCGCGCGGCGAAGGTCGAGGCGTTGAACTCATGTTCGGCATAGAGGATCAGCGAAACGTGCATCGCGCGCACAAAACTGTCCGATGGCGCGGCGCCGTGGAGCAGATGCAGGAAATGGCCGCCGATACTGTCATCGTCGGTCTCGACCTCGATCCGCCGGCCATGGTGCGCGAAATGATACCAGTAGAGCAGGATCGACCCGAGCGAGGCCATCAGCCGGTCCGCGATATCGCGTGCATCGGGCAGGTTGTGGTCATGGGTTTCCGGCAGCACGCAGCCAAGCGCCGACACGCCTGAGCGCATCACGTCCATCGGATGTGCGGCGGCGGGGATCGCCTCCAGTGACTCCTTCACCGATCGCGGGAGCCCCCGCAGCCCCTTGAGTTTCTTCTTGTACGCGGCGAGTTGCGTTGCACTCGGCAAGGTGCCGTGGACGAGCAAGTGCGCGATCTCCTCGAACTCGCTGGTCTCAGCGAAATCGAGAATGTCATAGCCACGATAATGCAGATCGTTGCCGGTGCGGCCGACGGTGCACAACGCGGTGTTGCCCGCCGTTACGCCCGAGAGCGCCACCGACTTCTTCGGCTTGAAGATGGGTTGATCGTTCATTTGGTCTATCAAACCTCTCGCTTGGATTTCGGTGTCAGAAAGCGTCGCCGGGAACGCACACCCGGCCTTCCATCAGGATGCGGGCGCTGCGGCTCATGATCGCTTTGGCGACGGTCCATCGCCCGTCGACCAACCGCGCCTCCGCCCCGACACTGAGCGTGCCGGAGGGATGGCCGAACCGGATCGAGCGGCGTTCGCCGCCGCCCGCAGCCAGATTGACCAGCGTGCCGGGCACCGCGGCGGCGGCGGCGATCGCGACGGAGGCGGTGCCCATCATCGCGTGATGTAGCTTGCCCATCGATATGGCGCGGACCAGCAGGTCGATATGATCCGCCTTCACCGTCGCGCCGCCGGCGGCGACATAGTCGGCGGGTGGCGCGACAAAGGCGATCTTCGGGCTATGCTGGCGCGTGGCGGCGCCTTCAGGCGTATCGATCAGCCCCATGCGGATTGCCCCGATCGCGCGCAGTTGCTCCAGCCGCGCAAGCGCGGCCGGATCGCTGTTGATCGGCTCGCGCAATTCGGTGCCGGTGCAACCGATGTCGGCGGCCGGGACGAAGATGGTCGGGATGCCGGCGTTGATCAGCGTCGCCCGAAGCCTGCCGCCGGCAACCAGCGCCTCAGGCACATCGAGCACGTCGATCAAATTGCCGGTCGGGAACATCGATCCGGCGCCGCCGGTTTCCTCGGCGGGATCGAGAAATTCGAGGACGATCTCCGCCGCCGGAAAGGTCACTCCGTCGAGCTCGAAATCGCCGGTCTCCAGCACCGCGCCATCCGCTACGGGGACGTGCGCGATGATGGTCCTGTCGATATTGGCCTGCCAGATCCGGACGGTGCAGACACCGTTCGTGCCACGCGCCGGATCGACATAGCCCGCATGGATCGCGAACGCGCCCGCCGCCGCCGACAGGTTTCCGCAATTGCCCGACCAGTCGACGAAATCGGTGTCGATCGAGATTTGGCCGTAGCAATAGTCGATATCGTGACCGGGCCGCGCGCTTGGGGAGATGATCACGCACTTGCTGGTGCTGGAGGTCGCGCCGCCCATGCCGTCGATCTGCGCGCCATAGCGATCCGGGCTGCCGATCACGCGCTGGAACAGCCGGTCGCGCGGCGGGCCTGGGACGCGGCACGCCTCCGGCAAGTCTTCAAGGCGGAAGAAGACCCCCTTGCTGGTGCCGCCGCGCATATAGGTGGCGGGAATGCGGATCTGCGGCATCACGCGGCCTCCCGCTGCCCGGCGAGAAAATCCTGCGCGAAACGCTGGAGCACGCCGCCGGCTTCGTAGATCGACTCTTCTTCGGCGGTATCGAGGCGACACGTCACCGCGACCTCGGTGATCACGCCGTTTCTACGCCGTATGACCAGCGTCAGATCGCCACCTGCGCGGCGCGTGCCGGCCACGTCATAGGTTTCCGTTCCATCGAGCCCGAGATTGAGGCGCGTGGTGCCTGGTTTGAATTCAAGCGGCAGCACGCCCATGCCGATCAGGTTGGTGCGATGTATCCGCTCGAAGCCCTCGGCGACGATCGCCTCCACCCCGGCGAGCCGCACCCCCTTCGCCGCCCAGTCGCGCGACGAGCCCTGGCCGTAATCGGCGCCGGCGATGATGATCAGCGGCTGGCCGCGCCCGAGATAGGTTTCGATCGCCTCCCACATGCGCATCACCGCGCCATCGGGCTCGACGCGCGCCAACGATCCCTTTTTCACCACGCCGTCGATCACCGCCATCTCGTTGACGAGCTGCGGATTGGCGAAAGTCGCGCGCATCGCGGTCAGGTGATCGCCGCGATGGGTGGCGTATGAGTTATAATCCTCCTCCGGCACGCCCATTCGGGTCAGATATTCGCCCGCCGCAGAGGACGGCAGAATAGCGTTGGACGGCGAAAGATGATCGGTGGTGATATTGTCGGGCAGGATCGCCAGCGGCCGCATCCCGGTGAGCGTCCGCGGATTGGCGGCCAGCGCCCCCGTGCCCTCGGTATCCCAATATGGCGGGCGACGGATATAAGTGGATGCCGGCTGCCAGTCGTAGAGTGGATTGACCTTCTCGCCGGCACCGCGCCGCGCGCCGAACATCGGATCATAGACCTGGCGGAACTGCTCGGGCTTCACCGCCGAGGCGACGATCGCATCGATTTCCTCGTCCGACGGCCACAAGTCCGAAAGGCGGATCTCCCGCTCGTCGACGATCGCCAGCACGTCGCGCTCGATATCGAACCGCATCGTCCCCGCGATCGCATAGGCGACAACCAGAGGCGGCGAGGCAAGAAAGGCCTGTTTGGCATAAGGATGAATGCGCCCGTCGAAATTGCGGTTTCCGGACAGGACGGCGGCGGCATGGAGATCGCGATCGACGATCTCCTGCTGGATCGCCGGATCGAGCGCGCCCGACATGCCGTTGCAGGTGGTGCAGGCGAAGGCGACGATCCCGAAGCCGAGCTGCTCCAATTCGGTCAGCAGGCCGGCTTCCTCCAGATACAGCCGGGCGACGCGCGAGCCGGGCGCGAACGAGCTTTTGACCCACGGCTTGCGGGTCAGGCCAAGTGCATTGGCCTTTTTCGCGAGCAATGCCGCCGCGACCACGTTGCGGGGATTGGAGGTGTTGGTGCAGCTCGTGATCGCGGCGATAATCACCGCGCCATCCGGCAGCAGGCCGGCACGTTCCTCCGCCCGAGCCTGTTCCAGCCCCACCGCGATGCCGCGCTGGCCTAGCTCCGCGGTCGGCAGGCGCCGATGCGGGTTGGACGGCCCGGCCATGTTGCGCTCGACGGTCGACAGATCGAATTCGAGCAGGCGCTCATATTCGGCCGCGCCGAGCGCATCGGCCCACAGGCCGGTGATCTTCGCATAGCTCTCGACCAGCGCCACTTGGTCGGGCGCGCGACCGGTGAGGCGAAGATAATCGATCGTCTGCCGGTCGATGTAAAACATCGCGGCGGTCGCGCCATATTCCGGGCACATGTTCGCGATGGTCGCGCGGTCGCCGATCGTCAGGCTGTCGGCGCCCTCACCGAAGAATTCCAGCCATGCGCCGACGACGCGCTGATCGCGCAGGAATTCGGTCAGCGCCAGAACGATGTCGGTCGCCGTGATGCCCGGCTGGCGTTGACCGCAGAGCTTTACGCCGACGATATCGGGCAGCCGCATCATCGAGGCACGGCCAAGCATCACCGTCTCGGCCTCAAGACCACCGACCCCGATCGCGATCACGCCCAGCGCATCGATGTGCGGCGTATGGCTGTCGGTGCCGACGCAGGTGTCCGGAAAAGCTACGCCGTCGCGAATCTGGATGACCGGAGACATCTTCTCCAGGTTGATCTGGTGCATGATGCCATTGCCGGCCGGAATCACATCAACATTCTTGAACGCGCGCCGGCTCCATTCGATGAAATCGAAACGATCCCGGTTGCGCCGATCCTCGATCGCGCGGTTTTTTTCGAACGCCTGACGATCATTGCCGCCATGTTCGACCGACAGGCTGTGATCGACGATCAGCTGGGTCGGCACCACGGGATTGACCTTGGCGGGATCGCCGCCCTCATCCGCAATGGCATCGCGCAGACCCGCAAGGTCGACCAGCGCCGTCTGGCCGAGAATATCGTGGCAGACGACGCGCGCCGGATACCAGGGAAAATCGAGGTCACGTCTGCGATCGACGATCTGCACCAGCGCATCCCGCAGCAAGGCCGGGTCGCAACGGCGCACCAATTGCTCCGCCAGCACGCGCGACACATAGGGGAGCGTGTCATAGCTGCCCGGCCGAACGGCTTCGATCGCCGCGCGGGTGTCAAAAAAATCGAGCGCGGTTTCGCCCAGCGGCTTGCGATAGGAACTGTTCATGATTGTCCTGTTGCCACGACGGAGAAGGTGAACCGGCCGGCGACCACCACGCGCTCGCGACCCACTTCGTCGCGGCAGCTCGCGATCGCGCTGATCGTGGCGTCGCCATTGCCGTCGCGGACGCACCACGCCTCGAAATGCGGATCCGCGTGGCCGTGTCTGATTTCGATATGGTCGCAGCGCACCAGCGCGATCCGCTCGCCAAGCACGATCCGCGCGCGGGCGGCGGCCGCGTCCAGAACACGCTGAAACAGGTCGGTACCTTGAAGTTCTGGGCTCGCGAGCATATTCGCATAATCCGCAAACCCGCCGCTCTTCGGAAGGACTGAAAGAGCGAAAGACTGCGAATGAAGGTTGGCGAATTAGCGAATTTTGCGAAGATCGGATTGTTATGCGCAAGGCTTATATGGGCGTTCGGCTGCGACGGTTGCGCGAGGAGCGCAATCTGAAGCAGGTCGAGCTTGCCCAGGCACTGGCAATCTCGCCGAGCTATCTGAACCAGCTCGAACAGAATCAACGCCCCCTGACGGTGCCGATCCTGCTCAAGCTCAACGCGGTATTCGGGGTCGACGTGCAGCTCTTCTCCGAGGACGAGGAGGCGCGGCTCATCACCGACATGCGCGATGCGATCGCCGATGGCGGCGAGAGCGTGTCGGTGGCCGAACTCCGCGAACTGGCGGCGAACATGCCCGCCGTCGGGCGCACGCTGATCGAGCTGCATCGGCGCTATCGAGAGGCGGCCGAGCGGGCCGACATCATGGCGGCCGAGCTTGGCGACGAATGGGCCAGCGACGCGCGGGCGCGACAGCCGTTCGAGCAGGTCCGCGACTTCTTCTACGCGCGCCACAATCATATCGAATTGCTCGATGAGGCGGCCGAGCGGATCTATCGCGATGCGGGGCTGACGCCGCGCAACATCCATGTCGGGCTGACGAACTGGCTCAGGCACAAACATGGGGTCGAGGTGGCGATGGCGGAGGCCGGCCCGCTGCAACGCCGCTATGATCGCGGCACCCGTACCCTTCACCTGTCCGCCGCCCTCACGCCGGGGCAGCAGGCATTCCAGATGGCGACCCAGCTCGCCTTCCTCGAACTCGACGATGCGATCGCGCGGCTGACTGACGATGCGATCCTCTTAGGCGACGAGGCGCGCCGGCTCGCCCGCATCGGCCTCGCCAATTATTTCGCGGGGGCGCTGGTGCTGCCCTATGCCGACTTCCTCGCGATGGCCGAGGCGGAGCGTTATGATATCGAGCGGCTCGGCCAGCATTTTGGCGTCGGCTTCGAAACCGTCTGCCACCGCCTGTCCACCCTGCAGCGCGCGGGCGAGCGCGGCGTTCCGTTCTTCTTCATACGCGTCGACCGCGCCGCCAACATCTCCAAACGGCAATCGGCGACCGATTTCCATTTCTCCCGGGTTGGGGGGACGTGCCCGTTGTGGAACGTTTATGAGGCCTTCTCCCGGCCGGGTCGTGTCACGCGACAGATCGCGCAGATGCCCGACGGGCGGACGTATCTGTGGATCGCGCGCACGGTGACGACCGGCAGCGGAGCTTTCGACAAGCCGGGCAAGGTGTTTGCGATCGGCCTTGGCTGCGACATTCGCCACGCCAGCCAGTTGATTTATTCACGCGGGCTCGACCTTGGCGATCCCGCCGCCGCGACGCCGATCGGCGCCGGCTGCAAGGTGTGCGACCGTCCGGCATGCCCGCAACGCGCCTTCCCGCCGATCGGCCGGGCGCTGACGATCGATGAGAACACCGCGGCCTCCGTTCCCTATCCGGTGGCATGATCGGGCGAGTGCGCGTTTGCAGCTATCGCGCGATCTTCGCGCGCGCGGCCGGAAGCGATGCGTCATCGTGGGCACGATCGACGCGCCTGAGCACAGATCGACGATTCGGCACGGCGCACCCGATCGCGACTAGGTGAATCATCAACCCAGCCGCAAAGCCGTTCAGCCCAACTCTGCTTCCATGATCCGGCGCATCTCGAATTTCTGCGCCTTGCCGGTGATGGTCATGGCGAAGGCATCGACGATACGAATATAGCGCGGCACCTTGTAATGGGCGATGCGCCCCTTGCAGTGCGCGAGCACTTCTTCAGCCGTCAGCGTGATTCCGGGACGGGGAATGATCCAGGCGCATACTTCCTCGCCATAAGTTGCGTCCGCGATACCGAAAACCTGCGCATCGGCGATAGCATCATGGGCCAGCAGGAATTCCTCGATCTCGCGCGGGTAAATATTCTCGCCACCGCGGATGATCATGTCCTTGATGCGGCCGGTGATGCGCACATAGCCGCGCTCGTCCATCGTCGCGAGATCGCCTGAGTGCATCCAGCCGTCCGCGTCGATCGCCTCGGCGGTCCGGTCGGGGTCGTCCCAATAGCCGCGCATCACCGCATAGCCGCGCGAGCAATATTCGCCCTGCTCGCCACAAATCAGGGTCGCGCCGTCCGGGCCGACGATCTTGGCCTGCGCATGAGGATGCACGCGACCGACCGAACCGACCCGCTCCTCGATCGGATCATTGGTGGCGGTCTGGGTGGTGAGCGGGCTGGGCGGTGAACCGCAAGCGCGTTGAACCTATCTAGCGTCGAGAAGGGCTGAAGGTGCCGCAAAAGCGGCGCAAGCGTGGTCGGCTGTGGTTGAACGAAGAATCATGCATCCGGCTGCGACCCGAATGTCCCTGGCACGTCTGGGCATATGACTTTGTCGCGAGGTGCACGCACGAAGGCCGCAAGTTCCGCATCCTGACGATCATCGACGAGGCGAGCCGGGAGTGTCTGACACTCATCATCGGCGGGCGCCTTATAATCAGGATGAGCTGGCGGCGCCGGCCGAACTGTTTATCGCGCGGGGCCCACCAGCCAATATCAGATCGGACAACGGCAGCGAGTTCGTCGCCAAGACGGTACAGGTGTGGCTTGGGCAGATCGGACTGACCACGCTCTACGTCGCTCCGGGCGGCCCGTGGGAAAATGGGTACGACGAGAGCTTCAACGGATCGCTGCGCGATGGGTCCTGTCAGTAATTTTGTGCGCAGAGCCAAATTTGTCCATCAGATGACGAACCGCTCACCGAAGATAACGGCAAACTGTGTTTTAGCCTCCAACCACTCGCGCGGGGCCCGTTCCATTCGTCGGCCGAATGATTGAGCACAAGATATAGCTGCGTCATCGCGGTATCGTCACCTGGGAAGTGGCCGCGGATGCGAACGGCGCGCCGCAACTTTGAGTTGAGCGCCTCGATCGCGTTGGTGGTGTAAATAATCCGACGGATCGGCTCGCTGAACGCAAAAAACGGAATGACCTGTTCCCAGTGACGACGCCCGCTTTGTGCGATTGCTGGATATTTTCGGCCCCAATGGCCCTCCTCGAGCGCGTCCAGTGCGGCGCGACCGGCATCGGCATTTGCTGCGCGATAGACGCTGCGCAGGGCACTGGCGATGGCCTTGCGGTCCTTCCAGGAAGCGAAGCTCATCGAGTTTCTGATGAGATGAACCACACAGGTCTGAACGCTGGTTTCCGGGAATACGGCGTTGATCGCTTCCGGGAAGCCTTTCAGCCCATAGACCACGCCAATCAGGATATCGGCGACACCACGGCTTCTCAGCTCGTTCATGACGCGCGGCCAGAATTTGGCGCCCTCGGTTTGCTCGATCCAGATGCCGAAAATCTCCCTCGTCCCGTCAGGAAGGAGGCCCAGTACGATATACACCGCCTTGTTACGAACGAAGCATTCGTCGCGGATTTTCACCCGGATCGTATCCAAGAAAACGAGCAGATAACAAATATCAAGCGGGCGGCCGCCATTCCGCAACCGTTTCTAGCACCGCGTCCGTGCCCCTCGAAATCAAGTCCGGCGAGACATCGATGCCGTACAACTCCTCGAGGTGCCCGCGGATCTCGCGCACCGTAATACCGCGCGCGTACATCGAGATGATCTTCTCGTCGAAATCGGGAAAGCACCGCTGGTATTTGGCGATCAGCTTGGGATCGAACGTCCCCGCCCGATCGCGTAGAACGTCCAGCGTCACCTTCGACGTTCCCGTCAGAATCGTTTTCCACGAGGAACCGTTGCGCTGATTGATTGCACCTTCGGCGTCCTCGCTTTCCAGATGATCGTCAAGCTCTGCCGATAGCATCCGCTCCGACAGTGCCTTCTTCAACTCAGCGAGTGACCCGTCCTTAGCAAATAATTCCTCGGAATCCGGCCCCGCCAGCAACTGATACAAAACGTCCTTGTCGATCGCCATATCGATGGTCCTTCCTGTTCCATCTTATGACCTCGCGCACAAAACTTCTGACAGGCCCGCGCGATGAGCTGCGCGATGGCGAATCCTCTACACCCTCGCCGAAGCACGGGTGCTGATCGAAGCCCGGCTGCGACATTATAACGCCGTCCGCCCGCGCCCGAAGCCGTTCCGTCGCTAGTGCCGCCCTCAGGTTCCGCTTCGCTCCACCTGCGGCAAGCACTGGCGACGCAGGTCATGATGCATTAACAATCAACCCGGACCACTCGGTGGGGGCCGATCACTACCCACGGGCCTTTCTCTCAAACTGACGGCCCGCTCGCCGGCGAAACCACAGCCAGGATAGCGCTGCGATGATCACCGCCCCTGCGAGCAACATCCCGATCCGCGCCAACGGCAGGAGCGGGCTGGCCGCCCCCCCGGCTCGCAGAACCGCGACTTCTTTGGCCGTGACCTGCGCCCTTGGGTTCCCCCACTTCTGAGTTAGATAGTTTACTAAGTTGGCGGTTTGGGTGTCGGAGAGAGTGTATCCGAACGCGGGCATGTTCACGTCAGGCTGCCGGCGCAATCCGTTCAGCACCACCATCACCAGATTGTCAGGGCGCGAGCGACCAAGGGCGGCGTTGTGAAACAATGGCGGCAGAGCGCCGTCGAAACTTCCCTGCCCCTGCGCCTGATGGCAACTTGCACAATTCGCGTCGTAGAGCTGGGGACCGGTCATGTCGTCGAGGTTCTTGGGCAGCGCGACACCGCGAATGGCGGCCAGATCGTCGCCCGGTTTTCCCCAGGCATAGGCGGCCCGACTGTCCGCCGCATCGCGCACGGGAGCTGTCGATTTGAGATAAACGGCGATCGCGCGCAAATCGGAGTCCTTGAGATGCCGCAGACTGGCATCGATCGCCTCTGCCATCGGACCGGCGGACTGGGCTTTGCCGGCGGCATGGCCGGTGCGCAGATACGTCGTAAGCTCGTCCGCGCTCCAACCGCCGATGCCGCTGACCGGATCCGAGGTTATGTTGGGGGCGAACCACCCGCCCAGAGCCGCGCCGGCCAAGGCCGTGTCGGATTTCTCGGCCATCAGGAAGTTGCGGGGCGTGTGGCACGATCCGCAATGCGCCGGCCCCTGCACCAGATAGGCCCCGCGATTCCATTCGGCGCTGCGTGCCGGGTTGGGCCTGAAGGGCGCCCGATCAAGGAACAGCATGTTCCAGGCCGCCATCGACAAGCGGATGTTGAAGGGAAACGGCAGGCGCGTCTTTTCGGGCGTCGCCTCGACCGGTTTTACCGCCTGCATGAAATAGGCGTAGAGCGCGCGCATGTCATCGTCGGTCAGCCGGGCATAGGCGGTATAGGGCATGGCGGGATAAAGCCGCGCGCCATCACCGCGCACCCCACCCCGCACCGCGCGATCAAACTGGTCGAAGCTGTACTGGCCGATGCCGTGAGACTTTGACGGCGTGATATTGGTTGAGACGATCGTTCCTAGCGGCGATGCCATTTTCAGCCCGCCGGCCATCGGCTTTCCGCCCGGCGCGGTGTGGCAGGCGGTGCAGTCGCTTGCGGTGGCGAGATATTCGCCCTGTTCCGTCAGGCGGCTATCGGCGGTTTGCGCGCGCGCTATCGCCGGCCCCATGATGGCGGCCGAAGCAGACAAAGCCACAAGCCAGCGCCGCAAGGTTCGCGGCCCGCTCATGAAGCCCTCGGTGAGGTGCCCAACGGCTTGCCCGCAAGAATGTGGTGGACGCTTCTGAGCGCAACGGCGAGGCCGTTCTCCGTCGAATTGCAGGTGCCCGAGGTCGGCAGCACGCCCGTCCCCGTGAAGAACAGATTTTCATGATCGTGCGCCCGACCATAACCGTCGCAAACCGAGGTACGGGGATCCATGCCCATGCTGAGCGTGCCGCAGATGTGCTGATTGTTGGCGAAATCCCCGTCTTTGCTGAATTTGAGGTTCGTCCCCCCCATCAAGTCCGCGATGCGCTGGAAATCGCGCTTCCCGCGCTCGTGCCCGCGCCGCGTATAATCATCGATCGCATAATGCGCCTGCGGTTTGGGAATGCCCATCGCGTCTTTCTGGTCCGACAGGGTGATCCGCCGATCCGGATGCGGCAGCACTTCGAGCACGGTCTTGACGTTCATCTCGCGCGCGGCGCTGTGACGCAGGCGTTTTTCGAATTCCGGCCCATACACGCCGGCGGCGATGAGCGCTTTCGTCGCTCCATCGACCCGGGAGATATTGGTGAAATCCAGCCGATAGGCCGCATGCCCGTTACGAAAGCCGCCATCGCGCATCGTGTTGATGGAGCTTGGACTTTGCGGCCCACGCCCGAGCCAGAGATCTTCATCGGCATCGAACGTCAGCGAAGTGCTGGGGTGGTCCATCAGATTGCGGCCCATCATGCCGCTGCTGTTCGCCAGCCCGTTGGGAAATTTGTCGCTCGCCGAAAGTAGCATCAGCCGGGGGCTTTCGATGCCGTTGGCGGCAACGATGAACGTCCCGCCGGTGACCCGGTGCGAGACCTTGTCGGGATCGTAATAATGGGCGGCGAGTATCCGTCCGTCCGGGCCATGTTCCAGCCGATAGACATTGGCGTTGACCTGGAGTTTCACGCCCGCCGCCTCGGCCGAAGCCGCCGCAATGCCGCCGTGATACTGGGCGTCGATCGGGCAGATCGGCTGGCAGCTGTTGTTACCGCAGCACGGCGGGCGGCCATCATAGCTGCGGCTGTTCCGGGCGGTGGTGTTGCTGACGACGTCGAAGGTGCCGGCCAGCCGCTCCCGGATGCGGCGCATGGCGAAGGGCTCCGCCACGGGCTCCATCGGAAATGGTTTGGCGCGGGGGGAGCCGGTGTTCGGCGCGCCAGAGACCCCAATCAGCTCTTCCGCCTCCTGATAGAAGGGCTCGAGATCCTCGTAGGAAAAGGGCCAGTCGACGCCGACGTCATAGAGGCTTTTGATGCGAAAATCGTTGGGAACATGGCGCCACGCATGGGCCGCCCAGTGCCACGTCGTGCCCCCGACCTGACGGATATATTCGGCCGGATACGGATACGGGCCAGCCTGGATGAGATAGCCGTTGTCCTGCGGTTCATAGACCGGGTGAGGCGCCCAGGGAGATGGCGGATAAGGGGACATCCAGTCACCACGCCGCGGCGAATTGCGAAAGCGGGCGACCAATTCCCCGCGCGTAACGCGTGGTCCCGCCTCGAGAATGAGCACGGAAGAGCCGGATTCGGCCAGCCTGCGCGCGGTCAGCGAGCCGATGATGCCGGAACCGATGACGACGAAATCGGCGGATTGGTCAGCCATGGGCGCCAGGCTCCGCCAAGAGGCTTTGCGGAGCGCCAATCGCCGGGAGCGATCCGGGCTGTGGCGCAGCGGCCCAGCTGCCATAGCCGCCGTAAGCGTAGGTCGGAGGCTTGAGCACGTCCGCCACCATCACCGCGTTCAGCGCCGTCTCATAAGCGAAGCAGCGCGCGCGCGGACCGGCGCCGACAATGCCAAGGCACCATGCGGTGACGATCTTGCGCGGGAGCGCCGCCAGAGGCGAGTTTTGCCCGTCCAGCAATTGCTGAAGCTGCAGCGGATCAACGGTCTTCGCGTTGATAATTGTCAGAAGGGCGCGGGTGTCCTGCGGAAAGGCTGAATCATCGGCGGCGAGCCCGTCGAACAATCGCGCGGCTTGTTCCTGATCGAGCGCCTGACGGCCGACGAGGAAGGCTGAAACGGCGAGAAAGGCACTCCGATCCTCCGGGCGCGCGACAGACAATGCCCCGCTCCAGGGGATCAGCGCCAGTGTCGATACGGTCAACAGGCCACCCAGAAGCCCGCGACGCGCGATGCGCCATACGGCGCCATTCTGATATTGCCCTGGCTGATCGGGCCCCGGATCGCTGCAATTCGGCAGTGGCATTGCATGCCTCCCCTTTATTGCTTTTCGCCAGGATATCCTGACGCGTCTGCGGCCGTTCCGGGCTGAGGAGCAACCGACTCCACGCGCGGCTACCGCGCTTGGGCGCATTATGCGCCCTCAATGCGCAAGATTAAAGCGCCATTGGATGACACTTTGCTTGCTGCCAATTGTTACGCGCAAAGCACCGGGCATCGAGCGGACTCGCCCGAACCGGCATTTGCTATCCGCGCCATTTCATTTTACTTGGAATGGTCACCGGCAGACGAGCGACTCACCTGCTCGCCCATGGCAAGAAAATTGCTGGTTACATCGCTGGTTAAATGGCTCGAAGATCGTGTTTGCTTGGAGGCCGCCATGCGCAGACGACGTGACGCGAAAATCATCTCCGCACTTGCGATATCTTTCGCTTGTTCGAGCATCGTATGGGCGGACGCGCCCCCGCAAGGGGCGCCGGTAGTTCGGCTCGCCTCGCTGCCGCGCCTCGGCCAGATCGATGATAGATATCAATCCTATAACGTCGAAATGGCCGAGATTGTCGGTGGCAATTTCTGGAAGCCTTACGGCCCGGGCGGCAAGCTTAACGTCACGCCAAAGGCGCCGCTGGGGGGCGGGGTCGCCGGGCAGGATCCCGATCTCTTCCAGTCGCTCCCGCCCCTCGACACCGCAAACCCGCGGCTCCGCAAGCTGACCGCCGCGCTTGGCCCCGCCTATATGCGGGTCAGCGGCACCTGGGCCAATTCCGTCTATTTCCATGACGACGATTCCCCGCCGCCCGCGAAGGCGCCGGAAGGCTTCAACGGCATTCTCACGCGCGCGGAATGGAAGGGCGCGATCGATTTCGCGCGGGCTGCGAACGCGGAGCTGGTCTCGTCTTTCACCATAAGCTCCGGGGTGCGTGACGGCAGCGGATCCTGGACGCCCGATCAGGCAGCGAAATGGCTCGCTTACACCAAGGTTGCCGGCGGAAGGATCGCGGCGGCCGAGTTCTTCAATGAGCCGACGATGCCGACTTATGGCGGCGCGCCGACCGGGTATGACGCCGCTGCCTATGCGCGCGATTTCGCCGTCTTCCATTCGTTCGCGAAGCGCGAAGCGCCCGATATGGCGATCGTCGGGCCCGGCACCGTGGGCGAAGCCACGATCATGCCGGTCGGCGGAATACCGGGGATGATCCGGAGCGACGCGCTATTGTCGGCAAACCCGCGCCCGATATTCGATATCTATTCGTACCATCATTATCCCGCCGCCTCCATCCGTTGCGCCTCGATGGGCCCGCAAACGCAGACCACGGCGGCGGCCGCCTTGTCCGAACAATGGCTCAGCCTCGCCGACAAGAGCAACGACTTCTATGTCGCGCTACGGAATCGCTTCGAGCCGGGCAAGCCGGTGTGGGTAACGGAGATCGCCGACGCCGCGTGCGGGGGCAATCCGTGGGCGAAGACGTTCCTCGACAGCTTTCGCTACGCCGATACGCTGGGTCGCCTCGCCCGGGGTGGTGTAGCCGTGCTGTTCCAGAATACGCTCGCTTCCAGTGAATATGGTCTGCTCCAGTCCGGCACTTTCGAGCCACGCCCCAATTACTGGACGGCGCTGCTCTGGCGGCGGCTGATGGGAACGACGGTGCTCGACGCCGGCCCGTCGCGCGAAGGGCTGCACCTTTACGCGCAGTGCCTGCGCGGCCATCCCGGCGGAGTCGCCGTGCTCGCGATCAACAACAGCAAGACCGCAAGCAGCGCCATCGAGATGACAACGCCGAGCGAGCGTTACACGCTGGCGGCCGATGGCTTGCAGTCCGAGACCGTGAAGCTGAACGGCGCGGCGCTGACTCTCGGCGCCGACGATGCGTTGCCGTCGCTGGCCGGCGTTGCCGAACGTGCCGGACGCGTGAGCTTCGCCCCCGCCACCATCACCTTCCTGGCAGCCCCGGCGGCAGGGAACCCGGCATGCCGTATGCCTTGAACGACGCTGGCGCGCAGCCGGGCTTGTCCCGACGCGCCTTCATGGGAACGGCCGCGGGCGCGCTGGCGATGCCGTTGATGGCGCGTGCCGGCTATGCCGCCACCCCCGACAGGGCGTTGCTGATCAGCAATGTCCGGATATTCAACGGCATCGACGAGCGGTTGAGCAACGGCCACCTGCTCGTCGTTGGTGACCGGATCGCGGACATATCCTCGGGGCCAATCTCGCCGCCTGCCGGTACCTTACAGATTGACGGCGGCGGCCGCACCCTGATGCCCGGCTTGAGCGACGCGCACTGGCATATGGTATTCGCGCCCAACACGATGGCGAACATGCAGGCCGCAGACACCGGCCTTATGTACGCCCATGCCGTGGCGGAGGCCGAACGCACGCTCATGCGCGGTTTCACCACCGTGCGCGACGTGGGCGGCCCGACATTCGGGCTGAAGGCCGCAATAGATGCCGGGGTAATTCCCGGTCCACGGGTCTATCCCAGCGGGGCGCTCATCTCGCAGACCGCCGGCCATGGCGACTTCTCCCCCGCTTATGCCGATCCGCGCATACTCGGTGGCCAACCCTCGCGTTTCGAACAGATCGGCGCGTTCATGATCGCCAATGGCGTGCCCGAGGTGATGGCGGCGGTCCGCACCCAACTCAAGCGCGGTGCGAGCCAGATCAAGCTTGCGCTTGGCGGCGGCGTGATCTCGGATTCGGACCCGATCGACACGCTTCAATACACACTCGACGAGATCAGGGCCGCGGTGCAGGTGGCGAGCGACTGGGGAACGTATGTCGCGACGCACGTTTACACGGTTCCCGGCATTCGCTGCGCGATCGAGGCGGGCGTCCGCTCGATCGAACACGGCCATATGGTGGATGAGCCCACCCTGAAGCTTATGGCCGATCGCGGTGTCTGGCTTAGCCTTCAACCGTTCCAGGCGGGCGACAATCCACTGACCCCGGCGCAAATCGCGAAAGCCGAGCCGACCAGCCATTGGGAGCGGGTCGCGGCATGGGCCAAGGCTCGCGGCGTCAAGGTCGCCTTCGGAACCGATGTGCTGTTCCAGCCCGATAGCACCGACATAGAGACGGTCATGCTGACGCGGTTCGCGCAGGTGTTCGGCAATGTCGGAACGCTGCGGATCGCCACATCCGGCAACAGCACGCTATTCGCGATGAGCGGTGAGCGCGATCCCTACAAGGCCGCCAAACTGGGCGTCCTGCAGCGCGGCGCCTGGGCCGATATGCTGCTGGTCAACGGCGATCCGACGCAGGACATCAATCTGCTGAAGGATCATGATCGCAACCTCGCCGTAATCATCAAGAACGGCGTCGTTCACAAGAACATGCTGGTTTGACGAGACGACCGGGGCGAACATTCTCGGTCAGAATGTAATGCGCGCGTCGAGGCCGATCACCAGAGCATCAGGAATCTGCCCCGTCCCTCCCGGATGGAGGACGTATTGCAAGCCCGGCCGCAAGGAGAGCCACGGCGCGGCTTGAAAATTGTAATCGACCTCCGCAAACCTCTCGTAGCGCTGCACTCCCACCGAGCCGGGTAGGACGATGTCGCGATCCACCTGGTATTGCGTCAGCCGTGGATTGAACTGCCCGGATGCGAAGACCGCGGATATATAATCGTTATCCCGGCCCCGGAATGTGCCTTGATAGACCGCCCCTATCTCCCACGAGTTGCCGAACAGCGCGACATGCGGGTCGCCTCTGGCGTAGGACGCAAAAAGCGCGAGGCCGCGCTTGGAGCCAGGCTGCTCGACAAAGATCTTTTGGCTGGCCATCAGATAGAAGCCGAAGCGCGAGCGACGCTGAAGGAAGGGAGCGCCGGTGAGACCGGCGGACTGGCCATTTACATCGAGTAGAACGTCAGGCGAGGGTGACGTGTTGTAATACACACCCACCCTGTATTGGCCGGGCAACCGCGCGCTGCCGAGATTGGGTTCCCAACCGATTTCAAACGGCATGAGGACGCCGGTACTTTGAAAGGTGAGGTTGAAACCATAGTCTTTATCGCCGAGGTGCGGGTTCACCTGATATATGCCTGCGGCGGCATAGATGTCTTTGGGCATGGCGATCCGCAACCGGGCGCCCCATTGGGCGACAGGGTAATTGTGCGCGCCACCACTGTCTTGAGCAATGCCGATCGGCTTGCCGCAAACGCCGTTGTTCTGAAAATAGCAAGCGTAGGGATTTCCCGCGAAACTGTTTCCAAGCGGCGACCAGCCGATCTGGAATTCCACTTTACCGTCAAGGAGGCGTTGCACGTAACTCAGCTCTGAAAGACGGAGATTCTGGCCTGCGCCATAAAGCTGCTGGACCGGAAAGACGTTTCCAATGGCGTCGTTCGACAGGCTACCGCCGACGCGGTCGTCCAGGGCGATGCGCACTTCGCCCCCGTCGATGCCCGCCAGACGGGCAAGATCGAGCTCGACCAGCAAATCCAGCTGTTGTGTATAACGAACCGCCTGCTTGAACCCACCGACGGGATTGCCCGCGGTTTCCGACCAGTAATGGGCGCTCAACGTGACGCCTGCATCCTCTAGCTTCGTTCGCGCGCCTCCCCAGTCACCAGTCAAACGGGGATCGGTTGCGGGTTGCTCGTGGGCCTCTTGCGCGCGTGCGATTTGCGCCGGCAACAATATGCCTGCGATGGCGAGAGCGAAGCGGATAACTGGCGGTTTCATGAAGATAACTCCCGCAGCTCGGATCACTTCTGGTCGGTGTTATGCGGTGATCTGCCTCCTTCTGCGTGATTCAAAATCCATGTCATTCGAGATCACGATTGAGCCTGCTTTCATGCGTGGCACGGCCTTTTCAAGAAAACCGGCTTCTTTTTGCAGCAGGACAGCCTCGCCTGCCGTCATACAAAAGCTCGTTCCATCGGGCTTGGGTTACCGAGGGAAGTCTGTGGGCGCAGCTCGTTACGATCGATCTGCCACGCCTGACATTTTACCCCAGCCTCGGCGAAGCTCAAGAAGCAGAATGCATTCAGGCCTTCGCCGCGAACGGGGCCATCGGGGGATTTCGCGGATGCTTTGTCCGTTGGCTCCCGGGGGTCGTTAAAGTCGTGGATGGCACGGTGAGCTTGCGCGCCATGATGCGTCGAGCGCCAATTACGAACGGATTTACCGACGGGTGGCAGAGGAACTGGCACAGCATCTGCCATCCGCGGACGGCAATGTCGCTCGAGAGGCCGTTCGCCCGCTGATGGAAGCCATCGTTATCCGGCCCGGCACCGGACGTGGCGGTAAACGCCGGAAAATCCAGCTTCACGGCGATCTGTTCGAGATGTTGGCGTTTGCGACAAATGCCGCAGCGGACGGCGACTCCGGTACGAAGGCACCGCCGCCAAAATGCACAAAGCCCCCGATCCGGAGGGATCGAGGGCTTTAGTGCTATATTGGTGGTTGCGGGGACAGGATTTGAACCTGTGACCTTCAGGTTATGAGCCTGACGAGCTACCGGGCTGCTCCACCCCGCGCCACCGATAGCGATCCTTGTGAGGATCGCCTGAGCCGTTGAAATGCGAATACCTCCGACGATCGGATTTCATCGCACTGACGTGCTGATGAACTCCCTCGCGCGGAGGCTCGACGCGCCCTCGCGGGCAGAAACTGTGAATGGGTTCATCCGTATATTATCGTGCTCACCAGCTGCAATGCCTGGCGACGACCTACTCTTCCATCGCTTAAGCGATAGTACCATCGGCGCAGTCGGGTTTCACGTCCGAGTTCGAGATGGGATCGGGTGGGACACCGACGCTATGGCCACCAGGCAATGAAGCGGGTGAGCGACGAGAATATACGGGTTCAAAATCGATGCGTGCACTTTACGTGTATAATATTCTGGCGTCGACTTGGATCATCCGACCAAGTGACAGCAGGTGTTACCCAGAGCTGTCATTGATGGTGGGACTCTCAAGCGCGAATAGGACAATTAGTATCGGTTAGCTCCATGCGTTACCGCACTTCCACATCCGATCTATCAAGGTCGTGGTCTCCGACCGTCCTAAGAAATCTTATCTCGAGGGAGGCTTCCCGCTTAGATGCTTTCAGCGGTTATCCCGTCCGTACATAGCTACCCTGCTGCGCCGTTGGCACGACGACAGGTACACCAGAGGTACGTTCAACCCGGTCCTCTCGTACTAGGGTCAACTCCTCTCAAATTTCGACGCCCACGGCAGATAGGGACCAAACTGTCTCGCGACGTTCTGAACCCAGCTCACGTACCACTTTAATTGGCGAACAGCCAAACCCTTGGGACCTGCTCCAGCCCCAGGATGTGATGAGCCGACATCGAGGTGCCAAACAACCCCGTCGATATGAGCTCTTGGGGGTTATCAGCCTGTTATCCCCGGCGTACCTTTTATCCGTTGAGCGATGGCCCTTCCACGAGGGACCACCGGATCACTATGACCGACTTTCGTCTCTGCTCGACTTGTCAGTCTCGCAGTCAGGCGGGCTTATGCCATTGCACTCTAACAGTCGGTTTCCAACCGACCTGAGCCCACCATCGCGCGCCTCCGTTACTCTTTAGGAGGCGACCGCCCCAGTCAAACTACCCGCCACAGAGGGTCCCTGATCCCGCTTCAGGGATCGAGGTTAGACATCAGAAAACAACAGGGTGGTATTTCACCTATGGCTCCACATCAGCTGGCGCCAATGCTTCAAAGCCTCCCACCTATGCTACACAGTTCTTTCCTAATGCCACTCTGAAGCTGCAGTAAAGGTGCACGGGGTCTTTCCGTCTAACCGCGGGTACTCCGCATCTTCACGGAGAATTCAATTTCGCTGAGCATGTCCTGGAGACAGTGGGGAAGTCGTTACGCCATTCGTGCAGGTCGGAACTTACCCGACAAGGAATTTCGCTACCTTAGGACCGTTATAGTTACGGCCGCCGTTTACCTGGGCTTCATTTCAGAGCTTGCACCCCTCCACTTAACCTTCAGGCACCGGGCAGGCGTCAGGCCCTATACGTCGTCTTGAAGCCGACTTAGCAGAGCCCTGTGTTTTTGCTAAACAGTCGCTACCCCCTGGCCTGTGCCCCCCGACAGAGCTTGCGCTTAGCCGGGGCCTCCTTCTTCCGAAGGTACGGAGGCAATTTGCCGAGTTCCTTCAGGACACTTCTCTCAAGCGCCTTGGTATACTCTACCTGACCACCTGTGTCGGTTTCGGGTACGGTCTATACGGTGGGGCTATTTCCCGGGACAGTTTCGAAGCACGTCCAATCCGATAAGGACGTACAACACACACCATCCGTCACACACCACCAGGCCCACGAATATTAACGTGGTTCCCATCGACTACCCCCTTCGGGCTCGTCTTAGGGGCCGGCTCACCCTGCGCGGATTAGCCTTGCGCAGGAACCCTTGGTCTTTCGGCGAGAGGGCATCTCACCCTCTTTATCGCTACTCATGTCTGCATTCGCACTTCCGATACCTCCACGACCCATTACCAGATCGCT